>NZ_AP040333.1:4800000-6135264 GCF_055384815.1 Mycobacterium toneyamaense
GCGCCACCACGAAGCGGCCGGACCGGCGCACCGGCAGCCCGTGCACCGTCGAGGCACCGGTGTTGCCGGCGTCGACGACGATGTCGGCGCCGTCGGGCAGCAGTTCGTCGAGCAGGGCGACGGTGTCGCGGTACCGGATGCCGGGGCCGTCGTGCGGCGGCGGCTGAAGTTCGGTGTGCGGCAGCGGGTCGAGGACCCGTAGCCCGTGGGGCCGGCCGGCTCCGGTCAACGATCGGGTCAGCGCCGTCAGCGATGCCCGCAGGTTGGTCGAATTCACGTGTGTGCTCGGCACATACGGACGTTCCGCGCCGAGCGAGACCGTCTGCACCCCGGCCAGCGCGCTGTCGAGGCCGGCGCGCGCCGTCACCGCCAGGCGCGTCCCGATCACCAGACACACCGCGCTGCGGGAGATCGCGTCGACGACCCGCGGATGGCCCATCACGCCGGTGACGCCCAGCCATGACGACTGCCCCAGCCCGGGTGAGCCGCTGACGTCCTTGCCGTCAGGCACCGTGGCGACCCAGGCCCGCAGCACCGAGCGCAATTCCTCGAGCTCACGGCGGGCGTCGTCGCGGGCCACCTGCTCGCCGGCGATGATCGTGACCGGCCCCAGCGCCCGGCGCAGCACCTCGGCGATGGGACCCGGGTCTGCCAGCAACGAATCCTGCACAGCAGCAACCGGATTGACCACATCGATCATCGCCTCCTGGACGTCCTTCGGCAGCAGCAGTACCGCCGGGCCACCACCGGCCGCCGCGGTCAGCGCCTCCGCCAGCGCCGGCACGATGTCCTCCGGCTCCGTCACGCGACGGCAGTACACCGACACCGCCGAGAACAACGCCACCGCGTCCAGCGATCCGGACCGGCCACTGGTGTCCTGGAAGCTGCCGCGGCCGTCCATGCCGGTCGGCGCCTGCCCCACCAGAGCCAGCACCGGCACTCGGCTGGCCAGTGATTCACCCAGTCCCGCAACAAGATTCAGCGATCCGCCGCCCGACGTCGCGGCCACCACCCCGATCCGGGACACCGCACGGCTGTAGCCGTCGGCCATGGTGGCCGCGGAGAACTCATGCTTGGCCAGGATCGCGGTGACGTTGTCCGCGAGGAACGCCGCGTCGAACAGGTCCTCGATATTGGCCCCGTCGACACCGAAGAAATACTCGACGCCCGACGCCGCAAGTTGCGTGATGATGTGGTCCACCACCCGATGCCTGCTGACCATCTGCCACCTGCTTCCGCTCGTCTAACCACAGACACGAGGCGGATGGGCGAATGGTTCAACGCCGGTGGAAATTTTTAGAGATTGCGCTCCAGCAAAACCTTGCCGCTGTCGGCGGAAACCAGTTGTACCGCAGCAATTTCCGAAACCTGCATCGGCGTGTTACCACTCGGCAACGCGGTGGCACCGGACATGCCGAACCACGTGGCGATCTGGTTACGGCTGCCATCGCGGCCCACCACCACCATACCCAGATTGGTCGGTGGCGCGGCCGGTCCGCTGGACCAGTCGCCGTAGCTGCAGGCCATGTCGATCCGCGTGCCCCAGCCGAAGCTGCTCAGCGCGATGGTGGCGTTGAACGGTGTGGGTGCCACGTGCTCCATGGGCAGCTGCGCGACCTGCTCCTGGCTCTGGCCCCCGCCGAAGAACTCGGGCCGGACGACGGCCACCGCACCGACGGCCAGTACCGCCGCGGCCAGGCCGGCCACCGCCGTCGTCACCCAGCGGGTCCGGCGCCGGCGCCAGCGCACCTTGGCCAGTATCGAGTCGAGCACCTCGGGCCGCAACGGCGGTTCGGGCTGCTCGGCGCCGATCTCCTGCACGTCGGCCAAATCCAGTAGACCCAACAGGGCCGGCATACCGCTGAGCTCACCGACCGCGTCGCGGCACCGGGAGCAGGTCTGTAGGTGCGCTTCGTACTCACGGCGTTCGGCGCTGGACAGCGAACCCAGCACGTACGCGGCGTCCCAGGTTGCGTACCGGTCGCCGTCAAAGGGTCCGAGAGGTTCGACAATGTGCATGCTCACCGGGTAACCCCCATTTCCTGCAGATTCAGGCGCAGCGCCCGGACCGCATAATGCAGCCTCGATTTCACCGTGCCCTCGGCGATCTGAAGCTCCGCCGCGATCTGGGCGACGCTCAACTGCCGGTAGTACGCGCGCTCGATCACGGCGCGATGGTCGACGGAGAGCTGGCTCAGGGCACCCCCGAGCAACATCCGATCCAGGGCGGTATCCACCTCGTTGGTGGCGGCCGGGTCCGTCCGGTCCTCGGCCTCCACGACCTCCGACGACGTGGTTTCGTGCCGGCGCCGAGCACTGCGCTGCTCATCGATGATGAGATTGCGCGCGACGGTGTAGAGCCAGGCCCGCGGGGACTGGTTGGCGTCGGACACGACGTCGGGGTGGCGCCACGCCCGCAGCAACGTCTCCTGCACCACGTCCTCGGCACGCGCCGAGTCCTGTGTCAGACGCAGGGCATAGCGCCAAAGGGCGCCTGCGTGCTCGTCGTAAAGCACCCGCATCATGGCGGCCTCCGGATCGCTCATGCACCAACCTCCGTCATTGACACGAGATCAGGGGCGATCCGGTTCACCGGATCAGTCGCGTAGCAGCGTCAAGATTCGGGGTCCGTCCTCGGTGACAGCAACGGTGTGTTCCCAGTGTGCGGCACGCGAGCCGTCCTTGGTGACAACTGTCCACTCGTCTTCGAGAATGACCGTCTTCGAGGTACCCAACGTCAGCATCGGCTCGATGGCCAGCACCGAACCGGGCTCGAGGAACGGGCCCCGGCCAGGAGATCCCTCGTTGGGCAGGAACGGGTCCATGTGCATCTCTTGACCGATGCCGTGCCCGCCGTAGCCTGCGACGATGCCGAACTTGCGGTCGTAACGGGCGGACGCCGCGTGGGTCCCCCGCTCGATGGCGTGCGAGACGTCGGTCAGCCGGTTACCGGGGACCATGGCGGCGATGCCGGCCTCCATGGACTCGCGGGTGGCGTCGGACAGCTTCTGGTCGGCGTCGATCAGCGGACCGACACCGAACGTCACGGCCGAGTCGCCGTGCCAGTTGTCCAGAATGGCGCCGCAGTCGATCGAGACCAGGTCACCGCTGACGAGCACCTCGTCGGCAGTCGGAATCCCGTGCACCACGCGGTCGTTGACCGACGCGCAGATGGTCGCCGGGAAGCCGTGATAGCCCAGGAACGACGGGATGCCGCCACCATCGCGGATGACGGACTCGGCGATCTGGTCCAGCTCGAGAGTGGACATCCCGGGCGCGGCGGCGTCACGAACCGCTTTCAGCGCTGCCGCCACCAGCGAACCGGCAGCCGCCATCGCGTCCAGTTCGCCGGGTGTCCGCTGCGGGACGACCTTGCGGCCGCGTCGGGGAAGACCAATCATCGATGACTACTTCAGCCGGATCGGCGGATTCAGCTGCCGAGCGCCTGCAGGGCGCGGGCGAAGACCTCGTCCAGGCTGCCGACGGCGTCGACCGAGACGAGTTCGTCCCGGTAGTAGTCCAGCAGCGGGGCGGTCTCGTCCCGGTACACCTTCATACGGTTGAGGATGACCTCTTCGGTGTCGTCGGCGCGGCCGCGGCTCTTCAACCGGGTCAGCAGCTCGGACTCCGACACGCGGAACTCCAGCACGGCGTCCAGCTTCAGGTTGCGCTTGGCCAGCATCTCCTTGAGCGCGACGGCCTGCTCGACCGAGCGGGGGAAGCCGTCGAGGATGAACCCGTCGGCAGTGTCGTCGGCGTCGAGACGGTCGTCGACCAGCGCGTTGGTCAGCTCGGCCGGGACCAGGTCGCCGGCGTCGAGGTACTTCTTGGCCTCGACACCGAGCGGGGTGCCCTTGCTGATGTTGCTACGAAACAGATCACCCGTGGAGATCTGCGGGATGCCGAACTTCTCGGCCAGCTTCTCGGCCTGAGTGCCCTTACCTGCTCCCGGCGGTCCCAGCAGAACCATTCTCATTTGAGGAACCCTTCGTAGTTGCGCTGCATCAGCTGGCTCTCGATTTGCTTCACCGTGTCCAGACCCACACCGATCATGATCAGCACGGCCGTACCGCCGAACGGCAAGTTCTGCACGCTACCGGAGTTGCCGATCTCGAGGAACAGATTGGGCAGCACGGCGATGATGCCCAGGTAGATCGAGCCGGGCAGGGTGATCCGGCTCAGGACGTACCGCAGGTAGTCCGCCGTCGGCTTGCCGGGCCGGATGCCGGGGATGAAGCCACCGAACTTCTTCATCTCGTCCGCCCGCTCATCGGGGTTGAACGTGATGGACACGTAGAAGTAGGTGAAGAAGATGATCAGCCCGAAGTAGATCGCGATGTAGACCGGATCGGCCGGGTTGGTCAGGTACTTGGCGATCGCCTTGGACCACCAGCCGTTGGATGCGTTCGGATCACCGGCGGTGACCAGCTGGGTGATCAGGTGCGGGATGTAGATCAGCGACGACGCGAAGATGACGGGGATGACGCCGGCCTGGTTGACCTTCAGGGGCAGGTAGGTCGAGGTACCGCCGTACATCCGGCGGCCCACCATACGCTTGGCGTATTGCACCGGGATACGGCGCTGGCCCTGCTCGACGAAGACGACACCGACGATGATGATCAGCGTCGCGGCCACGACGGAGGCGAACACGACGCCGCCGCGGCTCTCCAGGATGGACTGGCCTTCGGACGGGATGCGGGCGGCGATGCCGGCGAAGATCATCAGCGACATGCCGTTACCGATGCCACGCTCGGTGACGAGCTCGCCCATCCACATGACCAGGGCGGCGCCCGCGGTCATGACCAGCACGATCACGACCAGGGTGAAGATGCTCTGGTCCTGGATGATGTTCAGCGTGCAGCCCTGCAGCAGGTTGCCGCTCGCGGCCATCGCGACGATCGAGGTGCCCTGCAGAACTGCCAGCGCGATCGCGAGATAACGCGTGTACTGCGTCATCTTGGCCTGACCGGACTGGCCTTCCTTCTGCAGCTGTTCGAAGCGCGGGATGACCACGACCAGCAGCTGCACGATGATGCTGGCGGTGATGTAGGGCATCACGCCGACCGCCAGCACCGACAGGTGCAGCAGCGCACCGCCGGAGAACAGGTTGATCAGCGAGTAGACCTGTGCGGCGTCACCGCCACTGACCTGCTCGATGCACTTCTGCACGTTCGGGTAGTTCACCCCGGGGGACGGCAACGCGGCACCGGCCCGATACAGGACGACTACACCCAGCGTGAAGAGGATCTTGCGTCGCAGATCGGCCGTCCGCAGGGACGAGATAAAAGCCGAAAGCACTCTTCCTCCTGCGCAGCCGAGCTCGGGCCGCGGCGTGCTGATGGGGCTGGTCAGGTCCAGCGTTTGGTTAATTCCGTGCGCGAACACAGCAGGTACCCGACCTGCCTGGACGCGCCGTCAAATCAGTCTCCGAGAATAACAGTTGCCGTCCCCGCGACCTGCATCCGCTCGGCGCCGAACCCTTCCTACCCAGCCGGGACGCGGCGAAACGTGCCGCCACCCGGCATTTCTGCCGCGTTCAGGAACGGCGCGTACAGTCGCCGACAGGTTGTTACATGAGCTAACTACCAGCCCGCTCAACGGGTAATCGACGACAGGAACGACGCGATGGCACGCACTGACAACGACACGTGGGACCTGGCATCGAGCGTAGGAGCGACCGCGACCCTGGTCGCCGCCGCCCGCGCCCTCGCCACCAATTCCGAAGACCCGATCATCGACGACCCGTTCGCCGCTCCCCTGGTCCGCGCCGTCGGGGTCGAGTTCTTCACCAAGCTGGTCGACGGCGCCACCGATCCCGCCCAGTTCGGCGCCGGCTACGGCCCGACCATGTCGCAGCTGACCAACGGGATGGCGGCGCGCACCAGATTCTTCGACGACTTCTTCCGGGACGCCGGCAAGGCCGGTATCCGGCAGGCCGTCATCCTGGCCGCGGGCCTCGACTCGCGGGCCTACCGCCTGGTCTGGCCGGCGGGCACCGTCGTCTTCGAGATCGACCAGCCCGACGTCATCGAGTTCAAGTCCAAGACCCTGTCGGATCTCGGCGCGGCGCCGACCACCGAACGGCGCACGGTGGCGATCGACCTGCGCGACGACTGGCCTGCCGCACTGCGCGCCGCTGGCCTGGACCCCGCCAAGCCCACCGCATGGATCGCGGAGGGCCTGTTCGGCTACCTGCCGCCCGAAGCACAGGACCGGCTGCTCGACCAGATCTCCGAACTGTCCGCACCGGGCAGCCGGATGGGCGCCGAAGGTGTGCCGGCCACACCGGACCTCGACGAGGACGCCGTGCGCGAGCGGATGAAGGCCGCGTCGGAACACTGGCGCGACCAGGGCTTCGAACTCGACTTCAGCGATCTGGTCTATCTCGGTGACCGCGCCGACGTGGACACCTATCTGCAGGGCCACGGCTGGCAGACCACCGCCGTCACCTCCAACGAACTGCTGGTCCGCAACGGCCTGCCGGCCGTCGCGGCCGACCCGAACGGCCAGCCCTCGATGGGCGAGGTCAACTACGTCACCGCACTGCGCTGAGCCCACGACAGGAGTGAACCGATGACCCGGACCGACAGCGACACCTGGGACCTGGCCTCGAGCGTGGGCGCGACCGCCACGATGGTGGCGACCGCCCGCGCCCTGGCGACGAAGGAAGCCGAACCGCTCATTCGCGATCCGTACGCCGATCCGCTGGTGCGGGCCGTCGGCGTCGAGTTCTTCATCAAGCTGCTCGACGGGCAGGTCGATCTCAGCGGCGAGGTCGGGACGGCCGCCGCCATGATGACCAACCTGATGGCGGTGCGGACGAAGTTCTTCGACGACTTCTTCACCACCGCGGGTGACGCCGGCATCCGGCAGGCCGTCATCCTCGCCGCCGGACTGGACTCGCGCGCCTACCGGTTGGACTGGCCGGCCGGCACCGTCGTCTACGAGATCGACCAGCCCGAGGTGATCGCCGCCAAGACCGGGACCATGGCACAGATCGGGGCCACCCCGACGTGCGAACGCCGCACCGTGGCGATCGACCTGCGCGAGGACTGGCCGGCCGCACTGCGCGCCGCCGGATTCGACCCGTCGGCACCGACGGCCTGGATCGCCGAGGGGCTGCTGATCTATCTGCCGCCCGAGGCGCAGGACAAGCTGTTCGACAACATCACCGCACTGTCGGCGCCGGGCAGCCGCCTGGCCACGGAGTTCCACACCGACCACGGCGCCGGCATGCGTGAGCGCGGTGCCGCCATGAGCGAGCGGTGGCGCGGCGCGGGCCTGGACCTCAACCTGACCGACCTCTGGTACCAGGGCGAGCGCACCTCGGTGGTCGAGCACCTGGATGCCAGTGGCTGGAATACCACCGCCCGCCCGCGCCTTGAAGTTTTCGCCGAGTACGGCCGCCCCCTCGCCGAGACCGAAGACACCGCGGCGCTGCGTAATTCCCTGTCCGTGACGGCCATCAAGAACTAGGAGCTGGACCCACATGACACGAACTGACGGAGATTCCTGGGACCTGGCCTCGAGCGTCGGGGCCACCGCGACCATGGTCGCGGGGCAGCGTGCCATCGCCCACCGCGAGCAGCTGATCGACGACCCCTACGCCGAGCCGCTGGTGCGGGCCGTCGGGCTGGACTTCTTCACCAAGGCGCTCGACGGCGAGATCGACCTGAGCGACGTCAACCCGGCCTTCACTCCGCGGCGCGCGGCCGAGGGCATGACGGTGCGCACCCGCTGGTTCGACCAGCTGTTCCTCGACGCGGCCGCCACCGGCGTACGGCAGGCCGTGATCCTGGCGGCCGGGCTGGACGCGCGCGCCTACCGGCTGCCCTGGCCCGACGGCACCGTCGTCTTCGAGGTGGACCAGCCCGAGGTCATCGAGTTCAAGTCGACGACGCTCGCCGGCCTCGGCGCCGCCCCCACCGCGACCCGGCGCACCGTCGCCGTCGACCTGCGCGACGACTGGATGCAGGCCTTGCGGGACAACGGTTTCGACCCCGAGGCGCCCACCGCGTGGATCGCCGAAGGGCTGTTGATCTACCTGCCACCGGACGCCCAGGACCGGCTGTTCGACAACATCACCGCGCTGTCGGCGCCCGGCAGTTTCGTGGCCACCGAGCAGGTCGGTGATCTGAGCTCCGCGTTCGACGACGAGCGCATGCAGCAGATGCGCGACCGCATGAAGGCCCTCGGTTCGAACATCGAGATGGCCGACCTGATCTACCAGGGCGACCGCAACCACGTCACCGACTACCTGACGAGTCTCGGCTGGGACGTCACGGCGCGGTCGGTCGAAGAGGCGCACGCCGACAACGGTTTCCAGTACCCGGACGACGAACTGTCCCGGGCGTGGACCCAGCTGAAGTACGTCCGCGCGGTCCTGAACCGGAAGGCGTGAGCGCGATGGCCCGGACACACGGAGACAGCTGGGACCTGGCATCGAGCGTGGGCGCGACGGCCACGCTGGTCGCGACGGGACGCGCGATCGCCAGTACCCACGAACACGGTTTGATCGACGATCCGTTCGCGGCGCCGTTGGTGCGCGCCGTCGGGATCGAGGCGTTCACCAAGATGGTCGACGGCGAGCTGGACCTGGCGGTCCTCGACGCTGTCGCCCCGGATGCGGCGGCGCGGGCACGTGCCAACATCGACGAAATGGCCGTGCGCACACGGTTTTTCGATGACTACTTCATTGCCGGTACGGAAAGCGGCATCCGGCAGGCGGTGATCCTGGCTTCCGGGCTGGACGCGCGCGCCTACCGGCTGGCGTGGCCCGAGGGCACGGTGGTCTACGAGATCGACCAGCCGGAGGTCATCGAGTTCAAGACTCGCACCCTGGCCGGCCTCGGCGCCGAGCCGACGGCGCAGCGCCGGACCGTCCCGATCGATCTGCGTGAGGACTGGCCCGCTGCGTTGCGGGCGGCGGGCTTCGACCCCAGCCGGCCGACGGCGTGGCTGGCCGAAGGTCTGCTCATCTACCTGCCGCCGGAGGCGCAGGACAAGCTGTTCGACAACATTCACGAACTCAGCGCCCCCGGCAGTACCGTGGCCACCGAATTCGTGCCGGGCCTCAAGGCTTTCGATGCGGACAAGGCTCGTGAGGCCGCAGCGGGGTTCCAGCAGCTCGGCTTGAACATGGATATGCCGTCGCTGGTCTACCACGGCGAAAGGCACTCCGCCGCAGACTATCTGGCGGCCAAGGGCTGGCAGATGACCGGCATCGGCCGGGTGGATCTGCATGCCCGGCACGGGCTGACGGCGACGGTCCTCGGCGACGACGACCCGATGCGCGAAATCATCTACATCAGCGGCACACTCGGCTGAGTCACTAGAAGCGGTAATCCCCCAGCCAGAGCGCGCTGACCCCGGTCATCGACCGCTCGGCCTGGCCGAGGGCACCGACCAGTGACCGACCGAGCAAGGCCGCCACCGCTTCCGGCAATGACGCGGCCGCCGGTTGCGAGGAGGCCTTGGGCCGGACGTGATCGAGCAGCGACGAGCCCGGGTAGTTGACGACCTTGGCGGTCGCGTCGGGATCAAGGCCGGCCAGCACCTTGGCCCGGCGGACGGCGGTCCGCAGCCCACCGAGTTCGTCGACCAGGCCGCGTTCCAGTGCGTCGGCACCGGTCCAGATGCGGCCGCGGGCCACCTGCTCGACGGCCTCGACCGGCAGGTTGCGGCCGTCGGCGACGCGCTCGACGAAGTCGGTGTAGAAGAGGTCGGCCTCGGCCACCACGTGCGCGTGCTGCGCTTCGGTGAACGGCTGGTTCGCCGACCAGGCATCGGCATTCTCGTTGGTACGCACGGCATCCGAGCCGACACCGAGCCGTTCCTTGAGGCCCCTGGTGACGAGCTTGCCCGTCACCACGCCGATGGATCCGGTGATGGTGCCGGCGTTGGCGACGATGTGGTCGGCCGCCATCGACACGTAGTAGCCGCCCGATGCGGCGACCGCGCCCATCGACGCGACGACCGGCTTGCCCGCCTCGCGCAGCCGCGCCACCTCGCGCCAGATGGTCTCCGAACCCGTGACCGCACCTCCCGGGCTGTCCACGCGGAGCACGACGGCCGCGACGTCGTCGTCCGCAGCGGCTTCCCGCAGGGCGGCGGCGATGGTGTCGCCACCGACGCTCGACGGTCCCGGCGGGAAGGCGCTCGGGCCGCCGCGGCCACTGACGATGGGCCCGGCCATGGTGACGACGGCGATGGTCGGCTTGTGCTTGATGCCCGGCAGCGGCGGCACCTCGGGCAGCGTGTGCCCCGCGGTGGCCTTGGCGTACCGGGACAGGAACAGCCGCGGCGGCGCGTCCTTGCCGTCGGCTTCCGCTGCGCCCCCGGCCAATTCGCCGACCCGGGCATACGCCTCGTCGCGGAAACCGATGCGATCCACCAGCTTGGCCGCGACCGCGTCGTCGCGCAGCAGCGGCGCCCGGTCGACCAGGGCGTCGAGTTCGTCGGCGTCGACGCCGCGGGATTCGGCGATGGCGGTCAGCACCTGGGCGTGCAGGCTCTCGATGAGCCGGCCGTCGGCCTCGCGGTGTGGCTCGGTGTAGCGGTCCTGCGTGAACATGTTGGCCGCCGACTTGTACTCGCCGCGCGCCACGAACTGCGCCTCGATACCGGCCTTGTCGAAGGCGTCGCGCAGGAACAGCGCATTGGTCGCGAAACCCACCAGACCGACGGTGCCCGACGGCTGCATCCACACTTCCCGGAACGCCGAGGCCAGGTAGTACGACATGGTGCCCGGATAGGTCTCGGCCCAGGCGATGGACGGCTTGACGGCGCTGAACGCGGCGATGGCGTCGCGCAGCTCCTGCACCGGACCCGCTGCGGCAGCAGGTAATTGGACGCGGGCGATCAGCCCGGCGACGCGCTTGTCGTCGGCCGCGCGGTGGATGGCGGCCACGGCGTCGCGCAGCACGAGCGGCCGCGCGTTGCCCGTGACGAAGGCGATCGGGTCGAAGCCGGCGGTCTCCGGCGGCACGGCCTGCAGGTCGAGTTCCAGTACGCAGCCGTTGGGTACGCCGTGGTGACGCGCGGTGTCGACCTTGCGGACAAGGGCACGCAACTCATCAGGGCCGGGAAGACCGGGCAGGCTGGGCCGGAAAGCAAACATGATCCGAGCGTACCGACTCGCCGCCGACTGCCGAGCCGACGCAAAACTGTCCATTCCGGCGCTGAATTCGACAGTTTTACGTCTGCTCGCGGGAGAAGATCGACCCATGGTGCTCAAGGTGTCCGTCTCCCCCGATCTGGTCCGCGGCGATGCCGACGACGGCTACGGCAAGGTCGCCGACGCGTTCCGGGCCAATTTCGCGGCCGGCGGTGAGGTCGGTGCCGCGCTGTGCGTCTACCGCGACGGCCGCAAGGTCGTCGACATGTGGGGCGGCTACCGCGACGGCATCAGTAGGGCGCCGTGGCAGGCCGACACCATGGTCAACATGTTCTCGTCGACGAAAGGGGTTGCCGCCCTTGCCGTTGCGCACGCGGTGTCGAAAGGACTCTTCGACTACGACGAGCGCGTCAGCACGTACTGGCCCGAGTTCGCCGCGCAGGACAAAGGCGACGTCACTGTCCGGCAGCTGCTGGCGCACCAGGCCGGGCTGTGCGTGCTGACGCCCAATCCCCTGCTGTCCGACATCGCCGACCCGGTGCGGCTCTCCGCCATCCTCGCGGCGCAGAAACCCGCATGGACGCCCGGCACCCGGCACGGGTATCACGCCATCACCATCGGCTGGTACGAGTCCGAGCTGATCCGTCGCACCGATGGCCGTACACTCGGCCGCTATCTCGCCGAGGAGATCACCGGGCCGTCGGGCCTCGACCTGTACATCGGTCTGCCGGACTCGGTCGATCGGAACCGGCTCGCCACGTTGCACCATTGGCAGCGTTACGAGTCCTTGCGGCACCTCGACGTCATGCCGGCCGGGTTCCTGATCGGCAGCCTCAACCCGCGCGGGTTGCTGGCCAGGACCGCCGCCATCCCCGCCGACATCGACCCCTACGCCGGCGACTACAACACCGACAAGGTGCGCCGCGTCGAGATCCCGTCCGCCAACGGCACCGGCACGGCGCGCGCACTGGCCGGCCTCTACGGCGCCGCGGCGACCGGCGGGAGCGAAATAGGTTTCACCCCAGAGATTTTCGATGCATTGATCGCCCCGCCGCGCAATCCGTCGGGCGGCACGCGGGACATGGTGCTGCGGCTGGACGGCGCATACTCCCTCGGCTTCTGCAAGGAGTTCCCGCGGATGGTGTTCGGATCGTCGGGAAAGGCGTTCGGCACGCCCGGCTTCGGTGGCTCGTTCGGCTTCGCCGACCCCGACACCGGCGTGGGCTTCGGCTACGTGATGAACCGACTGGGCTTCCATCTGGTCAGCGATCCCCGCGAGCTGGCCATCCGGCAGGCACTCTTCCACGACGTCCTCGGCGCCCGGTTGCAGAGCTAGCTGCAGGACCAGGCCACCGAAACTGAGCTTGTGTGCCAATTCCCCGACGAACTTGGCACACAAGCTCATTCTCGGCGGACACAAAAGGGAGCCCCGGCCGAAGGCCGAGACTCCCTTTTTGCGAAACAGTTACAGCTCGGTCGCGCTACCACCGGCAGCGGTGATCGCCTCACGGGCGCTACCGCTGAACTTGTTGGCGGTGACGTCGACCTTGACGGCCAGCTTGCCGTCGCCGAGCACCTTGACCAGGGTGTTCTTGCGAACCAGGCCCGCGGCCACCAGCTCGTCCACACCGACGGTGCCGCCCTGCGGGAACGCCTTGGCGAGGTCGCCGACGTTCACCACCGCGTACTCCGTGCGGAAGCGGTTGCGGAAGCCCTTGAGCTTCGGCAGACGCATGTGGATCGGCATCTGGCCACCCTCGAACGTCACGGGGACGTTCTTGCGGGCCTTGGTGCCCTTGGTACCACGACCAGCGGTCTTACCCTTGGAGCCCTCACCACGACCGACGCGGGTCTTGGCCTTCTTGGACCCCGCGGCCGGCTTGAGGTCGTGCAGCTTGATGACGCTCATTTACGCCTCCTCAACCGTGACGAGGTGGTTGACCACCGCGAGCAGACCACGGGTCTGCGCGTTGTCCTCGCGAACGACGGACTGGCGGATCTTGCGCAATCCCAGCGTCCGCAGGCTCTCGCGCTGCTTCCACCGGGCACCCACGGTGCCGCGCACCTGGGTGATCTTCAGTTCAGCCATGATTATGCCGATCCTTCACGCGCTGCCGAGGCGGCGAGCGCTTCTGCCTCACGCCGGGCCCGCAGCATGCCGGCCGGCGCAACATCTTCGATGGGCAGGCCACGACGGGCCGCCACTTCCTCCGGACGCTGCAGCTGCTTCAGCGCGGCAACGGTGGCGTGCACCACGTTGATCGCGTTGTCGCTGCCCAGCGACTTGGCCAGGATGTCGTGCACGCCGGCGCATTCCAGCACCGCGCGAGCCGCACCACCGGCGATCACACCGGTACCCGGGCTGGCCGGACGCAGCATCACGACACCGGCAGCGGCCTCGCCCTGAACCGGGTGCACGATGGTGCCACCGATCAGCGGGACGCGGAAGAAGCCCTTGCGAGCCTCCTCGACACCCTTGGCGATGGCGGCCGGAACTTCCTTGGCCTTGCCGTAGCCGACGCCCACCATGCCGTGGCCGTCACCGACGATCACCAGCGCGGTGAAGCTGAAGCGCCGACCACCCTTGACCACCTTCGAAACGCGGTTGATGGTGACAACGCGCTCGATGTAGTTGCTCTTCTCACCGCGGTCATCGCCACGGCCACGGCCACCACGGTCGTCGCGACGGCCCCGGCCGTCACGGTCGCCGCGGCCACCACGGTTGTCCTGCGCCGAACCGGCGCCAGCCTGGTCGGCCATCATGCAGTCCTTCCGGTCATCTTCAAGTAAGTCATTAGAACGTCAACCCGCTTTCACGAGCGGCGTCGGCGAGCGCGGCGATCCGGCCGCCGTAGCTGTAGCCACCGCGGTCGAAGACGACCTCGGAGATGCCGGCAGCCTTGGCACGCTCGGCGATCAGCTGACCCACGCGGGTGCTGACGGCCTTCTTGTCACCGTCGACGGCACGCACGTCGGCCTCGATGGACGACGCGGCGGCCAGCGTGGTGCCGGTCAGGTCGTCGATCACCTGGACGTGGATGTGCCGCGAGGAGCGGTTGACCATCAGACGCGGACGCTCGGCGGTGCCGGCGACCTTCTTGCGCAGACGGGCGTGACGACGCAGACGCGCCACCCGACGGGTCTCAGAGATGTTCTGGCCCAACGGCTTACGCTTGTCAGTCTCAGTGTTGGCCATTGCTACTTACCTGTCTTTCCGACCTTGCGGCGGATCTGCTCACCCTCGTAGCGAATGCCCTTGCCCTTGTACGGGTCGGGGCGACGCAGGCGGCGGATGACTGCCGAGATCTGGCCGACTTTCTGCTTGTCGATGCCGGACACCGAGAACTTCGTCGGGGTCTCGACTGCGAACGTGATGCCCTCGGGGGCCTCGATCAGCACCGGGTGGCTGTAGCCGAGCGCGAACTCCAGGTTCGAGCCCTTGGCCTGCACGCGGTAACCGACGCCGAAGATTTCCATCTTGGTGGTGTAGCCCTGCGTCACACCGGTCACCAGGTTGGCGATCAGGGTGCGGGACAGTCCGTGCAGCGAGCGGTTACGACGCTCGTCGTTCGGACGGGTGACCACGACGGCACCTTCGTCGTTGCGCGACACCTCGATGGGCTCGGCAACATCGAGTGCCAGGGTGCCCTTGGGGCCCTTCACGGCGATGTTCTGGCCGTCGATGGTCACATCGACGCCGGCCGGAATGACAACCGGCTGCTTTCCAATACGCGACATGTTCTCTGCCCCCTACCAGACGTAAGCGAGGACTTCGCCGCCCACGCCCTGTCGAGCTGCCTGGCGGTCGGTGAGCAGGCCGGAGGACGTGGAGATGATCGCCACGCCCAGGCCACCCAGAACCCGCGGCAGGTTGGTGGATTTCGCGTACACCCGCAGACCGGGCTTGGACACCCGGCGGAGGCCGGCGATGCTGCGCTCGCGGCTCGGGCCGTACTTGAGGGAAACAACGAGGCTCTTGCCCACGCGGGCGTCCTCGGTGCGGTAGTCGGTGATGTAACCCTCCTTCTTGAGGATCTCGGCGATGTTCGCCTTGATCTTCGAGTGGGGCAGGGTCACCTCGTCGTGGTACGCCGAGTTGGCGTTGCGCAGACGTGTCAAGAAGTCTGCGATCGGATCCGTCATTGTCATGACAGCGTTGATCAACCTTTCTCGCTGCGGTTCCCATGCATCACGCCCGTGTCGGTCCCACCTTGCGGTGGCTCGGCACGTCACATCGTGGGCCTGCTACGAAGTGTTTTCCCTTATCTGACCGAGGTCGGTCAGGGGTCGTGCATCAGTAGTGCAATCCAGTTTCAGAAGGCACATACCGATCGGCCATCGGACGAAAACGCCCATGGCAACCTGCCCAGTGTAGACAATGCGCAGCTCAGGGCCAAATCCGTGCTACTCAAGGGTTTGGCGTCCACGAATGTGCAGACAGATCGCCCGAACGGCACTTTTGACGATCTCTGTGCACGCTCGCGAAGTCGCCTCGCCACACATCGCCACGAATGTGCAAAGAGCGCGTGGATCCGCCGTTCTGGACGATCTGTGTGCACGCTCGACGAGCCGCTACCGATGCGCACCGCTGCGCGAACGAAAAAGCCGCCCCGGTCACGAGGACCGGGGCGGCTTTCTACAGCGTCATGAGACGGGCAGAGTCACCAGCTGGACTTCTGCACGCCGGGCAGCTCGCCGGCGTGGGCCATCTCCCGCAGGCAGATTCGGCACAGGCCGAACTTGCGGAACACCGAGTGCGGGCGACCGCACTTGTTGCAGCGGGTGTAGCCACGCACCGCGAACTTCGGCTTCTTGTTGGCCTTGTTGACCAGAGCCTTCTTTGCCATTGTCAGTTCTCCTTGAACGGGAAGCCCAGGGCCCGCAGCAACGCACGGCCTTCGTCGTCAGTGGTGGCCGAGGTGACGACCGTGATGTCCATGCCACGGGGGCGGTCGATCGAGTCGACGTCGATCTCGTGGAACATCGACTGCTCGTTGAGGCCGAAGGTGTAGTTGCCGCTGCCGTCGAACTGCTTGGCCGACAGACCGCGGAAGTCGCGGATACGGGGCAGTGCGATGGAGATCAGACGGTCCAGGAACTCCCACATGCGGTCGCCACGCAGGGTGACGCGGCAGCCGATCGGCATGCCCTCACGCAGCTTGAACTGCGCGATGGACTTGCGGGCCTTGCGGATTTCCGGCTTCTGACCGGTGATCAGCGTCAGGTCGTTGACCGCGCCGTTGATCAGCTTGGCGTCGCGGGCGGCGTCACCGACACCCATGTTGACGACAACCTTGACCACGCCGGGGATCTGCATGACGTTGGCGTAATTGAATTCGTTGTTGAGCGCGTCGCGGATCTCTTCGCGGTAACGCGTCTTCAGCCGGGGCTGAGTGTTTTCCACAGTGGTCATCTCAGATGTCCTTGCCATTGCGCTTGGAGATACGGACCTTCTTGCCGCTCTCCTCATCGACGCGGTAGCCGATGCGGGTCGCGTTACCGTCGGAGTCGACCACCATCACGTTCGAAACGTGGATCGGCGCCTCCTGGGTGACGATGCCACCCGACGATGCACCACGCTCGTTCTGAGACTGCGCGGTGTGCTTCTTGATCCGGTTGACGCCCTCAACGAGCACCTTGTTGCGGGTCGGGTAGGCCTCGATGACCTTGCCCTTGGCACCCTTGTCCTTGCCGGCGATGACCAGCACGGTGTCGCCCTTGTGCACCTTCATCACAAAACCTCCGGGGCCAGCGAGACGATCTTCATGAACTTCTTCTCGCGCAGTTCGCGACCGACCGGCCCGAAGATGCGGGTACCGCGGGGGTCATTGTCGTTCTTGATGATGACGGCGGCGTTCTCGTCGAACTTGATGTAGCTGCCGTCCGGCCGGCGGCGCTCCTTGACGGTGCGCACGACGACGGCCTTGACCACGTCACCACGCTTGACGTTGCCGCCGGGGATGGCGTCCTTGACGGTCGCCACGATGATGTCGCCGATGCCGGCGTAGCGCCGCGACGAGCCACCGAGCACGCGGATGCAAAGGATTTCCTTTGCGCCCGTGTTGTCGGCGACCTTGAGTCGCGATTCCTGCTGAATCACTCGATCTCCTGACCTGGGGTTTGTATGCACGCCAGATACCGACCTGGGCGTGCGCGGTCTTGTTGTCCAAGGGCACGCAGAGTCGGCGTGTGACCGGGGTCTGCCCTGGGCAACCCCTACATAGTAGGCGAGCAGCCATAACGCTCCAAATCGCTGCTCAAATCCCCGCGAGCGTCCATTGCTCCTATGTCAAGCAGCGAGTGGTGTTTCGGGTTTTTGGTGTGATCGGTTGAGGTGCAGGTCGGTGTGGAGGCTGCGGTATACGGTTCGGCTGAGGTGGCGTTTGAGGCATCGTAGGGCTTCTTTGGTGGCCTTGCCGTCGGCGATGCGACCGCGGTAGTACTGCTGGCCGGCGCTGCCGGGGATGCGCAGCTGGGTGATGGCGATGCGGTGTAAGGCCGCGTTGAGTTGGCGGTTGCCGGACCGGTTCAAGCGGACGCGTCCGGCGGTGTTGCCCGACCAGACTGGGATCGGTGCGGTGCCGTTGTGGCGGCTGAAGGCGGCTTCGCTGCGGAAGTGGCTGATGCCGGCGGTTTCGGCGATGATCTTGGCGGCGGTCAGTTCACCGCATCCGGGCACCGTCAGTAGCGTCGGGGCGATTTTTTGGACGCGTTCGCCGATGCGTGCGGCCAGGGTGTTGATGGCCTCGGTCAGGCGCATGACGTCGGCGAGTTCATCGCGGGCCAACTCGGCCAGCAGGCCGTGCTGGGTGTCGAGCCATTTTGCGAGCGCGGTGCAGGCCTTGGTGCGGTGTAGTGAGCCCGGTTTGGGTTCAGCCGCGGGGTCGAGTTCGTGGATCCGTTGACGTAGCCGGTTGATCGTCGAAGTGCGTTGTGCCACAAGGTCTTCACGACGATCAATCAATAGTTTCAGTTCGCGCGAACTCTGATCATGAGAGGCGACGGGCAGATCAGGATTGCGCAGCACAGCCTGAGCGACGGCCAGCGCATCGATGGGATCGGACTTACCGCGGGTCCGTGCCGAGGCCCGGGCCTGCGACATGAGTTTGGGGGCCACCCGTACCACGGACTGGCCGGCGGTGAGCAGATCGCGCTCCAGGCGAGCTGACAGGTTGCGACAGTCCTCGATACCCCACAGCAATTCTTCCCCGAACTGCTCGCGGGCCCAGGCCAACGCCTTGTGGTGTCCGATGGTGGTGGCTTTGACGACCTTCTCACCGAGCTTGCGGCCGACCTCGTCGACCGCAACAAAGGTGTGGGTGCGCTTGTGGACATCGGTTCCAACGACGACCATGAACGGTGCCTTCTTTCATCAGAGGTGGATGAGGCGAAGGTCGGGCCGGCCGGCAGGACACATCTCAGTGGGGGCGGTGCCACGCTCCTATCAAGTCACGCCGGTCGGTCCTTCCCGCCTGGTATCGGCACAACGGCCGAATGCCAGCCCGCAGGCGGCAGTGTTTGCAAGAGCCAAATACCAGGTGAGAAGTAACCCAACCACCGCAACAGCGGCAACTCGAGAATGACACTGAGTGTTTGCACACCGACACACCGCCCCAGGCGCGCATTTCGGGCACGCTCGCGCGCGACGACCGTCCGCGGTCAGTTCACCAGCAGCCAGATGTACGTGATGGTCTCGGACAGTGCGGCAGCGACCATCACGTCGGTCTCGGACAGCCCGGTGTCAGCCCCCGATGCCCCAGCCCAGAACGCGCGACGTCAGCAGCACCAGTGCCAGTGACACCGTCGCCACCACGACCAGGCCGATCACCGCGACGACGAGTGGGCGCCAGCCGGTGCGCGCGATCTGCCGGAAGTCGGTGGAGAGGCCGACGCCGGCGAAGGTCAACAGGAAGGCCCACTTGGAGACTGCGGCCAGGTTCGCGATCTGCCCCTTGCTCAACAACCCCGCGGTGACGACGGCCGAGACCGCCAGGAAGCCGAGCACGAACTTCGGGAACTTCTGCCAGACGAACGCGGCCTTGGCCTTGAGTCCCGGCGCGACGGCGTCGGCCTCTCCCCTGGCGGCCCAGTAGATCGCGAAGCCGAGGACGACGAATCCGATCAGCGCGTTGCGGACCGACTTCACCAGGACGGCGGTCTTGCCGGCCTCGTCGGAGAAGAGGTAGCCGGTGGCGGTGGTCTCGGCGGTGTTGTCGACGGCGAGACCGGCCCACAACCCGAACTCGTGGTCGGTCAGCCCGATGGCGTGACCCAGCGGCGGCAGCACGAACAGTGCGACGGCGCCGAGCGCCAGGATCGATGCGATCGCGTAGCTGACGTCGGAGTTGCGGGCCCGGATGGCGCCCTTGGCCGCGATGATCGCCGACACCCCGCAGATCGATGTCCCGATGGCCAGCAGCGAGCCGAGCTTGCCGGACAGACCGAACCACCGGGCCGCGGCGATGATGATGGCGCCGGCGACGGTCATGTCGATCAGGATCTGCACCAGGCTCGTGGCGCCGAGCTTGAGGACGTCACCGAGGACGAACCGCGCACCCAGCAGGACGATGCCGATCTTCAGCCAGAATTCGTACGTGGCGACACCAGGGCGGAAAATCCGGTGCAGGCCAACGGTATTGGTGATGATCAACCCGAAGACGATGGCCCACAGCACGTATTCGATGTCGGGCACCCGCCAGTGCTGGTGCTTGGCCAGCGCCAGCCAGCCGATCTGGGCGTATTTGCCGGCCAGGCCCACCGCCACGAGGAGCAGCAGGCCCGGGATGTAGTCGAGGAACCGACGGGCGCCCGTGGATTCGGTGTGGTCGCCCGATTCGATGTGGTCGGCGGTATCAGCCGCTTCGACGGTCATCGTCACCAGCCGATCTTCGGCAGGACGCCGGCCACCGCGAGCGCGGTCACGGCCAGGCCCAAAATCGTTGCCCACCAATCAGTCCCGACGCGGCTCACCCAGCTCTGCGTCGCCTCGGTCTCAGTCATCACGCCTCTCCCGTCACCCGATGTGGGCTCATCGTTGCGGGCGCCGCGCCGACTGCACAGGGATCTGCTCGCGCTGAATCTCTTTGCCAGGGACGACCAGAAGGAGGTCAGCCGAGGATCGCGTGCGCCAGCCGCGTCAGCGCGCCACTGATCTGCGCGACGGACAGGCCACGTTGGCGTTGATGCAGGAAGTTCTCGGCGGCCAACGGCGCCAACAGAACGTCCACCAGCGCGTCCGGCTCGGGCACATCAGCCTGCACCAGCAGGGCGCGCACGTGCGCGGCCCAGAAGCCGTAGGCCCCGGTGCGGTAGCGGGCGCCACCGATCTCGGCGCCGAGCGCGAGATCCACGTGCTGGTCGAGAAGGTCGACCATGGCGGCATAGAACGCCGAAAGCCGTTCGGCCGGTGCGGCTCCCGGCCCCAGCGGTGGAGCTCCCGAGATCAGTTGACGCTGCAGGGCGCGCTCATGTTCGTCGAGCAGTGCAACAGCGATGGCCGCGGTGTTCGGGTAGCGCCGATACAGCGTGCCGCGCCCGACACCGGCCGCGGTGGCGATGTGTTCCATCGTGACGCTGCGTGGGTCACGACCGGCGAAGACCTCCGCGGCCGCGGCCAGAATCCGGGCTCGGTTACGCGCTGCGTCAGCCCGCTCGGCGCCGCCGCCCGCAGTGCCCGCGTCGTCGCCGAGCAGGTCCCGACCGATGTCCACCACCGCACAATAGCTCACCCCGGGAATAAGTGGACACAATGTCCGGTTAGTTGCATCATCAATCCGGACACAATGTCCACTTCTGAGAGGATGGTCATGACCACGTTGCTTCACCTGGACGCCAGCGCCCGGAACCCATCGATCAGCAGGCAGCTCAGCGCCGAGTTCGTGCAGGCCTGGCGCACTGCGGCGCCCGACGGCACCTACCGCTACCGCGACGTGGCGGCCGATCCGGTGCCGTTCATCGACGCCGGCTGGACCGAGATCTGCGATGCCGCACTGGCTGCCGGCGTCACCGACCTCGACGAGCTGGCTGGTTTGGCACGCACCCCCGCCCAAACCGCGGCCTGGGCCATAGTCGAACCGCTGCTGGCCGAATTGCGGTCAGCCGACGTCGTGCTGATCGGCACACCGATGTACAACTACTCGATTCCGGCCGCCCTGAAGGCCTGGCTGGACCAGGTGACGTTTCCGCGAATGTCGTTGGCCCCCCGCCGATTCGTGGTCGCCACCGCCAGGGGCGGCGCCTACTCGCCGGGCTCACCCAAGGCGGCCTTCGACTATCAGGAGAGGTTCCTGCGTGACTTCTTCGCCGGGCATTTCGCCGTCACCGACACCGTGTTCATCAACGCCGAACTGGCCAACTCCCGCGTCGATCCCACGCTCGCCCAGTTCCGGGCCGGGCACGACGCCTCCCTGACGGCCGCGCTGGGCACGGCACGCGCGTTGGCCGCGGAGTACGCGAAATGAGCTGGCTCATCCTCGCTCTGGCCGGCGGTGTGGAGATCGCCTGGTCCCAGAGCATCAAACCGACCGACGGGTTCACCCGCCTGCTGCCGACGATCGTCTGCGTGCTGGTCGGCGCGTTGTCGGTGTATCTGTTGTCCTTGGCGATGCGGACCCTGCCGGTCGGCACCGCCTATGCGGTTTTCACCGGCATCGGCGCCGCCGGGGCCATCGCCATCGGGGTGCTGGTCCACAAGGACCCACTCAACGCCGGTCGTGCGGTGGCGCTGTCGATGATCGTCGGCGGAATCGTGTTGGCCCGCTTGACCAATCCCGAATGATGAGCGCCGCTCAACCCAGCCGAATACCGAAGTCCCCCAGCAGAACCGGCTTCGCCGCGTCCAGCCCTTTCGAACCGGCGGGTCCCTGCAACTGCAGCGCAACGAGGTAGTCCCCGTTGTTGGTCCACACGTGCACGATGCGGTCCGCGTAATCGCTGCCGGAGCCCGGCTTGTCGGCGAGGACGCCCATCAACTTCTGCCCGCTGTAACCGCACAATTCGTCGGGCAGGATGCTGACGCTGTTGAACTCGTGGCCCGCGGTGCGCGCATCGGCGTACTGCTGGAACGCGGCCCCGGCATCGAGCGGTGTCGGGCTGATCTTCACGGTGCCGGTCAGGCCGTCGGGGCCGGTCAGGTTCAGCGCGACGTCACCGGAAGCCGGTGCCCCCGGGCTGAATCCATCGGGCACCGCGACGACGACGGTCGGCGCGCCGGGGGCCCCGGTGACTGCGGTCATGGTCTGGGCGGGCGGGCCCGGCGGGTCACAGACCTGCTCGCCCGCCGAGACCGGCCGTTTCGTCGTCTCGACCACGCCGTAGGCCGGCAGGTCGGGCATCTTCGACCCGGACGCCGCCGTCGACGACGTGGCGGACGCCACCGGCGAACTGGCGGCCGTCGTCGTGGTGCCGCCGGATTTCGTTGTATCGGAAGGCTTCTCGTCGGTCTTGCCACCACAGGCTGCCAGCAGCAGCGCCGCCGACAGCCCGACGGCGCACCGCATGATCGTTCCGCTCATCGCAGTCCCCTAGTCCTTGCAGAACGCCTTGGCCAGCTCCTGTTCGACGTCAAGATACGGCGTACCGGAGATGTCGACGACGACTTTGGCGATGGTGCCGCCGACGAAGGGATACGGGGCCCGGTAGCGGTTCGACACCGGCTGGCCCGCATTGCGCCCGACCGCGACACCGCCACCGGCGAGCCCGAAAGTGCCGGGGTGCGCGCGGACGTCGGGGCGGGCCGCCACCACCGCATCGTCGATGCGCAGTTCGACGGTGCCGAGCGGCGTGTGACTGCCTTCGACAGTGCCGGTACGGTCATAGTGGACGCCGAAAACGTGCCGCCCCAAGGGCAATGGATCGAGTGCGGACACCCATTGTTCGTCCTCGCCCATGAAGTTGTAGACGTACTGCAGCCGGCCATCCTGGACGAACAGCACATGTCCACCGTGACCGGCGCCCTGCTTGAAGAGCACCCCGGCGGCAGCGGCCGATTCGACGTCGACCTCAGCCAGCACCGAGAACGACTGACCCCGCAGTTCGACGGCGGCACCGATACCCACCTCGGCCGAATCCGGGTAGTAGGTGAAGGTCTGCCGGTCCCGCATCAGGTAGGGGCGGTCGCGCAACAGCGTCTCGAACACGTTGAGGTCGGCCAGCGGCAGGCCGTTGTACTTGGCGGCCTCGGAGAACCAGAGTTCTTGCATTTCCGCGAGTTTCGCTGGATTCTCGGCGGCGAGGTCGTGGCACTGACTGCGGTCGGCTTCGATGTGGAACAGCTCCCAGCGGTCCTTGTCGAAGTGCGACCACCCCGACGGCGTGGCGGCGTGCACCGTGTTGGCGAACCAGCCGTCGTGCCAGATGCCACGTGTGCCGAGCATCGCGTAGAACTGCGTCGTCTTACCGGTGTCGGCCGCCGAGTCTGCCAGGGCCGCTTTGAAACTCACACCTTCCAGTGGCCGCTGCGGCACCCCCCGCACCTCGGTCGGCGGCTCGATGCCCAACAGGTCGTAGACCGTCGGGGTGATGTCGGCGACGTTGACGTAGTTGTCGCGGACCTCGCCGTGTGCGGCGATTCCGTTGGGCCAGCTGATGATTGCGGTGTCGGCGATGCCGCCCTCATGAGAGGCGTAGCGCTTGAACAGCTTGTAGGGCGTGTTGAAGGCCATCGCCCAGCCGATCGGGTAGTGGTTGTAGGTGTCCGGCGAGCCCAGCGTGTCGAAGTACCGCATACTCTCTTCGACGGTGTCGATGTAGCCGTTGAAGAACTTGTTCTCGTTGACCGAACCGTTCGGGCCGCCTTCGCCGCTGGCCCCGTTGTCGGAGATGACGACGATGAGCGTGTTGTCCAGCTGGCCCGACTCTTCCAGGTAGTCGAGAATCCGGCCGATCTGCGCATCGGTGTACGACAGGAAGCCGGCGAACACCTCGGCCATGCGGGCGAACAGCTTCTTCTCGTCGTCGCTCAGCCCGTCCCACGGCCGCACCGTGTCCTGCAGCGGCCATGGCTCACCGTTGGGCCCCTTGACGTCCAGATACGGATTCATCGGCGAGAGTTCGGTGTCGGGCGGCACGATGCCGAGGCGCTTCTGGTTCTCCAGCACCAGGTCGCGGTAGACCTCGTAGCCCATGTCGAACCTGCCGGCGTACTTGTCGGCCCACTCCTTGAACACGTGGTGCGGTGCGTGCCCGGCGCCCGGGCAGACGTAGGAGAACCAGGACTTGTCCGGCGCGATGACCTTGGCGTCGCGGATGAACTCGATGGTCTTGTCCGCCAGGTCTTTTGACAGGTGGTAGCCCTCTTCCGGAGTGGCCGGCGGGGCGACGGGGTGGTTGTCGTACACCAACTCCGGGTACCACTGGTCGGTCTCGCCGCCCATGAAACCGTAGAAGCGTTCGAAGCCCCGTGACAACGGCCAGTGCCGTTTGGTGGACGCGAGGTTCGACTCCTCCAACGGCGTCAGATGCCACTTGCCGACGCAGTAGGTGTTCCAGCCTTTCTCGGCCAGCACCTCGGACAGCAGCGCGGTCTCAAAAGGTATGCGGCCGTGGCAGTTCGGGAAGCCGTCGGTGAACTCCTCGATGGTCGCCATGCCCACCGAGGTGGCGTTGCGGCCGGTGAGCAGCGACGCCCGTGTCGGCGAGCACAACGCGGTGGTGTGGAACTGCGACAGCCGTACCCCCTTGTCGGCGATGCGGCGCATGGCCGGCATGTCGACGAGGCCGCCGAAACAGTCCCAGGTGGCGATACCGGTGTCGTCCCACACCAGGTACAGCACATTGGGCGCGCCCGCCGGTGCGACCGGTGCCGCATAGGGTGCCCAGTCGGGCTCCGAGTCGCGGATGTCGAGTTTGATCTTGCCCTGGAATTCAGTTGCCATGACGCCTCGTCCCGGTCAGTGCCCGCCGATCCCGGCGATTTGCCCGGAGATTACACCCGGGAGCTGGGCTGCGCCCCGGATATTGACGTTCGCGACGCGCCACGCGCGCTACGGCAGCACCACCCGTCCCACCATGTCGCCGGGCGGAGTATGAGCCGCACGTTCCACCGGTTCGACCGTCAGACCCAGCGCCGTGGCCCGCCCGATGTCCGAAACCATGACCGTGCGCGTCTCCCGGATCGGCGGACCCGACTGCACCGGAACACCGTCCTTCATCAGCCACACCTGGTACGCCATGCCCGGCGGGGGCGGCGCGGCGCCATCGAACATCACCATGCCGTCCCCGCGCGTCCGCGAGTACACGACGGTCGCGGTACCACCGGAACGCAGGGCGGTGGAGACACTGCGGACGTCCGGCGCTGTGATCACCTGTTCGGCGACCG
Source organism: Mycobacterium toneyamaense (assembly GCF_055384815.1). Classification (NCBI taxonomy): domain Bacteria; kingdom Bacillati; phylum Actinomycetota; class Actinomycetes; order Mycobacteriales; family Mycobacteriaceae; genus Mycobacterium; species Mycobacterium toneyamaense. The sequence continues at coordinate 4,825,434 of NZ_AP040333.1, forward strand.
GCGGCGCGGGCGGCGGCCGCAACATCCAGCCCGCGGCGAACGCGCTGCCGCCCACGGCGAGTATCGCGGCCGCCGCCAGAACCGCTTTGCGCCAACGATGTTCGCGGACCTGACTCCGGTTGCTGCGCAGAACAGCATCTCGCAGTGCCGCCGGTGGCGGCACGGCCGTGGCGTCCGACAGTGTCCCGAGGGTCTCCCGAGCCTCGGCCACCTGAGCCCGGAATGCCGCCACCACCGGCTGGGGCGACTCAGCCAATCGCCGGTCGATCTCCGCGCGCTCGGCGTCGGAGACCGCGTCGAGCGCGTACGGCACGGCCAGCTCCAGCAGTTCGAATTCCGACGGATCGCTCATGACTCCCCCAGACAATCACGCAGCTTGCGCAGCGCATCGCGCATACGCGATTTGACCGTGCCGAGACTCGTGGACAGCCGCTCGGAGACCTCCACGTACGTCAGACCGTCGTAATAGGCCAACTCGATCGCCTCACGCTGCGCGCCGGTGAGCGTGCCGAGGCAGCCCACCACCCGACGGCGATCGTCGCCCCGCACCGCCGCCTCTGCCACCACGTCCGACGGCCTCTCGAGATGCGTTGTGCCGTAGTACCATTCACGCCGGGTACCCGCGACCTCCGCACGCACCCGATCGACCGCCCGGCGATGCGCCAGCGTCATCAGCCAGGCCAGCGCCGAACCCTCGGCAGGGTCATAGGCGGAAGCCGAGCGCCACACCTGCGCGTACACCTCCTGCGTCGTCTCCTCGCTGTAGCCGGGGTCCCGCAGCACCCGCAGGATCAGGCCGAACACCCGGGCGCAGGTCGCGTCGTAGAACGACGCGAACGCGTCGTCGTCCCCGTCGGCGACACGGCGCAACAGGGCACCGAGATCAGGGACATGCTCGGACGATGCGGCCATCGTCGAGCAGCCTAGCGGCATCGGTCAGTGCTTGGCCTGGGCGAGCAGCTCACGGATCATGCCCTCGGTGACGTCGTAGTCGCCCTCGCCGAACTTGAGGTGGCGCACGACGCCCGCGGCGTCGATCAGGTAGCCGGCCGGCCAGTACTGGTTCTGGTAGTTGTGCCAGGTGTCATATGAGTTGTCCAGGGCGACCGGGTATTTGATGTGCAGGTCGGCGGCACCCTTGATGACACCGGCACGGTCGTGCTCGAACTGGTATTCCGGCGTGTGCACGCCGATCACGGTGAAACCCTGGTCCTTGTAACGGTCATACCAACCGGTGACGTGCTCGATCGCACGCTGGCAGTTGATACAGGTGTAGGTCCAGAAGTCGACGAGAACCACCTTGCCGCGCAAGGCTTTCAGATCGAGCGGCGCGTCACCGGGGGTGTTGAACCAGCTGTCGATGCCGACGATGTCCGGGGCGGTACCGCAGTCCTGCAGGACACTCGCGCCCTCGGCACAGTTCGACAAGCCGGCGCCGGCGGGCGCGATGCGCGCCTGCAACGTCGCGGTGTAGTCGGGAATCTTCCGCTGCACCGTGGCGGGCAGATTCAGCGCCAACGCCACCGCGGCGACCAGCGTGACCACCCCGGCAGCAACCCGGACCTGCCGCTGACGCTGCTGAAATGCCTTGACGCGCTCGGCAACTCGCTGTCCCCCCAGAGCGAACAGCAGCAACGGCAGTGCGGTACCGACGGCGAACGACGCGGTCAGCGCGACGGTGTCCAGCCCGATGTGGCCGGTCGCCCCGGCCACCACGATGGCCGCCAGCACGGGTCCCGCGCACGGGGCGTAGAGCACACCCAGTGCCAGCCCGAGGCCGAAACCCTTACGGCTGCCGGCAATGTCACGTTGCGGCAGGCGCGCGAACGGCGCTTCCAGCAGGCGCTCGACGCGCGGGAAGATCAGCCCGACACCGATGGCCGTGAGCGCCAGCAGGCCGGCCCAGCGGATGATGTCGGCCGGCAGGTGCAACTGTTGCAGCACGACGGTCCCGACGAGGGTCACCACGCTGAAACTCAGGACGAGTCCGGCGATCACCAGGTAGGGGCGGCGATTGGTGCCGGAGAACAGGACCACGGGCAGGACGGGCAGGATGCACGGTGAGATGCCGGTGATCAGTCCGCCGAGGAATCCGATGAGGACGAGTGTGTGCATGCCCCGTATTCGGAGCCGGCGCCGATCCGGATTGGATTGCCGCCCTGGAATTTCCCGCCAAATGCAAAACTGCCCCTCTCCCGAAGGAGAGGGGCAGTTCTATGCACGTGCGAAGGCCTACTTGGCCTTCTCGAGCACCTCGACCAGCCGCCAGCGCTTGCTGGCCGACAGCGGACGGGTCTCCATCAGCGAGACGCGGTCGCCGATACCGGCGTCGCCGTTCTCGTCGTGCGCCTTGACCTTCTTGGTGGTCCGGATGATCTTCCCGTAGAGCGGGTGCATCTTGCGATCTTCCAGCTCGACCACGATGGTCTTCTGCATCTTGTCCGACACCACGTAGCCGATGGCGGTCTTGCGGCTACCGCGCTCGGTCTCGGTGGCCGGCGTGTGCTTGGGGCCCTTAGTTTCTGCCATGACTAATCCTTACCAACCGGCCCGGACGCCAGGCCCAACTCACGTTCGCGCAGGATCGTGTAGACCCGCGCGATCTCCTGCCGCACGGTGCGCAGCCGGCGGTTGTTCGACAGCTGACCGGTGGCCATCTGGAAGCGAAGGTTGAACAGCTCTTCCTTCGACTCGCGCAGACGCGTGGTCAGCTCTTCCTCGGTGAGCTCACGCAGTTCACCAGGCGTAACTCCAACTGCCATCAGAACTGCTCCTCTCGAGTCACGATGCGTGCCTTGATCGGCAGCTTGTGGATGGCGCGGGTCAGCGCCTCCCGGGCGATCTTCTCGTCGGGGTAGCTGAGCTCGAAGAGCACGCGACCCGGCTTGACGTTGGCAACCCACCACTCCGGCGAACCCTTACCGGAACCCATGCGGGTTTCGGCAGGCTTCTTGGTCAGCGGGCGGTCCGGGAAGATGTTGATCCAGACCTTGCCGCCACGCTTGATGTGCCGGTTGATGGCGATACGAGCGGACTCGATCTGCCGGTTGGTGATGTAGGCATGGCCCAGGGCCTGGATGCCGTAGTCACCGAAGCTGACCGAGGTGCCGCCGCTGGCGATACCGCGCTGCTCCGGGTGGTGCTGCTTGCGGTGCTTGACCTTGCGGGGAATCAGCATGCTTAGCTCTCCGTTGCTTCCGACGGCGCATCGCCGGCGGGGGCCTCAACAGCGACGTCCACAGCGCGGCCGGCCTCGGTGCTGGTCGCCGTGGTGCCCGACGAACCGCTGCGACGCGGACGGGTACCGGACGGACGATCCCGACGGGGACGGTCGGCGGCGGGAGCGGCGGCGGCGAGCTCACGCTTGCCACCGACGATGTCGCCCTTGTAGATCCACACCTTCACGCCGATACGGCCGAATGTGGTCTTGGCCTCGTACAGGCCGTAATCGATGTCGGCGCGCAGCGTGTGAAGCGGCACGCGACCTTCGCGGTAGAACTCCGAGCGGCTCATCTCAGCACCGCCGAGGCGGCCCGAGCACTGCACCCGGATGCCCTTGACGTTCGGCTGACGCATGGCCGACTGGATGGCCTTGCGCATGGCACGACGGAACGCGACACGGTTGCTCAGCTGCTCGGCGACGCCCTGCGCCACCAGCTGGGCCACGCCCTCGGGGCTCTTGACCTCGAGGATGTTCAGCTGAACCTGCTTGCCGGTCAGCTTCTCCAGGTCGGCGCGGATGCGGTCGGCCTCGGTGCCACGGCGACCGATGACGATGCCCGGACGTGCGGTGTGGATGTCCACCCGGACGCGGTCACGCGTGCGCTCGATCTGCACGTCGGCGATGCCGGCGCGCTCCAGGCCGGTGGCCAGCAGCTTGCGGATGGCGACGTCTTCCTTGACGTAGTCCGCGTACTGCTTGTCGGCGTACCAACGGGACTTCCATTCGGTGGTGATACCGAGGCGGAAGCCGTGCGGGTTGATTTTCTGGCCCACTACTCCGAGCCTCCCTTCGTCTCGGTCTTGGCAGCGGCGGCCTTGCTGCCCTGGGCACGACGAGCGCGCGCGGCACCGGCCGAAGCAGCCTTCGAGCCCTTGTCCTTCGCGGGACGGCTCTCGACGACCACGGTGATGTGGCTGGTGCGCTTGCGGATCCGGTACGCACGCCCCTGGGCGCGCGGCCGGATGCGCTTGGCGGTCGGGCCCTCGTCGGCGAAGACCGTGGCGACCACGAGGGTCGTCGGGTCCAGGCCCTCGTTGTTCTGCGCGTTGGCGGCAGCGCTGGCGATCACCTTGGCGACCGGCTCGCTGGCAGCCTGCGGTGCCCACCGCAGGATGTCGAGCGCCTCTTCGACGCTCTTGCCACGGACCAGGTCGATGACCCGGCGGGCCTTGCTCGCCGACACACGCACGAAGCGCGCCTTGGCGCTCGCGGACGGGTATTCAGTAACGGTAGTCATTAGCGGCGCTTGCTCTTCCGGTCGTCCTTGATGTGACCCTTGAAGGTCCGCGTCGGGGCGAACTCGCCGAGCTTGTGCCCAACCATCGCTTCGCTGACGAACACCGGCACGTGCTTGCGACCGTCGTGGACGGCGAAGGTGTGACCGATGAAGTCGGGGATGATGGTCGACCGACGGGACCAGGTCTTGATGACCTGCTTGGTGTTCTTCTCGTTCTGCGCGTCGACCTTCTTCAACAGATGGTCGTCGACGAACGGACCCTTCTTGAGGCTACGAGGCATCGTCTATTCCTTTCCGGCCTAGCGCTTCTTGCCGGTGCGCCGGCGGCGGACGATGAGCTTGTCGCTCGGCTTGTTCGGCTTGCGGGTGCGGCCCTCGGGCTTGCCCCACGGGCTCACCGGGTGACGACCACCGGAGGTCTTACCCTCACCACCACCGTGCGGGTGGTCAACCGGGTTCATCACGACACCACGGACGGTCGGGCGCTTGCCCTTCCACCGCATACGGCCGGCCTTACCCCAGTTGATGTTCGCCTGCTCGGCGTTGCCGACCTCGCCGACGGTGGCGCGGCAGCGCACGTCGACGCGACGGATTTCGCCCGACGGCATACGCAGCGTGGCGTAGGCGCCTTCCTTACCGAGCAGCTGGATGCTGACACCGGCCGAGCGGGCCAGCTTGGCGCCACCACCCGGACGCAGCTCCACAGCGTGGATGACGGTACCGGCCGGGATGTTGCGCATCGGCAGGTTGTTACCCGGCTTGATGTCGGCGTTGGGGCCGGACTCGACAACGTCGCCCTGCTTGAGGTCCTTGGGGGCGATGATGTAGCGCTTCTCGCCGTCCACGAAGTGGAGCAGCGCGATGTTCGCGGTGCGGTTCGGGTCGTACTCGATGTGCGCGACCTTGGCGTTGACACCGTCCTTGTCGTGGCGACGGAAGTCGATGACGCGGTAGGCACGCTTGTGACCGCCACCCTTGTGACGAGTCGTGATGCGGCCGTGCGCGTTACGACCACCAGTGCCGTGCAGCGGACGGATCAGCGACTTCTCCGGAGTCGAACGAGTGATCTCGGCGAAGTCGGAGACGCTCGAACCGCGACGACCCGGGGTCGTCGGCTTGTACTTGCGAATTCCCATTATCAGTTAATCCCTTAACTCCCGGCCGATCAGGCCGGAGCTCCGAACAGTTCGATCGGCTTGCTGCCGGCGGACAGGGTCACGATCGCGCGCTTGGTGCTCTTGCGCTGGCCGTAACCGGTGCGGGTGCGCTTGCGCTTGCCCTTCCGGTTCGCGGTGTTCACCGAGTCGACCTTCACGTCGAAGATCTTCTCGATAGCGATCTTGATCTGCGTCTTGTTGGACTCCGGCGCCACGATGAACGTGTACGTGTTGTCCTCGATGAGTCCGTAGGACTTCTCCGAGATGACCGGGGCCAGGATGATGTCGCGAGGATCAGTCACGGTAGCCATCAGGCCGACACCTCCTCTTTCGTGTTGGCGGTGATGTAGGCGTTGAGCGCCTCCACCGAGAACACCAGGTCGTCGGCGTTGAGCACGTCGTAGGTGTTCAGCTGATCCGGCGAGATCACGTGCACGCCAGGCAGGTTGCGGACGCTCTTGGCGCCGACCACATCGCTGCGGCCGATCACGACGAGCACCTTCTTGTTGTCGGTCAGCGACGACAGGAACGACTTGGCGCTCTTGGTCGACGGGTTCTGACCGGCCACCAGTTCGGTGATCGCGTGGATGCGCTCGTTGCGAGCCCGGTCCGACAGCGCGCTGCGCAGGGCAGCAGCGATCATCTTCTTCGGGGTCCGCTGGCTGTAGTCACGCGGCTGCGGGCCGTGGACGACGCCACCACCGGTGAACTGCGGGGCGCGGGTCGAACCCTGACGGGCGCGGCCGGTGCCCTTCTGGCGGTACGGCTTCTTGCCACCACCGGACACCATGGCCCGGGTCTTGGTGGCGTGCGTGCCCTGGCGGGCGGCGGCCAGCTGGGCCGTCACCACCTGGTGCATCAGCGCGATGTTGGGCTCGACGTCGAACAGCGCGGCGGGCAGCTCGACAGAGCCGTCCTTCTTGCCGTCCGGGGTCTTGACGTCAATCTTGAGAGTCATTACTTCTCGCCTCGCTTAACTGCGGTGCGGACAACCACCAGTCCACCGTTGCGGCCCGGGATGGCGCCCTTGATGAGCAGCACACCGTTCTCGGCGTCGACCTTGTGAACCTTCAGGTTCTGGGTGGTGACGCGGTCGCTACCCATCCGGCCGGACATGCGGGTGCCCTTGAAGACACGGCCCGGGGTGGCGCAGCCACCGATCGAACCGGGACGACGGTGCACAGCCTGGGCACCGTGCGCGGCGCCCTGGCCCTTGAAGCCGTGACGCTTCATGGTGCCGGCGAAGCCCTTGCCCTTGCTGGTGCCGGTCACGTCGACGTATGCGCCGTCGGCGAAGATCTCGGCGGTCAGCTCCTGGCCGACCTCGTACTCAGCAGCGGCGGACTCGTCGTCGAGACGAAGCTCGGCCAGGTGCCGGCGCGGGTTGATGCCTGCAGCGGCGAACTGACCGGTGACCGGCTTGTTCACCTTGCGAGGGCTGATCTCGCCGTAGGCGAGCTGCACGGCGCTGTAGCCGTCGCGCTCGGTGGTACGGATGCGGGTCACCACGTTGGGGCCGGCCTTCACGACCGTGACCGGGACGACTTTGTTGTTCTCGTCGAACACCTGCGTCATGCCCAGCTTGGTGCCCAAAATGCCTTTGCGTGCCATTTTTCTGGGTCTCCTACTGGATGTTGACGTCGACGCTCGCCGGCAGATCGATGCGCATCAAGGCGTCAACGGTCTTCGGCGTGGGGTCGAGGATGTCGATAAGGCGCTTGTGGGTACGCATTTCGAAATGCTCCCGCGAGTCCTTGTACTTATGGGGAGACCGGATGACGCAGTACACGTTCTTCTCGGTCGGCAGCGGCACCGGGCCGACCACGCTTGCCCCCGTACGGGTGACCGTCTCAACGATCTTGCGCGCCGAGGCGTCAATCGCCTCGTGGTCGTAGGCCTTGAGCCTGATGCGGATCTTCTGTCCCGCCACGCTTCTCCTACCTAACTTTCACGGGCCCGTGCTCGGGCCTGGTCTTCAATACGCACGCATCGGGATACCCGATCGCGCGCGCTGGCTATGCCGCCGCTCTTTACGTTTCTGTGGTTCACCGACCCCCGCGCTCGGGCGTGTCGCCTTTGCGCACAGTCGTCCGCGTTGGAAATTCCATCGTGGGCGATGCTGGGACCGGATGCGCCCGAGATGGGCGCCGGTCGTATGCCCGCAGCGGGCGAACCCGGCGCAAGGCAACCCGAACAGTATGCCCCAGATCCGGGCTCGCTCCAAATCCGCTGCGGAGCCGTCCGGCGCGCCCGGGTTCTGCCGCCGGTCCTGCGGTGATTCTGCGGTGCGGGCCTGGTTGTCCGAGTGGACGCCGCTCTGGTTTCGCGGTTGATGGAGGCTGTTCTGTTGACCCGGTATCCAAGGCGCATAAGTGCGAGTGGAGTGCGCCCTGGGTACAGAGTCAACGCATGCGCAGCCACGCCAGTTGTTGACTCTGTACTGGTGGCGCAACGGTGCGAGTCGGGCGCACCCAGGCCGGCGAAATCCGCGTCGGCACTGAACTTACTTTTGAGTAAGATAGAGCCATGTCGACACTGAGCCCCACCTACCGCGCCTGGAAGCAGCTCTCCGGACGACCCGGCGGCAGCCTGATGTTCTCCGCGGCCGCGATGGTGCGGGTGCCGTACTTCGCTTCGGTCCTACCCCGGGTGGTGAGGATGGAGCCGGGCTACGCCGAGGTGGCGGTGCCGAAGTGGTTCTTCGTCTACAACCATCTGCACACCGTGCATGCGATCGCGTCCTGCAACGCCGCCGAGGCCGCAATGGGGATGGCGATGGAAGCGACGGTCCCGACGAGCCACCGCTGGATCCCGAAGGCCATGAACGTGCGGTACCTGGCCAAGGCCACCACCTCACTGCGGGCACACGCGCGGGTCGACGTCCCTGACTTCGAGACGCTGACGAAAGGCACCGACGTCGTCGTATCGGTCTCGGTGGTCGACGCCCGAGGCGAGGAGGTCGTGCACGCCGACATCACGACGTGGGTGACGCCCGCCCAATCGAGGTAGGTGCCGTGGCCTTCGCGCACCAGCTCACCGTCGAAGATCAGCACCTCGTTGACCAACTGCCCGCGGTGGTTGCGGTAGTTGATGACGAGCGCCTGCATCCCTATATAGGTAGCCACGATCTCGAAGCGCAGCTCCGGCACCGCGGCCAGCGCGGTGGTCCAGTACCGCCGGAGGGCGTCCTTACCCCGCACCACTCCCCCGGACTCGGGCACCACGCGCGCCGCGACCGGTGAGGTGAAGACGACATCGTCGTGAAAATGCGCCAGGACCGCCTCGACGTCATGTGCGTTCCAGGCCGCGCACCACTCGCGGGCGAACCGGTCGGCATCGGGCATCGTCATGCCGACCTATCGAAGTGCACACCCGCCCTGGTCGGCAAGCCAATTTCCGGCGGTGTGCGTCGAGCGTGCGACCTGCCGAGACGCCACGCCGCTGACGTCACCAGAATCCCCCACGTTCGACGTGGCCATCAGTGCTGCAGACTCCCCCAGAACGCGCACTGGTGCACCTGGTCGTAGTCCGTGACCAATCGACTTCCGTCGGGGCGCAAGGACATGCGGCTGTCATGCTCGTCGCCGGTCAGCTGCGGCCATTCCGGCGCACCGTCGGCGCTCGGCCGGCCGTCGCGGACGAACGAGCTCCAGTAGTCGATCATCTGGTCCGACAGGGCGACCTGCGGCGGCGTCGGCGGCGGCGCCCCGCCCATGTTGAAGATGTACCGCAGATCGAGCGAATGACTGGCCCCGACCGGGAAAGGCAACTTGCGCAGCGGATCTGGCGTCGGTGGCGCGGGATCGGCGAATTCGTACCCGTACACGGGTGCGTCGGCAGCCAGCGCGTCGCCGATGCGGTCCGCCACACACGCGAACGCCGCGTCGGTGACTGCCGTCGAATAGGCGACGGCCGCGCTGCCGCCGTAGCGGTCCAGCGGGTAGTGCGTCGCCACCGCGCCGGCGTCGGCGCCGAACGTCGACTCCAGGAGGCGCGGGTAGGCGTCGGCATGGAACCGCTTGCCCGCGCGGAGATACTGCAGCGCGACGAAGAGGGTGAATTCGTCGCGGGTGGTACCGATCATCACCGGCACCCGGGCCGCAGCGCCGTCGCTGATGGCCCGCATCGGGTCGACCGGCAGCAGCGTTGTCCCGGAGACGGGCCCGCTGAGCATGTTCTCGCCGATTCCGTAGTACCACACCGGTTTTCGCAGTTTGTCGACCGGCAGACGGCGCAGACAATCGGCGGCGTCCGCCACATCCCCGCACCCCGCCGCCTGCGCATAGGTCAGGCTCGCCCGCGTGGCCTCCGGTAGTGCGCCCTGCGCCTGGCACGGCCCACTCGCGATGATGGCGCCGCGGAAGAGACCGGCCGAGTCGGGGGCGACGAGATGGTCGCACACCGACATCCCGCCGGCGGATTCACCGGCGATGGTCACCTTGTCGGGATCGCCGCCGAACGCGGCGATGTTGTCGCGCACCCAGCGCAGCGCCGCCTGCTGATCGGCCAGCCCGTAGTTGCCGACGTCGGGACCGCTACCCAGTGCGGGGTGGGCCAGGAAACCCAGCGCACCGAGGCGGTAGTTGACGGTCACCACCACGACGTCGCCGCGTGTGGTCAGCCGAGTCGAGTTGTAGATGCTGCTGGAGCCGTTGATGAATCCGCCGCCGTGCAGCCACACCAGCACGGGTCGACGTTCACCGGAGGCCCGCACCGGCGGCGTCCAGACATTGAGCGTCAGGCAATCCTCGCTGGTGTTACGGCCCATCTCGAGGTCGCCCTTGGGATCCTGGATGCAGCGCGCGCCCGGCTTGCTGCCGTCGAGCGCGCCGTCCCACGCGAGCGCGGGCGCCGGCGGCCGGAAGCGCAATGGTCCCAATGGTGGTGCGGCATAAGGAATTCCACCGAAGAACCGTAGGTCCGGATTGACCGTCCCGCGGACGGTCCCCGATGCGGTGTGCACCAGCGCCGGATCGGCGGTCACCGCGTCGGGCGCGACGACCGTCGCACCTTCACTGTGCGAGTCCAGGCCACAGCCGGCCACCAGCAGCACCGCGGCAGCCACTGCCGCAGCGCGCTGCAGCAGTCTGGGCGAATGGGCGGACGACACGACCACCCAGCGTACTGAACGCCCACCGAATGCAGCTCAGAAATATTTCGCGCGACCCCCTCCCCAACGGACATCGAACGACCTACACTCCACTTGACAGCTGTCAAGTTTGCGTCTGCGTGAGGAGTTCAATGACTGCACCCACCACCGACGAGGCCGCGAAGGTCCTCGCCGACCCCTCCGCCTACGCCGACGACGATCGGTTGCATACCGCCCTGACCCGCCTCCGCGCCACCAATCCCGTTGCCTGGGTAGACAATCCGCCGTACCGGCCGTTCTGGGCGATCACCAAGCACGCCGACATCATGGCCATCGAGCGCGACAACAACCTCTTCATCAGCGAGCCCCGCCCGCTGCTCATGAAGGCCGACGCCGAAGATCTGCTGAAGGCACAGGCCGAGGCGGGGATCGGGCTGCGCACGCTCATCCACATGGACGACCCGCACCACCGGAAGATCCGCGCCATCGGCGCCGACTGGTTCCGCCCCAAGGCCATGCGCGACCTGAAGGTCCGGGTGGACGAGCTCGCGAAGCGGTACGTCGACCGGATGCGCGACATCGGCCCCGAGTGCGACTTCGTCGAGGAGATCGCGATCCAGTTCCCGCTCTACGTGATCATGTCGCTGCTCGGCCTCCCCGAGGAGGACTACGACCGCATGCACACCCTCACGCAGGAGATGTTCGGCGGCGACGACGAGGAGTACTCACGCGGCCAGACACCGGAAGAGCTGTTCGCCGTGCTGCTCGACTTCTTCCAGTACTTTGCCGCGCTGACCGCATCCCGGCGGGCCAACCCGACCGATGACCTGGCGTCGGCGATCGCGAACGGCCGCATCGACGGCGAACCGCTCAGCGACATGGACACCGCGTCCTACTACGTGATCGTGGCCAGCGCCGGTCACGACACCACCAAGGACGCCATCTCGGGTGGGCTGCACGCGCTGATCCAGAATCCCGGCGAGCTGGCCCGCCTGAAGGCGAATCCCGAGCTGATGTCCACGGCCGTCGAGGAGATGATCCGGTGGAGCACGCCGGTGAAGGAATTCATGCGCACCGCGACCGCCGACACCGTCGTGCGCGGGGTGCCGATCGCCGCAGGCGAATCCGTCTATCTCGCTTACGTTTCCGGTAACCGCGACGAAGAGGTGTTCACCGATCCGTTCCGGTTCGACGTCGGGCGCGAGCCGAACAAGCACCTGGCGTTCGGCTACGGCGTGCACTTCTGTCTGGGTGCCGCACTGGCGCGCATGGAGATGAACAGCCTGTTCTCCGAACTGCTGCCCCGGCTGGACTCGATCGAATTGGCCGGTACCCCGGAGCTTTCCGCGACGACGTTCGTCGGCGGCTTCAAGCACCTGCCGATCCGGTACTCGCTGCGCTGATGCGATGAGTCGCGAGGAAGCCGTCGACGGCGGCGACGGCGATCTCGCGATAGTCGAAGTCGGGCAGGGTGCTGAGCTTGCCGAGCACGATCGGGCCGAGTAACAACGCCGCGGCGCGGACCCGGTCGACGTCGCCCAACTCGGCGACGGCCTCGGGACTGGACAGCACTGCCTCGAACGGGGCGGCGTACTGCTCGGCCACGCGTTCCCGCAAGTTACGGACCTCGATGCTCTCGGTCCCCGCCGTGCCCCACGGCAGGTGTTCGAGGTTGCCACCGAGCGTCAGCCACGACATGGCCGCCAGGCTGACCGGCGCCTCGGCGATCAGTTCCGCCTGCGCGTGCACGAGCGCGATCAACCGCTCGCGCAGGTTCCCGTCGGCGAGCGGCACGGGAGCCGGCGGGATGAGCGCGTGAAATGCCGCTGCCAGCAAGTCATTTCCGCTGGCATAGTGCCGATAGAGGGTCGCCCTGGCCACGTTGGACGCCCGGACCACCGCATCGATGGTGACGGCGCTGGGACCGCCGGCGCGCAGGAGGGCGGTCGCCGCCTCGAGGAGCCGCGCCCGTGACCGGGCCGGCCGGGGGTCGCCGTATTCGCTGGACAACGCAGTTCACCTTCCGGACGACAAACAAGACTGTTAGTCTTGTTTGAAGATCATCAGTCTTGAAACTACCGGAAGGTGGCCGCATGGCCGACAAGGCGAGCGTGGTGAGCCCCCGGGCCGGTACCACGCCGCCGACGGCCGCCGCGCCCATCGCGCGGAACCGCACCTGGACACTGCTGGTGGCGTGTTCCGGTGTGCTGGTGGTGATTTCGTCGATGGTCGCGCTCAACACCGCGCTCGGTGACATCGCCATGGCAACGTCGGCGAACCAGACCCAGCTGACCTGGATCATCGACAGTTACACACTGACACTGGCCTGCCTGCTGCTGCCCGCCGGCGCCCTCGGCGACCGCTACGGCCGGCGCGGTGCCCTGCTGTTCGGTCTGGCCATCTTCGCGGCGGCCTCGATCGTCCCGGCGGTCAGCACCGATCCCTTGCACATCATCGGCGCCCGCGCGGTCGCCGGAGTGGGCGCCGCCTTCATCATGCCGGCGACGCTGTCCCTGATCACCGCGTCGTACCCGGCCGACCAGCGCACCAAGGCGGTGGGCATCTGGGTCGGGATGGCCGGCTGTGGCGGCGTGTTCGGCATGCTGGGATCCGGTGTGCTGCTGCACTTCTGGCCCTGGCAGTCGATCTTCTGGGCCTTCGCCGGCGCCGGACTGGTCCTGATGGTCATGAGCACGACCATCACGACGTCGCGCGATGCGGAGGCCCGCACCTTGGACGTCGCCGGCGCGATCGTCATCGCCGCCGCGGTCGCCGCGCTGGTGTACGGCATCCTCGCGGCACCCGATCGGGGCTGGACACATCCGGTGGTGCTGGGTGGTATCGCCGGCGGCCTGATCCTGGCCGGGGCGTTCACGATCATCGAGCTCCGGGCCCGGTACCCGCTGCTGGATGTCCGGCTGTTTCTCGATCGCCAGTTCGGCACCGGAGCCGCGGCCATCACGGTGCTGTTCCTGGTGATGTTCGGTTTCTTCTACCTGGCGATGCAATTCATGCAACTGGTCATGGGCTACAGCCCGCTGGGAACCGCACTGGCACTGTCCCCGCTGGCGGTGCCGATGCTCATCCTGTCCCCGCTGTCGTCGTGGTACCTGCCGAAGCTGGGATTGCGCCTCGTGGTGCTCATCGGCCTGGGGCTGCTGTCCGCCGGCCTGCTGTCACTATGTCTGGTGCGCATCGACTCGTCGTACTGGGCCCTGGCGTGGCCGCTGCTGGTGGTGAGCACCGGAGTCGGAATATTCACCGCGCCAACGACTTCAGCGATCATGACATCGGTACCGGACGGCAAACAGGGGGTGGCGTCGGCGGTCAACGACACCACCCGGGAGGTGGGTGCCGCCCTCGGCATCGCGCTGACCGGCTCCCTCCTGGCAGCCGGATACACCAAACAGATCGGGCCCGCCGTGGCCGGTTTTCCGGCTCCGGTACAAGACGCCGCACGCGGCTCGCTGGCCGGTGCGGTGGCCGCGGCGCCCCATCTGGGCCCGGTCGGTGGTCAGCTCCTGGCCGTGGCCCGCGTGGCGTTCCTGCACGGCATGCAGACAACACTCGTGGTGCTGGCGTCGATCACCGCGGTCGCGGGCGTACTGATCGCATTCTGGGCGCCCGGCCGCGACCGCACACCGCCCAACAACTAGTCACCACAGGCATTTTCATGCGACGTCTCCGCCGCGCGGCGGTCACGCCGCGATGAACCCGGCGGCCCGGTGCGCCAGCATGACGATGGTCGCGTGCGGGCCCCGGCCGGTGATGCCCGGCAGCGCGGCGCCGTCGGCCACCCACAACCCGTCGACGCCGCGCACCCGGCACTGCGGATCGAGGACGGCACGCTCGTCGCCGTCGGCCCCCATCGGCGCCGTGGCCGCCAGATGCTGCGCCGTGGACCAGGCGGGCTCGCCACCGGCGACGGCGTCACCGAACAGGTCGCGGCACAGTTCGTGACCGGCGTGCAGCGCGGCGGCATCGGCCGGGTCGGCGTCATAGCGATGTTCGATGATGGGACGGACGTCGGGATCGTCCGACACCAGCAGGACCCGGCCCAGCGCGCGCGGCCGCATCAGGGAGATGCCGAGGTGCACCGGGTCCGCACCGGCGGCGACCCCGCCGGTCATGGCCGCGAAACCCCACGTGTACGGCCGGATCTCCAATTCCTCAGTGGTGAGCAGCAATTCGAGCGGCGGGCGCCCGGGCTCGGCGGGCCAGGTGGTCGGCACCACCCATTCCGGATGATCGGCGCACGCGGCCCCCACCGGCAGGTCCGCCACCACCGGCACGCCGACGCCCCGCAACTGCGCGGCCGGGCCGATCCCGGACAGCAGCAACAGATGGGCAGATTCAATTGCCCCGGCGCACAACACGATCCGGTCGGCATACCGGTCCGCCACCCCCTCGGGACCGAGACACCTGACCCCCACCGCACGGTCACCGTCGAACAACACCCGCAGACCGCGGGTACCGGCGAGCACCGTCAGGTTGTCCCGGCCCCGCGCGGCCGTCAGGTAGACCTCGCCCGGACCGTGCCGGTGGCCGGTGTCATCGATGTTGAGTGGCACCGCACCCAGGCCGGGCCGGACCCCGGCCGCGGCGTTGAGATCGTCGATCCAGGGGTACCGGCCGCCCGCCGCATCACGGAAAGCCTGTGAGGACGCTGCGAATTCGCTGAGACGGCGCACCGGGACCGGGCCGGCCGCGCCGTGCTCGGCACCGTCGCCGAAGTCGTGGTCCGTCTCGATGGCGCGATAGTGCGGCAGGACGTCGGGCCACGACCAGCCCGGCACCGCCCAGGCCGCGAAGTCCGCCGGCCAAGCCCGGCAGAAGTAGCCGCCGTTGATCGCCCCGGACCCGCCCAGCACCCGCCCGCGCACGATGTCCGCGGACCGCACCGGATTCTGCGTCAGCGTCGTGCGGTGCTGTCGCGCCACCGTGCTGTCGACGCCGATGGGCAGCACCCAGCCCGGTTCCGGGCGGATCGTGCCGCCGGTCTCCAGCAGCGTCACCCGGCAGCCGGGGTCGGCCGAAAGACGCTCGGCCAGAACGCAGCCGGCGCTGCCGGCCCCGACGATCAGGACGTCATCGCGACGTGGGCTCAAGTCCGGATCTGCGGCTTGAGCGCACCCAGATGCCGCTCGCGCACCACGCCGCCCCACAGCCCGAGACCGTAGGCGATGTCGTCGAGGCGCTTCAGCAGCAGGTAGGCCAGCAGGCCCACGCGCTGGGTGTTGTCGTCGACCGTGTGGTGGCGGCGGGCCCAGTCGACGACGCCGTCCACGATCGCGGCGATCAGCACCACTTGACGCCAGCGCCGGAAACAGACCGCCAGCACGAGAGCCACCGGCCAGTAGTGCCGGCACAGCGCCGCGGCGAGTTGCAGGGCCGCGGCCCACAGTCCCTGCGCGGCGACGGCGGCGACCTCACGCGGCTCGGTGTCGACCGACCGCAGCGAGTTGGCGATGCGCCGGCCGGTGATCGCGGCGGCGATGGTCGACGCCAGGTAGCCCACGCCCGACCCCATGGCCAGCAGCACCCAGACCACCAGCGTCCAGCCGGAAATGACCAGCGGCGCCGTCTTGCCCGGGTGCCGCACCGACAGCGGTGCGGCCGAGGAGCCGTAAAAGGCCTTGCGGGTGAACCACTCTCGCAGTGCGGTGCGGTGATCGTGGCCGACGAGCGCGATCGGTTCGTACCGCAGCCGGGCCCCGGCCTCGATGAACCGCCAGCACAGGTCCACGTCCTCGCCGGACTGCAGCGACTCGTCGAAACCGCCCACCTGGTCCAGCGCCGCCCGCCGGCAGATGATGGCCGCGCTCGGCACGTAGGCCACCATGCCGTACGGCACCACCGGGGCTTCCCGCATGCCGAGGTCGAGCGACGACCGCACCGCCTCGTAGCGCGCGATCAGATTGTCGGGCTCGTGCAGGCCGACGATGCGCGGCGCGACCAACGCGACGGCCGGGTCGCAAAAGTGCCCCAGCAGCGCTTCCAGCCACCCGCGACGGGGCACCACGTCCGAGTCCAGGAACGCGACGAAGTCGGTCTCGCAGGCGGCCAGCCCGGTGTTGCGGGCCGCGGCCGGGCCCCGGCTGACGTCGTGCCGGAGCACCCGGACGTCGCAGTGGCCGGCCAGGTCGCAGAAGTCCGCGGCCTGCAGTGGCACCACCGAGCCGTCGTCGACGACGACGACGCGCATGCCGCGCAGGGACCGCACCAGCCGGGCGACACCAACGGCGTTGTCACGTACCGGAATCACGACGGTCACGTCGAGGTGCGACGGCCCGGTCGCCGGCCGTGGGTGCGCCACCGTGGCGTCGAGCAGCGTGCGGGCCAGCTGCGCGCTCTGGGCGTCGTGCACCTCCAGGCGGCCACGGTCGAGCATCGTCTGCGCCGCCGGAGCCAGCTTCAGCAGTCGCGTCGGTGAGCCACCGAGCAGCGCGGCGCCCTCACCCAGCACCTTGACTCGGCGATCCACTTGGACGGCAAAGCCGTCAGGCAGCCGCGGCCCAGTCACTGTCCCACCCCCGTCACGCGAGCATCCCCCCAGAGCTCGGCTGCCATGCGCTGATCCGGCGCACGGAGCCGTCGACCATTTCTGCAAAGATACGGGACCCTTCGACGGCGGTGGCAGTCGTCGGATCGCCCAGCACCCCGACCGGGCTGACCGCCGCCACCCCGCCGCGACGCAATGCCGGCAGCAGCTCCGGCAACGGTGCGGTGTTGCCGACGACACTTTCGTCGACCCAGACGTCGGCCGGTGAAAGGTGCAGCAGTACAGACGTTTCGGTATGGCCCGCGTGGGCGTCCGCGCCGGCGGCCGCACACGGGCACCAGGCCACGTCGCGCCCCTCGGCCCGCAGCAGCGTGGTCGCCGCCGTCAGCGCCGCGACGTTGCCACCGTGGCCGTTGACGAACACGATCCGGCCGGCCCAGTTGCAGGCCGACCGCCCGAACTCGACCAGCAAATGTTCCAGCGCCGCCAGGCCGATCGAGATGGTGCCGGGAAAGCTCTCGTGCTCACCGCTTGCCCCGTAGCTGATGGCCGGCGCGACCAACCACGCCGACTGAGCGACGCCGTCAGCCTGGTCAGATTCCGCAGCCTCACACAACCGCGCGGCCACGGACCGCGACACCGCCTCAGCGATCCGGGTATCGGTATCCAGCGGCAGGTGCGGCCCATGCTGCTCGGTGGAACCAATCGGGACGATCAACGAAGGCCGCAGGGATTCCAACTGCCTCGACGTCGAGTTCCCGAGCTCGATGGGAAAAGGCACCCGCCGATGGTAAGCCGAATTTGCCCGCTGTGCGCCAATTGTTGCCGTATACGCAACAATTCGTAGCGAATGGTCAAATCACCGCGGTTGTCAAGACCCCGGCGACCATCACGTCAGCCACGTCAGCACCGCGCGTATCAGCGGACCCGTCGAATCCCGCCGGACCGCCCGGCGGCTCAGCCGCCCAGCCGCCGGGTGAAGCCTTCCGGCACCAGGATGTCGTCCGGCCCGAGGTCGTGAATCGACCCCTTGCCCAGACCACGCAGTGCCGAGTCGATACCGCCGTGCATGATGTCCAGCACGTTCTCGACGCCGGCCTGCCCCTCGGCCGCCAGCCCCCACAGGTAGGCCCGGCCGAGCATGACCGCCCGGGCACCCAGCGCCAGCGCCTTGACCACGTCGCTGCCGCGACGGATACCGCCGTCCAGCAAAACCTCGACCTGGTCGCCCACGGCCTCGGCGATGGCGGGCAGCGCCCGGATCGACGCGGGGGTGCTGTCGAGGTTGTTGCCACCATGGTTGGACACCGAGATGGCCGAAACACCGGCATCCACAGCACGTTTGGCGTCGTCGATGCGCATGACGCCCTTGAGCATGAACGGGCCGCCCCACAGCTCGCGCAGCCAGGCGATGTCCTCCCAGGTCGGCGCCGGTGTACCCATCCATTCGCCGTAGGCGTGGAAGAACGGCGGCGCGGGCTGACCGTTGATGGCCTGGTTCGGCACGCACAACTCCGGCGGCCGCAGGGTCTTGCCCCAGGTCCACATGTAGCGCGGCTTGGTGATGACCTCAGGGCTCATCTTGATGATGGTCTTGATGTCCATCTTTTCCGGGATCTTGGGGCTGCCCCAGTCCCGGCCGTGGCTGAAGCTCCAGTCGGTGGTGACGATCAGCCCCTTCGCGCCGGCCGCGCGGGCCCGCTCCGCCCGGGCCGCGATGTCGTCGCGGCTGCCGAGCCAGTAGATCTGGAAGAACGTCTTGGGGTTGGCCGCGATGACCTCTTCCATCGGCTTGCTCGCGAATGACGACAGCCCCATGGCGGTGCCGCGGGCCGCGGCGGCGCGCGCGACGGCGACCTCACCGTCGGGGTGGATCGCCTGCACACCGGTCGGAGAAATAATCACGGGCAGTGAAATCTCTTGACCCATAACCGTTGTGGACATCTCACGCTTGTCCAGCGCGCCGATGACGTGCGGCGCGAAACCGAGCTCACCGAACGCCGCGACGTTGTCGGCGACCGTCAGGCCCTTCTCGCTCGCCGAGATCAGCGACGAATAGGCCGACTTGGGGAGCCGCTTCTTCGCGCGCTCCTGCGCGATCGCGACGGTTTCGAACCAGGTATCACGGGCCATGATCTAAACAGGACTTTCGTTACAGAATTTCTGGGGAGCCTTGGCCGGCATGGCCAACAGCTTGAGCGGGATCGGCCCCTTGCGGCCGCCGCTGCGGGAGTGGTCGAGATGCGACTTGGGCTTGTCGCGATCGAGCGCCAGGGCGGGCTCGCCGTAGCCCTGCACGCACTCGGGGTCCGGGCCGTCCATGGGCAGACCGGTGAAGAACTTGGCTGCCATGCAGCCGCCGCGGCAGCTGTCGTAGTGGTTGCAGCTGCTGCAGGCGCCGGCCGACTGCGGTTCCCGAAGCTCGCGGAACAGCGGGGCGTTCTGCCAGACGTCCTGGAACCCGTTGTCGCTGAGGATGTTTCCGGCCAGGAAGCGCTCATGGATGGCGAACGGGCAGGCGTACACGTCGCCGACGGGGTCGATGAGGCACACGACGCGACCGGCGCCGCAGAGGTTCAGACCGGCCAGCGCGCCCGGCTCACCGAGACCCGACAGGTGGAAGAACGAGTCACCCGTGAGCACCCGCTCGCCCTTGGCGACCAGCCAGTTGTACAGCTGCACCTGCTGCTCGGCGGTGGGGTGCAGGTCGTCCCACACGTCGGCGCCGCGACCCGAGGGGCGCAGTCGGGTGATGCGCAGGGTGGCGCCGTAGTTGTCGGCCAGGGCCTTGAAATCGTCGAGCTGGTCGACGTTGTGCCGGGTGACGACGACCGAGATCTTGGCGTCCTTGAAACCGGCGTTCTTCAAGTTCTCCAGGGCCCGGATGGCCATGGCGAACGAGCCCGGGCCGCGCACCGCGTCGTTGATCTCCGCGGTGGCGCCGTCGAGCGAAATCTGAACGTCCACATAGTCACTCGCGGCCAGCTTGGCCGCGACCGCCTCGTCGATGCGCACCCCGTTGGTGGAGAACTTGACGCCGACGTGGTGCTCGGTGGCGTAGTCGACGAGCTCCCAGAAGTCAGACCGCACGGTCGGCTCGCCGCCGCCGATGTTCACGTAGAACACCTGCATGCGCTCGAGCTCGTCGATGATGTCCTTGCACTGCTGGGTGCTCAGCTCGCGCGGGTCGCGCTTGCCCGACGACGACAGGCAGTGCACGCAGGACAGGTTGCAGGCGTAGGTCAGTTCCCAGGTGAGGCAGATGGGCGCGTCGAGGCCGTGCTCGAACTGCTCGATCAGCCGGGGCACGGGTGCCGTTGCGGTCATGAAGCGGTGGATCCTTCGGGGCTGTTCTGGTCTGCCGGGATCAGCATCTTGGACTGGACCAGCACGCCGAACGCGTGCAGATACGGCCCCTGCTGGTCATCGTCGATACCGGCGGCGCGGCAGGCGCTGCGGACGTCCGGATGGTCGCCGAGGGAGTTGACGATCTCGACGATGGTGCGATTCTTCAGGAACGAAAGTTTGCGCGTACCAAAGTGATACAGGAGGGCGCCGAACGGTTCCGGACGGACGGCGACCTGGTGGTGCAGCCGCCAGCCGCGGTCAGGATCGAAGGCCGCCTCGGGCCCGGTCCGGGCCGCGGCTGGTGTAGACACGGTCAGTAGACCCCGCACATACCGTCGATCGAGACCTCTTCGACCAGAGTCTCGGTGACCAGTTCGGTGCTGGATTCAGCCTGCTGATTCGAGTCCATGGATCGCCCCTTTCGCTACCGTGGCAGTTGTCGGGACTCGACAACTGTGATCCAAGTCGCAAGAATATGGCATCGAGTGCCGAAAAGGAAGGGCGGGTCTGATGAGGACCGAAACGGAGCGTCCCGTGCCCGAAGCCGGGACCGCCCCACAGCACGGCCGCGTGGGCCGTCGCCGCTCCACCACGCGCGACCACATCACCGATGTGGCCCTCGAGCTCTTCGCGACCCGAGGCTTCGACGACGTCAGCGTCGACGACGTCGCCCACGCCGCCGGCATCTCCCGGCGCACCCTGTTCCGGTACTTCTCGTCGAAGAATGCCATCCCGTGGGCCGACTTCGACGCGAGTCTG
The DNA here is from genome assembly GCF_055384815.1 of Mycobacterium toneyamaense. NCBI lineage: Bacteria > Bacillati > Actinomycetota > Actinomycetes > Mycobacteriales > Mycobacteriaceae > Mycobacterium > Mycobacterium toneyamaense. The sequence goes on from NZ_AP040333.1 coordinate 4,846,749, forward strand.
ACCAATCTGCGGGACCTGTTGAATGCCGTCCCCCACGACGTCCCGCTGGACACCGCACTGCGCTCGGCCTTGTTGGAATTCAACAGCTTTGACGAAGCCGAGACACCCGGGCACCGGCGCCGGATGCAGGTGATCCTGCAGACCGACGCGCTGCAGGCCTACTCGATGACGATGTACGCGGGCTGGCGCGGCGTGATCGCGGCATTCGTCGCCCGCCGGCTGGACACCAAGCCGACGGCGCTGGTGCCGCAGACGGTGGCGTGGACGGTGCTCGGGGTGGCGCTGACCGCCTACGAGCAGTGGCTCGCCGACGAGACCGTCTCACTCCCCGATGCCTTGGGCGAGGCCTTCGACATCGTCCGCGACGGCCTCCGCGCCGTGTGATTTGTGCACGGTTTTCCGCGGTCAGCGCGGAAAACCGTGCACAAATCACAAGAAGTTGCGGTTGGGGCGTCGGAAAATGAGCGCCCGGCGCGACGATAAGGGTGTGAGGGGCGAATCAGACGGTGATGCTCCGCAGACGCTGCTGGCGCTGTACGACACGGCGCTGCCCGTGGTCTACGGGTACTTCGTGCGGCGCTGCGGTGACCGGGGCACCGCGGAAGACCTGACGTCGGAGACGTTTCTGGCGGCGATGGACGCCGCCCGCCGGGATTCGCCACCGGCGATCTCGGTGCCCTGGTTGATCGGTGTGGCCCGGCACAAGCTGGCCGACCACTACCGGCGCAGGCACGACCGCTTCACCGTCCCCGTACCCGAAACACCCGAGCCCGCAGAGCCTTTCGACGACTGGGACGCCGAGCTGGACCGGATCGTCGCCGAGGCCGCGCTGGCCCGGTTACCCGAACAGCACCGCATGGTGCTGACACTGCGATATCTGGATGACCGCCCGGTGCCCGAATGCGCCGAGTTGATCGGACGCACCGTGCACGCCACCGAGGCCCTGCTGGTACGGGCCAAGCGGGCATTCCGGAGCGAATACCAGGACACCGAATACCAGGACGGAGGTGCGTCATGACCATGCACAACAGTCACGACCCACTGACGGTCCTGGCCGGCGGCGAAAGCCCCGTACAACCGGACCCGGCCTTCGCGGCCCGGTTGCGGGCGCGTCTGGAAGCCGCCGTCACCCTTCCGAAAGGAGTTGTCATGAGTGGAACCGACACCGCCATCGCCGATCTGAACGCACCTGCCACCGCCCCGGTCGCGGCGCCCCGGCCCGCGGCCCTGCCCTATCTCGCGGTGGCCGACGCCCGGGCCGCGCTGACCTGGTACGTCGACGCGCTGGGTGCCGTCGTCGTCGGGGACCCGATCGTCATGGACGACGGCCGGATCGGGCACGCCGAGCTGACGCTCGCCGGTGGCGTGCTGTACCTGGCCGACGAGTTCCCCGAGCTCGGCCTGAAAGCGCCAGCAGCCCAATCTGTTTCGGTGAGCCTGATGCTCAACGTGCCCGATACCGACGCCGCGCTCGCGCAGGCCCGGCAGCACGGCGCGCAGGTGCAGCGGGAACCGTACGACGCCCACGGCTCGCGGACCGCGGTCGTGATCGACCCGTTCGGGCACCGCTGGATGCTCACCGGACCGGTCCCGGTCACTGTGCCGATCGAGCACGGCGACATCGGCTACATCTCGGTGCAGACACCGGACGCCCAGCGGGCCGCCGCGTTCTACCGGCACGTGCTCGGCTGGGACTACGACCCCGACACCCGCAAGGTGACGGGCAACCGCATGCACACCGGCATCTTCGAGACCACCGGCCCACAGACGGTGTTCTGCTGCTACGCGGTGCGTGATCTCGACGCCGCCCGGCAGGCGATCCTGGACGCGGGCGGCCGGGTGGGCACGCCCGAGGAGCACGAGTGGGGCCCGACGCTCGACGCCACGGATGCGCTCGGCACCGACTTCGCGGTGTTCCAGCCGGCGCCGGGAATCGCCCGGCCCGAGCTGAACGGCGCAGGGCCAGGCGAACTTTCGTATATGACGTACTACGTCACCGACTCGGCCGCGTTCAAGGATTTCTACGGCGCGGTGCTGGGCTGGACGTTCGAGCCGGGTCGCATCGAGGACGGCTGGGCAGTGCAGGGGTGCCACCCGATGTCCGGCGCGGCCGGCGGCGCCGCACAGTCCGTCGCCGTCCCGATGTGGACCGTGACCGACATCGACGCCGCGGTGGCGCGAGTCCGCGAGGCCGGGGGCACCGTCATCGACGAACCGTCCCGGCAGCCGTACGGCATGTCGGCGGAGTGCACCGACGACCAGGGCGCCCGGTTCTACCTCGGCGCTTTCTGAGGGATTTGTGCACGATTTTCCGCGCCCCGCGCGGAAAATCGTGCACAAATCCCTAGAGGACGTCGGCGATCGGGACGGCGGCCGCGACCTTGGCGCGGTTCTTCATCACCTTGCCCGGCATGCCGCCGCCGACGACGCCGCTGACGGCGCCGTCGCGCTCGTAGAACGCCAGGAACTTGCGGCCGTCGTCCTCGACGATGTGCACGGTGTCACCGGCCTTGGGCTCGCCCAGGCACTGGATTTTGACGTCGTACTGGTCGCTCCAGAAGTAGGGCACCACCACGGCGGCGGTGGCGTCCTGGCCCAGCATCGCCGGCACGATCACCCGCGCCTGCTCGGCCACATTGCTCCAATGTTCCACGCGCACTTGGTGTCCCGCGGCGTCACGCCAGGAGGCGACATCACCGATGGCCCACACGTTCGGGGCACTGGTGCGGCCGGCGGCGTCGCACACGACGCCGTTGTCGACGGCGATGCCGCTACCTTCGAGCCAGTCGGTCGACGGGCGCGACCCGATACCGACGACGACGACGTCGGCGTCGAGTTCGGTGCCGTCCGCCAGTTGCACCTTCTCGACGTGGCCGGTGCCCGTCACCCCGGTGACCCCGACGCCGCACCGCACGTCGACACCCTCGGCGCGGTGCAGCCGGGCCACCAGTTCACCGATCTCGGTACCGAGCACCGACGCCAGCGGCGTGGGCTGCGGCTCGACGATCGTGACCTCGACACCCATCTTGCGCAGGCTCGCCGCCACCTCGCAGCCGATGAAGCCGGCGCCGATCACCACGGCGCGCTTGGCCGAACCGGCGTGCTCACGCAGCGCCAGCGACTCGTCGTAGGTGCGCAGCACCCGGATGCCGTCGAGAGCGGGCAGCGACGGGATGGTGCGGGGCACCAGGCCGGTGGCGATGACCAGCTCGTCGTACGCGACGACCTCGCCGTTGGCGCGCGTCACCGTCTGGGCCTCGGTGTCCAGCTTGACCGCGCCCGAGCCGAGCAGCAGCGTGATGTCGTTGTCGGCGTAGAACTCGGCGGGCTTGAGCGTCGTGTCGTCGACCTCGGCGCGCAGCACGTCCTTGGACAGTGGCGGCCGGTCGTACGGCAGATGGACCTCGTCGCTGATCAGCGTGATCGGCCCGGCGTACTCCGCTTTGCGCAGTTGCTCCGCCGTGCGTGCAGCGGCCAGACCGCCACCGACGATGACGATGCCTCCGTTTGTAGTCACGTCGGCTTTCTTACACGATGCGGCCGGTGCGAGGTAGGCCACCCTGTGCTTACCTGCTCAGCATTACGGCAGGGGTTCAGGCGTGGCCCCGGCCACCGACCCGGCGCTCGACGATGTTCGACAGCACCACGATGCTCTCGCTGCGTTCGATCGCCGCACTGCCCCGGATGCGCTCCAGCACCGCCTCCAGATGCCGCATGTCCCGGGTCATGAGATGCAGGATCGCGTCGGACGTGCCGGTCACCGTGGCGGCCGAGACCACCTCGGGGATGCCCTCCCAGGCCTCCCGCAGCTGCGCCGGCGTGATGGTGCCGTGGCAGTACACCTGAACGTATGCCTCTGTCCCCCAACCGATCACGTTCCGGTCGACGACCGTCGTGAAGCCCCGGATGACGCCGGTGGCCAGCAGCCGGTCGACGCGGCGTTTGACGGCGGGCGCCGACAGGCCCACCCGTTCGCCGATCTCGGCGAACGTGGCGCGCGCGTTGTCCGCCAACTCGGCCAGGATGCGCTCGTCGGTCTCGTCGACGCTTTCCACCGGCCGCACACCTCCCTCACGCAATAGATTGTCGAATCGCGAGTGATCAAACAATAGATCTGTTACATATGCGCAACAAGCATCGATTGCTTGCGCGCAATAGTGCTCCTACCATCGAATTATGACGATTACTGATGTCGTCAAGATGGCGACACCGAATTCAGGCTGGCGACCGGACCGGGTGGCCCGCCCCCGGCACTATGTGATGACCCGGCCCACGCATTTCGCCGTCGAATATGCGATCAACCCGTGGATGGACACCTCCACCCCCGTCGATACGGCGCTCGCGGTGCGGCAGTGGGAGCATCTGGTCCGGACGTACCGCAGCCTCGGGCACACCGTCGAACTGGTCGAACCGATTCCCGGACTGCCCGACATGGTCTACGCCGCGAACGGCGGGCTGGTGCTCGACGACGGGTTCGAGAAGGTGGCCATCATCGCCCGCTTCACCTACCCGCAGCGGACCGGAGAATCGGTGGCCTACGCCGGATGGCTGATGGACCACGGCTACTGCCCGCTGTACACCGAGCACACCAATGAGGGCCAGGGCGACCTGCTGATCATCGGGTCAAAGATCCTGGCCGGCTACGGATTCCGCACCGACCGACAGTCGCACGACGAGGTCGCCAAGCTGTCCGGGCTGCCGTTGGTCAGCCTGCAGTTGGTCAACCCCCGCTTCTACCACCTCGATACCGCGCTGGCCGTGCTGGACGACGAGACCATCGCGTTCTATCCCCCCGCCTTCGGTGCCACGTCGGTCGCATTGCTGCGCAAGATGTTTCCCGGCGCCATCGAGGTGTCCGATGCCGACGCCCACGTGCTCGGCCTGAACGCGGTGTCCGACGGGCTGAACGTCGTGCACCCGGCCGCGGCCACCGGGTTCGCCGCGCAGCTCGCCGACGCCGGTTTCCGGCCGGTCGGTGTCGACCTGTCCGAGTTGCTCAAGGGCGGCGGATCGGTGAAGTGCTGCACCTTGGAGGTGTACCCGGCGTCATGCTGAAAGCCGTTGCGGGGACACCGGAAAGCACGGCCGAGCTGATCGCCCTCGACGACCGCTACGCCGCGCACAACTACGCCCCGCTGCCGGTCGTCGCGGCGTCTGCCGACGGCGTGTGGATCACCGACCCGGAAGGGCGCAGCTACCTGGACTGTCTCGCGGCGTATTCGGCGGTGAACTTCGGCCACCGCAATCCCGAGATCCTGGCGACCGCACATGCCCAGCTGGACACCGTGACGCTCGTCAGCCGCGCCTTCCACTCCGACCGCCTGGGCCCGTTCTGCGCCGCTCTCGCCCAACTGTGCGGCAAGGAGCTGGTGCTGCCCATGAACAGCGGCGCCGAGGCGGTGGAGAGCGCGATCAAGGTCGCGCGCAAGTGGAGTCGAGACGTCAAGGGCAGCACCGACCCGAACATCGTCGTGGCACAGGGCAACTTCCACGGCCGCACGACGACGATCATCAGCTTCTCCGACGACGACACGGCGCGATGCGGTTTCGGCCCGTACACACCGGGCTTCCGGTTGGTGCCGTTCGGGGACGCCGACGCGCTCGCGGCGGCCGTCGACGACAACACTGCCGCGGTGCTGATCGAGCCGATCCAGGGCGAGGCCGGAATCATCGTGCCGCCCGACGACTATCTGCCCCGGGTCCGCGCGCTGTGCACCGAGCGCCACGTACTGATGATCGCCGACGAAATCCAGTCCGGTCTGGCCCGCACCGGCCGCACCTTCGCGTGCGACCACTGGGGCGTCGTGCCCGACGTCTACGTGCTGGGCAAGGCGCTCGGCGGCGGCGTCGTGCCGCTGTCCGCGGTGGTGGCCGACCGGGACGTGCTCGGCGTGCTGCACCCCGGCGAGCACGGATCGACGTTCGGCGGCAATCCGCTGGCCGCGGCCATCGGCACCACGGTGGTCGGCATGCTGCAGCGTGGCGAATTCCAAGCCCGGGCAACCGAACTCGGCCGGCACCTGCACGCTCGCCTGACGGCGATGATCGGGCACGGCGTGACGGCCGTGCGCGGACTGGGCCTGTGGGCGGGCGTCGACCTCGATCCGGCCGTGGGCACCGGCCGGGAGGTCAGCCTGCGGCTGGCCGAGCGCGGTGTGCTGACCAAGGACACCCACGGCCCGACTCTGCGGTTCGCCCCGCCCCTGGTCATCACCCGCGCCGAAATCGATTGGGCGATGGACCTATTCGCCGAGGTGCTGGCCGGGCCGACGGACGTGCGGTGGTAGACCGATAGGATGCGTTTCAATCCGCCACCCGACTGGCCGCCGTTTCCACCCGACTGGCAGCCAGGCCCGGACTGGCAGCCCGATCCTTCCTGGCCGCCACCACCGCCGGGTTGGCCGATGTGGGTGGACGACCAATACCGTTACGCCCCAACAGAACCGGCGCAGCGGTCCGGAAAACGGAAATGGTGGATCATCGGGGGTGCGGTGCTCGCCGTCGTCGCCCTGGTGGCCGGCGGCACCGTCGTCGCCACCAAACTCTCGCGCGACAACGCGGCGGCACCGAGCGCGACGCCGACGCCGTTCAACGGCCTGACCATCGTGCCGACGCACCCACCGGAGCCGACGGACTTCGACACCTGGACCCGCGTCGGCGACGTCGAGGCCACGTTCACCAACGACGGCCGGGCGGTACGCCTCGAGTCGAACGCCAACCCGACGGCCGCCTGGGCGGGTCTGCTCCAGCCCGGCGACCCGGCGTGCTCACTGCGGTTCACCGGGCGCGTCCGCACCGCGTCGGGCGGTTACACCCTCGGGCTCACCACGGAGGCCGGTCCCGCCGAAACCGATTCCGGCTCGATCCCCACACCGCCCGGCAACGACTGGCACGCGATCGATGTGACGATCACGAAGGCCGGCGAGGTCGCGGTGGATCTCGACGGCAAGTCCGCGCTGCGCCGCACGACAACGCCCGGCTGCGGCCGTCCCGCGATCAGAATCTCGGCGGGCGCAACGGAATTCGCGGACGTGCTGGTCGGTCAGGTGTCCGCGTAGGTCAGTACTTCATGACGCCGCGGTCGACGGCGATCTGGGAACCGGAGATGGTCCCCGAGCCCGGGCCGGCCAGCCAGGTCACCACGTCGGTGACCTCTTCCGGCGTCATGAACTCCTGCAGACCGGCCTTGCCGTCGTGAGAGACGGGCTTGTACGGCATCGGCGCGAAGCTGTGCAGGTAGGTCGGGTACTTGGCGAAGATCGCACCCATGGCCTCGGGCTCGATCATCGGCGTCATGATCGAGTACGGATGGATCGAGTTGACCCGGATGCCGAACTCGCCCACCTCGAGGGCCAGGGCGTTGGTCAGACCCACGAGGCCGAACTTCGAGGCCGCGTAGTGGCCGTTGCCCGGCGTCGCCTTGAGGCCCGCCGAGGAGCTGACGATGATGATCGACCCGCCGTTGCCCGCCTCGATCATCGCCGGGACGACGGCCCGGATGGTGCGCCACGTGCCCGAGAGGTTGACGTTGACGACGCTGTCCCACTGGTCTTCGTCCATCTCGAACAGCCGTCCCCAGCTCAGGACACCGGCGTTGGCGACCAGAATGTCGAGGCGGCCGAACTGCTCGACGGCGTCGGCGACGACCTGCTGCTGCGCGGCCAGGTCACGGATGTCGACCTCACGGGCGAGGACCTTGCGGCCTTCGGCCTCGACCAGGCGTGCGGTCTCGGCCAGATCCTCCGACGTCGGCATCGGGTAGGTGATGGTGTCCGAGACGGAACCACAGATGTCGATGGCGACGATGTCGGCACCCTCGCGCGCCATCCGGACGGCGTGCGCCCGGCCCTGTCCGCGGGCAGCCCCGGTAATGAACGCCACCTTGCCTTCGAGTGCTCCGCCTGCCGTCATTGCCAGTCCCTTCATCGCTTCTCGCCGGAATCAACCGCCACGCTAGCAGCCAAACTAGAACGCGTTCTAGTGGCTCCCGAAAGGCGGTCGTGTCGACTACAACTCGGCGATGATCTGGGCGCGCTTCGCGGTGTACTCGGCCTCGCTGATGGTGCCCATGGCGCGCAGCGTCTCGATCTCCTGCAGCCGCTGCGCTGTCGACGGCGCCGGTGGCGGCGGCACGACAGGCGGCGCCGCGGCGGCCGGCGCCGCCGCCGGCTCGCGCTCAGCGGCAGTGGCCCGCCGGACCACGTCCATCACCTGTTGCCGCACCGCTGGATTCGAGCGCAGGTCGGCGATTCCGCTGAGGGCCACCCCGTTCGACTTGAGGATCTGCAGGATGTCCATGATCGGACCCGACCGTCCCGTCAGGTCATAGGTGCGCCCGTCCTGCTCCGAGGTCAAGCGGACCGGCATCATGCCGGACACCAATGCGCTTCGCTCCCAGTCGATATGGAACTTGTTGGTCGCCGGGTTGACCATCACGACCAGCTTGCGGGCGGTGATCATCGGCAGCCGGCTCACCGAGGCCAGCACCTTGTCCTGCGCATCGAACGGAGCCAGCTGCGGCCCGGTGATGTGCAGATTGAGTTTCACCAGTGGCTGGTCGTTGACCCGGGTGCCGGTCTCCCCGATCCCGGTGACCTCGGCCAGCCCCAGTATCCCGCTGGCCTCGAGTTCCTCGAGCTCCGCCGACCGCATCTGGCCGAAGCCCGCCAACCCCAGCGCGACGAGTACGTCGATCGCCGTGACCAGCAGGCCCGCCCAGAACATCCACTTCAGCAATTCGTCCTGGCCGGTGTAGAAGTACACCGCCAGGAAGATGGGGCCCACCAGCCCGCCGCACAGCAGGACCATGACCTGAGCCTTGAGGTAACGCACCAGCATGTCAGCCACGCTCCTTGATCAGCCGAACCGATGCGAGAGACTTTAGTGCGGCTCAGTCGCCGAGGACGTCCAACAGGACGAACGAGAAATTGTCGGCGGCGCCATTGGCCCGGGCCGTCCCGATGATGATGGCCGAACCGTCGCCCCGGTCGTTGCACGCGGTGGCCGCCTGCAGATCGTGATGCTCCATCTGCCCGTGCACACCGTCAGAGCACATCAGGTAGCTGCCGGGCTGCAGCGGCGTCGCGGTCAGGTGCGCCGCGATGGGCACGCCCTGCCCGAGCGACTGCGTGATGATGTTGGTGGGCCGGCCCGACGCGTCGAGGACGGCGTCATCGACCGAAACCTGCGTCAGCGTCTCGCCCGCAACCGAATACACCCGGCTGTCCCCGACATTGAAGACGATCACCTCGTCGGCCGTCAGGCAGACACCGGCGATGGTGGTACCCATGCCGGCGAGTTCGGTGTCGCGGCCCATGTCGTACAGCCAGTCGCTGACATACGACAGCGACGACGTGATGTCGTCGCCACCGGTCCAGCCCGGCGACATGGTCGCGATCATGCTCAGCGCCGTCCGGCTCGCGACGTCGCCGCCGACGTGCCCGCCCATGCCGTCGCACACCGCGCAGACGAACGGGGCGCCCGGCTGCATCCGCATCTCCACCAGGACACCGTTGTGCGTCTGGCTGACCCAGCCGCCGACCATCACGGCATCTTCGTTGCGCTTGCGCCGCAATCCGGTGTCGGTGAATGCCCGTACGTTCACCCGCACGACAGGCCACCCCTCATCGTGTTCCCCTCCATCGCGAACGATCCTGCCATCCTGCCGGTAAAAGCACTGCGCCGACACCTCTTTCTCACGGCAAAACAAAGCGCCGCCCACCCTTTCGGGTGAGCGGCGCTCCGCTTGGAAAAACTAGATCACTTGATGATCTTGGTGACGCGACCCGCGCCGACGGTACGACCGCCCTCACGGATGGCGAAACGCAGACCCTCGTCCATGGCGACCGGCTGGATCAGCACGACGGAGATGTCGGTGTTGTCACCGGGCATGACCATCTCGGTGCCCTCGGGGAGGGTAACCACGCCCGTCACGTCCGTGGTACGGAAGTAGAACTGCGGGCGGTAGTTGTTGAAGAACGGCGTGTGGCGGCCACCCTCGTCCTTGGACAGGATGTAGACGCTGCCCTCGAACTCGGTGTGCGGGGTGGTGGTGCCGGGCTTCACGACGACCTGGCCACGCTCGACCTCTTCGCGCTTGATACCACGAACCAGCAGACCGACGTTGTCGCCGGCCTGGCCCTGGTCGAGCAGCTTGCGGAACATCTCGACACCGGTGACAGTGGTCTTGGTCGTGGTCGGGCGGATGCCGACGATCTCGACCTCTTCGTTGACGTTGATCACGCCACGCTCGACACGGCCGGTCACCACGGTGCCACGACCGGTGATGGTGAAGACGTCCTCAACGGGCATCAGGAACGGCTTGTCGGTCTCGCGAACCGGGTCCGGGATGGACTCGTCGACGGCCTCCATGAGCTCCTCGACGGACTTGACCCAGGTCGGGTCGCCCTCGAGCGCCTTCAGCGCCGAGACGCGGACCACGGGGGCCTCCTCGTCGAAGTCCTGAGCCGACAGCAGCTCGCGGACCTCCATCTCGACGAGCTCCAGGAGCTCCTCGTCCTCAACCATGTCGGACTTGTTCAGCGCGACGAGGATGTAGGGCACGCCGACCTGGCGGGCGAGCAGCACGTGCTCACGGGTCTGCGGCATCGGGCCGTCGGTGGCGGCGACCACGAGGATTGCGCCGTCCATCTGGGCGGCACCGGTGATCATGTTCTTGATGTAGTCAGCGTGACCGGGGGCGTCCACGTGGGCGTAGTGGCGCTTGTCGGTCTGGTACTCAACATGCGAGATGTTGATGGTGATACCGCGCTGACGCTCCTCGGGCGCGTTGTCGATCTGGTCGAATGCGCGCGATTCGTTCAAATCGGGGTACTTGTCGTGCAGAACCTTGGTGATTGCTGCAGTCAGCGTGGTCTTGCCGTGGTCAACGTGACCGATGGTCCCGATGTTGACGTGCGGCTTCGTCCGCTCGAACTTCGCCTTCGCCACTTCTGTGTCCTCCTGGACTTGTTGGTGCTTTGGTTAAGCAGGTGTGTAAAGCAGTAAAACAGTGTTCAGTTATGTGGTCCGCCAGGGACAACGGGTCAGAGACTACTGGCCCGTCGCCTTGGCGATGATCTCCTTCGACACGTTCGCCGGAACTTCGGCGTACGAGTCGAACACCATGGAGTAGTTCGCCCGGCCCTGGGTCTTCGACCGGAGGTCGCCGACGTAGCCGAACATTTCGGACAGCGGAACCTGTGCCTTGACGACACGAGCACCACTGCGCTCCTCCATGGCCTGGATCTGGCCACGGCGGGAGTTCAGGTCGCCGATCACGTCGCCCATGTAGTCCTCGGGCGTGGTGACCTCGACGGCCATGATCGGTTCCAGGATGACCGGCTGCGCGGCAGACGCAGCCTTCTTCAGTGCCTGCGAACCGGCGACCTTGAAGGCCATTTCCGACGAGTCGACGTCGTGGTAGGCGCCGTCGAGCAGCGTCACCTTGAGGTTGACCAGCGGGTAGCCGGCCAAGATGCCGTACTGCATCGCGTCCTGCGCACCGGCATCCACCGACGGGATGTACTCACGCGGGATACGGCCACCGGTGACCTTGTTCTCGAATTCGTAGGTCGCACCGTCTTCGCCGACGAAGGGCTCGACGTTGATGATGACCTTCGCGAACTGGCCCGATCCACCGGTCTGCTTCTTGTGGGTGAACTCCACGTTCTGCACGGCCTTGCGGATGGTCTCGCGGTAGGCGACCTGCGGCTTACCGACGTTGGCCTCGACCTTGAACTCGCGACGCATGCGGTCCACCAGGATGTCCAGGTGGAGCTCGCCCATACCGCCGATGACGGTCTGGCCGGTCTCCTGGTCCAGGTGCACCTTGAAGGTCGGGTCCTCTTCGGCGAGCTTCTGGATCGCCGTGCCCAGCTTCTCCTGGTCGCTCTTGGTCTTGGGCTCGATGGCCACCTCGATAACCGGGTCCGGGAACGTCATGGACTCCAGCACGATCTGGTTGGCCGGGTCGCACAGGGTGTCACCGGTGGTGGTGTCCTTGAGGCCGATGACCGCGTAGATGTGACCAGCGGCAGCCGACTCGACCGGGTTCTCCTTGTTGGAGTGCATCTGGAACAGCTTGCCCAGACGCTCCTTCTTGCCCTTGGTCGAGTTGATGACCTGAGCACCGGAGTCGACCTTGCCCGAGTAGACGCGGACGTAGGTCAGCTTGCCGAAGAACGGGTGCGTGGCGACCTTGAACGCCAGGCCCGAGAACGGCTCGTCGGCCGACGGCTTGCGCGAGATGATCTCGTCTTCCTTGCCCGGGACGTGGCCTTCGGCGGCCGGGACGTCCAGCGGGGTCGGGAGGTAGTCGATGACCGCGTCGAGCATGGGCTGCACACCCTTGTTCTTGAACGCGGAACCACACAGCACCGGGTACGCGGCGCTGGTGACGGTGAGCTTGCGCAGACCGCCCTTGATCTCCTCGATGGTCAGCTCTTCGCCGCCCAGGTACTTCTCCAGCAGCGCCTCGTCGGTCTCGGCGACCGCCTCGATCATGGCGGTGCGGTACTCCTCGGCCTTCTCCTGCAGGTCGGCCGGGATGTCGACGACGTCGTACTTCTCGCCGAGCTTGGTCTCGCCGCGCCAGACCTTGGCCTTCATCTCGACCAGGTCGACGACGCCCTCGAAGTCACCTTCGGAGCCGATCGGCAGCTGGATCGGGATGACGTTGGCGCCCAGGCGGTCCTTCATGGTCTGGACCGAGAAGTAGAAGTCGGCGCCCAGCTTGTCCATCTTGTTGACGAAGCAGATGCGCGGCACGTCGTACTTGTCGGCCTGGCGCCACACCTGCTCGGACTGCGGCTCCACGCCTTCCTTGCCGTCGAAGACGGCAACGGCACCGTCGAGCACGCGCAGCGAACGCTCCACCTCGACGGTGAAGTCGACGTGGCCCGGGGTGTCGATGATGTTGATCTGGTTGTCGTTCCAGAAACAGGTGGTGGCAGCGGAGGTGATGGTGATACCACGCTCCTGCTCCTGCTCCATCCAGTCCATGGTGGCCGCGCCGTCATGGACCTCACCGATCTTGTACGAGATACCGGTGTAGAAGAGGATGCGCTCGGTCGTCGTCGTCTTGCCGGCGTCGATGTGCGCCATGATGCCGATGTTGCGGACCTTGTTCAGGTCGGTCAGCACGTCCTGTGCCACGGCTAGATTCCCACTCTTTCAGTTGCTTTAAGTAAATCCGCGTCGCCCGGTAGGGCGGTCAGTTGTGAATCAGATGCGCCGGCCGCCGACATTGGCGGCCGGCGATTGAGTCACCAGCGGTAGTGCGCGAAGGCCCGGTTCGCCTCGGCCATCTTGTGGGTGTCCTCGCGTCGCTTGACGGCGGCACCCAGACCGTTGCTGGCGTCCAGGATTTCGTTGGCCAGGCGCTCGACCATGGTCTTCTCGCGGCGAGCCTTCGAGAAGCTGACCAGCCAGCGCAGCGCCAGGGTGGTCGAACGGTCCGGGCGAACCTCGACCGGCACCTGGTAGGTCGCGCCACCGACACGGCGGCTGCGGACCTCGAGGGACGGCTTGACGTTGTCCATGGCGCGCTTCAGCGTCACGACGGGGTCGGTACCGGTCTTCTCACGAGCCTGCTCAAGGGCGCCGTAGACGATGCGCTCGGCCAGCGACTTCTTGCCGTCCAGCAGCACCTTGTTGACGAGCTGGGTGACCAGCTGCGAACCGTAGACCGGGTCGTTGACCAGCGGCCGCTTCGGCGCGGGGCCCTTGCGTGGCATTAGCTCTTCTCCTTCTTGGCGCCGTAACGGCTGCGTGCCTGCTTGCGGTTCTTGACACCCTGGGTGTCCAGCGAGCCGCGGATGATCTTGTAGCGCACACCGGGGAGGTCCTTCACACGACCGCCACGCACGAGCACCATCGAGTGCTCCTGCAGGTTGTGGCCTTCACCCGGGATGTAGGCCGTGACCTCAACCTGGCTCGTCAGCTTCACACGGGCGACCTTGCGCAGCGCCGAGTTCGGCTTCTTGGGGGTGGTGGTGTACACGCGGGTGCACACACCACGACGCTGCGGGCTGCCCTTGAGCGCCGCGGTCTTGACCTTGGCGGTCTTGTCGTGGCGACCCTTGCGGACCAGCTGGTTGATGGTTGGCATCTATCGGCTTTCTGTGTTGCGTTCGTACTGCGGTTTAAGTCTCTGTACTGCGGTTTTCGTCCGATCGCATACCCCGCGTCCGGGCGTGTCGCACGAGGCTAGGCACAGACCTTTCGGTGCACCACGGACATGCGAATTGGCCCGGCGTGCAGGCATGCCTACAAACACAATGGATGCAAGCGCCCAGTCGGCCAGGCACGAACCACCACGATACCAGTACGGACCGCCACGATCCAAACCCGCACGGGGCACTCAAACCGCAGGTCAGAACGGTGCAGCCGGGATCGTGATCAACACCTTACCGTTGGCGCGATCCCCATCGGGTCATCAGAACCACTCCGAGGATGACCGCGAAGATCACCACCACCCCGCCGCCGAGAACCGCGATTCGTTGCACCGACCAGAACGACGGCGCGATCCGACCCGTCTGCACCGACTGCACCGATATCGGCAGCTGCAGCGGCCCGCCGGCCACCACGGCGGCGAACGACTTCGCCGAATCGGCGGTGAACTGCCCGTGGATCTGGGTGCGTCCCGTCGTGATGGGTTCCAGCAGCGCCGGCGCACTGACGACCTGGGTGTCGACCGTGAAAGCGGTCCGGGCGCCGGTGTTGGCCGCGGTGAACGTCGACCAGACGTCGGCGGCCTTGTCGTCGAAGGTGACGAAGACGACGAAGTCGCCGCGCTGCCCGCCCTGGCGCGCCGAGGCGTCCTTGATCTGGTCACCGCCGATGATCAACTTGTCCAGCAGATACACCTGCTTGCCGTCGTCGGAGCAGGTGACGAGCGGCAGCTTGGGGTCGTCATGGTCGGCGAGCGCGTCCGGCTGCCCGCAGCGCGTGGCCTGGAACTGCAGCGACAACACCTGAATCTGCGGCTGGGTGCTCTGCCGCAGCGCCTTCTCATCGGCGATGCGCTGGCTGTCGGCCGCCTTCGGGGCCGACGGGGTCTGGGACGCCGGCTCGGCCTGCGCCGGAATCGTGTGGATGACGGGCCGTATATAGAGGCGGCCGACGGCGGTGATGCCGCGCAGCTGCGCCTCGGTGACGTCGGTGGCGCTGACCTTGAGCGTGTTCCCGTCCAGCCCGACGGTCACGTCGTGGCCACCGAGGTGGTTGATCCGGGATTCGACGACCTTGCGGGTCTGCGCGAGGGCATCCGGCGCCGTTCCGGGCGGCGCCTGAATCGCGACCGACGCGTGGACCACCGGACGGGGCGGGCCGGCGCGCCAGATGTCCCGGGTCACGAACACCGTCGCGCCATAACTGAGGATCAGCACTGCCAGCACCAGGGCGACCAGCCAGCGGGGCACGCCGGACGGCGCGGGCACGGGCGGCGGCCACCCGGGCGGCATCGCCGGTGGCATCCCCGGCGGCATGAAGCCCGGCGGTGGTGGCTGGGGCGGGTGCGGCGGCTGCCAGCCGCTGTGGTCGTCAGACATCACGCGCTCCCCTGATCAAGCCGAGTCGCGCTCGTTCATCCCTCGGGCCAGCCGTACCACCATGTCGGTGAACACCGCGTCGGTGTCGACACCGTCCATCACGCCCGTCATCTCCAGCAACACGAAACCGTGCAGGGCCGACCAGAACTCCAGCGCCGCGTAGAAGGCGTTCTCACCGTCGAGTCCGTACGACGCCAGAACCGCGATCACCGGCCCGGCCGCCGCGTGCGTCGCGGCGGTGTACTCGGGGTCGTCGCCACCCAGCGGCATCCGGGTGAAGGCCGAGTACCGACCCGGATGGTGATGGGCGTAGCTGCGGTAGGCACTGGCCATGGCCATCACGGCGTCGTCCCGGCTGCGGCCCTCGCCGACGGTGTTGAGCATGCCGATGATGTCGTCGATGACGCGCATCCGGACGGTGCGGCGCAGGTCATCGAGGCTCTGCACGTGGTTGTACAGCGACGGGCCCTTGGTGCCGAGCTGGTTGGCCAGTGCGTTGATGGTCAGCGCATCCCAGCCCTCGCGGTCGAGGAAGGTCAGTGCCGCGCTGACGATCGAGTCCCGGCTGAGCTTGGTGGCCCGCGCCGCCGCCCGCGGCCGCACCGGCGCAGCCGGTCGGGCATCCCCAACCGCTTGCGACTCTGGCCGAGGTGCCATCTGCCCGATCCTCCGGTGTTCTATCGTGATTCCACGGACCGCGGCGCGGTCGGTTAACTAATGACTCTAACCTCTGGACGCTGCAGATACGTTGCCATTTGGGCGAATCTTGTAACCGCGTCTCATGGCAAGTCCCACAGAACGGACGAACCCACTCCGCAGCACCTGCCTCGCAACGTAGGCTCCCAGATACCGCAACACCGTGCACATCGCCGGACCAGAACGAAGGGAACCATCGTGAGTCGCACAGCATGGGGAACCGCATTGCTTGCCGGACTGCTGACGGTCCCGTTCGCGGTCGGCGCACCCAACGCCGCCGCGGTCAACGATGACACCCACATCGTCGGCACGGGCATCACCCAGACCCTCGACTGCCACAACGGCACCCTGTTCGTCAACGGTAGCGGCAACACCATCACCGCGTTCGGTACCTGCTGGGCCGTCACCGTCCAGGGCTCGTCCAACACCGTCATCGCCGACACGATCGTCAACGACGTCACCGCCTACGGCTTCAATCAGACGGTCATATTCCACAATGGGGATCCGGCACTCATCGACGTCGGTCACCAACTGGGATTGGGCAACCGGCTCAACAAGATCCCCTGACCGGGTTCCGCTCCGGGTGCCGGTAACGCCGACAGGGAGGGACACCGCATGAACCCCAACCGAATCGCGATGGCGGCGGGCGTCGTCACCGCAGCCGCTCTGCTGCTGACCGGCTGCGGATCGCAGGACAGCAATTCCGGTAGCAGCAGTTCGAGCGCCGCCGGCACGGCAGGCACCTCCGGCGTGCCGACGACAGCGCAGGTCGAGGTGGGCAACACCATCAACTACAGCGCCGTCGGCACCACGCGGGAAATCGACTGCGGCAGCGGCAAATCGCTGACCGTGGGCGGCGCCAACAACACGCTGACCGTCAAGGGCACCTGCGCGAAGGCCAACATCGGCGGCACCGACAATAAGGTGACGTTCGACAAGGTCGACCAGGAGCTCGACGTCGTCGGCATGCACGCCACCGTCACCTACAAGGACGGCTCGCCGAAGGTCAGCAACACGGGCTCCGGCAACACCGTCACCAAGGGCTGAACCTCACGCCGGAGCGCCGTGCCGGCCCGCTCCCCCGGCGAACCGCTGCGCGCCCGCGAGCGACTCCGCGGCCACCTGCGAGAGGCTGGCGAACTCGAATTCCATTGCGGATTGCTCGGATTCGCCCCACTGCCGCAGCGCGGACATCCGGTCGGCGCGCAGACACAACTGTGGCAACGCCGCCAGCTGGTGCGCGAGCTCTTCGGCCTTCGCCCGGGCCTGCCCGGGCGGCACGACGCGGTTCGCCAGGCCGATCTGCAGCGCCTCGGCGGCATCGACGGCACGGCCGGTGAGGATCAGGTCCATGGCCCGGCTGTGCCCGATCAGCCGCGGCAACCGGACCGTGCCACCGTCGATGAGCGGGACACCCCAGCGCCGGCAGAACACGCCGAAGGTCGCGTCCTCCTCGACGACGCGCAGGTCGCACCACACCGCGAGCTCCAGCCCGCCGGCGACGGCGTAGCCGCTGACCGCGGCGATGACCGGCTTGGACAGCATCATCCGGCTCGGGCCCATCGGCCCCGGCCCCGTCCGGTGCGTCTGGTTCATCTCCGGGGTGCCGAACGCCTTGAGATCCGCTCCGGCACAGAAGGTTCCGTGGTCGCCCCACAACACCGCCACGGCGGCGGAGTCGTCGCGGTCGAACTCGTCGAACGCCTGGTACAGCGCTGCTGCCGTCGGCCCGTTGACGGCGTTGCGGGCGGCGGGCCGGTCGATGATGACCGTCGTCACCGGCCCGTTCTTCTCGACGCGCACAGGTTCGGTCATGATGCCTCCATCGGTTCGTCGCGCCGCGCCACCAGCTCGGCGGCGAAGTCTGCATAGGCCTGCCGCAACTGCTCGCCGGGCCAGTCGCCCGGGAGCAGTTCGGCAGGTAGCACGGGGTCGGCCAACAGGTGCCGGACGATCGCGGCCGCCGCCACGAACCGGCCGGGAACGTCGGCGACCGCGGCGATCTCGTCGAGCAGTCGACGGGCGGTCGCGGCCCAGGCGGGCAGATCCCACAGGACAGCGGCCAGACCCGCCGGATCGTCGTCCCGGCTGGTCAGCACCCGGGCGTTGGCCGTGATCTCCTCCGGCAGCTCGCCGGCCAGATTTGCCGGCCGCAGCCACAGGCCCTCACGCAGCTCTCCGAACCTGTTCTGCAGCAGGTCGTTTCGCAATTCGGCCCGCGTCCGGGCATCGGCGCCGACCGTGGTGATGACGACTGTCGTCCAGTCACCGTGCCACGGCCGGGTGTTCGGGTCGATGGCGGCATCCTGCCGGCGTTGCCGCGCCAGCAGGCGGTCGGCGAGCCGGTAGCCGTCGGCCGAACGCACCAGATCACCGGCGCTGACCATGCGTGTCAACGCCACCCGCAGCGTCTGCTCCTTGATGTCGAAATCCGAAGTGAGCCGGAGCAACTCGGCCGCGGATGCCCACGCCGGGTGGGCACCCAGCAGCACGCTGAGCACCACCGACCGGGCGGTCATCCGCTTCAGCTCAGCCATGGCCGTCAGACCCCGGAGGCCACCCGGCCCGCGTCACCGAACGGATCGTCACGGTGCCGCACCGCCTGCCGGAATCCGTGCTCGACGGCGTCGGCGACGAACGCGTGCCCCTCGGGTGTGTGCCGGGCGATGCCGTCGAACACCGTGCTGACCATGCGGCTGGTCGCGATCCCCTGCTGTAGCAGCGAGGTGTTGCACGCGAGCTTCGCCATGATCAGCTGGTTGACGGGCATGGCCGCGATGCGGGCGACGAGCCGCTCGGTGCGTTCATCCAAGTCCTCGGGCTCCGGGGCCTCGACCGCCAGACCCCAGTCGGCGGCCTGCGCCCCGGTGATGCAGTCCCCGGTGAACAGCAGGCGTTTCGCGCGCTGGTCGCCCAGGCGGTGCGCCCAGAGGCCGGCGGCGGGCACACCCCACACCCGCATGGGCGGGTAGCCGATCTTGGCGTCGGAGGCGGCGATCACCTGGTCGGCGTGCAGCGCGATGTCGGTGCCGCCGGCCACGCAGTAGCCGTGGATTTTCACGACGGTCGGTTTGTCGCAGTGCATCAGGCTGGAGAAGCCACGGACGAACCGGCTCATCATCTGGTAATCGATCATCGGATCCCAGGGCTGATTCGGCAGGTGGTTGACGGCCTGCGTCTTGCCGTCGAGCACCGTGCCCTGGTGCTCCGCGCCGCCGGCGGCTCCGGTGCCGTCGGCGTACGCGCTCAGATCGAAACCGGCACAGAACCCTTCACCGCGACCGGACACCAGGATCACGTGCACGCTCGGATCGAGGTCGGCCCGTTCGACGCAGGCCGCCAGCTCCAGCGGGGTGTCCGCGACGATCGAGTTGCCCTTCTCCGGACGGTTGAACGTGATCCGCGCGACGCGATCGGTGACCTCGTAGGTCATGGTCTTCAGGTTGTCGAAATCCACCAGCTCAGCCTTCCCGCGAGCAGTCGCAAAACTGTCCCAAACGGGGATATTGGGACAGTTTTGCGTTCCCCCACAAGTGGGAGGTACCCCCAGCTCGGTAGTTGAAAATCAGCCCTTGACGAGGGCGCGTTCGATGATGGGCGCGAGGTCGAGGCCCGTCGGCAGGGTGCCGAACGCGCCGCCCCACTGGCGGTCGAGGCGGCTGACGAGGAACGCCTCGGCCACCGCGGGGTGCCCGTGGCGCACCAGCAGCGCGCCCTGCAGCGCCAGCGAGATGTCCTCGGCCACTTTGCGTCCGCGGTATTCGAGGGTCGCCGGATCGGTGAGCTGCGCCTTGAGCGCGTTGACGTGGGCGTCCAGGCGCGGGTCCTGCGCCTGCGCCAACTCGTCGAACAGCACCTCGATGCACTCGGGCTTGGTCGCCATGGCGCGCAGCGTGTCGAGCGCGCTGACGTTGCCCGAGCCTTCCCAGATGCCCATCAGCGGGGCCTCGCGGTAGAGCCGCGGCATACCCGATTCCTCGGCGTAGCCGTTGCCGCCGAAGCACTCCATGGCCTCCGCGGCGTGCGGCGTCGCCCGCTTGCACACCCAGTACTTGGCCGCGGCCAGACCGATGCGGCGGAACAGGCTTTCGCGTTCGTCACCGCGGACGGCGCGGTCGGTGGCGCCGGCCATGCGCATCGCCAGCATGGTGGCGGCCTCGGCTTCGACGGCCATGTCGGCCAGCACGTTGCGCATCAGCGGCTGGTCGATCAGGTAGGCGCCGAACGCCTTGCGGTGCTGGGCGTGGTGCACGGCCTGGGTCAGGCCGGTGCGCATGCTGGTGGCGCTGCCGAGCGTGCAGTCCAGGCGGGTCAGGTTGACCATCTCGATGATGGTCGGCACGCCGCGGCCCTCCTCGCCGACGAGCCAGACGGTCGCGCCGTCGTACTCGATCTCGCTGGAGGCGTTGGCGTGGTTGCCGAGCTTGTCCTTGAGCCGCTGGATGAACATGCGGTTGCGGGTGCCGTCGGGCAGGACGCGGGGCAGGAAGAAGCACGACAGTCCGCCCGGTGCCTGCGCGAGGACGAGGAACATGTCGCCCATCGGCGCCGAGGTGAACCACTTGTGCCCGCGCAGCGAGTAGCTGCCGTCACCGTTGGGCGTGGCCTGCGTGGTGCCGGCGCGGACGTCGGAGCCGCCCTGCTTCTCGGTCATCGACATGCCGGCGGTAATACCGGCTTTGGTGGCAGGCACTTTCAGCTCGGGGTCGTAGACCCGGCTGGTCAGCAGCGGTTCGTAGACCTTGGCCAGTTCGGGGTTGAACCGCAGTGCCGGGACGACGGCGTACGTCATCGAGATCGGGCAGACGTGGCCTGGCTCGGGGGTCCAGGCCGACATCTTCGCCGCACGGACAACGTGGGCGCCGGGACGGTCGTCGGCCCACGGTGCGCCGTGCAGGCCGTGTGTCACCGCGGCGTTCATGAGGTGGTGGTAGGCGGGGTCGTATTCGACCTCGTCGACGCGGTGCCCGTACCTGTCGTGCGTGTGCAGGATCGGGACGTTGCGGTCCGCGAGCTCCCCCCAGCGCTGCGCGACCCGGCTGCCGCCGAGCGCACCGACCTCGTGGACCTCGTCGACACCCCACTCCCCGCCTTCGCGGATGAGGGCCTCGGCGAGCGCCGGGAAGGTGGCGGGGTTGTAGTTCTCCAGCGGCGGGACCTGATTGGTCACGACATGGGTATCGGCCATGTCCCCACTATTACACTTTTACGACAGTCGCACAAGAACTGTATATATGAATGGCAGACGCGGTCCGGCGATCAAGTGGAAAATCTCAATACACTCGCGGCGGAGCTGAACGATGAATGTCAGCAGACACGCAACTCCCAGGAGTCCCACCATGCCTCTGGCCCGACAGGATTGCGCTGCGCTGGTCGTCGGCGGCCCGACCACCGTGCTCGATCTCGGCGGCCTGCGCATCGTCAGCGACCCGACCTTCGACGCCCCCGGCCCGCAGGGGTACTTGACGAAAACCCGCGGCCCGGCCGTCACCGAGGAGCAGATCGGCGCCGTCGACGTCGTCCTCGTCAGCCACGACAACCACGTTGACAACTTCGACGAGCGCGGCCGCGCCTTCGCCGAGAACGCACCGGTCCTGCTCACCACGATCGGCGCAGCCAGGCGACTGGGCACGCCGGCTGTCGGGTTGCGACCGTGGAGCACCTACACCCTCACCCGGCCCGACACCGGCGAGCTCAACGTCACCGCCGTCCCTGCCGTCCACGGTCCCGAAGACGGCGACCGCGACCCCGACGGGTACGTCAACTGCGAAGTCATCGGGTTCGTGCTTTCCGGTAGCACACTGCCCACGGTCTACATCAGCGGCGACAACGCCTCTCTCCGTACTGTCGGCGAGATCGCCCGTCGCGTCGGCACCATCGACGCAGCCATCCTGCACGCCGGCGCCGCCCGCGTGCCCGGCAAGTTCCGCACTCGGGCGGTCAGTCTCGACAGCATCCGAACGGCGGCCGCCGCCGCGGTGCTGGGCGCCCCGGTCAACATCCCCGTCCACTACGACGGTTGGGCACACTTCACCGAAGGCCGCGACGCCATCACACGCGCTTTCGACGACGCCGGTCTCACCGCGGCCCTGCGCATCGCCGACCACGGCACCTGGCTGTCGTTGCAGCCATGAGCGGTGCCGACGGTCTCGGCCGTCACCGACACGCGTGCGGTTCGCCTAGTGGCGCGTCACCACCTCGGTGGCGCGATCGCCACGGTGCACGAAGTAGCCCAGCGTCACGATGACGAACCAGATGGCACCCACCAGGATCGCGGTCCGGCCGTCGTCGGTGAAGAACAGCAGCACGACGACGAGTGCCAGGAACCCGAGCGCCAGGAACGTCGTGTACGGCGCGCCCGGCAGGCGGTAATCCGACGCCGGCAACACGCCGGCGGCCACCCGCTGGCGGTAGATGAAGTGCGACACCAGGATCGAGCCCCACACGAAGATGATGCCGATGGTCGACACCGAGGTGATGTAGGCGAACGCCTTGTCCGGCGACAGGTAGTTCACCAGGACACCGACGCCCATGGTCAGGGCGGAGAAGCAGATGGCGAGCATCGGCACGTGCCGGCTGCTCAGCGCCTGCAGACCGGCGGGCGCGTCACCGCGCTGCGCGAGGCTGCGCACCATGCGGCCCGTCGAATAGATACCCGAGTTGCACGACGACAGTGCCGCGGTGAGCAGGATGAAGTTCACGATGCCCGCGGCGGCCGGGATGTTGAGGTACTGGAAAACCGCGACGAACGGGCTGTGGCCGGCGTGGTAGTTGCGCCAGCCCTGCACCGACAGGATCACGATCAGCGCGCCGACGTAGAACAGGCCGATGCGGAAGGGCAGCGTGTTGATCGCCTTGCGCAGCGTCACCTTCGGGTTCTCGGCCTCGCCCGCGGTGACACCCACGAGCTCGACACCGACGTAGGCGAACACCACGATCTGCAGGCTCAGCAACGCCGAGCTGAAGCCCGTCGGGAAGAAGCCGCCGTCGTTCCACAGGTTGCTCACGCTGGGGCCGGTGGCCGGGCCGAAACCGGCGATCGGCAGCAGCACACCGATGCCGATGATGATCATGCCGATGATCGCGGTCACCTTGATCATCGAGAACCAGAACTCGGCCTCACCGAAGATCTTCACCGAGATCAGGTTCGCCACGAACAACACCAGCAGGACGACGAGCGCCGTCACCCACTGCGGGATGTCGTGCCCCCACGGCCAGTACTGCACGTACTTGCCGGCCACCGTGATCTCGGCCATGCAGGTCGTGGCCCAGACTGCCCAGTACGTCCAGCCGTTCGCGAACCCGGCGAAGCGGCCCATGAACTCCTCGGCGTACTCCGAGATGCTGCCCGACACCGGGCGGTACACCAGCAGCTCACCGAGCGCCCGCATGATGACGAACACCGCCAGACCGGCCAGCAGGTAGGCCAGGATCAGCGCCGGACCGGCCTTCTCGATAGCGCCGCCGGCGCCGTAGAACAGGCCGGTACCGATGGCCCCGCCGATCGCGATCATCTGCACGGTCCTGGCCGACAGACCGCGCTCGTAACCGACGTCGGGTGTCTCTGCTACCTCAGTGTTGGCGTCTCGCACCCGAGGTGTCTATCACAATTGTCGGGACCGACTAAACGTTCTCACGCAGGAACGCGATGTCGTCCTTCCGGCCGTCCTCGGACGTCTCGCAGATGACCGGAGCGTCCGCGGCGCGCACCACCGCTGCCAGCAACTGCGGGTCGATCTGACCCGAACCGAAGTTCGCGTGCCGGTCGGCCCCCGAGCCGGCGGCGTCGCGGGAGTCGTTGCAGTGCACCAGATCGATGCGGCCGGTGATGGACTTGATGCGCTCGACGGCGTCGACCAGCGCCTCCCCTGCCGCCCAGGCATGGCACGTGTCCAGGCAGAAGCCGATGCCCTTGTCGCCGATGCGATCCCACAGCCGGGCGATCGTGTCGAAGTGCCGCGCCATGGCGTGATCACCGCCGGCGGTGTTCTCCAGATACACCGGCATGTCCGTCTTGAGGGCGTCGAGCGCCTTCACCCACCGCTCGAAGCCGGCGTCCATGTCGTTGTCGTCGGCGTGCCCGCCGTGCACGATCACGGCCGTCGCGC
This sequence comes from Mycobacterium toneyamaense, assembly GCF_055384815.1. Taxonomy (NCBI): domain Bacteria; kingdom Bacillati; phylum Actinomycetota; class Actinomycetes; order Mycobacteriales; family Mycobacteriaceae; genus Mycobacterium; species Mycobacterium toneyamaense. Next base: position 4,871,104 of record NZ_AP040333.1, read on the forward strand.
CGATCTCGGACGCCGCATCGCACGTGTCCTGCAGGATCTTGCGCGACGGGATACGCACCTTGTTGTTGGCCGACGCGACGTTGATCAGGTACGGCGCGTGGACGTACAACGGCACCGACGACGCCCGCAGGATCTCGGCGTCCTCGCGGGGCGCGGGTTTCTTCCAGCTCTGCGGGTTGCCGAGGAAGAACTGCACCACATCGGCGCCATCGGCGGCCGCCGCGGCCAGGGGATCGGTGTTGTCGACGTGCGAGCCAATCAGCATGGGGCCCAGCCTAGTTGCGTGGACCGACACCTCGTCGGCCCACGTCCGACGCATCGTGAAACGCAGAACTGCCCCTCTTCCGGAGAAGAGGGGCAGTTCTGTGCGGATCACACCGCTACCGGTTAGCGGTAGTCGCTGTAGCCGTAGTCAGCCAGCGGCACGGCAGCACCAGTGGCCTGACCGAAGTCCGGGCTGTAGTACTGATCCTCGTAGGACGGGATCGTGTACGCCGCAGCGCGGGCTTCCTCGGTCGGCTGGACCTGGATGTTGCGGTACCGGTTGATGCCCGTACCAGCCGGGATCAACTTACCGATGATCACGTTCTCCTTCAGACCCTGCAGCTTGTCGCTACGGCAGTTGATCGCCGCATCGGTCAGCACGCGAGTGGTCTCCTGGAACGACGCCGCCGACAGCCACGAGTCCGTGGCCAGCGATGCCTTCGTGATACCCATCAGCACCGGACGTCCGGCCGCGGGCTCGCCACCCTCGGCCACGACGCGACGGTTCTCGGTCTCGAACTCGCTGCGCTCGGTCAGCGAACCGGGCAGGAACTCCGTCGAGCCCGAGTCGATGATCGTCACGCGACGCAGCATCTGGCGAACGATGACCTCGATGTGCTTGTCGTGGATCGACACACCCTGTGCGCGGTAGACCTCCTGGACCTCCTTGACGAGGTGAATCTGCACCTCGCGGGGGCCCTGGACGCGGAGCACCTCGTGGGGGTTCGCCGAACCCTCCATGAGCTGCTGGCCGACCTCGACGTGGTCACCATCGGCCAACAGGCGCTCGGTGCCGTCGTCGTGCTTGAAGACGCGCAGGCGGCGGTTACGACGCGGCAGCTTGTCGTAGACGACTTCCTCGCCACCATCGTCGGGAACGATGGTGATCTTGTAGAACTTGTCGTCCTCTTCCAGCTGCACCCGGCCGGCCACGTCGGCGATCGGAGCGACGTTGCGGGGCACGCGGGCCTCGAACAGCTCCTGGACGCGCGGCAGACCACCGACGATGTCGGCGCCACCGGTAACACCACCCTGGTGGAAGGTACGCATCGTCAGCTGGGTACCGGGCTCACCGATGGACTGGGCGGCGACGATACCGACGGCCTCGCCGATGTCGACCAGCTTGCCGGTGGCCATCGAGCGGCCGTAGCACTTGGCACACACACCGGTGCCGGTGGCACAGGTCAGCACCGAACGCACCTTGACCGTCGAGATACCCGCAGCCAGCAGGGCCTCGATCGCCGGGTCACCGAGATCGTGGCCGCGCTCGACGATGACGTTGCCGTTCGCGTCGACCGCATCGGTGGCCAGGGTCCGCGCGTAGGCGGACGTCTCGACGTGCGCATCGCGCACCAGCGAACCGTCGGCCTGGACCTCGGCCAGCGTGACGATGACGCCGCGCTCGGTCTCACAGTCGGTCTCGCGGACGATGACGTCCTGCGACACGTCGACCAGACGACGGGTCAGGTAGCCCGAGTCGGCGGTACGCAGAGCGGTATCGGCCAGACCCTTACGAGCACCGTGGGTGTTGATGAAGTACTCCAACACCGTCAGGCCCTCGCGGAAGGACGACTTGATGGGCCGCGGGATGAACTCACCCTTCGGGTTCGTCACCAGACCCTTCATGCCGGCCAGGGTGCGGGTCTGGGTGAGGTTACCCGTGGCGCCCGACTTCACGATCGTGATGATCGGGTTGTCCGCCGGGTAGTAGTCCTCCAGAGCCTTACCGACCTCTTCCGTGGCCTGCTGCCAGATCTTGACCAGCGACTCGTTGCGCTCCTCATGGTTCAGACCACCGCGCTGGTACTTCTTCTCGATCGCGTCGGCCTGGCCCTCGTAGCGCTCCAGGATTTCCTGCTTCTGCGGCGGCACCAGAACGTCGGCCATCGAGACCGTCACGCCCGAGCGGGTCGCCCAGTGGAAACCGGCGTCCTTCAGCTTGTCGACGGTCTGCGCCACGACGATCATCGGGTAGCGCTCGGCGAGATCGTTGATGATCGCCGCCTGGACCTTCTTGTGCATCTGCTTGTCGACGAACGGGTAGCCCTTCGGCAGCAGCTCGTTGAAGAGCACGCGACCCAGGGTGGTCTCCGCGGTCCACGCGTCGCCCGGCTTCCAGCCGTTCTCGAACAGCTGCTGCTCGATCTCGGCCGGCGGACGCAGGTGCGTCAGGCGGACCTTGATCTTCGCGCGCACCGACAGCGCACCGCGGTCCATGGCCATGATGGCCTCGGCCGGGCTGCTGTAGACGCCGGTCTCCGGCTGATCGTTGGTGGCCGGCGTGAACTCGCCGAGGTCACCGTCGATCTGCGTGGTCAGGAAGAACAGACCGGTCACCATGTCCAGACGCGGCATGGCGAGCGGGCGGCCCGACGCCGGCGACAGGATGTTGTTCGACGACAGCATCAGGATGCGCGCCTCGGCCTGCGCCTCCGCCGACAGCGGGAGGTGCACGGCCATCTGGTCACCGTCGAAGTCGGCGTTGAACGCCTCACACACCAGCGGGTGCAGCTGGATGGCCTTGCCTTCCACCAGCTGCGGCTCGAAGGCCTGGATACCCAGGCGGTGCAGCGTAGGTGCACGGTTCAGCAGCACCGGGTGCTCGGCGATGACCTCTTCGAGGACATCCCACACCTGGGGACGCTGACGCTCGACCATGCGCTTGGCGCTCTTGATGTTCTGCGCGTGATTCAGGTCGACCAGACGCTTCATCACGAACGGCTTGAACAGCTCGAGGGCCATGAGCTTCGGCAGACCACACTGGTGCAGCTTGAGCTGCGGGCCGACGACGATGACCGAACGGCCCGAGTAGTCGACGCGCTTACCCAGCAGGTTCTGACGGAAGCGGCCCTGCTTGCCCTTGAGCAGGTCGGACAGCGACTTGAGCGGACGGTTGCCCGGACCGGTGACCGGCCGGCCACGACGGCCGTTGTCGAACAGCGCGTCCACAGACTCCTGCAGCATGCGCTTTTCGTTGTTGACGATGATCTCGGGCGCACCGAGGTCGATCAGTCGCTTCAACCGGTTGTTGCGGTTGATGACGCGGCGGTAGAGGTCGTTCAGGTCGGAGGTCGCGAAGCGGCCACCGTCCAGCTGAACCATCGGGCGCAGCTCCGGCGGGATCACCGGAACGGCGTCGAGCACCATGCCCATGGGCGAGTTGCCGGACTGCTGGAACGCGGCGACGACCTTCAGACGCTTGAGGGCGCGCAGCTTCTTCTGGCCCTTGCCGTTCTTGATGGTGTCGCGCAGCGACTCGGCCTCGGCGTCGATGTCGAAGGTCTCGATGAGCTTCTTGATCGACTCGGCACCCATGGCACCGGTGAAGTACTCGCCGTAGCGGTCCTGCAGCTCGCGGTACAGCACCTCGTCCACGATGAGCTGCTTCGGGGCCAGCTTGGTGAAGGTGGTCCAGATTTCGTCGAGCCGGTCCAGCTCACGCTGGGCCCGGTCGCGGAGCTGACGCATCTCGCGCTCGCCACCGTCGCGCACCTTGCGGCGGACGTCGGACTTGGCGCCTTCCTTCTCCAGCTCGGCCAGGTCCTGCTCGAGCTTCTGCGCGCGCTCGGCGAGATCGAGGTCCCGTTGATCTTCAACGGCCTTCTTCTCGACGACCATCTCGGCCTCGAGCGTCGACAGCTCGTTGTGCCGCATCTCGGTGTCGACCGAGGTGATGACGTAGGCCGCGAAGTAGATGATCTTTTCCAGATCCTTCGGGGCCAGGTCCAGCAGGTAGCCCAAGCGCGACGGAACGCCCTTGAAGTACCAGATGTGGGTGACCGGCGCGGCCAGCTCGATGTGGCCCATGCGCTCACGACGCACCTTGGCACGAGTCACCTCGACGCCACAGCGCTCGCAGACGATGCCCTTGAAGCGGACGCGCTTGTACTTACCGCAGTAGCACTCCCAGTCGCGAGTAGGTCCGAAGATCTTCTCGCAGAACAGGCCGTCCTTTTCCGGCTTGAGCGTGCGGTAGTTGATGGTCTCCGGCTTCTTGACCTCGCCGTACGACCAATTACGGATGTCTTCCGCGGTGGCCAGGCCGATGCGGAGTTCATCGAAGAAGTTGACGTCTAGCACGTAACTCCCTTTCCCCTTGCGGGTGTATGAATCAGAAAAAGCTGACTACGGGCGGACGGTTTAGGCGAGGTCCTCGACGGACGCGGACTCGTTGCGCGACAGGTTGATACCCAGGTTCGCGGCGGTGCGCTCCAGGTCCTCGTCGTCGCTGTCGCGCATCTCGATCGCGGCACCGTCCGAAGACAGCACCTCGACGTTGAGGCACAGCGACTGGAGTTCCTTGAGCAGAACCTTGAACGACTCCGGGATACCCGGCTCGGGGATGTTCTCGCCCTTGACGATCGCCTCGTAGACCTTCACGCGACCGACGGTGTCGTCGGACTTGATGGTCAGCAGCTCCTGCAGCGTGTACGCCGCACCGTAGGCCTGCATGGCCCAGCACTCCATCTCACCGAACCGCTGGCCACCGAACTGCGCCTTACCACCGAGCGGCTGCTGGGTGATCATCGAGTACGGACCGGTCGAACGCGCGTGAATCTTGTCGTCCACCAGGTGGTGCAGCTTCAGGATGTACATGTAGCCGACCGTGACCGGGTACGGGAACGGCTCGCCGGAACGACCGTCGAACAGCGTGGCCTTGCCGTCGGCGTTGACCATGACGTCGCCGTCGCGGTTCGGCAGCGTCGAGCCCAGCAGGCCCTGCAGCTCGTTCTCGCGGGCACCGTCGAACACCGGGGTGGCGACGATGCTGTCGCGCGGCGCGCTGTGCATGCCCTCGGGCAGGTTCGCCGCCCACTCGGGCTCGCCCTCGATGTTCCAGCCGGCCTTGGCGACCCACCCGAGGTGGGTTTCCAGGATCTGGCCGATGTTCATACGACGCGGCACACCGTGCGTGTTCAGGATGATGTCCACCGGGGTGCCGTCAGGCATGAACGGCATGTCCTCGATCGGCAGGATCTTGCCGATGACGCCCTTGTTGCCGTGGCGGCCGGCGAGCTTGTCACCGTCGGAGATCTTGCGCTTCTGGGCCACGTAGACGCGGACCAGCTCGTTGACACCGGCGGGCAGATCGTCGTCGTCCTCGCGCGAGAACACGCGGACGCCGATGACCTTGCCGGACTCACCGTGCGGCACCTTCAGCGAGGTGTCGCGGACCTCACGGGCCTTCTCACCGAAGATGGCACGCAGCAGGCGCTCTTCCGGCGTCAGCTCGGTCTCACCCTTCGGGGTGACCTTGCCGACCAGGATGTCGCCGTCGCGGACCTCGGCGCCGATGCGGACGATGCCGCGCTCGTCGAGGTCAGCCAGCACCTCATCGGAGACGTTCGGGATGTCCCGGGTGATCTCCTCGGCGCCCAGCTTGGTGTCGCGGGCATCGATCTCGTGCTCCTCGATGTGGATCGAGGTGAGCACGTCCTGCTCCACGAGCCGCTGGCTCAGGATGATGGCGTCCTCGTAGTTGTGGCCTTCCCACGGCATGACTGCCACGAGCAGGTTCTTACCGAGGGCCATTTCACCGTTCTCGGTGCAGGGGCCGTCGGCGATGACCTGGCCGGCCTCGACACGCTGACCCGAGTCCACGATCGGGCGCTGGTTGGCGCACGTGCCGTGGTTAGAGCGGTTGAACTTGCGCATCCGGTAGGTGTGCCGCGAGCCGTCGTCAGCCATGACGGTGACGTAGTCGGCGGACACCTCTTCGATGACACCCGACTTGTCGGCGACGACGACGTCACCGGCGTCGATGGCGGCACGCAGCTCCATGCCGGTACCGACCAGCGGGGCCTCGCTGCGCACCAGCGGAACCGCCTGACGCTGCATGTTCGCACCCATCAGGGCGCGGTTGGCGTCGTCGTGCTCCAGGAACGGGATCATCGCGGTCGCGACCGACACCATCTGGCGCGGCGAGACGTCCATGTAGTCGACGTCGTTCGCCGAGACGAACTCGACCTCGCCGCCCTTACGACGGACGAGGATCTTCTCCTCGGTGAAGTGACCGTTCGCGTCCAGCGGCGAGTTGGCCTGCGCCACGACGTGGCGGTCCTCCTCGTCGGCGGTCAGGTAGTCGATCTGATCGGTGACGATGCCGTCGACGACCTTGCGGTACGGGGTCTCGATGAAGCCGAACGGGTTCACCCGCGCGTACACCGACAGCGAGCCGATCAGACCGATGTTCGGGCCTTCAGGGGTCTCGATCGGGCACATGCGGCCGTAGTGCGACGAGTGGACGTCGCGGACCTCGAGGCCGGCGCGCTCACGGGACAGACCACCGGGGCCCAGCGCCGACAGACGACGCTTGTGGGTCAGACCCGACAGCGGGTTGTTCTGGTCCATGAACTGCGACAGCTGCGACGTGCCGAAGAACTCCTTGATCGCCGCCACGACGGGACGGATGTTGATCAGGGTCTGCGGGGTGATCGCCTCGACGTCCTGCGTGGTCATGCGCTCGCGGACGACGCGCTCCATACGCGACAGGCCGACCCGGATCTGGTTCTGGATCAGCTCGCCCACGGTGCGCAGACGACGGTTGCCGAAGTGGTCGATGTCGTCGACCTCGACGGGGACCTCGACGCCGCCGGGGGCGGTCATGGTCTTGTCACCGTCGTGCAGGCGCACCAGGTACTCGATGGTGGCGACGATGTCCTCTTCGGTCAGCGTCGTCGCGGTCACCTGGGCCGGGTTGCCGTCGTGCAGGCCCAGCTTCTTGTTGACCTTGTACCGGCCCACGCGGGCCAGGTCGTAACGCTTCTCCTTGAAGAACAGGTTCTCCAGCAGGGTCTGCGCCGACTCCTTGGTCGGCGGCTCGCCCGGGCGCAGCTTCCGGTAGATGTCCAGCAGCGCCTCGTCGGGACCGGCGGTCGGGTCCTTCTCGAGGGTGCCCATCATGATCTCGGAGAAGCCGAAGCGCTCACGGATCTGCTCGTTGGTCCAGCCGAGTGCCTTCAGCAGCACGGTGACGGGCTGGCGGCGCTTGCGGTCGATGCGGACACCGACGGTGTCGCGCTTGTCGACGTCGAACTCCAGCCAGGCGCCACGGCCCGGGATGACCTTGACGCTGTGCAGGGTCTTCTCGGTGGCCTTGTCGATGGACTCGTCGAAGTACACACCGGGCGAACGGACGAGCTGCGACACGACGACGCGCTCGGTGCCGTTGATGATGAAGGTGCCCTTTTCGGTCATCATCGGGAAGTCACCCATGAAGACCGTCTGGCTCTTGATCTCGCCGGTGGTGTTGTTGATGAACTCAGCCGTGACGAACAGCGGGGCCGCGTACGTCTGGTCCTTTTCCTTGCACTCGTCGACCGGAGCCTTGACCTCGTCGAAGCGCGGGTCGGAGAAGCTCAGCGACAGGGTGCCGGCGAAGTCCTCGATCGGCGACAGCTCGGCGAGGACCTCTTCGAGGCCACCGACCGGATTGATGTCACCGCGGTCGACTGCCTTCGAGCGCCAGCGGTCCGAGCCGATCAGCCACTCGAAGGAATCCGTCTGCACATCGAGCAGGCCCGGAACCTCAAGTGGTTCGCGCAGCTTGGCGAACGAGACTCGGTTCGGCGCTCCTGGGACGGAGTTGTTGGAATCTACTGACTTGCTCTCGCGAGAGGCTGCCAAGATGCGTCCTTCCAGCACCTGATGCGACCATTCCGGTGCCGGTCGAAACCGGTCCGAATTGCCGCTATATCTGTGTCGGTCCGGCTGGCGTTCTCACAGTCCGGGCCTTACAAGACACAGGGCACGCGTCTAGATCACTGAGCAAGACTCAGGCTAGAAGGTGTCAGGTGCGGGTGAGGTGGGCAGGATGCAGCCAGCGCAACGTCCAACATTAGCGTAGGACGGCGCATTCCTCAACCACGGCATGGTGAATCAAGGGTTTGATCGGCTGACGCTGGCTGGCGTCCGGAACCCTCGAATACATGCTGCCCAACAGATTGGCCCGTTTGCGGGCGTCAGTCAAGACTTGCCACGGTGTTTGGTGTGGAGTTTTGCCGGCAACTGGCGAACCGGGGCGCTCTCATCGTGACGCAGCGGGCCCCGCGGCGCCACCCGCACGCCGTCGCCGGCGGACGCGCCGTGACCAAGATCACCGACCACCCTGCCCCGCACACCGCCGCCAGGCGTGCTCACAGCGCTCGCCGAGCGGAGATTTCGCGGTCAGGGTGCACGTGCGCCGAAAACAAATCGCGCCCGGGCTGGTTCAGCCCGGGCGCGATTTTCACGTTCTGCGGATCAGGCCCGCGGAATCTGAGCGGTCACCGGGTCGTCGGCGTGGCCGTTCTTGTTGAGGTCCTCGAGGATGGCGGCCTGCGCGGCGGGCGGCAGGGTGTGCAGGATCGAGCGCACACGAGCCTGCCGACGAGCGACGGCCTGGCGGACCGGCATACCCGGGGTCACCTCGATCTGCGGCGGCACGCCCTCGATCTCCTCGACACCACCGTCGGAGTGACCGGCATCGATCGCGGCCTGCTCGGCGGCCGCCGTCGCGGCGTCCTTCTCCTCGGACATACCGATGGGGCCGATACGACGGCCGTTGAGGAACTGCTTGACCGCGGGCTCCTCACTGGTCAGCAGCACCTCGCGGGGGCCGAACATGACCAGGTGCTTGCGGTAGAGCATGCCGATGTTGTCCGGCACCGTACGCACGATGTTGATGTTGTGGGTAACGATCAGCACCGTGGCGTCGATCTGGGCGTTGATGTCGATCAGCAGCTGCGACAGGTAGGCGGTACGGACCGGGTCCAGACCGGAGTCCGGCTCGTCGACCAGGATGATCTTGGGGTCGAGCACCAGGGCGCGGGCCAGGCCGGCACGCTTGCGCATACCACCGGAGATTTCGCCCGGGAACTTGTGACCGTCGTTGGGCATACCCACGACGTCCAGCTTCTCCATGACGATCTTGCGGATCTCGGACTCGGACTTCTTGGTGTGCTCGCGCAGCGGGAAGGCCGTGTTGTCGTAGATGTTCATCGAACCGAACAGCGCGCCGTCCTGGAACAGCACACCGAACAGGGTGCGGATCTCGTAGAGCTCCTTGGCCGAGCACTCGATGATGTTGGTGCCGTCGATGACGATCGAACCGCGCTCGGGCCGCAGCAGGCCGATGAGCGACTTCAGGAAAACAGACTTACCGGTACCGGACGGGCCCAGCATGACGCTGACCTCGCCGGCGGGGATGGTCAAAGTGACGTCTTCCCAGATCTTCGACGACCCAAAGGACTTACTCAGTCCCGTCACGTCGATTTGGACGCCCATGTGAGATCCCTTCCGCCAGCGCTCGCGCGCCATTTGCTGCCCTGCCTGTGGCTTGAGTCACTGTAGCGCATCGATCGCGAGCTGTTGCACCTTGTTCCAACTATCGGTCGGCCCGCCGAAAAGTCACCCTGATGGACGCGGAGCCAACTACCCCATCGTCCCCCGAACGGCTCGAAATGCCCCGATTTATATCCCCCTGAAAAGCGAAATCCCCCGGAGTCCGTGCTGGACTCCGGGGGAAAACGTCAGTTCTGGCGAACTTACTTGACGGACACCGATGCGCCGGCGGCCTCGAGCTTGGCCTTGGCGTCCTCGGCGGCCTCCTTCGAGACCTTCTCCAGCAGCGGCTTGGGGGCGCCGTCGACCAGGTCCTTGGCTTCCTTCAGGCCCAGGCCGGAAACGATCTCGCGGACGACCTTGATGACGCCGATCTTCTTGTCGCCGGCACCCTCGAGGATGACGTCGAACTCGGACTGCTCTTCGGCGGCCTCAGCGGCGGCGGGAGCGGCACCGGCGGCGGCAACGGCGACCGGAGCGGCGGCGGTGACGTCGAAGGTCTCCTCGAACTGCTTCACGAACTCCGAGAGCTCCAGCAGGGTCATTTCCTTGAACGCGTCGAGCAGTTCTTCGGTGGACAGCTTGGCCATGTGAATGGTCCTTCCTTATTACTTCTTTTGTGGATGTGGGGTGGGTCAGGCAGCCGGTTCGGCGGCCTTCTTGTCCTGCAGCGCGGCGGCCAGGCGCGCAACCTGGGACGCGGGCGCAACGAACAGCGCCGCGGCCTGGGACTGCTTCGCCTTGAGGGCGCCGGCCAGCTTGGACAGCAGCACTTCGCGCGACTCGAGGTCGGCGATCTTCTCGACCTGGGCCACGGACAGCGCAGCGCCGTCCATGTAGCCGCCCTTGATGACGAGCTGCTTGTGATCCTTCGCGAACTTCTTGAGTGCCTTCGCGGCATCGACCGGCTCGCCGGTGATGAACGCGATGGCGGTCGGACCTGCGAACAGGTCGTCGAGGCCTTCGATCCCGGCCTCCGAGGCGGCGCGCTTGACCAGGGTGTTCTTGGCGACCGTGTAGGTCGTCGAAGCACCGAGGGAACGACGCAGCTCGGCGAGATTGGCAACCGTCAGACCGCGGTACTCGGTCACGACAGTGGCCGTCGAGGCCTTGAACTGTTCGGCGATGTCAGCGACCGCAGTGGCTTTATCAGCCGTGGCCATACATGCCTCCTTGTGGTGTATTCATCGGCCCACTGGAGACTGCCGGGGATTCGGTCCGGAAATGCAAAGCGCCCCGACACAGAAAGGTCGGGGCGCGCAGAATCAAAACTCTGGAAACCTCGTCCTCCTGCGTGGGCCGCCAGGCGTTGCCTGGACCTTCAACCTCTGCGCGCAAGCGCTCAGCGGTGACCGACGGTCTTCGGTGGAACTGGACAAGAGTAGCCGATGGGCTGCCGATCAGCCAAAACGGCGATTCTGCAGCTACGGCCGGCCGCGGCGAACCTGGTCCGGCGTCGGCAACCGCCACTGCCGGCCCTGCTCGAGGTCGAAGCTCATGGGCTCGTACCGCAGCATGCCCGTCCCCGGGTACGGGGTGTACTCGCCGAACCATACGTCGCCGTCGACGGCATAGAGGTCAACGCGGATGAAATCCCAGCCGGTGCCCAGCACGCTCGCGATCTCCAGCATCTTGTCCAGTTCGAGCGGGCGTTCTTCGACGGCGACGGGGTGGATGCGCCACCGCACCGGCAGTTGACGCCAGTCGGCGTCCAGGAATGTGGTGGTCTGCCGCTTCCCGAAGCGGCCGCGATTCACCTGGATCAGCTCGACACGGCCGTCGAAGACGAAGAACTTGTAGTCGACGGGCGCTTCGCCGTCCGGGGTCGGGATGCGTTCCTCTATCAACAACAGCGGGCGGGCCTGGCTGTAGCCCCACTCGCCGAGCTCCAGTGGCGTCTCCTGGAACCAGCTTCTGGTCTGGTCCCGCAGGCGGGCCAGATCAGTTTGCGGATCGGGACCGAACAGCGCCTGGCCGCTGCTGGCATTGGGCTTGAGCACCCAGGGCGGCAGGGCCGCCAGGTCCGGTGCGTCCCGCAGGTCGGTCCCGCACCAGTACGTGGCGGGAATCCGGAGATCGGCGCCGGGGTACGCCGCGCGGGCCATCTCCTTCATCCACATCTTGTCGCAGGCCCGCACGATCCGGTCCCGGCGATCGTGGAAGATGCGCCAGTTCACCTTCTCGTTGAAGGTCGCGGGTTCACGGAAGTTGCCGGGCTTGCGGATCATCAAGAGATAGAGGACGTGCCGCAGGAACCGGACCGGGATCAACGCGAGCAGCCGGCGGCGGATCGACATGAGCCACGACGGCGTGGCGATGTATGTCAGCAGCGGCACGGCCTCATGCCTCGCTGGTGAGGTAGCCGCCGCGGCGGAAGAACTCCGTGCCGTCGTGCTCCTCTCCGTCGGCCGTGCGGAGCCGGGTGATGACCAGGCCGAGGTTCCCGCCGCGGTGGGCATGCGAGCCGCACACCACGGCGCCGCCGCCCTCCTGCACGATCACGCGGCCGGGGGTGCCGCCGTAGCGGATTTCGGAGACCTTGGCCTCGAGCACTTCGATGCGCTCACCGCGGTAGAAGGTGAACGCGCGCGGGTAGGGGTCCGACAGCGCGCGGACGAGGCGCTCCAGATCGTCGGACGGCCAGCTCCAGTCGATGAGGCTGTCGCGTTCGGCGCGCTTGTGGAAGTAGGTCCGCTCGGCCTTGTCCTGCGGCCGCCACTGTGCGGTGCCGGCTTCCAGCGCGGTCAGCGCCTCGTCCAGCGCGCCGGGGATCAGGTCGATGCCACGCATCACCAGTTCGGTGCCGGTGTCGTCGGGCCCGATGGACAGCGAGCGCTGGACCAGGATGTCGCCGGCGTCGAGCTCGGCGTTCATGCGGTGAATGGTCAGGCCGATGTGCGATTCCCCGCTGATCAGCGACCAGATGACCGGGGAGAAACCGGTGCCCTTCGGCAGCAGGGAGTCGTGCAGGTTCAGGGTGCCGTACGGCGGCAGGTCGTAGAGCTCGTCCGTCATCCGCGTGTACCAGCTGTTGACGACGATGACGTCGGGTTCGGAGCGCTTGACCAGGTCGATGGTCTCGTGGTCGGCGCGCATGGTCAGGTGGACCGGGATGTCGTGTGCCTGGGCGAGTTCCTCGACGGAGTCCGAGAAGATCGCCTTGTACGACTCCGTGCTGGTCGGGTGCGTGACGACCATCGGCACGTCGTGTCCCAGATCGATCAGCGCCTGCAGCGTCTTGACCCCCCACGTCTGGAAACCGAAGAAGACGACGCGCATGCCAAGACCTCACTAAGTCAGATTCTGCTGGCGTGTGAAGAGTTGTTCACCCACCGTTAAACAAGATCAACTTAGCTAAGTCTTGCCTAAGTTTGTTGCCTACCCCTCCCAGGTAGTTCACAGTCTCGTCAGCGCGGAACCGTGACCAGGACAAACGCGGCCAGCAACAGCGCCACCCGCACCCAGTGCAGCCGGTCCCAGCGGTGAGCGAGTTCCCGGCTTGTCGGCGCCTCGCCAGGGCCGGTACCCGCCCACGCCGCGACACGGTTGTTGATCGGCACCAGCGTGGTGAGCGTCAGGGCCATCACCACGCCCATCACCGCGACGGCGGCGATGGGGAGTGGCGCCGGCACGAGCACGGCATCGCCGACCAGCAGCACCGCCGCGGCGATGTACCAGAACGGCATCACCGTCCCGAGGAGCCTGCTGCCCGTCGCGCGCGCCTGGCGGTACGCGTCGTCGGGCAGCCGTTCCAGGATCGGATTGGTGAACGCGGCGACGCCGAACTCCACGCCGACGAGCGTGCCGACGACGATCACGGTGAGAACTTGCGCGATGTGCTCCATGACATCGAGCCTGTTCACTACACTGACAAAAAACAAGGTACTGACAAATTAGTCAGTAGAGGCGACGACGGGAGTGCATCGTGGCGGTGTCGAAGAAGGAAGTCGGTGAGTGCCCGATCGACGCCGCCCTGTCGGTGGTCGACGGCCGCTGGAAGGGCACCATTCTGTGGCGGCTCACGGACGGGCCGATGCGCACCGCAGAGCTCCGCCGCAGCATTCCCGGCATCACCGAGCGCATGCTCATCCGGCACCTGCACGAGCTCGTAGCCGACGGCATCATCGACCGGCACGACGCCGGCACGGTGCCGCCGTGCGTGCACTACTCGATCTCGCAGTACGGCAAGACGCTGGGCCCGGTGTTGTGGGCGCTGTGCGACTGGGGCCGAAAGCACATGGAGCGCAACGCTTCTCAGGCCCGCCACAACGCCGCGGCGCCGACGAGCCCGGCATCGCCGCCGAGTTCGGCGGGCACCACCCGCAGGCCGCGCAGGAAGCTCAATCCGGCGTAGCGCGGCAGCGCCGCCCGCAACGGGCCGAACAGCACCTCCCCCGCATTCGCCACGCCGCCGCCGATCACCACCAGGTCCAGGTCGCAGACGGCGGCCGCCGACGCGATGGCGACGGCGATCGCCTCGGCACCACGCGAGAATGCCTGCACCGCAATCGGATTCCCGCGCCCGGCGGCCTCGGCGAGTGCCTTCGCATCAGCGTCCGGCGGGGCGTCCCAGCCGTGCTCGTGCGCCCACCGCGCCAGGTGCGGACCCGAGGCCACCGCCTCCACGCAGCCCTGACCGCCGCAGGCGCAGCGCGGTCCGTCGGGGTCGACGACGACGTGGCCGATGTGACCGGCATTTCCGGTGCGGCCGAGGTACGGCGCACCGCCCTGCACCAGTCCGCCGCCGATACCGGTGGACACCACCATGCCGAGCAGGAACTGCGCCCCCTGCCCGGCCCCGCGCCAGTGCTCGCCCATGGCCAGGCAGACGACGTCGCCGGCCAGCCGCACCGGCAGGCCGGTGCGCTCGGCGAGCCGCTGAATCAACGGAAACTGGCGCCAGGCAACGACATTGAGCGGGCTGACCGTGCCCGCGACCACATCGATGGGGCCGGCGCAGCCGACGCCCACGGCGCGCACCGGCCGCCCGGCAGCGGCGGCGAGAGCGTTCCCGATCAACACGTCGACCGTCGCCCACACCTGCTCGCTGTCGGCGTGCGGGGTGGGGAGCTGCTCGCGGTGCACGAGCGCGCCGTCGGGGTCGACGAGGGCCGCGGCGATCTTCGTGCCACCGATGTCGAGGGCGAGGGTCAGGTCGGACATCGTGCGCTTTCAGTGCCGGTGGACGTGGTCGGGCTGACGCGGGTCGCCGGGATGTTCGTAGCCGGGCGCCAGATGCACCGACTCGGCTCGGCGGGCGTCGAGCCAGTGCCGGAAGGCCCGCCGGCGCGCCGAACCCAGCAGGTGCGCGGTGATCTGTGACCGCACCTCGTCCAGCGCGGGGGCGACGGTCGGCGCGGTGGACCAGCCACCGGGACCGGGTACCGGCGGCGCGAACCGCAGCGGGTTGCGCGCGTGATAGCTCTCGACCTCCGCGTCGGGGATCCGCACCGCGGCGGTCACCCGAACGAACAGCGCCCGTGCCAGCGGCTGTTCGAGCGCGGCCGCGGCGATACTGCCGAGCTCCATGCGGGCTGCCGCGTCGGGCAGCAGGTCGGTTTCGGTGGGCGCGTCCCTGTCGCTGACCCCGAGTTCGCCGGCCGCCACGCGCACCACCTCGTCGGTGACGAGCAGCTGAGCCAGCCAGCGCCGCAGCTGCCGGCCCTCACTGGTCCCGGGCGCCGGCAGCGACGAGGCTAATATGCTTGCCCGCAAACGTGTTTCGCGTTCGTCGAGTGCGGTTACGGGTATCTCCCGTCCAGCGACGGTGGCGATGCGGTTCATCGGACCCGCACCGATACCGCCGGTGTGTAGAGCACCCGGCCGGCCGCGGCGATCCGGATCAGCGCCCACCACTGTCCGGGCTCGACCCACGACGGTGGCGCGACGTCGAAGTCGAATGCGACGGTGCCGCCGGCCGGCACATCGGCGCCGAGTACGGCCGGCCCCAACCATTCCCAGGTGCCCCACGGACTGATGAGGTGTGCCTCCAAGCTCAGCGGCGCACCCGCGGCCGAGCCGACGACGACGCTCAGATCGCCGTGTTGCCCGGCGACGACGTCGACCGGTTGGGGTTCCTCGACCAGCCGCAGCAGCGGGGCGTCGCCGGGTTCGCCGACGGTGACGACACAGACGTCCTCGACCATCTGACGCCAGGCGGCCGGAACCTGATGATGCTTGTCGCCGCCGGTCACCGCCAGCTCGACCCGCACCGGATACCGGCCGGCGGGGGCGTCGGCCGGAAGGTCCAGCTGCACTTCGGTTTCCAGATAGCCGCCGGGCGGCAGCACGAAGGGCAGTTCGTCCGGGGTGGCCGACCAGCCGTCGGGGCACAGCACGCGGACCCGGCCGTGGAGCGTGGCGTCGGTGCAGTCGCTGGCGGCGGTGACGCGCAACGACACGGGGACGCCCGGTGCGCCGGCGGCTTCGGTGGGGTGCACATGAGCGACCGCGGGCAGTCCGCCCAACGGTGCGGGGCCGCGGTTGTGCAGCCAGTACCGGGCGTAAACCGGTTGGGCGACTTCGGCATCCGGCGCCAGGGTGGCGTGGTCGCCGTTGAGCACGTGCGGCAGGTCGAGCCGGGCCCGCACGGTGGCGATCTCGAAACCGTGCAGCCGCAGGTCTTTTCTGCCGGCGATCGGCTGTTCGAGCAGGTCGAGTCGTTCGACGTCCTCGAGGTGCCGTAGGCCAGAGGTGACGTCGACCTCGGTCGGCCGTCCCGAGGTCTGGACCAGGCGCAGGGTGATGCCCGCGCTCGGGTCGACGGGCGCGCTGCTGCCCGCCGCGATCGGGTTGCCGGTGGCCTTCAGCGCGGCCAGCGTCACCTCGGATGCGGGTTCGACGCCCAACAGTGAACCGGTACAAGGCAATCCGCCGGCCACCGCGGGATGGTCGGTGCGCACCGCGAGCAGCGGCTGGGAGTATTCGGCGCTGCGGCCCGGGATGCCCGCGGCGCGCCAGTCGCCGTCGCCGGCCGCGATGGCGTAGTCGAAGGTGTGGGTCCAGTGCTGGAGCTGGAAGTTCGACCCGTCGGGTGCGGTGCGGCGCGGCGGGTCGATCCAGGTGCCCGAGGGCCAGCCGGTGCACGACCGCAGCAACGAGGTGTGCAGGACGCCGTCCGGTTCGACGGCGAAACCCGGTACGCCGCGGTTCAGCAGCGCCACACTGCGGGCCTCGAAGGGCCCGATGCCGGCCGCGGCTTCCTGCTCGACGGTGATCTCGGTGGTCGCGAGGGCGGCGATCAGCTCGTCGATGGCGCCGGGTCCGGCGACGATCAGCACCGGCAGCGCCCGTACCCCTGTCAGGTCGGCGCCGGGAATCCACCGCTGCACCAGGTCAGCGTCGGCGGGCACCCAGAGCCGCGCGTTCCCGGCCGTCAGGCGGTGCCGCAGTTCGGCGCCGTAGCGGGGCTCGGCTGCCGCCAATACCGCTGCGGTGAAAGCGTTCTCGTCGGGGCCGCCGAGCGCGATGCGGGCGTCGGGCAGGTTGGAGTCGACGGCGAGGTCGCCGTAGCGCGGCTTGCCGGCGCTGCTGCAGGTGGCCGTCACCCCCGCGCGCACCAGCGCCACCATCAGGTCGCGGGTGGGCGACTGTGGGTCGGCGGCGTCCGGCGCGACGACCTCGGCGACCGACACCGCCCGCACGCTCTCGCCGTGCGCGTCGCGGACCCGGACCCGCACCGCCGAGGACAGCCCGAACCACCCGTAGGCGGGGTTGTCCAAGGTGTAGGGGTGCTCGGCGGTGTCGACCGCGTCGTGCGAATCCCGTTGGTGCAGCAGCCCGAAGCCGCGGCCGATCACCGCGTCGCCGACCTCGCTGACCGGCATCGCACCCGGCACCGGACAGGGCCAGCGCAGGCGCAACAGCTTGTCGGCGCCGGTGAACTCATCGACCACGGTGCGGCAGTCCACGCGGTCCACGCCGTGCCACAGCGTGATGGTCTGGGTGTACCGCAGCACGTCACCGATGCGCCCGGTGACCACCAACCGCTCCCCCAGCGCGCTGCGGTAGGCCTGCACCGACTCGGCGGCGTGCTCGGCGGAGCCCACCACCGGCCCCTTGGGCAACAGGTGCCAGGGCCCTTCGTGTTCGGTCGGATGCGCGGAATGCTCGTCGTAGACGGCGATCTCGTTGCCGACCCGGCCCGCGCCGATCAGCTCGACGCCCGCGCGCACCAGCGACGACACCGCGCCGCCGCGGTCGGGGTCGACCGTGCAGCGGTAGCGATCGTTGCCGATGCTGGTGCCGGACATCGGTTCCCAGGACGCGGGCGCCCACGCGGACTGCGTCGCGGCGTCGCCGAGCGTGTATCCCCGCCACCCGAGCGACGGCACGTCGTGGGCCGGCCACGTGACGGTGTGGCCGTCATCTTCGATCAGGACCGGGAGCGGCGTGCCGTCCACGTCGAGTACCGGCCCGTCCAGCGGTTCGTCGAGGTGGACGGTGACGATGTCGGTTCGGCTGTGCGCCAAGGGGTTCCACACCACGATGTCGCCGTCGACGGCCCGCGACAGCAGCGCCAACGCGTTGTCGCGGGCGGTCCGGCCGAGTTCCCAGGCGTCGCGCCAGCCGGTGAGCAGGTCGAGGTACACCTGGTCGGATTCGGAGCCGGTGATGGCGTCGTGGTGTGCGCCGTAGGCCAGTTGTACCCAGGCCTTGGCCAGGGCGGCTTGCGGATACGTAGCGCCGGTCAGCAGTCCGGCGAACACCGCGAACCGTTCGGCTTCCAGCACGACGTTCTCGGCGGCCCGGTTGGCCTGCTTGGTGTCGATGTACGACACGTCCTTACCGGTGTAGATCGGGTTCATGTCCCTGGTCTGCGGCGACGGCTGGGTGCCACCGGCCTCGAGTTCGGCCCGCACGGCGGCGAAGAACTCCCGCGGCAGCGCACACACGAAGCGGGGCCACGTGTAGCGGGCCGCCCAGTCGCGGTGAATCTCGGTCACCCACTTGTTCGGCGGGGTGTAGTCGGTGCCCACCGGCAGGAGCACATTGCGGGTCAGCGCAACCTTTTTCAGCTTGGCGAACGTGGCGTAGGTGGCGTCTTCGGCTTCTTGCAGCGATGCCGACGAGTCCATCCACCAGCCGGCCGCGTAATGCGCGGGCATGTAGTGGGTCAGCAGCCCGCGGCCCGACGGTGCGATCCAGTCGAATTCGCTGGCGAACTGCATGCGCTCGGGGTCGCCGTCGCGGTGCATCGGGCCCCACTGGTGATGCGGGCCGCGCGCCCATGAACTGGAGGTCAGGCCGGCGTCGGCGGCCATGCCCGGGAACTGCGGGTCGTGGCCGAACACGTCGAGCTGCCAGGCCGTCGCCGGGGCGGCGCCCATCACGTCACGCTGGAAACCGATGCCGTGCACGAAGTTCCGGATCGCAGTCTCGGGACTGGTCAGGTTGGTGTTCGGCTCGTTGTAGGTGCCGCCCATGATCTCGACGCGGCCCTCGGCGAGCAGCGCCCGCAGCTGGGCACGCTGCTCCGGATGGGTGTCCCAGTAGGGCTTGAGGTAGTCGACCTCGGCGAGTACGAACTTGTATTCGGGTTCGCGCCTTGCCATTTCGAGGTGCGCCGTGACCAGCTCGAAGCCGTTGGTCTGCCGGCACCGGCCGGGCGGGTCCTCGGTCCAGACGCTGGTGTAGGCGGCCTGGGTGTTCCACCACACCGGGTCGTAGTGGAAGTGGCTGATCATGTGCATGGTCCAGCCGGGCTCGGCGACGACGAACTCGAACGGCGTCTGCTCGCCGCCGATCTCGAGGCGCGCGGCCCGCACCTGGCCCGGCCGGCCGTCCTGGACGACCACCGGAATCTCCACGGTGCCGGCGCCGGGCTGCGCCACCGCCTGGCCACTGAGCCCGTCGCCGCCGACCCGGACCTCGGCGGCGTCGGCGCAGTCGGTGTAGTCCAGCCGGACGATCTGCCGCGGTTCGTCGGCCGGGCCGACGAACAACTCGGTGGAAACTACCGCCGTCACCTGCAGGAGTCGTCCCGTCGACACCCCTGCACCATACGGCGCAGCGTCGCTACTCGGGAGGCATTGCGGCACGCAACCGGTCGGCGACCACCGCGGCCGCGGCGATCACCTCCGGCGGTTCGAGGACCTCGAACCGGTATCCCGGCATCGCCAGGTACAACACGATGCGCTCGGGGTCGTCGCCGCCGGCCGTCACGATGCAGCGGTCCGGGCCGTCCGCCTCGATCTGCGCCGACGCCGCGGAAAACATCTGCGCCAGTTGACTTTCCGATGCCTCATAGCGGACCCGCGCGACGTACCGGTACGGCGACGCGGTGATGGCCTGACGCACGAACTCCGCGGGATCAGGCGCCGGGCGCGGCGCGAACGTCGTGCCCGCGGCCTTGACATCGACCATCCGGTCCAGGCGCAGAGTGCGCCAGTCCTGCTTGTCGCGGTCGTAGGCCAGCAGGTACCAGCGGCGCCCGGTGGTGACGAGTTGATAGGGCTCCAACCGCCGCTCGGTGCTGTTGCCGCGGATGTCGGTGTAGCCGAGCCTGACGTGTTCGTGGTCGCGGCAGGCGCGGGCCAGCGTCATCAGGTCGTCGGGCGAAACCGCTTCGACCGCACCGCCACCGGTCAGTGTCACCGTCGCGTCGTGCACGGCGGACACCTGCGACCGGAGCCGCGCCGGCATCACCTGGTCGAGTTTGGACAGTGCCCGCAGCGCCGACTCACCGACGCCCGCGACGCTGCCCCCGGCCGCGAGCCGCAGACAGACCGCCATCGCGACGGCCTCCTCGGGGTCGAGCAGCAGGGGCGGCAACGCGGCGCCGGCGCCCAATTGATAGCCGCCGTCGCGGCCCTTACTGGCGTGCACCGGATAGCCGAGGTCACGCAGCCGTTCGATGTCGCGGCGCACACTGCGGCCGGTGACGCCGAGCCGGTCGGCCAGCTCCTGCCCCGTCCACACCCGGCGCGCCTGCAGCAGCCCCAGCAGCTGCAGCACGCGGCTCGTCGTTTCGGACATGACAACACTCTGCCGCATTCATAGGACAGAAACAGTCCTAATTGAATGTCAGGCTCTTCATGTGACCGAAGAACGGACCAAAGAACTGGCCGACCAACTCGACTGGCATTGGCAACACCAGCTGCGTCCCCGGCTCGAGGGACTGACCGACGACGAATATTTCTGGGAGCCGGTGCCCGGGTGCTGGACCCTGCACCGCGACGGATCCATCGACTTCAGCTACCCGCCACCGCAACCCGAACCGTTCACGACCATCGCCTGGCGGCTGGCGCACGTCATCGTCGGCGTCCTGGCCATGCGGAACCACTCGCATTTCGGCGGACCACCGGCCGACTACCAGTCGTGGCCGTACGCCCGCGACGCACGCACCGCACTGGAGCAGCTCGACACCGCCTACGCGACCTGGATCACCGGAGTCCGCGGGCTCGACGCCGCTGCCCTGGCCCGGCCGTGCGGACCCGCCGAGGGTCCCTACGCTGACTTCTCAATGGCCACCCTCGTGCTGCACATCAATCGCGAAGTCATTCACCACGGAGCTGAAATCGCCTGCCTCCGTGACCTTTACACCCACACCCCGAAGGAGAACTGAACATGGCCGGACTGCCCGCACCCGCAGGCGACGAGCGTCAGACCCTCTTCAACTTCATCGCGTTCCAGCAGGACGCGTTCGCGGCCGTCGCCCACGGCCTCACCGACGAGCAGGCGCGCTCGACCCCATCGGTCAGCGCGTTGTCGATCGGCGGACTGATCAAGCACGTCACCGGTGTGCAGGCCGGCTGGGTCGCGCGTGCGGTCGCCGCGCCCGACTTCCCGCCGCGCGACACCCGGCCGATGGCCGAACAGATGGCCGAACACCAGGATCAGCTCACGATGCGCGACGACGAGAAGCTCGGCGACCTGCTCGACGCCCTGCGTACGCAGAACGCCAAGACGCTGCAGGCCTTCGCCGAACTCGACCTCGACACGCTGGTGCCGGTCCCGCACGAGGTGCCGTGGTTCCCCGCCGACGTCGACCACTGGACGGTGCGCTGGGTCGGCATGCACATCATCGAGGAGCTGTCGCGGCATGCCGGGCACGCCGACATCATCCGCGAATCCATCGACCGCGCGACCATGTACGAGCTGCTGGCCGCCGAGGAGGAGTGGCCGGAGACGGATTTCATCAAGCGCTGGCGGCCGGCCGCCCGGTAACTCGAGATGGACGAAATGGCTGCTCCCACCCACGGCGGAGCAGCCATTTCGTCATTCTCGGCGCAGCACCAATGCCAGTGCCGCGTCGACCACCACATCCAGGTCCGACCCCAACGAACCGGACAGCCACTGTTGGGCCAGCTCCGCCATGGCCCCGGTGTACATGGCCGCACCGACGCGCGCGGCGACGGGATCCGAACCGGGGTGCAGCCGGCCGCCCTCGGCGAGGACGGCATCGAGCAGCAGGTCCTGCGTGACGGCGCGGCGCGCGGCCAGCACCGGGTTGGCGCGGGCCTCGGTGAACAGCACCCGGCCGCGCCGCGGATCGGCGGACCCGAAGCCCAGTACCGCGGCGATGCCGGCCCGGGTCCGGTCCCGCACCGAGTCGCCCGCGACGGTGATGGCGGCGTCGACCACCGTGGCCAGTTCACCGCTGACCTTGTCGTAGACGGCGCCCAGCAGATCGTCGATGCCGTCGAAGCTCTCGTAGAAGTAGCGGGTGTTGAGCCCGCACGCACGGCACACCGAACGGACCGACAACGCCGATTCGCCGCCGGAGCCGAACAACTCGAATGCCGCGTCGACCAGTAACCCGCGCCGCTCGGCGCGGCGGTCGTCGAGCGGAACCCCCGCCCACCTGGTCGGTGTCGACATCCCTACAGCCTAGGTCTGGTCACACCCGTCACCAAATACTATTCTGGTTACGACCGTGACCAGAAGGGGTTGACGTGTACCTGCCGCACCAGTTCATCGAGCATCAGCTTCAGCACCGGTTCGACCAGACCATCCGGCGGAACTACTTCCGCGGCATGGAGTTCGCCGGCCCCGCCGGAGACCCGGGCTGGTTCGGCCCCGGCAGCGCCGTCTGGCACGTGCACTCCCACACCGAGGCCCTGGTCTTCGGCCTGCAGTGCGCCGCGTTCATCGAGCGCCTCGACCCGTCCATCTACTGGATGGGCATGCACCACTCGCGACTCGTCAAGCGCGACGAGAACGGCGAGGCCATTCCGGTGGTCGACCCGAAGGGCGCGGCCGTCCGGCTGGGCCACTCCATCGCGTTCTTCATCGGCACCGCGTACGGCAGCACCGAGACCGCCGAGAACCTGGCCCGGACCGTGCGCGCCATGCACCACACCATCAAGGGCGTCCGCCCGGACGGCGCGGCCTATGACGCCGACGATCCGGACTGGCTGCGCTGGAACTACGCGACGGTGGTGTGGGGCCTCGCGACGGCGCACGAGCTCTACCACCCGAACCCGTTGCGCGGCAAGAAACTTAACCGCTACTACGGCGAGTTCATCCGCGTCGGACACGCCCTCGGTGGCACCGACCTGCCCACCACCAAGGCCGAGACCCTGGACTGCCTGAAGTCCTATCTCCCCAAACTGGCGCTGACGCACGGCGCCGCCATGGCCACCGGCCCCAACCTGCCGATGCCGCAGAGCGCCATCGACTGGGCCGTCCGGGACACCATGCCGAAGTGGGCCAAGCAGCTGCTCGGACATACCGACCCCAACCCGATCGAGCGTGCCGCCCGTCGAGCCGTGGTGTGGTCGATCATCAACGGCCTGCACGCCGCCGCCGGACCGTTCCCGGAATTCCGCCAGGCCACAGCGCGGGTCAAGGGCGGCGTCGATCCGGAGCTGGCACCACACACCGTCCCGGCGTACGTGCCCGGCAGCGACCCGGTCCGCAGCCGCGCCGACATCGAGAGCGTCTTCGTCTGATCCGCGGCGGCGAAACGGCATGACGCGAGACACACCTTTTTGGCGGTACCCGGGGTTTTGAGACACTTCACCAATGAGTTCTCCGCGGAAGACACCGCACCGTGAAGGTGCCAGGCTGGACCGGGTGCCGCTGCCCGTCGAAGCCGCCCGCATCGGGGCCACCGGCTGGCAGCTCGCCCGGACCGGCGTACGCGTCGTCGGCAGCGCCTTTTCCAAGGGCAGCCTGCAGCAGAAGGTGATCAAGCAGGTCCCGAAGACGTTCTCCGATCTGGGGCCGACGTACGTCAAGCTCGGCCAGATCATCGCGTCGAGCCCCGGCGCCTTCGGCGAGCCGCTGAGCCGCGAGTTCCGCAGCCTGCTCGACCGGGTCCCGCCGGCCGACAAGAACGAGGTGCACAAGCTGCTGCGCGAAGAACTCGGCGGCGACCCGGCCGACCTCTTCGCCAGTTTCGACGACGAGCCCTTCGCCTCCGCGTCCATCGCCCAGGTGCACTACGCGACGCTGCACTCCGGTGAAGAGGTCGTCGTCAAAATCCAGCGCCCGGGCATCCGCCGCCGCGTGGCCGCCGATCTGCAGATCCTCAAGCGCGGCGCGCAGCTCGCCGAACTGGCCAAGCTGGGCCAGCGCCTGTCCGCGCAGGACGTGGTCGCCGACTTCGCCGACAACCTCGCCGAGGAACTCGACTTCCGGCTCGAGGCGCAGTCCATGGACGCCTGGGTGGCGCACATGCACGCCTCGCCGCTGGGCCAGAACATCCGGGTGGCCCAGGTCTACTGGGACCTGACCAGCGAGCGCGTGCTGACCATGGAACGCGTCGAGGGCATCCGGATCGACGACGCCGCCGCCATCCGCAAAGCCGGGTTCGACGGTGAGGAGCTGGTGAAGGCGCTGCTGTTCAGCGTGTTCGAGGGCGGTCTCAAGCACGGGCTGTTCCACGGCGACCTGCACGCCGGCAACCTCCACGTCGACAAGGACGGCAAGATCGTCTTCTTCGACTTCGGCATCATGGGCCGCATCGACCCGCGGACCCGGTGGCTGCTGCGCGAACTGGTGTACGCGCTGCTGGTCTCGAAAGACCACGCCGCCGCCGGCCGGATCGTCGTCATGATGGGCGCCGTCGGCACCGTCAAACCGGAGGGCCAGGCCGCCAAGGACTTGGAGGCCTTCGCCACGCCGCTGACCATGAAGTCACTGGGCGACATGTCGTACGCCGAGATCGGCAAGCAACTGTCCGCGCTCGCCGACGCATACGACGTCAAGCTGCCGCGCGAGCTGGTCCTGATCGGCAAGCAGTTCCTGTACGTCGAGCGCTACATGAAGCTGCTGGCGCCGCGGTGGCAGATGATGAGCGACCCCCAGCTGAAGGGCTACTTCGCCAACTTCATGGTGGACATCAGCCGCGACCACAAGAACGCCGACGGCCAATCCGAGGGGTAGGCCCCGAAGGCCGAATCCGACCATCGAACAGCACCCGCTGAGATACGAGTAGATATGCAGCCCGAACGAGACACCACCCCCGAGGTCCGCACCGGATTCGCCCGCTCGGGCGACCTGGAGATCGCCTACGAGGACATGGGCAATCCGGACGATCCGGCGGTGCTGCTCATCATGGGCCTGGGAGCGCAGCTGCTGTTGTGGCGAAAAGGCTTCTGCGACAAGCTCATCGAGAAGGGTTACCGCGTCATCCGGTTCGACAACCGCGACGTGGGCCTGTCCACCAAGATCGAGGGCAGGCACGCCGGTTCGGCGCTGCTGCCCCGGATGTTGCGGTCGTACGCCGGCCTGCGCAGCGACGCGGTCTACACGCTGGAGGACATGGCCGACGACGCCGCGGCACTGCTGGATCACCTGGAGATCGAGCAGGCACACATCGTCGGCGGCTCGATGGGCGGCATGATCGCGCAGGTCTTCGCGGCCCGCTACCAGCACCGGACCAAGACGCTCGGCGTCATCTTCTCCAGTAACAACCAGCCGCTGTTGCCGCCGCCCGGCCCGAAGCAGCTCAAGGCCATCACGACGCGGCCGCAGGACACGTCGCGCGCCGGCGTCATCGCCAACGCGGTCAACGTCGGCCGCATCATCGGCAGCCCCGCCTACCCGACGCCGCTCGACCAGGCCGAGGCCGACGCCGCCGAAAGCTACGACCGCTCGTACTACCCCGTCGGCGTCGCGCGCCACTTCGGGGCCATCTTGGGCAGCGGCAGCCTGCGGCACTACGACGAGATGATCACCGTCCCGACGCTCGTCATCCATGGTCGGGCCGATAAACTGATGCGACCGAGCGGTGGTCGAGCAGTGGCCAAGGCAATCCGGCGCGCTCGGTTGGTGTTGTTCGACGGCATGGGTCATGACCTGCCCGAGCCCCTCTGGGACGACATCGCCGGTGAACTGGCCACCACATTTGCCGAAATCCCATAGACGTATCAGTCCGGTCACAGCCGCCGCCACGCTGGGGGAATGAACGCGGCTACCGGCCTCAAGGCGGTTACGTTTGCTGTCTCGACTGACCGTGACGGCGCGTTACACCAACGTCAAGGAATCGGCCGGAGGCCAGGTATTGTGCGGGCACGATTGTGATTTAGTGACCGGCATCACCACCCAGTGAGGAAGGTCAAGTTAGGTGTTACAGATGATTCAGGAGTCCGCAGAGGCCAAGGACATGCGGCCGCATTTCGAGGACATCCAGGCGCACTACGACCTGTCCGACGATTTCTTTGGGCTGTTCCAGGACAACTCCCGCAAGTACAGCTGCGCCTACTTCACCGGACCGTTCGTCTCGATGGAGGAGGCCCAGCTCGCCAACGTCGACCAGCACCTCGAACAGCTTGACCTCAAGCCCGGCATGACGCTGCTGGAGATCGGCTGCGGCTGGGGTCTGACGATGCAGCGCGCCATGGAGAAGTACGACGTCAATGTCATCGGCCTGACGTTGAGCAAGAACCAGCAGGCGTTCTGCACGGAGCTGCTCAGCAACACCGCGTCGGACCGCTCGCACCGCGTGCTGCTGAAGGGCTGGGAAGAGTTCCACGAGCCGGTGGACCGCATCGTGTCGATCGAGGCCTTCGAACACTTCGGCTTCGAGCGCTACGACGACTTCTTCAAGAACTGCTACGAGATCATGCCCGCCGACGGCCGCATGACCATCCAGAGCAGCGTGAGCTACCACCCGATGGACATGGCCGCGCGCGGCAAGAAGCTGACGTTCGAGATGGCCCGGTTCATCAAGTTCATGGCGACCGACATCTTCCCCGGCGGCCGGCTGCCCAGCACCCAGATGATGGTGGATCACGGCGAGAAGGCCGGCTTCAACGTCCCCGAGCCGCTGTCGCTGCGCAACCACTACATCAAGACGCTCGGCGTGTGGGCCGCCAACCTGGAGCACGCCAAGGACAAGGCCATCGAGATCGCGGGCCAGGAGAACTACGACCGGTACATGAAGTATCTGACCGGCTGCCAGTTCTACTTCCTTGACGAGTGCCTCGACGTCAGCCTGGTCACCTACACCAAGCAGAAGGAAGCCGCGTAGGCATTTTCGACGAGTAGCGCCCCCGACCCGAGGTCGGGGGCGCTACTCGTTTTCGGGATCAGCTGCCGGATGCCGACGATTTCGCGCTCGCGTCGCGGTGCCGGTGGGAACGCTTGTCGACGGGTGGCGGCGCGTCCGACGCCCCAGCGTCTGACCGGTCCGGCTTCGTGGCCTTGTCGGACGTGTTGGCCTTGTCCGACGTGGTGGCCTTGCCGCGCGTGTCCTTCGAGGGTGACGTCGATCCGTCATCCTTGCGGGGCTTGCCCGACGTCTTGCCGGCCGGGTCAGCCGCGGCGGCGTCCGATGCCTTGCCGTCCGCGGCGGTATCCGACGTCTTGCCGTCCGCAGCGGTACCCGACGGCGCGGTGGTGTCTGACACCGCCGACGCGGTTGACCCGGCGACCTTGGCGCGCTTCTTCAGCTTGGTTGCCGTCGATGTGGTTTCCGTGGATTCGGTCGTCCCGGATTCCGCGGCCGCCGCGGTGGCGGCGGTCGTCGTCGCAACGGATGCCGTGGCGGCGGTGGCGGTGGCGGTTGCCTTTGCGGCCAACGGCGTAGATGTCGGCAGGACTCCGCTGAGGTGCGAGCTGACCGCCGTGACCCAGGCGTTGATGGCCTTGCCCAACTGCTGGAACTCGCCCTGGATCGCCAGGCTGATCGAATTCAGCAGACTCGCCAGCGACTGGGCTATCGCCGTGACACCGGAGACGATGCCACCGACCGTCGAGCCGACACCTCCGGCCGCGCTGGTGGCGTACTCCTTGATGGCCGCCGCGATGACGGCGACGGCGAGCTTCGGGGTCCAGTCGGCGTTGTAGATGCCGTAGCCGTCGGCACCGGCGACGCCGTCCTGCGCGGTGTAGATGAACACCGGCCCGGCATAGGCGAGGGTCTGCCACGTATCGAGCAGGTTCTTGATCAGGTCGGCCTGGGTCTGCTCGCTGACGTCGTTGGTCGACGCACCGAACTCACTGATCCAGATCTTGAGGTTGCCGTCGCCGTACTGCTGCAGCAGCTGATAGATCGCATTCAGTTGCGTCAGTGGGGAATTCGCGACGCCGGCGCCCGACGAGAAGGGCAGCGACTCCTGATACGGATGGAACGACAACGCGTCGAAGTAGCCGGACGCGCCGGCGGCCAGCATCTCCTTGACGAACGTCACCGGATCGAGCGTGATGCTGCCGAAGCTGATGACGCTGCCGAGCGCGCCGGCGACCACGGTGGCGGTCGGGTCGACCGCCTTGATCGCCGGGTAGGCCGCCTTGAGCAGCGCCGCGTAGGCAGTGGCGTCGATGGGATCCGACGACAACACGTAATTCGGCTCGTTCCAGATCTCGTACGCCGAGATGGTCGAGCCGTAGCGCTTGGCCACCTCGGCCGCGAACGCCGCGTACGTGGCCGGGTCCGGCGTGCCGGCACCTGTGATGGACGTCGAGGAGCCCGCCCATGTCGGCGTGCTGGCGATCTCCACCATGACGCCCATGTTCCGGTCGGCCGCGGCCTGCATGACCATGTCCATGTAGGACCAGTTGTAGGTGCCCTGCGCAGGTTCGACGAAGATCCACGGCACGAAGACCCGGATGTCCTGGACCCCGATGGACTGCAGGGTGTCGAGTGTCTGGTCGATCTGCGCCTGGGTCTGTCCGTACAGCCCCGAGTCGGCGATCCCGATGGTCGACGGCGCAGACACGATTTCGGCGGTGTTCTCGATCTGGGCGGTCAGATTCGCCGGCCCACTCGACGGCGCGTACGCGCAGATCAGTGCGATCGGGAGCATCGCGACAATGCCGCGAAACACACAGGCACGGACCAATCCACGCAGCGACCAATACATGCCGTCCTCCTCACCCCGAACGACCGGCCAGCGAATTGTTACGAGGCCGTCGATGAATGGCGGAGACATTACCGCCAATGACGGCAACAAATCTGCAGAACCGTTGGAGAAATAAACATACCTATGGTCAACAACCAGGTAGAACGCCATTGTCTATTCACAGCCCACTGATAGACTCCTGACAGAATTCTCCAATGATTTCACGCATCCGCGTTACATAGCACACGTAATTACCGAGCTCAGCAAATACGAATTATCGTTGCCAAAGTCACCGGGACGAGGCAGAACATACGTCCGGTACATTTTTCGGAACAGCTCGACGCGAGCCGGCACGGCCAACACGAGAAGTGCGGAGGCAAATCATCGCGATGTGGCATTCAGTTCTGACATACGCCGGTGCCATCACGCTGTGCGCAGCCGCGGCCGGCCTCGCGGTGCGGTGGGTTCCGATCGTCAACCGCACACTGTTGGCACTGGCCGCCGGCGCCCCGTATGCGCTCATCGGCGCCCCCGTGGCCGCCATCCTGTTCGGCGCCGCAGGAAACTGGCCGCTGGCAGCGGTCGCGGTCGGCACCACCGTCGTCGCGGCCGTCATACAACTACCCCTGTTCCGCCGCGCGAAGGCGCCGTCGGGGACGGCACTGCGGTTCCTGTCGGCAAATCTGCGCTACGGGCGGGCCGACGCCGAAGCCGTCGTCCGGTACGCCGAGGAGAGCGCGGATATCGTTGCGCTGCAAGAACTCACGCCCGCGGCGCTGGCGCGGCTGGAGTCGGCCGGGCTCGACCGGCTGTTCCCGCACCGGGCGCTGCGCGAGATGGACGAACCCGGGGGCGTCGGGCTCTGGAGCCGTCACCCGATCAGTGACATCCGCATCGACGACGGCTTCTGGCTGGGAATGCTGGCCGCCGACGTCCACCTGCCCGAGGCACCCGCCCCCACCCGCGTGCTGACGGTGCACCTGTCCGCGCCCTGGCCCGACCCGCTACAGGGCTGGCGCGACGACCTGGCGCGACTGGCGGGCACGTTGCTGACGGCTGCCCGGGCAAGCACGGGCCCCGTGCTGCTGGCCGGTGACCTGAACGCGACTCCGGACATGCGGGAATTCCGCCGGCTGCTGCGGCAGGGCTATCAGGACGCCGGCGCACAGGCCGGCGCCGGGGTGGTTCGCACGCATCCGTCCGACATCGTCGCGCCACCGGTCTTCGCGGTCGACCACATCCTCACGCGCGGCTACGTGGCCACGTCGCTGCGGACGCTGCAGGTACCCGGTTCCGACCACCGGGCCCTGCTGGCGCAGTTGGTCGCCGGTTGACTCAGTTCACCGGCACGTCGAGGATCGGGCGCGGCTCGGATGCGCCAGGCCCGTTGAAGTGCCACCACTCCCCCGGGTACACAGTCAGCCCACCGGCGACCATCGCGTCGCGCAGTCGCGCGCGGTTGGCCTGCTGTGCGGGGGTGACGCCCGTGGTCGCGTAGGCCGTCGCGCGCGGCGTGAAGTCGTCGAAATCGGTACCCATGTCGACGCCGGTGATGGTGACGTCCACCGACCGACCGGACTCGTGGCTGCGGGCGAACTGGCTGGGTTTGGCGACCCAGTTCGGGTCCGGCACGGCCTGGAACATCCGGACCTGCACGTCATGCGGGCGGTAGCAGTCCCAGAACGTCAGTACCTCGCCGTGCGCGCGCAGAATCCGGGCGGCGGTGGCCAGCCCCGGCGCCATGGACTCGTGGATCAGGCACCGGGCATCGGCGGGATACAGCGGGACACCGACGAAGTTGTTCGGGGTGGCGTAGCGCAGGTCGATCACCGCATCGGGGACGACGGACCGGACGTCGATCAGTCCGGCCGCAGCGGCCTGCGGTGACACCGGCGGCGGGGCGGGCTGTGGTGCTGCCGAGGCCGCGCCGAGGTCCGGCCCGAAGTTCCCGACCGACAGCAGCGCGCCCAAGGCGACGAGTGTTCGCACGAACATGTGTCGAGGTTGCCAGATCCCGGCACCGGACAACCACGGGATCACCGGATGTCGCGGTGTGCCAACGCGGTCGGCGCGCTCAGCGGCTGGGCGACGCCGGCTTCCTGGTGTTCTTGGTGCCGGCCCGCTTCCCCTTGGTCGGCCCGGGCTTGTCGCACTGATCGTCCGCGGCCTGCGGTGTGGCCAACCGATCCATCCACATCCGCAGCGTGGTGACCAGCAGCGCCGCACTCTGGTCGGCGTCGGCCATCCCGATCGCCTGAGATATCGCCAATCCGCTTCCGGTCGCCACGATGGCGTCGATCGCCTCGTCCAAGCGCGGGTCTGCGGCGTCGACGCCCTCGGGTATCAGGTCCTCGACCATCACCCGGACCGACTCCCGGAACCGATCGATGGTCTCCCTCGTCCCGGCGGTCTGCTCCGGGTCTCCCAAGGTGCTCAACAGGTACTCCGAACCGAGCACCGTGAGCGGGATGTCCGAGGACAACCGGGACCACCAGGTCGCCAGCGCCCCGAACCTGTCGTCCATCGAATCAGATTCGCCGACAAGCATTTCCAGCAGTTTGGTGGTTTCCGCGAGGTACCTCGTGCGGAGGACTTCGAGGCACAGCGCCTCTTTGCCCGCGAAGTTGCTGTAGACAGCACCGATGGTGCGCCCGGCGTCAGCCGCGATGGCTGCGATGGAGGTGCCGTGATAGCCGTTCGCATAGAAGAGCCGCGCCGCCGAATCGAGCACCTCCTGGCGCGTCTGCGCCTGACTCTCTGCGCGTGTCAACACTTTCCGAGCCGCCACAGTGTCCTCCGCAGGTCCGCCCACCGGTCGCCGGCGAGAGGCCAGACTACCGCCTCGGCGCGCTCCAAATTTGATATTGCCCCCATATTCAAATAGGGCTACTATCCGAAATGTGACATCGGCTCCACGGCAAGCAGCCCGACGGCGGCGCCCTGGCGATGCCCGCGATGAGCACGACGTAGGCCCGGCGACGCATTCCCGCCTACCGAAATTGATTACCGCTCAACTCTTTTCATGAGGTCGACCCAAGGAGTCGAAATGACCGATACACACAGCTCACCCAGCGCCACCGACGGATGTCGGCCATGACGGTGGCAGTGGTGACGGGTGGCGGCAGCGGCATCGGACGTGCGACGGCCGTGCGGTTCGCCCGCAACGGCTCCGAGGTCGTCGTGGCCGACATCAACGAGCAGACCGGCAAGGAAACGGTCGACCTCATCCAGGACGCGGGCGGCCGCGCGGTGTTCCGGCGACTCGACGTCGCCGACCTCACCGACTGGGAGGATTTCACCGACCGGGTGTGCGCCGAACACGGCGTGCCCGACGTCGTCGTCAACAACGCCGGCATCCTCATCGGTGGTGGGTTCCTGGAGCAGTCCAACGCGGACTGGCGGCGAATGATCCAGATCAACATGATGAGCCCCCTGGTGGGATCTCGGTTGTTCGTGCAACGCATGACGGACGCCGGGGTGCGCGGCCACATCGTCAACGTGTGTTCGGTCGGCGCGTTCATGCCGACGCCCATCGCCCCCTCGTATGTGGTCGCCAAGGCCGGCGCGTGGTTCGGCACCCAGGCGCTACGTGCGGAGTTCGGTGACAAGGGCATCGGCGTCAGCGCGATCTGCCCAGGGCTGATCCGAACCAGCCTGGCCGCCAACGGGACTCGCGGCGGCGTCGACGACAGCGACAGTTCGGACTGGGCGGCCAAGCTCGCCGCCGGCCACCGTTACATCGGCCGGTCCCCCGACCGGGTGGCCGCCGCGATCGAACGCGCGGTGCGCTGGAACCTCTCGACGGTCCCGGTCGGCGTCGAGGCCTGGGCCGGCTGGTACCTGTACCGGCTGTCACCGAGTGCGGCCCGCGGTCTCTACGGCCTGTTCACGATGTCGATCGCCGACAAGGCAGTCGCCCTGTCGGGCAGGCTGTTCGGAGGGAAGCGATGAAGAACGTCATCGTCACCGGCGCGGGGGCCGGTATCGGGCGTGAGACGGCAAAGCTGTTCGCCGCCAAAGGCGGTCGGGTCATCGTCGCAGACATCGACATGCCGGCCGCGAAGGAGACGGCCGAACAGATCGTCGGCGCAGGC
Source organism: Mycobacterium toneyamaense (assembly GCF_055384815.1). Taxonomy (NCBI): domain Bacteria; kingdom Bacillati; phylum Actinomycetota; class Actinomycetes; order Mycobacteriales; family Mycobacteriaceae; genus Mycobacterium; species Mycobacterium toneyamaense. The sequence continues at coordinate 4,904,018 of NZ_AP040333.1, forward strand.
GGCCAAGCCGTCGCCTACCGGCTGGACGTGGCCGCCGACGACGAGTGGGAGGCCTTCGGCGAGTGGATGTTTGCCCACTTCGGCGCACCCCACGTGCTGATCAACAACGCCGGCGTCATGGACCTCGGCGGGTTCGTGGAGATGAGCGCCGCGCAGTGGCAGCGCGAGATCGACATCAACCTGATGAGCGTCATCTACGGGTCACGGGTCTTCGCGCAACAGATGATCGACGATGGGATTCCCGGCCACATCGTCAATCTGTCGTCGGCGGCCGCGTACTTTCCATCGGGGCTCGAGCCCGCGTACGGCGTCGCGAAGTCGGCCGTCCTGATGGCCTCGCAGGCGCTACGAGTGGAGTTGCGCAGCAAAGGGATCGGCGTGACCGCGATCTGCCCGGGCGCCATCCGGACCAACCTGCTCGCCAACGGCCAACGGGCCGGGCTCACCGCGGAGCAGCAGGCGGCGTGGCGCGAGACCGCGGGCGGTATGCAGCGATACGCCTACACCTCACCGCAGAAGGTTGCCCGGGCGATCGAACGGGCCGTGCGGTGGAATTCGGCCGTCGTACCGGTCGCACCGGAATCCTGGCTGCTGTACGGGCTGTTCCGGTTCTCCCCCAGCCTCACGCGCGCAGTTCTCGCGCGCGCGTCCTTCGACCGCATCGAATCCGTGATCCCGGTCGCCGGCAAGGCACTCGCCCGGCTGACCGGGAAATAGGAGATATGACAATGACATCCAGCCCCGAATTCGAGGTCGTCGTCATCGGTGCGGGCTTCGGCGGCATCAACGCCGGCGTCCGGCTCCGGCAGGCCGGCATCGAGAACTTCGTCATCCTCGACAAGTGGGACAAGGTCGGCGGGACGTGGCACGCCAACCATTACCCCGGCGTCGCGGTCGACATTCCGTCGTTCATCTATCAGTTCAGCTATCACCAAAAAGGCGACTGGTCGCGGCTTTTCGCACCGGGCCACGAAATTCAGGCGTACGCCGAGGAGGTCGTGGATGCCCACGGGCTGCGGCCGAAGCTGCGCCTGAACACCACGGTCACCGGATGCCGGTTCGACGAGGCGAACGACATCTGGCACGTCAGTACCGATTCCGGCGAGGTGACGGCCCGGTTCATCATCGCGGGCATCGGCGGCCTGGAGGTGCCGAACCTCCCGGATATCGCGGGCATCGACAGCTTCGGCGGGACGGTGCTGCACACCGCCGCCTGGGATCACAGCGTCGATCTGCGCGGTAAGCGGGTCGGCGTCATCGGCACGGGCGCCAGTGCGCTGCAACTGATTCCGGAGGTCGCCAAAGTCGCCGCCCACCTCACGGTGTTCCAGCGCACCCCGATCTGGGTCGCGCCCAAGCCAGATTGGCACACGGGCCGGGTCACCAGGGCGGTGCTGGGCACCCCGATACTGCGCGCGCCGTTGCGCGCGATCGGCATGGTGGGCGTCGAACTCGGTGTCGGCGCCGGCATGCTGCACGGGCGGCGGATGCAGCCGCTCATCCGCGGCGCCGAAGCCGCGCTGAAACTCTGGATGCGCACGCAGGTCAAGGATCCGGTGACGCGCGAGAAGCTCACCCCGAAGTACCTGCTGGGCTGCAAGCGACCGTCGATGCACAACGAGTACTTCAAGACCTACAACCTGCCGCACGTCGATCTGGTGACCGACCCCATCGAGAAGGTCACCCCCGACGCGGTGGTGACCGAGGGCGGCGCGGCGCACGACATCGATGTGTTGGTGTGCGCCACCGGATTCAAGGTCATGGCCAAGGGCAGCACGCCGCCGTTCCCGACCCTGGGCCGTGACGGCGTCGATCTCAACGAGTTCTGGGAGGCCAACCGCTACCAGGCGTACCAGGGCGTCTCGGCACCGAAGTTCCCCAACGCCTTCCTCGTCATCGGGCCGTACGCCTACGCCCCGGGCTCGTATCTGGTGTTGATCGAGTCGACCGGGGACCACGCCGTGCGCGTGATCACCGAGGCCCGGCAGCGTGGCGCCACCCGCGTCGAGGTCAAGCAGGAGCCGCACGACCGCTTCTTCGCGGACATGCAGAAGCGCGTCGCCGGAACTCCCCTGATGACCTCGGCGTGTGGCGGCTCCAACACGTATTACCTCAATCATCACGGCGACGCCGCGGCGTTCCGCCCGACCACGGTTCTGGAGATGCGCTGGGCGAACCGGCATTTCCCGCTGTCGGACTACCGTTTCACCCGCAACACCGTGCACGTGCCCGAAGAGGTGAGCGCATGAGTACGACGCCGCAATTCGAGGTCGCCGTCATCGGCGCCGGGCCCGGCGGTATCGCCGCGGGCGTGAAGCTCCGCAAGGCCGGCATCGACGACTTCGTCATCCTGGAGCGCGCCGACGATGTCGGCGGCAGCTGGCACGAGAACCACTACCCGGGTCTCGGCGTGGACATCCCGACCATCGCGTATCAGTACTCGTTCGCGCGCAACGCCAACTGGGATCGTTTCTTCGCCAAAGGCGCGGAGGTCAAGCAGTACCACGTCGATGTGGCCCGAAAGTACGGGCTGTACTCGCGTATCCGGTTCAATACCAACGTCGAACGGGAGGAGTGGGACGACACCGGTAACTTCTGGAAGCTGCATGCCGCCGACGGCTCCGTCATCACGGCACGGTTCGTCATCAGCGCGGTGGGCGCGTTCGTCCGGCCCAAGGAAGACGTCGGGATTGCCGGCGCGAAATCGTTCAAGGGCAAGGTGCAGCGGCCGACCGATTGGGACCACGACTACGACATGACCGGCAAGGCCGTCGGCATCATCGGCACGGGAGCCAGTGCGGTGCAGATCATTCCGGCGATCGCACCGGAGGTCGGCAATCTGACGGTGTTCCAGCGCACCCCGGTCTGGTCCATTCCCAAGCCGGACTTCCGGGTACCGGCGGTGATGAAGAAGGTGCTGGCGATCCCCGGTGTGCAGGCCACGATCCACGGCGGCGTGCTGGTCGTGGTCGACCTGATTCTCCGTGGGGCACTGCGGACCTCGCATTCGACGCTGGATCGAGCCGACGCGCTCTGCATCCGCGGCTACCGCAGATTCGTGGCCAGAACGGTGCACGACCCGGAAACCAGCGCGAAGCTGACACCGAACTTCGGTCTGCTCGCCAAACGGCCGACCATGTCCAACGGATATCTGCAGGCCTACAACCGCACCAACGTGTCGCTGGTGACCGATCCCATCGAGAAGATCACGCCGACCGGCGTCCGGACCCGCGACGGAATGCTCCACAAGCTGGACGTGCTGATCCTGGCCACCGGCTACGAGGTGTTCTCCGATCCGGAGACGTATCGCCCGGGAACCGTCGTGGGCCGGGCCGGTTTCGATCTCGCCAAGTTCTACAACGAGGAAGGCCTGCAGGCGTACGAGAGCGTCTCGGTGCCGGGGCTGCCCAACCGGTGGACGCTGTGCGGCCCGTACTCGTGGACCGGGTCGGGCTGGCACGCCTTCGTCGAGATGACCGCGGACCACGCCGTCCGCGCGATCACCGAGACCCGCCGCCGCGCGGCGCACGTCTGCGAGATTCGCCCGGAGGCCGCCGACGCCTACCATCGCACGACCTACCGACGTGCGGAACCGTTGCGCTACTACCTCGGCGACCTCAACGGGCATGTGCCCACCTACTACCGGAACTCGCAGGGCGACACCACATACATCCGTCCCTCCGGTTTCTTCGAGGCCAGCCGCGGCAACCGCAGATTCCCGCTGGACGACTACCGCTACGAAATCCCGGCCACCACCGCGGGCGTGCACGCATGAGTGCGATCGATTCGGTGACCATCGAGTTGCCCAGCCGCGCGAGCCGGTCACTGCGCGTCGCCGATGCGCTGGGCCGCAGGACAATTCGGCCCGCACTCGACGGTATCGCCCGGCTGGCCTGGCGCGGTCCGCTGCGCGGCACGCCCGCGTTCCGCATCGCCAACCGCGCCGAGTTGATCACCGTCCCGCTACGGCCGCCGCGCGGCACCCGCCGCCGCGCCCTGCGCTTCGCCACCTGCCGCGCGGAATGGCTGTGGCACAAGACGATCGCCGGCCCCGACGACGTCACCGGCGGTGCCATCCTCTACTTCCACGGCGGTGGTTTTGTGGCTGGTGGACTGCACAGCCATCGCCGGATCGCGGGCCGCATCGCCCGCGCCGCAGGTATCCCGCTGCTCAACGTCGACTACCGGCAACTGCCGGCGGCCCACATCACCGACACTGTCGCCGACGCGCTCGATGCCTACCAGCATCTGCTCGGGTTGGGCTTCGCTCCCGAAAAGATCGTGTTCGCCGGCGATTCCGCGGGCGGTGGCCTGGCCTTCGCCGCGGCGCTGGCCGCACGCGAGCGCCGGCTGCCGATGCCCGGCGGCATCGTCGCCATCGCGCCGTGGGCCGAATTCGATCCGGCCCGCAGGCTCGCCCACGCCAACGATCGGACGGACGCCGTGTTGTCGGCCTTCACCCTCTCGGTCCCCGCCCTGGTCGGTTTCGCGGCCGGCGGCGAGCTGGACCCGCGCTGGTCGCCGGTGAACCACGACTTCACCGGGCTCCCACCGGTTTTCATCCAGGTGGGCTCGACCGAAGTACTCCTGGCCGACGCCGAACAACTGGCTCAGTGCTGCCGCGCGGCCGCGGTGCCCTGCACCCTGCAGATCTGGGATCGCGCACTGCACGTCTTCCACGCCGGGGCCGACATCCTTCCGGATGCCCGGGCCGCCATATCCGACATGGGCCGCACCATCCGCGCATTCGTCGACACCGGCGCCCCGTCTCTGCCGACCGGGCGCAGCACGGCGGCATGACCCGACGACAACATCGCCTCGCAACCGAACAGAACGGAATCTCCATGCCCCAGCCGCTGTTTCGCCAACGCATCACCGCCTGGATGCAGCTCCGTCCGGCCCCGATTCCCGTGCTCTGGCGCGGGGTGGACGGCATCCACTTCACCGCGGATGCGGTGATCCGGCTGATCGAGAAGGCCCACATGGGAATTCGGGATCAGATCGTGCTGCCGACGGCCACGAGAGTCGGTGTGGCGCCTGCGGCCATCGACACCTTCCGCCGACGGCACACGCAGTTCTTCGGCCGGGTGTACCGCGGACTGCGCACCATCCACTGGTACGTCTGACAACAAAGAACCCCCGCACGACCGAAGTCGTACGGGGGTCCTTCGTGAAATCGGATTCGGCTTACGCCTCTTCGGTGAAGTTCCGGGTGACGGCCGGGTCGACCGGGATGCCCGGGCCGGTGGTCGTCGAGACGGTGACCTTCTTCAGGTAACGGCCCTTCGACGACGACGGCTTGGCGCGCAGCACCTCGTCCAGCGCAGCACCGTAGTTCTCGGCCAGCTTGACCTCGTCGAACGACGCCTTGCCGATGATCAGGTGCAGGTTGGCCTGCTTGTCGACGCGGAAGTTGATCTTGCCGCCCTTGATGTCGGACACGGCCTTGGCCACGTCCGGGGTGACGGTGCCGGTCTTCGGGTTCGGCATCAGACCACGCGGGCCGAGGACGCGGGCGATCTTACCGACCTTCGCCATCTGATCCGGCGTCGCGATCGCGGCGTCGAAGTCGGTCCACCCACCCTGGATACGCTCGATCAGGTCATCGCTACCGACGGCATCGGCGCCGGCGGCCACAGCGGCCTCGGCCTTCTCACCAACCGCGAACACCACTACGCGGGCGGTCTTACCGGTGCCGTGCGGCAGGTTGACGGTGCCACGCACCATCTGGTCTGCCTTACGAGGATCGACACCCAGCCGGATCGCAACCTCGACGGTCGCATCCTGCTTCTTCGAGGACGTCTCCTTGGCCAGCTTGACGGCCTGGAGCGGGGTGTACAGGTTGTCGCGGTCCACCTTCTCGGCAGCTTCGCGGTATGCCTTGCTGTTCTTGCTCATTTGAATCTCCAGTTCAGAGGTTGTGGTTAGCGAGCCGAAGCGGGCTCTTCCACGTATTGCTCAGTTCGAGTACCCGACGTGTACGGGACGAACTATTCGACGGTGATGCCCATCGAGCGCGCGGTGCCGGCGATGATCTTGGCAGCGGCGTCGATGTCGTTCGCGTTGAGATCTTCCTTCTTGGTCTCGGCGATCTCGCGGACCTGGTCCCAGCTGATCTTGGCGACCTTGGTCTTGTGCGGCTCGGACGAACCCTTCTGGATACCCGCAGCCTTGAGCAGCAGCCGGGCAGCCGGCGGGGTCTTCAGAACGAACGTGAACGTGCGGTCCTCGTAGACGCTGATCTCGACGGGGATGACGTTTCCACGCTGGCTTTCTGTCGCGGCGTTGTACGCCTTGCAGAACTCCATGATGTTGACGCCGTGCTGGCCGAGCGCCGGACCCACGGGCGGGGCGGGGTTGGCCGCGCCGGCCTGGATCTGAAGCTTGATCAGCCCGACGACCTTCTTCTTCTTCGGGGCCATTGGTGTGGTGTTCCTTTCTAGGTAGTCGCGGCGCGACTACGTTCCTGCTAACCGGGAGCCGAGGCTCGCGATTAAATCTTGCTGACCTGTGTGAAGGTCAATTCGACGGGTGTCTCGCGTCCGAAGATGGACACCAGCACCTTGAGCTTCTGCTGTTCGGCGTTGACCTCGCTGATCGACGCGGGCAGCGTGGCGAACGGGCCGTCCATGACGGTGACCGACTCGCCGACCTCGAAGTCGACCAGGATCTCCGGACGCGCGAGGGTGGCTTCGCTGTCGGCACCCGACGTAGCGGCGGCCGCGGTCGCCTTGGCGGGCTTCTTCGCGGCGCCCTGCGGCAGCAGGAACTTCACGACGTCGTCGAGCGACAGCGCCGACGGCTTCGAGGTCGCGCCGACGAACCCGGTCACACCCGGGGTGTTGCGCACGGCGCCCCACGACTCGTCGTTCAGGTCCATGCGCACCAGGATGTAGCCCGGCAGCACCTTGCGGTTGACCTGCTTGCGCTGGCCGTTCTTGATCTCGGTGACCTCTTCGGTCGGCACCTCGACCTGGAAGATGTAGTCGCCGACGTCCAGGTTCTGCACGCGGGTCTCGAGGTTGGCCTTCACCTTGTTCTCGTAACCGGCGTACGAGTGGATGACGTACCACTCGCCTGCCTGACGACGCAGCTGCTTCTTCAGCGCGACCGCGGGATCCTCGTCCTCGGGCTCCTCGGCGACGGCTTCCGCCGTCTCGTCGACGACCACGTCGGTCGCCTCGGGCGCTTCCTCGGCGTCGGCCGAGTCGGTGTCCAGGGTGTCGTCAGCGTCCACGGTGTCGTCCGAGGTCTCCACCGACTCGACTGCCTCGGCGGTCACGTCGGACTCGTCCGAAGGTGTCTCGCCATCGAAAGTCACGGTAGTCAGTCCTCTCTTACGTTCTTGAGCTCGTCCCGGCGGGCGCTCGGCGTCAGCCGAACACCCACATGACGAGCTTGGCGAGACCGAAATCGACCCCACCGATCAGCGCCACCATGAAGACCAGGAACACCAGCACGACGGTCGTGTAACCGATCATCTGCTTGCGGTTCGGCCAGATGACCTTGCGCAGCTCGGCGACGACCTGCTTGAGGTAGTTCCAGACGAACACGAACGGGTTCCGAGTGGGGCCCGTCTTCTTGGACTTGTCAGCCTTCTTCGGCTTGGACTTCTTGCCGGCCTCGGCCGCGCTGTCCTCGGCGTCGGAGTCCGTGTCGCCGGTCTCGACGTCCGATTCGGACTCGTCGACCTCGACGGCCCGCCGGGCCCGCTTTCCGGTCGGACGCGCCGGACGCGTCACAACTGCGGTCTGGCCCTGCGACTCGCTTTCGCTCGCGTCGGTGCCCGCATCAGTACCGGCGCCTGCGGAGCCGGCACTATCGCGCTCGTCGCTCACCGCATGCCTTTCGTCTGTTCCAGGTGGTCACATTTCCAGTGTCCACATCGGTATTCAGTTGAGCAGGGGCGACAGGACTTGAACCTGCAACCTGCGGTTTTGGAGACCGCTGCTCTGCCAATTGAGCTACGCCCCTTCAGCACCGGCCAGGCCGGCGCTTCCGGTTGGGTCCTCACACAATTCGCGCGCTCCCCGATCGGTCGATGTGTAACCGACGGACAGCGCGCTGAAAAGGGTGGATCCCCGAGGACCGAGTGTACATCGGCCCCAGTCTGAGTTACTAATCCGCTCCGACGGCCGAACGCAAAACCTGGCCCGTTTCGCGGTCGTAGCGCACCGACACCGAGTTGTCGCCCTCGTGGCCCATCAACGTCGTGAAGGCCTCCATGATGACGCTGCCGTCGTCGTCGGTGAGGGTGTTGCGGGTCATCACGATGTCGGCGCCGAACCGGTGCTCGACGGAGATGATCTCGACGGTCGCGTGCAAGCGGTCACCGACCAGGATCGGGCGGTGGTACACGAACTTCTGGTCGACCTGGATGATCTGCATGGTCTCCATGCCGACATCGACGACGCGGAAGAAGTCCTGCTGGACCAGCAGTGCGACGATCGCCACGAACGTCGGGCCGGCGACGATGGCCTTGTGACCCAACTCGGCCGCGGCGGCTTCGTCCATCGAAACGGGGTGGTCGGACTTGACGGCCTTGGCATACTGCCGGACCTGCTCCCGGCCCACGACGAAGACCTGCGGGTACTTGTGGACCATCCCCAGGATGTTGGGATTCAGCGGCATGACTACGCCAACTTCGCGGTGGCGACGGCGCGGCCGAAGATCTTCTTGCCGCCGGTGGTGGCAGAGAGCGCGATGGTGACCGACTTGGATTCCTCGTCGACCGACTTCACGCGGCCGCTGAAGATGAGCTCAGCGCCGACGCCGTCGTTCGGGACCGGGACCACAGAGGTGAAGCGGACGTTGTACTCGGTCACGGCAGCCGGGTCGCCGACCCAGTTGGTGATGTAGCCGCCGCCGAGGCCCATGGTCAGCATGCCGTGGGCGATCGCGGTGTCCAGACCGACCTGCTTGGCGATCTCGTCGTCCCAGTGGATGGGGTTCAGGTCGCCGGAGACGCCGGCGTAGTTGACCAGGTCCTGCCGGGTCAGCTGGTAGGTCTTCTCAGGCAGCGCGTCGCCGACCTTGACCGAATTGAACTCACGAAGTGCCATCTGAGAATCCTCCCTGTCCGTCCTCGTCACCCGAGCGACCCGCCAAGGTCGTGTAGGCCTCCTGCACGACCTCATCACGGTCATTCGTGATGATGTTCTTGGTCACGATGATGTCGGTGCCGTGTGCCTGACGGAACGAGTCGACGTACACATCGCAGTACAGCTTGTCCCCGGCCTTGATCGGCTGCAGGAACTTCAGCGACTGGTCGACCTGGACGATCTGGGCATCAGAAATGGCGATGCCGGCATCGCCGAACATCGCGAATTGGGCTTGGTAGCCGAAGATGCAGATGAAGGTCAGCGGCGCGAGCAGCGCGTCGTGGCCGAGCTCGGCGGCCGCCGACTCCTGGTGGAAACACGCGTCGTCGTTCTGAACGGCAGTCGCGTGCTCACGGATCTTCTCGCGACCGACCTCGTAGCACTCGGGATGCCGGTAGTGATAGCCGACAATGTCCGCCAGACCCACGACGAGTGACTAACGCGACTCTTTGTGCGGCTGGTGCGTACCGCAGTTCGGGCAGAACTTCTTCAGCTCGAGCCGATCCGGGTCGTTGCGGCGGTTCTTCTTGGTGATGTAGTTACGGTGCTTGCACACCTCGCAGGCCAAGGTGATCTTCGGCCGTACGTCGGTACTCGACGCCACGTCTCTGCCTCTTTCGCTTCGAATCTCTGTTGTGCTGGTAGCGGTGGGGAGGCTCGATCTCCCGACCTCACGATTATGAGTCGTGCGCTCTAACCAGCTGAGCTACACCGCCCCGACAGACACAGGCGGCGCAGCGGCGGATTTTTACTTCCGTCGCTCCGCTCGCCATATGTCCACCGAGCCCCCTAACGGAATCGAACCGTTGACCTTTTCCTTACCATGGAAACGCTCTGCCGACTGAGCTAAGGGGGCCTGACCCTCGGTTTCGAACTGTCGGTTACGACCGTCTGCCCCGTGGGCCTTAAAGAGGTTACCGTCTCGCGGTTTCACCTGCCAAAACGGCAGCTCAACCACGCTATTTCGGCCTGTTCGGGCGGTCCCGTGGGCCCCGGTCGGCCCGGTTGTTCCCCCAAACCCCGTTCACCCTGCGTCCTGCGCGCAAAAGCCCGAGTAGGTCGGTGCGTGGTTACAGACTCAACACCGAGGTCGGCCACATCGCGGCTGACTCTGCATCCTGGGCACAAAAGGCCGAGTAGGTCGGTGCGTGGTCGCAGAGTCAACGCCGAGGCCGCCCTCCTAGGCTGTCGGCATGCCTGATGACCGCCTGTATTTCCGCCAGCTGCTCGCCGGTCGCGACTTCGCCGCGACGGACCCGATCGCCCAGCAGATGCGCAACTTCGCCTACCTCATCGGCGACCGGGAGACCGGCGACTGCGTGGTGGCCGACCCGGCCTACGCTGCGGGCGATCTGGTCGACGTCCTCGAGGGCGACGGCATGCACCTGTCCGGCGTGCTCGTCACCCACCACCACCCCGACCACGTCGGCGGCTCGATGATGGGCTTCGAGCTCAAGGGCCTGGCCGAGTTGCTGGAGCGGGTCAGCGTGCCGGTGCACGTCAACGCCCACGAGGCGGACTGGGTGTCCCGGGTGACCGGCATCGCACCGTCGGAGCTGACGCCGCACCAGCACGGCGACGTAGTGCAGGTCGGGGCCGTACCGATCGAGCTGCTGCACACCCCAGGGCACACCCCCGGCAGCCAGTGCTTCCTGCTCGACGGCCGGTTGGTGGCCGGCGACACGCTGTTCCTGGAGGGCTGTGGCCGCACCGATTTCCCGGGCGGGAACGTCGACGACATGTTCCGCAGCCTGCAGGCGCTGGCCGCCCTGCCCGGCGATCCGACGGTCTTCCCCGGGCACTGGTATTCGGCCGAACCCAGTGCGCCACTCGACGACGTCCGTCGCACCAATTACGTCTACCGGGCACGCGACCTGGACCAGTGGCGCATGCTCATGGGCGGCTAGCAGCGCAGCTACCTTTCGCTCTCCGTTGTACAAGTCAACCAGCGAATATTAGTCTCAGTGTCGGATAAAACCGATCGGGACTTGACGACTGGATGGCGCGGTGGACTGGATATCTCAACGCTGGGACGACCTGACAGGCCTGGGATCAGGCAGCTGGCTGGCCATCGCGGCGTGGGCCGCACTGGCGTTCGGCATCGTCGTACTGATCGTGGTGAACCGCCAGCTGTCCAAGAATCGCCAGCTCAAGCAGGATCAGGTGCGCCCGCAGGTGACCATGTTCATGGAGCCGCACGCGTCGGACTGGCATCTGATCGAGCTCGTGGTCCGCAACTTCGGGCAGACCGCGGCGCACAACATCTCGTTCGATTTCACGCACCACCCGACGGTCGCCATCTACGAGGATTCCGACCATGACGGCGAACTCGATGTCACCGAGCTGCGACTGCCCAGCGAACTCTCGGTCCTGGCTCCGGGGCAGGAGTGGCGAACCATCTGGGACTCGGCGATCAGCCGCGAGGAGCTGGGTGGGTCCATCCGGTCGCGATTCGAGGGGACGCTGACCTACTACGACGCGCCGGCGCCCGTGCAGGGCAAGAAGTCCCGCTTCGGGCGCAAGCCCCGCGAGTTCGAGTCGAAGGCGGTGCTCGACTGGGCGGCGCTGCAGCCGGTGCAGCGGCTGGAGCTGATGACGACGCACGACCTCGCCAAGCGCGAGAAGCAGAAGCTCGAACTGCTGCGCAGCGTGCTGACGTACTTCCACTACGCCTCCAAGGAGACGCAGCCCGACGTCTTCCGCGCCGAGATCGACCGGATGAACCGGGCGGTCCGCGAGACGCAGGACCGGTGGCGCAGCCGCGCTTCCGACGAGACCACGGAACTGGAAATCCAGTGGTTCGACGACGGCCCCAAGGGCCGGCACCGCAACGCCGTCCACTGACAGGACGCCTCCGAAGGCACGTCTAGCATCGGCTCACACCTGTTCCCGGCCCGGGAACCGACCGAGGGAGAGCCGATGAGCACCGTCACCTACTCCGTGACCGATGCGGTTGCCACGATCACGCTGGACGACGGCAAGGTCAACGTCCTGAGCCCGACGATGCAGGAGAACATCAACGCCGCGCTGGATCAGGCCGAGCAGTCGGACGATGTCAAGGCCGTCGTCATCGCCGGCAACAACCGGGTCCTGAGTGCCGGGTTCGACCTCGCGATCTTCGGCTCGGGTGACGCGGCGGCCGGGTTCGCCATGCTGCGCGGCGGCATCGAACTCGACGCCCGGCTGCTGCGCTTCCCCGTCCCCGTGGTGATCGCCGCGACCGGACACGCGATCGCCGGCGGCTCGTTCCTGCTGTGCTCGGGTGACCATCGGGTCGGCTCGGCCACGATGCGGTGCCAGGCCAACGAGGTGGCCATCGGCATGACGGTGCCGCAGTCCTGCATCGAAATCCTCCGGCTGCGACTGACCAATTCGGCCTTCCAGCGGGCGGTCGGCCTGGCCGCCACGTTCACCGGCGAGGAAGCCCGGGCGGCCGGCTGGGTGGACGAGATCGTCGACCAGGAGCACGTGCTGAGCCGCGCCCAGGAGGTGGCCGCGGGATTCGCCGCGACGCTGCACCCCAAGCATCACCTGGCCAGCAAGCTCAAGGCCCGCGCCGGCGGACTGGCCGCGATCCAGGCCGGCATCGACGGTCTGGCCGCCGAGTTCGCCGGGTAACGCCACACATCGACAAAGCTGTCGGTACGCCGACCTAGGGTGGTCCGATGGCGCTACACCTGCACCGAGCCGAAGACACCGGCGCGCTGGCCGCCGGGCTGGGTGCACTGCTCGCCGAACCGCCGGCGGATCCGTTCGCCTCCGAGCTGGTGCTGGTGTCCGCCCGCGGTATGGAGCGCTGGCTCAGCCAGCAGCTGTCCCATGCGCTCGGCCGCGGCACGGCGAACGACGGTGTGTGTGCGGGTATCGAATTCCGCTCCCCCGCATCGCTTCTCGCGGAGATCACGGGGACGGCCGACGACAACCCGTGGGAGCCCGACGCCCTGGTGTGGCCGCTGCTGGAGGTGCTCGACGAGCTGGGCGCAAACCACCCCTGGGCGGGCACCCTGGCCGCGCACCTCGGCTACACCGCGCTGGGCAATCCCGAGGAGACCCAGTTGCGGCAGGGCCGTCGGTACGCGGTGGCCCGGCGGCTGGCGGGCCTGTTCGACACCTACGCCAAAGCCCGGCCGGCGATGCTCGCCGACTGGCTGACGGGCGGCGAGTCCGACGGCGCGGGCGGCCGGCTGGACGACGACCTGCGGTGGCAACCGCACCTGTGGCGCGCGACCGCCGAACGTGTCGCTGCCGACCCGCCCCCGGTGCGGCAGGCGAAAACCATTGCCCGGCTGGTCGATTCGCCGTCCGAGCTACCCCCGCGGCTGTCTTTGTTCGGGCACACCCGGTTGCCCGCGGCAGATCTCGAACTGCTCGGGGCCTTGGCGACCCACCACGATCTGCACCTGTGGCTGCCGCACCCCAGCGACCCGTTGTGGCAGGCGCTGTCCGATCTGCGCGGGCAGGAGCTCCGGCGCCAGGACAGCAGCCGGTTGCGGGTAGGCCACCCCCTGCTGCAGACCCTGGGCCGCGATCTGCGGGAGCTGCAACGCGGCCTGCCAGCCGCGCAGTCCGATCGGTTCCACCCCCGCAGCGGATTCCCGGACACGCTGCTGGGCCGGCTGCAGTCCGACATCTCGGCCGACGAGGTGCGGCCCGGCGGGCGCCGGCTGGCCAAGGGCGACCGGTCCGTGCAGATCCATCGCTGCCACGGCGCGGCCCGGCAGATCGATGTCCTGCGTGATGTGCTGCTGGGCCTGCTCGACGACGACGAGACCCTGCAGCCGCGCGACATCCTGGTCATGTGCCCCGACATCGAAACCTATGCGCCGCTGATCACCGCGGCGTTCGGGGCGGGCGAGCATGCCGACCTCGGCCACCCGGCCCAGAGCCTGCGGGTCCGGTTGGCCGACCGCGCGCTGACCCAGACCAATCCCCTGCTCGGGGTGCTGGCCGAGCTGCTCGACATCGCCGACGGCCGGGCCACCGCCAGTGCGGTGCTGAGCCTGGCGCACAGCGAGCCGGTGCGCCGGCGCTTCGCGTGGGGCGACGACGACCTCGTGGACCTCACCGAATGGGTTGGCGCGGCGGGCATTCGGTGGGGTTTCGACGCGGCGCACCGCACCCCGTACGCGCTGCAGCGATACCCGCAGAACACCTGGCAGTTCGGGGTCGACCGACTGCTCGTCGGCGCCGCGATGTCCGACGATTCGCAGGGCTGGCTCGGTACCGCGTTGCCGCTCGACGACGTCGACTCGAACCGCGTGGAACTGGCCGGCCGGTTGGCCGAATACGTCCAGCGGTTGTGCGGTGTCGTCGACCGGCTCACCGGCGCGCAGCCCCTGGACAGCTGGGTGGAGATCCTGCGCGACGGCGTCGCGCAGCTCACCCGCGTCGGCCCCGACGAGCAGTGGCAGCAGGCGCAACTCGACCGTGAACTCGCGAAAGTGTTGACCCACGCGGGTTCTCGGTCCGGCACGACGCTGCGGCTGCCCGATATCCGGTCCCTGCTGCGCCGGCAGCTGGCCGGCCGCCCGACCCGCGCCAACTTCCGCACCGGCACACTGACGGTGTGCACCATGGTCCCGATGCGCTCGGTGCCGCATCGCGTGGTGTGCCTCGTCGGGCTCGACGACGGCGTCTTTCCGCGCACCAACATCGCCGACGGTGACGACGTCCTGGCCCGTCGCCCGCTCACCGGTGAACGCGACATCCGTTCGGAAGACCGGCAGTTGCTGCTCGATGCGATCTGCGCGGCCACCGACACCCTGGTCGTCACCTACACCGGCACCGACGAACACTCCGGCGAGCACCGGCCGCCCGCGGTCCCGGTACAGGAGCTGCTCGACGCGCTGGACCGGACCACGACCGAACCCGTCCGGGACCGCATCGTGGCCGACCACCCGTTGCAGCCCTTCGACATCCGCACCGTCGCCTGTGACGAGCTGGTACCCGACCGGCCGTTCACCTACGACCCGGCGGCGTTGCGCGGGGCCAGGGCCGTCCTGGGCGAGCGCCGGCCGAAGCCGCGGCTCATCGACGGCCCGCTGGACGAATCGCCCTGCGGTGACGTCGAACTCGCCGAACTGTTGCGGTTCTTCGCGAACCCGGTGAAGGGGTTCTTCCGGGCACTGGACTACACGCTGCCGTGGGACGCCGACGAATTGTCCGATGCCATCCCGGTCGCCATCGACGGCCTCGGCAAGTGGGCGGTCGGGGAACGCATGCTCGACGACCTGAAGATCGGCCGCGACCCGGACTTCGTCATCGGCGCCGAGTGGCGGCGCGGCACGCTGCCCCCGGGCCGGCTCGGCTGGCGGCAGGCCAACGAAATCCGCGGTGAGGCCCTCGAACTGGCAACCGCCGCCCGGACGCTGCAACGCGGCGAGGCGAGTGCGCTGGACATCGACGTCGACCTGGGCCAGGGCCGCAGGCTCACCGGCACCGTCGCGCCGGTGTGGCAGGACCGCACCGTGACGGTCACCTATTCGAAGCTGGGCGCCAAGCACCGGCTGCAGGCCTGGGTCACCCTGGTGGCGCTGGCGGCAGGTGCGCCGGAACGCGAATGGGAGGCGTACTGCATCGGCCGCGGCCCACGGGGCGGCGTGCACGCCATGGGGTATCGGCCTCCGGAGCAACCGCTTTCGGTGCTGCGGGACCTGGTCGCGATCTACGACGCGGGCCGCCGCGAACCGCTACCCCTGCCGTTGAAGACGTCGCTGGAGTGGGCGCGGGCGCGGCTGTTCGACGACCCGGTACCGGAGCGGGGCGCCGAGTCGGAATGGCGGTTCGAGAAGGACGGTGCCGAATACGTGGAGGTCTGGGGGCCGGCCGCGCCGTTGCACGTGTTGCTCGACCCGCCGCGACCCGACGAGCTCGCCGTCCGCGGCGAGACCACGCGCCTGGGCGCCTACGCGGCCCGGCTGTGGCAGCCGCTGCTCGACGCGGAACGGCGGGTCTGATGGACGCGTTCGATCTGCTCGGCCCGCTGCCGGAACCGGCGACGACGACGGTGCTGGAGGCCAGCGCCGGCACCGGAAAGACCTATGCCCTCGCCGGTCTGGTGACGCGGTATGTCGCCGAGGGTGCCGCGACGCTGGACCAGATGCTGCTGATCACCTTCAGCCGGGCGGCCACCCGCGAACTGCGCGAACGGGTGCGGGCGCAGTTGGTGAGGACCGTTGCCGCCCTGGGTGATCCGTCCGGGGACGACGACGACCTGATCCGTCACCTGGCGGACGTCGCGCCCGACGAACTGGTGCTGCGCCGGGCCCGGCTGCGCGACGCGCTGTCGGATTTCGACGCCGCGACCATCGCCACCACGCACGAGTTCTGTGGGCTGGTGCTGCGTTCCCTCGGCATCGCCGGCGACACCGATTCGGGCGCGCAGTTGGTGGAGAGCCTCGACGATCTGGTCGGCGAGATCGTCTCCGACCTGTACCTCACGACCTACGGAGACCAGCGCGACGAGCCCGCGCTGAGCTTCGCCGATGCGCTCGATCTGGCCAAGCGCGTCGTCGGCGATCCCGGCGCGCAGCTGCGACCCGAGACCGCCGACCCGGACAGCGTTGCCGCGCAACGCCTCTCGTTCGCGCGGGCGGTGCTCGAGGAGCTCGAACGCCGCAAGCGCCGGCTGGGGGTACTGAGCTTCGACGACCTGCTGAGCCGGCTCGCCACCGCGCTGGAGGAGCCCGACGCACCGGCGCGCGAGCGGATGCGCCGGCGCTGGCCGATCGTCATGGTCGACGAGTTCCAGGACACCGACCCGGTGCAGTGGCAGGTGATCTCGCGGGCCTTCGTCGGGCACAGCGCCGTGGTGCTGATCGGCGACCCGAAGCAGGCCATCTACGCGTTCCGCGGCGGTGACATCGTCACCTACCTGGATGCCGCGCGCAGTGCCGACCAGCGGCTGACGCTGGCCGAGAACTGGCGCAGTGACAAGGTTCTGGTGGACCGGCTGCAGACCGTGCTCAAGGGTGCGGCGCTCGGCGACAACGACATCGTGGTGCACCCCGTCGAGGCCCGCACCGAATGTCATCGGCTCACGGGAGCACCGCACAACGACCCGTTCCGGCTGCGGGTCGTCGCGCGCACGGAGTTCGGGACGCCGCAGCGCCGCATGGTGCCGATCGGCCAGTTGCGGCCGTACATCGCCAAGGATCTCGCCGCCGACATCTCGGTGCTGCTGGCCAGTGGCGCGCAGTTCGACGGCCGGCCGCTGACGGCCGGCGACATCGCGGTGATCGTCGACAGTGGCCTGGACGCCGTCCCCTGCCGGGATGCGCTGCTGGACTTGGGTATTCCGGTGGTGTACTCGGGCGACACCGACGTGTTCGCCTCGACCGCGGCGGCCGAGTGGCTGCGGCTGCTCGATGCCTTCGACACCCCCAACCGCAGCGGTGTGGTGCGGGCCGCCGCGACCACCATGTTCTTCGGCCACCGCGCGGCCGATCTCGCCGCCGGCGGCGACGAGCTGACCGACCAGATCACCACCACCATCCGGCAGTGGGCCGGCCTCGCCCGGGACCGGGGCATCGCGGCGGTGTTCGAGGCGGTGGTGTCGCTGGGTCTGCCCGAGCGGGTACTCGGGCATCGGGGCGGCGAGCGGCACATGACCGACCTGGCGCATGTCAGCCAGCTCCTGCACGAGACCGCCCATCGCGAGCGTTATCACCTGCCGGCCCTGCGGGATTGGTTGCGCCGCCAGATCAAGGACCGCGGCGGCCCGGCCGAACGCAACCGCCGGTTGGACAGCGACGCCGCCGCGGTGCAGATCATGACGGTGTGGCGCAGCAAGGGGCTGCAGTTCCCCGTCGTGTATCTGCCGTTCGGGTTCAACCGGTTCGTCAAGGCCGACACGGTGTTGCGGTTCCACGACACCGACGGCACACGGTGCCTGCACGTCGGCGGTGCCGGGGCCACCGACCGGGCCGCGGCCGAGCAGGCGGGCCTGGCCGAGACCGCCGGTGACAACGTCCGGCTGACCTATGTCGCGCTCACCCGCGCACAGTCACAGGTGGTGGCATGGTGGGCACCGTCGCGGGACGAACAGAACGGTGGCCTCTCGCGGCTGCTGCGGGGCCGCCGGCCCGGCGCCACCGCGGTGCCGGACTGCGTTGTCCCGCAGACACTTTCCGACGACGACGCGCTGGCATGTTTCACCGCGTGGGAGCACGCGGGCGGTCCGGTGGTCGAGGCGGCCGAGCCCGTCACCCCGATGACGCCGCCGGCACCGGAGGCACCGGTGGACCTGGACGTGCGGCATTTCCACCGCAGCATCGACACCTCTTGGCGACGGACGTCGTACTCGGCGCTGGTGCGCGTCGTCCACGACGACGGGCAGGCAGTGACCAGCGAACCGGACAGCGCGCTGCGGGACGACGAATCCGCCGACGTCGTGCCCGAGGCCCCACCGCCACTGTCCGGCAACGTGCCGTCGCCCATGGCGCAGCTGCCCGCGGGCGCCGCCTTCGGCTCGTTGGTGCACGCCGTGCTGGAACGTGCCGACCCGCTGTCCGGAGATCTGACGGCCGAACTCGCGGCCCGGATCGACGAGCAGGCCGGGTTGTGGAACGTCGAAGTGCCCACCGCTGAACTGGCTTCGGCGCTGGTGCCGATGCACGACACCCCGCTCGGCCCGCTGGCGCCGGGCCTGACGCTGCGGCAGATCGGGCTGCGGGACCGGTTGCGGGAACTGGATTTCGAGATGCCGCTGGGCGGCGGCCAGGACCGGCCCGACGCCGCGCGGGACATCCGGCTCGGCGACGTCGGCTTGCTGGTGAGCGAGCTGCTGCCGGCCTCGGATCCGCTGTCGGCCTACGGCGCGCGACTGCAGGCCGAACCGTTGGGACACCAGCGGCTGCACGGCTACCTGTCGGGTTCGATCGACGCGGTGCTGCGGGTTCCGGGCGAGAGCGGCCACAAGTACCTGGTGGTGGACTACAAGACCAACCGGCTGGGCGACTTCGGCACCGAGAACACCGCGGCGGACTACACGGCGCCGCGGCTCGCCGAGGCCATGATGCATTCCGACTACCCGTTGCAGGCATTGCTGTATTCGGTTGTGCTGCATCGGTTCCTGCGGTGGCGGCTGCCCGGCTACGAGCCCGCCCGGCATCTGGGCGGCGTGGCCTATCTGTTCGTCCGGGGCATGTGCGGCCCGGCGACCCCCGTGGTCGACGGTCACCCGTGCGGCGTGTTCAGCTGGCAGCCGCCGGTCGAGCTGGTGAGCCGGCTTTCCGACCTGTTGGACCGAGGGACGGCAGCATGACGGCACCACTGGAGGCAACACCGGACCGGCTGCCCGACCCCATGGACTGGCGGCAGGTGCCCGCGGCCACCGGGCTGCTGGCGACCTTCAACGCCGCCGGCGTGCTGAACGCCGCCGATGTGCATGTGGCCCAGCGGTGTTGCGCGCTGGCCGAGGAGACGCGCGATGTCGTCGCCCTCGCGGTCGGGCTGGCGATCCGGGCGCTGCGGGAAGGCTCGGTGTGCGTCGACCTCACCACCGTCGCCGACGACATCGGCGGTGACCTGCCCTGGCCGGCACCCGGCGAGCTGATCGCCGCCGTCGCGGATAGTCCGTTGACGGGCAAGGCCATCCGGCTGGACCACGCGCGGTTGCTGTACCTGGACCGTTACTGGCGCGAAGAACAGCAGGTGTGCACCGACCTGCTGGCACTGTCGGCGCAACCGTCGCGGTCGGTCGACGACACCGAACTCGAACGGCTCTTCCCGCCACCGGGTTACGCCGAACAGCGGGCCGCCGCACAACTGGCGCTGACGCAGCCGGTGACGGTGCTGACCGGTGGCCCCGGGACCGGCAAGACGACGACCGTGGCCCGGTTGCTCGCACTGCTGGCGCAGGCCGCGCACCCGGGGCGGCTGCGGATCGCGCTCGCGGCGCCCACCGGAAAGGCTGCCGCCCGGCTGCAGGAGGCCGTCTCGGCCGAGGTGGCCAAACTCGACTCGGCGGACCGGGAACGGCTCAGCGGGCTGCGGGCCGTCACCCTGCACCGGTTGCTCGGCGGGCGGCCCGACAGCGCATCGCGGTTCAAGCACCATCGCGGCAACCGGTTGCCGCACGACGTCGTCGTCGTCGACGAGACGTCGATGGTGTCCCTGACGCTCATGGCCCGGTTGCTCGAGGCTGTTCGCCCCGACACCCGGCTGCTGCTGGTCGGCGACCCCGACCAGTTGACCTCGGTGCAGGCGGGTGCCGTGCTGGCCGATCTGGTCGACGGCCTCACCGACCACCCGTCCATCCGCATCGCGGCGCTGCACACCACACACCGGTTCGGGGCGTCGATCGGCGGGCTGGCCGAAGCGATCCGGTCCGGTGACGCCGACGAGGTACTCACACTCCTGCGGGCCGGTGATGCGGCCATCGAGTTCATCGAGGATCCCGAGCCGGCCGCGGCGCTGCGACCCGTTCTGGTGGGCCACGCGCTGAAGGTACGTGCCTGCGCGCTGCTGGGCGCCGGGGCCGACGGCCTCACGGCCATGGACGAACACCGCCTGCTGTGCGCGCACCGCGACGGGCCCTACGGCGTGCGGCACTGGAATCGTCAGGTGGAGCGCTGGATCACCGACGAGACCGGACAGGCCACCTGGTCGCCGTGGTACCCCGGCCGCCCGCTGCTCGTCACCGCCAACGACTACGCGCTGGGCATCTACAACGGCGACACCGGCCTGGTCGCCGCGGGCCCGGACGGTGTCCAGGTGTACGTCGCGGGTGCGACTGCGACGCAACGGTTCTCGCCGAGCCGGATCGCCGATGTCGAGACCATGTACGCGTTGACCATCCACAAGAGCCAGGGCTCGCAGGCCGACGAGGTGACGGTGATCCTGCCGCCGGCCGACTCCCGGTTGCTGACCCGCGAGCTGTTCTACACCGCGGTCACGCGCGCGAAGAAGAAGGTGCGCATCGTCGGGTCGGCCGACGAGGTGCGGGCCGCGGTGCAGCGGCAGGCGCTGCGCGCGTCGGGCCTGCGGGACCGGCTGCGGGCCGGTACCTAGGGCCGCACCGGGTGCCGGCTCAGGATCGACACCCGGTTGAAGGCGTTGATCGCGGTGGCCACCCAGATCACCGCGGAAATCTCGTCGTCGTTCAGTACCGCTCGCGCCCTTGCGTATTCGCGCTCGGCGGTGTCGTGGTCGGGCAGCGTCGTGGTGATCTCGGCGAGCCGTAGCGCGGCGCGTTCGTGCTCGGAGAACAGCTCGGTGTCCCGCCAGGCGCGCAGCGTCGCCAGCTGTTTGTCGGTGACACCGGCCTTGACCGCGCGGCGGTGATGGATCTCCAGGCACGACGGGCAGCCGTTGATCAGGGAGACGCGGGTGTTGATCAGCTCCACCAGCGCCGGCGACAACCCGGCCTCGGCAGCGGTCTTCGTGACCGCGGTCGCGACCGCCACCAACGTCCGGTAGGCGTGGGGCGACTGCTTGTCGATGTGCACGTGCGCAGGGCCCGGTTCGGTGGTGTCCATTGCCTACTTTCAGGTTGTGGCCAGGACGGCGCGGGTATGGTCTGAGCGAACGCGACGATGGTACGCAGCCGGGAAGGCGAATCGTGAGCAATCTTGAGGCAGACCCCGTCGAATACGACTGTGCCGCCGGGCCTCCCAACCGCATCGAGATTCTGGAGCCGCGTGAGGTGCCGCTGGGCGGGCCGCGGGCCATGATGGTCCGTCGCACCTTGCCGCAGCGCGACCGCTCGCTGGTCGGCGCGTGGTGTTTCGCCGACCACTACGGCCCGGAAGACGTGCGCGTCAAGGCCGGGATGGATGTTCCGCCGCACCCGCACACGGGTCTGCAGACGGTCAGCTGGTTGTTCAGCGGCGAGATCGAGCACCGCGATTCGCATGGCATCCACGAGATGGTGCGGCCCGGTGAGCTGAACCTGATGACGGCCGGCGCCGGCATCTGTCACTCCGAGGTCTCCACGCCGGCGACGACGATCCTGCACGGCGTCCAGCTGTGGGTCGCACTGCCCGACGCCGCCCGCCACGGTCCCCGAAACTTCGACCACTATGCGCCACAGCCGGTTTCCTTCGGCGGCGCCACGGTGTCGGTGTTCCTGGGGACGCTGGCCGGACAGCGGTCACCGGTGCACACGCATACGCCGCTGCTCGGTGCGCAGGTCGATCTGCCCGCCGGCACCACCGTCGAGTTCGACGTCGACCCCACCTTCGAGCACGCCGTGCTGCTCGACCAGGGCGCGCTGACCGTCGCCGATACGCCGGTCCAGCCGTACGAAATGGCCTATCAGGGCGTCGGATCCACGCGTCTGACCCTCGCCAACACCGGAACCGAACCGGCTCGGGCCGTCATTCTCGGCGGCACGCCGTTCACCGAA
Source organism: Mycobacterium toneyamaense (assembly GCF_055384815.1). Taxonomy (NCBI): domain Bacteria; kingdom Bacillati; phylum Actinomycetota; class Actinomycetes; order Mycobacteriales; family Mycobacteriaceae; genus Mycobacterium; species Mycobacterium toneyamaense. Next base: position 4,926,467 of record NZ_AP040333.1, read on the forward strand.
GAACTGCTGATGTGGTGGAACTTCGTCGGACGCACGCACGACGAGATCGTCGAATACCGCAATCAATGGCAGGCCGAGTCGGAACAGTTCGGTGAAGTCCTCGGTTATCAGGGTGAGCCGGCGCGGCTGCCCGCTCCCCCGCTACCGACCACCCGTCTGGTCCCGCGGAAACCACCCACCGGAGGAAAGGCCCGAGTGATGCTCACCGACAAGAACGGCGAACCTGTCGAGGTGACCCAGGAAGCCGACCGATTCAGCATCGCGGTCGACGGAAAGCCCGTGGGGCTGACGGCTTTCATCGAGCACGGCGAGCAGCGGGTTTTCTACCACACCGAGATCGATCCGGCGTTCGGCGGGCGCGGGCTGGCCAGCGTCCTGATCGCTCAGGCGCTGGCGACCACGCGGCAGCAGGGCAAGCGCATCGTGGCGATCTGCCCGATGGTCAAGGCGTACGTCGAGAAGCACCACGACTTCGACGACATCCTCGATCCGCGGACGCCGGAGATTCTGCGGCTGCTGCCGCGCTAGGCCTCAGCCGATCAGCCCGCGTGCAGACGCCGTTCGGGATGTTCGGCCAGCCACCGTTCCTCGACTCGCTTGACCCGCAGGTGCTCGAACGTGATGACGAGCGCTCCCGCGGTGACCAGCGCGCCGGCGATGAGGCCGAGCGGTAGCTCGAGCCCCGTGTGACCGAACGCGGTTGCGAAGACGAAGCCGGCGATGGTGACGATGCCCAGTGCGATCAGGCCCAGGCCAGGCAGCCACAACGTGTCGATGAAGGATTCACCGGCATGCGGCTGGGTGGTTCGGGAATGATCCACCGGATCATGGTGTGCGCCCTTCATTCGCATCTCCCTCCTTGCCGAAGATGCCCTCAGGCTACGCCCGAATCCGGGTCATTGTGAGATAGTTCACACTTGGCCGCGACTGTCTTCGCGCGGTAGCTAGCGCGGCGGCAGCGGGGCCGCGACGGGCGCCGCGGTCACAGGCGGCGGCGGCAGGGCGGAGCCGCGGACCCATTGATCCCACGGCATGCTCCAGTCGCCGTTCTGGCTCAGCATCTGCGGCGGGCCACCGGTGTACTTGATCTCGACGACGTCGCCGGGCACGGAGAAGTCGTAGAACCACTTGGCATTCTCGCTGTTCAGGTTGAGGCAGCCGTGCGAGGTGTTCTGTTTGCCCTGCGCCCAGATGGTGGAGTTCAGCTGGTGCAGGTAGATGCCGTCATGGCTGATCCGGGTGGCCCACGGGATGGTCTCCTTGTAGCCGAGGCGGCTACTGGTCGGCAATCCGAACGTCGACGAGTCCATGATCACCGGGTTGGCCTTGTCCATCACGGTGTAGACACCGGGCGGGGTCCAGAACGAGATGACGGTGTTGCCGATCGTCTCGGTGCCGCCCATGCCCATCGAGGTCGGCATGGTGCGCACCAGTTGGCCGTTGTCGAAGACGCTGACCTGGTGGGTGTGGTCGTCGGCGACGGAGACGTGGGCGTTGCCGATCCGGAACGAGACATGCTCGTCCTGCTGGCCGTAGGTGTCCTCGCCCAGCCGGACGCCGTAAATCTTGGCCGCGACGCTGACCGTGGTGTTCGGCGCGTAGTACTTCTCCGGCCGCCAATGGGCGTTGGCGTCGTCGACCCAGTGCCACGAGCCGGTAACCGGCGGGTTGGTGGTGACGACGAGGTTGCGCTCCGCGGCGGCCTTGTCCTCGATCTTCTCGTCGAAGTGCGCGGTGACCACGACGCCGACGCCGTAGGTCCCGCCCTCCTGCAGCTGCGCACCGGAAACGGTGTTGAGGTACACCGCCGTCTGGTAGGTGGGGTCCAGCGTGGTGAAGCTCGACGTCTGCCGCGACGGCATGCCGGAGGGGCCGCGCGCCTCGATGGTCATCGTGTACTTGCGGCCGTAGCCCAGTTGCTCGGCGGGCGTCCAGGTCTTGGCGTCGGGCGAGAGCGTCCCGGGAATCTCTTTTCCGGCGCCGTTGACCATCGACACGGCGGTGATCGTGCCGCTCGCCGCGGTGACGTTGACGGGCGCCGCGGGGCTGACGTTCTTCGCCCCGCCGGCCGGCGAGACGCGCACGACGGCGGGCTCGGGAGCGGCGGGCTGCGACACGGACAGGTCGCGCGACGCGGCGACCACCTTGCAACCTTCCTGGCAGCGCGACGTCGACGACACCACGGTCCCACCGAGCACGGCAAGGACGGCCAACGCAGCGGCCAGCCAGGCGCCACGAACACGGCGGGATGAGGTCAACACAGCTCCAAAGTTCGGCTTCGGCCAGGGATTGTCGGATGGATGTACTCGAGGTACTGCATCAGAGTAAGCGGTCGGCCGGGCTCTTTGCACGTCGGATGGAGCTCGTCTCGATTTCACCAGAGCGACACTTCGGCGTGTCGGCTGGCAAACGCCCGCCGATGTGTGATAGGCCCAGATTCCCGGTGATTTCAGCACCGCCGGGCGGCGCCGTGCTGACCAGGCAATTCAGCCAAAGATGGTGCCCGCCAAGATGTTTGGGCAACACCACCGCGCCCGCGGCCGAATACCCTCCGCGACAAAGCAATTCACGACGCAGAGCGGGCTCTGCGCCGTGAACGGTGGACGGGCCGCGGGGCTACTGCGCCGCGAATCGATTGAGGGTGCCGCCGTGCATCGCGCGACCTGCGCGGGCCTGCCGGAAGCCGATCAGCCCACCGGCGCCGGTCAGCACCAACAGGCCGGTGAAACCCGGAACTGCGACAGCGGCGACCTCACTCAGGCCGGCCGCGCGGAGGTCGTCGGAATAGCCGGCCCGGTACGGCGCCGCCGCGACGATCGCGTTGTCGGCCGCGAACACCCGGTCAGCCGGTGCCGGGGCGCGCCCCGGCAGTTCCCCGGTGCCGCCGGAGTGGCCGGCGAAACGCGAATCCGTCTGCGCCCCACCGGATGCCACGGGCTCGACGCGGGTCCCGAAGTCGCGGCCGGTGGACACGGCGCGCGGCACTCCGGTCACCGGCGTGCCGACCGGCGACGACAGCTCGGCCACGGCGGAGGCCCACCCGTCGACCACGGGCAGCGCTTGCGCGACAGCAAACCCCGGCAACGCGGCCACGGTTCGGATCGGTTCACCCAATGCTGCCGGCAGCGGCCCCGTCAGCGCCGTCACCGGCGCCAGTGGCGCATCCGCCACGACGAGTGCGGTCTGACCGGCCGCGGCACTCGCCGCGGCCAACGGTACGGAGACCGACTGGACCGACGGCGCGGTGGTGGGAGTTTCGGCAATGCTCGCGGGTTCGCTGGCCGGTGCGCTCTGCGTCGTGTTCACGACGCCCGAAGGCAGGGCGGCCGACGTGCTCGAGGACGACGTCGCCGACGAGATGTTGGAGCCGTTGCGGCCGTCGCCGAATTTGGGCGTCAGTTGCTGGCCCGGAGAGGGCGTGACTCCGAAGCCGGTGAGCGCACCGGTTCCGACAGTGGTGGCGGTGGTGGTCAGCCCGCCGAACGCCTTGCGGAGGTCCCCAAGGGAAGACAGGCCCGGGCGCGACGTTCCCGAGCTGTCCCCACCTGCATCACCAGAAACACTGGGAGAGAGCGGCATATCGATCGGTGCAGCGCTCGCCACGCCGACACTGATAACCGGTGCGGCGACCAGCCAGGTCACCGCTGCCATGCGCAGGTGCGTCGCCACGCTGCATCCATCCTCTCGAAGCCGACTGCCAGCGGCCTCTGTCTAGTTTGCCACGAGAATTTGCTGTTGCGAAAATTTTCGTGACATCAACAACCATATTAGGGCAGTCGGCGCGAGAAATCAGAACGGCACAGTGGGCAGGTACTTGCCATCCAGGGTGATGACGGCTCGTTCGCCACCGTTGGGATCAGCAACCTTCTGCACATCGAGCCGGAAGTTGATGGCGGAGATGATGCCGTCACCGAACTGCTCGTGGACCAGCGCCTTGAGTGTGGTGCCGTAGACCTGCAGCATTTCGTAGAACCGGTAGATGGTCGGGTCGGTGGGCACGCCACCGGGGATGGACCCGCGCGTCGGGATGGTCTGTAGCAACCGCACTGCGGCATCGTCCAGGCCCAGCAGTTCACCGACGGCCTTGGCCGACTCTTCCGGAAGCGCGTGCTGGCCGAGGACGGCGGCCGTCGTGAAGGCCACCGACAGGCCGGCCGCGTCGGCGATCTGCTGCCAGGACAGGTCCTTGCGGGTCTTGGCTTCGACGGCCGTGGCGGCGAGGAGCTGACGGGCGGTCGGGTCGAATTGTGCGTGGATCATGACGGGACTTCCTTCCGGAGGGCGGGTGGTGTTTCGAGCGGGTGTCAGTGCTGCGCCCAGGTGCCGTACGGCACCATCGGGTTGGTGCCGAACGGCACGTAGGGGTTGGCACCGCCGATGAAGGTGTCCTGTGCGTACACGGGAACCGGGCCGGGAAGTGCCACCGTCCCGCCGTTGTCGGCCGATGCCGGGGCGGCCAGGCCGATCGTGAGCGCGGCGAATGCGCCGACGGCCAACCCGGTTGTCATGGCGCCGAGGCTGTTCTTCTTCATGATGGTGTTTCCTTTCTTGCTGCATTCACCATGTACGAACAGCACCTATAACGTCCAATAGCCACTTTTCACGCTTGCCATAGACAGCATCTATAGTTGGCGCCATGGCTGGACTCGAGCTCCGTCACCTGCGGTATCTCCTCGCCGTTGCCGAACACGGCAATTTTTCCCGCGCCGCCGAGGAGCTATATGTGTCGCAACCCACGCTCTCGCAGCAGATCAAACAGCTGGAAACGACGCTCGGCGTGCAACTCGTCGACCGCGGCGGCCGCACGGTCCGGCTGACGGATGCCGGCGCCGCTTTCGCCGAGCGCGCCCGGAGCGCACTCCGCGAACTGGCCGCCGCCGAGCGGGCCATCGAGGACGTCCAAGACCTCTCCCGCGGGCACCTGCGCCTGGGCATCACCCCGACGTTCATCACTTATCTGATCGGCCCGCTGACGGCCGAGCTGTACGCCCGCCATCCCGGGATCACCCTGACCGTGGTCGAGATGTCCCAGGACAGCATCGAAGCGGGCCTGCTCGCCGACGATCTCGACGTGGGCATCGCGTTCGTCGGCGCTCCCGTTCCCGGCATCGAGTTCGCCGCGCTGTTCACCGAGCACCTCGGCCTCGTGGCCGGTGGGCCGCGGGCCACCGGTCTGGCGGTCCCCCTGCCGGTCCGCGCGCTGGACGATGTCCAGCTGGCGCTGCTCAGCAGTGACTTCCTCACCCGGACCCACATCGACACCTATTTCGCGGCACACCATGTGGCCCCGCGGATCATCATCGAGGCCAACTCCGTCCAGGCCCTCACCGAGATCGTGCAGCGCACGCCGCTGGCGACGGTGCTGCCGGACGCCGTCACCCACGACCATCCGCACCTCACGCCGGTGCCACTGGACCCGCCCATTCCGACCCGGACCGTCGCGATCCTGCGCCGCGACGGCGGCTACCACAGCGCGGCCGCATCCGCGTTCGTGCGGCTCACGCACGAACTCGTCGCAGATCGCGGCTATGCACCGCCCGGGTGATCGTCAGAAGAAAGCCGTGTCGCGCAAAGCAATTCACGTGCCGGCCGCACGGGGGAACTCAGACGTGAACGTTCCTCCCACTCTCAATTTATGGCACACCCCGGGGCTTGCGGCAAGGCCCCGGTGGTGCCGCACAATCGTCCGGCCAGTCGGTACGACGAATGGGGGATGTCATGACGAACACGCCGAAGCCTTTTGAAGTGCATGAGTCGGGCGCGCTGCTGCACGGCACCAAGGCCGACCTCGCGGTGGGTGATCTGCTGCAGCCCGGGTGGGAATCGAACTACGAGACCGGCCGCGTCTCGAACCACGTCTACGTCACGCGGACACTGGACGCCGCGGCCTGGGGAGCCGAACTCGCGGCCGGCGACGGTCGCTGCCGCATCTACATCGTCGAGCCGCTGGGCGAGCTGGAGGACGACCCCAACGTGACGGACAAGAAACTGCCGGGCAACCCGACGCACTCCTACCGCACCCGCGAGCCGGTTCGCATCGTCGGTGAACTCACCGATTGGGTCGGGCATTCACCGGAGCAGATTCAGGCGATGCGCGACGGCCTGGCCGACCTCCAACGCCGGGGCCTTGCCGTCATCTACGACTGACGGTCAACACCAGCCAAAGCCATCGCAACCCTTTTCAATCGATATCCGTAAGCCTAGACTTACCGTTAGTGACTACTTACGAAACGGCCGACCCCTGGGGTGCTCTCGCCGACCGCACCCGGCGGACGATCTTCAAACGATTGGCCGCCGGGCCGCTCGCGGTCGGCGAGCTCGCCGAGGGACTGCCGGTCAGCCGGCCGGCGGTGTCCCAGCACCTCAAGGTGCTGCGTTGCGCCGGCCTGGTGACCGATCGGCAGGTCGGCACCCGGCGCATCTACCAAGTCGACCCCCGTGGCGTCGCGGCCCTGCGGGCCGAACTCGACGTGTTCTGGGACAAGACCTTGACGGCGTTCAAACAGCTGGCCGACGACGAAGGGAAACATTCATGACCGAGGTGGCACCGATCCGCAAGAGCGTCGTCGTCGAGGCGCCGGTCGACAGGGCGTTCGCGTTGTTCGTCGGCCGCTTCGACGCCATCAAACCCCGCGACCACAACCTGCTGGCAGTCCCGATCGCGGAGACGGTCTTCGAAACCCATGTGGGCGGCCACATCTACGACGTGGGCACCGACGGCAGCACGTGCCGGTGGGCACGCGTGCTGGCCTACGAGCCGCCCAAGCTCGTGGTCTTCTCGTGGGACATCGGGCCGACATGGCAGGTCGAATCCGACCCCGACAAAACCAGCGAGGTCGAAGTGCGGTTCACCGCCGAAGCCGACGGGCGGACGCGCGTCGATCTGGAGCACCGGCATCTGGAACGCCACGGCGCCGGCTGGCGATCGGTGGCCGACGGTGTCGACGGCGAGGCCGGCTGGCCGCTGTACCTGAACCGGTACCACGACATCGTCGCCGCGGAGGCGTGACCATGTCGTCGCAGCGTTCCATGCTGGACCTCGCGTACGAGGAGCGTCGCGACCTCGCCGCCTATCTGCGGACGCTGTCCGACGCTGACTGGCAGGCCCCCACGTTGTGCACCGAGTGGTCGGTGAAAGACGTTGTCGCACATGTCGTGAGCTACGAAGAGCTCAGCATCTTCGGCCTGCTGCAGCGCTTCGTCCGGGGACGGATCGTGCGCGCCAACGAGGTAGGCGTGCGGGACTTCGCGAGCTACACCCCCGCGCAGTTGATGGACTTCCTCGAGGCCCATCTGCGTGCGCAGGGGCTCACGTCGGGGTTCGACGGGATGATCGGACTAGTCGACGGGACTGTCCACCACCAGGACATCCGCCGGGCGCTCGGCCATCCGCGCACCATCCCGGCCGAACGCCTCGAACGCATCCTCCCGGCAGTCCCGGGCAACCCGCGACTGGGCGCAGGAAAGCGAATCCGGGGGCTGCGGCTGCGGGCCACCGACGTCGACTGGCAGCACGGCGCGGGGCCCGAGGTGCTTGGCACGGGCGAGGCATTGCTGATGGCGATGACCGGACGCCCGGCAGCCGTCGACGAACTGGGCGGCCCGGGTCAGCCGATTCTCGCGGCGAGATTGCGGTAATCGCACAACGCGAGAAATCAGCCGTTTGTACTGCAGACAGACGGCTGCTCATGCGGTATTCCCATTAGAGGGACATATGTCCCTCTTTCGGGCCGCGCGAGAGGACCGACCATGAGCAACGCCACGTACGTCGGACGGGTCGGGGGACTGGCGGTGGCACTCGGGGTCGGTTTCGCGATCGCGAGTACACCGGGTACGGCGTGGGCCGACGATGCGGCGAATCCCGGAGCCACCTCGGCGCCGGCACAGAACGCCGCGCCCGAGGCGGCCGGCGCCACGAAGCCCGGCGCGAATGCCGGCAAGAACAAGCGCCCGCCGGGCAAGGCGAGCAGCGACAAGCAGCGCGCCACGAAACCCACACCGACGGCGGCAGACAGTCCCGCGAAGACGCAGGCGACCGCGAAGACCGTCACCGGGTCCACGAAGAAGCCCACGCCGCGCGCCCTCCAGGCCGACGTGGAAACCGTGTCGGCCCCGGCACCGCGGGCGGTGGCCGCAACGGTCGTCGCGACATCGGCGGTGACGCCGTCGGTCACGTCCACCCCGACGCAGGCGAACGGCGCGGTCAGTGTCATGTCGGCGTCGAGCCTCGAGTCGTCGGCGAACGGTGGTCCCATCGCCCCGGACTTCTCGCCGGTGGCCGCCGTGCTGGCGGCCTGGGGCACCCGCACCCGGATCGAGGCCCAGACGAAACCCGCCGCGGTCACCTCGACGAGTCAGCCCGTGGTCGCCACCGCGGCGCAACCTGTGGTCGCGACCGCCACGCAGCCGGTCCCCACGGCCGCGACGACGAACGTCCCGTCACCCTGGCTGAACTACTCAAAGTCGATTTCGGTGGGCACCAATCCCGGCGCGGAGGTGATGGGTGCCGACGGCCGGCTGTACGTCGCCAACACCGGCAGCAACACGGTCTCGGTCATCAACACCACCACCGGAAAGCGCATCGACGCCAACCCGAGCTGGTTCTCGCAGGACATCTCGGTCGGTACCGCGCCGAGCGCACTGGCGCTGAGCCCCGACGGCACCCGGTTGTACGTCGCCAACAGCGGCAGCGGCACGGTGTCGGTCATCAACACCGTCGGCTACAAGCGCATCGACGCCAACCCGAGCACGTCGTCGAAGGACATCACGGTGGGCACCACGCCGAGCGCCTTGACGGTCGGCGCGGACGGCCGAATCTATGTGGCCAACAAGGGCAGCGGCACCGTGTCGGTCGTCGACCCCACCACCTACACCGTCACCGACACCATCGGCGTCGGTAGCCAACCGACCGCTCTCGCGCTCGGCACCGGGAAGGTGTACGTCGCCGATCAGGGCAGTAATACCGTCTCGGTGATCGACACCAGCACCCTCGGCGTCACCGGCATCGCGGTCGGCACCTCACCCACCGCGCTCGCCTTGGGCACCGGCGGCACGCTCTATGTGGCGGGCCAGAACAGCACGCTGTCCACCATCGACACCGCCACCGGCACCGTGCTGCCCGGCGCGGTCGCGGTGGGTCCCGCCCCCAGCTCGGTGGCCGTCAGCGCCGACGGCAGCATCGCCTACGTCGCCAACGGCAACGACACCGTCTCGGTGATCAACACCGCCACCTCGGCCGTCGTCAGCACCGTCCGGTTCGACACCGATGCCGCCGGTGGCCACGCCGTCGCCGTCGCCCCGGGCGGCGCCGTCTACGTCACCGACGCGACCGACCGCACCGTGCGTGTGCTCGTGCCGCCCTCGCTCATCGCGACGTCGGTGACGAAGATCGGGAGCGTCGGCGTCTCGGGCGTCGGCTCGACCCTGTTGAGCACCGACGGCACTCGCGCGCTGGTCATCACCGGCCCCTCGCCCATCTCGACGACCAGCACCACCCGCGTCGCGGTGATCGACACCGCGACCGGCAAGCAGGTCGGCAGCACGGTGTCCATCGCCGGCAAGCCCGTCGTCCCGGCATTCAGCGCCGACGGCACGCGGGCCGTGATCACCGCCGCGGGCACCACGACGACGCAGCTGGCGGTGATCGACCTCGCGACCGGCAAGCAGACCGGGACGACCCTCACCCTGCCGGGCGCGGTCGGCGTGCAGCTGCTGTCGGCCGACGGCAGCCGCGCTCTGACCACCACCTACGGCTCGGGCACCACCCAGGTCGCGGTGATCAACACGCTCACCGGCGCCCAGGCCGGCACCACCGTCTCCGTCACCGGCAACAGTCTGGAGGCGCCCGCCCTGACCGCCGATCGCACGCGCGCCCTGATCACCACCAGCCGCCCGATCTGGGAGGCCCCGGACACCACGCGGGTGGCAGTGCTCGACACCACCACGGGCACGCAACTCGGCACCACCGTCGAGATCGCCGGCAACGAGCTGGCCCCGCCGGTCCTCAACGCCGATGGCAGCCGCGCCGCGATCACCAATCAGATCAGGGATTTCGCCTCGGGCTACACCACGCAGGCGACGGTGATCAACGTCGCGACCGGCGCGCAGGTCGGCGCCACCGCGGACCTCGACGGTGAGGGCATCTCGTACGGCGCAGCGGTATTCAACGCCGCGGGCAACCGCGTCGTCTTCATGGCCCGCACGGAGGGCCCGGTCAACACGTTCACCACCCGGCTGGCGGTCCTGGACGCCGCCACCGGCGCCCCGGTCGGCACCGGTCTGGTCGTCGCCGGCGACGGGGCCCGCGAGCTCAGCGCCGACCGGACCCGCATGGTGATCACCGCGACGTCGACCGACCCGGTCACTCAGGTGACGACCACCAAGCTCGCGACCGTCGACCTCGCCACCGGCAACCAGATCGGCGACGTCACCCTGCCCGGCACCTGGCGCTCGCTGCTGATGACGCCCGACGGCAGCCGCGCCGTCACCATCGCCGGCGACAACGCCGGGACGCACGTGGCCGTGATCAACACCCTCACCGGCGCCCAGACCGGCACCACTCTCAACCTCGCAGGCGAGGAATTCGGCTCCCGTCTCATCAGCGTCGACGGCAGCCGGGCGCTGATCACCACGTCTGTCTACAACGGGGCCACGAGCGTCAACAGCGAGCGATTGACGGTGCTCGACACAACGACCGGCGCGCAGATCGGCAACACCGTGACGCTCATCGGTTTCCTCAACGGCGGGGTGCAGTACAGCGCCGACACCGGGCGTGCGGTGGCGATGACCATCAGCAGCAATTTCAACACCACCGGCGTCCCCACGTCGCAGGTGGCGGTGCTCGATACGACCACCGGCTTCCAGCTGGGCAGCACCCTCACCCTCAAGCCCGACAACGGCTACCTCGTCCTCAGTGGCAGCGGCACCCGCGCCGTCGTCAGCACCGGGAGCCAGCTCGTGGTCATCAACACCGCCAACGGCGCACAGGTGGGCAGCGCCCTCACCGGGGTGGGCAGCAATCCGCTGTTGACGGCCGACGGCAGCCGCGCGCTGACCACCGGAATCTCCTACAACGCCTGGACCCGCACGTACACGACGACGGCACGGGTGCTGAAGATCGTCTAGTGGTGGTCGTGGCCGGCGTGGTGCTCGTGGCTGCCCTCATGTCCCGCGTCGGGTGAGCCGCCCATCATGCGCAGCATCGGGATGCCGCCGGTGCGGACGAAGCGCAGCACCAGACCCGCGGCCAGCAGCAGGAAGACGATGTTGAGCCACGTGGTGTAGTTCCAGGAGATGCCGCTCTCCATCACCATGGCGTGGCGCTGCGTGGGGATGAGACCCGTTGCGCCGAACAGCAATTCGACAAGGTAACCCGCCGCGACCATCGAGACGTAGAAGGTGGCCAGCAGCGTCAGCATCATCCGGGTGCCGTAGTACTTCCGGTAGATGTTGAGGATCGGCAGGATCAGCAGGTCCGCGAAGATGAACGCGACCACGCCGCCGAAGCTGATGCCGCCGTTCCACAGCACCGCCGCCAGGGGCACGTTCCCGATGGAGCAGACGAACGACACGATCGCCACGACCGGCCCGACGATCGGTCCCCAGATCGCCGACCACGTCGGATCGTCGGCGAGAAAGAAGTTCTCCCAGAACGTATTCGGCACCCACGCGGCGATGGCACCGGCGATGAGCAGGCCGATGATGAGGTCCCGCAGGATCGCCGCCCACTCCATGACGAAGACGTGCGAGACGGACGTGAAGCCGGGTCCCGAGAACAGGCGCTTGGCGAACGAGCCCTCGCCCTGCACCGACATGTCCATGGCGGCATGCCCTTCCATCGAACCGGCGATGCCCTGGTCCGCCTGCACGCGGGCCGCGTCGATGAGGCGGCTGCGCACGAACAAGCGGAACAGCACCGCCAGAACGACGATCATGATCGGGCCACCGATGAACTCCGCGGCGGTGAACTGCCAGCCCATCAGCAGGGCCAGGATGATGCCGAGTTCGACGACGAGGTTGGTCGAGCCGATCTCGAAGGCCATCGCCGCGGTGAAGTTGGCGCCTTTGCGAAACAGCGAGCGCGCCAACGCCACTGCCGCGTACGAGCACGACGACGATGCGGCGCCGAGTCCGGCGGCCACGGCGAGGGTCTTGGGCTTGTCGTCGCCGAGGAGGCGGACGATCGTCGATTTCCGGACGACGGCCTGCACGACAGCCGACAGCGCGAACCCGAGGATCAGCGCCCAGAGAATCTCCCACGTCATCGAACCGGCCAGGGCCAGTGCGTGACCGATCGCAGCGATCGCGGCGTCCATCAGGTGACGTTAACCCGTCAGCGGCATTCCGAATCGTCGAGCGTGGGGGTTCACGCGGAAAATCGGCCGGATCTCCACGTCATCCCCCACGCTCGACGGTGATCAGACCGGGCTGCCGATGAACTCGATGCCGGCGTTGATCGCCGGGCGGTGCCGCAGCATGCGATAGTGCGCGAGCTTGCCGAGACCCTTCGTGGTGAGCAACTCGGAGCCGGGCCACGAAGCGGCGAGCTTCACGCTCGACGAGTAGGGGCTGTCGGGGTCGTCGGGGTCGTGAATGAGCAGCAGCGGCGGGTGGCCCGCGCGGGCCGCGAGGTTGACCATGTTGGTCTCTTCCAGCGACATGCCGATCCTGCGGACCAGGCGCTTCTGCAGGCCCGCACGGATCCGGGGGCCGAAGTTGTGGCGCGCGGCGAACAGGTCCAGGTACATCGGGTAGTCGCCCATCGGTGCGAGCAGCACCAACCGGCCGACCTTGGCGCCGTTCACCGCGGCGGCCATGGTGGTCGCGTTGGCCCCGAGCGAGTGCGCGACGACGGCGTGCGCCGGCCCGTGTTCGCGGATGACGGCCGCGACGGCGTCGGCGCATTCGATGGCGGTGGTGCGTCCGGGCGCGAGCGCGCCCGGGTCGGACTCGTTGTGGCTGGGCAGGTCGAACGCGATGACGCGATAGCCGGCGGTCACCAGCGGTTTGATGAACATGCCCAGGTGCGGCCGGCGGCCGCCCCAGCCGTGCACGAGGTACACCGGCGGCCCGTCGCCCCAGGATTCCCCGGCGATGCGGTGGCCGTCCCAATGCGCTTCCAGCGGTGCGCCCGGCTGGACACCGGGCGGCATGCGCAGGCTCTGCTCGATGATCGGCGGGGTGCACCACAACTCGGTGGCCCAGCGGGATCCGATGGGCGGCGCGAATCGCTCGAGTAAGGCGAACTGTTTGCGAATCTTGGGATCGACCGGCGGTTGCACACCGGAGCCCTCGACGTCGAGCACGACGTCACGGTCCGAAGACGACTCGACCATGTGTCGAATCCTAACGACCGCCCGGAATCCGGCCGCGGACGCTGTGCGGGCAACGGCCGCAGAAACACGTCAGGCCCCCTCGAAAGGGGGCCTGATCAGTGTGGCAGGTACAGGATTCGAACCTGTGTAGGCTTCCGCCGACGGATTTACAGTCCGCTCCCATTGGCCGCTCGGGCAACCTGCCGGGTTCGTCGCCTCCCGGTGACCCCGGGTTTGGCGCGAGTAGCAGAGTACAACGAAGATGTACCGAACACGAAAACGGGACCCCGACCAGGGGCGCAGATACGGAGGGCAATCCAATGGCGGATTCATCGTTCGACATCGTCAGCAAGGTCGACCGGCAGGAAGTCGACAATGCGCTGAACCAAGCCGCCAAGGAGCTGTCCACCCGCTTCGACTTCCGCGGCACGGACACCACCATTGCCTGGAAGGGTGACGAGGTCATCGAACTGGTCTCCTCGACCGAGGAACGTGTGAAGGCCGCCGTCGACGTGTTCAAGGAGAAGCTGGTCCGTCGCGACATCTCGATGAAGGCGTTCGACGCCGGCGATCCGCAGCCCAGCGGCAAGACCTACCGGGTGTCGGGGACGCTCCAGCAGGGCATCAGCAGCGAGCAGGCCAAGAAGATCACCAAGATCATCCGCGACGAGGGCCCCAAGGGCGTCAAGGCGCAGATTCAGGGCGACGAGATCCGGGTGTCCAGCAAGAAGCGCGACGACCTGCAGGCCGTCATCGCCCTGCTCAAGGGGGCCGACCTGGACGTGGCGCTGCAGTTCGTCAACTACCGCTGACGCTCAGCCGTCGCTGTTCAGCTCCTTGTCCAGGTGGGTGCCGACGTTCTTGCTGTCCCCGTGATGGTTGGTCATGTTGCGGCACTCGCCGTAGAGCTTGAACGCGAGCCGGCTTTCGCCCTGGTAGTACTCGATGTTGATCGCGACGCCGTTCCGGTTGATGGTGCCGCCGTAGTTGTGCTGGGTGGGTAGCTTGTCCGACCAGCCCGCGGCCAGCATGGCCTTCTTGACCTGTTCGGCGTAGTCGTGGCCGCTGACGCCGGGAGGCAGTTGCGCACTCATCTCGATGTATCCGCGGTTCGGCGGAGCGCCGTCGTCATTGCAGGAGGCGAGGTAGCCGCCGCCGGTAACGTCTTGCAGCCCAGCCACTTTCCGCAATTGCCGACCGGCGTCGAGGACTTGCGCCATGGACTCTTCATCGGTCATCGGGTGCGCTGGACGATCACTGTGCGGAAACAAGCCACATCCTCCTAACAACAGGGCACCGGCGACAGCCGCTGTACCGACGCGATATCGACTACTTGTACTCATGGTCGTTCTTCACCGTCTCACCTGGGCGATTGGATTCGGGATCCGAATATGCCGGGGTCCCGGGGATGGGGATGTCGACGTGCGGTACCGGGACGTCGATGCCGAACGGCAGGTCGATGTGGTCGGGTGTCGAGATGGTCGGCCGGTGCCGGTCCTCCGCCAGGAGTCCGTCGGTCGCGAGGCGTTCGCTGTGCCCGCTGGCGATGTCGGTCATCGCCCGCAACGACTCGCTGCCCATGTCGTAGTACTTCGAGTGATCGTGAATGCTCCAGCCGGTTTCCCCGGCCACCTCGGCCCGGAACCGGGTGGCGCCGAACCCGTCTGCCGATGGATCGGTCCCCAGACCGGCGACCGGCCCCAGCGGATTACCGAGTTGCGCGTTCAGCCATTGCGCCGCGCCCGGACCGCCCATCCCAAGTCGGGCGACGGGATCGGTCGATGCCGCCCCGACATACACCTGGCCACCGTTGACGTGGAAGTCTGCGGCACTATGCGCCAAATCTGTTCCAGGACAACCGATCAACACGACATCATTGACTTTCATACCGCTGCCCGCGCACGCATCGGCAACCGTGGTGGACCCGTACGAGTGACCCATCACCGTGACGTGCGACGCACCCTGATGCGTCGCCGCCAGCCCGTTGACGTCGGCGGCCAGTAAGTCGCCACCCTGCCTGGCCAGGGTCGGGTTCGCGATGCGCGGATCGGTGAAGCTGTCGGGCGCGTCGTAGCCCATCCACATCATCACCGCGGTGGAGCGGTTCGGGTCGGCCAGCCTCGCCTGGTCGTACACGTGAATCGCATCGTCATGGCCGTCGGCCAGCCAGCCGTCGTGGACGCTGCTGCCGGTGCCGGGCACGATCACCGTCGTATTGTCCGCGGTGTCGGGGTTCCCGAGGCAGATGGCCGCCCGCCCCTGTCCGCCATCCGCCTCCGGTTGATAAGCCCACAGCATGACGGGACGTTCCCGCTTCGAGTCGGTGCCGGACCCGCGCTGGTGCGCGAGACCTTCACTGGTGCGCCGGGCGTTGTAGAACCGCGTGGCGTCGGTCTGCGTCAGCCCGTACCGGCCGGGGTCCTTGAGGACGTCGTCCTCGGAGACGTGATTGCGGCCCGCGACGTCGCGGACCCGGTTCAGGTCGTCGTTCATCACCTGCTGATTGACGGCGTCCCGGGCACTGGCCGGGACACCGTTGAGGTTGCCCAATTCCGGCGGATGCCGGGCGATCAGCTGCTGTTGCTGCTCCGGCGTCAGTGCGTTCCACCACTTGTTGACGTCCTCGGGGTTGGTCCCCGGCGGCGGAATCTGGATGTCCTGCCCGCCGATGTTGACCGGCGCCGAGGGTTTCTGGCCTTGTACTGCCTGGTCGATCGCCGTGGCGGTGAGCGTGTCAGTGGTATCGAAGGCCTTCAGTTGCTCCTGAATGGAGTCGGTGAAGAACTCGGCCGCTTTCTTGAGGGGTCCCAAGTCGCCGACCAGCCACTGCTGTGGGGTGACCACGCCGTCGTCGCGGACCGAGAACCCCAGCATGAGGGCGGTGTCGACAAATTCCAGCAGGGTGCTGCGCAGCGAGGTGAGCTGATTGCCGCCGTCGGTGAGCGCCTTGGCCAGCTTGTCCAGCCGGGCCCGGTAGGCCTCCTGCTCGTCGATCAGCTGCTGCGCCTTGGCGATTGCGGCGTCGCTGGCCTGCCCCTGCCAGTTCGCTTTCAAATTGGCCAGCTGGCCGCGCTCGACGCCGATCACGATCTCCAGCGCGGCCGACGTGGTCCGTACGTCATCGGCGGCGTCGAGCATCGTCCCAGGCTTCGCCGCGCGCACGCGCGACACCGACACCGTCACCCCTGCCGCACCCCCTCGGCGATCGCTCCTTCGATCGTCGCACAGCGTGGCGGTACCAACCGACACAAACCTGGACACTCCGCGAATCCCGCCGCTCCGCTCGTCCCGGCGACATAACCTGTCGCCATGGCATCAGCGCAGCGCGTACCGACCGTCGTCGTTCTCGGTGGCGGGTCCTGGGGCACCACGGTGGCCTCGATCTGTGCGCGCCGGGGCCCGACGCTGCAGTGGGTACGGTCCGCGGAAACCGCGGCCGACATCAATGAAAAGCATTGCAACAGCCGCTATCTGGGTGACGGCGTGGCACTGCCCGAATCGCTGCGGGCGACCACCGACTTCTCCGAAGCAGCCAACAGCGCCGACGTCATCGTGATGGGTGTGCCGTCGCACGGCTTCCGCAACGTGCTGGGCGAGCTGGCCAAGGAACTGCGGCCGTGGGTCCCGGTGGTGTCGTTGGTCAAGGGCCTCGAGCAGGGCACCAACATGCGCATGAGCCAGATCGTCGACGAGGTGCTGCCGGGGCACCCGGCAGGAATCCTGGCCGGGCCCAACATCGCCCGCGAGGTCGCCGAGGGATACGCCGCCGCCGCGGTGCTCGCGATGCCGGACCAGCATCTCGCCGCCAATCTCGCAGGCCTGTTCCGCACCAGGCGGTTTCGCACCTACACCACCGACGACGTGATCGGTGTCGAGATGGCCGGGGCGCTCAAGAACGTGTACGCGATCTCCGTCGGCATGGGCTACTCATTGGGCATCGGCGAGAACACCCGCGCGATGGTGATGGCGCGCGCAGTGGCCGAGATGTCCAAGCTCGGCGTGGCGATGGGCGGCAACCGTGACACCTTCGCGGGCCTGGCCGGCATGGGCGACCTGATCGTCACCTGTACCAGCCAGCGCAGCCGCAACCGGCACGTCGGCGAGCAGCTGGGCCAGGGCAAGCCCATCGACGAGATCATCGCCTCGATGAACCAGGTCGCCGAAGGCGTCAAGGCCGCCAGCGTGATCATGGAATTCGCCGAGACGCACGGGCTGAGCATGCCGATCGCGCGTGAGGTGGACCGGGTGATCAACCACGGCTGCACGGTCGAGGACGCCTACGCCGGCCTCATGCTCGAGAAACCCGGGCACGAGGTCCACGGCGCAGGGTTCTGACCTCGGGATCAGTTGAAGTAGGGGTTGCGGTCTTTCGGCCTGTCCAGCAACGGATTCGACTCGTTGACGATGAAGCTGCCGGCCGGGCTGACCACGAAACCGGACTGGTCGAAGCTGTTGACGCACGCCGTCATGGTGCCGTCGGTGCCGCACGTGATGTTGCGGTAGGTGATCCGCGAGCCGGCCGGCAGGGTCTGGACCGCCCCGGGCATCTCGCCGACGTACTTCGGCCCGTTCAGGGTGTTGAACGCCGGCGCGCCCACCTGTTGACCGACGACGACGTTGGTGCCTTCGGGGGCGCCCGGCATCGGGCCGCTACAGCCGTACTCGCCTTCGTTGCGGCGCATGATGCACGTCAGACCGCCGGGGGCCTGGAACATGTAGAACGTCCCGTCCTTGCTGGCGTAGGTCGACGGGGTGACGGGCTTGAATCCGTTGAGGTTCGGCGCGGCGGGTCCCGGCGGCGGGGGCACCGGCTCCGGTGGCGGAGCCGCCGCGGCAACACCCGGCACCAACGAGATCGCCCCAGCGGCCACCACCGCACCGATCAGGATTCTGCTGAACACCTGCTCAGAGTAGAACCCAATGACCACGCCTCGCAGCGTCAGCCGCAAATCACTTGCAGCCGAGGTCGACGTAGACCGTGGTGCTCTGCCCGCGCAGCTTGCCCTCCTGGCTCGACAGCTCACGCCCGTGCCGGACGGCGGTGACGGTGCAATCCTCGATGGATCCGCTGCCGACCCGCGACTCGATCACCCGGAAGCCCTCGGTCTGCAGCCGATGGATCGTCTGCGTCGCGGATTCCCCGGGCGCCGGCGGCACCACGGGCCGCGCCGTGGCCGGTGCGGCCGCCGCGACCAGCAGGGCCAGGACGATTCCGGTCCCGGCCGAGATCTTGGTGGAACTCTTCATGGTTTTCCCTTTCCGCATCCAGCGCCGACAGCGCTGGATCAATAACTTCGACGGTAGTCGCGGAAATGGGCGAGAAACGCATTCTCAGGCCGAACCCATACGGATATCCGCATGAATCATGCCGAATTCAGGCGAAATTCAAACAGTCGACTCGGATACGTGCGGATTGTGCGACTCGCTCACCGTCACGTACTCCCCGACTTCCCGGTCCATCGGCAGCCGCACCCGGAAAATCGTTCCCGCAGTGTTCGATTCGACCTTCACGCGGCCGCCGTGCGCTTTGACGATCGTCGACACGATCGCCAGGCCGAGCCCCGTGCTGCCGAGCACGCGAGAACGCGATTTGTCGGCGACCACAAATCTGTCGAACAAATTCGGCAACAATTCTTCCGGAATTCCCGGGCCGTCATCGGCGACGGTCAATTCCACATATCCGGGACCCGGTGTCAGGCTGGTCGTGACCGATACTCCGGCGGGCGTGTGGACGCGTGCGTTGGCCAGCAGATTGCCGATCACCTGATGCAACCGGGCCGGGTCGCCGCGGACCCACACCGGCACGTCGGGCAGGCGCGAGCGCCAGCGGTGCGCGGGCGACGACACCGCGGCGTCGTTGACGGCATTGATCACCAGGTCGCACAGCTCGACGTCGTCGGTCTCGAGATCCTGATGCTCCTCGAGCCGCGAGATCAGCAGCAGGTCCTCCACCAGACCGGACATCCGCTGCGCCTCGGCCTCGATGCGGGCCAGCGCGTATTCGGTGCTCTCGGGCAGTGCGGCGCTGTCCTGACGGGTCAGTTCGGCGTACCCGCGGATGGCGGCCAGCGGTGTCCGCAACTCGTGGCTGGCGTCGGTGAGGAATTGCCGCGTCCGGCGGTGCGACGCGGCGAGTTCGGCGAGCGCACTGTCGACGTTGTCCAGCAGTTTGTTGAGCGTGTCCCCCACGATGCCGACCTCGGTGCGCGGGTCGGTGTCCTCCGGCCGGACCCGTTCGGTGATGCGGTGGTCCTCGCTGCCGAACTGCCGGGTCGCCACCTTCGCCGCCGTCGAGGCCACGCGGCTCAGCGGCCGCAGCGCATAGTTCACCACCGCGATGGTGCCGACCGCGGTCAGCGCGATGGCCAGCAGTGTCATGACCGCGACCGCGACGGTCTTGCGCGCCACCACACTGTTGGCGTCCTCCATGGACACGCCCGAGACCAGCACGTCACCGCCGCCGGCGTCCTGTCCGGCCATGCGGTACCAGCCGAGTCGCGGCAGCTTCACCGTCCGCGGCCCGAGGTTGGTCCACTGCTGCCCGCTGACGGCCTTGACGACGTCGGGCTGGACGGGCTTCGGTTCGCCGTCGGGGAACACCGCCGACTGCACGACGACGCCCTTGTGCAGCACCGCGATGAGGTTTCCGGGCGCCTGGCCACCGAAGGCCGTCAGGCCGTCTTCGCCGGCGTCGATCGGGTGGGCCGGGTCGCCGCGCTTGATCTCCAAGCGGTCATAGGAATGACCGAGGGCGTCGAGCGAGCGCTCGAGTTCGGCGTCGCTCATCGCCGACACATAGCTGTGCAGGCTGTACACCGACAGCACCCCGACCGCCAGCAGCACCACGGTGACCAGCGAGGTGACGCCGAATACGAGGCGTCGGCGCAGGGTGCGCGGACGCCACCACGGCGCCCGAACCGGCGTACGGGCGAGTACTCGAGTCGGCACCCGGGTCACACGCGTCACCTCGGGCAGGTTAGTCCTCCGCGTCGGCAGGGCGCAGCATGTAGCCCACGCCACGCACCGTGTGGATCATGGGCTCGCGATCGGTGTCGATCTTCTTGCGCAGATACGAGATGTAGAGGTCGACGATGCTCGACTTGCCGCCGAAGCCGTAGTTCCACACCCGGTCGAGGATCTCCGCGCGGGCGATGGCCCGTCGCGGGTTGCGCATCAGATACCGGAGCAGTTCGAACTCGGTGACGGTCAAGGAGATCGGCTCACCGGCCCGCGTCACCTCCCGGCTGGCGCCGTTGAGGACCATGTCGCCCACCTTGAGCACCTCGTCGGACTCGGGCGCGAGCTGGCTCGACCGGCGCAGCAGCCCGCGCAGCCGGGCCACCAGCTCTTCGAGGCTGAACGGCTTGGTCATGTAGTCGTCGGCGCCGGCGGTCAACCCCGTGACGCGGTCCATCACGGAGTCCCGCGCCGTGAGGAAGAGCGTCGGGGTGTAGCCCTCGGCCGCGCGCACCCGCTGCAGCAACTGCAGGCCGTCGGTGTCGGGCAGCATGATGTCCAGCACGACGATGTCCGGTTCCATCTCGCTGAACTTGGCGACCGCGTCGCGGCCGTTGTGCGCCACCTCGACGACCCAGCCCTCGTAGTGCAGCGCCATCTTGACCAGGTTGGTCAGCGCCGGCTCGTCATCGACCAGCAACACCCGGATGGGGGATCCGTCGGCACGCTCCATGCGCGGCAGCTGGCCGAGCACGGCGGCCCGGGGGTGACGCTCTCGTGGTGGTACCGACATCGTTGTCATTCTTCCATTGTGTTGAGAACACAGAAAATTGTCACTGCGTTCATACCGAGTTCAAATATTAGTCCCTACATATGACTCACGTCACTTACGTGGACCGATGTGATGTACGAGAGTCGTTGCAATACAGTCATTTTGACCGTTCGGACCACCGATCCCGAGCATACCGACCGGATCGATGCGAACCGGTATCCCAGATCGGCGAACCGATCAACCCTCTGATACGTGAAGAAGATTTGCGTTCTCTATGGGAACTCTCCCTCGCCTTGCGACCCCGTCTGGCGATACATACTCTCGCACTTAGCAATTGACGTCGTCTTTTCTCGGCGACCGTCGAACAGTTCTGAAACATGTTGTCTCGCAACATGTTTAATCGACAATGGTGTCGGCGGGCGCGCGGACCGAAACTCGCGCAGCGCATCTTCACATGTGTCCATCGGACAACAATTCGGAGAACGGAAACCTAGGCATGCTAGAAACCGCCCCGCCGGCAAAGGGTTTACGCGCGATACTGCGCTACGACCTGCCCGCGTCACTTGTCGTATTCCTGGTGGCACTGCCACTGTCGCTCGGCATCGCCGTCGCGTCGAACGCCCCCATCCTGGCCGGCATCATCGCCGCCATCGTCGGCGGCATCGTCGCCGGTGCGCTCGGCGGCTCGCCGCTGCAGGTGAGCGGACCGGCCGCCGGCCTGACCGTCGTCGTCGCCGGGCTGATCGCCCAATTCGGCTGGGGCGTGACGTGCGCCATCACCGTCGGCGCCGGCATACTCCAGATCCTGTTCGGCCTCAGCCGCGTGGCCCGGGCCGCGCTGGCCATCTCGCCGGTCGTCGTGCACGCCATGCTCGCGGGCATCGGCATCACCATCGCGCTGCAGCAGCTGCACGTGCTGCTGGGTGGCAAGTCCAACAGCAGCGCCTGGGAGAACATCCACGAGCTGCCGGCGCAGCTGATGAACGTCCACGGCCCCGGGTTCCTGCTCGGCATGCTGGTCATCGTCACGCTGGTGGCATGGCGCTGGGTGCCGGCGCCCGTCAACCGGATTCCCGGCCCGCTCGTCGCCATCGTCGGTGTGACGGCGCTGTCCGTCGCGCTGCCGTTCGACGTCAAGCGCATCCAGATCAACGGCTCGCTGCTGGACTCGCTGTCGTTGCCCACCCTGCCCAACGGACAGTGGGCCGCCGTCTTCGCGGGCGTCCTGACCGTCGCCCTCATCGCCAGCGTCGAGAGCCTGTTGTCGGCGGTCTCGGTCGATCGCATGCACAACGGCCCGCGCACCAACTTCGACCGTGAGCTGATCGGCCAGGGCGCGGCCAACACCATCTCCGGCGCCATCGGCGGCCTGCCCGTCACCGGCGTCATCGTGCGCAGCTCGACCAACGTCGCCGCGGGCGCCAAGTCCCGGGCGTCGGCCATCCTGCACGGGTTCTGGATCCTGCTGTTCGCAGTGCCGTTCGCCGGCCTGGCCCAGCTGATCCCGACGTCGGCGCTCGCCGGCCTGCTGATCGTCATCGGCTGCCAGCTGGTCAAGAAGGTGCACATCGAGACCGCCCGGCGCACAGGCGATATCGCGGTTTACGCCATCACGGTGCTCGGCGTCGTGTTCCTCAACCTGCTCGAGGGTGTGCTGATCGGCCTCGCCCTGGCGGTCGCCCTGACGGTGTGGCGCGTCATCCGGGCCAAGATCGTCACCGAGCACGTCGCCGGAAACGACTGGCGCATCGTGATCGAGGGCTCGGTCAGCTTCCTGTCGCTGCCGCGCCTGACCTCGGCCCTGGCTTCGGTGCCGACCGGTTCGGACGTCACCGTCGAGCTGTCGGTGGACTTCATCGACCACGCCGCCCACGAGACCATCGATGAGTGGAAGCGCCAGCACGTCGCCGGCGGTGGCTCCGTCGAGATTCACGAATACGGCACGGCCGAGCTGCACAGTGCGGCCGCCGGTCCGCCGACCCGCACGTTCACGCCGTTCGACAAGCGCTCGGGTGTCGTCCCGTGGAAGTCGCAGCCGCAGACCTCCTCTGTGATGGAGGGCCTGGAGACCTACCACCGCCGCACCGCACCCGTGCTGCGCCCACACATGGAGGACCTGGCCCACACGCAGAAGCCGGAGACGCTGTTCATCACCTGCGTCGACTCGCGCGTCGTGCCCAACGTCATCACCAGCAGTGGCCCCGGTGACCTGTTGACGGTCCGCAACGTCGGCAACCTGATCCCGGAGGGACGCGCCGACGCCTCGGTCGAGGCGGCCATCGCCTTCGCCGTCGAGGTCCTGGAGGTCTCGTCGATCGTGGTGTGCGGCCACTCCAGCTGCGGCGCCATGACCGCGCTGCTGGGCGGCGATCAGGGTCACGACGAGCACCTGCACACCTGGCTGGAGCACGGCGATGCGACGTTGCGCGCCTTCGACGAGGGCCGCCACCCCGTGGCCGTCGCCGCGGCCGAGGAAGGGTTCGGCGTCGTCGACCAGCTGTCGATGGTCAACGTCGCACTTCAGGCGCAGACCCTCGCCGCCCACCCGCTGGTCCGGGCCCGGCACCGCGCCGGCGACCTCGAGGTGATCGGGTTGTTCTATGACATCGGCACCGCGGCCGCCCTCCGGGTGACGCCGGTCAGCGTGGACCGTCTGGTCGAGGTTGCCGAGTAGTACCTGATTGATCCTGCGCCCAGGGCCGTACCCCGCGAGAGCGGCAGGCCCTGGGCGCAGTGTCATTTCCGGGTCCTCGTCAGCTCAGCCGCAGCAGCATCCGCCGGCCGCCTCCGCGGCGGACGGCAACTCGACGTTCGGCAGTTCGCCGTCGGGCCGCCAGTCGAACGGGAAGTGCTTGCTGGAGACGCCGAGGTACTCGTGGGAGAAGTCGAAGCCGACGGCGTCGGCCTTCCTGACCACACCCCACGTCGCGACCTGTCCCGGCCCGACTTCGGCACCCGGAGCGTTGACGGTGGTGACGCGACGGTTCGGGTCGGCCGTCGGGCCGGTCAGCGCATCCACCCGGACGTCGACCTTGCCCGGAATCTCCGCCCGCCAGTAGGCCAGGTCGTCGGCCGCGGCGAAGTTGATCGGGGCGTACTCGATACCCCGCAGCTCGCTGATCAGGGCGCCGAACTCCCCCGGCCAGCCGCCCTCGTCGCCGCGGAAGATCCGCTCCAGGGCTTTCCGTTGATCAGCGTCCGCCTTCTCGTCGATGTAGAACATGAGCTTCATGGTGGCGTCCGGGTCGCCGATCCACATGTTGCCGGCGAACTCGCCCAGGGCCACGACCCCGAGGCCACTGAGATCGGTTGCGCCGTAATGCCCTTCGTGCACCTGCCAGACGAGGGTGAACAGGCAGTCGCCGTGCGTGGGCTCCTGCGCGAAGCTGCACGGGCAGGGCAGCTTGCAGCTGCACACATCGAACCACTCGCCGCGTAGATGCCAATCGGCCTTCGGGGTTGCCGCCACCGTCATCGCTGAATCCCTTCTCGTGTGCATACCCCCTGGGGGTACCTGACGTGGACGACGTTACGCAGCGCGGCGAGCGTCCGTCAAGTACCCCCAGGGGGTATGTTTCTATGAGTTTGGCGAGCCCGACCGGGCGGTGCTGCATCCACCCTGAAGCCAGGGCGAAAAAGTGCGAGAGACGACGACCCTCAGCACAGGGTCAATGGGGCATCAGCCACGGCATCCGTTCACCCTGAAACCACGGCGCCAAAGTCCGAGTAGCGAAGGCCCAGAGGGGCAATCGAGACAGCGGGCGCTACCGCCCCGCCATGCGCTCCAGGCGTGCGATGCGGTCCTCGATGGGCGGGTGGGTCGAGAAGAGCTTGCCGATCTTCTCGCCGGCCCGGAACGGGTTGGCGATCATCAGGTGGGCCTGGTCGGCCAGCTGCGGCTCGGGCGGCAGCGGGGCCTGTTGCACGCCGGCGCTGATCTTGCGCAGCGCGCTCGCCAGCGCCAGCGGGTCACCCGTCAGTTCGGCGCCCGACTGGTCGGCCTGATACTCGCGCGAACGCGACACCGCCAGCCGGATGATGGTCGCGGCCAGCGGGCCGACGATCGAAAGCACGAGGAGGACAAAGGGATTGGGCCGGTCGTCGCGGTCGCCACCGAACATGCCGATGAAGTACGCGACGTTGACCAACGCCGTCACCACCGACGCCATGGCGCCCGCCACACAGGAGATCAGGATGTCGCGGTTGTAGACGTGCGAGAGCTCATGCCCCAGCACGGCGCGTAGCTCGCGCTCGGTGAGGATGTTCAGGATGCCCGTCGTGCAGCAGACCGCGGCATTGCGGGGATTGCGCCCCGTGGCGAACGCGTTGGGGGCGTCGGTGTCGCTGATGTACAGCTGCGGCATCGGCTGGCGCGCGGTGATGGCGAGCTCGCGGACGATGCGGTACATCGCGGGCGCCTGCATCTCGCTGACCGGCTGTGCGTGCATGGCCCGCAGCGCCATCTTGGCGCTGTTGAAGTAGACGTAGGCGTTCATGCCGATGGCGAACAGCACCGCCAGGTACATGATGTTCTTGCCGAACAGCGACCCGATCAGCACGATGAGCGTCGAGAAGCCCGCCAGCAGCGCGAACGTCTTCGCGGTGTTCGCGTGCGGATTCCACGTCATCGGCTACCTCCTCCAGCGCAGTCAAACTCACTGAATTGAACGCTCGGCAACTGGTGCCTGGTTCCAGGGTGTCCCGGTGGGAGGTCAGCCGTGGCGGTCAGCGGTGTACTCGACCAGGTTGAGCAGCGCCAACCGGCCGGGCAGATCCGGCAGGTTGTCCAACTCGGCGCGAGCGTCCGCGGCGAAGCGCTGAACGGTGCGCTTGGCCTCGACCATGCCCTGCGACGCGCGCAGCAGCGCCAGCGCCTCGGCGAGGTCGGCGTCGTTGTCGATGGGCTTGGCCAGCAACACCCGCAGCCGGTCGGCGTCGGGTCCGGTCTCCTGCAGCGCGTACAGCACCGGCAGGGTGTGTACGCCTTCGCGCAGATCGGTTCCCGGCACCTTGCCCGATTCGTCGGGATCGCTGTCGATGTCGATGATGTCGTCGGAGATCTGGAAGATGGTGCCGACGATGCCGCCGAGCCGGCTCAGCCGCTCGATCTGCTCCTCATCGGAGCCGGAGAACGTCGCACCGAACCGGCCGGACGCCTCGATCAGGCATGACGTCTTCTCGTACACGACCTTCAGGTAGTGCTCGACGGGGTCGGCGCCTTCGAGGGCGCCACGGGTCTCGCGCATCTGGCCGGTCACCAGCTGGGCGAAGGTGTCGGCGATGACGCGCACCGCGTCGGGCCCCAGCCGGGACACCAGCCGCGAGGCGGTGGCGAACAGGTAGTCGCCGGCCAGGATCGCGATGTTGTTGCCCCAGCGGGCGTTGGCGCTGTCCGCGCCGCGCCGCACCTGCGCCTCGTCCATGACGTCGTCGTGGTAGAGCGTCGCCAGGTGCACCAGCTCGATGACGGCGCCGGCGATCGCGACGTCGTTGTTGTTGGGGTCCGGCCCCAGCGACGCCGACAACACGGTGAACAGCGGACGGAACCGCTTGCCACCGGCCTGGAACAGGTGCTGGACCGCTTCGGCCATCAGCTCGTCGGCTTTGCCCAGCTCGGTCGACATCAGGTCTTCGATGCGCGCGACCGCGTCACGAACCTGCGCGGCGAAGGCGGCGTCACCAAAGTCCACGCCCGCGACCACTGTCGCTGGTGTCTTCATGGGTCCAACATACTGGGCGGCATGGTCGTGCACGCAGATGTGGTCGTGGTCGGAGCCGGGCCGGCAGGTTCCGCCGCTGCCGCCTGGGCAGCGCGCCGGGGCCGCGACGTCCTGGTGATCGACTCGGCGCAGTTTCCCCGGGACAAGGCCTGCGGCGACGGGCTGACGCCGCGGGCCATTGCCGAACTGCGTGAGCTGGGACTCGGCGAGTGGCTCGACGGCCACGTCAGCCACCACGGGCTGCGGCTGGCCGGCTTCGGCGCGCAGCGCGAGGTGCGCTGGCCGGGGCCGTCGTTCCCGGCCACCAGCAGCGCGGTTCCCCGCACCGAGCTCGACGACCGGATTCGTCAGGTCGCCGCCGACTCCGGGGCGAAGATGCTGCTGGGCGTCAAGGCCGTCGGCGTCTCCCACGATGCGGCCGGCCGGGTGACCACGTTGCAGCTCGACGACGGACAAGAGGTGAGCTGCGCCGAACTCATCGTCGCCGACGGCGCCCGCTCGACGCTGGGCCGTGTCCTGGGCCGGGAATGGCACCAAGAGACCGTGTACGGCGTCGCGATCCGCGCCTACATCGCGACGCCGCGGCACGCCGAGCCGTGGATCACGTCGCACCTGGAGCTGCGCTCCCCCGAGGGGGAGGTGCTGCCGGGCTACGGCTGGATCTTCCCGCTGGGCAACGGGGACGTGAACATCGGCGTGGGTGCGCTGGCCACCGAGAAACGTCCGGCCGACGCCGCGCTGCGCCCGCTACTGGCCCACTACACCAACCTGCGCCGCGACGAGTGGGGCTTCGAAGGTCAGCCGCGGCTGGCCAAGTCGGCGCTGCTGCCGATGGGCGGCGCGGTGTCGGGCGTCGCGGGACCGAACTGGATGCTCGTCGGCGACGCCGCCGCATGCGTCAACCCGCTCAACGGCGAGGGCATCGACTACGGCCTGGAGACGGGAAGGCTGGCCGCCGATCTGCTGGGCTCGGGTGACCTCAGCGCGGCCTGGCCCGCACTGCTGCAGCAGCACTACGCCGCCGGGTTCTCGGTGGCGCGCCGACTGGCGATCCTGCTGACCGTGCCGAAGTTCCTGCCGCTGACGGGGCCTGTCGCGATGCGATCGCAGTACCTGATGACGGTCGCGGTACGGGCCATGGGCAACCTCGTGACCGAGGAGGACACCGACATGATCGCCCGCATCTGGCGCCGGGCCGGACGTGGCTCGCGCCGGCTGGATCAGCGCAAGCCGTTCAGCTGACCGACCGCGCGAACCCGACGATGTCGCGGACGGTGGCCGCGAAGACCTCGGGCATGGCGCCGGCGAGCAGGATGTCCCCGGCGTGGCAGGTGCCGGCGACGATCCGCCCGACGACGCTGACGCCGGCCGCGGCCAGCCTGCGGTAGTAGATCAGGCCCTCGTCGCGCAGCGGGTCGAGCTCGTTGACCGAAATGACATGCGGCGGAAGGCCTTCCAACTCCACACTGGTGGCCGCCCCGGCCCAGCAGGTGCCGTCTTGCGCGTGCTGCTGGTCGGGGTCATAGATAGAGCCCAGCAGCGCCAGTTGCAGGCAGCTGATGAAGTACCCGTCGTTCTCCCGCAGCGACGGCAGGTCCTCGGCGTCCTCGAGCCACCGGTTCGAGATGTACGGGCACTGGGCGTAGACGCCGGCGATCTCGTCGATCCAGCCCTCCCGCTTGGCTTTCAGCGCGACCGTCAGCGTCAGGTTCCCGCCGCCGGACTCCCCCGACACGATCAGGTGGCTGATTCCGAGCTCGTCTTTGTGCGCCGCCGTCCAGCGCACGGCCGCCGCGCAGTCGTTGAGCCCGGCCGGGAACGGGTGCGGGCCGAGCGCGCCGCCCGAATTACGGAACTCGACGCCGACGACGACGAGCCCTGCGGCCGCAAGGTTTTCGCGGAGGCGGACGTACTGGATGTCGGCGGCGCTGAGGATCGCCATGCCACCGCCGTGCAGGTGCACAACCGCGGGCAGCGGACCGTCGGCATCGGTGGGTCGGCTGATGAACAGCGTGATCTCGTTGCCGTCGGCACCGGTGATGGTGGTGGTCGTGGTGGTGACGCCCTCAGGTGCGGGGGCCTGGTCCCCCAGCATCTTCAGCACGGCACCGGTCCCCTGCTCCGCGAACGCGGTGAACTCGAGGCGCTGCGCCAGCGGGGCGTCGACCGTCAGCGGCGGTTCCGGGAGGCGGCCGTCCATGCCGAATGCGGCGAGGGCCTTGACCATGCGCGGGTCAGAGCGGCGGTCGGTGCCGATGATGGAATCGGGATCAGCGAGGCGTCCGTAGGGCATGCCTCATCTTGGTGCACAAAGTGAACTTGGTCGAGACTTTGCGAAAAAGTCGCGACCAAGTTCACCGTGGGCGGAAAGTTACCGGTATTCGCAGAGGTAGGCGGTCTCGACCTCGACGCGGACGCCGAACTTGCTGTCGGCCGGCACGGTGAATTGCGTTCCGGCGGCGAAGGTTTCCCACTCGTCGCTGCCGGGCAGCTTGACGGTCAGGGCGCCGGACACCACGTGCATGATCTCGAGGCTCGAGGTGCCGAATTCGTATTCGCCGACGGCCATGACGCCGACGGTCGCGGGGCCCTCGGCGGGCGCGAACGCGATCGATGCGACCTTGCCATCGAAGTACTCATTGACCTTGAACAACACATCTCCTCGAACTCAGGTGAGGAGTCGGGATATCCGGGGCCTACGGCATCACGTACTTGTGGACTCCGAGGATGGCGTTCTCGTCGGCCGGTTCGGTGGTGCACTCGTGCAGCGCCGCCCGCACCTTCGCGGTGTCCATGCCGGTGCCGATGCACACCAGTTGGGTGCCGGTGCCGCGCCGCTTCTGCAGCCGCAGGGAGCCGCCCACCAGCTGCAGCAGGTATCGGTGTCCGGCGCCGAAGTCGACGAAACCCTTTGCCCGGTAAAGCCCTTCGGGCCGGTCACGCAGCAGGGCCAGCAAGCGGCGCGGGTTCAGCACGTCGCCGGTGATGTATTCGACGGACTGGTAGACGGGATGGTCGTGGTCGTGATCGTCGTGCAGCAGCTCGTCGAACGACAGCTGGGCCTGCGGGGCGCGTTCCGGAATGTCGATAAGCAGCGTCGGGTCGATGCGCGCGAAATCGGTGGGCTGCACGGGGACTCGCGGATTCTGCGCGCGAATCCGGGCCAGCACGGCGTCGACGTCGGCGACTTCACTTGCCCGGTTGAGCACCACCAGGTCGGCCACCGGCAGCCCGTGCCCGAACTCCGGCTCGCATCCGTTGACCACCAGGATCAGGCCGGCGTAATGGAAGTCGTCGGAGTCGGCCGTCATGATGGTCCGCGCCACCGCGGGCGGCTCGGCGACGCCGCTGGCCTCCACCACGATCAGGTCCAGGGCCGGGCGGACGGCGGCCAGCTT
The DNA here is from genome assembly GCF_055384815.1 of Mycobacterium toneyamaense. NCBI lineage: Bacteria > Bacillati > Actinomycetota > Actinomycetes > Mycobacteriales > Mycobacteriaceae > Mycobacterium > Mycobacterium toneyamaense. Next base: position 4,956,627 of record NZ_AP040333.1, read on the forward strand.
GCCCAGCATCTCGGCGACCTCACCGTCCTCGGCGACGCAGCAGATGCACCCGTTGGACAGTGACGCCATGGCGTCGACCTGACCGGCGACCAGCATCGCGTCGATGTTGACGGACCCGAAGTCGTTGACCAGCACGCCGATTCGCGCGCCGCGGCCGTTACGCAGCAGGTGGTTCAGCAGTGTGGTCTTGCCCGCGCCGAGGAAACCGGCGACCGCGAGGACGGGAATACTCACGGCTTGACGGCGGCGTGCAGCGCGACGATCCCTCCGGTCAGGTTGCGCCAGCGCACCTGCGACCAGCCGGCCGCCTCGATCTTGCGGGCCAGGTCGTCCTGGTCGGGCCAGGCCCGGATGGACTCCGCGAGGTAGACGTACGCCTCGGGGTTGGACGACACCGCGGTGGCCATCGTCGGGAGCGCCTTCATCAGGTACTCCTTGTAGGCCGTCGCGAAGAGCCGGTTGGTCGGCGTGGAGAACTCGCACACCACCAGGCGGCCACCGGGCCGGGTCACCCGGGCCATCTCACGCAGGCCGGCGCTGAAGTCGACGACGTTGCGCAGCCCGAAGCTGATGGTGACCGCGTCGAAGACGCCGTCGTCGAACGGCAGTCTGGTGGCGTCACCTGCCACCTTCGGGACCTTCCGGTCCGCCCCCGCCGCGAGCATGCCGACCGAGAAATCACAGGCCACACACCAGGCGCCCGACGTCGCGAGCTCGACGGTCGACACCGCGGTGCCGGCAGCCAAATCCAGGACCTTGTCACCTGGGCCGATACGCAGCGCCGCCCGCGTCTGCCGCCGCCAGAACCGGTCCTGCCCCAGCGACAGCACGGTGTTGGTGATGTCATAGCGACGGGCGACACCGTCGAACATCGACGCAACCTCGTGCGGATCTTTCTCCAATGACGCGCGACTCACGGATATGACGCTACCGGCTGCTCCAGCGCCCCGCGTCTGCGGCGGGGCGGGAATGGAAAGGGCACTTCGGGAGCTGTAAGCCGCATGGGGACAAAAGTCTGGTTCATCACGGGTACCTCGCGCGGTTTCGGGCGCGAGTGGACGGCTGCGGCGCTCGAGCGCGGTGACAAGGTGGCCGCAACGGCACGGGACGTGTCGACGCTCGACGACCTGGTGGCCAAGTACGGCGACGCGCTGCTGCCCATCACGCTCGACGTCACCGACCGCGACGCCGACTTCGCCGCGGTGAAGACAGCGCACGAGCACTTCGGCCGGTTGGACGTCGTCGTCAACAACGCGGGTTACGGCCAGTTCGGCTTCATCGAGGAGCTGTCGGAGGCCGAGGCGCGGGATCAGATCGAAACCAACGTCTTCGGCGCGCTGTGGATCACGCAGGCCGCACTGCCGTACCTGCGTGCGCAGGGCAGCGGGCACATCATCCAGGTGTCCTCGATCGGCGGCATCAGCGCGTTCGCCGGCCTCGGCGCCTACCACGCGTCGAAGTGGGCGCTCGAGGGTTTCTCGCAGTCGCTGGCCGCCGAGGTGGAACGGTTCGGGATTCACGTCACGCTCATCGAGCCCGGGGGATTCTCGACGGATTGGAGCGGCGCGTCGGCCAAGCGGACCACCGAGCTCGAGGCGTACGACGGGCTGCGGGCGGACGTCGCCCGCTGGCGCAGCGAGCGCAACGCGGTGCCGGGCAACCCGGAGGCGTCAGCAGCCGCGGTGCTCAAGATCGTCGATGCCGAGAAGCCGCCGCTGCGAGTCTTTTTCGGTAGTGCTCCGCTGCAGATCGCCAAGACCGACTACGAAAACCGGTTGCGCACTTGGGAAGAGTGGCAGCCGGTGGCCGAGCTGGCGCAGGGCTGACCGAAGGAACTTCATGGCGGGACTGAAATTCGTCCGACGGGACGACGGATTGACCTATGAGTTCGCCGAAGACGGCGAGGCGCACGGGTTTCCGTCGTACAAGCGGGTCGACCTGGACATCTGGTGCCGGCGACTGCCGCACTTCGGGTGGGTGGTGTGCACGGAGCTGGGCGCGGTGTCGAGCCGCCCGTTCGACCACGCGGGGTTCGGCTACCTGCCACCCGAGGGTACGTGGGTGAGCCGCAAGGACGACCGGTCCTACGTGTACGACCTCGTCCACGTGAGCTGAACTCCCGCCGAGCGTGCATGTCTGCGCACGGCACGCCGGTCGACACGTGCAGATTCGTCACTCTCGGTGGCCACGAGCGCGACATTCATACACACCGAATACGGCGTGTCGCAAGCAAACACGCACGCTCGCGGGGAATCAGGCAGCGTCAGGCAGCGAGGGCGCGACGCTCGCCGAGGACGGCGGCGTAGTGGCCGAGCAGTTCGTCGCACACGGCGGGCCAGGTGCGGCCGAGCACGCTGCGGCGGGCGGCGAGCGAGTAGCGGGACCGCTCGGCCAGCAGGTGGTCGACCGCGGCCGGCAGCGACCCCTCGAAATCCGCCACCGGCAAGAGCAATCCGGTGTGCATGGGTGTCACCAGATCACGCGGGCCACCCGCATCCGGCGCGATGACCGGCAGACCTGACGCCATGGCCTCCTGCACCGCCTGACAGAACGTCTCGTGCTCCCCCGGGTGCACGAACACGTCCATGCTGGCGTATGCCGTGGCCAGTTCCCGCCCGTACAGCGCGCCGGTGAAAACCGCTGTCGGCAGCAGCTTTTCGAGCTTGGGTTGATCGATACCCTCGCCGACGACCACGAGCTGCAGATCGTCGCGGCCGGCCAGCGCGGCCAGCCGTTCGACGTGCTTCTCCGGCGCCAGCCGGCCGACGAAACCCACCACCGGCTTGCCCTCGGGCGACCACTGCGCCCGCAGCGCGGCACTGCGCGCCGACGGTGCGAAACCGGTGACGTCGACGCCGCGGCCCCACTTGTACACGCGCGGAATCCGATGGGTGACAAGGTCTTCCATCGTCGCGCTGGACGGCGCGAGGGTCCGGTCGGCGCGCGAGTGCAGGTGCCGGTTCCAGGCCCACGCGGTCTTCGTCATCATGCCGACGCCGTAGCTCTGCGCGAAACCGGCGATGTCGGTCTGGAACACCGCGACGGTCGGGATGCCGAGGAAGCGCGCGGCGTGCAGGCCGCCGTAGCCCAGCAGCGCCGGCGACGCCAGGTGCACGATGTCGGGCCGAAAGTCGCGCAGTACCCGCACCATTCGCGGCCGCGGCACACCCAGCGGCAACGACGTCACCTTCGGGAACATGCGGGACGGGATGCGATGCACGGGCACATCGCCGTGAAAAGTGTCTGCGGGCTTTTCGCCCCGCGGTGTGTCCGGCGCGATCACCAGCGCCTCGTGGCCGTTCCGGTGGAGGTGCTCCAGCACCCGGAGCACCGAATTGGTGACGCCGTTGACATTCGGGAGAAAGGACTCCGCCACGATCGCAACTCGCACACCTGCAGGCTGGCAGCGCAGCCTGACCGTCAGGTGACCGTCAGGGGTACGCGACGCGAAGACACGCACAACTCGGGTACCACCGGTATCGTCTGTCGCACCGGGGTGAGAAAGGGGCCGGCATGCGTCTACCTCGGCTGATCCTCGCTTCGGCCACCGCGCTGGCCCTCCTCGCCGGGTCAACCGGCTGTGGCCGTACCGTCACCGGATCGGCACTCCGGGACCCGGATCTGCCAGGCGTCGCGCTCACCGCGGACGGCTTCGGCATCATCGCCGGCCGCCCCGACGCCCCGGCGCAGATCGAGGTGTACACCGAGCCGCAGTGCACCCACTGCGCCCACCTGCAGGACACCGACGGTCCGGAGCTGAAGAGCCTGATCGCCCTCGGCCTGCTCACCGTCACCTACCGCCCGGTGACGTTCCTGGACACCGAGTACGGCTATTCGGCCAAGGTGGCCAACGCGATGTTCCTGGCCGCCGCGCACGGCACGTCGGCGCCCGCGCTGCAGGCGTACGTCGCGACGCTGTGGGGCCACCAGAACCCGGGCGGGTCGGCACCGTCGGACGGTCAGCTCGCGGGCTGGGCCGCCGACGCCGGCGTCAGCGCCGAGGCCGTGGCCACCATCCAGTTCGGTGAACACGCCGTCGACACCGACGAGATGACGATCACCAACGAGACCCGGCTGCAGGAAATCCGCGACGGCGACGCCGGCACCCCGACGGTGTACGACCTCACCGGCAACACCGTGGTGGACATCCAGGAAGACGGGTGGCTGGCCAAGCTGACCGCCGGCCGGCAGACCTAACCCAGCCGGCGCTGCACGAGCGTCACGATCCAGAGCAGCGCACCGGCGACCAACCAGCCCACCACGGCGATCGACCCGGCCGGGATGACGGCCAGCGACGCGTTGCGGTTCTGCACCCGCACCAGGTCCGGGTTGCTGCGGTCGTACTCGACGTAGATGCGCATCCCGGTCTCCAGCTCGGACGGGTACAGCACCCCCAGCTCGGGCCGGTAGGTGACGCGGTCGGGCGTCACGAACTCGATGGTGGAGCGTCGCGGACCCGCCGAGAGCACCTCCGCGGCCGCCGTGCCCATGTTGTGCTCGATCTGCTGATCGTTGCGCCAGGCGCCGAGCACCAGCAGCACCGACTGCAGGGTCACCAGGCAGCCCATGATCACGATGCCGATCCGGATCCGGCGGATGACGCGCTGCGACCGGGTCTCCTTGCCGTCACCGAAGACCCGCAGAATCAGGTTGTCCCACAACGTGTTCAACCTGCAGCGCAGGGGTTCGGGGATCACGGCGCGGCCTTGATCGCCGCCCGTATCGATGCGTGCAGCGCCCGCAGGGTGGACCGGTCGGCCTTGACCTCCAACACGCGCATCCCCTCGAACGGTTCGCGCAGCGCGGCGGCCAGTCCGTCGGCCTCCACCTGCCGGCACTCGACGTGGTACGCCCGGCACAGGGCCGCGACGTCGACGTCGTGCGGGGTGCCGAAGATGCGCGAGGACACGTCGGAGAAGCGGGGATCGCCCTGCTCCAGCAATTCGAAGATGCCGCCGCCGTTGTCGTTGGAGACCACGATGGTCAGCGCCTTGGGCGTCGGCTCGGTGGGGCCGATCAGCAGGCCCGAGCTGTCGTGGACGAAGGTCAGGTCACCGATGAGCGCGACGGTCCGGCCCGACGTGTGGGCGAGCGCGGCGCCGATCGCCGTCGACACCGTGCCGTCGATGCCGGCGACGCCGCGGTTGGACCGCACCGAGATGCCGTGCGCGTTCAGCCCGACGAGCGCGGCGTCGCGCACCGGGTTGGAGGCGCCGAGCACCAGCTGGTCGCCGGGCTGCAGGCCGTCGGCGACGGCGGCCGCGACGTGCAGACCCGTGGTCAGTTCGTAGGCCGCGAGTTGGTCGCGCACCGCGTGTTCGGCGCGGGTGTTGGCCTCGGCGCACTTCGCGAGCCAGGACGGATCGGGAGTGCCCGAGGTGATGGCCCGCGTGCCGGTGGCCTGCGAGTTGCCGGACACGTCGGGCCAGCGCGGGCCGGTGGTCAGGGCGTAGACGGGGACCGACGGGTCGGCCAGCAGCGCCGATACCGGCCGGTGCAACGTGGGCCGGCCCAGCATGATCACCTGGTGCGGCCGGACCAGCGATAGCGCCAGCGGGTGCAGCGGGTTGTCGGCCGGCGGCGCAGTCGGTTCGGCGACCGTCGGCAGGTGCGCCAGGTTCTCGTGCCGCCCCGCGCCGTGGCCGGCGATGACGACGGTGTCGGCAGTCAGGTCGATCTCGAGGGGCTGGTCGAACGTGACGGGCGGGGTGTAGGTCCACGGCCGGCCGTCGGGGCGGCCCTCCGGGCAATAAGAGGAGCCGTCGACCGTTCCCTCTTTGGCGTCAGGGACCAGCGGCTCCCGCAGCGGGATGTCGAACTGCACGGGTCCGGCGTTGGCCGAGCGAGAACCCTTGGCGGCCACCAGGACCCGGCACGTCGCCGACCGCCACTGCGCGTTGGCCGCGGCGACGTCGGCCGTCGGCTCGGCCAGGCCGAGGCTGATCGTGGCCCGCACCTGGTTGCCGAAGTAACCGAGCTGCTCCATGGTCTGGTTGGCGCCGGTGCCCAGCAGTTCATAGGGCCGGTTGGCGCTCAGCACGATCAGCGGCACGCGGGCGTAGTTGGCCTCGATCACCGCCGGACCGAGGTTCGCCACGGCGGTGCCCGACGTCATCGCGATGCACACAGGTGAGCCGGCCGACACCGCGAGGCCGACGGCCAGGTACCCGGCGGTGCGCTCGTCGATGCGGACATGCAGGCGCAAGCGGCCGGCGCGGTCGGCGTCTGCCAGCGCGAACGCCAGCGGCGCGTTACGCGAACCAGGGCACAGCACCACATCGCGGACGCCGCCGCGAATCAGCTCGTCGACCACGACCCGCGCCTGAATCGTCGACGGGTTCATTGCTACAGCGTGTCACACCGGGTTGGCAGCGAAGAATTCCAACATCGCGGCGTTCACCGCATCGGGACGCTCGATGAAGCCGAGGTGCCCGGCGTCGGGGATTTCCAGGTAGCGGCCCAGCGGAATCGCGTCGGCCACCTCTTTCGACAGGTGCGGCGGCAGCACGACGTCGTCGGCGAACCCGATCACCTGCACGGGCACCGCGATCTGCTGGTAGGCCGGCAGCCGGTTGGTCTCGGGCGCGACGGCCAATTGCGCGCGCAGTCCCGGAGTGGGCTTCGTCGGCCACATGGTGAACATCTCGATCCAGTCCTGGACGGCGCGGTCGTCGTTCAGGGTCTTGGGTGAAAAGTTCTCCAGCAGACGGTTTTTCGCGTCCACCTCAGGCGGCAGCTCGATGCCGGCGGCGAGCAGCGCCCGCTCGGCCTCGCGGAAGAATTTGCGGGCCCGGTCCTCGCGGCCGCGCGTGGCCATCAGCACCGCGGAGGACACCAGCTCGGGGCGGGCGACCATGAGTTCCTGCGCGATGAACGACCCCATCGACACCCCGACGACGCGCACCGGGCCGCCGACGACCTTGTTGATCAACGACGCCGTGTCCGCGACCGCCTGGTCGGTGGAAAAGCCGATGGCGTTCTCCGTGGCGCCGATACCGCGGTTGTCGAACGTGATGCAGCGGAAGCCGGCCCGCTGGAACGCCGGTACCTGGTGCAGGTGCCACGTGCGGCCCGCGCCGCCGCGGCCCGCGATGAACAGCACCGGCTCGCCATTACCGCGCTCGTCATATGCCAGATTCACCCGGCCGAGGTTACTGGACCCGGGATTTGTGCACGATTTTCCGCGGTCGGCGCGGAAAATCGTGCACAAATCCCTAGGTCAGCGGCGGGTTCGGACCTTCTTGAGGGCCTGGTCCCACAGCAGCGCCGTGGTGGCCTTGAGGGCCGTCGGCTTGAGCAGCTCGCGGGACATCAGGGCCGTCGCACTGGCCTTGGTGGCGGCCGAGGCCTTCGACATGTGCCCGGAGTCGAACGGGGGCTGCGGGTCGTATTCCATGGACAGCTGGATGGCCTTGGCCTTGTCCTCGCCGCCGATCTGCGCGGCCAGCCACAGACCGAGATCGATGCCGGCCGAGACACCCGCGCAGGTGACGATGCGGTCGGCCGACTGCACGATGCGCTCGTCGGTGACGGGTTCGACGCCGAACGTGCGCAGCAGTTGCACGGCGGCCCAGTGCGACGTCGCGCGCTTGCCCTTCAGCAGTCCGGAGGCGCCCAGGATCACCGAGCCCGAGCACACCGACGCCGTCCACGTGGTGGTCTCGTGGGCCCGCCGCAGCCACTCCAGCAGCTTCTCGTCGCGCGCGTGCTCCATGGTGCTGAACCCGCCCGGGATGAGGACGATGTCGGGCGACGGGGTCTCGTCGAACGAGTGGGTGGCGCCCACCAGCAGCACCCCGGAGTCGGCGACGATCGGGCCCGGCTCGTGCCAGACGAAGCGGACCTCGGTATCGGGCAGCCAGCGCAACGACTCGTACGGCCCGATGAAGTCGAGGGCCGTGAACCCCGGGTACAGGACGATGGCAACTTGCATTATTGCTCCCTAGCTCGCATTTTCTCTGGTCCTCGCGTGCGCGAAAGTTCTGCGGTACTGGTCGGGTGAAACCCCGACGCGCCGAATGAAACTGCGGCGCAACGTTTCCGCGCTGCCGAAGCCGCAGCGGGCGGCGATGGCGGTGACGGTGTCGTCGGTCTCGGTGAGTTGCCGGCGGGCCGCGTCGGTGCGGACGCGCTCGACGTAGGCCGCGGGCGGCTCCCCCACCTCGGCGGTGAAGGTGCGGGTGAAGTGCCGCGGGCTCATCGCGGCGGCGCGCGCCAGCTCCGGGACACTGTGCGCGCCGCCGGGTTCGGCTTCGATGCGCTCCTGCACGTCGCGGATCGGTTCGCGCTTGGCGCGCGGCATCCAGACCGGCGGCGCGAACTGCGTCTGCCCGCCGGGCCGGCGCAGGTACAGCACCAGCCAGCGAGCGACGTCCTGGGCGACGTCGGTGCCGTAGTCGTCCTCGACGAGGGCCAGCGCCAGGTCGATGCCCGCGGTGACGCCGGCCGCCGTCCACACCTGCTCGGAGCTGCGGACGAAGATCGGATCGGGATCGACGGTGATGCAGGGGAATTCACTGGCGAGCTTGTCCGCCGAGGCCCAGTGGGTCGTGGCCGAGCAGCCGTCGAGCAGGCCGGACTCCGCCGCCAGGAAGGCGCCGTTGCAGACGCTGACGATGCGGCGCGCGTGGGGTGCGGCGGTGCGAATCCAGTCGATGACGGCCGGGTTGGCCCGGGCCTCGTCGACGCCCATGCCGCCGGGCAGCACGATGGTGTCGATGGGCTCGTTGGGGTCAGGCGGCGGCTTGGCGACGAATTCGAGCCCGGTCAGCGTGGTGACGGGACCGCCGTCGGCCGCGGCCAGGACCGGCGCGTAGCCCTCGTCAGCCCGCCCCATCGCGGCCAGCTGCAGCGTGGCTCCCGTGAACACGTCGAAGGGGCCGACCACATCGAGGGCCTGCACCCCGCGGAAGCCGAGCAGCACCACAGATCGCGTCACGCTTCTATCGTGCGACGCCGAGGTCCATGGCGTCTACGCCACGGACCCCACAAATCAGGACATGCCGGCCGGCATTACGCCCGGCCGAACAGGCCGCCCACGAGCCGCTGCAGCGGACCCGGTGCCGAGCTGTCCACCGCGGGCGCGTCGGCACGCGGTGCGGCGCCGTAGCCCACTGCCACCACGGCGTCGCACAGATCAGCAGGGCTGACGTCACGGTCGGTCTCGACGGTGGCGGTCTTGGTGGCGAAGCTGACCGATGCGTGCACGCCGTCGATCTTGTTGAGTGCCTTCTGCACCCGCCGGGAACACATGCCGCACGACATTCCGGTGATGTCGAGATAGACGGCACCGGTGGTCGGTGCCCCGGGCCGGGGTTCGGTCACATCCGTCAAGGTCATTTCCTCACAATCTGATCGGCGCCGAAGACAGTGTCGAGCGGCTGCGGCGTACTGGTGCACTCCGCGATGGATTCGAAATCGATATCGACAGTGGGATATTCGGCGAGGTACTCGGCATACGTGCGGCCGCGCAACCTCGCCCCCAACCCGACCCACGCGTCGAGTACCGCCCAGCGCTGCGGATTTCGGGCGGCCCACACGCTGCGGTCCAGCCGGTCCTTCCACTCCGGGAGATCGATGGCCGGGAACCCGAGGCCGTTGAGAAACGCTGTATAGGGCAGCTTTTCACCGCGTAGCACGGTCATACCGTGGCCCAGCTCCACCGCCGGTGACAGCCCGGGAAGCAGCCCGAGAATGCTGTGCGCGGCGGCCACGCCGGTGGTGACCTCTTCCGTCACCGGCACCACGGGACACGCCCCCAGCGCGGCGCAGGCATCGACCATCGCGACCAGGATGTCCGACGACCGCGCGACTTGACGAGCGTCACCGAGCACCCTGGGCAGGCGCACCACCGAGAAGTCCAGGCCCGCCGCGGCACGGGACACGACCATCTCCGCCAACGACTTCGACGCGGCATAGGGGTACGGCGCATGGCGCGGGTCGGTCACGCGGGACGCCGTCACGTCGGCGTTCACCACGAAGGTCGACAGGTGCACCAACCCGGCGCCGCGCCGCGCACACGCCGCGGCGATCGACGCCACCGCGGAAACGTTGGCCGCCCGCAGCCGGCGGTAGGGCACCAACACATCGGTGTTGCCGATGCAGTTCACCACGGTGCCGGCGCCGACGCCGGCGAGAAGGTCATCGAGTGCTGCGGGGCTCAGGTGCTCGGGTACCCGCACGATGTCGACGCCGTCCACGCGGCGCAGGCCCGTCCACGGATCACCTTCAGGCAGTGGCGATCTCGTGGCGAACACCACGTCGGGACAGTCGAGCCCGGCCCGGGCGCGGTCGAGGATCGCCTGCGCGAACCCGGTACCCAGGATGCCCGAGGCACCCAGGATCACGATGGCCGGTGCGCCGCGACCGGGCCCGCTGGTGGCCGGTAGGCAGTCCCTCCGTGCCGCCGCCAGGTCGTCTGCGATCTCGGCCGCGGTCTCCTCGTCCATCCAGGTGTCGACGTCAGGTCTGCGGCCGACGATATTGATGGCGGAGTCCGCGCCGATCAGATCGAGAATCGACAGCTGCCAGTCCAGGAACCGTCGCGTCTCCGGCAGGATGCGGATCAGGTCCAGTGAACCGATGCCCTCGTCCAGCAGGGACGCGTCCGGCCCGATCGGCCGGCCGAGCCGGCGACTCCACATCCCGGCGAGGACGGCTGCGCGCGGGTCCGCCTCGGTGCCGTCGCGCGGAACCTCCTTCTCCACAACCAGTTTCGCGCGGTCGACTTTTCCGTTGGGCCGGCGTGGGATGCTCGGGACGCCGACAACGTGAAATGCCGGTGCCCCATGCGCTCTCGCCAGGTCCTGAATCCTGGCGCGCGCGGCCGGGTCGTCGTTGCCGGTGCGGGTCTGCGGGGTTTGGAACCAGATACCCAGGCCATCGCCCGCCAGTTCCACTGCCGCGTCGGCTATCTCGGGTACCGACGACAACCGGCGCAGCAGTTCGGCGATGTCGAACCGCTTGCCGGCGATCTTGACCACGGCGTCCCGTCGTCCGGCCAGCATGGGGTAGCCCGCGGCGTCTGTCGTCACGCGGTCGCCGGTGGCGAAGGCCCGATGCCGGGAGCCATCGGGCGCCTGGACCGTGCCGAAGCTCGGGCCGTCCAGCCCGAGGTAACCGGCCGACACCAGCTCCCCGACGACGACCACTTCCCCGAATCCGACGAACACCGAGCCCGGCACCAGCGGGCGGCCCAGCCTGGCCGTGGTCTGCGCGGGTTCACCGGCACCGATCGGCAGCTGCGTGACGACCACCGTCGTCTCGGTCGGGCCGTACGTCGAGATCAGGGAGATGCCTTGGCCGGCAGGCACATCCCGCCACTTGTCGACCGCGGCGGGACGGACGGCCTCGCCGCCGATGATCACCTGGCGCAGCGCCGAGCCGCCCAGCGCTGCCAGTGCCGCGTCGTCCTCGCACAGCAGATGCCAGACCGCGGTGGGCAGGTCGAGCACGGTGGCGAGGTGCGCCGCGACATCGCGCGTCAGCGCGGGCAGGTCACCGGCGCGCATCGCGACCGACCGGACCACCCGCGCGCCACACGACAGCGCGCCGAACACCTCCTCCACACTGATGTCCGACGTCAGCGGAGCGCACTGCAGGATTGTGTCGGCCGGCCCCCAGCCGTAGGCATCCCGCACCGCGGCGCAGAAGATAGCCAGCGAACCATGCGTCACCGGAACAAGTTTCGGTTGCCCCGTCGAGCCCGACGTGGGCATCACATACGCGAGCCGGGAGCCCAGGCCCTGGTCGCGCATGACCTGGCCGATGCGGTCGTCCACGAGTTGTCCTGTCGTGCCGTCCACCTCGGCAACCGGTGTGGTGAGGTCGACCGCGTGCGCACGGGTGCCGCAATGCTCGGCAATGACGCTGACCCGCGACTCCACCTCGCCGGGTGTCGCGCAGACGCTGTAACCGCAGCCCGCCAGGTGGCACGCGATCAGCAGCTCCACCGCGCGCTGGGAATCGTCGTCGACGAAGACCAGCACATCGCCCGGATCGACACCGCGGCGGATGATCTCGGCGATCCACTGGTCGACGCCCGGGCTGCGGCACTGGCCGAGATCGGCGTCCAGGAACCAGGCGCGCGCACCGGCGAGTGACGGCGCGGGTACGCCGGAGCCCGCCTCCAGGCGGCCATCGGCGCCGAGCCCCGACCAGTCACCGACGGTCAACGCCATCGGCCGGTCCCAGTGCGCGTCCATCGATCGCAATGCCGCGACGATGCGGCCGGCGACGGCGACAGGTTCAGGGTGATCGTGCCGGGTCCAGATGGCGAAGTCGACGGTGCGCCGCGCCTCGTCGTGGACGCAGGAGACCGTGATCCCTTCCACCGGGCCGATATCGGTGACCACCGGGGGTTCGGACAGGTACGGGCCGAGCTCCGGGGCGGACCGGCCGCGCATGTAGTTGATCGTCAGCGCGTCGACAGGTGCGCCGCTGGTGATCGCGAGATGCATGCGGCGGTACCGCTCTTCCCGAAACCACCGGCGCCGCAGCGCTTTGACATAGCCGCGGTCGATCGCGGTGACGACGTCCCGGACCGCGGCGAAGGGTGCGAACCGAACCGGGTGGGCGACCGAATTCACCAGACAGGTGGCGACATTCAGCTCCGGCGCACCGAAGCGGTTGTCCACCGGGTGCACCAGGAGGGCCTCGGTGCTCTGGCGCAGGCTCGCGTGTACCGCCGCCGCGGCGGCCGCGACCAGGATGTTCAGCGGCACCTGCCGGGCCTCGGCGAGCGCCACGATCTCGTCATAGGCCCGGTCGGCGACTCGGCACGATTCCCACAGCACGCCGCGGCCTGCGGTACCGAGGCCCGCTTCGACAGTGCCCGGCGCGGAACCGCCGCGCAGGGCTTCTTCGGTCAGTTCGCGGCGCACCGCGGCAGCGTGGCGTTCGGTCGCTTCCGCCACTTTGGCGCGTTCGGTGTGGTGCGCCGCGGCGAGCGCCGCCAAACCTGCTGTGGTGCTTGATTTCTGCCCGGCGTCACCGAGATGCCGGGCCAGGCCGGCTTCGATGATTGCGGTCGCCGCGCCGTCGAGCAGGATGTGGTGGGTCTGCGCGTCCATGCCCACCACCTGGCCGTCGACGTCGGTGTGCACGACGTAGCGCACAAGCGGCGTTTCGAGAATGCCGTCCGCCCATGCCTTTTCCAACGCCCCGCCGACAGGGTCGGTCTGCGCTCGCACACTGACGACGTCCGCAACCTGGAGGCGGGCAACAAGAGCCGGGTAGCCGTCACCGGCTGCCGGCGGCTCCAGGACACACAGCTGAATGGGGTTGTCCCGCACCGTCGCTTCCAGCGCGGACAGGAACGTCGCCGGCGCCAGCGGCCGGAACCGGTATCTCTTACCGATCAGATACAGCGCGGGATCGGGGTCCTGCAGCACCCCGTGGTAGATGTTCTGCTGAGAGATGCTCAGCGGAATCCGGCCGTGGTCAGACGCCGCCACGGATGCCCGCCAATTCCCGAACCCAGCCGTCGATCGTCAGCTCCTGCGCCAGCTGCTTAAGCAGATCCGATTCCCGTTCCACCCCAAGGCGTTTCATGAGCAGGACGAACCGCACCGAGTCCAGCCCGAGTTCGCGCAGATCGGTGGCGTCGCCGTCGAACAGGTCGGATTCGTCGATGTAGAGCACGTCGGCGACGGCGGCCAGGACGCGTTCGCGGAGCCCGTCAGCCATGGACCGCCGCTGCCAGTGCGGCGCGAATGACCTTGCCGGACTGCGTCCTGGGTATCTCGGTCACCAGCGTGATGGTCGACGGCCTGGCCATCGATTCCGACTCCGCCCGATAGCGCGCCGCGATGGCCCGCTTGAGCTTGCGGGCCTGACCTTCGTCGAGTTCGCCCGACGGGATCACCGCCAGACCGATCAGGGCACCGAATTCGGTATCGGGGATCTCGAAGCAGGCCGCCGCACCGACGCCGGGGACGCTCTCGGCGATGCGGTCCACCTCGTCGGGTGCGACGTTGACGCCGCCGGAGATGATCATCTCCGATGACCGGCCCTTGATGTAGAAGTACCCGTCCACACCGCGCTCGAAGATGTCGCCGGTGTTCACCCAGCCGTCGACCAGGATGTCAGCGGTGCGCTCGGGATTGTTCCAGTACCCCAGCATGTTTGCCGGTGATTTGATCCACAGGGTGCCCGACTCGGCGCCGTCGCCGTCTAGCCGGACCTCGACTCCCGGGTACGGCCGCCCCACGGCGCCCGCCTCGATCCGGGCGATCGATCCCTCCGATGTCGGCAGACACAGGGCGGTACAACCGGTTTCGCTCAGGCCGAAGACCTGGGCCGTGTGAACGCCTGCCGCTTCGACGAACTGCACATCGGCCGCGATGGCACGCGATCCGCCGTAGCCGATCATGCGCAGTGGCGGCAGCGCCGCCCCGGCCCTGACCTCCGACACCAGTCGCGTCAGCAGGGTGGGCACCAGACAGGTCGAGGCGATCTGGTTGACGTTGAGAATCTCGGCCAGCGAGGCGGAATTCTCACCGCCGGTGACACATTCACTGCCGTGCATCAGGCAGTTCAGGATCCACCACAGTCCGCCGATGTGGCTGGCGGGCAGCGGCGAGTAGGTGGCTTCGCCGGCAACCCAGCTGATCCAGGTCAGGTTCTCGCGCGCCAGGATGTCGGCGACGGCGAAGAACGTTCGGTTGGCCAGCAGCACGGCTTTCGGTTCACCAGTGGTCCCGCTGGTGAAGATCATCGCCAGCGGATCGTCGGCGCCCAGTTCCGGCGGTGCGACGGCGGGCGCGGCGTCGCCGTGCCCGGCGACCTCGGTGGCGTCGACGGCGATCACCGGGATGGCGCTCAGCGTGTTTGGCAGCGCCGCCGGGTCGGCTCCCGGGGTCAGCAGCATCGCACCGGGGCCGGTGATCTCACCGAAGCGTGCGACCGTCGCGGCCGGGACAGCACGGTCCACCAGCACGGCGACGGCACCGAGCTGCGCGCAGGCCAGCACCGCGACGTAGGTCTCGGGACCGTTGTCGGACATCACGAATACCCGGTGGCCACGGCAAACCCCGCACTCCCGCAGCTCGCCCGCCAGCCGGTTCACCACGGCGGGGAGTTGGCCGTAGGTGACGGCGCTCGTCCCGTCGCAGCGCCGCAACGCGATGGCCTGCGGGTGCTGCCGCGCCTGCGCGAGCACCCGTCCCAGTACGGTGCTCACGGGATGTTGAGGACCGCGAGTTCGAACTCGCCGAATGCCGATCCGCCGTGGTCATCGTGGAACTCGATGGCGCACGGGACTTTCAGATACCGCCAGGTCCGCTCGACGACCTCGATACCTTCGCACGTCAGCCGCGCGGAGAACTTGCGCGCATCGATCTGCCGCTTGTAGCGCGACGCCGTCGACCGGATCAGCATGCTGGACAACTGGTTCTCGAAATAGTCGTCGAGCGACCACCCCCGGAACCCATCGATCTCGCCGTGGCGGACGGCCGGCGCGAACGCGGAGTAGGCGAGCTGGTTGAAGCACAGCACCAGTTCGACGGCGTTGAAATGCCCGGTGCTCCGGATGTAGACCGACTCCGGGATGCTGAAGTTCCCCGTCGCGAACATCGAGTCGCCGGTGGCCAGGTACGTCGCGTCGGTGAGATAACGGCAGCCCTTGTAGGAATAGGGCTCCAGGACTCTGGCCAGCAGCTCCTCCGGAATCTGCTCGGTATCAACCCATTCGGCGACGGTTGCGGTCAACTCGGTGGCGCTCATGCCGCGAACCCCGGCGTCGCCAGGCCGTCGAGCATCGTCAGCCGATACGTCGTCAGCGTCCCTGTCGCGGTGCCGTGCTTCGCCCGATGGATCAGGGCCCGGTTGTCCCACAGGATGATGTCGCCGACCTCGTAGTGCTGCGTATGGATGAACGGGGACGCGAAGTCGGCGTCGAGCTGGCCGGTGGCGGCGAGCAGTTCCTGCAGCACCGAGGGGTCCAGTACCTCGCCGTCGGCGTCTTCGATCTTGCTGGTGCCGGTGGAGCAGATGTAGAGGATTTCCTGGCCGGTGTGCGGGTGCCGGATCACCGTGGGCCACTTGATCGGCGGCGTGGCGCGGTTGATCTCGTCCCACACCTCACCGATCGGCTTGTAGACGTCGCTGGGCCGAATCTTGATGTGGCGCCGCGGATCATGCGTGCTGAAGGTCCCGCGTACCGGCTCCTGCTGCGCCGGGGGCAGGGATTCCCACACCTTGTTGAGATCGATGAAGTACGTGCCGCGGTCGGCGCCCGGCACCGTCAGTGGCATCACCATGGAGAACGCGAACGGTTCCGGCATGAACATGTAATCGATGTGCCAGAACGCACCCGTGCGTGGCACGCCCTGCCCCTCCTCCGTGGAAGAGACGAAGATCTCCGGGTGCTCGTTGTGGTGGTACACGGGCTCGTAGTACGTGACGATCTCACCGAGAATGCGGCCGAGCTCGATGAACTGCGCGGGCGAAGGTTTGACGCCCTTGAGGACGACAAGCTTGTTCTCGTAGACGATTTCGCGGAGCTCGTCGGTGGAGATGTTGCTCAGATTGTCCGGATCGATTCCGACGACCTGGGCTCCGAGCCCGTGTCCCTGCACATTGAGCGTCATCGACGCTGCCTCCCCAAGTTTGCTGCACCGCATCGCGGGGATGTCGAAATCCGTTGCCCCGCAATGCAGAAAGTCGTTCGGTTGTTGTCTTCAATTGATGTAGTCGTCGGCGCATCGAGAAAAGTTCCGCGCCGCTTCACAATTCGCGTCAGCGCTGCTGAGACCCGTCCGCCGCGCCGGAAGCCCAGGTGCCCGGAAGCAGGGGCGCCGGCGGGTTCGCATCGGCCGGCATCCGCTCCACCATCCCGCTGGGTGCGGTGCTCAATGTGGTCACCACACCGGTGAACCCGACCGGCCCGGCACCGTGCGCATTGGCGGAGATGACGGCCGCACCCGGCGAATTGTCGCCGGCACCAGGCAGATCGGCTTTCAGCTCGGGCAGCTCATCGCGATAGCCACGTGCCCCGCGCCGACTTCGACCCACTCGTTTGGCCCGGTCACGGGCGCCGGCCACGGCCCGGGCGGCCGCTGCCGCGCTGACGGTGTCGGTGGTGATATCGGGCGATTCGCTGCCGGGCTCCGGTCCCGGGCCCGACCCGGCGCGCGCCAGCCCGGGCACGGCGTAGACCAGGTTGGACGCGGGGGCGGCACCGCCGGCGCCCGCGGTCGTCGGCGCCGGCGTGGACGGCCCGGAAGCCTGCGGCACACCGACCTGGATACCGGGGACAACCGGGACGGCCTCAGCGCGTGGTGCAGCGGCCGCAGGCTGCCCGACAGCAGGCTCGGCAGGCACCGGTGCCACGTCCATCGCCGGTGGCAGTGGCGATTTCACCAGCGCCAGCGCCGCGAGCGCACTGAGTGCCGGCGCGAAGAACGGGGTCAGCAGCAGTCCATAGGAGGCGTAGTACGGGTACCAGAGCATGTCGTAGAGCGTCAACGCCACCAGGGCCAGCACCGCGGACGTGGCGGGATTGAAGCCCAGCTGCTCGAAGAAGCGTGTGAAGTTCTCGAGCATCTGGTCGATCTGACCGGGCGTACCCAGTTGCGAGAGGAATTGCCACAGGTCGCGCAGCGGTTGGCTCGGCGCGGCGGACAGGTTCGACATCGGCTGCCGGGCTTCACCACCGGGCGCGAGGATGGACGGTGCCGGCTGTGTGGGCGGGACCGCGGCCGTGGCCGATTCGCTCACCGCCTGGTAGACGATCATGGTGTCGGCCGCCTGCACCCACATGCGCGCGTAGTCGGCTTCGTTGAGCGCGATGGGAATCGTGTTGATACCGAAGAAGTTCGTCGCCACCAGGGCGGCATTGGTCACATGGTTGGCAGCCAGTTCGACCAGTGTCGGCATGGTCGCGACAGCGGTGCCGTAGGCAGCGGCCACGGTCTCGTGCTGCGCCGCCGCGGCGCCCGAGGCCAGTGCGGACTCCTCCAACCAGGCCAGATAGGGCACGTGCGCTGCCACGTACTGGACGGCGCTCGGCCCCTCCCAACTACTCCCCTGCACGTCGGTCAAGATGGCCGACAGCTCGGCGGCCGCCTGCCCGTACGCCACGCTCAGCTGTTGCCACTGCGCGGCGGCAGCGAGCAGCGAGCCCGGCCCCGGCCCGGCTGCCAGGAGCGCCGAATGCACTTCCGGCGGTAGCGCCAGCCAAATCGGTGCGGTCACTGTCAGCTAGTCGGGCAGCGCGTCGAGAAAGTTCCCGGCCACCGAAAACTCCTATGCCGCAGCCGGATATCGCGAAACGATGGAAATGCCGTTCCCGGGGCCGGTGCCACCGACGTGATCGGCAGACGTACGGTGGGCCCATGTCAGTCCTCGACGCCCGCCATCTCGACGGGGTATCCGAAACCGCGCTCCTCACCTTGCACCAGCGCGCCACCGAGGCCGCCCGGCCCGACGGCATCATCGACGACCCGATGGCGATCACGCTGCGGGACAGCCTCGATTACGACTATCAGGATTTCGGCCGTACCCATCAGGCCACCGCCCTGCGGGCCCTGGTGTTCGACGCGGCCACCCGCGATTATCTGACCGTCCACCCGCGCGCGACCGTCGTGGCGCTGGCAGAGGGTCTGCAGACCAGCTTCTGGCGCGTGGACAACAGCGAGATGACCTGGCTGTCAGTGGATTTGGCACCGATCATCGCGCTCCGGCAGCAGCTGCTCCCGACGTCCGGCCGGCTGGGGTATCGCGCGCAGTCCGCGCTCGACCACTCGTGGATGGACGCCGTCGACGCTGCCGACGGCGTGCTGATCACCGCCGAAGGCCTCTTCCAGTATCTGACCGAGGACGTCGTCTTCGCTCTCATCGCCGCCTGCGCCGACCGTTTTCCCCACGGGCAGTTGGTCTTTGACAGCGTGCCGCGGTTCCTGAGCGCCTATTCGCAGCGCCGCGGCTTCCGGCTCAGCGCGGACTACACCGTGCCCCCGATGCCGTTCTGGTTCACCGCCGACCAGTACCCGCGGTTGCAGGCCATCCCCGGCGTCCGTGCGGTGCGTGAACTGCGCTATCCGGCCGGCCGCGGCAAGCTCGTGCCGTGGGTCACCCGGCAGTCCTACCGCCGGCCGGCGTTGGCGCGCTTCCGCGCACCGGTGACGCTCGTCGAATTCAGTTGACGGACAACGTCCCCAGCAGCGGATAGCACGCGCGGACACGCTCGATCCACCAGTCCCGGCGCGCCGGGTCGGCCGCCAGGGCCGTCAGCCGGGCCGGGTCCGGCGCCACCGGGCCGACGGGCAGGAACCCGTCGGCCGGCGGTGCCACGTCCGCGACATCGTGCACGAACAAACCGCCGGTGCCCAGGCCGCAGGCGTGGTGCAGCGTCGGCAGGCAGCCGGCCGCGAGGAGCCCGCGCGTCATCCCGACCGCGGAATCCAGCGCACTCGACACCACGATCGGGATGTCGATCTGTGCGGCCACGTCCAACAACCGAGCCACCCCGCCCAGCGGCGCGACCTTGACCACCGCGACGTCGGCCGCGCGCTCGCGGACGACACGCAGCGGGTCCGACGCCTTGCGGATGGACTCGTCGGCCGCCACCGGCACGTCGACCAGCCGCCGCAGTGCGGCCAGTTCGGGCACCGTCGCGCACGGCTGTTCCAGGTACTCGAGGGGCCCCGACGCGGTCAGCGCCCGCGCCGCGGCCGCCGCCTCCGCGACGGTCCAGCCGCCGTTGGCGTCGACCCGCACCACCGGCACCAGGGCGCGGACGGCCTCGACGCGGGCCACGTCGTCGGCCAGCGTCTGTCCCGGTTCGGCCACCTTCACCTTGGCGGTGCGGGCACCCGGGAAGCGGGCCAGCACCTCGGGCACCCGCGCCGCGTCGACGGCGGGCACGGTGGCATTGATGGGGATACGGTCACGCACCGGCGCCTGCGCCGGCCGGTAGGCCGCCTCGATGCCGGACGCGAGCCAGTGCGCCGCCTCGGCCGCGCCGTACTCGACGAACGCGCCGAATTCACCCCAGCCACACGGCCCTTCGATCAGTGCGACTTCACGAACGTCGATGCCACGGAACCGGACCCGCATCGGCAGCGAGACGACGTACAGGCGCTCGAGCAGTTCGTCGAGCGGGGGCGGGGCGGGCGGCACCCCTCCATCGTGCCTCACACGGTGGCGCGGTCCCGACCCTCCCAGTACGGCTTGCGGAGCTCCTTCTTGAGGATTTTGCCGGTGGGGTTGCGCGGCATGTCGTCGACGAAGTCGATGGTCTTCGGACACTTGTAGGCGGCGAGGCGTTCCCGGGCGAAGGCGATGAGGTCGGCGTCCGACACTCCTTCTCCCGAATCCTCGAGCGTCACAACGGCTTTCACTGACTCGCCCCACTTCTCGTCGGGCACGCCGATGATCGCGACCTCGGACACCGCCGGATGCTCGGCGAGCACCCGCTCCACCTCGATGGAGTAGATGTTCTCGCCGCCGGAGATGATCATGTCCTTGAGCCGGTCCTCGACGAAGATGTAGCCGTCGGCGTCGACGCGGCCGATGTCGCCGGTGCGGAACCAGCCGTCGGAGGTGATGGCCTCGGCCGTCGCGTCCGGACGGTTCAGGTATTCCTTCATCAATGTCGGTGTGCGGAACCACAATTCGCCCTGTTCGCCGGCGGGCGCATCTTCGAGGGTCTCCGGGTTGACCACGCGGACCTCGGCTTGGGGAATCAGCACGCCGGCGCTGACCAGGCGCTCCTCGTTGTCGGCGCGGTGGTCCTCGGGCATCAGCCGGCTGACGACGCCGCAGACCTCGGTCAGGCCGTACACCTGGATGAACTCGGTGTCGGGCCACGCCGCCAGGGCCTGGCGCAGCAGCGGCAGCGGCATCGGTGAGGCGCCGTACGCGTACGTCTTCAGCGCGCTGAACAACTTCACCGCGTCCGGGCCGGACTCGAGCACCTTGGCCAGCACGGCCGGCACCAGGAACGTGCGGTTGGCACCGTTGAGGATGCCGCCGGCGAGCGACGCGCCGTCGGCGTCGCGCGTCATGTAGCTCGGCACCCCGTTGTGCAGCCCGTACTGCATGTACGACGAGCCACCGACGTGGAACAGCGGCATCGCCACCAGGTTCTTGTCACCGGCCTCGGCAGTCCAGCCCTCGAAGGCATTGATGGTGTGCGCGATCATGTTGGCCTGCGTGAGCGCGACGCCCTTCGGGCGGCCCGTCGTGCCCGAGGAGTACATGATGATGCAGACGTCGTCGGGCTGGACGTCGGGCGACCGATCCACCGGGGCCGCGCCGGCCAGCAGCGCCTCGTACTCGTCGCCGTCACCACCCTCGGGCGTCACGCTGACGATGTGCTCGACGGCCGTCAGCTTGTCGGTGATCGCATCGACCGCCGGCCGCAGCTCGGCGCCCACGATGAGAACCTTTGCGCCGCAGTCGTTCAGCACGAAGTCCAGCTCGTCAGCGGCGAGCCGGAAGTTGATGATGGCGTTGGCGGCGCCCAGCGACGCCGCGGCCAGCGTCAGCTCGACGCACGCCGGATGGTTCTTGTCCAGGAACGCCACGACGTCGCCGCGTTTGATGCCCCAGGCCTGCAGCGCACCGGCGAGGCGGCGGACCCGGTCGTTCCACTGCGACCACGTCCAGGTCCGACCGAGGTAGGTGATCGCTTCTTCGTCTGGCTTGGTCGCGGCCCAGTGGGCAACACGTTCATCGAGGAATCGGGGTGCCGACAGTTCAGTCATGTGCTGAGCCTGCCACGTCTGCCGCGCGCTCAGTCGGCTTTGGCGTGAACCTGTTGTCCTGCCAGGTAAGTCGCGAGGACTTCCAGGTCAGCGACGTCTTCCGGCGGCACCGTGCGCGGATCGGCGGACAGCACCACCAGATCGGCGTACTTGCCGACTTCCAGCGAACCGATGACATCGTCGGAGAACAGCTGCCAGGCCGCGTCGATGGTCTGCGCGCGGATCGCCTGGTCGACGGTGAGCCGTTCCTGCGGCGCCAGCACGCGGCCGCTCGGGGCGGTCCGGGTGGCCGCGACACTGATGTTGCGCAGCGGCTCCTCGGGCGTCACGGGTGGGTCGTTGTGCAGCGAGATCCGCATGCCGGTCGCGACGGCGGAGCCGGCCGGCATCCACACGTCGCCCTTCTCCGGGCCGAAGAGACCGTCGACGATGACGTCGCCCCAGTAATGGATGTGGTCGACGAACACGCTGCACGTGACGCCGAGATCGTGGGCGCGCTGCAGCTGCGCCGGCGTGATGGCGCCGACGTGCTCGAGCCGCAGCCGGTGATCGTCGCGCGGCCAGCGCTGCAGCGCTTCTTCATACACGTCGAGGATGGTGTCGACGCCGTGGTCGCCGTGCACGTGACAGGCCATCTGCCAGCCCTGCGGGAAGAAGGTGCCGACGATCTCGGCGAGCTGCTCGCGCGTGTAGTTGGCGTGGCCGCACGACCCGGGCACGACACCGATGGTGCGCGTGGCCTCGGTGTCCAGGTACGGGAACGTCAGGTCGATGTTGCCGACCCACGGGGAACCGTCGACCCAGATCTTGATGCCGGCCTGCCGGACCATGTCGTCGCCGTTGTCGGGCGACGCATCGGTGTGCAGCGCCGCGGTGGACATCTCATAGGTGCGCAGCCGCACCGTGAGCTTGTCGCGCATCTGCTCCAGGACCGGCCGGAACATCGGATCGAACGCCATCTCCGAGCACGTCGTCAGACCGGCGCGGTTCAGCCGGGCACATTCGGCGAGCAGCAACGCCGGATAGTCGGCCGGCGACAGCACGCCCGTCACCAGCGGGAAGACGGCGGCGGTCTCCAGCGCGGTGCCGTCGAGTTCGCCGTCGGCGTCGCGGCCGTACTTGGCGCCGTGCGGGTCCGGGGTGTCGCGCGTCAGACCGGCGTTCGCCGCGGCCGCCGAGTTGAAGTACGCCTTGTGTCCCGAGTTGTGCACGATCACCAGCGGGGTGTCGGGCGCCGCCGCGTTCAGCCAGGCCAGCGTCAGCTCGGGCAGCCCTTTCTGCAGCAGCGGGTCCCAGCCGTTCAGGTAGGCGCCCTCGGCGCCGCGGGCGGCGACCTCGGCGTGGATCGCGGCGACGACGTCGGCCGCGTTCGGCATCGTGACCGGCCGGATGTCGACCATGCGGCCACCGAGCACCACGGCCTCCATCAGCGGGTGGCCGTGCGCCTCGACGAAGCCCGGCAGCACGCAGCCGTCGATCTCACGTACCTCGGTGTCGGCACCGATCCACGGCTGCACGTCGGCACGCGCTCCGACGGCGACGATCCGGCCATCGGTGACGGCGAGCGCCTCGGCGGTGGGCCGGCCGGGGTCGACGGTCAGGATGTTTCCGACGATGACGAGGTCCGCAGCGCTGGCCATGAGGTGGATGCTAGACCGCAGGGCTTGACCTACGGACTAGAACACGTTCTAGTCTTAGGTCATGAGTGACGAGCTGCTGCGCCATCCCCTGCATTCCGGGCACTTGACCGTCGGCGCCCTCAAGCGCAACAAAGACAAGCCGGTCCTGTTCCTCGGCGACACCACGCTGACCGGCGGCCAGCTCGCCGACCGCATCAGCCAGTACATTCAGGCGTTCGAGGCGCTCGGCGCCGGTTCCGGCGCCAGCAGCGGCCTGCTGTCCCTCAACCGGCCCGAGGTGCTGATGATCATCGGCGCCAGCCAGACGCAGGGCTACCGCCGCACCGCACTACACCCTCTCGGTTCTCTGGACGATCACGCCTACGTCCTGACCGACGCCGGCGTCACGACCCTGATCATCGACCCGACCGACGCCTTCGTGGAACGGGCCATCGGGCTGCTCGAGAAGGTCCCGTCGCTCCAGCAGATCCTGACCATCGGGCCGGTGCCGGACGCCCTGATCGGTTCAGCCATCGACCTGGCCGCCGAAGCCGCGAAGTACGAGCCGCAGCCGCTGAAGGCCGCCGACCTGGCACCTGACCACGTCGGCGGACTGACCTACACCGGCGGCACCACCGGCAAGCCGAAGGGCGTCATCGGCACGACGCAGTCCATCAGCACCATGACGACCATCCAGCTGGCCGAATGGGAGTGGCCCGAGCACCCCCGCTTCCTGATGTGCACGCCGCTGTCGCATGCCGGCGCCGCGTTCTTCACCCCGACCATCGTCAAGGGCGGCGAGCTGGTCGTGCTCAAGAAGTTCGACCCCGCCGAGGTGCTGCGGGTCATCGAGGAGCAGAAGATCACCGCGACCATGCTCGTGCCGTCGATGATCTACGCACTGATGGACCACCCCGACTCGCACACGCGGGACCTGTCGTCGCTCGAGACCGTCTACTACGGCGCCTCCGCCATGAACCCGGTGCGCCTCGCCGAGGCCATCCGCCGGTTCGGCCCGATCTTCGCGCAGTACTACGGCCAGTCCGAGGCCCCGATGGTCATCACGTACCTGGCCAAGGGCGAGCACGACGAGAAGCGGCTGACGTCGTGCGGCCGGCCGACGCTGTTCGCGCGGACCGCGCTGCTCGGCGACGACGGCAAGCCCGTCAAGCAGGGCGAGGTCGGCGAGATCTGCGTGTCCGGGCCGCTGCTGTCGGGTGGCTACTGGAACCTGCCGGAGGCCACCGCCGACACGTTCAAAGACGGCTGGATGCACACCGGCGACCTGGCCCGCGAGGACGAGGACGGGTTCTGGTTCATCGTCGACCGGACCAAGGACATGATCGTCACCGGCGGCTTCAACGTGTTCCCGCGCGAGGTGGAAGACGTTGTCGCCGAACATCCTTCGATCGCCCAGGTCTGCGTCGTCGGCACCCCGGACGAGAAGTGGGGCGAGGCGGTGACGGCCGTCGTCGTGCTGCGTCCGGAGGCCGATCGTTCCGAGGATGCCATCGCGAAGATGACGGCCGAGATTCAGGCCGCGGTCAAGGACCGCAAGGGCTCGGTGCAGTCGCCGAAGCAGGTCGTCATCGCCGACTCCGTGCCGGTGACGGCCCTCGGCAAGCCCGACAAGAAGGCCGTCCGGGCGCAGTTCTGGGCCGGCTCGGAGCGCTCCGTGGGCTGAGGCCTTTCCGCGAGCAGACGCAAAACTGTCGTTTTCGGCCTGAAAACGACAGTTTTACGTCTGCTCGCGAGTGGATCGCAACCCGGCGAGCAGGCGGTCGAAGAGCACGGCTGCCGCGGCGGCCGCGCCGTCCGGGTCGGCTGCCACGATGCGGTCGAGCAACCGGTGATGGTCTTCGAACTCGGTCTCGACGGGCGTCTCGTTCATGACCGACACGCTCGCGGTGATGACCTCGATGAGACCGAGGTAGAGGTCGATCAACATCGCGTTGCCCGATGCCCGCACGACGGCGCAGTGGAATTCGGTGTCGGCGTGGACGAATTCGTCGTGATGCCCGGCGCGCTGTTCGTCGTCGCGGCCGTCCAGGAGCCGGCGCAGGGTGACGATGTCGTCGTCGGTCCGGTTGGTGGCGGCCAGGCGGGCGCCTTCCACTTCCAGCCCGCGGCGCACCTGCAGCACATCACGCAGCTCGTCGCTGCACAGCCGGCGCAGCGCGCCGGACACCTCGCTGGTGGCGCGGACGTACGTGCCGTCACCCTGCCGCACCTCGAACAGCCCGGCATGTGCCAGTGCCCGCACGGCCTCGCGCACGGTGTTTCGGCCGACCCCGAGGGCTTCGACGAGATCGGTCTCGTTCGGGATGCGATGCCCGACGGGCCATTCCCCGTCTGCGACCGAACCCCGGAGCTGTTCGATGACCTGCTCGACCAAGCCGGTCCGGCGGGCTGTGTTCAGCGCCACGCAATCATCCTTTCAACCAATCATAGGATGTATGGCATCCTAGCAGGATGAGTGCTGCCGTGAACGGAACCCCACACGCCCGTTACGAAGATGAATTGGCACTCGAGCTCGACGGCGCCATCGAGATCACCGACATCCCGGCGAGCCCGAACACGCGCCTCGCCAGCGGCATTCTGCTGGCCCTCGCCGTCGTCGTCACCGCGCTGAACCTGCGGCCGTCGGTCACCAGCGTCGCTCCCCTGCTCGGCGAGATGCGCACCGCTCTCGGGGTGTCATCGGTCTGGGCCGGCATCCTGACCACCCTGCCCGTGCTGTGCTTCTCGGCCGCCGGCGCCACCGCGCCATTGCTGTCCAAACGACTCGGCCTGGGCCGGACCGTCACGCTCGCACTGCTGGCGCTGGCCGTCGGGCTGATCGTGCGGCCGTACGGCGACGGCGGCCTCATGCTCGGCGCCACCCTGCTCGCCTCGTCGGGCATCGCGCTGGCGAACGTGCTGATCCCGGTGGTCATCAAGAGCTCGTTCCCCGCCCGCGTCGGCCTGATGACAGGCGTCTACACCAGCGCGCTGCAGGCCGGCGGCGCGTTCGGTGCCGCGGTCACCCCGGCCGTCGAACAGAGCGTCGGCGGCTGGCGTCCGTCACTGGCCATCTGGGCCGCCCTCGCGCTGGCCGCTCTGCTCCTCTGGGTCCCCGCGGCCCGGCGCCACCGCACCGACTGGGCCGCCACCGCGGCCCAGGCCACCAAGCGCCGCTCGCTGTTGCGCAACCCGCTCGCGTGGACCGTGACGGTCTACATGGGCAGCCAGTCGTTCCTGGCCTACGTCATGATGGGTTGGCTCCCACAGATATTCATCGACAACGGCATGGACAAGACCAGTGCCGGCGTGATGTCCGGGGTGATGTCCCTGATCGGCGTCCCGATCGCGCTGCTGATCTCGCCGCTGGCCGCCCGCACGACACACCAGAGCCTGTGGAACGTCGGCCTCGGTGTGCTGGGCGTGTCCGGCACCATCGGCCTGCTGATCGCGCCGATGGCGGCGCCGGTGCTGTGGAGCACAATGATCGGCATCGGGTTGAGCGCGTTCTCGCTGGCGCTGACCATCATCGCGCTGCGCGCCCGCAACGCCGAGGACACCGCACAGCTCTCCGGCATGGCGCAGGGCTTCGGCTACCTGTTCGCCAGCACCGGCCCGTTCCTGTTCGGGCTGCTGCACGACGTGTCCGGCGACTGGCACGTCCCGTTCGTGTTGTACTTCACCGTCTACGCGGTGCAGTTGACGGCCGGCTGGTTCGCCGGACGCAACCGTTACGTCTAGTACTGCGGCGGATAACCCGGGTAGCCGACGGGAGCGGCGGACGCCGACTGCGCGCTCTTCCACCGGCACCACTGCTGCGTCGAACCCAGGGCGGCCAGCACACCGGTGGCGAGCGCGAACACGATCGGCACCGCGGCGGACATCACCGACAGGCCCGCCATGCTCTGCATGCCGTCGTAGCTGCCGCCGAGCGTGCTGTCGAGCCGCTTGAGGATGGTGAGCGAGGCGAACAGGCCGATCACGTTCGCCAGCACCACGGCGGTGCAGCCGCCGATGACGACCCAGCGGCCCACCCCGCGTCCGAGCACCAGCAATACGCCACCGACGAGAAGGGCGATCGCCACGACCGTCTGCACGACGGCCATGCCGCTGCTCAGACCCATCAGGCTGGATTTGGTGTCACTCGCGTAGGAACTGGTCAACGCGCCGATCGTGGCGACCGCGTACCAGCTGGAGAACGCCTGGAATGCCGTCGACAGGGCGCCGAGAATGCTGAGCACCGCGGCGATGATCGCCGTCACGCCCGACGGTCCCGCCGGCCCGGGCGGTGTGGGCACGCCGTAACCCGCGGGCTGCGGGTACTGCGGCTGCGGGTACTGCGGATAGGGCACGTTCGGCGGCATACCGGGTGCGCCGTACGGGTTGGGCCCATACGGTTGACCCGGTGGTTGACCGGGTCCGAACTGCCCAGGCCCGAATTGCCCGGGGGGCCACTGATTCGACATCGAAACCCCACTTTCAGCTGGGCGAACATAGCACGCCAGCGCGGTTTCGGCGCCTCGTCTAGCCTCGGGTCATGGCCTCGGACAGCGACGCGAATCTCAAGCCACCCTGGTGGCTCAAGCCCATGAACAAGGTGATGATGGCGGTCATGCGCGTGGTGCCGATCAAGGGCCCCGTGGTGCTGACCGTGCCCGGCCGCAAGTCCGGTGAACCGCGGTCGACGCCCATCACCCCGTTCGAGGTCGACGGCCACCGCTACGTGGTGGGCGGGTTCCCGAATGCCGACTGGGTGCGCAACGCGCGCGCCGCGGCCACTGCCACCGTCACGCAGGGGCGTCATCGCGAAGAGGTCCGGCTGTTCGAGGTACCCGCCGACGAGGCCCGGCCGCTGTTGCGGCAGTTCCCGATCCTGGTGCCGACGGGCGTCGGCTTCATGAAGAACGCGGGCCTGGTGACCGGACCCAACCCCGACGAATTCGAAGCACTCGCCGGCCGGTGCGCGGTGTTCCGGTTCGACCCCGTCTAGACACCGACGAGCGTGGGGGCTGACGAGAAATCCGGTCCGGATTTCCGCGTCAACCCCCACGCTCGGTAGTCGGCTAGATGTGCGGCGCGTTCTTGATCGGGGCGTCCTGCTGGCCGACGGTCTGACACCACGCGAGTGCCGACGCGCGCGTCCCCGACACCTCGAGGGACGACGGATCGGCGCCCTTGCGGTCCTTGATCATCTTGTTGACCGCTTCGTTCTGCGTCTTCTCGTCGGCGCCGACGAAGTCCTTGCACTTGGTGTCGCCGCCCTGCACGGCCGGCGAGCATCCGACCAGCATCAGTCCGGCAATGACACTCGACACCACCACGCCTGCTGACCGCTTCATCAAGGTCCTCCTGTATTCGGGCCGCGAACGGCCGCTGATTGTGTCCGATCTAGTACCCCTGGGTGGCGCGGACCAAACACCGTCGGCTCTAAGGTCGAGGCGTGAACGCAGACAATCCGTTTGACCCGCAGCTCTGGCAGCCGGTGACCGAACTCGGTGAACTCACCGACATCACCTACCACCGCCACGTGCGCGACGGTAAGCCGCAGCCGACGGTCCGGATCGCCTTCGACCGGCCCGACGTGCGCAACGCCTTCCGGCCACACACCGTCGACGAGCTCTACCGCGCCCTCGACCATGCCCGGATGAGCCCCGACGTCGGCGTCATCCTGCTCACCGGCAACGGACCGTCGTCCAAGGACGGCGGCTGGGCCTTCTGCTCCGGTGGCGACCAGCGCATCCGCGGCCGCAGCGGCTACCAGTACGCGTCCGGCGAGACCGCCGAATCCGTCGACCCGGCCCGCGCCGGGCGCCTGCACATCCTCGAGGTGCAGCGGCTCATCCGGTTCATGCCCAAGCCCGTGATCTGCCTCGTCAACGGCTGGGCGGCCGGCGGCGGCCACAGCCTGCACGTGGTCTGCGACCTGACCCTGGCCAGCCGCGAACACGCGCGGTTCAAGCAGACCGACGCCGACGTCGGCAGCTTCGACGGCGGCTACGGCTCCGCGTACCTGGCGCGGCAGACCGGGCAGAAATTCGCCCGCGAGATCTTCTTCCTGGGCCGTGCCTACGACGCCGAGACCATGCACAAGATGGGCGCCGTCAACGAGGTCGTGGACCACAAGGACCTGGAAACCGTTGCGCTGCAATGGGCGGCCGAGATCAACGGCAAGTCGCCACAGGCCATCCGGATGCTGAAGTTCGCGTTCAACCTGCTCGACGACGGCCTGGTGGGTCAGCAGATCTTCGCCGGCGAGGCCACCCGTCTGGCCTACATGACCGACGAAGCCGTCGAGGGCCGGGACGCGTTCCTGCAGAAGCGCGACCCGGACTGGAGCGAGTTCCCCCGCTACTTCTGAGGTTCGGGCGGGGCCCTGTCCGTCATCTGGACGACAGCCCGCTGTGTGCTTTCCCATGAGTGCGCTGTGTATCCGCTTAGGCGCGCGCCGATGGTCGACACCTCGCGTCACACTTGGCACGTGGACGTCGGGACGCGAGCGCGAATCGGCCAGTGGGCGCTGGGGGCCGAGGGTTTCGCGCTGGGCGTCTTCGGCGGCACCGGTCTGGCGTGGTCCATGGCGAACCCGCATTTCGGCGCCGCCGGGGCGCCCCTCATGTGGCTGCGGGTCACGCCGCTGCACTGCGCGCTGCTGCTCGTGGTCGGCGTGGTGACCGTCTTCGCCGCGTTCGGCCGCGGCGCGGCGCGGTTCAACCGCGTCGCCGCCGTCGGCTGGTTCATCGTGACGGCGGTGTGCGTGGCGGCAACCTCGAGTCACAGCCCGGGACCTCTGGGTTTCGACTCGCGTGACACCGTCCTGTACGCGATCCTCACCGGCTACAACGTGACCCTCGCGGCGTGGTTCGCCTTCCCCCACCGGACCACGCCCGCAGGGCAGCCACCCCGCCGTTCCCACCGGCGTCACTCAGACGCGATCGGATCCCGCTGATCCCTGTTAGCCTCCCTCCGGTGAGCGAGCCGAGTTACTCCGACGCCGAACGCGCAGCCGTCTACCGCGTCATGTCCGAGCGTCGGGACATGCGGCACTTCACGCCGAATTCCACGGTGCCCGAAGAGGTTCTGCGCCGCATCCTGGAGGCCGCGCACATGGCGCCGAGTGTCGGGCTGATGCAGCCCTGGCGCTTCCTGCGCATCACCGACCCGGCCGTCCGGACGGCGATCAAGAAGCTCGTCGACGCCGAGCGGATCCAGACGGGCGAGGCCCTCGGGCCGCGCGAGGCGGAGTTCCTGGCGCTGAAGGTCGAAGGCATCGGCGACTGCGCCGAGCTGTTCGTGGTGGCCCTCGGTGACGATCGCGAACGTCACATCTTCGGCCGCCGGACCATGCCCCACATGGACCTGGCGTCGGTGTCGTGCGCCATCCAGAACATGTGGCTGGCCGCCCGCGCGGAAGGCCTTGGGCTGGGCTGGGTTTCGCTGTTCGACCCGGCCGAGCTGGCCGCCCTCCTCGGCATGCCCGAGGGCGCCGAACCGATCGCGGTGCTGTGTGTCGGCCCGGTACCGGAGTTCCCGGACCGCCCCGAACTCGAGATCGTCGGCTGGACGACGGCGCGCCCGCTCGACGAACTCGTGTACACCAACGCCTGGCCTGTCACCGGAGCGAGCTGACGCCGCGGCCCTAAGCTCAGGGGGTGAGCAAGAGTCCCCTACGGCGCGTCTCCGAGAGCCTGCTGCTCGCCGGCATGCGACCGCCCCTGATCGAACGGTTGTCGGGCCACGGCGAGGTCGACCTGGCCGGAAAACGCATCGTGCTGACGGGAGCGTCGTCGGGCATCGGCGAGGCGGCCGCCGCCAAGTTCGCGCGCCTGGGAGCGACGGTCGTCATCGTCGCCCGCCGGGCCGAACTACTGGACAAGGTGGCCGCCCGGATCACCCACAGCGGCGGTGACGCCATCGCGCGGCCGTGCGACCTGTCCGACATGGACGCCATCGACAAGCTGGTGATGGACGTGGAAGCCGAGCTGGGCGGCGTCGACATCCTGATCAACAACGCCGGCCGCTCCATCCGCCGGCCGCTGGCCGAGTCCCTGGACCGCTGGCACGACCTCGAACGCACCATGACGCTGAACTACTACTCGCCGCTGCGCCTGGTGCGCGGCTTCGCCCCCGGCATGCTCGAGCGCGGCGACGGGCACATCATCAACGTGTCGACGTGGGGTGTGATGAACGAGTCGTCGCCGCTGTTCTCGGTGTACAACGCGTCCAAGTCGGCACTGACCGCGGTGAGCCGGGTCATCGAAACCGAGTGGGGCGCAAGCGGAGTGCACTCCTCGACACTGTTCTATCCGCTGGTGAAGACGCCGATGATCGCGCCGACCCGCGCCTTCGACGGCATGCCCGGCCTGTCGGCCGACGAAGCCGCCGACTGGATGGTCACCGCGGCCAAGACCCGCCCGGTGCGCATCGCGCCCCGGATCGCGGTGACGTCGCACGCGCTCAACAGTTTCGTGCCCGGCCTGGTCGACCAGATGATGAAACGCCGACGCGCGCAGTCGATCGGGTGACGCGATGGAGATCCTCGCCAGCCGCATCCTGATCCGGCCCGTCGACTACGCGAAGTCGGTGGCGTTCTACCGCGACGCCATCGGCCTGGCCATCGCCCGCGAATACGGTGCCGGCACAGTGTTTTACGCCGGGCAGTCGCTCATCGAACTCGCCGGCCACGGCCGCGACGACGACGGCCCGACGGTTCCGTTCCCGGGCGCGCTCTGGCTGCAGGTGCGGGACGTCTACCAGACGCAGGCCGAGCTTGAGGCCCGCGGGGTGCCGATTTCCCGTGCGGCACAACAGGAGCCGTGGGGCCTGCACGAACTGCATGTCACTGATCCCGATCAGGTCACCTTGATCTTCGTCCAGGTGCCCGACACCCACCCACTACGACGCGACACCCGGAGTTAGCACTCCGGGTGTCGCGGGTGGGGAGTATCTGTCAGCGAGCCGGCGTCGCCAACGGCCAGCCGACCGAGGCCAGCCGCGCGGACACCTGGTGGATGTCGTCGGGGCTGGGCTCCTGGTTGGTGACGGCCGCGATCGCGGCGTGAATCTCGGCCTCGGTGACGGGGCTCTCGCCGTCGTTGGTGCGCAGGATGGACCGCGCCGCCTCGACGACCTCGTCCTCCGTGAGCGACCGCTTCAGCAGCGCCAGCACCGGGTAGTAGTCCTTCGGCGGCACACCGTCGGGGTATCCCGCCCGCAGCCACTTCAGGACGTTCTCGAACAATCCGTTGGATTCAGTCATTTTCTCGGGGCTCACTTCTTGAGGAAGGGGAACAGGTCGACGCCGGTGTGGTGGGTGATCGTCGACCGGGTGATCCACAGGATCGCGGCCAGGACCACAGCTCCGACGAGCACGAACAGCGCCAGACCGAGGTACTTCAGGACCGGGTTGGGCGCCGCGACCGTCCCGTCGGAGTGCTCACCGCCGGCCCCGTTGGAGTAGGCGACCAGGCCGCCCGCGAACACCGCGGGGAGTCCGGCACCAAGGATCAGACCCACGACGAGGACCTTGAGAATGGCTTCCACGTAATTCATCAGTGATTCCTTCTGGTTCAGTTCGCGGGGAATCAGACGCCGGCGGATTCGGGCGACTTGGCGGCAGCGTCACGGACGTCGGCCGGCACCACGGAGTTGGTCGAGTCGTCCCAATCGGCGTTGACGTTGCTGTGGTCGACCTTCTGCTGCTGCGCACGCCAGTACATGAAGCCCGACAGCGCGACCAGGATGACGAAGATCGTGCCGTCGCCGACCAGCGCGGAACCGGTGGCGGACTTCAGGCCGTAGGACAGCCAGTACGACAGGGCACCGACCAGAGCCGCGGCCGGCAGCGTGATCAACCAGGCCATGGCCATGCGTCCGGCGACAGCCCAGCGGACCGAGGCCCCCGGCTTGCCGACGCCGCTGCCCAGGATCGAACCGGTGGCGACGTGGGTGGTGGACAGCGCCATACCGGCGGCGCTCGAGCTCAGGATGATCGCGGCCGAGGACGCCTCGGCGGCCAGGCCCTGCGGCGACTCGATCTCGACGAGGCCCTTGCCCAGGGTGCGGATGACGCGCCAGCCGCCGATGTAGGTGCCCAGACCGATGGCCAGGGCGCAGGAGGCGATGATCCAGAACGGCAGGCCGTCCTTCTTCACGTCGCCGGTCAGGTGGCCGGTGGTGATGAGGGCCAGGGCGATGACGCCCATGGTCTTCTGCGCGTCGTTGGTGCCGTGGGACAGCGCGACCAGCGATGCGGTCGCGATCTGGCCCCAGCGGAAGCCTTCTTCCCGGCGCTTCTTGATGACGTTGCGCGTGATCCGGTAGACCAGCCAGGTTCCGACGGCGGCCACGAGGCCCGCGATGAACGGGGCGGCGACGGCCGGGATCAGCACCTTCTGGATGACACCGGTCCAGTTGATGCCCGCGGTGCCGAGCGCGGCCAGGCCGGCACCGATCAGTCCGCCGAAGAGCGCGTGCGACGAGCTGGAGGGGATGCCGAACAGCCAGGTGAGGAGGTTCCACAGGATGCCGCCGATGAGGCCGGCGAAGATGATGGTGAGTCCGGTCGACGCGTCGATGGACTTCAGTAGGTGCCCGGACTTACTGTCCTGAATCTTCAGCACCGAGGTGGTGACGGTGACGGCGACCTCGACTGACAGGAACGCGCCGACCAAGTTCAGGACGCCGGCCAGCAGCACGGCGGTCTTGGGCTTCAGCGCGCCTGTGGCGATCGAGGTCGCCATGGCATTACCGGTATCGTGAAATCCATTCGTGAAGTCAAATGCCAGTGCTGTTGCGATCAACAGCACCAGGATGACTAGCTCTGCGCTCATGGCGCTCATTCTGGTGTAACGGCGCCGTTTTTTGCGAGTTACAGCGACCCCGAAATCTGATCACGACCTGGCTCTTTCCGGTTCAGTTCAATGTGTTCACTGAGAGTTCATCGGCTTGTGAGGTCCGGTTCCGGTGCCGAAGCGCTGTTCACGGCGTTGAGGGCTACCGTGTCGGTGAGCCCGCCGCGGTCGCAGCTACCGTTTCGGAGCGCAGCATCGCGGCTATCGATCTGGACGACACTGCACGTCCCGGACCCTTGGAGGTGACGCCATGAATGTTTTTCTCAGCAAGATCGTGGCGTGGCTGCAGGCCGGATATCCCGACGGCATCCCCGCCACCGACCGCGTGCCGCTGTTGGCCCTGCTGTCCCGACGCCTGACCAACGACGAGGTCAAGTCTGTCGCACGCGGGCTGATGAATCGTGGCGAATTCGATGACATCGACATCGGCGTACTCATCACGCGCATCACCGACGAACTCCCCCGCGGCGAGGACGTCGAGCGCGTGCGCGCCCGGCTGGCCGCCAAGGGCTGGCCCCTCGACGACCCCCGCGACCCGATCGACGGCGAGCCCGGCGACGGAGGCGTGGCATAGCTGTTCTGCATCCGGTCACCGTCGGATCCGGCGAGGCGGCCCTCGCCCTGATTCCCGCGCTGGCCGAGGCACTCGACGGCCGCGGCGCGCTGCTGCCGGTGCCGGCCGACGACCACCGCCAGGCTGCGTTGCTGACGGAGACGTTGCGGGCCGGCGAATCGGTCGACGACGACGTGGCCCTAGTGGTCTCGACGTCGGGTTCCACCGGAATCCCCAAGGGCGCCTTGCTTTCCGCCGCCGCGCTGCATGCCAGCGCCGACGCCACGCACGAGCGGCTCGGCGGCCCCGGCCGGTGGCTGCTGGCGCTGCCCGCCTACCACGTCGCCGGAGTGCAGGTCCTGGTGCGGAGCCTGCGGGCCGGCACCACACCCGTCACGCTGGACCCGGGTTTCGACGTCAGCGAACTACCTTCTGCCGTAAGCGCTTTGGGTCCCGGCCGGCGCTACACGTCCCTGGTTTCAGTACAGCTGGCGAAGATCCTGGCCGATCCCGCCGCGACCGAGGCGCTCGCCGAACTGGACGCCGTCCTGATCGGCGGCGGCCCCATGCCGCCGGGGCTCGGCGAAAAAGCCACGGCTGCAGGCATTTCCGTGATCCGCACCTACGGGATGAGCGAAACCTGCGGCGGCTGCGTCTATGACGGGCGACCGCTGAGCGGTGTGCAACTGCGCGTCGACGACACCGGCCGGATCTCGTTGGGCGGCCCCACGCTGGCGTCGGGCTACCGGAATCCGGTGGTGCCGTCGCCGTTCGTCGACGGCTGGTTCGTCACCAGTGACATTGGCGCAGTGGATGATTCGGGCGTGCTGCGGGTGCTGGGCCGCATCGACGACGCCATCGCGACCGGTGGCCTCAAAGTGCTGCCTGCGCTCGTCGAGGCGGCCCTCGCCGGCCATCCGGCCATCGCCGAATGCGCCGTGTTCGGCGTGCCCGACGAACGGCTGGGTCAGCGGGTGGCCGTCGCCGTCGCAATCCACCCGGGCGTGGACGCACCCACCGTCGCTGACCTGCGGAAATACGTCAGCGCCACGCTGGCCGCCACCGCCGCTCCGCGTGAAGTGCACGTGGTCGCCGAACTCCCCCGCCGCGGGATCGGCAAGCTGGACCGGCAGGCGCTGAGGCTACAGTACCAGAAAAACGCCTGATCGGCCCGTGATGCCGGTCACAGCATCGGCGCTTGATTCGGTGGCGGACCCGGCTCTCTGGGACCCTGGAACGCGGACCGGAAGATTTGGAGTTTCCATGCCTGCCCACAGACAGCCTGACAACCACCCTGCGGTGACCGCCCTGACCTGGTCGGGAGGCGTGCTGGCCTGGCTCGTGGCCGCCGCCGTCGCAACCCCGTCCACCGGTCTGCCACTGGCCGTCGTGCTGCCCGTGACCCTGATTTTCGGTGCGCTGGTGGTCGTGGCCATCCGCAGCACCGTCGCCAGCGCCCGCGGCACCGCCGTCCGGGTCGCCCTGGCCGTCGCGATCGGCCTCCTGGTCGGTGAACTCGCCGCGATGACGTTGTTCAGCAGTGCCATCACCCAGCGCATGGACGCCGAGGCCACGGCCCGCGCCGCGTCCACACCCGCGGTGACCACCGCGCAGGGCCAGCTGGATGCGCTGCGTGCCGGCCGCGGCGCGCTCGACGCTGCCGTCGACTCCGCCCGGCAGCGTCGTGACGACGCCCAGGTCGTGGCCCGCTGCGAATACCATCCGACGCCGTCGTGCGCCCAGCAGCCCGTCACCGGCGTACCCGGTGACGGCCAGATCACCCAGAACACCCAGGACATCCTGGAACACGACCAGCGTGAGCTCGATGCCGCACTGGCGGCCCGAAACGAGCAGGCCCCAACCCTCGACGCGCGGATCGCCGGCGCCGAGCACGCCGTCACAGCGGCCCGCGATGCGGCCGGCGCCGACGCGGACCGTGGCTTCGGCGCGCGGTGGGTCGCAATGAACGGCTACACCGTCGAGACTCCCGCCGCGCTGGTGGCGCGCATCGCCGTCGTCGGCGTCTGCGTCCTGCTGTACCTGCTGCCGATGCTGCTGCACGCCCGGCAGGACCGGACGCTGCGCGAACGTCACGACGAGTCCCGGCTGCGGGCCGAGCTGCGCGCCGAGACCGCCATCGCCGTAAAGCAGGCCGAGGTGCGGGCCGAAGCCGAAATTCTGAAGGCCGAACATCAGTTGGCCGCGATGAAGCTCGCGCTCGAAACCGACGCCGAGATCAATCGCGAATACCACCGCCAGCGCGTGGCGGAGGCCCTTACCGGTGAGCCGGTGCAGCCCGCGCTCGCGGCCCCCACCGCCGAGGTGCTGCGGCCGTCCGATTCGCAGCCGCAGCCCATGTACTCGGACTGGGACGAACTCATGGCGTTCCCGGACCCGCACCGACGTTCCTTGAACGCCGCCCCCGCTCCGGAGCCCGAAGCGGCCGACGCTCCGGCCGAACCGGCCGCCACGGCCGAACTGGTCCCGATCGGCGACCAGCCGGCCGACAACCTGCCGGTGCAGGCGACCTCCCAGCCCGCCGGCGGCCTGGCGCTGCCGCAACTGCCCGACCTCACCAAGGTCGCCGCTCGCCTGCTGCGTCCGCTGATGGCGCCCGTCGCACCGGTGGTGGACCGCGTCATCGACACGTCGGTGCAGCAGCTGCGCTCGGCGCAGAAGGTCATCGAAGAGTTCGAGGAGATCACCTTCACGCTGCGCCGGACGTCCCGGACGACGGTGACCGAGAACGAGCACGAGCAGTCGTCGGGCCCGCGCGCCGCGGACCAGGGCCAGGCGCTCGGAGCGGGCCAGGGCGTCCACCCGCGCGTCGAACCGCAGTGGGCCGCACCGCAGATGAACGCGACGTTCGCACCGACCACGCCGCTGCGGAGCGCCGACCCGTACACCGCGCTCGACGGCACCGACACCACGATCATCGACGCCGCCGACGAGCGCCGTCAGCTCAAGGAAGGCCGCCGCGCCATCGAGCCGTAACCCGGGGATTTGTGCACGATTTTCCGCGGTCGGCGCGGAAAATCGTGCACAAATCCCTAGGGCAGCGAGCGGTTCAGGCGCTCGGTGGCGGCGAGGTAGTCCTCGATGAACTCGCGGACGACCTCACGGGCGGGCTTGACCTTGTTCATCAGGCCGACGCCCTGGCCGACGAAGTAGGTCGCCAGCTGCTGGGCGCCCGGATGCCCTTGGGCGGCCAGTCGGTCGATGCGCCGGATCACCGGCTCGCTCAGCATGTTCTGCAGCGGCAGCGGAAGTGGCTTGCGGCCACCGTCTTTCGGCGCCCAGGCATCCGTCCAATCCGAAACCAGTTGGCGTGCGGGCTTTCCGGTGCGCCCCGCTGACCGCACGGTGTCACGTGACGTGGCGGCCAGCATCTTCTGCTTGGTGGCCGGCGCGGTCTCGGCTTCCTCGGTGGTCAGCCACACCGAACCGGTCCAGGCCCCGGCAGCGCCCAGCGCGACCGCCGCGGCCATCTGCCGGCCGGTGACGATGCCGCCCGCCGCCAGCACGGGAACCGAATCATCAATGGCCTCAATCACTTCCGGTACCACGACGAGCGTCGAGACCTCCCCGCAGTGCCCGCCGGCCTCGGTGCCCTGCGCGACGATGAGATCCACCCCCGCCGCGACCTGCTTGACGGCGTGCTCCTTGGCACCGACCAGCGCGGCCACCGGAATCCCCCGCTCGCGGCCCGCCTCGATCATGTAATCCGGCGGCACCCCAAGGGCATTGGCGATCAGTTTGATGGGGTGGCTCAACGCCACGTCGAGCAGGTCGTGCCCGGTGTTGCCGGACAGCACCGACCCGCCGGTACGGACCCGTTCCTCGGGCTCGATGCCATGGTCGATCAGCAGTTGGGTGACGAATTCCCGGTATTCCGAAGGGATTCGGTCGGCCAGTTGGCCGTCCGACAGGTTCTCGCCCTTGCCCTCGAATTTCGCCGGCACGATGATGTCCGCACCGTAGGGCCGGCCGCCGACGTGATCGTCGATCCAGGCGAGTTCCCGGTCGAGCTGCTCGGGGGTGTACGCCGTCGCGCCCAGCACGCCGAAACCACCGGCGTTGGTGACGGCGGCGACCACGTCGCGGCAATGACTGAAGGCGAAGAGCGGAAAGTCGATGCCGAGCTGTTCGCAGATGCGGGAAGTCACCCCGTCAGTTTTGCCACCCCGACTTGACGGGTGTCAATAGCCGACCCGGTCAGGGCAGCTCAAACGGCAGCTTCACCCCGGCGTGGGCCAGACAGTGAGTGCAGGTCCGTTCGGCCGGGACGGTCGCGAGGGCCTGCTGCACCAGGGCCTTGAACATCGGGGTGTTCCGCTCGAACTCCGCGAACACGTCGACGGTGGTGACGCCGGCCCCGGCCTCGATGCCCGCGTCCAGATCGGTCACCAAAGCGATTGCCGCATAACACATCTCGAGTTCCCGGGCCAGCACGGCCTCGGGGTAGCCGGTCATGTTCACCAGCGTGAACCCCTGGGTCGCGAACCACTGGCTCTCGGCGCGGGTGGAGAACCGGGGCCCCTGGATGACCACCATGGTGCCGCCGTCGATGACGCCCGGTTGCTCGGCCGCGACGGCGCGCAGCGTCGGGCAGTACGGATCGGCGAAGCCGACGTGGATGCCGCCGGCGTCGAAGTAGGTGTCCTCACGGCTGCGGGTGCGGTCCACCAGCTGGTCCGGCACGACCACGGCACCGGGTCCGAGGTCCGCGGTGAGGCTGCCGACGGCGCACGGGGCGAAAATCCGGCGCACCCCGAGCTTGCGCAGCGCCCACATGTTGGCCCGGTACGGCACCGTGTGCGGCGAGTACTCGTGCTTGAGCCCGTGCCGTGGCAGGAACGCCACCTCGTGTCCGCCGACGGCCCCGATGGTGACCGGCGCGCTCGGCGCGCCGTAGGGCGTGTCGACGGTGACGGTGCGCGCGTCGTCCCCGAAGAACGTGTAGAAACCGCTACCGCCGATGACTCCCAGCATCCAACGACTATTCGGCGTCGGTCTTGGGAGCTTCCGTCGTCTCCGGCGTAACGGCCGTGACGGGCGTCGGCGCGGGCGCCGCCACGTCGTCGTCCTCGATATCCTCTGCCTCGTCCTGTTCCAGCTGCGCGCGGGCCCGCCGGGCGCCGTCGCGGATCTCGAATGCGTCGGTGGCCAGGGCACCGATGGAGCTCGCCACGTCCTTGACGGCGGTGACGACGATGTTCATGACCTCGCCGACGGTGCCTGCGACGGCTTCGACGGATTCCTGCACGACATCTTTGCGAATCTCGTTCTTGCTGAGCCGATCCTTCATGCCGATAAGTGTAGGGGCGTGGGACGATTGCGCGCGTGGCCAGTCTTTCGCAGTGGATAGAGGGCGCCCGACCGCGCACCCTCCCGAATGCCGTCGCTCCCGTGCTGGCAGGCACCGGCGCCGCCGCGTGGGTCGGCGGTGAGGTGTGGTGGAAAGCGGCTCTGGCCCTTGTGGTTTCGATCTCGCTGATCATCGGCGTCAACTACGCCAACGACTACTCCGACGGCATCCGCGGCACCGATGACGACCGGTCCGGGCCGGTCCGCCTGGTCGGCGCCAAGTTGGCCTCCCCACAGGCGGTGCTGGCGGCGGCCGTGATCAGCCTGTCGATCGGCGCCGGTGCCGGCCTGGCGCTGGCCCTGGTCAGCCAGCCGTGGCTGATCGCCGTCGGCGCGGCGTGCATCGCCGGCGCCTGGCTCTACACCGGCGGCACCAACCCGTACGGCTATCGCGGGCTCGGCGAGGTCGCGGTGTTCGTGTTCTTCGGGCTGGTCGCTGTGCTCGGCACGCAGTACACGCAGGCCCTGCGGGTCGACTGGATCGGGCTCGTCCTCGCCATCGCAGTCGGGGCGCTGTCGTCGGCGGTATTGGTGGCCAACAACCTTCGCGACATCCCGACCGATCAGGTGTCGGGCAAGATCACGCTGGCGGTGCGGCTCGGCGATGCCCGCACCCGAAAGCTGTTCCAGGTGCTGACGTTGCTGCCGTTCGTGCTGACCGCGGTCCTGACGCTCGCGACCCCGTGGTGCCTCGTCGGCTTCGCGGCGGCGCCGCTGGCGGTCCGCGCGGCCAAGCCGGTGCGCTCAGGCCTCGGCGGCCGCGAGCTGATCCCCGTGCTCAAGGACACCGGGCTGACGATGCTGGTGTGGTCCGCCCTGATCACCGCGGTGCTGGTGGCGATCAAGCCCTAGCGCCCGGGCGGCGTCAGTCGCCGGCGGAATCCTCGCCGTGCAGCCGAGCCTGCAACTGCTCGCGCTCGGCGCGGCGACGCTCGTCGACGGCGGCGATCCCGGCGGTGGCCCGGCGGCGCAGCGGAGCGAACAGCCAGATGCCCAGCGGCATGCCGAGAACCAGCGCGAACAGCAGCGCCACCATGGCCGGGAAATCACGGATACCCAGCAACGCGACGACGCCGAAGATCGCGCCGGCAATCACCGCTACCAGCAGCAGCCGGGCGAGCGCGTAGAGAAAGACGTCGAGCAGCAAACGTGGCATGGACGGGGTAGCTGGCGCATCAGACACCGCACGAGTTTACCGACGGACGCGTATATTCGAATAAAGGAGGTTTTACGTGCAGTTCCTGCTCCTGATCACGCTGCTGGCACTGTTGGCCTACGTCGGCTGGCGTGCCACTCGCGCGACGGCCGCGCGGCCGACCACGCGTGTCATCGGCCCGGACGACGATCCGGAATTCCTGCGCCGGCTCGGCTCGTAGCGACTCTCTACAGCGACAGCGGAAATCCGTCGGCGACTGCCACGGCCAATTCCAGCAACGCATCCCTGGTGTCCGGCCGGAGCCGGTCCAGACTGATCTCGGCACCCTCCTCCAGGTGCGGATCGAACGGCACCACCTGCACGGCGCGGCAGCGGCGACCGAAATGGTCGACCACCTTGCGCAGATCGACCTTGCCGGAGCGCGGGCGCACCGCGTTGACCACCGCGACGGCGTTGCGCACCAGCTCCTGATGACCGTGGGCATCGAGCCAGTCGAGGGTCGCCGCGGCGCTGCGTGCGCCGTCGACCGAACCTGAGCTGATCACGACGAGCACGTCGGCATGCGTGAGCACCGCGCCCATGGCCGAATGCAGCATGCCGGTGCCGCAGTCCGTCAGCACCAGGCGGTAGTACGGCTCCAGCACCGCCAGCGTGCGGGCGTAATCCTCGGAGCTGAACGCCTCCGACACCGCCGGATCACTCTCCGACGCCAGCACCTCGAGCTGGCTCTCACCGCGCGAGGTGTAGTTGCGGACGTCGCTGTAGCTGGAGATGCCCTCGGCGTCCCGCAGGAGATGACGGACCGTCGCCGGCGTCTCCAGCGGCACCTTCTGGCTGAGCGTGCCGCGGTCCGGGTTGGCATCCACCGCGATGACGCGGTCGCCGCGGATCGACGCGAACGTCGCCCCCAGCGTCGCGGTGATGGTCGTCTTCCCGACGCCGCCCTTGAGGGACAGCACCGC
Organism: Mycobacterium toneyamaense; assembly: GCF_055384815.1. Lineage (NCBI taxonomy): Bacteria > Bacillati > Actinomycetota > Actinomycetes > Mycobacteriales > Mycobacteriaceae > Mycobacterium > Mycobacterium toneyamaense. The sequence goes on from NZ_AP040333.1 coordinate 4,998,844, forward strand.
GATCCGGTAGCAGTCCCGCAGCGGTCGGTTGATCTGTGCGGTCAACCGGTTGCGGTGCAGGGTCTTGGGGCTGTCGCCGGGATTGAGCAGGGTTCCGGTCGCGTAGTACAGCGCCTTGCGCCAGCCGGTCGACGGTGCGCGGCTCGGGCGGCTCAGCAGCGCGACCGTGGCGGGGTCCAGGCTCCGCGGCTTCGCGGGTGTCGGCGCCAGAACAGGTGTCACCGCATGTGCGATGACGATGCGGGCCTCCGGCGCCGCGGTGGGCGTGGCGACAGCGACGGGATCGGCCGGGTCCTTGAACCGGCCCTGGGCGCGGAATGAAGGCACGATCAGCCCCGACATCTGGTGGCTCAGCCGACGCCGGCGTACGAATGCAGGCCGACGGTCACCAGGTTGATGAAGAACAGGTTGAACACCATCGCGACGAAGCCGACGACGTTGATCCACGCGGCCTTCTTGTCGCGCCAGCCCGCGGTGGATCGGGCGTGCAGGTAGGCGGCGTAGACGACCCACGCGACGAACGACACCGTCTCCTTGGGGTCCCAGCCCCAGTAGCGGCCCCAGGCCTCCTCGGCCCAGATGGCCCCGAAGATGACGCCGAACCCGAAGATCGGGAACGCGAAGATGGTGGTGCGGTAGGCGATGCGGTCCAGGGTCTGGGCATCCGGCAGGCGCTGGATCATCCGGCCGAAGCCGTTGTCCTGATCTGCCAGCGGCGACATCTTCAGCAGGAACAGGATGCTGGCGACGCCGGCGACCAGGAAGACGCCGGAACCGAGGCTGACCACCGAGACGTGGATGGGCAGCCAGTACGACTGCAGTGCGGGCATCACCGGCGCGGCGTTGGTGTACAGGTACTTGACCGACACCGCCAGCAGGATCAGCTCGGGCACCAGAACGAACACCCACAGCGCCCGGTACTGCGGCCTGCGCAGCACAATCGACGCTGCGACCAACCCACAGAAGCTGGTCAGGTTGATGAACTCGTACATGTTGCCCCACGGCACGCGCATGGTGGCCAGCCCGCGCAGCACGATGCAGACGAACAACATCGCGATGCCGACGTACACCAGCGCGAGCCCGACACGACCGATCCGCTCGTCAACCGTGCGGGTGGGTACGTCGACGATCACGCCAGGGGTGGTGCTGTTCGCGCCCACGCCCGCGCCGACCAGCTCTCGGGTCTCGACCTTCCGGCCACGGCTCGACGCCAGCTCGACGGCCAGCAAGACGAAAGCCAGGCACAGCACCGTCCAGGAGCTGAAGAACGCCCAGTCCGAGTACCGGGCCAGGTCGATGTCGATGTGCTCTGTATTCATCGCTTGTCCTCAATCAACCGCTTTGTGAGCTTTTCGAACTCGTCGCCCCACCCCGAGTTGTCCGTGCGGGCCAGGCCGCCGAGCTCGACGTTGACGGTACCCGGCCCGGCCGACACGATCCGAATCCAAACGCGGCGCCGGCGCACCACCAGCGACACCAACAGCCCGGCCATCATGGTCAGCGCGAACACCAGCACCCACACCTGCGCCGGGTCGTGCGACACCTGCACGTTGATGAACGGCACCGCGCCGTCGAACTTGATGACGGTGCCGTCGTCCAGCTTGGTCTGCTCGCCGGCCTTGAGGTTCACGCGCGCCTGCTTGGTGAGCCGCTTCTGGTCGATCAGCCGGGGGTCGAGCGAGAACAGCGACTGCGGGCGGCCGCTGTCGAGCCCGGTGTCGCCGCGGTAGATGTCGATGGCCACCGCGGGCGCGTTCATCGCCGGAAAGCTCGAGGACAGCAGCTTGCCGTCGAGTTCGGCGGTCGGCGCGAAAAGGCCCTGGATGGCGATCTGGTGATTGCGCCGCTCGCGGTCGTCGGGGTAGCTGCCGCCCGGCGGGTCGATGCGCGCGACGCCCGAGGACAGCAGCGTCAGCGCGTTCTCGGGCTTCCACTGCACCGTCGAGGTGCGCGTCTGGCCGTTCGGGAACGTGACGGTGAAGGTGGGCGCGTAGCCGTGGCCCTGCAGGTAGATGCGTTCGCCGCCGATCCGCAGCGGGTGGTTGACCTCCAGCCGGTACGGCCGCCAGGTGCCGCTGACCAGGTCGGCGCCGTCCTGGTAATCGATGTTCGCGGCGAACGCCGTGGCCTGCCCGCTCGGCAGGTACCGGGCGTCGAAGTCGTGGACCCGCAGGCAGCTGGGGTGCAGCGAGGTGCCGTCGACGACGTTGCCGGCGCGGAACGAGTCGAACGCGGCCGGTGAGGCCGAGCAGAACCCCGGCCCGCCGTCGGCGATGACGATGACGTTGCCCTCGTAGCCGAACATCTTGCCGAACGCGATGGCCACCAGCAGGCCCAGCAGCGAGAAGTGGAAGACGATGTTGCCGAACTCGCGCAGGTAGCCCTTCTCGGCCGAAATCTCGCGAGTGCCGTCGTCGAGGGTCCGGGTGGTCTGGCGCCAGCCCTTGAGCCGCCCCGCCATCCGGTCGGCGACGGCGTCCGGCTCGCCCGGCACGGTGGCTTCGGCGTGCTTGGGCAGCCGTGCCAGGTTCCGCGGCGCGGGTACCGGGACGGCGCGCAGGCTGCGGACGTGCTCGATCATGCGGGGCGTCAGGCAGCCCACGAGCGAGATGAACAGCAGCACGTAGATCGAGGTGAACCAGAAGCTCGAGAACACCGAGAACGCCTGCACCTTGTCGAGCCACGGCCCGATCGTCGGATGCTGCGCCAGGTACTCGTCGACCTTGCCGGCGTTGAGCGAACGTTGCGGCAGCAGCGCGCCCGGGATGGCGCCGAGGGCCAGCAGGAACAGCAGCACCAGCGCGGTGCCCATCGACGTCAGCGTCCGCCAGGTGTTGCGGAACAGCGCGAAAACCCGTGCCATCAGATCGGGAGCCTCACGTTGCTGACGAAGGCGTCGCGGACCCAGGACGTGAAGTCGTTCCACACGCCGGTGACCAGCGCGGTGCCGACGACGATCAGCAGCAGACCGCCGAAGATCTGAATGGCGCGGGTGTGCCGGCGCAGCCAGCCCAGACCCTGCACGGCGCGGGCCGACCCGAAGGCCAAGAGCACGAACGGAATTCCGAGACCCAGGCAGTACGCGATCACCAGCGCGATGCCACGGGCGACGCTGGCGCCGTCACTGGCCGAGGCCACCGCGATGACGCCCGTCAGCGTCGGCCCCAGGCACGGGGTCCAGCCCAGCCCGAACACCGCGCCCAGCAAGGGCGCCCCGACGACCGTCGACACCTGGCGCGGCGTGAACCGGACCTGACGCTGCAGGGCGGGCACCAGCCCGATGAACACCAGGCCCATCAGCACCGTGATGACGCCGCCGATGCGTTGCAGCAGAAGCTGATTGGCGATGAGGGTCGTGGTCAGACCGAGCACCGCGACCGCCCCCAGAAGGAACACCACGGTGAAGCCAGCGACGAACAACGCCGCCGCGCCGGCCACCCGCCAGCGCGCGGTACGCACTTTCGTTGTCCCCTCGGCGTCATCCACACCGACCACCGCAGCCAGATACGACAGGTACCCGGGCACCAGCGGCACCACACACGGCGAAGCGAACGACACCAACCCGGCCAGCACGCTCACCCCGAGGGCCACCAAAAGCGGTCCGGCGGCGGCGGTTTCGGCGAAGGAGGTCATGCCCTGCCCTCTTTGGCGAGCCGCTCGACGACAGGCTTGAGGTCGTCGGCCAGCAGTTCCCGCAGGAACACCGCGGCCACCCGGTGCTGACGGTCCAGCACCAGCGTCGACGGGATGACCGTCGTCGGGTACTTGCCGCCGAACGCGATCATGGTGCGCATCGCCGGGTCGTAGATGGACGGGAACGTCACCTTGTGGTCGACGACGAAGTCGACGGCGGCCTGCCGGTTGTTGTCGCGCACGTCGATGCCGAGGAACGCCACGCCCTGCGCCTTGGTCTGCTCGTACACCTTCTCCAGCTCGGCGATCTCCGAGCGGCACGGGCCACACCACTGACCCCACACGTTGATCACCACGACCTGGCCGGAAAAGTCATCCAGGGACAAGGTTTTCGACGGATCCGTGAGCGACGGACCGCGCACCGCACCCGGCTTGCCGCGGCTCGCCGGCGGGTCGTAGAAGATGTCGGTCTTGCCGCCCGGCGCCACGAACTCGAAGGTGCCGCCCTGCGCGACGGCGTCGTCACCGGTGGAGCAGCCGACGAGCAGCACGGCCGTCGTCAGGACGGCCGCCATCACTGCCCCGGCACGGGCCACCAGCGAAGTCACTGTCCGGCCAGCTCCGAATATCCCCAGCCGACCATCTGGTCACCATGGAAGTAGAACGACGTCACCGACGCCAGGTTGCACATCCGCTTGGTCGGGAAGTGGTGCAGGTTCTTGCCGAGCATCGCGCGGCGCAGCGTCTCCACGGGCAGCTGATGACTGACGCACACCGCCTCGTGCCCCATGCCCTTGATCCGGGCGCGGTCCACGGCGGCCGTCATGCGCGCCGCGATGTGCTCGTACGGCTCGCCCCACGACGGGGTCTTGGGGTCGCGCAGGTGCCACCAGTTCCGCGGGTCGCGCAGGGCGCCGTCACCCGGCGAGACCCGTTGTCCCTCAAACACGTTCGTTGACTCGATGAGCTCGGGATCGGTGTCGATGGGCAGGCCGTGCCGGGCCGCGATGGGCGTCGCGGTCTCCTGCGCGCGTTCCAGCGGCGAGGCCACGACGTAGACGATGTCGCGCTCGGCCAGCCAGCCGGCGACCGCCGCGGCCTGTGCCTGCCCACGCTCCGAAAGGTGAAAATTGGGCTTGCGGCCGTAGAGGATCTTGTCCGGGTTGTGGACCTCGCCGTGACGCATCACGTGCACGATCGTCCTGTCGGTCATGCGGGCTCCTGAGCTTGGGCGGCGGCCTGCGCGGCGGCGGGCAGCGCGTCGGCGATCCGGTCGAACGCAGCGTCGTCGAGTGCGGCCGAGACGAACCAGGTTTCGAAGGCACTGCACGGCGGATAGATCCCGGCGTCCAGCAGGGCGTGGAAGAACGCCGGGTAGCGCCAGGTCTCGGTCGCCTTGGCAGATGCGAAGTCGGTGACGGGCGCGTCGCCGAAGAACACCGTCAGGAAGTTTCCGGCACGCGAAATCCGGTGCGCCACAGAGGCTTCGGTCAGCGCGTCGGACAGCAGCCCGGACAGCCGGTCGGCGTTGGCATCGAGGGCGCGGTAGACGGCGTCGTCGGCGGCGCGCAGCGTGGCCAGGCCCGCGGCCATCGCGACCGGGTTCCCCGACAGCGTCCCGGCCTGGTAAACCGGGCCCAGCGGGGCGAGGCGTTCCATCACCTCGGCGCGGCCACCGAACGCCGCGGCCGGCAGCCCGCCGCTCATGACCTTGCCGAACGTGAAGAGGTCGGCGGCGACGGGATCGAGTCCGTACCAGCCGCCACGGCTGACGCGGAAGCCCGTCATCACCTCGTCGATGATGAGCAGCGCGCCGTGCTCGGCGGTGATCTGCCGCAGCGCGGCGTTGTAGCCCGCGGCCGGCGGGACGGTGCCCATGTTGCCGGGGCTGGCCTCGGTGATGACGCAGGCGATCTGGTCACCGGCCGCGGCGAAGGCCTGGCGGACCGCCTCGACGTCGTTGTAGGGCAGCACGATGGTGTCGGCGGCGGCCGCCCCGGTGACGCCCGGTGACGACGGCAGCCCCAGCGTGGCGACGCCCGAGCCGGCGTCGGCCAGCAGCGCGTCGCTGTGGCCGTGGTAGCAGCCGGAGAACTTGATGATCTTGGGCCGGCCGGTGAAGCCGCGGGCCAGCCGGATGGCGCTCATGGTCGCTTCGGTGCCCGAGTTCACGAAGCGGATGCGCTCGACGGGAGCCACCCGGTCGATGATCTCGCGCGCCAGCTCGGTCTCGGCGGGCGTCGGGGCGCCGAACGACAGGCCGTTCACCGCGGTGGTCTGTACGGCCTCGACCACGGCGGGATGCGCGTGGCCCAGGATCATCGGGCCCCACGAGCACACCAGGTCGACGTAGCGGTTGCCGTCGGCGTCGGTCAGCCAGTAGCCGCCCGCCGAGGTGATGAAACGAGGGGTACCGCCGACCGAGCTGAAGGCCCGCACAGGCGAGTTGACCCCGCCGGGGATCACGGTCGACGCGTCGGCGAACAGTTTCGCGGAGACGTCGGTAGAGCGCATGGCCACCAGTGTCCCAGCCGCGCGCGAATGGACCAACTACAGGGTGTAGGAGCTGGCTCACGTTGGCGTGAGTCCGCGGCCGGCGACAGCCGAGATGGGCGAAATGCAGCCACACGCGCCACTCCTGTGAGGCTCTCCCCCCACACCTTTCGCCCGGAGCCGTCAACTTTCCTTGACGTCAAGGAAAGTTGACGGGCTGAGATCGCACGTGTCATCAGAGATACGACACGCCCGAGCCGACACGCCGACGTCTCCCCCGACGTGCCGCCAGAGCGCCAGAACAGCCGGGAAGGCGATCTGTGTGCACCGTCGCGGTACGTCCGCTAGTTCTGCGGCGTCAGCTTGAAGACCGGGTGGTCGGCGTCGTCGGGCAGCTCGCGCCAGTACTGCTCGACGACCTTGCCCGCCAGCGGCCGGTACGCCGCGATGATCGGCGCCCGGTCCGCGACCGGTACCTCACTGGCCAGGTAGTTCTTCTTGCCGAGCGCCACCACCGGGTTCTCCCGGACGTTCTTCACCCACGCCGATTCACCACGCGTCGACACCAGGTACTTCACCCCGTCGACCGTCGGCACCACGACCGGGATGCGCTGCGGCAGATGGTTGGAGCTGCGGGTGACCGTCAGCGTCTGGCTGCCACCGATACCGGTCAGCCGCGCGATCGGGTTGAAGACATGGACGACGAACCACGGCGGCTTGAGGTAGGCCATGCGCCAAAGCGTATGGCTATACGGCGCTCAGCGCATCGTCCAGAATGTCCAGCCCGCGCTTGGCGTCGTCGATGCTGATGTTGCACGGCGGCACCAGGTGAAAGCGGTTGTAGTTCATGAACAGCAGCAGGCCGTTCTGCTTGGCCCGCGCGTTGATGGCGCCCATCTCGGGCGACGACCCGCCGTACGGCGCCAGCGGCTCCTTGGTGGCGCGGTCCTTGACCAGCTCGACGGCCCAGAACACGCCCAGACCGCGGACGTCACCGATGATGTCGTGCTTGTCGGCCAGCGCCGCGAGGCCCGGGCCGAACACGTCGGTGCCGATCAGCTCGGCGTTCTCGACGATCTTCTCGTCGTGCATCGCCGTGATGGTCGCGACGGATGCCGCGCACGCCAGCGGGTGGCCCGAGTAGGTGAGGCCGCCGCCGTACGGCTGGTCCAGAAAGCGCTCGAGGATCTTGTCGCTGACGATGACGCCGCCGAGCGGGACATAACCGGAGTTGACGCCCTTGGCGAACGTGATGAGGTCCGGGGTGACGTTGTAGTTGTCGAGCGCGAACCACTTGCCGGTGCGGCCGAAACCGGCCATGACCTCGTCGAGGATCATCACGATGCCGTACTGGTCGCACAGCTCGCGCACGCCCTGCAGGTAGCCGGGCGGCGGCGGCATGATGCCGACGGTGCCGGGCACCGACTCGAGGATGATCGCGGCGAACGCGCTCGGGCCCTCGAACTCGATGACCGACCGCAGGTGCGCCAGGGCGCGCTCGGACTCTTCCTCCTGCGTCAGCGAATTGAACTGGCTGCGGTACAGGAAGGGGCCGAAGAAGTGCGTGGTGCCCTCGGTGCCGTAGTCGTTGCCCCAGCGGCGGACGTCGCCGGTGAGGTTGACCGTCAGCGCGGTGCCGCCGTGGTAGCTGCGGTAGGTCGACAGCGTCTTGTAGCGGCCGGTGTAGACGCGGGCCATACGGATGGCGTGCTCGACGGCATCGGCGCCACCGTTGGTGAAGAACACCCGGTTGAAGCCCTCGGGGGCGACCTGGCAGATCAGGTCGGCGGCCGTGGCGCGGGCCTCGTTGGCATGCTGCGGCGCGATGGTGCACAGCTTGGCGGCCTGCTCGGCGATGGCGGCGACGACCTTGGGGTGCTGGTGGCCGATGTTGGTGTAGACGAGTTGGCTCGAGAAGTCGAGGAGACGGTTGCCGTCACCGTCGATGAGGTAGCTGCCCTCGGCGCCGGTGAAAACCATCGGGTCGAGCTTCCCCTGGGCCGACCACGAGTGGAATACGCGGCTGCGCTCCAGGTCATAGATCCGGCGGGCGTCAGCGTTGGCGGGCGCAGGCATGCATTCCTCCTCGGAGATGAATCAGCGGGTTACGGGCTGGTGTGCGACACAGCGTCGTCGCCGCTACCGGTCGGTAACTTTACTCGCTCCCCTGGCCGCCCCAACCACGATGGCGCACGATGGGGACATGCAGATTCCGCAGTCGGTCGCCCGGTTCAACCGTCGAGTCACCAACCCCATCCAACGGCTGTGGGCCGGCCGCGCGCCGACGTTCGGCATCCTCGAGCACGTCGGGCGCAAGTCCGGCAAGACGTTCCGCACGCCGCTGACGGTGTTCACCACCGCCGACGGCTTCGCCATCCTGCTGACCTACGGCCCCGACCGCGACTGGCTCAAGAACATCACGAAGTCCGGCGGCGGCAAGCTCACCCGGCGCGGCCAGACGTACGACGTCGTCGACCCGCGGGTGGTGAGCAAGGAAGACGCCGCCCCGCTCGTCACCGGGTCGCTACGTAAGGTGTTCCCGCGCTTGCCTTTCGAGCAGGCGGTGCTGTTACGTCGGGCCTAGCGCGTTTCGTCCAGTACCTGCTGCACCACGCGCATCGCGCTCAGCGCCGCGGGCGCGCCGCAGTAGCCCGTGGCGTGGATGATCGCCTCGACGATCTCCTCGCGGGTGAGGCCGTTGTTGAGGCCGCCCCGCACGTGGCCGGCGAGTTCCTCATGGGCGCGCAGCGCGGTCAGCATGCCGAGGTTGAGCAGGCTGCGGTCGCGGCGGCTCAGCCCCGGCCGGTTCCACACCGCGTCCCAGACGTGCTCGGTGACGAAGCGCTGGATCGGCTCCGACTCGGTGCCGCTGGTGCGGGCCAGCGCGCGGTCGACGAACTCGTCGCCCATCACCTGGCGGCGGGTGGTGATCCCGGCGTCGAACGCCGAACCTGGCTCGCTGGTCATCCCTGAGTCCTTCTCTCGATGTGGCTGCCGCCGACCGTAGCGCAGCACTCCGAGGCCGAATTCGGTGAACACAACGCGATACCGGTCGCGGGTGACCCAGCTCTCAATTAGGTTCATGCCCGATTCACCTCACAGCCAACTGCCAGGAGCCATCGGTGCCCGAAACCGACCGTCCCGAGAGGGTTGCCCCCACCGGGGAGCAGTTCCTCGCCATGCAAGCCAGCCCCGAGTTCCAGGAATTGCGAACCAGGCTGCGCCGCTTCGTGTTTCCGATGACCGCGTTCTTCCTGGTGTGGTACGGCCTCTACGTCGCACTCGGGGCCTTCGCCCATGACTTCATGGCCATCCGGGTGTTCGGCAACATCAACGTCGGACTGTCGATCGGATTGGGCCAGTTCCTGACGACGTTCGTCATCACCGGGCTGTACGTGCGTTTCGCCAACCGCGAGCTCGACCCGCGGGCCAGCGCCATCCGTGACGAGCTCGAGGGCGCCTGATGCACACCACCGTTCTCGCCGCCGCGACCGTCGGCAACCCCGTCGCCAACATCGGCATCTTCAGTGTGTTCGTCATCGTGACGATGGTCGTGGTCATCAAGGCCAGCAAGCGCAACGCCACCGCCGACGAGTTCTTCACCGGCGGCCGCGGTTTCTCCGGTCCGCAGAACGGCATCGCCATCGCCGGCGACTACCTGTCGGCCGCGAGCTTCCTCGGCATTGCCGGAGCCATCGCCGTCTACGGCTATGACGGCTTCCTGTACTCCATCGGCTTCCTGGTCGCCTGGCTGGTGGCGTTGCTGCTCGTGGCCGAATTGCTGCGCAACACAGGCAGATTCACCATGGCCGACGTACTGAGCTTCCGACTCAAGCAGCGCCCGGTCCGGCTGGCGGCGGCCACCTCGACGCTGACGGTGTCGCTGTTCTACCTGCTGGCCCAGATGGCCGGGGCGGGCGGTCTCGTCGCCCTGCTGCTCGACGTGAAGAGCCGCGGCGGCCAGTCGATCGTCATCGCCGTCGTCGGCGTCCTGATGATCGTCTACGTGCTGGTCGGCGGCATGAAGGGCACCACGTGGGTGCAGATCATCAAAGCCGTGCTGCTGATCACGGGCGCCGCGCTGATGACGGTCATGGTGCTCGGCAAGTTCGGGTTCAACTTCTCCGACATCCTCGGATCGGCGCAGTCCGCGATCTCGCACGCCACCACCAAGGGCGTGTCGAGCCGCGACGTCCTGGCCCCGGGCGCACAGTACGGCGGTTCGCTCACCTCGAAGATCAACTTCGTCTCGCTGGCCCTGGCGCTGGTACTCGGCACCGCGGGCCTGCCGCACGTGCTGATGCGCTTCTACACCGTGCCGACAGCGAAAGAGGCGCGGCGGTCGGTGGTTTGGGCCATCGCGTTGATCGGTGCCTTCTACCTGTTCACGCTGGTGCTCGGCTACGGCGCCGCCGCCCTCGTCGGCCCGGACCGGATTCTCAAGGCCGCCGGTGGCGTGAACTCCGCGGCCCCACTGCTGGCGTTCGAACTCGGCGGCGTGATCCTGCTCGGCGTCATCTCGGCGGTGGCGTTCGCCACCATCCTCGCGGTCGTGGCCGGCCTGACCATCACGGCGTCGGCGTCGTTCGCGCACGACATCTATGCGTCAGTCCTCAAGTCCCACAAGGTGACCGAGGACGAGCAGGTACGGGTCTCCCGGATCACCGCGGTCGTGCTCGGTGTGTTCGCGATCGGCCTGGGCATCCTGGCCAACGGCCAGAACGTCGCGTTCCTGGTGGCCCTGGCCTTCGCCGTGGCGGCCGCGGCCAACCTGCCGACCATCCTGTACTCGCTGTACTGGAAGCGGTTCAACACCCGCGGCGCGCTGTGGAGCATGTACGGCGGCCTGATCTCGACCATCGTGCTGATCGTGTTCTCGCCTGCCGTGTCCGGTACCAAGACCTCGATGATCCCCGGCGCCGATTTCGACTTCTTCCCGCTGGCCAACCCGGGCATCGTGTCGATTCCGCTGGCGTTCGCGCTCGGCATCATCGGCACGCTCACCTCGTCGGACAGCGGGGATCCCGCTCTGGGCGCCGAGATGGAGGTGCGGTCGCTGACCGGCGTGGGCGCCGAGAAGGCCGTCGAGCACTAAGCCCCGAGGTTGCGCCGCAACCGGCCCACCCCGGGGCCGGTCAGGTCGTCCAGGGCGCAGGGCCGGGCGACCATCACCATCAGCAGGGCTTCGGCGGGCCCGGAGGCTACCGGTCCGCGGCCGAACGACCAGTCCAGGTCGGTGGCGACCAGCCGCACTCCCCTGGCCCGCCACGCGCCGCGCAGCAGCGGCGCGTAGCGCGCGAAGTCCAGCACGGCCGTCAGTCGCTCGGGCGGGATCTGCCGGGGCAGTCCCAGCGGCCTGCGGATGTCCTGTTGGTGAATCATCGCGTCCGACAAGGCGATCCGACCGCGGAAGCCTGTCGTCAGACCACGCGGAACCACATGGGCAGCGAGCGCGGCCCGCAGCTCGTCGATACTGCGGCCCGCGTGCCGCGCCAGCACCGCGGCATTGATCCGCGGCGGAAAGAGCCCACCGCGCAGGAACTCCCGGACCGTCTCCGCACCACTGAGCTCGTCGTATCCGATGATGTGGCCGACGACGTCGCGCACCCGCCATCCGGTGCACAGCGACGGCTGTTCCCACTGTTCGGCACTGAGTCCGCCGAGAAAATCGACGAGGTCCTGACGTTCGGCCCGGGCCATCGCCATGGAGTTCACACGGACGAGTGTGCCCGCAGTACCGTTGGCAGGCTAGGTAGAAAGTGCCGGGCGGCGAAGGCCCGGATGTCGTCGGCGCTGTCCAGCGCCTCGACGCTGGGCAGCAGCAGCACCATCGCGGCGTAGCGCAGGATGGTGTCGGCCAGGTCGTTGACGGCTTGCTCCCCGATCCGGTCGGCGAACCCGTCCGGGAAGATGACGCGCAGCGCGGCAGCCATCCGGCCCACGGCCGCACCGTAGTGCCGCTGCATGAGTTCGATGACCAGCGCGGGCTCGTCGGTCATCATCCGGTTCAGCACACGGTGCCGCCGGAAGCGCAGGATCGACAGCGTGAACGCTTCGACGTACAGATTCGATTGCGGCCCCGCGGTTTTCAGCTCAGTGGCGATGTCGTCGAACAGCGCGACGTTCTCCCGTTCGACGACGGCGGCCACCAGCTCATCGCGGTTGGCGAACCGCCGGTAGATCGTGGTCCGGCTGACGCCGGCCCGTCGCGCCACGTCGTCGAGCGCGACGCGGCGGAAGCCGTGTTGTTCGAATTCGACGAGCGCGGCATCCAGGATGGCGCTCGTCGCACTAGCCGCGGGCATAGCCCTTTTGCGCAAATGTGTTGTACCGCAACGACATCGGCAGCCGGTCCCACAGCCAGTTCACGGGCTTGGTGCGCCAGGCGGCGGCGAACAACTGGTAGGCGCGTTCCTGTCGGTCGGACCAGGGCAGCTCCAGCAGGTCCCGCGCCCGCGGCGGGAGCCCGCCGGTGGTCAGGAAGGCTGCGACCGGGTTGAACACCGGTGCGACGACGCGCCACACCGCCGGGTTGACGGCCTTGGGCCGCGGAAAGCCTTTGGTCACGTAGCCGACGCCGTAGCGGGCCGTCTTGTGCGGCACGGCAACGTCATTCATCATCCGGTCCCAGTACTGCTCGAATTCGGCGTAGGTGGCCGGCATCGGCCGGTCACTGACACCATAGCGGCGGTACCAGGTCTTGGACTCCAGGTAGATCTGTTCCTTCTCGGCATCAGTGAGCCGTTTGACGAAAGTGTCCGCGAAGTACAGCACCTGCTCGACGAACGTGGCGTGCGCCCAGTAGTAGGTCTCGGGATCGAGCGCGTGATAGCGGCTGCCGTCGGGCATGTCGCCCTTGATCTCGCGGTGGAAGTCGCGGACCTGGGTTCCGGTGTTCGCGTCATCGGTGCCGTACACGGTGCGGAAGATCGGCGGCAGCGACCGCTTGATGCGCGCCGAGGTGTCGGCGAAGAACACCGAATGGTCCAGTACGCCCTGGCCGAGCTGGGCCAGCATGTTCTGCAGCACCGCCGGCCGCGGGCCGATCAGGTACATCCGGTTGTCGCCGAAGTATTTCCACACCAGCGAGTCCGGCCCGAGCGGCAGGGCGTCGACACTGCCCGTCGCTCCGCTCGCCCCGGCGACCAGTTCGGGCTGTTCCGCAAGATCGGTCATGCGGAACAGTGTTACAAATTTTGCACTCTGTAACAACCCCTATTTGGCGCGCCGCCACCTCGCGGTACCCACCACGGCGAGAACGCCGGCCAGGGTCGCCAGCAACAACGACAGCGTGATCAGCGACGGGTCATAGATCACCGACGTCTTCACGGGCTCGCCGGGAATCACCGGCGCGACGTCGGCGAGCGACGATGCGGCCAGCCAACTCAGCACCGAGCCGATGGCGGCCAGCAGCGCCGCCGCGAGTGCACCTGCGGCGACGATCCTGCCGCCACTCATTCGTCGTCGTCCTCGCCCAGTTCGCGCACACCCAGCGCCTCCAACTGCGCGCGCAACCCGCGATGCCGGCGCGCCCAGGCCTGACCGCTGCGCTCACCGGACAGCTTGACCCCGATCCCCGTGCGCCCACGCGGAACACCCGTCAGCTCCCCGAAGGCCCGGTACGACTGCCAACGGGGCACATCGGCGCCGCGCGCCTCCGGGAACATCCCGACCATGTCCGAGACGCGGATGGACTCCGTGCCCTGGCGCAGGTATTCGGGGGTGAGTTCGACGGACGTGTGCAGGCGTGCAGCCTTGACCTGCAACCCCAGGAACCCCGTGACCAGCACCAGGAACACCACCGGGACCAGCGGGTCAAGCCGGTGCGCGGACCACAACTGCATCGCGGCGATGGAACCGGCCGAGAGGGGGCCCAGCACCAGCCACCACCAGCTGGCACCTACCTCGTGGAACAGAACCTGCTCGGCGTCTGCCTCTGCGGGCGCATCCGTCACGTATCGGCCTTTCCGTCGAACCAGGACTGCGCCGGGGGCCGGGTGATCGAGACCATCCCGCCGATCGCCAACGCCATGACAACCGTCAGCACCAGGAATCCCAACGGATCCGCCCCGAATACCAACAGCAGCAGAGCAATCAGCAGAACTGTCGCCATCGCCAAAGCGATCGCGGCCCGGCGAAACCGCGCATCACCGCGTCGCGTCCGGCCGGCCAGAAACCCGAGACCGAGCCCGACGGCCGCCAGCAGCCCGCCGATAGCTCGGAACTGACCGGGGATACTCAAGCTGAGCTGCCACGAACCGATCGCGGCGAGCAGACCTCCGGCCACCACCCAGCACCAGAAAGCGGCCGTGACGGCCTGCGGTCGAGCAGATGCGGAAGGCGTGGGCTCAGTCATATCCGGGCCAGCCTAGCTGTGCCGTCCCGCGGCAACGGGACAGACTGGTCGCGAAGCAGGCGGCCGTGCCGAATGTGCACATTGATCGCCGGCGAGCGGCCCCGAATTGCACGCTTCGGGCGGCGTGTCCCGGTACAGACACGGCCCCTCGCGGGAGGTCAACGCACGAAGTAAGCGTTCGAGTCGGGGCGGTGCAGGAGATACACGCCGCCGCCGATCAGCACGGTGCCTCCGATGCCGCACACCGCGTAGCCCAGGGCCGCGGCCGCGCCGTGGTAATTGGCGAACAGATTGGTGGTCAGATACAGGATCGTGGCCGCGGACCCGCCGGTGAGGATGCTGCGGGCCCAGCGGTAGCCCTGCCGCAGCAGCACCAGGAACGTGGCCACCAGGACCGCGATGATGAACAACATCAGACCGGACACCGCGTACGCGTAGCCCGACACCTCCCGCTCGGGCGTCGTCAGCAGGTTGATGACGTAGCCGATCAGCGACAGCGGCAGCGCGGCCGTCCACAGCCAGAACCCGGTGACGACGTCCTGCGGCATCTCGCGCGGCTCAGGTGCGGGTCCGTCCGGCCCCTGACCGTGCCCCGGGCCCGGATAGGGCGGGTACTGCGGGTTGTAGGGGTGTTGCGGGTCGTGCGGGTTGTGTGGGTTCACCGCAGCCAGCCCGCGACGTCCGTCGCCCAGTACGTGAGGACGATGTCGGCACCGGCGCGCCGAATGCTGAGGAGCGACTCCAGAACCGAGGCCCGCAGGTCGATCCAGCCGTTGGCCGCGGCGGCGCTGATCATCGCGTACTCGCCCGAAATCTGGTACGCCGCAACGGGTACCGGTGACATCTCGGCAGCGGCGCGGACCACGTCCAGGTAGCTCATCGCCGGCTTGACCATCACCATGTCGGCACCTTCGGCGAGGTCGAGTTCGATCTCGCGCACCGCTTCGCGGGCGTTACCCGGATCCTGCTGGTAGGTACGGCGATCGCCCTGCAGGCTCGAGCCCACGGCCTCGCGGAACGGGCCGTAGAACGCCGACGCGAACTTGGCGGCGTAGGCCAGGATCGCGACGTCGATGTGCCCGGCGTGGTCCAGCCCGTCGCGGATGGCCGCCACCTGCCCGTCCATCATGCCGCTCGGGCTGACCACATGCGCACCCGAATGCGCTTGCGCGACAGCGAGTTTGATGTATTGCTCGTTGGTCGCATCGTTGTCGACCCGGCCGTGCGCGTCCAGGACGCCACAGTGCCCGTGATCGGTGAATTCGTCCAGGCAGGTGTCGGCCATCAGCACGGTCGAATCGCCGAGGTCCGAATTCAGGTCGCGCAGTGCCACATTCAGGATGCCCTCGGGGTTGACGCCCTCGGACCCGGTGCCGTCCTTGTCACTGTCGCACGGGACGCCGAACAGCATCAGCCCGCCGACACCGGCCTCGACGGCTTCCGCCGCCGCGCGGCGCGCCGAATCCCGGGTGTGCTGCACGACGCCGGGCATCGAGCTGATGGGACGCGGCTCGGCGAGCCCATCCGCGACGAACATGGGCAGCACCAGATGCCGTGGCTCCAGCGAGGTTTCGGACACCAGACGCCGCAGCGCCGGGGTGGTACGCAGACGCCGCGGCCGCTGTCGTGGGAAAGCCATACGCCGAGTTTAGCGGCGCCGGCTCTTCTTACGCGGCGGCGGCAACGCACCCTCGGCCCGGAGCCGAGCGGCGTGCTCGGCCAGCGCCTCGACCAGCGGGCCGACTGCGGCGGTCTCCGGCTGCACGTCCACGCGCAGGCCGAATTCGGCTGCGGTTTCAGCGGTTTTCGGGCCGATGCAGGCGACGATGGTCCGGGCGTGCGGTTTGCCGGCGATGCCGACCAGGTTGCGCACCGTGGAGCTCGAGGTGAAGCAGACGGCGTCGAAACCACCGGTCTTGATCATCTCGCGGGTGTGCGCCGGCGGCGGTGCCGCCCGGACGGTCCGGTAGGCCGTGACGTCCTCGATCTCCCAGCCACGCTCGCGCAGGCCCTCGGCCAGCGTCTCGGTGGCGATGTCGGCGCGCGGCAGCAGCACCCGGTTCACCGGGTCGAAAATCTCGTCGTAGTCCGGGAATTCGTCCAGCAGGCCCAGCGACGACTGCTCACCGGCAGGCACCAGCTCGGGGTTGATGCCGAACGCGCGCACCTTGTCCGCGGTGGCCTGACCGACGCACGCGATCTTCACACCGGAGAACGCGCGGGCGTCCAGACCGAACTCGTTGAACTTCTCCCACACCGCACGCACCGCGTTGGTGGAGGTGAACACGACCCACTGGAAGCGGCCGTCGACCAGACCCTTGACCGCGCGCTCCATCTGGGCGGGGCTGCGCGGCGGCTCGACCGCGATGGTCGGCACCTCGATCGGCAGGGCGCCGTGGCCCACGAGACGATCGCTCATCTCGCCGGCCTGGTCCTTGGTCCGCGGCACCAGCACGGTCCAGCCGTACAGCGAGCGGCTCTCCCACCAGTTCAGCTTGGCCCGGTGCGCCACGGTCTTGCCGATGGTCACGACCAGCGGGCCCGCCAGCGGACCGACCGGCTCGGGGCCGACCGGCTTCTCCAGCACGGCCTTGTCCAGCAGCCCGGCCAGCGTGGTCTCGATCGACCGCTGCTGGCAGGTGGTGCCGTTGGCCGTCACGACACACGGGGTGTTGTCGGTGAGGCCGTATTCGATCAGGGTGCGGGCGGCGTCCGGCAGGTGCGACACCGTCGCGTGCAGGATCAGCGGCCCGGGGGCGGCGGCCAGCGCGGCCCAGTCGACGTCACCGCGGACGTCGGCCACGGTGTGCGACGAGCCGACGGGCAGGCCCGCGTAGGTGGGCACCGCCGTCGACGACGGCAGGCCCGGCACCAGCTCGAAGTGCGCCGCGGTCTTGGCCAGGGCGTTCACCTCGGTGATGACCGAATCGACCGACAGCGGGTCGCCGGCGACCAGACGCACGACGTCGACACCGGTCTTCGCCTCGGCGATGAGCAGCTTCGCCACCTCGGTGGGGTCGCCCAGCGCGGGGCGGACGTCGACACCGTGCGGGAACGTCATGGTGGGCGCGGCGGCCGGAGCCGGCGCGGCAGCGTCGTCGGCCTTGGCGTCGGCAGCCGGCTCGGCGTCGGCCGGGTGCGGCCCGGACGTCGGCGGCAGGTCGGTGCCGATCAGCGCCAGCACCGCCTCGGGCACATCAGGATCGGTGAAGACCAATGCCGCATGCGCCAAAACGTTCCGCGCACGCGTCGTCAACAGGCCCGGGTCACCGGGGCCGGAACCGACAAAGGTGATGCGGCCGGGCTTGTGCTGCTTACGCACTCGGGTCGTCATCTCTCACTCCCGCTCTACAGTCCGCTGATCCAACACGTCACGCGCACCCAGGTCGAACAACTCCGCGGCCAACGAGAGCCCCAGCTCCCGTGCCCGTTCGGGGGTCCCGATCCCGGACGCCCGGATCACGTCGGATCCGTCCAGCGCCGCCACGCAACCGCGCAACGACAGCTCTTCGAAGACTCGGCCGTCCTCGTCGATGGACTCGACCACTTCAGCGATCGCACCCACCGGCGCGGAACAACCCGCCTCCAGTTCGGCCAACAGGACTCGTTCGGCAGTGATCGCGGCGCGCGTGTCGGGATCGTCGAGCTTTCCCAGCAGCGTCGCCAGCTCGGTGTCACCCACTCGGCACTCGACCGCGAGGGCGCCCTGCGCCGGCGCTGGCAACATCTGCACCGGCTCGAGGCTCTCGGTGACGGCGTCGAGTCGTCCGATCCGGGCCAGACCCGCTCGGGCGACGACAACAGCGTCGAGATCACCACTACTTACCCTGTTCAACCTGGTATCTAGGTTGCCTCGTAGGGGGCGGATTTCCAAACCGAGACCCAGTGCTCTAAGCTGTGCCGCCCGTCGCGGGCTCGACGTGCCGATCACGGAGCCCGCCGGCAACTCCCCCAGCACCAATCCGTCACGCGCCACCAAGGCATCCCGCGGGTCTTCCCGCGGCGGCACAGCGGCGATGACGAAGCGCTCGTCGGGTGCGGTCGGCAAATCCTTGTACGAGTGCACCGCGACGTCGATGCGGCCGTCGGCCATGGCGTGCCGCAGCTCCGCGGTGAACACGCCGATGCCGATGTCTGCGACGGGCGCCTGCGACCGGTCGCCTTCGGTGCTGATGATGACCAGCTCCGCGGGTTGGCCCAGAGCTATCAGAGCGTCACGGACGGTGCCGGCCTGCGTGGTAGCCAGCAGGCTGCCCCTGGTGCCGATCCGGACAACGTTTTCGAGGGTAGTTACCAAGTGTGGTTACTCAGCCTTGTCGTGGTGGGAATGCGGCTCGCCTGCCGCCAAATCTGGTGCCACCAAGGGCAATTCGCCGGCGGACACCGCGTCGATGGCCTGCGGGTCCAGCTCGAACAGCTCGCGCAGCGCCTCGGCGTAGCTGTCACCGCCGGGCGCGCTGGCCAACTGCTTGACCCGCACCGTCGGCGCGTGCAGCAACTTGTCGACCACCCGGCGGACGGTCTTGGCGACCTCATCGCGGTGGGCGGCGTCGAGTGTCGGAACCCGGTTGTCGAGCCGCAACAACTCCGCTTCGACGACGTCGGCAGCGCGCTGACGCAAGGCCGTGACAGTCGGCGTGACCTCGGCCATCCGCTGCCCGGCCAGGTAACTGGCGACCTCCGCAGCGACCATCGAGCGGGCCGCTTCGGCATCCGAGGCCGCGGCCCGGGCCGACGGTTCGCGCTGGATCCGGTCCATGTCGATCACGTGCACGCCGGGCAGGCCGGCAATCGCGCCGTCGACGTCGCGCGGCATGCCCAGGTCACAGATGACCAGCTGGCGATGTTCGGGACGGTTCATCAGCCCGCGGTGCGCATCGGCCAACGACACCACCGGGCGAACCGCGCCGGTACAGGCGACGACGACGTCGGCATTGCCCAGCGCGACGGCGATGTCGTCGAGGGTGTGCGCCGCGGCGTCGACCCCCTGGGCCTTCAGATTCTCGACCATGCGCTCGGCCCTCGGCAGCGAGCGGTTGACCACCTCGACGCGGGCGATCCCGGCGCGCGTCAGATGCGCGGCGGCCAGGGCACCCATGGAGCCGGCGCCGATCACGGCGGCCGTCAGCCCCGTCAGCGACGTCAACTTGTTCTTGGCCATGTCGAGCGCCACCGACACCACCGAAGCGCCCGCGGCGTCGATCCCCGTCTCGGAGTGGACGCGCTTACCGACCGACAGCGCCCGCTGCGACAGCTCGTGCAGGGTGCGGCCGACCGTCTGGTGCGCCTCGGCGGAGGTGTAGGCGCGGCGCACCTGGCCCAGCACCTGCGCCTCGCCGATGACGGCCGAGTCCAGGCCACTGGCCACCGCGAACAGATGCTCGACGGCCGCCTCGGCGTAGCGCACGTAGGCGTACTTGGTGAGGTCGTGAAGCGACATACCGGACCGCTCGGAGAGCACCGAACCGATCACCGAGAGCCCGCCGTGGAAGGCGTCGACGACGGCGTACACCTCGACCCGGTTACAGGTGGAGAGCACCATCGCCTCGGTGACCAGAGAGGACTGCAGCAGCAGCTCGATGATCTTGGCCTGTTCGGCCTCGTCGGTGCTGAGCTGCTCGAGCACAGAAACCGGCGCACTGCGGTGCGAAACCCCGAAGAGCAGGACGCTCACGGCCTCATCACCTCGTAGCACCTCCGTTGGGCAAGAAGGTTTCCCGGGCCTCTTCTGGCCGCAGGAACGCCTTCAAAGCTAGCCGCTCACCAGCCCGCCGACCAAATTTGCTATACGCACGCCGGACCCCGGGGTGCGTGGTCCGATCGGGCCGGCCCAGAGGTCGGCCCACCGCGTCAACCTGCCAAGTCGGCGCGCAGCTGCTCCTCGTCGACCTCCCAATAGCTGTGCTCAACGTCATCGAGGAGCACCACGGGTAGCCGATCGCCGAATTCCGCGCGCAGGGCGGTGTCCCCGGCCGCGGCCAGGACATCGACATCCGTGCTCGTCAGGACGAATCCGAGCTCGTGGGACAGCTCGACAAGCTGAGCCGCCGCGCGCTCGCACATGCTGCAGCCGGCGCGGGTGAGCAACGTCACGCGGTGGCTGTTCCCTGATCGATCCACGCGCAACAGTATGGCGTGACCTACTGTTGAACCGTGTCCGAATCCAGCCCCGTGACTGCCGACGAGCCCACGGGCACGCCCGTGCCCTCCGGAGCTGATGACGTCACCGAACTCGATGCGGCCGAGCGTGATTCCGGAGCCGACGAACCCGCCACCCCGGTGCTCCCGCCGCCGCCGGACCTCACCGCGGCGGCGTTCTTCGACGTCGACAACACGCTGGTGCACGGCTCGTCGCTGGTGCACTTCGCCCGCGGCCTGGCCGCCCGGGACTACTTCAAGTACTCCGATTTGGCCCGTTTCGCCTACGCGCAGGCCAAGTTTCAGGTCACCGGCAAGGAGAACAGCGACGACGTCGCCGCCGGCCGGCGCAAGGCCCTGTCCTTCATCGAGGGCCGGCAGACCGCGGAACTGGAAGCGCTCGGCGACGAGATCTACGACGAGATCATCGCCGACAAGATCTGGCAGGGCACCCGGGCGCTTGCGCAGATGCATCTCGATGCCGGCCAGCAGGTCTGGCTAGTCACCGCCACGCCGATGGAGCTCGCTCAGACCATCGCCCGCAAGCTCGGGCTGACCGGGGCGCTGGGCACCGTCGCCGAGTCGGTCGACGGCGTCTTCACCGGCCGACTGGTCGGTGAGATCCTGCACGGTGTCGGCAAGGCGCACGCGGTCCGTCAGCTGGCCATCCGCGAGGGCCTGAACCTGCGCCGGTGTACCGCCTACTCGGACAGCTTCAACGACGTACCGATGCTGTCGCTGGTCGGCACCGCCGTCGCCATCAACCCCGACGCCGCCCTGCGCGACGTCGCCCGTGAACGCGGCTGGGAAATCCGCGACTTCCGGACCGCCCGCAAGGCCGCCCGCATCGGCGTGCCGTCGGCACTGGCGCTCGGCGCGGTCGGCGGGGCGCTGGCGGCGATGGCGTCACGCAAGGGCAACTAGGGCTTTTCGGGGCTCGCCAACGACCATTTGGTCGTCGTCGGCGCGCACAGACTAAGCTCAGCCGCCATGGGCATTGCGGACGACATCATCGGGACCCACTTCCGGTATCCGGATTACTTCGAGGTCGGCCGCGAGAAGGTCAAGGAGTTCGCGCAGGCGGTCCAGGACGAGCACCCGGCCCATTTCTCCGAGGAAGCAGCCGCTGAGTGCGGCTCGGACACGCTGATCGCGTCGCTGACGTTCATCGCCGTCGCCGGGCGCCGGGTGCAGCTGGAGCTGTTCAACCAGTTCGACGTGCCGATCAACCTGGAGCGCGTGCTGCACCGCGACCAGAAGCTGATCTTCCACCGCCCGATCAAGGTCGGCGACCGGCTGTGGTTCGACTCGTACCTGGATTCGGTGATCGAGTCGCACGGCACGGTGATCGCCGAGATTCGCGCCGAGGTCACCGACGACTCCGGTGAGCCGATCATGACGAGCATCGTCACCATGCTGGGCGAGGCGCAGAGCGACGACGAAGCCGGTGAGGTCAGCGCGCAGATCGCCGCGGCCCGCGACGCGGCCATCGCGAAAATGGTTGCGGCACAAAAGGGTTAACTCCCGAAACTCTCACCGCGAGCGGCCGTGTCTGTACGGCGACACGCGGTGAACTGCGCACATCAACGTGCCCCTCGCGCGCGACGAGCGGCCCCGAAATGCACGCGTAATGCGGCGTGTCTGCGTACAAACTCCCCCGCAAGCGGGTGGTACCCCCAGGCCGGCTCGCCCGAGTCGCGCAAGCACACGGGGCTCGCGGAAATTGAATTACAGGAACGTGCCGCGGCGATTGGCGAGCAGCTGGTACAGCGTCTGCTGGATGGTCGCGCGGACCTGGTCGGTCAGCTCGAAGGTGATCATCGGGTCGTCGGCGGCGGACTCGTCGTAGTCGGCCGTCGAGATGGGCTCGCCGAACTGGATGTACCACTTCGACGGCAACGGCAGCAGGCCGATGGGCCCGGCCAGCGGGAACAGCGGCGTCAGCGGGAAGTACGGCAGCCCGAGCAGCCGGGCGAGCAGCTTCACGTCGCCGATCTTGGGGTAGATCTCCTCGGAGCCGACGATCGAGCACGGCACGATGGGCGCACCCGAGCGCAGCGCCGCCGAGACGAAGCCGCCGCGGCCGAACCGCTGCAGCTTGTACCGGTCCTTGAACGGCTTGCCCAGCCCCTTGTACCCCTCGGGGAACACGGCGGTCAGTTCGCCGGCCTCGAGCAGCCGGTGCGCGTCGGCGGTGCAGGCCATGGTGTGCCCGGCCTTGCGAGCCGCCTGTCCCACCACCGGCAGGTCGAAGACGAGGTCGGCAGCCAGCAACCTCAAGTCGCGGTGTTTCGGGTGCTTGTCGTGCACGGCGACGGACGTCATCAGCCCGTCGAACGGCAGCACCCCGGCGTGGTTTGCCACGACCAGCGCGGCGCCGTCATCCGGAAGGTTCTCGATACCGGACACCTCGACGCGGAACCACGAGTTGAAAAGCGTTCGCAGCAAAGGAAGAAACACCGCGTTGTTGAGATGCGGGTCGAATCCGAATTCATCGACACGGTAATCACCGGTCATGCGCTTGCGAATGAAATCCGAAGCGGCGCCGATACGTTGGGCCAGTTCGTTGGGTTCGTCGGCGGCCGGGGCGCCGGACGCAGCAAACCGGTGCTGGTCGATCTCGCGGACCACGGCGGCGATCTGCTCGGCAGATGCGCGGATCCCGGGGTCGGTCAACAGCGAAGGATGTCGCAGCGTCGCATCGCGTTTCGACGCCCGCCGCTGCGCAGCAGCGCGTGTCGAATTCGAATGTAGCGGAATGACTTTGGCTTTAGATTCGCCCGCCACGTCAATATCTCCCACCATCAAAAACTTGCGAAATCAGCGTCCCCACCGCTGTGCTGCGGCCACTGCACGACGCTCCACTGAGCGTACCCATCCTGGGTCGATAATGGGCGTCAGCGCGCGGCCTGAAACGTAATCGTCAAAAGCCTCCATGGTCGTCCACTTTGGGGTGTAGCCGAGTTCCCTCGTCATCCGCGTGGTGTCCATGACCCGGCCGTAGCGCATGTAGTCGGACTGTTCGCGGTCCAATTCGACGCCCGCGGTCGCCCGGCGCCAGGCGTCCAGCACCCACATCGTGGGGCCGGCGAGCGGCAACCCGATGCGGCCGGACCGGCGAATGGCCTGGCTCATCAGGATGACGCCCGACGCCCCGATGTTGAAGGTGCCGGCGCGTCCCACCAGGGTGGCACGTTCCAGCGCCCCGAGGGCGTCCTGCTCGTGCAGCAGTTGCAACCGGGCGTCATGCCCGAAGGCGGTCGGCACCAACGGGCCCGCGAGGTACCGCGAGAGCGCGGTGTCCATGGCCGGGCCGATCATGTTGGCCAGCCGCAGGATGGTGACCGCGATGTCGGGTCGCCGCCGCGCGAGACCGCGTGCGTAGCCCTCGATGTCGATGCTGTCGCGGGCGAAGCCCTCCCCCGGTGGCCGGCGGGCGCTGCTGTCCTCGGTGAACATCACCGGATCACGCGGACTGGCCCCGTAGATCTCCGATGTCGACTTCAGGATCACCCGACGGACCGAAGGTGCCTTCTGACAGGCCGCGAACAGCTGCATGGCGCCCATCACGTTGAGCTCTTTGAGCGCAGCGCGACCGGATTGCGGCACGTAGGACGCCGCCGCCGCGTGGACGACGGTGTCGACGTTGCCGTTCCGGATCACCTTGGCGATGAAGGGATTGCGGATGTCCGCGCGGACGAACTCCGCGCGGCCCATCCGCCGCAACATGTCCTTGCTCGGCGTGATCGCGTCGACCGCGATCACATGCTCGATGAGCTGGTTCTGAGCGAGTCTGGCTGTCAGATATCCGCCCAGGAACCGGCACGCACCCGTGACCAGCACCACCTTGGGGTGGTGCAGGGTCTCGGGGATGTCCGGGCCGGAATCGCTTCCGCCCGGCGTTGTGGGCCGGCTTCCGGGGCGTCCGTCGGCATCCATTTGGTCAGCCTAGTGGGCGACGCAAACGAGCGCTGAGAACTACTTACCGAGTTTTCTGCGCTGAACCCGAGTGCGACGAAGCAGCTTGCGGTGCTTCTTCTTCGACATGCGCTTACGCCGCTTCTTGATGACTGAACCCATAGACTTTGAAGTCTCCGCTACTAGACGTCGATCCGTGAAGATCGGTGTGAAACCAACCCCGCCACTTTACCCGGCGGGGTTTCCCGTCACGAAAACGCCTGCTGGATACGCCCGCTCAGCAGCGATTTCGGCGTGCTCTGTCGCGTCAGGGAGACAGTGCACGCCGAAATCGCGGAATCGGTGCTGCGCACGCAAGGTGCGCAGCACTCAGCCGGGCGCGCGGAGACTAACCCGCGTCGTGGTACGAGGACTCGAGGAGGTCGTGCACCGCCTTGGCGTGCACCCGAAATGAGCGGCCGACACGCACCGCGGGCAACTCCCCGTTGTGTACCAGCCGGTATACCGTCATCTTGCTGACCCGCATAAGGCTCGCAACCTCGGCAACAGTCAGGAACTGCGTTCGTGGCTGATCGCCACCGTCACGCGCCGATGGCCCGTTCATAGACGTCATCGCAACCCAATCAATCAGGCACGGCCAGCTCCAGCGGCTTCCCCTCCGCTGGCACCAACGCGTGCTTACGAGAAGGAGAATAGCGTGGCCAATGTGGTTATTGCGACGGGTGTGGGGTAATCAATCTGAAATCTTAGAACTACTCAGATGTAATTCTTAGCTGCTCAGACCGTGTTTTTGCCGCTTCGACGGCACTCGCGACGGCAGACCGCAGCCCACCCCGTTCGAGTTCCCGCAGACCAGCGGCGGTCGTGCCGCCCGGAGAGGTCACCGAGGCCCGCAATTGCGCGGCGCTGGTGTCGAGCGGACCGACCACGGAACCAGAGCCGGATTCCGTCATCCGGTCGAGCAACATGGCGGCCGCACCGGCCATCGTCTGGGCCGCCAACTCGGTTGCCACGGGCCGCGGGAGGCCCGCCGCGACACCCGCGTCGACGACCGCCTCCACCATCAGGAAGAAGTACGCGGGGCCCGAACCGGAGACCGCGGTAACCGCGTCCATCTGCTTCTCCGGCACCGTCAGCACCGCGCCGACGGCGGAGAAGATCTCCGACACCTCGGCCAGCTGCGCGTCGTTCGCGTACCGGCCCCGTGACAGCGCGGTGATGCCCGCACCGACCAGCATGGGCGTATTCGGCATGACCCGCACCACCGGCGAGCCGGCCGGCAGCTTGGCCTCGTAGAAGGCGGTGGGAACGCCCGCAGCCACCGACACCACGACCTGCTCGACGCTGCTGCTGTCGGCGTCCGCGGCCGCGTCGGCCAGGGTCTCGACGACGCCCTCGACGGCGTCGGGCTTCACGGCCACGATCACGTAGGCGGCGTTCTCCGCGGCATCGGCGACATCGGTGACCCGGACGGAGTACTTCTCGGCGAGCTGCGCGGCGCGGGCCGGATAGGCCTCCGCGACCACCAGATCCTTGACCTGCCGCCCTGACTGCAGCAGCCCCGCCAGCAGGGCCTCGCCGATATTTCCGCCACCGATGATCGCAATTCTCGCCACGCCGACAGCATGCCAGGACGGCGGCGGGTCAGCGCAGCAGGTGCCGACGGGCGAACTCGAGCGACTCGACGAGCAGCGCCTCACGCTCGGCGTTGTTGCGCGCCGCGGACGTGGTGACCTCCAGGATCACGTGCCCGGAGAACTCACTGGCGGCCAGCATCTGGCAGATCTGCACCGTCGGCTGGCTGCCGCGCCCGGGCACCAGGTGTTCGTCGGTGGACGCGCCGTTGCCGTCGCACAGATGCAGGTGCACCAGCCCCTTGCCCATGCGCCGCGCCATGTCGACGGCATCGGTGCCCGCCGTCGCCGAATGCGACAGATCCAGGGTGTAGTGGGCGTGATTGCCGTCCAGCGGGTCGTAGGACGGCGCGAACGCCGAGATCCCGGGTCCCGGGGCCCCGCCGCGCTTACGCATCCGCTCGATGGACGGCTGGCCGGTGCCGAAGAACCGGTCGGTACGGAACGGGAACATGTTCTCGACCGCGACCAGCACGTCGCTCGAGGCCTCGAGCTCGGCGACCTGATCGGAGAAACCCTCGGCGTACCGGCGTTGCCACCGGAACGGCGGATGCACGACGACGGTCTGCGCACCCAGCTGTTCGGCGGCCCGCACGCTGCGTTCCAGCTTCGGGATCGGGTTGGAGCCCCACACGCGCTGTGAGATCAGCAGACACGGCGCGTGCACGCTGAGCACCGGGACTCCCCAGCGCTGCGACATCCGCTCGACGGCGTCGATGTCCTGGCTGACGGGCTCGGCCCACACCATCAGTTCGACACCGTCGTAGCCGAGGCGGGCGGCGTACTCGAAGGCAGCTTCGGTCCGCAAGGGATAGACCGACGCGGTGGACAGACCTACCTTGATGGCGGGACGCACAGGCCTCCGGTTCAGGCTGAGTAGAGCAGTGCCAAGGGTCCGAACGTGACCAGACCGCCGACCAGAATCGCGATCAGCGTACTGGCCAGGTCGTGATCCTTTCGGATCACCCGGATCCCGGCGACCAGGCCCAGGATCACCAGCATCGACAGCATCAGCGCCACGATCTGGTTCCAGCGCCACAGCTGGTCGAAGGCGAAGAACATGCCTGCGCCGAACGCGACGGCCAGCAGGCTCTGCCCGACGACCCAGGCGCCGCGCTTGAGGCCGGACCCGGACTTCTCGTCGTCCTCGTGGTCGGTCTCGTCGTGGTCGGCCTCGCGGTCGATGGCTTCGTGGTCGACGTCCTCGTCGTGGACGTCGTGGGCGGCGACCAGCTCTTCCCGACGGGTGTCCGCGTCGGCGGCGAAGCCACCGAACAGGGCGTCGTAGCGCTCGCTGCGGCCATTGCGTGACGGCTGACGCGGCGGCACGGGAGCGGCCTCGGTCGCCACGGTGTCGTCGACGACGGGCACGGCGCCGGTGTCGAGCTTGGCGACGGGCTCGGCGTCGGTGAGCGAGAGCAGATCGTCGTCGATGTCCGCGTCGGCCGGCACGTCCTCGTCGACCGGGTCGGGGCTCATCTCCTCGGCGCCGCGGACCGGCTTGAACGACCAGCGGAAGGCGGGCTTGCGCGACGGCGCCACGAACTCCAGCGGGTCGGCCTCGGCGTCGCGACGGCGCAGGTGGTCCTCGTAGTCGTCGACCGCGGCATCGGCGGGCGCGGGCTCGACGATGTCGGTGTGCAGCATCTCGTCGTCGACGACGTAGTGGGCGCCGGTGTCGTCGGGCTCCATCTCGTCGGCCGCGGACGGGGTCTCGTCCTCGACGGCGACAGCCGCCTCCTCGACAGCGGCCTCCGCTTCCGGCTCGGCGACGGGCTCGGGTTCGGGTTCGGCGACAGGCTCGGAAGCCGTTTCCTCCGGAGCCGGGGCCGCAGGGGCCTCAGCCGGCTCTGCGTGCGGCGTCTCCGGCCGGATGATCGGGATTTCGCCGGTCAGTTCGGCGACGGTCACCGCGTCGCTGTTCCCCCGCCGCCGGCGCCGGCGGCCACCGACCGGCGGCGCACCGATGGTGCCGTTCTTGGCCAGCAGCTCGGCGACCGAGATCGGTCGCGTCGCCGAGAAGTCGTCTGAATCTGTCATCGTGTCTCGCCTTTGGCGGGAGCCAATCCCGCGAACGTTTCGACCAAGTCGGTTCCATCGGCTTCACTGTCGAGTTTCCGCAGGATCACACCCTCCCGCAATGCCCACGGGCAGATGTCCACGGAGTCGAGCGACAGCGCTCGCATGGTCGCCTCGGCCACCAACGCACCGGCCACGATCTGTGGCGCGCGGTCGGCACTCACCCCCTCCAGTTCGGCTCTATCGGCGGTGGTCATCCTAGAGATGAAAGATATGAGCTGTCTGAGGCCGGCGGCGGTCAACGTGCGCTTCACGCGCGGGCCCGCGCCCGACGGCGCCGCACCGGTGAGCCGCGCCAGCGACCGGAACGTCTTCGACGTCGCGACCGCGAGCTCCGGTGTACCGGCCGCCAGCACCTTGGCCGCCGAGGCGGAAATCTCGTTGTCGAGCCAGTCACGCAGCACCGCCACGCGCCGCCGCCCGGGCGGATCCTCCTGCAGCCATTCGCGCGTCAAACGGCCCGCACCCAGCGGCATCGACAGTGCGACGTCGGGTTCTTCGTCGATGCCGCCCGAGAGCTCGAGCGATCCGCCGCCGATGTCGAGGTTGATGATGCGGCCCGCGCTCCAGCCGTACCAGCGGCGCACGGCCAGGAAGGTGAGCCGCGATTCGTCGACCCCGGACAGGACCTGCAGCTGGACGCCGGTCTCGGCCCGCACCCGCGCCAGGACCGCCTCGGAGTTGGTGGCATCCCGGACCGCAGATGTGGCGAACGCCATAAACTCGGCGCACCCCGAGCTGGTGGCGATCTTGGCGAACTCGTCGACGGTCGCGACGAGGCTGTCGGCACCCTTGCGGGTCAATTTGCCGGTGTCGTCGATCGCCTCGGCAAGGCGCAGTGAGGCCTTGGTCGAACTCATCGGTGTCGGGTGCCCGCCGCGGCGCGCGTCGACTACCAACAGATGAACGGTGTTACTGCCCACGTCGAGGACGCCCAATCGCACGGAAACCACGGTAACGGGTCTACGGTTGCGTGCTGTGACCGCATCGCAGAAGAGTGCCGGCGAGCCTTCGAAGCCCGGTTCCCACGAGGTGGGGCTGGACTTTGCCCGCGAGTGGGTGGAGTTCTTCGACCCCGACAATCCGGAGCATCTGATCGCCGCGGACATGACGTGGCTGCTGTCGAAATGGACCTGCGTCTTCGGGACGCCGGCGTGCCAGGGCACCGTCGAGGGCCGGCCCGACGACGGCTGCTGCAGCCACGGCGCCTTCATGGCCGATGACGACGACGTCGCGCAGCTCGAGGAGTCGGTCAAGCTGCTGACCGACGAGGACTGGCAGTTCCGGGAGAAGGGCCTGGGCCGCAAGGGCTACCTCGAGATGGACGAATACGACGACAAGCCCAACCTGCGGACCCGCAAATACAAGGGCGCGTGCATCTTCCTGAACCGGCCGGGTTTCGCCGGCGGCATCGGCTGCGCACTGCACAGCAAGGCCCTCAAGCTCGGCGTCGAGCCGCTGACCATGAAACCCGAGGTCTGCTGGCAGCTGCCGATCCGTCGCACACAGGACTGGGTGACGCGGCCGGACGGCACCGAGATCCTGCGGACCGTCGTCACCGAATACGACCGGCGCGGCTGGGGCGAGGGCGGCCACGACCTGGTCTGGTACTGCACGGGCGACCCGGCCGCGCACGTCGGCGCCCGGCCCGTGTGGGAGTCCTACGGGCCCGAACTGACCGAACTGCTCGGCGCGAAGGTGTACGCCGAGCTGGCGGCCCTGTGCAAGCGGCGGGCCGGGCTGGGGCTCATCGCCGTGCACCCGGCCACTGCGGCGGCAGACAAGTAACCGCGAGGACTTGCGCCGGGAGCTAGCCCTCGAGCTTGTAACCCAGCCCGCGAACGGTGACGAGGTGCACCGGGTTGGCCGGGTCGGCCTCGATCTTGGACCGCAGCCGCTTGACGTGGACGTCGAGGGTCTTGGTGTCGCCGACGTAGTCGGCGCCCCAGACCCGGTCGATCAACTGGCCGCGCGTCAGCACCCGCCCGCTGTTGCGCATCAGGTACTCGAGCAGGTCGAACTCCTTGAGCGGCAGCGTGATGGCGTCGCCGTTGACGGACACGATGTGCCGCTCGACGTCCATGCGGACCGGCCCGGCCTCCAGCACGCCGTCGGCGCCGACGGTGTCGTCGGACTCACCACCGCGGCGCAGAACGGCGCGGATGCGGGCGATGAGCTCGCGGGCCGAGTACGGCTTGGTGACGTAGTCGTCGGCGCCGAGTTCCAGGCCGACGACCTTGTCGATCTCACTGTCCCGCGCGGTCACCATGATGACCGGCACGCCGGACCGCGAGCGCAGCTGCTTACAGACGTCGGTGCCGCTCATACCGGGCAGCATCAGGTCCAGGAGCACGATGTCGGCCCCGGCCCGGTCGAACTCGGCCAACGCCGACGGACCATCGGTCACGACGGTGGCCTCGAAACCTTCCTTGCGCAACAGGAACGCCAAGGGATCGGCCAGGGACTCCTCGTCCTCCACGATCAGCACACTGGTCATTGGTTCGGTCGCCCTCCTTGTGATGGCAATGAGTGGTCGTCTCCCTCGTCGACATCCACGTCGTCCGAGTCGAGATAGGCCGGAATCGACAAGGTGAATGTCGACCCGGTTCCCGGCTGACTCCACAGCCGGATGGTTCCGTTGTGGTTGGCCGCAACGTGTTTGACGATGGCCAGCCCCAGCCCGGTGCCGCCGGTGGCCCGGGACCGCGCCTTGTCGACGCGGAAGAATCGCTCGAAAACCCGCTCCTGATCGGCCTTTTCGATACCGATGCCACGGTCGGTCACCGCGATCTCGACATTGTCGCCGTAGCGGCGCCGGCTGATCGATACCTGGGAACCCTTGGGCGAGTAGGAGATTGCGTTGGACACCAGGTTCGCGAGCGCCGTCGCCAGCAGGGTCTCACTGCCCAGCACCTGGTAACCGCGGGGCGCGTCGGTGGTGATCGCGATATCGGCGTTGTCGGCGGCCACCTTGTGCCGGGAAACCACCTCGGCGACAACGGAATCCACGTCGACCGCGTCGAGGTGCGGCAGCGGCTCGGCGCCCTGCAAGCGGGACAGCTCGATCAGTTCACCGACCATGTTGGCCAGCCGGTTGGACTCGGTGACGATCTTCTCGGCGAACCGGTTGACCATGTCCTGGTCCTCCGACGACGCCAGCAGCGCCTCGGCCAGCAGGCCCATGGCACCGACCGGCGTCTTGAGCTCATGACTGACATTGGCGACGAAGTCGCGGCGACTGGCCTCCATGCGGGCCTGTTCGGACTGATCGTTGACGTAGACCACCGCGAAGCGGCCGTCCTCTTCCGTCAGCTGCCGCGCCAGACCCCGCACTGCCAGCCGGGACCGGCCGGGGTTGGCCCGTTTGGCCGGCGACAGGTCGAACTCGACGTCCTCGCCGGTCGCGAGGGTCCGCTGCGCGGCCTCCCACGCCCGGTCGTCCAGCAGCCGGTCCCGCACCAGACCGAGGTCCTTGGCCAGGCCGTTGGTGTAGACCACGTCGCGGTAGGTGTCGACGACCGCCATGCCCAGTGGGGACATGGACACGATGTGCGCGAACATCTCGGACACCGTGAGGCCGGACTGCTCGGCGGCGCGGCGCTCGCGGCGCTCGTTCAGCCGCGGCACCCACCGCATGCCGATCGCGATGCCCAGGGCCAACGCGAGCAGCGCCGTGGCGGCCACCAGAGGCAGCGCGTACGACAAGCTCACGGGCAAATCGTACGCATCAGATGAACGCCATCCCAGCAGCGAGCGGCCGGATCGGTACAAGTCACACGTACAAATCCAGGTGTTTCACTGGTGTTAACCGCTGTTCACCAGCTGTTCGCGGCGTCAGTGCTGTTTGGCGCCCTGCGCGGCGACCGCGGCGGCTCCCGCGGCGGCTGCCTCGGGGTCCAGGTATTCGCCACCGGGCACCGTCGGCTTCAGATTTTCGTCCAGTTCGTACCGCAGCGGGATGCCCGTCGGGATGTTCAGGCCGGTGATCTCGTCGTCGGACATGCCGTCCAGGTACTTCACCAGCGCGCGCAGCGAGTTGCCGTGTGCCGCGATCAGCACGGTCTTGCCGGCCTTGAGGTCGGCCGCGATGGTCTGCTCGAAGTAGGGCACGAACCGCTTGACGACGTCGGCGAGGCATTCGGTCAGCGGCGCGTCGATGCCGGCGTACCGCGGGTCGCCGTCCTGGCTGTAGGTGCTGCCCTTCTCGATCGGGGGCGGCGGGGTGTCGTAGCTGCGGCGCCACGACATGAACTGGTCCTGGCCGTACTTGGCCAGCGTCTCGGCCTTGTCGAGGCCCTGCAGCGCGCCGTAGTGCCGCTCGTTGAGGCGCCAGTCGCGGTGCACGGGAATCCAGTGCCGGTCGGCGGCGTCCAAAGCCAGGTTGGCGGTGGTGATCGCGCGGCGCAGCAGCGACGTGTACAGCACGTCCGGCAGCACACCCTGCTCGACCAGCAGCTTTCCGCCCCGGACGGCCTCGGCCCGGCCCTTGTCGGTGAGGTCGACGTCGACCCACCCGGTGAACAGGTTCTTCTCGTTCCACTGGCTCTCGCCGTGACGCAGCAGGATCAAGGTCGGCATGGCCTGCATCTTCTCACGTGCGGTTTCTTGGGGGGCGCTCTGGCTAGCCCACCGCCGAGAGTGGGCGATGTGACCGACAAATCGGCGGTACTGCGGCCATTTCGCCCACCTTCGGTGGCACGGACAGCTCAGATCGCGCAACCCGCCGCCCGGAGCCGAGTTCTGACACGGGCGACTACGGCGTCCGGCCGCCGCAACATCACGGCACTGACCCTGATCACCGTCCAGCCCAGTGACTCCAGAATCGCGATGCGCTCGATATCCCAGGCCCGCTGGCGCGCATCGGCCCAGTGCTGAACACCGTCGTACTCGACAATCACCTTCCACTGCCGCCAGCCCATGTCCACGCGGATGTGCGC
This sequence comes from Mycobacterium toneyamaense, assembly GCF_055384815.1. Lineage (NCBI taxonomy): Bacteria > Bacillati > Actinomycetota > Actinomycetes > Mycobacteriales > Mycobacteriaceae > Mycobacterium > Mycobacterium toneyamaense. The sequence continues at coordinate 5,032,032 of NZ_AP040333.1, forward strand.
GGCGCCGTACTCATCGAAGAACTCGATCTGCGTTTCGGGCGCCGGTAAGCCACCCGCGATCAGCGCTAACCGCAGCCGGGTTTCCTGAGGCGACTCAGCTCCGCCGTCAGTCAGATTCAGCGCCTTCGTCAGCTGACGGATGCCGCGCATACCCGTTCGGTTGAGCGCGAGCCTCTCTACCTCGATGATGTCCAGCTTGGTCGCGTTCAGCAGCGCATCCAGAATCGGCACAGAGCGGGCCTCGGGCAACAGCCTGCCGATGTCGAACGCCGTCCGAGCCGGCGTGGTGACGCGCATGCCGCGCCTGATGCAGATGTCGTCCGAGGCCAACTGGTACGAGTGAATCGTCAGCCCGGGCGGGCCGTGTTTCTCCTGACGCACAATGACGGCCGGCGCATCGACATCCAGCCATTTGGTGCCGTGGACCGCCGCTGCCGACACCCCTGCCAACACCGCGTCGGGCCCAGCGAACAGCCAGGCCGCGCGAGCCTTGAGCTCCGCGGTCACCGCGACGTCATTGGGCACGTAGACGTTACGGAAGATCGCACGGTTCCGAGTGAGCAGTTGATGCTTGGTGAGCTCACCCGCCCGGACCGCCGCACGGCCTAAAAATGGTTCGGTCATGATTCGAGCGTTGGCGCGACCACCGACAAGCCAGGCCACGAAACCGAGGGTTATCCACAGGCCAGTGCTACCCAAATCGCACCGAAAGTGGGCAAAATGACTGCTAAATCGCCGATCGTGCGGTCATTTCGCCCGCTTTCGGCGCTGAACCCCTACTCCGGCCGCAGGTGCTCGAACGCCTTGAGGTTCTTCAGCGACTCCCCGCGGGACAGCCGCCACTTCCACTCTTTCTCGATCGACGAGCGGAACCCCAGCTCGAGCAGGGTGTTGAAGTCGAAGTCGACGGCCTCGATGACCTGGCCCATCAGCCGGTCGATCTCGTCTGGGGTCACCGCATGCAGCGCCATCCGGCCCACCAAATAGATGTCGCCGATGTTGTCCAGCGTGTAGGCCATGCCGTACAGCCGCCGATTGCGGCGCAGCAGGTACTTGTAGACGCCCTCGAAGTTCTCGTCGGGCTTGCGGCAGACGAATGCCTCCAGGCGCACGCCGTGCTCGCCCACGCTGAGCAGCGTGTTGGTGGTCAGCCGGCGCTCACCGGGCAGCGCCACGACGATGCCGGGCCGGCCGTGCACTCCCCCGTCGTGGTGGGAGAAGTCGAGTTCGTGTGCGCGCAGGGTCTCTTCGATCAACTGGGTGACGGTGGCGGCAGTCGTCATGCGCGCACGCCCCGACGAATCAGGAACCGGCGGCTGCGGCGGGCCGCCGAATCACGCCGGGGGCGACGGCCGCGGTAGTCGGCGATGGCCCGCGTGTAACCGGCCAGCAGCGCGTCCACGGTGTGGGCCCACGAGAACGTCGCAGCGTGCTGTAAAGCGCCGTCGCGCAGGGATTCCGGACCCATTTCCAGCGTCCGCCCGATGGCGTTGGCCCAGTCGACCGGATCGTGGCCTTGCACCAGCACGCCGCTCACGCCGTCGCGCACCGCGACAGGTAGCCCGCCGACAGCGGCGGCCACCACTGGCGTCCCGCAGGCCTGCGCCTCGACCGCGACGAGGCCGAACGACTCCGAATAGCTCGGCACCGCAACGAGATCCGCGGCACGGTAGACATTGACCAGCTGGTCACGGGACTGCGGCGGCAGGAATGTCACACGGTCGGTGATACCCAGCTCGTCGGCGAGGGAAACCAGGCCGTCGGGTACGGCCAGGCCACTGCCCGACGGACCGCCGGCGACCACGACGCGCACGTCGGGCAGCTTGGCCGCCGCGCGCAACAGCACGTCGGGCGCCTTCAGCGGCTGGATGCGGCCGACGAAGGCGACCACCTGTTCGTGGGGCGAAAGCCCCAGTGCCGCACGGGCTTCGGCCTTGTCGCCGGGCGTGAAGGTCGTCAGGTCGACACCCGGATAGGCCACGTCGATGCGGGCCGGGTCCGCGTGGTGCAGCGAAACCAGTTGCTGCGCTTCGTCTTCGGTGTTGACGATGAGCCGGTCGGCGGCGTCGACCACCTGCTGCTCACCGACCGCGCGCAGCGCCGGCTCCGGGGTATCGCCTTCCGCCAGCGACAGGTTCTTCACCGCGGCCCACGTGTGCGCGGTGTGCACCAAGGGCACGGCCCAGCGGTCCGAGGCCAGCCAGCCCACCTGCCCCGACAGCCAGTAGTGCGAATGCACGATGTCGTAGTAGCCCGGCTCATGGTTGGCCTCGACGCGCAGCACACCCGCCGTGAAAGCGCACAGCTGCGTCGGCAGGTCGTACTTGTCCAGGCCTTCGAACGGGCCGGCGACGATGTTGCGCACCAGGACGCCGGGGGCCACCCGGACGACCGGGGCGTCGGTCGACGACGTGGCGCGGGTGAAGATTTCCACCTCGACGCCGCGGCGCGCCAACTCGAGGGCGCTTTGCAGGACGTAGACGTTCATGCCGCCGGCATCGCCGGTGCCCGGTTGGGCCAGCGGCGAGGTATGGACCGACAGGACGGCGACACGCACGCCCTCCATCCTTACACCGTCGCTTCGGGCGCCCGCCGTCCGGTGGTCCGAGCTGGGCATTTTGGGGACGCTCGACGCCCGCGAGCGGCCGTGGAATGCACGCCTGACACGGAGTGTCGGCGTGCAGACACGGCCGCTCGCGGGAAGTACCCCAGGCCGGGACGGTGGGCACCTAGAGCATGTTGGTGGCGGTGCGGCGGGCGACGGCCATGACGGTGATCATGGGGTTCACGCCGGAACAGGTCGGCATGGCGCTGGCGTCGGCGATCCACACGCCGGGGGTGTCGTGCAGCTCGCCGGACGGCTTGGCGACCGAGGTCTGCGGGTCGGCACCCATCCGCGCGCTGCTCATCTGGTGGGCGCTGAACACCGGGGTGCCGCCGGGGCCGATCGGCAGCTCGTTGACCTTCGCGATGAACGCCTCCAGGTCCTCGCCGCGCTGCCACGGCGCGAACGGCTGGCCCGCCGCGTAAATCTGCTGCGCGCCCGCGGCCGCGTGCATCCGGATGGACGTCTCGATGCCCTCCCGGAAATGGCGGCGGTCGAGCTCGTCGGTGAACGGGTACCAGTGCACCGCCTCCCCGTCGGCGTCGATGGTGACGCTGCCGTTGCCGCGGTCCTTGACCAGGACGACCCAGTCGGCGCGGTTCTGGTACTGCCGGGCGAGTTCCTTGTGCTGTGCGCCCGACAGCCACGGGACGGTGGCGGTGAACAGCCCGGGCAGGTGCTGCACGCACTCGATGAGGTAGCCGTGCCCGTCGTGGACTTCGGCGAATTCGTTCATCACGCCGGCCATGGCGGGGCCCGACCACGGCTCCTGGCGGTCGTCGTAGATGCCGCTGACCAGGGTTGCCGGGTGCAACCGCAGGCCGGTGCCGACCGCGGGGCCGCCGATGCCCGAACGCAACAGCAGCGCCGGGGTCTCCAGGCTGCCCGCGGCCGCGACGACCTGCGGGGCGTTGATCAGCACGCGGTGCGCGGTGCCGGTGACCGGGTCGGTGTACGTCGCCTCGACACCCGCGGCCACTCCGTCGCGCGTGACGATCCGGTGGGCCCGGGTGTCGGGCAGCAACTGGGCGCCGGCGTCGGAGGCGTCCTGCAGGAACGTCTTCATGGTGCCCTGCTTGGCGCCTGTCTGGTCACCCATGCCGCTGTAGCCGACCAGCGCCGGGTCGAAGCGTTCCGGGTCGATGTTGAGCTGCGCGACGCCGTACGAATAGTCCAGTGCCGCAGCGCCTTCCGACAGGCGTTGGTGCGGTTCGTTCTGGACGGCGACCTTGTCGCAGCAGCCGATACGCTCGAACACCGCGGCCAGGTGCTCGTCGAACGACGGGCCGGTGACATCCGTCAGCCCGTACTCCTCGGCCCACGTCTTGCGGACCGTGGCCGGCGTCAGCAGCGAGTTGGACCAGTTGACGGTGCTGCCGCCACCGACCGTCGACCCGGCGGCGATCGAGACCATGCCGTCGGCGCTCGGGAAGAAGCCGCCGCGCAGGAACAGGTTGTGATAGGCGACGGGCTCGAGCTGCACGAAGTCCGATTCGTTGCGGTAGCCGCCGGCTTCCAGGACGATGACGCGCTTGCCCGCTGCGGCCAACACCGCAGCGGCAACGCCGCCACCCGACCCGGATCCGACGATGACGACGTCCGCGTCGAGCGTCGTATCCGCCGACGGGGTGATGACCGACAGCGTCTTCGGCGTCTGCGGCGGCTGTTGCGCGGGGCCGGGGTACCCCATGCCCGCCCACAACGGGTTTCCGTTCTCGCCGCCGGGCAGGCTGTAGGAGAACAGCACCGACAGCGTGTACAGGGCCGTCATGGCCGCGGTGGTCTCGGGCGAGATGCGCGACAGGTTGCCGACGATGACCTCGCGCACATTCAGCGGCTGGTTGTTGAGGCCGACCAGCTCGGCGGTGTCCAGCAGCTGCTGCAGGCCGGCGAACTTCTCGGCGGGCAGCTTGGCGATCAGGTACTGCTCGAGCACGGCGTCGGTGCCCAGGTCACTGCCTTTGGTGGCGAAGAATCCGGTGGGGTCGTCGTCGCGCCGCACCGCGGCGACGTAGGTGTCGACGATGGACTTCAGGGTCGCGCGCTGTTTGGTGGTGAATGCGTTGGCCATGGGAGTTGCTTTCGAAAGTTGTTGGGGAGAGGGAAGTTTCAGGGCAGCTGCAGGGACTTGGTCTCGAGGAATTCCTCCAGGCCCCACTTGCCGAATTCGCGCCCGTTGCCGGACTGGCCGTAGCCGCCGAACGGGGCGTGGATGTTGAAGGCACCGTCGTTGATCTGCACCTGGCCGGACCGCAGCCGGCGGGCCACGGCGATCGCGCGCTCCCGGTCCGCCGAGTACACGCCGGCGTTGAGCCCGTAGATGCTGTCGTTGGCGAGGCGGACGGCTTCCTCCTCGTCGTCGTAGGCCTGGATGACGAGCACGGGCCCGAAGATCTCCTCGCGCACGATGGCCATGTCGGGTGTGCAGTCCGAGAACACCGTCGGCCGGACGTAGAAACCGCGGTCGAGGCCGTCGGGCGGGGTCGGGCCGCCGGCCACCAGCCGCGCACCTTCGGCGATGCCCTGCTCGATGTAGCCGATGACGCGGTCGCGCTGTACCGCGGACACCAGCGGGCCCAGTTCGGTGGCCGGGTCGAAGGGATCGCCGACGCGCAGCGCCTCGGTGCCGGCGCGCGCAATCGCTTCCACCTCAGCGACTTTCGCGCGCGGGACGATCATGCGGGTCAGCGCGATGCACGTCTGACCGGAGTTGAGGAAGCACCGGGTCAACCCTTCCCGCACGGCCTCGAGGAGGTCGGCGTCGTCGAGCACCACCAGCGCGGACTTGCCGCCGAGTTCCAGGCCGACGCGCTTGACGGTCTGTGCGGCCACCGCGCCGATGCGGCGGCCCGCGGCCGTCGACCCCGTCAGCGACACCATGTCCACCTGCTCGTGCGCGACGAGCGTCTCGCCGACGCCCGGGCCGGTGCCGGTGACCAGGTTGAAGACGCCCGGCGGCAGGCCGATCGCATCGAACACCTCGGCCAGTACGTAGGCGTTGAGCGGTGCGACCTCGCTGGGTTTGAGCACGACGGTGCAGCCCGCGGCGAGCGCCGGCGCCACCTTGGCGGCGATCTGGTGCAGCGGGTAGTTCCACGGCGTGATCGCGACGACGACGCCGATCGGCTCACGGACCACCAGCGAGTTGTAGACCTGCTCCTCGAACGGAAAGCTCAGTGCCACATCGGCGATCGACACGAACGACTGCACCGGCAGCCCCGCCTGGACCACGTTGCTGTACGCGAACGGCATGCCGACTTCTTGGCTGATCAGCGTGGCGATCTCGGTCTGGCGGCGCTGCAGTTCCTCGGCGGCCAGCTTGAGGTAGCCGGCGCGCTCGGCGACCGGCGTCGCCGCCCACCCGGGAAACGCGGCGCGCGCGGCGGCCACTGCCGCCTCGGCATCGTCGGCGTCGCCCAGCGGGATGGTCGCGATGACGTCCTCGGTCGCAGCGTTGACGACCTCGAATCGCTCGGTGCCGATCGACGGCTGCCACCGGCCGTCGATGTAGTGCGAGTCGTGTTCGATCATCGGGTTGCTCCTGTCAGGGATCGTCAAAGATTTGTCACTGCGACCTATGCCATTCCCAGGGTGCGATGTGATGCCCGCCATATTCTTGGTCTGGCGGGACAACGAATCGCGCGACGTTGTTCGCGCGGACAAATGAGGAGCGAATGGATGCGGACCGATCCGGCCGTGACGGACTGGCTGGCGCAGTTCGCCGAGGCGTCGGAGCACCGGGAGACGCTCGACCACCTGGTCACCGTCGTCGATGACGAGATCACCGAGGCGTTGCCGATGTTCACGGACCCGACGCTGCGCCGCGATCTCGATGCGAGCACCCGCTCGAACTGGAAGGGTTTCCTCGCCGTCGTGACGCGCGACATCGTCGACGTGCGACCGGCACCCGAGATTTACGACCTGGCGCGGACCCTCGCCCGCCGCGGTTACGAACTGCCGGTGCTGCTGGCGGTCTACCGCATCGGGCAGCGGTCCGCGTGGCAGTTCATCACCGAGACGCGGGTCGCCGCCATCGGTGACCCGGAGCTGCGCGCCGCGGTGCTGATGCAGCTCTGGCCGCGGCTGGCGGGCTGGCTGGACACCATGGTCGAGGCGCTCATCGTCACCTTTTCCGACGAACGCGACCAGTGGCAGCGGGGCGCGCGGGCGAGGCGCGCCGAAACCGTCCGGACCATCCTCGCGGGCCAGGCCGTCGACATCGACGACGCCACCACCGCGCTGTCGTATCCACTTCGCCAGCGGCACACCGCATTTGCGGTGTGGGTCGACGAGCCGGTGGCCGACGCCGACGTGCAACGGCTACTCGACGCCACCCCGGTCACCGTCAGCGCGGCCCTCGGTGCCGACCGGCCGCTGACGATAACCAGCGGAGCCCGTACCGTGTGGTGCTGGTCGGCCACGAAAGGACCGTCGAAACCGCTGTCCGACAACGATATTGCCGCACTGCCCGAGTTCGTCCACGTCGCGCTCGGCACGTGCCATCCCGGTGTCGACGGATTCCGGCGCAGCCATGCCGAAGCGCTCGCCGCCCAGGCGGTGGCGCACCGCCACGGCGCCGGCGCAGTTCGTTATGACGACGTCGAATTGGCTTGTCTGGCAGCGGGTATCGCGGGCGAAGACGGCATGGCCACATTGGTGCGACGGGAACTGGGCGCGCTCGCGGCGGCCGACGACGGGGCGGCACGCCTGCGAGACACGCTCCGGCTGTATCTGGAGCACGCGGGTGACGCCCGGGCCGTCGGCGAAATCCTGAACCTGCACCCGAACACCGTCCGCTACCGCGTCCGGCAGGCCGAAGGGCTGCTCGGGCACTCCGTCGACCACCGCCGCGTCTACCTCGAACTGGCGCTGCACATCGTCAGCGCCTTCGGCGCTGTTTAGGCCGCGCGACGATCAAGCGGCGAGGAACGAGCCGCGATGAGGAGTGCGGCAAATCGGATCAGGCGGCGCGCAGGGCGCGGCGCATCGCACCGATCGGGTCGGCGTACAGCCCGCCGAGGGACACCACACCGGCGCCGGCTTCCTGCACCCGGTTGCCGAACGTGGTGACGCGAATGTCCCTGACGCCCAACACCGTTCGCTCCGCGAACGCCTGCTCGACGAGCGGCAGACCCTCGGGGTACTCGGAGAAGGCCTGGCCGCCGACGACCAGATCATCGGGGTTCAGCAGGTCGCGCAGCAGCGCCACCGCACCACCGAGCACGCGGGCCCGTTCGGCCAGCAGTTCGACGGCCGCGGCGTTGCCGGAGCGTGCGGCGCGCAGCACCGCGGCGATGGTCGACGACGGTCCGTCCGCCGGCACGATCCGCTGCTTGCGGGCGGCGGCCAGCACGGCCTCGTCGCTGACGGTGGACTCGAGCCGGCCGCTGCCGCCGAGCAGTTCTGACTGCGCCGGCAGGCCCGAGATGGTGCCGGGGCCGCTGGCCGGCGAGTGCACCTTGCCGCCGATCGACAGCGCGTAGCCGACGGTCTCGCGGGCGTACATGTACAGGCTGGTCATGGATTCAGACGAGGCCTCCGCGCCGATCTTGCCGCGGCGCGCGCCCAGCAGCAGTTCGGCGCCGGCCATCGCATCGACGTGTGACGCCAGCGACACCGGCAGACCCAGGGTCTGGGCCAGCACCGGGCCGACGGGCGCGTCGACCCAGCCGAGGCGCGGGTGGTCGACGTGACCGGTGGCGCTGTCCACCACACCACCGGCGGCGACGCCAACCCACAGCGGGCGGCGCCGGTGCCAGCGGCTCAGGTAACGCTGCGCGCTGCCGGCCAGCGATGCCAGCGCGGCGTTCTGGTCGCCGCGCGGCGTGGGCGTCTCGACCACGTCGAGGGTGCGGCCGAACAGGTCGGTCGCGACGATCGCGGTGGTGCGGGCGCCGACGTGCAGGCCCAGGGTGAGGAACGGTTCGTGGTTGACCTCGACCGGAATGCGCGGTCGGCCGATGGCGCCGGCGACGGCCAGGTCGGCCCGCTCACGCAGCATCCCGGCGTCCAGCAGGGCCGTGACCTGGCGGTTCACCGTGGCGATGCTCAGGCCGGTGGCCTGCGCGATCACGTCCCGGGCGATGGGGCCGCGCAGCCGGGCCGCGCTGAAGACCGAGCCGGCGGCGGCGTCGGCGACGCGGAGCGACGGGGCGACGATGTGGTGCCGGGCAAGGAGCGTGCGCTTGGCGTGGGCTTTGGACTGAACCGCAGAGCGGACGCCGGAGGGGGCAGAAACGGTGGAGACGGAAGCAGGCATTTGGGTGTCCTAGGGAAGAAGTCGGGCTGGTGGGTCCTGGGGCCACACCTGCCGACAGCTAGGACGAAGATATCCGTGTCGTGAGTCAGGCGCAGCGCGAAGCGCGACAACAACAACACGAACGCCGCACAGCGACGCCGGATGCCTGACTGATGATCACGGAAGGAACTTAGCACGCCCACTAAGGTCGGTCATATGCCAGCTGACGAACGCTCCGTACGCGTCGCGGTGGTCACCGGCGCCAGTTCCGGAATCGGCGCCGCCACCGCGAAAACCCTTGCCACCCTTGGCTTTCATGTCGTCTGTGCGGCCCGTCGCGCGGATCGGATCACCGCGCTCGCAGCCGAGATCGGCGGCACCGCCGTTGTGACGGACGTCACCGACCAGGCGTCGGTGGACGCGCTTGCGGCCCAGGTCGACGCCCTGGGACCGGTGCACGTACTGGTCAACAACGCCGGCGGCGCCAAGGGCCTGGCGCCGGTCGCGGAGGCCGATCTGGAGCACTGGGACTGGATGTGGCGGACCAACGTGCTGGGCACCCTGCGGGTGACGCGGGCGCTGCTGCCGGCCCTGATCGCGTCGGGCGACGGACTGGTCGTCACCGTCACGTCCATCGCGGCGCTGGAGACGTATGACAACGGCGCCGGGTACATCGCCGCCAAGCACGGCCAGGGCGCCCTGCACCGCACGCTGCGCGGTGAACTGTTGGGAAAACCGGTGCGGCTCACCGAGATTGCGCCCGGTGCCGTGGAGACGGAGTTCTCGCTCGTGCGATTCGACGGGGATGCCGAGCGTGCCGACGCGGTGTATCAGGGCATCACGCCGCTGGTCGCCGAGGACGTCGCCGAGGTCATCGGTTTCGTGGCGTCACGGCCGCCGCACGTCGATCTGGACCAGATCGTGATGCGGCCGCGCGACCAGGCGCCCTACAGCCGCTTCAGCCGCCGGCCGCAGTAGTCGTCGGGGCCGACGAGGTCGAAGTCGCGGTCGACGTTGTCGTCGATGTCGTCGTCGAGGTGGACGACGACGTCGACGGGCTGGTCGACGTGGTGGCCGGACCCGTCGGCGGCGGTGTCGTGGTGGTCGTCGGCGTGCCCGAATAGGTCGGCGCGTCGGTCGGGGTGGCCGGCGCGCTCTGCGGGATGGACGTCTCCGGCGGTGCGGCATTGGCCGGCGGCAACGCGGACATCGAGACCCAGGTGGCCCAGTCGACGGCCCAGTCCCAGATGTCGCCGTCGGCGTAGGACAGCTGGATCGACGTGCCCGTCACCTCGACCGGGTCGCCGTAGATGGCGGTCTGGAAGTACTGCTGCGCGTTGTCGGTCGACAGGTTGATACAGCCGTTGGTGACGTTGGTGTTGCCCTGTGCGCCCGAGCTGGCCGGGTTGGCGTGGATGAACTCACCGTTGTTGGAGATACGCACGGCCCAGCGTTCGTGGACATTCGAGTAGCCGGCGGCCGGGTTGGACATCCAGAAGTCCGCGTACTTCTCGGTGACGACGTGGATGCCGCTGCGCGTCACGTTGCGCGGCTTGTCGGCCTCGCCGTAGCTACACGGGAAGTCGAACAGCACGCCGCCGTCGGTGATCACCTGGATGCGGTGGCTGGTCGCGTCGGCCTTGACCACCTGGCGCCGGCCGATGTTGATCTCCAGCGTGCTGTCCTGCGCGCCGTAGGCGTCGTCGCCGAACGGGACGCCGTACAACTTCGCCGAGACGCTGACCTTGGTGCCCGGCGGGTAGTACTCGCGCGGCCGCCAGTGCATGCGCGCGCCCTCACGCTCGTCGGGCAGCCAGGCCCAACTGCCCTCGACCGGCGGGTCGGTGACGACCTTGACGTTGCGCTCGACCGAGGCCTTGTCGCTGATCGAGGAGTCGAACTGCAGGATGATCGGCGCCGCCACGCCGACGGTCTGCCCGTCGGCGAGCTGGAACTGGCCGTTGACCTGCTTGGTCGGGTTGACGGTCGTGAACGTCGCGGACACCGGCACGGACTTGCCGTCCCGGCCGACGACGGAACCGGTGAACGTGTACGTCGCGCCGAAGCCGAGCGGCTCGGCGGCATTGAACGACGTGCGGTCCTTGTTGAACACCGCGGCGACGACCTTGCCGTCGCCGTTGGTCAGCGTCAGCTTCTGGAACCAGCCGTCGGTGACATCGACACCGACGCTGCTGGTCGGCACCACATCGGTGGCGCCGTTGGCGGGCCGGTAGGTGATGACGGGCGCCGCGGTCTCTTTGGCAGGGGCCGAAGAACCAGATCCGTTCGATTTGTCGGAGCACGCGGCGAGCACGCCGGAAGTGCCGACGGCAATCGCGGTCAGCATCTGTCGCCGGTTCACACTCACAGGTTCGAATTTACCTACAGCGAACAGCCGATTAAGCACGGTTCCGGTGTGAGATCTATCCCGAAAGCGGCCTTGACGCCGTCCCGAACCGTCCTGGCCAGCGCTAATACGTCGGCGCTGCCAGCAAAGCCCCGGTTGGTCAGGGCCAGCGCGTGCTTGGTCGAGAGCCGGGCCGCAGCGCCGTCACCCGGGTATCCCTTGCCGAAACCGGCGTGTTCCACGAGCCAGCCGGCCGCCAGCTTGACCCCGTTCGGCGCGGGGTAATTGGGCACGGGACCGTCGGTGGCGGCCTGGATGCGTTCGAAAACGTCCTGTGCGACGACCGGGTTGGTGAAGAACGAGCCGGCGCTCCAGGTGTCGTGGTCGGCGGCGTCGGACACCATGCCCTTGCCGCGCCGCAACGCCAGCACCGCCTCGCGGACCTTGACCGCATCGACCCGGGTACCCGGCTCGGCGCCCAGGCGGGTCGCCAGTTCGCCGTACCGCAGCGGGGCGCTGAGCCCGTCCGGGTTCAGGGTGAACTCCACCTCCAGCACGACGGCGTGGTCGGAGTTCTTCAGCACGCTGTGCCGGTAGCCGAAATCCAGCGTCTCGGGGCTCACCCAGCTGTCGGTCCCCGTTTCGCGGTCGAACAACCGGACCCGGGTGATGACGTCGGCGACCTCGGCCCCGTAGGCGCCGACGTTCTGCACCGGTGTCGCCCCGGCCGAGCCCGGGATGCCGGACAGGCATTCCAGCCCGCCGAGCCCGTGTGCCAGCGAGGCCACGACGACGTCGTCCCACAGCGCGCCGGCCTCGGCGCGCACCACGTTGCCGTCGACGGTGATCTCGGTGTTCGCCAGCAGCACCACCGTCAAATCACGCAGATCGTCGGCCACCAGCACATTCGACCCGCCCGCCAGCACCAGCACCGGGCCCGGGTGATCCCGCAGCGCGGTGAGCGCGCCGACCACCTTGGCGGTGGTATCGCAGGTGATCAGGCGGGCTGCCACCGGTCCGACGCGGAACGAGGTCAGGGGTGCCAGCGGCACGTCGTAGTCGACCGCCGCGCCCCCGATATCCGAACTGACCACGGCCGCTAACGGTAGCGTGGCCGATTATGGCCCGCTCTTTCGACATGGTTGCCGAATACCTCGGCACCGTGGCGCAGGTGCACACCGCCTTCTGCAACAAGGACTACTGGCTGGACCGGCTGGCGGAGGGCAGCGCCGACGTCTCGGCGCTCGACTCGTTCGCCGAGGACGGCCGGGGCGGCACGGACATCACCACGACGCAGACCATGCGCGCGGCCGGCCTGCCCAGCATCGTCACGCAGTTCCACTTCGGTGACCTCAGCCTGGTGCGCGAAGAGCACTGGGGCCCGCTGACCGACGGCCGGGCCATCGGGACGGTGCGCAGCCGCGTCCCCGGCGCGCCGGCGACCATCACCGGCACGGGTGTCCTGACGGCCGCCGGTGACGGTGCGCGACTGGACTTCTCGGCGAACGTCGAGGTCCGCATCCCGCTCGTCGGCGGCAAGCTCGAGTCCATGCTGGGCCAGCAGCTGCGGTATCTGATCGAGCTGGAGCAGAAATTCACCGACGACTGGATCGCCGCCCGCTGGTGAGCCGCCCATAAACTCGGGCCATGAATTCGCCCGTGGGCCAGCCACGGAGTACACCTGTCGGCCAGCCGACGCGCGGCACCACGGGTTACAACCGGCTGCGCCGCAGCGACCGCTGGCTGGTCCACTCGCCACGGGTGCGGGCGCTGCTGCGCGCCGCGCCGGACCCCGTGGTCGTCGACCTCGGGTACGGCGCGCTTCCGGTGACCACCGTGGAACTGGCCTCACGGCTGCGCACGGTCCGGGCCGATGTGCGGGTCGTCGGTCTGGAGATCCACCCGGAGCGGGTACGGCTGGCCCGTGAACTGGCCGGCGACATCGTCGAATTCGGCCTCGGCGGCTTCGAATTGGCCGGGCACACACCGGTTTTGGTGCGCGCGTTCAACGTGCTGCGGCAGTACGACGTCGCCGACGTACCCGCCGCATGGGCGGAGATGACGGGGCGGCTGGCACCGGGCGGGCTGCTGGTCGACGGCACCTGCGACGAATTGGGACGACGCTGCTGCTGGGTCCTGCTCGACGCCGACGGGCCGGTGAGCCTGACGCTGTCGTGCGACCCGTTCGCCATCGAACGGCCCTCCGATCTGGCCGAGCGCCTACCGAAAGTGCTTATCCACCACAATGTTCCGGGCCAGCCGATCCACCGGCTGCTGCAGGCCGCCGACCGCGCCTGGGCCACCTCGGCCGGGCACGGGGTGTTCGGGCCGCGCGTCCGGTGGCGCGCGATGCTCGACCTGCTGGTGGCCGAGGGCCTGCCGCTCGAGCCGCCGCGGCGCCGGCTGCGCGACGGCGTGCTGACGGTGCCGTGGTCGGCCGTCGCGCCCACATCGTGACGACGAGCGCATAGGGTTCGCCGTATGTCGTCACCCCGCAGCCGACTGCAGTCGCCGGTCGTCCTGGCCTCGGCCGCGGCGGTGATCGTCGTCGCGCTGATCATCGCGGCCGTCATGAGCAAGCCGCGGCCCGCCCCCACACCGACCGAATCTCCTGCGACGTCGTCCCCGGCCGCCGCGGCGCCACCCCCGTGCCGGCTGGACACCGTCGTGACCGCGCTGACGCCGCGCCAGAAGCTGGCCCAGCTGCTGATGGTCGGGGTCAAGAACCTGGCCGACGCCCAGGCCGTCGTCCGGGAGCAGGAGGTCGGGGGCATCTTCATCACCAGCTGGACCGACTACTCGATGCTCGGCGCGCCCCTCGCCGCGCTAGCGCAGGAACCGCGGCCGCTGCCGCTGGCGGTCAGCGTCGACGAGGAGGGCGGCCGGGTGCAGCGGCTGAAAGGGCTCATCGGCAGCCAGCCGTCAGCGCGTGAGCTGGTTGCCGCCGGCAAGACCCCGGAGCAGGTTCGGGAGATCGCCCGACTGCGCGGCCAGGCGATGAAGGAACTCGGCATCACCATCGACTTCGCACCCGTCGTCGACATCACGAACGCGGCCGACGGCACCGTCATCGGCGACCGGTCGTGGGGCAACACCGCCGACGGCGTCACCGCCTACGCCGGCGCATACGCCGACGGCCTGCGTGACGCCGACGTACTGCCGGTACTCAAGCACTTCCCCGGCCACGGCCATGCCTCCGGCGATTCACATCAGGGCGGCGTCGTCACGCCGCCGCTGGAGCAGCTCCAGACGCTGGACCTCGTCCCCTACCAGACCTTGACGACGCAGCTGCCCGTCGCCGTGATGGTCGGCCACATGCAGGTGCCGGGCCTCACCGACACCGACCCGGCCAGCCTGTCCAAGGCCGCGTACGACCTGCTGCGGACCGGCGATTACGGCGGACGCCCGTTCCAGGGCGCCGTCTTCACCGACGACCTGTCCAGCATGGGCGCCATCACGCAGCGCTACAGCGTGCCGGAGGCGGTGCTCAAGGCCCTGCAGGCCGGCGCCGACACCGCGCTGTGGATCACCACCAAAGAGGTGCCGGCCGTCCTCGACCGGCTGCAGCAGGCCGTCGACGCCGGTGAACTGTCGCGCGAGCGCGTCGACGACGCCGTGCGGCACATGGCGGTGACCAAAGATCCGTCGCTGGCCTGCACCCGCTGATTACGCTGGGGCGCATGCGCATCGCACTGGCCCAGCTCGGCACGGGCACCGACCCCGAGGCCAACCTGGCACTGGTCGCCGATCACACGGCGCGCGCCGCCGACGCCGGAGCCGAACTGGTGCTGTTCCCCGAGGCGACGATGTGCCGGTTCGGTGTCCCGCTCGCGCCCGTGGCGCAACCACTCGACGGCCCGTGGGCCGACGCGGTCCGGGACCTCGCCGAACGTGCCGGCGTCACCGTGGTGGCGGGCATGTTCTGCCCGACCGCCGACGGCCGCGTCACCAACACGCTGCTCGCCACCGGCCCGGGCGTTGACGCGCACTACCACAAAATCCACCTCTACGACGCCTTCGGCTTCGACGAATCACGCACGGTCGCAAGAGGTTTCGAGCCCATCGTGATCGACGTGCCGACCGCCGACGGCGCCGTGCCCGTCGGCCTCACGACGTGCTACGACGTCCGCTTCCCGGAGCTGCACCTGGAACTCGCCGAACGCGGAGCGAAGCTGCTGACCGTCCACGCTTCGTGGGGGTCGGGCCCGGGCAAGCTCGAGCAGTGGACGCTGCTGGCCCGCGCCCGGGCGCTCGACACCGGCTGTTTCGTCGCCGCCGTCGACCAGCCGTACCCCGGTGATGAACTCGCGAAGAAGGGCCCGACCGGCAGCGGCGGCAGTCTGGTGGCCTCCCCCACAGCGGACATCGTGGTGCAGGCGGGGCTCGAGCCGGAACTGCTGGTCACCGACGTCGACCTGGCCGCGGTCGAGCGCGCCCGCGAGACCATCGCCGTGCTGCGCAACCGCACCACGATTCCGCGTAAGGCACAATCGCAAGGGTGACTGACCCCTGGGCCCGCCCCACCAATGAGGACGCTGCACCATCCGCCGAGCCTGCGCAGCAGGCCCCGGAGGCCCCGGGTGCCCAGCCCACCGAGGTGCTGACGAACGACGCACAACCGGCACCGGCAGCCGACGTCCCGCCCGCCTACGGCGCCGATACTCCGGCACCGCCCGCCTACGGCGGCGACGTCCCGCCGACCTCCTACCCGGCGCCCCAGCAGGTGCCCGCCACCGACCCGCCCAAGAAGCGCCGCGGTGTCATGGACCTGCTGCGCGACCCGATGTCGCTGATCCTGATCATCGTCATCGCGCTCGCGCTGTCGGCGGCCGGTGTGGTCGGCGGCGAGTTCTACGCGCGCAGCCGCGGCAACAGCGTCGTCTCGCAGTCCGTCCAGTGCGTCGTCCAGGACAAGGTCGACGTCCAGTTCGGCGCGACCCCGTTCCTGTGGCAGGTCGCCAACCAGCACTACGACCACATCACGGTGACCACGGCCGGCAATCAGCTGCGGTTCGCCAAGGGCATGAAGGCCCAGATCCAGATCGACGACGTCAAGCTCGAGAAGACCGCGAAGTCGGCCGGCACCATCGGTGCGCTCGACGCGACCGTCACCTGGTCGGCCGACGGCATCAAGCAGACCATCGCCGACACCGTCCCGGTGCTCGGTGGCCTGGTCTCCGACGTCACCACCGACCCGTCGTCGGGCACCATCGTGCTGGATGCGCCGATGACCCAGATCGTGGCCAAGCCGACGCTGTCGGACGGCACCATCTCGCTCAAGGTGGAGCAGCTCACCGGCTTGGGCTTCCTGCTGCCCCGCGAGTCGATTCAGCCGGCGCTGGACTTGTTCGCCTCGCAGCTGACGAAGGATTACCCGATGGGCATCAAGCCGGAAGCCCTGCAGGTGACCGGTACCGGTGTGACCGCGAAGTTCGGCACCAAGAACGCGACGATCCCGCTGGGCCAGCAGGACAGCTGCTTCTCCGGCCTCTGATCCCCCCGCTGACCCCAGGGATTTGTGCACGATTTTCCGCGGTGACCGCGGAAAATCGTGCACAAATCCCTAGTTGAGGCCGTCGAGGACGGCGCGGGTACCGGACAGGCCGAGCCGGGTGGCGCCGGCGTCCAGCAGGGCCACGGCGTCGGCGGCTTGCCGGATGCCGCCGCTGGCCTTGATACCCAGCGCCGGGACCGTCTGCGCCATGATCTCCACGGCCTGCACCGACGCACCGCCCGCCGGGTGGAATCCGGTGGAGGTCTTCACGAAATCGGCGCCGGCATCGGCGGCCGCGCGGCAGACGTCGGCCAGCGTCGGCGCACCGGCCATGGTCAGCAGTGCCGCGGACTCGACGATCACCTTCAGCACCGCCGTCGGGGCGGCCCCGCGGACCGCGGCGATGTCGGCGAACACCGCCGAGATGTCGCCGGCGATGGCGGCGCCCACGTCGATCACCATGTCGACCTCGTCGGCACCGCGCCGGCCGTCGGATCCGACGACCGACAACGCCGCCTCGCGGGCCTTGATCTGCGAGTCATGCTTGCCCGACGGGAATCCGACGACGGTCGCGATCTTGACGCGCTCGGGTACCTCGACCGCGCCGAGCATCGACGGCGACACACAGACCGCGCACACCCCCAGATCGGCGGCCTCCCAGCACAGGCTCGCCACGTCGGCGGCGGTCGCCTCGGGCTTGAGCAGCGTGTGGTCGACCAGTGCGGCCACCTGCTGGCGGGTCCAACTCATCAGAACGGCTCCTCTGTGCCACCGGGATTGCAACGTGCTCTCACCATCTGGTTGTCGTCGACCACCGGGCGCCACGGCTCGAGATTCCAGCTGGTTTTGCCGGGCGCGCCCGCCTCGGCGAAATACCAGTGGCACATGAACTGGGCGCGCATTCCCGGGGTGTCGGCGTCAGGTGCCAGGGTCAGGACCTCGGCCCAGGCCTCGTCCCCCGACTGCGTGGCGCCCAGGCCGGAGGCGCGCCGGCCGGCCGACGTCGGGTACACCCGCAGGCTCGTCGCACCGTCCCACTGCGTCCACCGGGTGTGGTCGACGTAGGGCGGCGACGGAACGGGTTGTGGAACGGGTTCGGTGGGATCAGCGGCGGACGGCGGAGCCAGCGTCAACGCCGCGGCGGCCAGCACGCCGCACAGGATCGAACGCACCGATTACCGGGATTTCCCTTGGACCTCAAGGAGTTTGGGCTTCACATCGACGAGGTAGACACCCGTGGCGCAGGCGGCGATCGCCGCGCCCACCGGCGGGCCGATGATCCAGCCCAGGACGGCACCACCGCCCAGGATCGCCAGCCACACCGGCTTGGTCAGCTTGTCGACCGCCGTGTAGGCGTCCGGCCGCTGCATGGCGGCATGCACGAACGCATAGACGGTCGTGGCCAGCACCGCGATCTGCAATGCGAAAAGGACGTAACCCACCAGGCTTCCGAGGTACACGCCCTCAGCCTATGTGGGTTACGTCCCTGACGTCGAACCTGATTACTTCTGAGTGACCTTCTTGGCCGGAGCAGCCTTCTTGGCCGGAGCCTTGGCGGCAGCCTTGGCCGGGGCGGCCTTGGTCGCAGCAGCCTTGGCCGGGGCCTTCTTGGCGGCCGGCGCCTTCTTGGCCGGGGCAGCCTTCTTGGCCGGGGCCTCTTCCTTCTCGGGCAGCTCGACGCCGACCAGCTTGGCGGCGCGCTCACCGACGGCGCGGGTCTGGCTGGCGACGTTGCCCAGGGCGTCCTGGGTCAGCTCGGTGACCTGCTCGGTGTAGTTCTCGACGCGGCCACGGACGTCCTCGACGCGCTCGCGCACGCTCTCGATCGACGACTGGGTGCGCAGGCGCTCCAGCGCGGCCTCGCCACGCTCGACCAGCTTGTTGTAGGTGGCCTGCGCGTTCTCGGCGTAGGTCTCGGCGGCCTTGCGCAGCTCTTCGGTGCTGAACTTCTCGCGCAGCTCCTCAACCTGGCCCGGCAGTTCTTCCTGCAGTTTGGTCAGGCGGGCGCGGCCCTCTTCGACACGCGCGTTGGCATCGGTGCGGGCCTCTTCGGCACGCTCACGCAGGCTCGCGACGATCTCGTTGACGGTGGCCAGGGCGAGGTCCGCGGCGCCGACGGCGGCGAACAGGGGGGCCTTCAAGTCTTCGATGGTGGGCTGGCTGGTCTCTTTGTTCTCTGCCATGTTCGTTGTTTCCTTTCTCGGGTACTGCGTTGGTCAGTTCGCTACTTGGTGAGTGTCAGTCGTCGTTGTCTGCTCCTCACTCGCGGCTTCCAATTCAGGCTGATCAGGAAGCGATTTGGACTCGGCATCGTTCTGCTGCCGGAAGGACGTGTAGATGTCGAGCAGCACCTGCTTCTGCCGCTCGGTGATCGAGAGGTCCGCGATGATGGCGTCACGCACCTCGCCGGCAGCGCTGGGCTCCAGAATTCCGGCCCGCACGTAGAGCACCTCGGCCGAAACCCTGAGCGCCTTGGCGATCTGGTTCAGCACATCGGCCGACGGCTTGCGCAGGCCACGCTCGATCTGGCTCAGGTAGGGGTTGCTGACGCCCGCCTTCTCCGCGAGTTGGCGGACCGAGACCTGCGCAGCCTCCCGCTGGGTGCGGATGAAGCTGCCGATGTCCTGGGCTGCATTCGACATGACGGCGGCGATATCTGCATCCTGCGCCATGTCGTACCCCTGTCTTCGTCGACCGCTTTTGGTTGGCGGTCCGTACCAAAACAACGGTACGAGGGGGTGCTAACTATTGCAAGCGCTAGCAAGCGCCAGCTAGCACTGTCAGACGAAAAGCTCGGCGATGGTGTAGATGACCAGGCCCGCCAGCGATCCGACGACGGTGCCGTTGATACGGATGAACTGCAGGTCACGACCCACATGGAGCTCGATTCGCCGGCTCGCCTCGTCGGCGTCCCAGCGCTCGATGGTCTCCGTGATGATGGCTGTGATCTCCGTCCCATATTGCGCCACAAGGTGTTTTGCGCCCCTGACGAGCCAGTTGTCGACCTTGTCGCGGAGCTCCGCGTCGTCCCGCAGGGACTCCCCGATGCGCACCACCGAGTCTGCAATCCGGGTGCGCAAAACTGACGACGGGTCGTCCACCGATTCGAGGATGATGCGCTTGGCGGTACTCCACGCCGTCTCCGCCGCGCGGGCCACCTCGTCGCGCGCCAGGATCTGCTCCTTGATCCGCTCCGCCCGCGCGATGGTGTCCTCGTCGTTCTGCAGATCGTCGGCGAAATCGAAGAGGAACTTGGTC
Organism: Mycobacterium toneyamaense; assembly: GCF_055384815.1. Taxonomy (NCBI): domain Bacteria; kingdom Bacillati; phylum Actinomycetota; class Actinomycetes; order Mycobacteriales; family Mycobacteriaceae; genus Mycobacterium; species Mycobacterium toneyamaense. Next base: position 5,051,974 of record NZ_AP040333.1, read on the forward strand.
GCCGACATCCGCAGCTCGTGCTCGGGGTTGCGCCGCACCTTGTCGGTGAAGTCCATCAGCTCGCGGTGGATCCGGTCGCCGACGAGGTGGTCGACCCAGCGCGGCGACCACGTCGGCGAATCCCGCTCGATGACCCGCTCGATGATCTCGCCGGCGTTGAGCGACCACTGGAACGCCCGGTCGGCCAGCAGCTGCAGCAGGGCCTCCTGCCGCCGCTCCGCCAGCAGGCTCTCCAGCACCCGGCCGACCGGCGGACCCCACTGCGGTTCGGCGATCCGCTTGACGATCATCCGGTCCAGCACATGCTGGACGTCTTCGTCGCGCAGCAGTTCCACCAGTACGCGCAGCACCGTCGACGCCTCGGCGGCCACCCGGGCCGCATGCACCGGCTCCGACAGCCACTTGCCCAGCCGGCTGGCGACCTGGGCGTCGCGCAGCTTGGTCTCCACCACTTCCTGCGACATGAAGTTCTCGCGGACGAAGGTGCCGAGCCCCTCGCCGAGCTGGTCCTTCTTGCGCGGAATGATCGCGGTGTGCGGGATCGGGATGCCCAGCGGATGCCGGAACAGCGCCGTGACGGCGAACCAGTCGGCCAGCGCGCCGACCATGCCGGCCTCCGCGGCGGCCCGCACATAGCCCACCCACGGCCCGGTCCAGCTGTACGCGCCGCCGCGGGACTGCAACCACGTGCACACCGCAAACAGCACCGTCGCACCGAGCAGGAAGCTCAGCGCGACCGCTTTCATCCGGCGCAGGTTGCGGCGTCGCTCTTCGTCGGCCGTCCGGTCCGCGCCGGCAAACGACTCCGCGAGGCTGACGTGCGGTTCGAGGGATGCCTGGTGCTTCGGATGAGCTCCAGTTCCCGGCCTGGGTCGGTGTGCCACGCTTCCATCATCCTGTATGCCAGGCATGGTCGCCCCGTATTATTAAGCGGACCTAGCGGAATGGACGTACTGCGACCGTGGCACAGCAAAACGCACCCTCGTCGGCAAAAGCCGACGGGCGTAAACGACGCTGGCACCAACACAAGGTCGATCGCCGCAACGAACTGGTAGACGGCACCCTCGAAGCCGTCCGGCGCCGTGGCAGCAACGTCAGCATGGACGAGATCGCGGCCGAGATCGGCGTGTCGAAGACCGTGCTCTACCGCTACTTCGTCGACAAGAACGATCTGACGACCGCCGTGATGATGCGGTTCGCGCAAACCACGCTGATCCCCAACATGGCGTCGGCGCTGTCGTCCAACCTCGACGGCTTCGAACTCACCCGCGAGATCATCCGGGTGTACGTCGACACCGTCGCCGCCGAGCCGGAGATCTACCCCTTCGTCTTCGCCAACAGCTCGGCGAGCAAGAGCAAGGCCATCGCCGACTCCGAGCAGATCATCGCGCGGATGCTCGCCGTCGTGCTGCGCCGGCGCATGGCGCATGCCGGCATGAACACCGGCGGCGTCGAGGCCTGGGCGTTCCACACCGTCGGCGGCGTCCAGCTGGCCACCCACTCGTGGATGTCGAATCCCCGCATGACGGCCAAGGAGCTCATCGACTACCTGACCATGCTGTCGTGGAGCGCGCTGCGCGGCATCGTCGAGGTCGGCGGGTCACTCGAGGTGTTCAACTCGCAGCCCCATCCATCCCCGACACTGCCGAGTCATCTGCTTCACTGATCGCGTGACCTCCGATCTGCCGTCGTTGTGGACCCACGAACCGCACAAGCACCTGGAGTTCAAACCCGGTCTGCGCATGAGCGACATCGATCCGGACGCGACTCCCGGATTCCGCGGCAAGAAGGCCGACGCCCCCGACCTGCAGGCCGAACGCAACGCGCGGTTCGCCGAACTGCAGGAGATGCTGTACGCCAACAGCCGCTCCGGCGACACCCGCTCGATCCTGCTGGTGTTGCAGGGCATGGACACCGCAGGCAAGGGCGGCATCGTCAAACATGTTGTGGGAGCCGGTAATCCGCAGGGAATTCGCTACTCCAGCTTCGGCAAGCCCACCGCGGAAGAGCTGTCGCACCACTACCTGTGGCGAATCCGCAACGCGCTGCCCACCGCCGGGCACATCGGGGTCTTCGACCGGTCGCACTATGAGGACGTGCTGATCGTGCGGGTGCACAACCTGGTACCGCCGCCGGTGTGGGAAGCCCGGTACGACGAGATCAACGCCTTCGAGCGCGAGCTCGTCGACGCCGGGACGACGATCATCAAGGTGGCGATGTTCGTCTCGCTCGACGAGCAGAAGAAGCGGCTGGCCGAGCGCCTCGACCGGCCCGACAAGTACTGGAAGTTCAACCCGGGCGACATCGACGAGCGGCTGCTGTGGCCCAAGTACCAGGAGGCGTACCAGGCGGTGCTGGACCGCACCTCCACCGACTACGCGCCGTGGCACGTCGTGCCCTGCAACCGCAAGTGGTACTCGCGGCTGGCCATCACCGAGCTGTTGATCGAGGCGCTCGAACAACTCGAGTTGTCTTGGCCACCAGCGGATTTCGATGTCGAGGCGGAGAAGAAGCGGCTGGCGGAGGCCTAGGGCCCGGCGCGGCCAAGAGAGAGCCGAAACGAAAGCCGCCCCCGACGGCGTCGGGGGCGGCTTTTCGGAAAAGCTACTTGACCAGCGTGAACTGACCGATGTTGGTGATGCCGCGACGGAAGAAGTCGGCGCAACCGGTCAGGTACTTCATGTAGCGGTCGTAGACCTCCTGGCCCTGCAGGGCGATGGCCTCGTCCTTGGCCGCCTCCAGGTTGGCCGCCCACATGTCCAGCGTGCGCGCGTAGTGCGGGCGCAGCAGGTGGGTGCGCTCCAGCGTGAAGCCCGAGCCCGCGGCGAGCTGCTCGATGTCCTCGACGGCCGGCAGCTGCCCGCCGGGGAAGATCTCGTCGCCGATGAACTTCATGAACTTCAGGTCGCTGATGGTCAGCTTGATGCCGTTCTCGCGGAAGAACTGCTGGGTGTGCGCAAGGATCGTGTGCAGCAGCATCCGGCCGCCGTTCTCCGGCAGGATGTTGTACGCCCGCTCGAAGAAGATCGGGTAGCGCTCCTGCTTGAAGGCCTCGAACGCGCCGATCGAGACGATGCGGTCGACGGGCTCGTCGAACTCTTCCCAACCCTGCATGCGGATTTCGATGCTGCGGTTGGTGTCGATCTTGGCGAGCCGCTCGCGGGCGTACTCGGACTGCGCCTTGCTGAGTGTGATGCCGATGACGTTCACGTCGAACTGGGTGATGGCCCGCTCCAGCGCGCCGCCCCAGCCACAGCCGATGTCGAGCAGGGTCATGCCCGGCTTCAGGTCGAGCTTGCCGAGCGCCAGGTCGAACTTGGCGTTCTGCGACTCCTCGAGAGTCATGTCCTCGCGCTCGTAGTAACCGCACGTGTAACCCATGGTCGGGCCGAGCCAGAGGGCGAAGAACTCATTCGAGATGTCGTAGATCGACTGCGACTCCTCGTAATGGGGGGTCAAATCGATGTCGGCTTGTGACATGTCGGTATCTATCCTTTGCGTTTACGTTCGCCGGGACGGGCGGCGCGACCGCATGCTGCGGCCAGCTGACATACCCGTACGTGCGCGCCCTGACGGGCCCAGCGAAAAACAACCCGCACGCAAGGTTAACGAAAATTACTGTCAGGCTCCAACCCGGCGTCTGTCAGTAGGTGTAGAAGCCCTTGCCGGACTTCTTGCCCAGCTGGCCGGCCTCGACCATGCGCAGCAGCAACGGCGGGGCCGCGTACAGCGGCTCCTTGTACTCGTCGTACATGGAATCGGCGATCAGCTTCATGGTGTCCAGGCCCACCAGGTCAGCGAGCTTCAGCGGGCCCATCGGGTGCGACAGCCCGGCGACGACGGCGGTGTCGATGTCCTCGACGGTGGCGAAGCCGGACTCGGCCATCCGGATGGCGGCCAGCAGGTAGGGAACCAGCAGGAAGTTGACAACGAAGCCCGAGCGATCCGACGCCCGCACGACCTTCTTGCCCAGCACCTCGCCGGCGAAAGTCTCGACGCGCGCGGCGGCTTCGGGGGCGGTCGTCACCGAGGAGATGAGCTCGACCAGGGGCAGCACCGGCACCGGGTTGAAGAAGTGCAGACCGAGCACCCGGCTCGGGTTCTTGGTCGCGGCGGCGATGCGCATGATCGGGATGGACGACGTGTTCGACGCCAGTACCGCGTCGGGGTCGGTGATGATCTCGTCAAGCTGAGAAAAAACCTTCGTCTTGACGTTGACGTCTTCGACGATGGCCTCGATGACGAGCTGACGGTCGGCCATGTCGGCCAGGTCGTTGGTAAAGCTCAGTCGACCCAGCGCGGCGTCGCGGTCGGCCTCGGACAGCTTGCCCTTCTTGACGGCGTTGTCCAGCGACTTGGTGATCCGCTCCCGGCCGGCGGTGGTCAGCGCCTCGGTCGGCTCGAACGCCAGGACCTGTGCGCCTGCCTTGATACAGACCTCGGCGATGCCGCCGCCCATCTGCCCGGCTCCGATGACCCCGACTCGTTCGATTGCGTTGCTCACCGCTGTCCTCTCCTCGTGATTACTTCTGAAGATATGCGACAGGCCCCGCCCAGTTTCTGAGCGGGGCCTGCCGTAAAAGCCAGAGGACTCAGTGACTCAAGCCCTCGGTTCCACTTCGCAAACTCAGTGGAACTGTCCCTCTTCGGTCGAGCCCTTCAGAGCCGCGGTCGAGGTGTTCGGGTCCACGGTGGTGGCGATCTTGTCGAAGTAACCGGCGCCGACCTCACGCTGGTGCTTGGTGGCGGTGTAGCCACGGGCCTCAGACGCGAACTCGCGCTCCTGCAGGTCGACGTAGGCGGTCATGCCCTCGCGGGCGTAGCCGTAGGCCAGGTCGAACATCGAGTAGTTGAGGGCGTGGAAGCCGGCCAGCGTGATGAACTGGAACTTGAAGCCCATGGCGCCGAGCTCACGCTGGAACTTGGCGATGGTGGCGTCGTCCAGGTGCTGCTTCCAGTTGAAGGACGGGCTGCAGTTGTAGGACAGCAGCTGGTCCGGGAAGTCGGCCTTGACGGCCTCGGCGAACTTGCGGGCGACCTCGAGGTCCGGCACGCCGGTCTCCATCCAGATCATGTCGGCGTACGGGGCGTAGGCCTTGGCACGCGCGATGCAGGGCTCGATGCCCTTCTGGACGTTGTAGAAGCCCTCGGCGGTGCGCTCACCGGTGACGAACGGCTTGTCGCGGTCGTCCACGTCCGAGGTGATCAGGGTGGCGGCCTCGGCGTCGGTACGCGCGATGACGACGGTGGGGGTGTTGGCGACGTCGGCGGCCAGGCGAGCCGAGGTCAGGGTGCGGATGTGCTGCTGGGTCGGGATCAGCACCTTGCCACCGAGGTGGCCACACTTCTTCTCCGAGGCCAGCTGGTCCTCCCAGTGGGTACCGGCGGCACCCGCGGCGATCATGGCCTTCTGCAGCTCGTAGACGTTCAGGGCGCCACCGAAGCCGGCCTCACCGTCGGCGACGATCGGGACGAGCCAGTTGTCGACGCTCTTGTCGCCCTCGACGCGGGCGATCTCGTCGGCACGCAGCAGCGCGTTGTTGATGCGACGGACGACGGCCGGCACCGAGTTGGCCGGGTAGAGGCTCTGGTCCGGGTAGGTGTGGCCCGAGAGGTTCGCGTCACCGGCGACCTGCCAACCCGAGAGGTAGATGGCCTTCAGGCCGGCGCGCACCTGCTGCACGGCCATGTTGCCGGTCAGTGCACCCAGCGCGTTGATGTAGGAGTCGTCGTCCTTGGTGACGCCTTCCCACAGGATCTCGGCGCCACGGCGGGCGAGGGTGTGCTCCTCGACGACGCTGCCCTGCAGCTCCTCAACCTGGGCTGCGGTGTAGTCGCGGGTGATGCCCTTCCAGCGGGGGTTGGTGTCCCAGTCCTGCTGAATCTCAGCGGCGGTACGTGGCTTTCCGACGTTGGACATTGTGCTCCTTCGTATTGGGCAGGTAAGCCGCGTCGCCGTGGGCGCCAGGATTCAAGCTGATTGTTAACGCTTCGGCGACTTCGCTTGTGTGCTGTTAACGACGATGACACAGCACATACCCGCAGGTCCAGCGGTTACAAGTGCCAATTTTCGCCAACACTTGTAGCGAAGTTGCGAAGATTGCGAAGTTGCTGAGGTGCTTGACCGGTTCAGAAGCTACCGGACGGTAACCGATATGCGCTGGTCAGTACGCTCGTACTGTTAAATCGGCGCACTCAGAGCGCGAACAGGCAGGCGACCGCTTTGACCTCGTCACCGACCACATATGTGAGCGTTGTAACACTGCGGTCACACAGCTCGGGACCAAATTTTTCGGTCGATCCGGCCGGGTACTCGTGCGTGATGATCTCCAGCCGGTCCCCGAGTGCCACCGCGGCGTCGTGCTCGATGGTCACCCGCAGCGGCGCCTGGAGCAGCTCGGGACGGTAGGTCTGCAGGTAGTCCTCGACCACCGACCAGTAGACGGAGTTGTTCATGTGGTCGAACAGGTCGATGTCGGTGACCCGGACCGGGAAGTCCACGATTCGGAGTGCGTCGTCGCGAGCGCCGGCCTTGAGGTAGCCCTTCCAGCGCAGCCGGTCCGTGGTCGCGGTCCGCTTCAAACCCGCCAGGAAGTCGTCCGAGATGCGGGCCGGTCCCTGGGTCTCGAGGTTCATGTTGATCCAGAAGGCCTCGGACTCCATGAGTCCGCCCTTGCGGCCGTCGATCCGCACGCGCATCTCGCACCACCGGTTCGACGTGCCCGAACACCAGCGCCGCAGCCGCAGGATGTCGCCGCGCTCGATGGGACGGATCAGATCCACCATGGTGCGCCGGACAACCCAGGCGGGATGGACGTCCTCGTAGCCCATCTGGCGCAGCTGGTCCTGGCCGATGTCCTGGATGTGGCGGCAGGCGCCGTCGAACCGGAGCCGGCCGTCGCGATCGACGTCGGCCATCCGCAGCGGCCAGCTGGTGTCGAAGACGTCGGGATGCCCCTCCGGGACCGGCGCGAGCGCCTTGGCCAGGCCCGTTACGGCCTTCGCGTCAGTCTTTTCGGCGATTTCGATCGTGCTCATGGCGTCCCTTCGACGCGGGTCCCCTCGGCTGGATCACCCATTTCACCCGCGGCCCGATCCTGCCACAGGGCATTTTTGCCAATTATGCGAAGACGGTATTCACACCATTGCTAGCCTGGTTTCATGGCGAAGACTTTCGTTGGCTCACGGGTGCGTCAGCTCCGCGGCGAACGCGGCTTCAGCCAGGCCGCGCTGGCGCAGATGCTCGACATCTCCCCCAGTTATCTCAACCAGATCGAGCACGACGTCCGGCCGCTGAGCGTCGCCGTGCTGCTGCGCATCACCGAGGTGTTCGGGGTCGACGCGACGTTCTTCGCCTCGCAGGACGACACCCGTCTGGTCGCCGAGTTGCGCGAGGCGCTGATGGATCGCGACCTGGGCGTCGACGTCGACATCCCGGAGATCGCCGACCTGGTGAGCACGCATCCGACGATGGCCCGCGCGATGGTCGACCTGCACCGCCGCTACCGGTTGTCCACCGCGCAGCTGGCCGCCGCCACGGAAGACCGGTTCTCCGACGGCAGTGGCAGCGGGGCCATCACCATGCCGCACGAGGAGGTGCGCGACTACTTCTACACGCGCCAGAACTACCTTCACGAACTCGACACCGCGGCCGAGGAATTCATCCTCCGCATGCACATGCGCCGATCCGAACTGTCCCGCGAGCTGGCCGAGCGGCTGAGCCGCGTCCATCACGTGCGCATCGTGCAGCGGCTCGAACTCGGCGACAACGTGCTGCACCGGTACGACCCCGAAACCCGGACGCTGGAGATCGGCGGCCACCTGTCGTCGGGACAGTACGTGTTCAAACTGGCCGCCGAGCTCGCCTACCTGGAATTCGGCGACCTGCTGGAAAGCCTGGTGGCCGAAGGCAATTTCACCAGCGAGGAGTCGGTGAAGCTGGCCCGCATGGGGCTGGCCAACTACTTCGCGGCGGCCGCGGTGCTGCCCTATGGCCAATTCCATGCTGTCGCCGAGGAATTCCGCTACGACGTCGAGCGGCTGTCGGCGTATCACTCGGTGAGTTACGAGACCATCGCGCACCGGCTGTCGACGCTGCAGCGGCCGTCGATGCGCGGCGTACCGCTGTCGTTCGTCCGCGTCGACCGCGCCGGAAACATGTCGAAACGCCAGTCCGCCACCGGTTTTCATTTCTCGTCGTCGGGCGGCACCTGTCCCCTGTGGAACGTCTACGAGACGTTCGCCAACCCCGGCAAGATGCTGGTGCAGATCGCCCAGATGCCCGACGGCCGCAACTACATGTGGGTGGCGCGCACCGTGGAACGACGCGCCGCGCGCTACGGCCAGCCGGGCAAGACGTTCGCCATCGGGCTGGGTTGCGAACTGCGCCATGCCAATCGGCTGGTCTACTCCGAGGGACTGGACCTGTCCGGCGGCGCCGCGACGCCCATCGGCTCGGGCTGCCGGGTGTGCGAGCGGGACAACTGTCCGCAGCGGGCATTCCCTGCACTCGGCCGCGAACTGGACCTCGACGAACACCGCAGCACCGTGACGCCGTACGTGGTGAAGCGGGCGAATCAGTGACGGGCAGCATGCAAGCGCGGGCATAGGCTTGATGCGTGGCTCTCTCGAACCTGAAGGTCGATCCCGCACGTCTGCGGTCACTCGCCGGAGAATTCAGCGAGATTGCCGTCGGGTTGAAGGCGGCGCCCTCGCCCGCCGGGTCGGGCCCATCGTGGCAACCAAGCGCTGCGGCGGTGAGTGCTGTGTCTGCCGGGATTGATCATCTCGATGGTGAATGCGCGACGGCCCTGACCGAATTCGGTGCCAACCTGACCAAGGCCGCCACAGCCTACGAAGCCGCTGACGCCGCGGGCGGCGCAGGCATATCGCGGGCGATGCCGGGTCGGTAGGAGTCTTGACCGCACCGATCTCGATGCCGACGAAGTCACAGGTCCAGTCTTGGAACACCGAGTTGCTGGACGCTGCGGCAAAGGACTGGGGCCAGCGCGCCACGAAACTGAAGGACGCCTACGACAAAGCCCAGCACGGACTCGAGAACGCCGACTGGAGCGGCACCGCGGGTGAACAGGCCAAGGCACGCATGCAGGCTGATGTAGCTAAGGTCCATTCGGTTCTGGAACGGATCGAGCACGCTCAAACGACGGCTACCAAGGGTGCCCAGACGATCGGCGCCGCGAAGCGAGACGCAGTCAAGGCGATCGACGACGCCGAGGATGAAATGTTCTCGGTCAGCGAGGACCTAACGGTCACCGATCGTCTGCCGAAGATTCTCGTCGCCCCGATGCTGCTTGTGCGCGAGCTCGCACGGCACGCATATCAGGCAGCCATCCGCGGTCGGTCGATGAAATTGGCCACCGTCGACGCAGAGGTCGCCGCGGCATTGAAGCTGATCGGCACCCAATTGACCGGATTCAAGCTGGGCCCTGGCGGCGGTCCGGGGCCTGACGGTTCGGTGCCTCCGGGCGGGGTGAAGAACCTCGGCCCCATTGCCGGCACGGGGGCGCAGCCCGGCATCCCGGGCATCGGTGCCGCCGACCTCGGGGAGATCGTCGAGCTCCCGGACGGCCGGTTAGTGGCTGTCTTCGGAGACTCGTTCAAGGGCGACAAGGTCGGCGGCCCTGACAACGAGCACTACCGCTCAGTCGCCGTGCCGATCGTCGGCTGGGACAAGGACGGCAGGCCCATCTTCGGCCAGCCGCTCAACAGCCCGGGCGGCCCCGGCACCCCAGGTGTCCTGTTCCCGCCCCCACCGGAAGCATTGGCGATCGACCCGAACACCAATCCCCTGCCTGCCGGCTCATTTCAGGCCAACGGCAAGACCTACATGATGGTCAGCGGAACCTCCGGCCTGAAGCCGACAGCTGGCTCATGGCTCGTCGAGGTCTCCAACGATCCGTCCAAAGGTTGGCAACCCGTGCCCGGCTCGTGGCGTCCCTCCGCTCCTGGCTTACCCGGAAACCCGCCTACACAGGTCAGCGGCTACCAGGGCAAGGACGGAATGGTGTACATAGCGGGAGACTCGTTCGACCGCAGCCAGGGCGTCACGATGTACCGAGTCGATCCGGCGCACGCCGCGGATCGCAATGCATGGCAGCCGTGGACCGGCAACGACTGGGGAAATCCGGGACAGGTGCCCGTGGTCGTCAGCCAACAAGGCGCGCACTACGGCGAACTGAGTTTCCGAGAAATCGACGGACGCCCGGTGCTTTCCGCTTTCAACAGCACCCCCAACGTCAATCAGGTTCAAGTCCTCGTAGGCGACTCACCGACCGACATTTTCAAGGGTGGCCCGCCGATCATTGCGGCCCAGCAGAGCTCGCCTGCAGCACCGGGCTACGTCTTCCAGCCGTACGGCGGCTACATCATGCCAGGATCATCGCTCAATGACCTGAATATCCTTGTCAGTCAATGGAATACCCAGAATGGTCCGGACGGTCAGGCTCTGGGAGCGCCCTACGACACTCAGCAGGTGCAGGTCAATGCATCCAAGTAACACAAACCGGACGGGACACGATTACCGATCAGCTGATTCTGGAAGGATCTGACATGAGAGCACTCCGCAGAGCTCCTTTCATCGTCACGGTGATGACCCTGCTCAGCATCGCCTTCGAATCCAGCGCCTGGGCAGACCCACCGTCGTTTCCCGACATGAGCCACTACACCCCGGCCAACGTCACCGACTATGAAATCGACGCGTCCACGCCAGGCATCCATGCCACCCAGGTCGTCTTCCTCACACCGGACAGCATCAGGTGCTCGTTCAACCCGCCTGTGGCGGGCTGCACAGGCAACAACTTTCCTGCGGTGCCCCCAGCGGTGAACGGCGTAAACAACATTGGAACCGACCAAGGCATCTACTCGGCGTTCGACGGAATCCCGTATCCGAGCAACATCAAAACCCTCCCGCCATTTCACACTCTCACTGTCAATGGCGTGACCTGCGGCGTCGACGACAAGCGCACCACCGCGTGCAAGGACTCCCAAGGGCACGGATTCGTCTTGTCCCCCTACGGATCTGGCTGGCTGCCGCGGGTCTGAGTCGAGGGCATCTGCCATCCGTTGGAGAAGCGACTTCCATACGGCCTTCGTCGTCCAGCCGTCACGCCGCCGGACTTTCTGACTCTTCGCCCGTCAATCGCTCGATCGCCGGCGCAGGTGCGCCCGGACGCGCGAAGAACGTGCCGTAGAAGCCGTAGGCCAGCGTCGCAAGGGCCCCGATGATCAGCAGCCCGAACATGATCGGATACTGCGCCATCCACCCGGACAGGTAGCGAACGCACAGCATCACGCCGACGATGACGGCGGTACCACCGGCAATCAGCCGTAGCCGGGCATGAGGAGTGGGCCGAATCGGCTCCCGCAGAGCCGATTCCACCGTCAGGCACAATGCCGCACCGACGACCAGGTCGACACCGTAGTGGAAGCCGAAGCCCAGCGTCGCGGCCAAAGTGCCCACCAGCCAACAAGTGCCACCGACACGCAGCCACCGCGGGCCGGACCTCGAATGGATGAACACGGCCAGCGCCCACGCCGTGTGCAGCGACGGCATGCAGTTGCGCGGGGTCGACGTGTCGAACGCGAGGGGCACCGCCGGCCCGTCGACGGGCGGCAGCAGCGCCGGCCAGAAGTCGCCGACCTGAAAGCCGCCACCGGCCGCGCCGAAGGCATAGGTGGGCCCCACCAACGGGAACATCAGATAGATCAACGGGCCGACCAGGCCCAGCACCAGGAAGGTCCGCACGACGAAGTGCCGCGGCCACAGTCCACCCGTGGTCACGTTGCGCAGCTGGTAGATCGCGACGACGGTCGCGGCGGCAGACAGTTCGAGATAGACCCAATGCAGCAGGAAGTAGAGCACCGAGTGGTGCTGCACCAGCTGGCCCAGCACCCATGACGGCTGGCCGAGCGCGACGTCGGCCCGCGCGGCGAACTCGTCGAGAACGGTAGGACGCGTCAGGGACGTGATGGTCAGCCAGGCGTCTCCGGCCTTGGTGGCGAGAACGAGCAGCAGGCCGGTGGCGACGCCCTTGAGCACGGTGTCGCGCCGCGGACCGGTCCACCGCGCCAGCGCAAACACACCGAGCCCGGTCAGCACGACCAGCGCGCCGCTACCCATCGCCGCCGGAAGACCGACGTACTCCCGGCCGACGACAAAGACCACATCGAGCCCCAGTGCGGCGCCCGCGATCGGCAAACGGTATTCGCGTGGCACCGCGACCAGCGCCACCACCAACGCCGCCCACGGCACCGTGAACCCCGCCGGAGTTCCGACGTAATCGCTGATCAGGCGCTCGAGCGGACCCCGGAATCCACACAGCATGGCCGTAACCTGCAGCGCACACATGAACGTCGCGACCAGCGCAATGCCGATCGCGACCTTCGTCCGGGGCGGTACACCCTCCTTAAGGAAGGGTGAATGTTCGGTGAACACGCATAGACGATAGGCCGTCGGCCGTCGCTACCAGCAATTTGCGACCAATTTGGAACTTGGCGACGTCACGCCGGCGCTCGACCCTACGACCGCCCTGCCTGTGCCAGACTCGGGAATTGTGAACAGCATCGAGCCGGCCCGCATCGAACCCGGCGGAATCCGTGAACTGGGCCCGCTCAACTGGGTCATCGCCAAGATCGGCGCCAAGACCATCCGGGCCCCGAGGTTTGCGCTCTTCAACGTCCTCGGCCAGCACCACCTGCTGTTCCTGACGTTCCTGCCCTACTCCGGCATGCTGCTGGGCCGCAGCAAGCTGGGGCTCAAGGACGCCGAGCTGGTGATCCTGCGCGTCGCCCATCTGCGCGGCAGCGAGTACGAGCTGCAGCAGCACCGCCGCCTGGCCCGCAGCCGCGGCGTCGACGCCGAGACGCAGGCCCGCATTTTCGAGGGGCCGGACGCCGAGGGTCTCACCGACCGGCAGCGCGTGCTGATCACCGCGACGGACGAGTTCGTCATCACGCGGTCGGTGTCCGACCAGACATGGAAGTCGCTGGCGTCGTACCTCGATCGCAAGCAGCTCATCGACTTCTGCCTGCTGGCAGCGCAATACGACGGGCTGGCGGCGACCATTGCCACCCTGCGCGTGCCGCTGGACTTCCCGGACTAGAGCGCTCGAACCTGAGCTTGTGCGCGAAATTTCAAGAGAATTTGGCACACAAGCTCAGGCTCGACCGCCTAGAGGTAGGTGACCCCGAGTACCGCCAGCGTCATCAACACCGGCGCGACGGGTAGGCACCAGAGGAACGCGGACTTCGCAAAAGCCTTGCGCTCCTGAAACTTTCGAGCGAAGAACACCGCGACGCCGGCCACCACGAAGACCACGGCGGACACCACCAGCACCCAGAAACTGATGCTGGTGGTGTCCATCGCGAGCGAGATGGCCAGCAGCCACAGCATGTGACCGACGACCAAACCGCCTATCGCGGCAACGACATTCGCGCGCAAAACCGACTCAGAAGTTGATCATGTGGCCGGTCAGGCCGTGGAAGCATTCCTGCAGCGCCTCCGACAGCGTCGGGTGGGTGTGCACGTTGCGGGCCAGCTCGTTGGCGGTCAGGTCCCACTTCTGGGCCAGGGTCAGCTCGGGCAGCAGCTCGGAGACGTCCGGACCGATCAGGTGACCACCGAGCAGCTCGAGGTGCTTCTTGTCGGCGATCAGCTTCACGAAGCCCGTCGGGTCGGCGAGGCCGTGCGCCTTGCCGTTGGCGGTGAACGGGAACTTGGCAACGACGACGTCGTAACCCTCGGCCTTGGCCTGCTCCTCGGTGAGGCCGAAGCTGGCGACCTGCGGCTGGCAGAAGGTGGCGCGCGGCATCATGCGGTAGTCGCCGAGCGTCAGGGTCTCGGCACCGGCGATGGTCTCGGCCGCGACGACGCCCTGGGCCTCGGCGACGTGCGCGAGCTGCAGCTTGGCCGTCACGTCACCGATGGCGTAGATGTGCGGCACGTTGGTGCGCATGTTGTCGTCGATCGCGATGGCACCGCGCTCGGTGAGCGCGACACCGGCGGTCTCCAGTCCGTAGCCGTCGACGTTGGGGCCGAAACCGATGGCCTGCAACACCTTCTCGGCCTTGAGCTCCTGCGTGGCGCCGTCCTTGCTGACGACGACGGTCACCTCGCTGCCGGAATCCTCGATCGACTCGACCTTGGTGCCGGTGAGGATCTTGACGCCCAGTTTCTTGTACTGCTTCTCGATCTCCTTGGAGACCTCGGCGTCCTCGTTGGGCAGCGCGCGCGGCAGGAACTCGACGATGGTGACGTCGACGCCGTAGTTCTTCAGGACGTACGCGAACTCCATGCCGATGGCGCCCGCGCCGGCGATGATGATCGAGCCCGGCAGGTCCCGCGTCATGATCTGGGTCTCGTAGGTGACGACGTTGTCGCTCAGCGAGGTGCCGGGCACCAGCCGCACCGAGGAGCCGGTGGCGATGATCGCGTTGTCGAAGGTGACGTCCTCGGTACCACCGGCGTTGAGCGCGACGCGCATCGAGTTGGGGCCGGTGAAGGTGCCGTAGCCCTCCAGCTCGGTGATCTTGTTCTTCTTCATCAGGAAGTGCACGCCCGCGACGCGGCCCTCGGCGACCTTGCGGCTGCGGTCGAACGCCGCGCCGAAGTCGAAGCTGGCCTCGCCACTGATGCCGAAGGTCTTGGCTTCCTTGTTGAAGATGTGCGCCAGCTCCGCGTTGCGCAGCAGGGCCTTGGATGGGATGCATCCCACGTTGAGACACACGCCGCCCCAGTACTTCGGTTCGACGATGGCGGTGGTCAGCCCCAGCTGGGCTGCGCGAATGGCGGCGACATAGCCGCCGGGACCGGCTCCGAGAACGACGACGTCATAGTGAGTCACATGCACACCTTATAGGCGCGGCGACGCCGAGAGTTGGGAGACCGATTCAACTGCGAGAAACCGGGTATTCGGCGGGGACCTTCGTCAGAAAGGGTCGACGCCCCATGTCCAATTCCTTGATGCCGCACTTCAATGATGTGCAGGCACACTACGACCTCTCCGACGAGTTCTTCCGCCTGTTTCTCGATCCGACGCAGACCTACAGCTGCGCCTATTTCGTGCGCGACGACATGACACTGCAGGAAGCGCAGCTGGCGAAGATCGACCTGGCGCTGAGCAAGCTCGGCCTGCTGCCGGGGATGAAATTGCTGGACATCGGCTGCGGATGGGGCTCGACGATGCTGCGCGCCGTCGAACGGTACGACGTCGATGTGGTCGGTTTGACGCTGTCGAGGAACCAGGCGGCCCATGTCCAGCGCACCTTCGACCGGATGGACACCGCCCGCCGCCGCGAGGTGCGGCTGCAGGGCTGGGAGCAGTTCGACGAACCCGTCGACCGGATCGTGTCGATCGGCGCCTTCGAGCATTTCGGGCCCGACCGCTATCCGGAGTTCTTCCGGCGGACGTATGCGGCCATGCCACCCGACGGCGTGATGCTGCTGCACACCATCTGTGGTTTCGACTTCCGGGATGCCAAGGAACTGGGGATACCGCTGACCTTCGAGTTCGCCCGCTTCGTCAAGTTCTTGATGACGGACATCTTCCCGGGCGGCCGGCTGCCGATCATCCCCGTGGTGGAGGAACTCGCGACCGCGGCGGGATACCACGTCACCCGGAAACACTCACTGCAGCCGCACTACGCCACGACCCTCGACATCTGGGCCGAGAACTTGGCGGCACACCGGGACGAGGCCATCAAGATCCAGTCGCAAGAGGTCTATGACCGCTACCAGAAGTATCTGACCGGTTGCGCGGAGTTGTTCCGCAACAAGCAGGCCGACGTCGTCCAGTTCACGTTGCAGAAGTAGTCACCACGAACGAAACCGCCTGCACCGCAATCTGGTGACCTACGCCAAGCCCGGACGCGCACCGGGCACCGGGCACGCCTCCTCGGCGTGCTCGACGATCAACGTGCCGTCCCGCGCCGGCCGGACGCCCTGCGCATACTGGGCGCCGGTGACGGGCGGTTGCGCATTGAGCTCGGCGTTCTCCGCTTCGGTGAACACCCGACCGCGCGACAGGAAGCGCTTGCCTTCGGGCGCCTCGAGGCTGAACCCGCTGCCCCGGCCCGCGACCACGTCGATGATGAGCTGGGTGTGCTGCCAGGCCTCGAACTGCGGCCCGGAGATCCACACCGGGACGCCGTCGGGCCCGACGTCGAGCACCGCCAGCAGCACGTCGCGGTCGCCGACGATGAAGTCGCCGTCGGGATAACACATCGGCGACGAGCCGTCGCAGCATCCACCCGACTGGTGAAACATCAAGGGGCCGTGCTGGTTCTGCAGCGCGCGTAGCAGGTCCGCGGCCTCGGCGGTGATCAGTGCCCGAGATGGCATACGGCCACCCTACGCCGGGGAGTAAGAATGACCAGGTGAGTTCTGAATCGGTCGCCCCGGAAGATCCCGTCGCTCCGCTCGCCCCAGGAGAAGATCCCTACCTCTGGCTCGAGGACGTCACCGGTGACGACGCCCTCGCCTGGGTGCGCGCCCATAACGAGCCGACGATCGCCGAGTTCGGTGGCGAGCGCTTCGAGCAGATGCGCGCCGACGCCCTCGAGGTGATGGACACCGACGCCCGCATCCCGTACGTCCGGCGGCGCGGCGAGTTCCTCTACAACTACTGGCGCGATGCGGAGAACCCGCGCGGGCTGTGGCGGCGCACCACGCTGGACAGCTACCGCACCGACGCCCCCGAGTGGGACGTGCTGATCGACCTCGACAAGCTGGCGGCCGACGAGGACGAGAACTGGGTCTGGGCCGGCGCCGACGTCATCGAACCGGGCCTGCACCTCGCGCTGATCGCGTTGTCGCGCGGCGGGGCCGACGCCACCGTCGTGCGCGAGTTCGACATGGAGACAAGGAAGTTCGTCGAAGACGGGTTCAACCTGCCGGAAGCCAAGTCCAGCGTGTCCTGGGAGACCCCCGACACGGTGTTGGTGGGCACCGATTTCGGGCCGGGCGCCATGACCGAGTCGGGGTACCCCCGGATCGTCAAGCGGTGGCGCCGCGGGCAGCCGCTGGCCGAGGCCGTGACGATCTTCGAAGGCGCGGCATCCGACGTCAGCGTCGGCGCCGGATACGACAGCACACCGGGTTTCGAGCGGCTGTTGGTGTCGCAGTCCACCGACTTCTTCAACCGCGAACGCTTCGAGGTCCGCGGCGACGAACTGGTCCGCATCGACGTCCCGACCGATGCCGCCATCTCCATTCACCGGGACTGGCTGCTGATCCGGCCGCGCGTCGAATGGACCGTCGGCGAGACGACGTACGCGGCGGGAACGCTGCTGGCCGCCCGCTATGACGACTACCTCGCCGGAAACCGTGATCTGAGTGTGGTTTTCGAGCCCGACGACCACAGCAGCATGCAGAACTTCGCGTGGACCCGCGACCGACTGCTGCTGCAGACGCTGGTCGACGTCATCGGCCACATCGAGCTGGTCACCCCCGGCACGTGGGAGCGCGCGGACATCCCGGGCGTGCCGGAGCACGCCACCACGGTCATCGTCGACGTCGACGAGTACGGCGACGAAATTTTCCTGGACTCAAGCGGATTCGACAGCCCGTCGCGCCTGCTGTGGGGCCACGCCGGCGGCGCGGTCACCGAGATCAAGCGCGCGCCCGCATTCTTCGACGCGTCCGAGGTCGAGGTGTCGCAGCACTTCGCGACGTCGACCGACGGCACGCGCATCCCGTACTTCGTTGTGGGACAACGCGGCGTCACCGAGCCACGCAAGACACTGCTGAGCGGATACGGCGGCTTCGAGTCGTCGATGCTGCCCGGCTACGCCGGAGTGCTCGGCCGGTTGTGGCTGACGCAGGGCGGTACCTACGTCGAGGCCAACATCCGCGGCGGCGGCGAGTACGGGCCACGCTGGCACACCCAGGCCATGCGCGAGGGCCGTCACCTGGTGTACGAGGACTTCGCCGCCGTCGCAGCCGATCTGGTGCGCCGCGGCATCACCACCGTCGAACAACTCGCCGCCGAGGGCGGCAGCAACGGCGGGCTCCTCATGGGCGTCATGCTCACGCGGTATCCGGAACTGTTCGGCGCCTTGGTGTGCAGCGTGCCGCTGCTCGACATGAAGCGGTATCACCTGTTGCTCGCCGGCGCGTCGTGGGTGGCCGAGTACGGCGACCCGGACAACCCCGACGACTGGGAATTCATCTCGAAGTACTCGCCGTACCAGAACATCTCGGCCGACCGGAAGTACCCGGCGCTGCTGATGACCACCTCGACGCGCGACGACCGGGTGCACCCCGGCCACGCGCGGAAGATGACGGCGGCGCTCGAAGCCGCCGGCCACCGCGTCAGCTACTACGAGAACATCGAGGGTGGACACGGCGGGGCCGCGGACAATTCGCAGGCCGCGTTCAAGGCCGCGCTGGTCTACTCGTTCCTGGAGCGCACCGTCGGCTCGTGATTTGTGCACGATTTTCCGCGCCGGCCGCGGATTTTCGTGCACAAATCACTGTCAGGCGGCGGGAGCTGCCGCGGGCTTGGGCTTGCGGACGACGCGTCGGCCCAGGTTGCCCAGCAGCGTGAGGAGCACGCCCAGCACCACCAGCCCGCCGCCGATCGCGAGGGTGATGTTGAGCCACTGGTGGGCGTTGGCGATGGCCGTGTCGACCATGACGTCGGCCACCTGGCGGACGTTGCCGGTGGTGCGGTTCAGCCCGTCGTTGATGTAGCGCCGCCCCGCCTCAATGCCGGCCCAGCCCGCGGCGCCGACGATCATGGTCGAGATACCCAGGGCGGCAACCGTTTTGCCGCGCGACCGGGTCACCGCCAGTGTCAGCAGGGCGAACACGCCCGTCAGCACGCAGATGCCGACCCGAGCCCACGGTCCCCACGTCGTCGCGGCGCGGAACTGGCCCGGCCGCAACGATTGGGCCGAATCGGTGATCGGTACCTCGATCTTCGACGGGACGCGGACCCCGAACGCCGCCAAGGTTGCCTTGAACGACCGGTCCGACAACATCGGCGACAGGTCGATGGTCCACCGGCCGGACGAGTCCGAGTGGGCCATGGTGTCGGTGAACAGCCAGTCGTGCGCGTAGCCGTTCGCGGCGCCGAACTGGCCCGGGAAGGCCGAGCTGGACGTGTAGATGCCGGCGGCTTTCGACACGGTGCCGGTGCTCAGGTCGTATCCCGCGCTGGTGGCCAGCCTGTTGACCTGGATGCCCAGCTCGCTGGCCGTGGCCTTCTGCAGCTCATGGTTCTTGGCTGCCGTGGTGGCCAGGGCGACGTAGCCGCCCCGGTCGACAAGTGTGTGCTGCGCCCAGCAGACCGGCACAGCCACCGCCACAGCGACGGTGGTGACCAGCCACAACAGCAATGTCGCGACGAATCGCAAGCGCCCTCCTACGTTGGTGGGCGCTGCTCAGTCGGACAGCGCCCGTCCCACGATCAGCGGATCGGCGTGTCCGACCACCTCATGGTCCTTGTTGTCGTAATCGAACTTACCGAGAACATGCCGCATGGCGTTGATCCGGGCGCGCTTCTTGTCGTTGCTCTTCACCACGGTCCACGGCGCGACCTCGGTGTCCGTCCAGGCGAACATCTCTTCCTTGGCCGCGGTGTAGGCGTCCCACTTGTCCAGCGAGGCCAGATCCGTCGGCGAGAGTTTCCACTGCCGCACCGGGTCGACCTGACGGATCGTGAAGCGGGTGCGCTGCTCGGCCTGGGTCACCGAGAACCACAGCTTGGTGAGGCTGATGCCGTCGTTGGCCAGCATCTGCTCGAAAAGCGGTGCCTGGCGGACGAATTCCGCGTGCTGCTTGGGCGTGCAGTAACCCATCACGCGTTCGACACCGGCCCGGTTGTACCAGGAGCGGTCGAACAGCACGATCTCGCCGGCGGCCGGCAGATGCGTGACGTACCGCTGGAAGTACCACTGGGTGCGTTCCTTCTCGGTCGGCTTCTCCAGTGCGACGACGCGGGCGCCGCGCGGGTTGAGGTGCTCCATGAACCGCTTGATGGTGCCGCCCTTGCCGGCGGCGTCGCGGCCTTCGAAGACGATGACGTGCCGCAGCCCGTTGGCCTGGCTCCACTTCTGCAGCTTCAGCAGCTCGATCTGCAGCAGGCGCTTCTGCTGTTCGTAGTCGTGCCGGTTCATCCGCTCGTCATACGGGTAACCCTCGCGCCAGGTGTCGACCACTTCCCCACTGGGCAGCAGCACCAGTTCAGGGTCGTCGTCGTCATCGTCGCGGACGGTGTAGGTGTCGGCGGCAGAGGCGTCCAGGATCACCGGCTGAACGTAACCGCCGGGCCGAACCTGGCGGTGACGTCACGGTGAACAACTGGTGGCGCTACTTGGCGGTGCGCTTGGACCGGATCAACGACACCTTGGTCAGGACGCTGTTCATGCGAGCCAGCGCCTTCATCGAGTTGTGGTAGTAGTTGCCGCCCGCACCCTTGCTCGTGCGCGGCTCGACGACCGTCTCCTGGCGACAGAACTTGCGGATGCCGTCGGCCCCGCCGAACCGCGCGCCGATGCCCGACGTCTTCCAGCCACCCATCGGGGCGGTGGTGCACATCAGGTTGGCCAGCACGTCGTTGATGTTCACCGCGCCGCAGTCGAGCTGCAGCGCAACGTCTTTGGCCCGCTGCACGTCACCCGAGAAAACGGTCGCGCTCAACCCGTACGGGCTGTCATTGGCCAGCCGGACCGCCTCGCCGACGGTGGCGACCTTCATGATCGGCAAGGTCGGGCCGAACGTCTCCTCCGTCATGCACGCCATCGTGTGGTCGACGTCGACCAGGACCGTCGGCGGGTAGAAGCTGCCCGGACCGTCGGGGCGCTTGCCGCCGGTCAGCGCGCGGGCGCCGGCCGCCACGGCCTCGTTGACGTGCCGCTCGGTGATGTCCACCTGGCCGGCGTCGATCTGCGCGCCCAGGTGGTAGCCCTCGCCGGCGCCGACCTTGAGGTTCTGCACCGCCTTGACGACGGCATCGACGAACGCGTCGTAGGCCGGTTCCAGCACGTAGACGCGCTCGACGGACACGCATGTCTGCCCGGCGTTGAACATCGCGCCCCAGACCGCAGCGTTGGCGGCGAGCTCCACGTCGGCGTCCTCGAGGACGATCATCGGGTCCTTGCCGCCGAGTTCGAGGCTGACCGGCGTGAGACGACGGGCCGCGCGCTCCATGACCTTGCGGCCAGTGGCCGTCGACCCGGTGAACTGGACGAAATCCGAGTTGTCGATGACGGCCTCGGACACCTCACGGGCGCCCTGTGCCAGGGCCAGCACCTCGGGCGCGCCGGAATCGGTCCAACCGCGCAGCAGCAACTCGGCCGTCAGCGGGGTGCGCTCGGACGGCTTGAGCAGCACCGCGCAGCCGGCCGCGAGCGCGCCGATGGCGTCCATCAGGGCGTTGGCCACCGGGTAGTTCCACGGCGCGATGATGCCGACCACCGGGCGCGGCCGGTAATGCACCGTGATCTTCTTGATCGACAGCATCGGCATGGGGGCCGGCCGGGTGTCGGGCGCCAGCGCCTTCTCCATGGTCTTGACCACGTACGAGATGATCAGGATGACCAGGGGGATTTCGACCTTCGCGTCGACCGTCGACTTGCCGGTCTCGCGGATCAGCAGGGCCTCGACCTCGTCGCGGTGATCGTTGAGCCACACCGCGAACCGGGCCAGCACCTTCGCCCGGCCCTGGGGCCCGCGGGCCTCCCACTCGCGCTGCGCGGCGCGCAGGCCGGCGGCGATGCGAGGCACGTCGGCCGGGTCGGTCCAGCTCACGGTTCCTGCGATGGCACCCGTGGCGGGGTCGTAAATGGTGCCGGAACCGGGCGATTGGACGTCAGACGTAGCGGTCATACCGCCATCGTAACGACCGGGTGTGACGCGGGTCGCACCCGGCTTGACGCGTGTCAAAAATGGCCCGCCCGGACACGGCTCCGGCGGATCAGCCACCGGCTTCCCGGCGCGCCGGCACCGCGAGCAGCCGTGCCGCCAGGCACACCAGGCTGGACCCGAACAGCAGCGCGCCGACGGTGTCCGTGAAGTAGTGGTAGGTGAAGGCCTGACCGAGCATGCCCAGTGGCACGAAGACACCGGCCAGCACGCGGGCCCACAGCACCGCCCCGGCGGCGACGACGATGACGCCCAGCACCGTCACCATCAGCACGGTGTGCCCACTCGGATACGCCAGCGCCCCACCCTTGTGCCGGCCGAACAGCTCCTTGAGCCCGCGCTCGATGACCACCGCCAACTGGGGCGTCAACGCGATGACCGCGGCCAGCCGCCAGCGCTTGTGCCACAACGCGATTCCCACCGCGATCACGAGCATCACCAGGAGCACACGCGGATCGGTGAAGAAGAGCAGCCAACCGGTATACGGCTCCCCGGCCCGGCCCGCGTACTGGAAGACGTCGTCGACCGGTGTCGAGGCCTTACCGACACCCCAGCCCAACAGGGCCATCAGCACCAGTCCGACCGGCGGCCACCAGCGGACGAACTTCTCAGTTGTCATCTGTGCGCGGCGATGCCCCGCACATACGCGGCCTGCCCCAGATGCTGCGCGCAGTCGTCGACGATGCTGACGAGTCGCACGCTCGCGGTGACGGGCGGATTCCAGCGGCGGTCGACGATCCGCTCGAGCTCTTCGGGAGTCAGGCTCGCGACATATTCGAGCGAGACCTTGTGCACCGCGCGGTAGTAGCCGACCAGCAGTTCGACCGGCGGCCGCACCTTGCCGACATCCTCGGCGGTGTGGCCGTATCCGATGTCGTAACCCGGCGCGTCATTGTGCGGCAGATCGAGCGCGAACCGCTGCTCCCAGCCTTCACTCGTCCACACCTGCTCGATGCCCGCGACATCGCACAGCTGCATGTCCTGACCTCGCGCGCTGTGCCACAGCAGCCACGCGATGCTGTTGGCCTCCGGCGTCGGCCGCCAGCACGACACCTCTTCGGTCAGGCCGTCGGTCACCTCGTCGACGTGCTCGATCAGCCGAGTGAAAGAGTCGCGCAACAGTTCCCGCGCCGCACCGGTGTCAGACATATCGCCGACGCTACCGGAGCTCGCGGCTACCCGGCCGCGCCGTGGAAAACCGCCTCGACGTTGTTGCCGTCGGGGTCGCGGACGAACGCCCCGAAGTAGCCGGGGTGGTATTCGGGCCACAACCGGGGCGCGTGCAGCGACTCGGCGCCGAGTTCGACGGCGGCGTCGTGAAACGCGGTCACCGCATCGGTGTCCGCGGCCTGGAAGGCGAAATGCACCTCACGGTTCGGACCCGAGGCCTCCCCCGCGCTGGCGTCGGCGATCCAGAAATCCGGCTTGCCGTCGCGGCCGTAACCGATGGCGACCCCGAAGTCCATCTGCCTGCTGAAGCCGAGTACGCCGAGCACGGCGTCGTAGAACTGCTGGGACTTGGCCCAGTCACTGCAGTTGATACCGAAGTGGTCGATCATGCCGCGATCGTGCCACGAGGCACCGACATTGATGATGGAAGAGCGTTACCGCGCGGGTCGTGGCTCTGGCACTGACTGACGCCCTACTGGGTTGTCTTTAACCTGATTTGCCCGGCCCGTGTGGTGCGCGTCTTGTTCACACCGGACAGGACGGACATGACTTAATCAGGAGCCTGGCCGTTCCTCATCAATGTCTTGTCTGCCCGCCCTGGCCGGTGTGTGCCCCGCCCAACGCTGGTCAGAAGGGACACCATCATCTTGACAGAATCTGCGCTCATCGTCGCCGGTGCGGACACCCACCTCGACACCATCCACGTCGCCGCGATCACCACGACCGGCGCCACCCTCGGCGACAAGGAGTTCCCCACCACCGGCGCCGGGTACGCCGCGGCGATCGCATTCCTCATGACACTGGGCCACATTGTGCGCATCGGTGTGGAAGGCACCGCCAGCTACGGCGCCGGGTTCACCCGGGCCTTAACCGCCGCGGGGATCGAGGTGGTGGAGGTGACGAGAGCGGTCAAGTCCACCCGCCGACTCAAAGGAAAATCCGACCCGCTCGACGCGTACAGCGCCGCCCGCACCGTGTTGGCCGGCGAGGGCCTGGCCACCCCCAAAGACGATGCCACCACCGGATTGCGTGCCCTGCACATCGCTCGTCGTTCGGCGGTCAAGCACCGCACCGCGGTGATCAACCAGATCAAAGCCATGCTGATATCGGCGCCGGATGCGGTGCGTGAAAAGTACCGTGGCTTAACAACATTGAAGTTGATCGAGGCCATCGCCCGCTGCCGCCCCGACACTGTGGCCGACACGTGGGCACAGTCGCTGCTCACCGCGGCCAAGATGCTCGCCCAACGCGTGCAATTCCTCGAAACCCAAGCCGAAACCCTGCAAACGCAGATCGATGCCCTTGTCGCCAAGGCCAACCCCGGCCTGCGCGCTGCCTACGGTGTCGGCCCGGACACCGCCGCCCAGCTATTGATCACCGCCGGAGCCAACCCGCACCGGCTGCACAGTGAAGCCGCGTTCGCCGCTCTGTGCGGCACCGCGCCAGTGCCGGCGTCCTCGGGTAAGACCAACCGGCACCGCCTATCGCGCGGCGGTGACCGCGCCGCCAACAACGCGCTGCACCGCATCGCCCTGGTGCGCATGTCCAGTCACCAGTCGACCAAGGACTACGTGCAACGACAGCTCGCCAAGGGCCACAACAAAATGGAGATCCTGCGCAAACTCAAACGGGCCATCGCCCGCGAAGTCTTCAAACTCCTGACCCGCCAGATCGCAGTACCTGAATACAACGACCTACGGCCAGCCCGGCAATCCAAAAACATCACCGTCACCGCCGCTGCGAACCACTTCGGCGTCTGGCCCACCGTCATCTCCCGCATCGAACGCGGACTACAACGCGACGACGCCCTGGCTGATCAATACAGATCATGGCTCCAAGCTGCTTGACACCAATAGGAGCATCAAAAAATCGGAGCGACGAACCCGGGGGTCCGCCGCTCCGATTCGGTCACCGACCGGTCAGTTGTCGGCCAAGGTGCGGTAGAGCGCCTTCTTGGCCTCGGCCACCGCGCCGGACAGGGTGGCGACCGCCGCCTTGAGATCGGCCTTCTGCGCGTCGTTGCCGGTGAACTTGATCGTGCGCGCCAGCCCGGCGAGCTCGAACAAATCCTTGCGCAGCTTGATGACATCGCCGAACTTCCCCGCCTCACCGAGGAAAGCCTGCACCGTCTCGCTGCTGACACCGCGCCAGGCGAGCAACTGCTCACCGAACTCGGTCAGCGTCGCGACGCCGTCCTCGACCGTGGCCACGCCACGCGCCGCGAGCAGTGAGACGACGAACTCGACCTTGTCCACCGGCGGCGCGAACGCGCCGTCGGTGATCTCCGAAACCCGCTGCGAGAGCTGCTCGGCGGTGGCCGGACCTTCCTGTAGTAGCGCGGCCGCCGCAATCGCGGCACGCTTGATACGACCCCGGAAGAAGTGATGTCCGGCCCCCGGCCCGAAGCCGCCGCCGAAACCACCGCCGACGCCCGGGCCGCAGGCGCCGGGACCACCCGCGCCGGGACCGAAGCCCCCGAATCCGGGACCGAAGCCCCCACCGAAACCGGGGCCGAAACCAGCTGAGAACATCGCTATTCCTTTCATTTGCTCGATGCATCTTGTACCTATCACGATACATCGGTTTCTCGATGCCTAGTCGTTCTAACTTCAACTCAAAGCCAACTCACAGATCTGATGACGGCCTGAGTCGTACGTTGTTCACATGAACGCAGCGGGCGTCGCCTACGACATCGTCATTCGCAACGGACTCATCGCCGACGGGTTGGGCGGCACCCCCTTTCGGGGCGATGTCGCAGTTCAGGACGGTTTCATCGCGGCGGTCGGCACCATCGACGGGAACGGCGCCCGCGAGATCGACGCCACCGGCCTGCTCGTCACCCCGGGCTTCGTGGACCTGCACACCCACTACGACGGACAGGCCATCTGGTCCGACCGAATGACCCCGTCTTCCGCTCACGGCGTAACGACCGCCGTCATGGGCAACTGCGGTGTCGGCTTCGCGCCCTGTCGCCCGGACGACCACGACGTACTCGTCGACGTGATGGCCGGCGTCGAGGACATCCCCGGAGTGGTGATGGTCGACGGCCTGCCGTGGACGTGGGAGACCTTCCCCGAGTTCCTCGACGCCGTTGATGCCGGACGCCGCGACATCGACGTGGCGGCATTCCTCCCGCACTCGCCGCTGCGCGTCTATGTGATGGGTCAGCGCGGCGTCGACCGCGAACCCGCCACTCCTGAGGACCTGGCCCTGATGCGCAAGCTCGCGGCCGAGGCCGTGGAGTGCGGCGCGCTGGGCTTCGCGTCGTCGCGGCTGACGCTGCACAAGACCTCGGGCGGCCAGCCCATCCCCAGCCACGACGCGGCGCAGGTCGAGATCGAGGCCATCGCACGCGGCGTCGAGGACGGCGGCGGCGGCCTGATCCAGTTCGTACCCGACCTGCTGGCCGGCGACTACGAGGTCGCGCTGAAAACTGTGTTCGACGTCGCCGCCGACGTCGGCCTGCCCGTCACGTTCACGCTCGCCGTCGGCAACGCCGGACCGGCCACATTCGAGGACGCGTTACGGATGGTCGAGAAGGCCAACAGCGATGGCGGTTCGATCTCGGCGCAGATTTTCCCGCGGCCCATCGGCCTCGTCATCGGCCTGGAGCTGTCCGGCAATCCGTTCGTGCTGTATCCGTCGTACCGCGAGATCGCCGACCTACCGCTGCCCGAGCGCGTCGCCGAGATGCGCAAACCCGAAGTCCGCCAACGCATCCTGAACGACACGGCAGCCGCCGACGGCCACCCACTCATGTTCGCGGTGCAGGCATGGGACTACATGTTCCCCCTCGGCACCCCCCCGAATTACGAACCGGCACCGTCGGATTCGATCGCCGCACGCGCTGCCGCACGCGGCGTCAGCCCGCTCGAGGAGGCCTACGACCGCGTCCTCGACGACGACGGCCACGCCATGCTGCTGGTCACGCTCGCCAACTTCCGTGACGGTTCCCTCGACACCGTCGCCGAACTGATCCAGCGCGACGACGTCATCCTCGGCCTCGGCGACGGCGGCGCGCACTACGGAATGATCTGCGACGCGTCATTTCCCACGTACCTGCTGACGCACTGGGTGCGCGACCGGGCCGCCGGCCGGCTGGAGCTGGCGCACGCCGTCAAGGAGCTGACGTCGGTACCCGCGCGCGTCGCGGGCCTGAACGACCGCGGCCGGATCGCGGTGGGCTACAAGGCCGATCTCAACGTCATCGACCAGGACGCGCTGACGCTACACAAACCGACCATCGAGCACGACTTGCCCGCCGGCGGGCGCCGCCTGGACCAGACCGCCGACGGCTATGTCGCGACGATCGTGTCCGGCGAGATCATCGCAGAGAACGGTGTACCCACGGCGGCCCGGCCGGGGCGGCTGGTGCGGGGCCGGCAACCCGCGCCGGCGTGAGCGGCGGCGACCTATCCTGACCTCATGAGCGTGAAGGTGGACCTGGAAAAACTCGGCGACACCCTGGCCGACTTCTCAGTGGGCTTTCTGATCACCGTCAGTGACGATTTCCGTCCGCACACGGTGGCCGTCGTCCCGGCGTTCGACGGCGGCGCGGTGACGATCGAGCCCGTCGGAAACACCACCCAGCGCAATATCGGCGCCCACCCTGCCGTGACGGTGCTGTGGCCGCCGAAAGAACCCACCGGCTACTCGCTGATCGTCGACGGGACCGCCGAAGCCACCGACACCGGCCTGCGCGTGGTGCCCACCCGCGCGGTGCTGCATCGCAGCCCCGAAGGCGTTCACGACTGCGTGTCACTCAAGGAGACCTGAGTTATCCACAGGCTGACGATCGGGTACTACCGTCGCCCATCGTTGTCGGCTGCTATTGAGCGATGGGGGAAATAGAACAACTGGCGGCTGCGAACGGCGGGGTGGTGTCCGCGGCGCAACTGCGCGCCGCGGGAATGCCGCGCCCAGCTGGCTGGCTGCCGGTGCGGCGCGGCTGGTATGCCGGCCCCTCCGCAAACCCGCAGGTCGTCCGCGCGGTCTCCGCCGGTGGCATTTTGAGCTGTGTCTCTGTGCTACGCCACTACGGCGTCTGGGTGCCCGATTCTGGTTTGCATGTCCGGTATTCGAGGCGGGCACGCCAATCCCGCCCAAGAGTTCGGTCCTGCCAGCCGTACCGCCTCGATCCACCCATCGTCGGAGCCATCGACCCGATCGACATTGCCGTCGCGTCGGCGGCGCACTGCCTGGACACTGAGGGGCTGATCGTCGTCCTGGACTCGATGCTGAACAAACAAATGATCGAGATGGCCGACGCGCGGGACATTGTGTCGACATCGCGCTTTGCGCATCTGAACCTGGCCGAGCGATTGGACCCGAAGAGCGAATCGGGCACGGAGACGATGATCCGATTACGCTTGCGCGCCTTGGGGATCCACCTACAAACCCAAGTGGACATTCCGGGAGTGGGCCGCGTCGACCTTTTGGTGGGCGACCGACTGATCATCGAAGCCGACAGCCGTGAGCACCATCTGTCCAAGTATCAGCCCGACCGGACGAGGGACAGGGTGGCCGTCGGCTTGGGGTTCCTGGCCATGCGACTGACCCATGAGGACGTTGTCTACCGCTGGGATCTGATCCTGGAGGACATTCTGTCGGTGGTCCGCAGGGGTGCACATCACGGCACGATCGCAATGTGACGCTGGCAGCGTCACCATCGCAAATACGACCATGGCGGCGCTGTCAGCGTCACACAAGAAAAGGCCCGGCCTCCGAAGAGACCGGGCCTTCCCGAAAGAGCTGGACTTAGAAGTCCATACCGCCCATGCCACCGGTCGGGTCGCCGGCGGGAGCCGCGGCCTTCTCCGGCTTGTCGGCGACGACGGCCTCGGTGGTGAGGAACAGCGCCGCGATGGACGCCGCGTTCTGCAGCGCCGAGCGGGTGACCTTGACCGGGTCGGCAACGCCGGCGGCCAGCAGGTCCTCGTAGACGTTGGTCGCGGCGTTCAGGCCGTGACCCGAGGGCAGGTTCGACACCTTCTCGGCGACGACGCCCGGCTCCAGACCACCGTTGAAGGCGATCTGCTTCAGCGGAGCCGACAGGGCGACACGCACGATGTTGGCACCGGTGGCCTCGTCACCCTCGAGCTTCAGCTCGTCGAGAGCCGGAGCCGACTGCAGCAGGGCCACGCCACCACCGGCGACGATGCCCTCTTCGACGGCGGCCTTCGCGTTGCGAACGGCGTCCTCGATGCGGTGCTTGCGCTCCTTGAGCTCCACCTCGGTGGCAGCGCCGGCCTTGATGACGGCAACGCCACCGGCCAGCTTGGCCAGGCGCTCCTGCAGCTTCTCGCGGTCGTAGTCGGAGTCGCTGTTCTCGATCTCGCTGCGGATCTGGGCCACGCGGCCGGCGATGGCGTCGGCGTCGCCGGCACCCTCGACGATGGTGGTCTCATCCTTGGTCACGACGACCTTGCGGGCCTTGCCCAGCAGGGTGATGTCGGCGGTCTCGAGGGACAGGCCGACCTCTTCGCTGATGACCTGGCCACCGGTGAGGATCGCCATGTCCTGCAGCATCGCCTTGCGACGGTCACCGAAGCCCGGGGCCTTGACGGCGATGGACTTGAAGGTGCCACGGATCTTGTTGACGACCAGGGTCGACAGGGCTTCGCCCTCGACGTCCTCGGCGATGATCAGCAGCGGCTTGCCCGACTGGATGACCTTCTCCAGCAGCGGCAGCAGGTCCTTGACGGTCGAGATCTTCGAGCTGACCAGCAGGATGAACGGGTCCTCGAGGACCGCTTCCTGACGCTCGGCGTCGGTCACGAAGTAACCCGAGATGTAGCCCTTGTCGAAGCGCATACCCTCGGTGAGCTCCAGCTGCAGGCCGAAGGTGTTGCTCTCCTCGACGGTGATGACACCCTCGTTGCCGACCTTGTCCATGGCCTCGGCGATCAGGTCGCCGATGGACTGGTCACCGGCCGAGATCCCGGCGGTGGCAGCGATCTGCTCCTTGGTCTCGACCTCCTTGGCGGAAGCCAGCAGGCCCTTGGTGACAGCCTCGACGGCCTTCTCGATGCCGCGCTTCAGGCCGAGCGGGTTGGCGCCGGCAGCGACGTTGCGCAGGCCTTCGCGAACCAGGGCCTGGGCCAGCACGGTGGCGGTGGTGGTGCCGTCGCCAGCGACGTCGTCCGTCTTCTTGGCAACTTCCTTGACCAGCTCAGCGCCGATCTTCTCGTACGGGTCCTCCAGCTCGATCTCCTTGGCGATGGACACACCATCGTTGGTGATCGTGGGGGCGCCCCACTTCTTCTCCAGGACGACGTTGCGACCCTTGGGGCCCAGCGTCACCTTCACGGCGTCGGCGAGGCTGTTCAGGCCCCGCTCGAGGCCACGGCGGGCCTCTTCGTCATACGCAATTGTCTTGGCCATTGCGAAGTAATTCCTCCGGTTGGGAATTGCACGTCTTTGGTCAGGCGCAGCGCCCGCGACGGACGGCCTGGGCTGTGCTCGCAGATGCGGCCCCGGCCTCACTGTCCCGACCTAGCACTCACCTATCGAGAGTGCCAACGTCTTTTTAGCACTCAGGCAGGGCGAGTGCAAGGTTGTTCGCCATCCGCGCAGGCACCGCTTCGCGGCCGGAAATCAGGACGCCGACCGGTACTGCGCCACCTGCGCCGCGTAATCGTCGAGCAGGCGCAGCGATTCGTCCTTGCCGACCGACGGCAGGAACAACCCGAGCTGGCCGAAGCCGAGGTCTTCAGCGGTACGCCAGTAGTCCGGTTTCAGGGGTGCACCGAACATCGCGAGTGGCACGTCGTAGTCCGCGCCCGAGCGCAACTGCGCCGTTCGTTCCACCAGCACGTCCCTGGGGAAAGGATTCGAAATCCAGCCCGCACGGTGACGCAGCACCCGCTTGACGGTGGCATCGGAGTTGCCGCCGACATAGATGGGGGGATGCGGTTTCCGGACCGGCTTGGGCCGGCAGTACGACGCGTCGAAGTTGACGAATTTGCCGTGATATTCGGCGGGCTCGGTGGTCCACAGCGCCGTGATGGCTTCGATGCTCTCGTCCAGCCGGGCACCCCGGGTTTTCGGATCGGTGCCGTGGTCCCGCATCTCCTCCAGATTCCAGCCGGCACCGACGCCGAAGATGAACCGGCCACCGGAGATGAGATCGATGCTGGCGGCCTCTTTGGCCGTGTGGATCGGATCCCGCTGGATGAGCAGGGCGATGCCGGTGAACAGCTCGATGGTCGACGTCACCGCCGCCGCGGCGGCAAGCGTCACGAACGGGTCGAGCGTGTTGTAGTACCAGGGCGGCAGCTCTCCACCGTTCGGATACGGCGTCTCACGGCTCGCGGGAATGTGACTGTGCTCGGCGACGATGAGCGACGCGAAGCCGCGCTCTTCGATCGCGCGGGCCAGCGAAACCGGATCAATACTGTCGTCATCGACGAAGGTCGAGATCCCGAACTTCATACGGGCGACGCTACTGACGAGGCCGGAGTCCGTCCATCATCAATTCGACGACGCGGTCGGCGGCGTCCGCGCTGTACCGCTGCGCGGCGTTCGCCGCCACGAGCAGCGTCTTCACATCCGAGGGCGTGACGTCGGCACGAACGGCGCCGGCACCTTGCGCGGCGGCCAGCAGCTGGCCCAGCAGCGCCAGGAATTCCTCTTCGACATCGGGCACCAGGGCGTTGACGTCGATCCCGAGACCGGCGAGCGCGTCGACCAGCCCCTGGTCGGTTTCGCCCCACCGCACCATCGAGCGCAGGAAGTCGAACAGCGCCTCGCCCGGCGCGTCCGACGCCAAACACGCCCGGCCGGCGCCCATGACGACTTCCAGCCGATCCTCGATCACCGCGCGGTAGAGATCGTCCTTGGTCGGGAAGTGCCGGTAGACGGTGCCGGCGCCGACGCCGGCCCGCCGGGCGATCTCGTCGATGGGCACCGAAAGGCCCTCTTCGGCGAAGGTTTGGTAGGCGACTTCCAGCACGCGAGCGCGGTTCCGGGCCGCGTCGGCCCGGAGCGGCCTCTTCGGTTTGCAGATCATCATGCTCCCGGGAACAAATAAAACGGGGCGACCGTTCCGGATAAGTGAAGCATCCGGGGCGCTCGCCCCGGTTCAAGCCCAGGCTACCGAGGAACCGTCATGACCAAGTGGACTACCGCCAACATTCCCGACCAGACCGGACGCACCGCCGTCATCACCGGCGCCAACACCGGTCTCGGCTACGAGACCGCCGCGGCGCTCGCCGCCAAGAACGCACACGTCGTGCTCGCCGTCCGCAATCTCGACAAGGGCAAGGACGCCGTCGACCGCATCCGGCAGGCCACGCCCGACGCCGACGTCGCCCCACCCGAAAACCGATATCGCAGGCGTGCCGGCAGGCGACGTCGAGCAGTGCGGTCTTGCCGGACCCGGCGGCACCGGACACCACCACGGTGCGCCCGCGCGGGGTGTCGCTGATCGCGGCCATCAACCGCGAAAGTTGTTCGCCGCGACCGACGAGTTCCGGGGGCGGCGCGGCCAACCGTTCCGGACAGGGCTCAGCGACCACACCACCTCCTGTGATCCACGTCCCACCCGATGCCGAACGTTAGGCAGGCCTCACCTCACTGTCAACTAATTAGTTAGTTAGCAAACGCCGACCCGGCAGCTAAAATCTCCGGAATGGGCCACCCGCGAGATTCCGACGCCACGCGCGCGCGGCTGCTCTGCGCGGCGACCACCGAATTCGCCCAGTACGGCATCGCCGGAGCGCGGGTTGATCGCATCGCCGCCAACGCCGGCGCCAACAAGGCGCAGATCTATCACTACTTCGGCAGCAAAGATCAGCTGTTCGACGCCGTCTGGGCCGCGATGACGCAGAAGTTCTTCGCCGACAGCCCGGTGGTCGCCGACGACCTGCCCGCGTACGCCGCCCATCTGATCGATGTCTATGCCGGCCAGCCCGAAGTCGGCCGGCTGATCTCCTGGCACCGGCTGGAGCGAGCCGACGACACCGCCGCGGGGTTTCCCGGCGAGACGATGCACGAACAGATCGCGTCCATCGCCGCCGCCCAGGCCGACGGCAAGCTCACGGGTGAGCTGCCCGCGCCGGTGCTGTTCACCCTGGTGCTCACCATCGCGTCGATGTGGCACAACCTCAGCCCCACGCTGCTCGCCGTGATCGGCATCGACGACCATGCCCAGCGCAAGGCCATCGTCTGCGACGCGGTGACGCGCCTGATCAGCACCTCGGCCGGCGACACCGACGAGCCGAGCGCCAGGACACGCCGGGCAAATGTGCATCCGCCAAACCCGTTGCCCTAGACTGCCCTTCGACCAAGGAGGAGTCTTCGGGTGCGGGCTTATGCAGCGCCCAGCACCCAGGCTTTGCGGGGCTGGCAGCGTCGGGCTTTGGTGCGGTATCTGACCGCCAAGCCACGTGATTTTCTTGCGGTCGCGACCCCGGGCGCAGGCAAAACGACCTTCGCGCTGCGGATCGCCGGCGAGCTGCTGACGGAGCGCACCGTCGACCAGGTTGTGGTCGTCGTCCCGACCGAGCACCTCAAGACCCAGTGGGCGGAAGCCGCGGCGCGCGTCGGCATGGCGCTCGATCCCAAGTTCAGCAACTCGACGGGCCAGACGTCGTCGGACTACCACGGCATCGTCGTCACCTATGCCCAGGTGGCCAGCCACCCGACGAAGCACCGGGTGCGCACCGAGAACCACAAGACCCTGGTGATCTTCGACGAGGTCCACCACGGCGGCGACTCGAAGAGCTGGGGCGAGGCCATTCGCGAGGCCTACGACGACGCGACGCGGCGCCTCTGCCTGACCGGGACCCCGTTCCGGTCCGACGACAGCCCCATCCCCTTCGTGCAGTACGAGCCCGACGGCAGCGGCCATCAGCAGTCGGTGGCCGACCACACCTACGGCTACTCCGATGCGCTCGCCGACGGCGTGGTCCGCCCGGTGGTGTTCATGGCCTACTCCGGTGAGGCCCGCTGGCGCGACAGTGCCGGCGAGGAGCACGCGGCCCGCCTCGGCGAGCCGCTCACCGCCGAGCAGACCGCCCGGGCCTGGCGGACCGCGCTGAACCCCGAGGGCGAATGGATGCCCGCCGTGATCGCCGCGGCCAACAAGCGGCTGGGCCAGTTGCGGCAGAGCATCCCCGACGCCGGCGGCATGATCATCGCCACCGACCAGACGACGGCCCGCGCCTACGCCAAGCTGCTGCACACCATCACGGGCGAGGAGGCGACGGTCATCCTGTCGGATGACCCGACGGCGTCGGCGCGCATCTCGCAGTTCTCCGAGGGCACCAGCCGCTGGCTGGTCGCGGTCCGCATGGTGTCCGAAGGTGTCGACGTGCCGCGGCTCGCGGTCGGGGTGTACGCCACGAGTGCGTCGACCCCGCTGTTCTTCGCCCAGGCCATCGGCCGGTTCGTGCGCCTGCGGCGCAAGGGCGAGACGGCCAGCATCTTCCTGCCGTCGGTGCCGAACCTGCTGGAGCTGGCCAGTGAGCTGGAGCGCGAACGCAACCACGTGCTGGGCAAGCCGCACCGCGTGTCCGACGGGCTCGACGACGAATTGCTCGAGCAGGCGCAGAAGAAGGAAGACGAGAAGTCGGAGCTGGAGAACGGCTTCGAGATGCTCGGCTCGGACGCCGAGCTGGACCAGGTGATCTTCGACGGCTCGTCATTCGGTACCGCGACGGAGACCGGCAGTGACGAGGAAGCCGACTACCTGGGTATCCCGGGTCTGCTCGACCCCAGCCAGATGCGGGATCTGCTGAGCAAGCGCCAGGACGAGCAGCTCCAGAAGCGCAGCGCCAAGGCCGCCGCCACGGGCGCACCGCCCCCACCCATGACCACGCACGGCCAGCTCCGCGAGCTGCGCAAGGAGCTGAACCTGCTGGTTGCTGCGTTCCATCACCGCACGGGCCGGCCGCACGGCTGGATTCACAACGAGTTGCGGCGCCGCCACCCCGGCCCCCCGGTCGCGGCCGCGACCCGCGAGCAGCTGCAGGACCGCATCGCCGCGATCCGGAACATGCAGCGCGAGCTGACGGCCTGACCCCTAAAGCCCGAGCAGCTCCGGCAGATCCGCGACGGAGTCCACGACGTAGTTCGGCTGCATCGCGAATTCGTCTGCGGCCCAACGGTCCAGCGTGTCCTGGCGGAATTTTCCGGTGCGCACCAGCACGCCGGTCATGCCCACGACCTGGGCCGCCAGCACATCGTTGTTGAGGTCGTCACCGACCATGTACATCTCTTCGGGTTCGACGCCCAGGCGCGCCGCCGCGGTGAAGAACCCGGCGGGTGCGGGCTTGCCGACGGCGGTGCCCTGGTACCCGGTCGTCTGCTCGAGGCCCGCCAGATACAGCCCGGTGTCGACCCGCAATCCGTCGGCGGTGTTCCACGCGTTGCTGCGGTGCATGGCGACCACGGGGACGCCGCGGGCCATCCAGTCGTAGACCCAACTCAGGGTCAGATGCGTGTATTCGGGTCCCGCGCCGCCGAGCAGCACCACGTCCGGCGTGTCGGGTTGGCTCGGGCCAGCGAAGTCGGAGGCGTACACCAGATCGACGCCCGGCATGTCCGCGCCGATCTGGCCGTTGTTCACCAGGAAACATCGGGCGCCCGGGTAGCGGTCACGTACGTAGTCGGCGGTCAGCACCGCAGCGGTGACGACCTCGTCGGCGGCAACCTCAATGCCTGCGGCACACAGCAATTCGGCGATCTGCTGGCGGGTCCGGGTGGTGGTGTTGGTCAGGAACGAGCGGGCGATCTGACGCTCGTCCAGCGCCCGCAACGTCTCGGCCGCACCGTCGATCGGACGCCACGAGGTCACCAGGACACCATCGATGTCGAAGAGCACCCCGCCGATTGCCATGCTGCCGACAGTAAACGCCCGCCGCTCCCGCGCAACTCAGGCGGTCCACCTCGGTAGTGTCTTCGCGCATGAGCACCAAATGGACCGCGGGCGATGTGCCGGACCAGACGGGGCGGGTGGCGATCGTCACCGGCTCGAACACCGGCTTGGGTTACGAGACGGCGCGCGTACTGGCGGGCAAGGGCGCTCGCGTGGTCATGGCCGTACGCGACACCGCCAAGGGCGACGACGCCGCCGCGCGGCTCCGGGCGAGCACCCCCAACGCCGACGTCGTCGTACAGAAGCTGGACCTGGGCTCGCTGACCTCGGTCCGCGCCGCGGCCGACGACCTGCGGGCGGCCTACCCCCGGATCGATCTGCTGATCAACAACGCCGGCGTGATGTATCCGCCGAAGCAGACCACCGCCGACGGCTTCGAATTGCAGTTCGGCACCAACCATCTGGGTGCCTTCGCGCTCACCGGCCTGTTGATCGAGAACCTGCTGCCCGTCGCAGGCTCGCGGGTGGTGGCGCTCGGCAGCATTGCCCACAACATCCAGGGGAAGATCGAGTTCACCGATCTGCAGTGGGAGACCCGCAAGTACAACCGCGTCGCGGCATACGGCCAGTCGAAGCTGGCGAACCTGATGTTCGCCTACGAGCTGCAGCGCCGGCTCGTCGCCACGAATGCCGAAACCATCTCGGTCGCCGCGCATCCCGGCATCTCCAACACCGAGTTGATGCGCCACATCCCTGGCTCGAACCTGCCCGGCTTCAACAAGCTCAGTGGACTGGTCGCCAACAGCCCGGAGGTCGGCGCGCTGGCCACACTGCGGGCGGCGACGGACCCGACCGTGCGGGGTGGCGAGTACTACGGGCCGTCGGGCTTCCGCCAACTGGTCGGGTACCCGGTGCTGGTCCAGTCGAGCGCGCAGTCGCATGACGCCGGCATCCAGCGTCGGCTGTGGACGGTCTCCGAAGAACTGACCGGCGTCACCTTCCCGATCTAGCGTCATGCGCACTGTCGAGGAACATCAGCAGGTCGTCGCCGGGTTGATCAGCGCCCGGCCGGCCGTCACCGTGCCGCTGGCCGATGCTCTGGGCCTGGCCCTCGCCGAGGACGTCGTGGCGCCGCTGTCGCTGCCCGGTTTCGACAACTCGGCCATGGACGGCTACGCCGTATTGGCGGCCGACGTGGCCACCGCCACTGCCGACAATCCTGTGAAACTGCCTGTCGCCGAAGACATTCCGGCGGGCCGGACTGACCTGCTGACTCTGACGCCCGGCACCGCGCACCGCATCATGACCGGCGCCATGCTGCCGGCCGGGGCCACCGCGGTGGTCCAGGTCGAGGCCACCGACGGGGCGACCGACGTCGTGTCGATCTACTCGGCGGTCCCCGAAGGCCGGAGTATCCGGCGCGCCGGCGAGGACGTCACCGCCGGGATGACGGTGCTGCCCGCCGGCGAGGTGCTGTCCCCGGCGGCACTGGGGCTGGCCGCCGCCCTGGGCCTCGCCGAACTGAAAGTGATTCCGCGGCAACGGGTTCTGGTCCTGTCCACCGGGACGGAGCTGGTCACCCCGGGCACGCCGCTGCAGCCCGGACAGATCTACGAGTCCAACGCCGTGATGCTGGCCGCCGCGCTGCGGGACGCCGGCGCCGACGTCGCGACCGCACCGGCGACGTCCGACGACGTCGCGCTGTTCCGGGAGACGCTGGCCGGCCATGCCGCGGGCGTCGACCTCATCGTCACCACGGGCGGCGTCAGCGCCGGCGCGTATGAGGTGGTGAAAGACGCGCTGGCCCGGGATGTCGAGTTCGTGAAGGTCGCCATGCAGCCCGGTATGCCGCAAGGAGCCGGCCGCTTGGGAGGCACTGCGAACGGCACCGCAATCGTGACGTTGCCGGGCAATCCGGTCTCGGCGCTGGTGTCGTTCGAGGTGTTCATCCGGCCTCCTCTGCGCGCCGCGATGGGGCTGCCGTCCGAGAGGCCGCGCCGCTCGGCGACGCTCACCGAGACGTTGACCTCCCCCGCCGGGAAACGCCAGTTCCGCCGCGGCGTGCTCGGCACCGATGAGCAGGTGAGCAGCTACGGCCCGCCGGCCTCACACCATCTCCGATGGCTGGCGACGGCAAACTGTCTGCTCGACATCGGCGAGGACGTGGTCGAATTGGCGGCCGGATCGCCCGTGCCCGTCTGGGATCTGAGTTAGAGCCCCGCAAACCGTAGAATCGAGTCCCCATGGCAAGACCTGCGCGCCCCCCAGCTGACAATCCAGAGTCCGAACTGTCACGTTTCGTCGACCTGGTCCGTTCCACCGTTCCCCCGATGCACCCGGCCGGGCTGCCGTTTGTCGGCGGTGCCCTCGGTGTCGCCGCCATCGGCCACCGCAAGCGCTGGGTCCGGGCAGCCGGTCTGGCCGCGGCCGCCGCGTGCGCCGGGTTCTTCCGGCATCCGCCGCGGACGCCACCGAGCCGGCGCGGCGTCGTCGTCGCCCCGGCCGATGGTCAGGTGACGCTCATCGACGAGGCCGTCCCGCCCGCCGAGCTGAACCTGTCCGACGAGCCGCTGCCGCGGATCAGCATCTTCCTGTCCCTGTTCGACGCGCATGTGCAGCGCGCGCCGGTGGCCGGTGAGGTGATCACGGTCAAGCACAAGCCGGGCCAGTTCCTCTCCGCTGACAAGGCCGAGGCCAGCGAGGACAACGAGCGCAACAGCGTCTGGCTGCGCACCGCCGACGGTCATGACGTCGTCGCGGTGCAGCTCGCCGGTCTGCTGGCCCGTCGCATCGTGTGCAACACGCACCCGGGTGCGCAGCTGGCGCTCGGCGAGACGTACGGCCTGATCCGGTTCGGCTCCCGCCTGGACACCTACCTGCCCAAGGGCTCGGTGATCGAAGTCGAGATCGGGCAGCGCGCCATCGGCGGCGAGACCGTGCTGGCAGAGCTGCCGACCACCGGATCGCCGGCATGAACCCCCGGATCAAGACTCCGCAGGTGAGCTTGCGGAAGCTGGTCCCCAGCGCTCTGACGGTCGCGGCCATCTGCCTGGGGCTGACGGCGGTCAAGTTCGCGCTCGACCACCGCCCCACCGAGGCCATGGCGCTGCTGGCGGGTGCCGCGATCCTCGACGCGCTCGACGGCCGCGCGGCCCGCATGCTGAACGCGACGTCCAAGATGGGCGCCGAGATCGACTCGCTGGCCGACGCGGTGAACTTCGGTGTGGCGCCGGCGTTCATCGTGTACGGCACCCTGCTCGAGCACAACAGCTCGCCGCTGGCGTGGATCGTGGTGCTGCTGTACGCGGTGTGCATCGTGCTGCGGCTGGCGCGCTTCAACGCCATGCTCGACGTGGAGGGCCCGGCGTTCGAGAAGGAGTTCTTCACCGGCATGCCGGCCCCGGCCGGCGCCATCGGCGCCATCGGCCCGCTGGCGGCCAAGATGCAGTTCCCCGGCCCGTGGTGGGATTCGCACTGGGGTCAGGTGTTCATCTGCGTCTGGCTGATCGGCGTCTCGCTGCTGACGGTCAGCACCGTGCCGATGCGCAAGGTGCACACCTTCGCCATCCCGCCGAACATGGCGCTGCCGCTGCTGGCGCTGCTCGCGATCCTGGTGGCCGCCTCGGTGATGTACGGCTACATCGTCATCCTGGTGATCATCGTCGCCTACGTGCTGCACATCCCGTTCGCCGTCCGAACCAAGAGGTGGCTGCGTGAGCACCCCGAGGTCTGGGACGACAAACCCAAGCAACAACGGCAGGCGCGCCGGGCCATCCGGCGGGCGCAGCCGCGGCGCACCGACCGCGGGCAGCGCCGTTCCACGGCCCGACTGCGGTTGCGTAGGCCGGGTCCGCGTCGATGACGCAGGGCGTGCGGGACGCGGCGTCACCTGAACCCCCACCGGGCCAATTGCGGCTCACCGCACGGCTCAACACCTCGGCACTCGACGCCCGTCGCGGCGTGGTGATGCTGCACCCGGAAGCGATTGC
Organism: Mycobacterium toneyamaense; assembly: GCF_055384815.1. Taxonomy (NCBI): domain Bacteria; kingdom Bacillati; phylum Actinomycetota; class Actinomycetes; order Mycobacteriales; family Mycobacteriaceae; genus Mycobacterium; species Mycobacterium toneyamaense. The sequence goes on from NZ_AP040333.1 coordinate 5,091,836, forward strand.
CGCCCTGGGTATCCGCGAGTGGGACGCGGTGTCGCTGACCGGCACGCGCACCACCTGTGCGGTGGTCGGTGTCGCCGCCGCCGGCACTCCCCCGGGCACCGCCCTGCTCGACGACGTGACGCTGTCCAATGCCGGCATCCGGGCCGACGCGCCGGTGCTGGTGTCACCCGCGACGGTGTACGGCGCCCGCTCGGTGACCGTCAGCGGTTCGCGACTGGCCAGCAGTTCGATATCGCCGGCGACGTTGCGAATGGCGTTGCTGGGCAAGGTGATGACGGTCGGCGACACGGTGTCGTTGCTGCCGCGGGACCTGGGCCCGGGCACCTCGACGTCGGCGGCCACCGCGGCGCTGGCCACCCAGGTCGGCATCACCTGGACCTCGGAGCTGCTCACCGTGACGGGCGTCGACCCCGCCGGCCCGGTCAGTGTGCAGCCGAATTCGGTGGTCACCTGGAGCGACGCGACCGTCGTCACGGCCACCGCGGCCGCGCAGCCGGTGATCTCACCGGCCGAAACCGGTACCGCCCAAACTCTTTCGATCGATGATCTCAAGGGCATGACCGCCCAGGTGACCCGCCTGACCGAGTGGCTCAAGCTGGCGCTGGACGAGCCGCAGTTGCTCGAAACATTGGGCGCCACCGCCAATCTGGGGGTCCTGGTGTCCGGGCCCGCTGGCGTCGGGAAGGCCGCCATGGTGCGGACGGTGTGCGCGTCGCGTCGCCTGGTCGAGCTCGACGGCCCGGAGGTCGGGGCGCTACGCGCGGAGGACCGGCTCGCCGGTGTCGCCGCTGCCGTGAGTTCGGTGCGCGACGGCGGTGGCGTCCTGCTCATCACCGACGTCGACGCGCTGTTGCCCGCCGTCGCCGAACCCGTGGCCACGTTGATCCTGACCGAGCTCCGCAAGGCCGTCGCCAGCCGCGGTGTGGCATTCATCGCGACGTCGGCCGTGCCCGACGGCGTGGACGCCCGCCTTCGCGCCCCCGATCTCTGCGACCGTGAGCTGGGGCTGACCCTGCCCGACGCGGCCACCCGCAAGGCCCTGCTGGAGGTGCTGCTGCGGTCGGTGCCCGCCAAGGACCTGAACCTGGACGAGATCGCCGAACGCACACCGGGATTCGTCGTCGCCGATCTGGCTGCCCTGGTGCGTGAGGCCGCGCTGCGGGCGGCCGCCCGAGCCAGCGCCGACGGCGCCGAACCCGCCCTGACGCAGGATGACCTGACCGGCGCGCTATCCGTGATCCGGCCGCTGTCGCGGTCGGCGACCGAGGAGGTCGCGGTCGGGTCGGTGACCCTCGACGACGTCGGCGACATGGTCGCGACCAAACAGGCGCTGACCGAAGCGGTGCTGTGGCCGCTGCAGCACCCGGACACCTTCGAGCGGCTGGGCGTGGAACCACCCCGCGGGGTGCTGCTGTACGGGCCACCCGGCTGCGGCAAGACATTCCTGGTGCGGGCGCTGGCCAGCTCCGGCCGGTTGTCGGTGCATGCCGTCAAGGGCGCCGAGTTGATGGACAAATGGGTCGGTTCGTCGGAGCGCGCGGTGCGCGAATTGTTCCAGCGCGCACGCGATTCCGCGCCGTCGCTGGTGTTCCTCGACGAGATGGATGCACTGGCCCCGCGCCGCGGCCAGAGCTTCGATTCCGGCGTCACCGACCGCGTGGTGGCCGCGTTGCTCACCGAGCTGGACGGCATCAACCCGCTGCGCGACGTCGTGGTGGTGGGCGCCACCAACCGGCCGGATTTGATCGACCCCGCGCTGTTGCGTCCGGGCCGGCTGGAGAAGCTGGTCTTCGTCGAGCCGCCCGACGCCGAGGCCCGCCGTGAAATCCTGCGTACCGCAAGCAAATCCATCCCTCTGGCGCCCGACGTCGACCTCGGCGAGCTGGCCGGAGACCTCGACGGTTACAGCGCTGCGGACTGCGTCGCCCTGCTGCGCGAGGCCGCGCTGACCGCGATGCGCCGGTCGATCGACGCCGCCGATGTCACCGCGGCCGATGTGGCCAAGGCCCGCGAGACGGTGCGGCCGTCGCTGGATCCGGTTCAGGTGCAATCACTTCGGGAGTTCGCCGAGGGCCGCTAGGACCCGGCCAGACCCACGACGGCGCGCATCGCGGCCCGGACGCGGCGTTCCAGCTCACCGGGGTCGGTGCTGTCGAACTTGCCGTCCAGGAACAGGAATGCCAGGCCGTGCACGAGCGCCCAGACGGCGTCGCTCAACGCGTCGGCGTCCGCGTCCGGAAACACGCGGGCGATGTTCGCGCGGAGGTAGGTCGAGATCGCCGCGACGGCGTCGGCCCGCTCGGGGCTGCCGGCATCGCCCTGCTCGCTGAACATCGCCCGGAAGAGCGCGGGACGACGCAGCGCGAATCGGACGTAGGCGATGGCGACGTCGGCGATCTCGTCGGCAGTCGAGGGGGTCTGGCTGACGGCCACGAGGTCCTGCGCCAGTTCGCGATAGCCGACGGCCGCGACGGCCGACATCAGCGCGTCGCGGTCCTGGTAGTGCCGGTACGGGGCGGCCGCGGTGACTCCGGCGTGCCGGGCGACGGCGCGCATCGACAGCGCCGCGGCGCCTTCCTCTTCCAGCAGCGCGAGCGCCGACTGCACCAGGGCGGTCCGCAGATCGCCGTGGTGGTACGTCACTTTCGCCGTCATCCTGCGTCCCGCCTCACAAATGTTGACACTGTTTACATTGCCCCATATAAATGTGAGCAGCGTTCACATCGTACGACCCGAAGGCAACCGACCACCGATGAACCAGCCCGTCCCCCACCACCACGTCGCGATCGTGGTCACCGGCCCAGGCGCGCTCGCGGCGGCGGTCCGGCTGCACCAGGCGGCGGTCGACGACGTCGTGCTGGTCGACCACGACACCGACGAGGTGCTGGCAGTGCACTGGCGGGCGGACCGGCAGCACTGGCGCATCACGACCGCGAGCGGCGAGCAGACGGCAACCCACGTCGTCGTCGACACCGACGCTCTGGCCGACCGGCTGGTCGGCACCGCGGGCGTCTCCATGGCCGAGAGCTGGGACGGCGAGCCCTTCGCCTATCTGGGGACTGCCGTCCACGGCTTCCCGAACTGCTACCTGGTGCACGGCCCGGACATCGGCCTGCGCCACAACTCGGTCGAACGGATGCGGGAGTCGCAGGCGGAGTACCTCGCCGCGGCAGTGACCTACGCCCGCGACTTCGGCTTCGCCGCGGTCGAACCGACACCGGCGGCCCAACAGAACTACTGCGACTTCCGGCCGCGGCGCACTGCCGATTTCCGCCGGCGCACCAACCGCTTCACCCCGAGGGATCATCTGGTCCAGCGACCGGTGCGCGAGCCGGTCGCCGTCAGCGCGGCGGGTCGCCCCGCCACCGAAAGCTGTTGACGTACTTGCCCATATCCGCGGCCAGCTCCAGGCTGACCCCGGTCGGCGGCCCCGAGCCCGGACCGAATTCGCTGAACGGTCCGGCCGCGGCGGCGATCAACGCGAGGTCGTCCTTGACGGCCACCATGACCAAGATGCGGGTGCGTGAGGCCACGACGTTCTGTCCGTCCGGCCAGTCGTCGGCAGCGACGCCGTAACCCGGGTGATACCCCACCAACGTGTTGGGTATCTCGTAGGCCACCCGCGAGTCGGGGAACTTGTCCAACAGCAACATCATGGTGATGTCCCTGGCGTCGCGGCCCCGCGCCGGTTCTCCCCACAGCCGCATGATCCCGCCGGTGCCGCCGGTGTATTGGGCCGTCACACCGGTGTCGTCCATGGTCACCGAATAGGCGGTACCCGGCGCCGGATAGGAGACGCTGAAGGCACCGTCGGGGGCGGTGAAGCGCGGGTTGATCACCACGGGCTTCCCCATCGGCGGGTGACCGCAATTGGGTGGGCACTGATACCGCGCCACGGGTTGGGTCGTCGCAGCGGCGACGCCGACCAGCCCGAGCGCCAGCACCACCACCACCGCGGTCCAGATCGCGACCAGCCGCGGCGCGGACAGTGCGTGCGCGGCGTGGGGTGCGGCGCCGCCAGATTCTTCGTGCCGCAACGTCAGCCGCAGGACCAGACGGAGCAGCAGCACCCCCAGCACGGCGAACGCGATGTGCCAGGCCAGCTTCGCCCACTGCGAGATGTCGGCCGAATCCTCGTCACCGAGCCACATGTGCGCCAGCACCGGCACGACCGCGATCAGCAGTACCCGCCACCAGATCCGGCTGCCGCGGGGCCGGAACCACAGTGCGGCACCGAGCATGCCGGCGGCGGCCGCCGCGGTGATGGGCATGGTGATGCCACGGATCACGGCGTCGATGAGAAAGTCCGCCAACGGCTGGTCGTGGTCGACGAGTCCCGAATCCAGCTGGGCGAACATCCGGACCGCCGTGGTCGCGGCGGTCAGGCCCAAGGCGCCGCTCGCGCCGATGACATAGCCGTACAACGCTTTTCGGTCACCGGGACTGAAGAGCCGGAGAAGCAGTGCGGGCGCGATGACCAACAGCGCCTCCACCGCCGAGAGGCCGGCCTCGACGGTCCGCAGATGCACTGCGGCAACGCCACTTTCGAGCGGGACACCGTAGGCACGCGCGACGACGGCGCCGGACCCGAGGGCGAAGGCCACGCCGAACGCGATGCCGAGGCCCGCACTCACGAGCAGCCGGGCCTGCGCCGCGCCCCGGTAGTCCAACTGCCGGATGTACAACGCGAACAGCAGCGGAATCCCCACGGCCACAAGCGAGATGAACAAACCGGGAAGGCGCAGTGCCGCGGCACCGGCGAGCCACGCGACGAAGACGGCCACGCCGATCTGGAACGCCCGGTGGGTGCGTGCCGGGAGCTGCGGGAACAGCGTGCTCACCAGTCCGATGCCGCTCATCCGGTTGTCCCCTGCGCCACCAGCAGGCTGCGCGCCAGCTTGTCGACATCCGGCGTGCCCAGACCGGTGACGGAGTCGAAGCCGGGGCCGGCCATCGCGACCGCGTTACCGCCGACGGTGACATCGTGGAACGCCGGGAGGCGGCCGGCCCGCTCCAGGCGGTACAGCAACGGGTTCAGGTCGCCGAGCAGTCGTCCGCCATGATCGAGCAGGTACTGGTCGATCACCGCGGCCATCCCGGCCCAGATCGGCGCGGACATGGACGTGCCACCGGCCAGCACCGTTTCGCCGCCGAAGACCATGCGGGCTCCGGTGAAGAAGTCCGCGACCGCCGAGATGTCCGGGACCAGCCGCTTGTTGCGGCCGCGGTCCGACGGCACACCCCGTTGCCATGCCGGGCGGTCGAAAAGGGCCGATGCCCCGCCGCCACTGCCGTGGGTGAGGGGCACGTCGAACCAGGCCAGTTCACCCAGCCACTGGCCGTGCTCGTCGGTGGACAGCGTGGTGCCGCCGACGGCCGTCATCTCGGGCACCGACGCCACCGAGTCCAGTCCGATGTCGTCGATGCTCGGCGGTGCCGACCAGTCCTGCCCGCCTTTGCATTCCAGGCCCGCCAGGTCACCACTGGCGTCGAATGCGGTGGTGCCGCTCCGGTGCGCCCGCGCCAGGGCCGAGCGCACCGGCGCCAGATCGGCAGCGGTGAGCATCTTGTCGCAGCCCCAGCCGATCGACAGGCTCCACTCGGCGCCGGGGAAGCGCCGGTCGGCGTCGGCCATCATCTCGCCGATCTTGCGGTAGGCGCCGTCGCCGGACACCGTCGGCCGGGCATTGACGTAGACGGTTCGGGCATCAGGCGCGATGGCGTGCGCCATCTGGAGATCCATCGTGGTTTCGCCGGTGCGCTCGGATGGCATGTCCCCCACCACGATCGGGGTGAAGCGCGGCAACTGGTTCAGGTCGGCGAACATGTCGAGATCGGATTGATCGAAGCCGTCGAAACCGAAGATGACGATGGTCCGTCCCTTGCCCGTGTAGCCCTGATCGGACAGCGGAAAGACGTTGTAGGCGCGGCGCAGATCCTGGGCCGTGAGACCACCGGCGGGCACGTCACGCGGCATGATCAGCGGCCGCGACTCCCGGAACGGCGTGTAGCCGAGGAGTCTGCCGAAGCCGCTCAGTTCGGGCACCAGCGACGGCGGCGGCTCAGGCTGACTGGTCGCGGCGTAGAAGGTCTGCCCGCGGCGCCCGCGGTAGTCGCGGACCTCGACGCGCAACGCCCGCGCCATGGCACGGGCGTCGCCTTCGACGGTGGCCCAGTCGTCGCCGGGCCGCCAGTGCACCGAAAGCCCTGCGGCTCTTGCCCATTGGATCAGCCCGTCGGGCCGGGTGGCACGGGTCAGCGCAGCGGTGAGTTCGACGTGCGCTGCTGCCGAGGGGCCGAGATCGACCGACGCCGAGAGGAGGTGGGCCAGTGGACCGGACAGGGACAGCCGTCCGGCCCGCTCAGCAGGCGGGCCGGCCGACGCCAGCGCCGTCAGCCCGACTGCCACCAGTACTGCGCCGATGCGCCGTACGGCGCATCGGCGACCTACTGGGATGGAGCTCCCGTCTTAGTGCGGAGCGGTGACGACGTTGCCCGGCAGCGCCGTCTGCGGTCCCGGAGCCTTCACCGTCGGGGAGAACGAGTTGCCACCCTTGGTGGGCCCGCCCTTCTCGCTCGGCGTCACCGGCGACGAGGAGGCGGGTGCCGACGTCGTGGTGGTGGTGCTCGTGGTGGTGGTCGGCTCTTCCTTGGCCTTCTCGCCGCAGGAAGACAGCAGGCCCATGGCGAGTCCGGCGGTCACGGCGAGGCCGGCCACCATCTTCTTACGGGTCGAGTGCCGAACGGTGGTCATACCGATTCTCCTTAGTCCATTCCGTTCGCCCCGACGGCCGAAGCCACGAAGAAACGGGCATCGCGATCGTAATCTGATTCGCTTCTCACAGCATACCGACAAGCGATTTCCATTGCTGGGATATCTAGCCCGATATCGGGACATCACACCATGCCAGCAAACAATGAGGCAGGCATGAGAATTCGGGCCGAGAGCGCAACTACTGGGGCCGATGAGGCGGCAGTGGCTGTCAACCCTAAACGTTTCCTCAAAGTAGTACTTGGCGTACCAGTGACCAATACGGTCGGAATGGTTCGGACTTCAATGGCGAAGTCGTTTCACTGTCGAATACATAGGGGAAGTTTCACGTGAAAAACGAATTGCTGTTCCGCCGCACCGCCGCCGCCATCGGCATCGCCGCGGTCACCGGCGCCGCCGTCGTGGCCTGCTCGCAGACCAAGGACATCGGCTCCACCGCGTCGTCGGCCGCCAGCTCCGGCGCGAGTGCGGCATCATCCGCCGCCAGCTCGGGAGCCAGCGCGGCATCGTCCGCGGCCAGCTCCGCGTCGAGCGCCGCGTCATCGGCGATGGCCGGTCCACCCTCGTCCATCAACGCACCCGGCGTCGGCGAGGTACAACTCGACGGCCCCATCGCCGACGCGTACCACAAGGCCGGCGGCGAGGCCGCTCTCGGCCTACCGACCGCTCAGCCCCAGAAGGTCGGCGACGGCACGGTGCAGGCCTTCGCCAAAGGCACCATCTTCAGCTCGCCCGCGACCGGAGCCCATCTGGTGCAGGGCGAAATTCTGCGCGAGTACACCGAAAAGGGTGGTGCCGGAGGCGAATTGGGCTTCCCCACCACTGACGAAGCCCAGACCGCCGGGGGCCCGGACGTACCCAAGGGCGGCTGGATCAGCGAGTTCCAGAAGGGCACCATCACCTGGCTGAACCAGGGTGACGGCACCTTCAAGGCCACCATCACCCCCAAGCAGTAGTCACTGCTCTTCGGCGAGCGCGGCGAGCCGGGCCAGTGAGGCCTGCAGCCAGTCTGCGGAGGTCTGCCTGGCCCGGTTCAGCCGCTTCTCGTCGGTCAGTGCCGTCCAGTCGTAGGTATGGGTGACGCGGGTGTGCCCGTCGTCGATGGGCTCGAGTTCCCAGCGCCACAGGTGCCCCGGCTGCGGCAGTCCGGGTTCGGACGGCTTCCACGCGATGCGCCGTCCCTCGTCGAATTCGACGACGTGGTTCTCCCGGACGGCGCCGACGGTCAGGCCCATGACGAACACGTCACCCACGGCGCGGACGCGTTGGCCGGCGGCCGCCTCCGCCAGGTTGTCGTTGCCGTCCCACCGCGGCTGCTGTGCGGGGTCGGCGATCAGCTCGAAGATCCGCGCCGCGGGGGCGGCGATGTCACGGCTGGCGCTGACGACCCGAGTTTCGTTGTCCACGAGTCATATTCAACCCTATGTCGGCAGTCGCCGGTTGATCACCAGCGCGGAGATCACCGCACACGTCAGGGCAAACACGCCGAGGCGCAGCCATGCCGTCCCACCGGGGCCGCGGATGATCTCGTAGCCGATCTGCTGCTGAATGGCGTCGTAGCTCTTGTTCAGGTCCTCGATCTTGGCCGCCGTGTACATCTGCCCGCCGGACAGCTCGGCGACCCGCTTCATCGTGGCGTCGTTGACCGGGACGTTGACACTCTGATTGTCGACCTTGATCTTGCCGCCCTTGGTCCCGAACGCGATGGTGGAGATCGGGGTATCCGACTCTTTGGACGTCCGCGCGGCGGTGTACGCGCCGTGCGGGCTGTCCGGGTTGCCCGGCCGGTTCTCGGCACCGTCGGACAGCAACACGATGCGTTTCGGCGGCTTGTCGGTGTTGCCACTGCCACCCAGCACGTCCGACAGGGTCGAGATCGCGCGCAGGGCCGCGAAGATGCCGTCGCCGGTCGCGGTGCCGTCGTCGACGGTGAGGTGGTCCAGCGCGGTGATGGTCGCGTTGTGGTCGGGGGTCGGCGACACCAGCAGGTTGGTGTTCCCGGAGAACGTGACCAGACCGAGGTTCACCCCGGGGGTCAGCTTCTTCGCGAACTGTTTGGCGGCGTCTTTCGCGGCGGCCAGCCGGCTCGGTGAGACGTCATCGGCCTCCATGGACCGGGAGACGTCCATCACCAGCATGATCACCGCGCGGTTGCGTGGGGTCTTGATCTCGTGGGTGGGCGCGGCCAGCGCGACGGTCAGGGACAGCAGCGCGGCCACCGAGAACACCATCGGCAGGTGCCGCCAGCGCGTCGGCTGCAGGGGCACGACGTCGGTGCGCGGCTGGTCGCCGGCATAGCTGCGAAGCCGGGCACTGCGGTTGCGCTGTGCCGCGAGATAGGCGGCGACCAACGCGATGGGTAACAGTGCGGTCAGGAACAACCAGGGGTGGGCGAAGCCCGACAATGACACCGATCCGATTCCCGGAAGACTCATCGGCGCCCCGTCGCGTTCGTCACCATAAGTGAAAAGTGTAGGAGTCGGTGCATCGTGCACCCGGTAGCGGGGCTGTGGCCTGCGACAACCGTCAGACCACGGCAGTCACAGGCGCCCCGTAAGCTGGCCGCGGACCGTCCCCGACGCCTGCCGGAGGCCCATGCTCACCGTTCTGTACGTTCACGCGATCGCCACTGTGCTCGCTCCACTGTTGGTACGACGCTGGGGACGGCGGGCTTTCTATCCGCTCGCGCTGGCGCCCGCCGGCTCCCTGGTCTGGCTGGCTTCGAACTGGCCCGGCACCGGCGAGCAGACGGTGCACATCGACTGGGTGCCGCAGCTGTCCATGGACATCACGCTGCGGCTGGATTCGCTGTCGGCGATCGTGTCGGTGCTGGTGCTGGGGGTCGGCACGCTCGTGCTCCTGTACTGCGCCGAGTACTTCCACCACGCGGACGGGCACACCGAGAACCGGCTGCCCAGCTTCGCCGCCGAACTCGTGGCGTTCTCGGGCGCCATGTTCGGACTGGTCTGCAGCGACAACACGCTGCTGCTGTATCTGTTCTGGGAGCTGACGACCATCCTGTCGTTCCTGCTCGTCGGCCACTACGCCGAACGCGTCGCCAGCCGGCGCGCGGCCACCCAGGCACTGCTGGTCACTACGTTCGGCGGCCTGGCGATGCTGACGGGCATCATCATGCTGGGCACGCTCGCCGGCACCTACCGGCTGTCGGACCTCGTCGCCAACGCGCCGACGGGCACCACGTCGTCGGTGGCCGTCGTGCTGGTGCTGATCGGCGCGCTGTCCAAGTCGGCCATCGTCCCGATGCATTTCTGGCTGCCGGGCGCCATGGCGGCGCCGACTCCCGTGAGCGCCTATCTGCACGCGGCGGCCATGGTGAAAGCGGGCGTGTACCTCATCGCCCGCATGACGCCCGGTTTCGCCGACCACCAGCCGTGGCGGCCGACGGTCGTGACGCTGGGTCTGGTCACGCTGCTGCTGGCGGGTTGGCGCGCCGTCCGCGAGTACGACCTCAAGCTGATCCTGGCCTTCGGCACGGTGAGCCAGCTCGGGTTGATCACGGTGATGGTCGGCGCCGGCGGTGGTGATCTGATGCTCGCCGGCCTCGCCATGCTGTGCGCGCATGCCATGTTCAAGGCCGCACTGTTCATGGTCGTCGGGATCATCGACCACGCCACCGGCACCCGCGACATCCGGAAACTGGCCTGGCTCGGCCAACGCAGCCCCGTGCTGCTGGGCATCGCCGTCGCCGCGGCCGCCAGCATGGCCGGGCTGCCGCCCTTCCTCGGCTTCGTCGCGAAGGAAGCCGATTTCGAAACCCTGTGGCACAGCCCGACGTTGGGGGCCTCCGCCCCGTTGGTGCTGGCGACGGTGGCGTTCGGGTCGGTGTTCACCATGATCTACAGCCTGCGGTTCCTGTACGGGGCGTTCGCACGCAAAGGCAGGGACGAGCCCACGATTCGCGTCGCCGAAATGCACCGGCCCAGCGTCGGTTTCCTGGTGCCACCGGGCTTCCTGGCCGTCGCCGGCCTCGGCTTCGGGTTGCTGCCGAACGCGCTGGACCACGCGATCGCCGACTACACCGCGACCATGCCGGGCAGTACCGGGTACCACCTGGCGCTGTGGCACGGCGTCAACATGCCGTTGCTGCTGTCGGCCGTGATCGTCGCTGCCGGTGCGGCGGCGTTCGTCCTGCGGCATCGCCTCGAGCGAATCCGGGTGCCCTACCTACCGCTGGGCAACGCCGACCGGATGTACGACGCGGCCATCCGCGGCGCGGACCGCTTCGCCGTGCGGTTGACGGCGTTCACCCAGCGCGGTTCGATCCCGACGACGCAGGCGATGATCCTGTCCACCCTGACCGTGCTGCCCATCGCGGTGCTGTTGCTGGGCCCGCGGGACCAGCCCGATCTGAAATTGTGGAATTCGCCGCTGCAGGTGGTCGTCGGCCTCATCGTGCTGGCGGCGGCAGTCAGCGCGACGGTGATGCGCAACCGGCTGGCGGCCGTGCTGGTCGTCGGCGTCACCGGTTACGGCTGCGGCACGCTCTACATCTTCTACGGGGCACCGGACCTGGCGTTGACCCAATTCCTGGTCGAGACACTGACTTTGGTGGTGTTCCTGCTGGTGCTGCGCACCCTGCCCGCCGAATCCGACGCCGCCCACATGAAGCGGCACCGGCTCCCCCGCGCGCTGCTGGCCACCGCTGTCGGCGCGTCGGTGACGGCGCTGGCGGTCTACGCCATGGCCGCCCGCCACACCCGGCCGCTGGCCGAGCTGCTGCCCGACGCCGCGTACTACCGCGGGCACGGCGCCAACACCGTCAACGTGCTACTCGTGGACATCCGGGCCTGGGACACCCTCGGCGAAATCTCGGTGCTGCTGGTCGCCGCGACCGGCGTGGCATCAATGGTGTTCCGGCACAGGCGTTTCGGTTCGGCGCCCCGGGTACCGAAGGATCACCGGCCGACACCCGACATCACCTGGCTGCGCGGCAGCGACCTGCGCGATCCGCGGCACCGGTCCCTGGTGCTCGAAGTCGCGACCCGCATGATCTTCCCACTCATCATGGTGCTGTCGGTGTACTTCTTCTTCGCCGGGCACAACACGCCCGGCGGCGGTTTCGCCGGCGGGCTCACGGCCGGTCTGGCGCTGGTGCTGCGGTACCTCGCCGGCGGCCGTTACGAATTGGGCGAGACGCTACCGCTGGACGCCGGGAAGATTCTGGGCGCCGGTCTGACCCTGTCCGCCGGGACGGCGACGGCCTCGCTGCTGCTCGGTGCGCCGGTGCTGTCCAGCGCGGTCGTGAAATTCACGCTGCCCCTGCTGGGTTCGGTGAAGGTGGTGACGGCGCTGTTCTTCGACCTCGGCGTGTACCTGATCGTCGTGGGCCTGGTGCTGGACATCCTGCGCAGCCTGGGAGCGAAAGTCGACGAAGAGTTGTACGCACCACGTGAGGCGGCCGCCCGATGACGACCTATCTCGTACCGCTCGTACTCATCGGCAGTCTCACCGGCACCGGTGTGTACCTGCTGCTGGAGCGCAACCTGACCCGAATGCTGTTGGGCCTGTTGCTGATCGGCAACGCGGTGAACCTGCTGATCCTGGTGATGGGTGGCGACTCCGGTAATCCGCCGGTGCGCGGCCGCACCAGCCACGGTCGGACGGGGATCGCCGATCCGCTGGCGCAGGGCATGGTGCTGACTTCCATCGTCATCACGATGGGCGTCGCCGCGTTCGTGCTGGCGCTCATCTATCGGGCCTACCGCCTGACCACGGTCGAAGAGGTGGGCAACGACCCCGAGGACAGCCGCGTGGTGCAGCTGTCGTCCACCGACACTCCGGCGGTCGAGGAGGACCGCGGCAAGCCCGCCGTCGTCACCGACGCCGACGCACCCGCGGAACTCGACGCGCTGCCCGCCGACCCGGTGGAGCAGGCGTGACGGCGGGTGCGGTGCTGGCGCCGCTGCCCGTGCTGATCCCGATCCTCGGTGCCGCCACGACGTTGTTCGCGGGTCGCCGGCCGCGGCTGCAGCAGGTCATCGCGGTCGTGGCGCTCGCCGCGGTGACGGCGGTCTGCGCGGCGCTGGTCTACGTCGTCGACCACAGCGGCACCGTCGCGGTCCACGTCGGCGGCTGGGGCCAGACCGAACCCGGCATGGGACCGCTCGGCATCGTGCTTGTCGTCGACCGGCTTTCGGCCCTGATGCTGGTGGTGTCCTCGATCGTGCTGCTGGCGGTGGTCTGGTACGCCATCGGGCAGGGCATCCGCGACGGCGGTGACGAGCAGCCGGTGTCGATCTTCCTGCCGACCTACCTGGTGCTGTCGGCCGGCGTCTGCATCGCGTTCCTCGCGGGCGATCTGTTCAACCTGTTCGTCGGCTTCGAGGTGCTGCTGGCCGCGAGCTTCGTACTGCTGACCGTCGGCGCCAGTGAGGAGCGGGTCCGCGCCGGCATCGGCTACGTCATGGTGTCCATGGTGTCGTCGGTGATCTTCCTGATCGGCATCGCGCTCACCTACGCGGCCACCGGCACCCTGAACCTCGCCGAGCTGGCGAACCGGCTCGACGGCATCACCCCGGGTACCCGGGCGGCGCTGTTCGCGGTACTGCTCGTGGCGTTCGGCATCAAGGCGGCGGTGTTCCCGCTGTCGGCATGGCTGCCCGACTCCTACCCCACCGCCCCGGCACCGGTCACCGCGGTGTTCGCCGGCCTGCTCACCAAAGTCGGTGTGTACGCCATCATTCGGGCCCATACGCTGCTGTTCCCGGGCGGCTCGCTCGACGGCGTGCTCATGGTCGCGGCGCTGCTCACCATGTTGATCGGCATCTTCGGCGCCATGGCCCAGAGCGACATCAAGCGACTGCTGTCCTTCACCCTGGTCAGCCACATCGGCTACCTGGTGTTCGGTATCGCGGTGTCCAACCGGATCGGCATGGCCGGCGCCATCTACTACGTGGCCCACCACATCGTCGTGCAGACCACGCTCTTCCTGGTGGTGGGGCTGATCGAGCGGCAGGCCGGGGCCTCGACACTGCAGCGCCTCGGTGGACTCGCGGCGGCCAGCCCGCTGCTGGCGTTCGTGTTCATCATCCCGGCGCTGAACCTCGGTGGCATTCCACCGTTCTCGGGTTTCATCGGCAAGGTGGCGCTGCTGCAGGCCGGCACCGAGAGCGCGTCGGTGCTCGCGTGGGCACTGGTCGCCGGCTCGGTCATCACCAGCTTGCTGACGCTGTACGTCATGGCGCGGGTGTGGACGCTCGCGTTCTGGCGCGCCCGCGCCGACGCGCCGGAGGGCATGCTGTCCACGGCGGCCCCGGCCGGCCTGCTCGAGCCGGTGGCGAACGTCGCCGTCGACGACCGGCCCGACGTCGGCCGGATGCCCGTCAGCATGCTGGCGCCGACCGCGGTGCTCATCGCGGTGGGGCTCGCCCTGACGGTGTTCGCGGGGCCCATCTTCGGGTTCGCGGAGCGGGCCGCCGACGAGGTCGCCGACCGCGGCCAGTACATCTCGGTGGTGTTGACGCCATGAGGCAGTGGTTACCGCGCGTGGGCATCCTGGTCTGGCTGATGGCGGTGTGGATTCTGTTGTGGGGCAACATCTCCGCTGCCAACATCCTCGGCGGCCTCGCCGTCGCCGTGCTGATCACGGTGCTGCTGCCGTTGCCGCAGGTGCCGGTGGCGGGCCGGCTGCATCCACTCTCACTGGCGTGGCTCGTGCTCAAGGTCGCCTACTACCTGGTGCAGTCCTCGTTGCAACTCGCCTGGCTGGCGGTCAGACCCGGACCCCCACCGCTGACCGCGGTGCTCCGGGCCCGGCTCGCCCTCAAATCCGACCTGGTGCTGGCAGTGGCGGTCAACGTCATCAACCTCATCCCCGGCTCGATCGTGCTGGAGGTCGATCAGGCGCGCCGGATGATCTATGTCCACGTCCTCGACGTCGGATCCGAGCGCGCGGTGCAGCAGTTCCACCGCCAGATCGCCGAGGTGGAGCGGTTGATGATCGCCTCGTTCGAACGTGAATCCCATTGGCAGCCTTTGGAAGCGGACCCTGCATGAACACCATCTGGACCATCGCCGCTGTGATGCTGATCGCGGCCGCGGCCATCACGGTGTTCCGGCTGCTGGCCGGCCCCGGCACCCTGGACCGCCTGGTCGCGCTGGACACGTTCGTCGCCGTCACCATGTGCGGCATCGGCACGTGGGCGGCCTACAGCCTCGACACCACGGCGACGTACAGCTTGACGGCGCTGGCCCTGATCACCTTCGTCGGCTCTGTCAGCGTGGCCCGGTTCCGTGTCCGCGACACCGATCAGGAGCCGCCGCGATGAACGTATTCGACATTGTCGCAGGCGTTTTGGTGCTCGCCGGATCGGTGCTGGCACTGACGGCGGCCATCGGCGTCGTGCGTTTCCCGGACACGCTGTCACGGCTACAGGCCGCCAGTAAGCCCCAGGTGCTGGGGCTGCTGCTGGTGCTGACCGGGGCCGGGCTGCGCCTGCGCGGGCACGCCGACGTCGGCATGCTGATCCTGGCCGGCTTGTTCACCCTGATCACCGCCCCGGTGGTGGCCAACCGCGTCGGCCAGCTCGCCTATCGTGAACAGAGTTTCCGCGACGACCTGCTGATCCGCGACGAATTGGACGACTATGGCGCGAACTGACGACGATTCCTGGGACATCACCGAAAGCGTGGGCGCCACCGCGTTGGGGGTGGCGATGGCCCGGGCCGCCGAATCCGCCTCGGACAAGCCGTTGTTCGAGGATCCGTGCGCACAGATCTTCGTGGACGCGGCGGTCGCGCGCGGCTGGTCGTCGCCGTTCGCCGGCGGCGCTGCCGGTTCGGCACAGACGCAACGCATGCGCATGGTGTGGGCATACGCGGCAGCGCGCACCAAGTGGTTCGACGAGTTCTTCGCGTCGACCAGCGCCGACGGCATCCGCCAGGTGGTCATCCTGGCCGCGGGACTGGACGCGCGGGCCTGGCGACTCCCCTGGCCGGACGGCACCGTGGTTTTCGAGATCGACCAGCCGAAAGTGCTGGCGTTCAAGGAGGAAACCCTGGCGACCCATGACATTCAGCCGGTCGCCCGGCACGTCGGCGTACCCATCGACCTCCGTCACGACTGGCCGGAAGCCTTGCGGCGAAGCGGTTTCGACCCCGCTCAGCCGACGGCCTGGCTCGCCGAGGGGCTGCTGCCCTACCTGCCCGCCGAGGCCCAGGATCTGTTGTTCGACCGTATCCACGAACTCAGTGCGCCCGGTAGCCGCGTCGCTGTCGAGGGCTTCGGCGCCAACTATTTCAGCGAGGAGAACCAGCGCATCCGCAAAGCCCGGATGGATGCGATCCGTGAGGAAGCCGCCAAAGCCGGTCAGCAGGTGACCGACGTCGCCGAGCTCTTCTACCCAGAGCCGCGCGAAGACGTCGCCGAGTGGCTGACGCGCCACGGCTGGCAGGCTGGGGTCGAGACCTCCGCCGAAGTCACCGCCCGGTACAAGCCGGAAGTCGCCGGCGAGGTGCCGGACATCGGCAGCGAGTTCGTCGACGCCAAGTTGGTCTGAGCCGATCAGCGGTACCCGTCGATGTACGTTCCGCTGTCGTCCGTACGTACAGCGAGGACGACACCCGGCGCTGCAACAATCTCCTCCGCGTCAGCCGTGGGTGCGGTCCCGGTGGGAACGCAATCCTGGCGGTTGAAGACCGTCAATTGTCTTCTGGCGAACACCACCTCAGCACCGAGAATCACCGCTCGCGCATCCAACAGATCGGTCATCGGGTAGTCCGCGAAGGTACATCGCGCTTGCCCCTCTCGGCCCCTCAACATGAAGTCGTCCGCTGGCTCAGGTCCGGTGGCGAGAAAATCCGCCGACTCGTCACGAGTCCGATAGACAAGCACTTGCCCGTGAAAATCCAGAACGCGCCGATCGGCCGTACTCACGAAAGCACCCACGCCACCAGTGGATTCGACGTCGGCGCCCATCACATATCCATCTCGGCCCGCCCGGCTGATGCCCGGACGGATGGCGTTGAGGTCGTGGCCCGAATATGGCAGGCCCGCTAAAAGCGTTGTTTTCCAGCGAATTTGGCCGTTCGATGGGTCGACGTAGACGAAGCGAATATCGGCTTTGTCACCAGACACACACCGATATGCGGAACCCGGCAGGCTGGGGTTTCCGCCGTACCAACCGCGGCATTCGGTGGACGGCGCCGGAATTGACCACAGCAGCTTCCCGGTCCGGGTGTCGTAGCGGGTCCACTCGCTGCCGTCCTTGTTGGTCGCTACCAGGAACGGCGGCGTTCTGCGGTTGTGGTCCAGATAGCCAAATGCTTTCGTCAGGCCAAGGTCGGACGACCACCAAAGTTGTTGACCGGTCATGGCGTCCAGTCCGATCAACATGTCCGGACGGCCGCCCAGCCTGACCACGACTGTGCTTCCTTGATCGAAAACAGCCACATCCGCGACAGTCTGAGTACTAGGTCCGCTGCGGCGATAATGCCAACGTTCGACGCCGTCGGACCCGTACGCGGTTACGCCGTCCTTGCCATAGGTCACGAATCCGGCCCCGCCTGACTCAACGCGCCAATTCCGACGACGCGACGTGCCGTTGTCGTCGGCAATGCGGATCGTAAAAGCTCTTTGCCCCAGACGATTTGGACTTGGGGGCACAGCTGTCTGCGTCGCAGTGGTGGCCTCGACAAACCGACCGTCGTCACCGGCTCGCAGCGCCGACATTGTCATGGCACCGGCGACCACCACGGCCATCACCAATCCGATACCGACGAGCCAGCGACCACCCCGTGTCCACCGAGCGACGGTGGGCGCGGCGAGGGCGGCAGCCACGGTGCCCGCCACAGCCAGCTGCCAACTGCTCACCGCGGTAGGCAGCTTGGGTGTCACCGGGAGGCGTTGCATCCAATCGAAAAACTGCCCCATCCCAGAGCCAGCCAACAGTAAGTACGCCAACGCGATACCGGCCGCCAGCACACTCCATCCCCAGTACCGCGACACCCGTTTGAACCGTACGAGCAGCAGCGCGGCAACAAGAATGACTGCGACGGCGCATACCGATGACGCAACTGCTTTGGGGGACATGCTCGCCCAATACGAGGAGTTGTCACCCTGTCGCACAGACTCTGACCACGCCGCGTAACCAGGCGAGGGGTCCGGCACCAGCCAGCTCCACAGCGATAGCCCAGCCGCCCAAACCAACAGGCCCACGGCCACGCCGAGGCAGACTGTCGACAAGCCCATCAGCACACGCCTCAGCATGCTGCCCCCGCCCCTCCCCTGACGTTGACCATCTGAACTACCGCCGGTTGTCAGGCGAAGTTCACCACCAAGCTCAGTTGAACTTGATCTTCACCTGCTCGCCGCTGACGTCGGCGGTGGTCCCGGTGACGTACGAGGTCAACGTGCCGCGCTTGGTCCCGCCATTGCGGCCCTGCCCGCTCACGTCGTAGTGCACCTCACCGCTGATCCGGACCTCCATGCGGTACTCGTCCAGATCGCCGACCTTGACGGCACTCATGTCGGGCGGGCTCCACGTCACGGTGCCGTCGACCAGATCGCGGTCGCTGATCTTCACGGGGCACGGCGCCGGCGGCACCAGTGAGCGCGACGACGAGCAGCTGCCGTACGCCGCGTCCAGCAGCTTGGCGATGGTCTTGGTGCCCGAATCGTTGAGCGCGAACTTCGGCTGCAGGTAGGCGCTCGACGAATACCCTTCGACGGCGTCGAGCAGCAGCGGCTTGGCGGCGGTGACCGACACGTACGGGCTGGTGCTGCCGAGCTCGAGGAAGCCCGGGAACACGTAGATCGCCGATTCCTCGGCGATCTCCTTGCCGAACACCGTCATGGACTTGCGGGCGGCGTTCTCGGTGCTGCTCAACGACGACAGATCGAGCTTGACGGCGGCGTGGGCCAGCTGCCACTTGCCGCCTTCCTTCTTGACGTGGATCGTGGCGTCGGAGTTCTTGTCGCCGAACTTGGCCGCCACGTGGACGTCGGCGCGGCCGATCGACTCCATGGTCTTGTCTTCGTTCAGGATGCGGATGTCGCTGATCGGCCATTCGGCGATCTGCTTCTTCAGCACGTCGCTCGAGAGGAATTCCTTCGATGCCGGCTGGTCATTGCTGAACGACAGCGCCGTGTCGGCGTTGCCGTTCGACAGCGCTTCCAGATAGCCCTTCACCACCTCGCTGGCGGAGCTTGAGCCGCCGCTGTCGCCCGAACCGAACGAGTCGTAGACGTAGTAGATGCCACCACCCAGCACGACGAGCACCACGACAATGGCCGCGATGATAAGCGGCACCTTGTTCTTCTTCTGCGGGGTGACGAACGGCTGTGCGCCGTAGCCGCCGGCCGGCGCTCCCGGCCACCCCTGGCCGGCACCTGGTGCCGCCGGCGGGGTCCCCCATCCCTGCGGTGCCCCGGTGGGTGCGCTCGGCGCCTGGCCCCAGCCGCCGGTCTGCGGCGCGGCCGGCTGGCCCCAGGCCGGTGTCTGCGGCGCACCTGCCGGCGGCTGGCTCAACGGCGGCGGCGTCTGCGGGGGCCATCCGGGCGCGGCCGGCGGCGTGGTCTGGTGAATCGCCGTCTCTTCTTCGTCCGACGATCTACCCGCGCCGCCACCTGGGTTGGGACCGTTGTAACCGCTCCCCTGCCAACCCGTCATCGTGAACCCTCCCCGTAGCACAACATGCTGTGTCCAGGATAGGCGGTGCCACACCACCCCGCCTGCACGGAACTGCCCGTACTAGTCCTCGGACAGCTGGAATTCCACCATCGCGGTGAGGCTCTCGACCGCTTCTTCGAGCGCGCCCAGCCGGGCCGCAGCATTCGGCGCGGCCAGCACCGAATACTTGTCGGCCTGGCCGATCGGCAGTAGCGCGGCCAGTGCGTACAGCCGTTGTCCCACATCGGGTTTGACGGTTCGCGCCAGGATCGAGTCCCGATCCCGCAGGCGCGCGCCCTGGGCCGACGCGATGCGTTCGAACACGGCGATGATCCGGTCCTCGACCGCCACGATGGACGCCTCGGGAACCACCGGCCCCGGCTCGTCGGGCCACCTCTCGATTTCGGCCCGCGGGTACGGATCGTCGTTGTGCCACTGCATGATTCGGATGCGGTCGGTCACGCTGCAGCTCAACATGTACCGGCCGACGCCCTGCGGCTGGCACCGGTCGATGCGGGCGAGCGCGCCGACCGAGCAGCGGGCGTCGCCGCCGCCGACCTCACGGCCGGCCGAGATCAGCACCACGCCGAACACCTGCTCCGCGGCCGCCATACAGTCCCGCACCAGCTCGCCGTACCGCGGCTCGAAGATGCGCAGCGGCAGTTCCTCGCCGGGCAGCAGCGCGGATTCCAGCGGGAACATCGGCGTGATCGGCACGGCTACAACTCCAGCTCCGACACCAGCGCGTCGACGACCTCCAGCAGGTCCCCGTCGGTTTCCTCGGCGACCCGGCGCTGCCGTTGATAGGAGCCGCCCAGGGTGTAGATGTCGGCGACCCGAGCCAGTTCGTCGGTGCAATGCAGCGATGCCGCAACCGGTTCCAGCCGGTTCAGCAGGTCGTCAAGGTCTTCGGTGACCAGCCGCTCGTTGCTGTCCGCGTCCAGGATGATCTCCGCGTCCAGCCCGTAACGCGCTGCGCGCCACTTGTTTTCCTGCACATGCCAGGGCGGCATGGTCGGCAGCTGCTCACCGGCGTCCAACCGGCGGTCCAGGTCGACGATCAGGCAGTGCGTCAGTGCGACCAGCGCACCGAGTTCGGCGATGTTGGACACGCCGTCGAAAATCCGGACCTCGATGGTGCCGAGATGCGGCGACGGCCTGATGTCCCAACGGATTTCGTTCATGTGGTCGATGATGCCGGTCTTGCGCTGGTCGTAGACGAAGCGCTCGAAGTGCGACCACTTCTGGAAGTGGAACGGCAGGCCCGCGGTCGGCAACTGCTGGAACATCATGGCCCGGTTGCTGGCGTAGCCGGTGTCCTCACCCTCCCAGTACGGCGACGACGCCGACAGCGCCAGCAGATGCGGGTACTGGTTGAGCAGCGACGTGATGATCGGCATCACCTTGTGCGCCGACGAAATCCCGACGTGCACGTGCACGCCCCAGATCAGCATCTGCCGGCCCCACCACTGGGTCCGTTTGATCAGCTCGGCGTAGCGCTGACCTTCGGTGAGCTGCTGGCTCTCCCACTCCGCGAACGGGTGGGTGCCGGCACAGAACAGCTCCATGCCGCGGTCGCGCACGATCCGGCGGACCGGGCCGAGCGTGGACCGCAGGTCGTCCATGGCCTCGCCGACGGTGTCGCACACGCCGGTGACCACCTCGACGGTGTTGCGCAGCAATTCCTTGTGCACATGCGGGGTCTCGCCGATCTCGGCGATGACCGCGGCGGCCTCGTTGCTGAGGTCACGCGTGCGGGCATCGACGAGGGCGAACTCCCATTCGACGCCGAGGGTCGGCCGAGGCGACCCGGCGAAATCGATTCGCGGTGGGGTGTGGCTGTCCGCGCTACCCGGCAGCGATGACACCGCACGCCACGCGCTTACCGGAGTCACCGGTGTTCATCGAAGCTTCGTCCGCACCGGGAGCGGCGCCCTGGATCTGCTGGTACCGGTCAGCCGGGATGTTGCCGAAGTTGTCGGCCTTCTCGTGGATGATCAGCGCGGTCTTGTTACCGGCGAGCAGCTGCTCGGCGGTGAAGGCGTCGGTGGTGGTCACCAGAGAGCCGGTGCCGTCGCCCTTGATCTGCAGCGAGGCGAGGTCACCACTCATCGGGTAGCCGGTGTGGCCCGGAGCCTGGAAGTGTCCGCCGGCGGACAGGAAGTCACCGGGCGCGCCACCGGTAGGGGCAACCGAGTTCGGCTCACACTTGCCGGCCGAGTGGATGTGCAGGCCGTGGAAGCCGGGGGCCAGCACGCCGCCTGCGGTGGTCTTGACCGTCAGCGTGGCGAACCCGCCGTTGAAGAGGAACTCGGCGGTCGCGACCGTCGTGCCCTCGGGGGTCTTCAGCTCGGTGACCAGCTTCTCGCCGATCGGGGCAGCCTGCGGGGCGGCTTTTTCGCCGGCCTTCTCACCGTGGCCCTGCGGGGCGTGCTCGACGCCGGTCCAGATCGCCGGGGTGGTGCCGGGGGTGGTTGCGGGGACCTGTCCGGGAGGGGCACACGCAGCGACGACAGGAGCGATGACCGCAGCGGCGGCAAGGAAGCGAATCGGGGCTGAGATCGGCATGCCGGAGAGCCTAACCGGTCACCAGAACGATCACGCCTGGTCCCTTGTCATTGAGGGCCGGGATGCGCGGTTCGACGGGTGCGTCGAGGATTTTGCCGACCGCTTCGGCGGCTTCCTTCTCCCCTGCGGCGTCACCGAAATACACGGTCGTGGCGGGCGGCGGCGCGTCCACGCTGAGGTTGTCGGTCTCGGTCACGTTCCACTGCTGCTCGTGCAGCTTGTTGGCGACGGTCTGCGCGGCGCCGGCGACCTCAGAGATGTTGAACACCTTGACGTCGGCCTTGGCGGGCGCCGGCGTCGTCGACGTCGTGGTGGCAGTGGCGGACGTCGCACTGGAGGAGCTGCTCGACGAGCTCGAGTCGGAGCTGCTGTCTGAACTCAGCGACTGGAACGCCACCAGCAGGAACACGACACCGAGGAACAACAGCACCATGACCATGGCGCGCAGGGGCAGTCCGGAAGACTCTCGCTGATTCATTGCTCCCCACCTTATCGAGGCGGACCCTCAGGGCAGAAAAGCTAGGTGATTTCGAAACCGAGACGACGCGCGGCCTTGGCCTTCTGTCGGCTGGCGCGCTGCCGGCGCAGTCGCTTGACCAGCATCGGGTCCGCGGCCAGCGCCTCAGGCCGGTCGACCAGGGCGTTGAGCACCTGGTAGTACCGGGTCGCCGACATCGAGAACAGTTCCTTGATGGCGTCCTCTTTGGAACCCGCGAATTTCCACCACTGACGTTCGAAACCAAGAATGTCGTGTTCGCGACGGGTCAACCCGTCAGCGAGCTCAGAGTCGTCCCCGGATCGCTCAGTACGCGCCATAGCGCCGTCCATTTCGCCCCTGGACCCTTTCTCTGATCTCGGTATATGCCAGCCTGTTTCGTGCGTCACAACGGATCTGGGACGCTGCAAGTGGTTCGGCGAACATTCAACCACGGCCGACGGTATTGAGCCGTGATCGTTACCCGCGAGTCGGATCATTAAGATTGCTCGTCATGGCTGTCCGTCCAATCTGCATCGTCGGTGACCCTGTTCTGCACACCGCGACCACTCCGGTGGCCGTCGGCGCCGACGGCTCCCTCCCTTCCGATCTCGCCGCGCTGATCGATGACATGTACGAAACGATGGACAAGGCCAACGGCGTGGGCCTGGCCGCCAATCAGATCGGTGTCGGGCTTCGGCTGTTCGTCTACGACTGCGCCGACGACCGCGGCCAGACCGCGCGGCGCCGCGGCGTCGTGATCAACCCGGTGCTGGAGACGTCGGAGATCCCCGAGACCATGCCCGACCCGGACTACGATGACGAGGGCTGCCTGTCGGTTCCCGGCGAATCGTTCCCGACCGGCCGCGCCTCGTGGGCCAAGGTCACCGGTCTGGACGCCGACGGCAAGCCCGTCGAGCTGGAGGGCACCGGTCTGTTCGCCCGGATGCTGCAGCACGAGACCGGTCACCTCGATGGCTTCCTGTACCTCGACTGCCTGATCGGCCGCAACGCGCGGGCCGCCAAGCGGATGGTCAAGTCGAACAAGTGGGGCGTGCCGGGGCTGAGCTGGATGCCGGGCGAGGTCGACGACCCGTTCGGGCACTGATGCCTTCGGTCGGTAGCCGCGTCTCGTTACGCTACCGGTTGCCCGAGGCCGGCCCCGAATCCCAGGCCTTCACCGACGTCGTCGGGCACCTCGAGGCGCTCACCCCGGTCGTGGTGGTGCGCACCAAATCGGGTGAGCGCGTCGAGATCGGCCCGGCCGCGGTGATGTCGGTGCGCGAGCTGTCGCACGCCCCGGTGCGCAATTCAGAGATACGTGCGGTCGAGCACGCGGCCGCCCTGGCCTGGCCGGGTACCGAACGGCACTGGGCCGGCGGCTGGTTGCTGCGCGCCGGCGGGACGGACAAGCGCACCAACTCGGCTGCGCCGCTGCTCTTTTCGTCGGACTTGACGACCCTGCCGACAATTGCCGACTGGTACGCCGAACACGGACTGCAACCGTGGGTGGCGCTGCCGGAGCGGCTGCTGCCGGTCCGTTCCGAAGGCGTCGAGCCGAATCGCGTGCTCACCATGGAACTGTCGGGCACCACCCATGCCGAATTGCCCTCGCATCCGGATGCCCGATGGTTGGAGATTCACGCACAGGACGTGCCCGTCGAGCTGCTCAGCACCGTCGTCGACGGAGACGTGGCATTCGCCACGGTGGCCGACGCGGCGGTCGGGCGGGTCGCCGTGACCACGGCGCCCGGCGGCAGGGTGTGGGCCGGGCTGTCGGACGTCGCGGTGCTCGAGCCGCAACGCCGGCGTGGACTCGGCCGGGCCGTCTGTGCCGAGCTGGTGGCCTGGGCCGCCGGCCGCGGCGCGACGCACGCCTACGTCCGGGTTCCCGACGACAACGCGCCGGCGATCGCGCTGGCCGAGTCGATGGGTTTCCGGCTGCATCACCGGTCGCGGTACGTGCTCCTGTAACGCCGCGGCCACGGTTTCCCGCGCGACATCGTCGGCGCCCGGGAAACCGTGGCCTCGGCAGGTACCAGCTAGTGCGCGTCGGCTCCACTGTGGGCCGAACCACCCTGAGCTGCAGTGGATTTCGCCGGTGCCGACTTCTTCACAGGCTTCGGCTTCTCGGCCTTCTCCGACTTCTGCTTGCCCGGCTTCTTCGACTCGGACTTCTTGGTCTCCGACTTGGTGGTCTCGGACTTCGTTGTGTCGGACTTGGTCTCGGACGTCTTCGTCTCCGACTTGGTGGTATCCGGCTTGGTGTCATCCGACTTCTGGTTGTCGGCCTTCGTCGGGGTCGCCGGGGTGGCGGGCGTCGCCGGGGTCGCCGGCGTGGCCGGGGTAGCCGGCGTCTCCGAGGTGGCGGGGGTGGCCGGAGTTGCCGGGGTCGCCGGAGTTGCGGGCGTGGCCGGGGTCGCCGGGGTCTCCGCCTTGGCCGGAGCAGCAGGCTTCGCGGGCGCCTCCGGAGCCTCCGCTGCGGTCGCCTTCACCTGCGTCACCGCCAACGTGGACTGCGGGATCGAGGTGATCGAGTTGTCCGTCGCCGCCTTGGTCACCGACACCTGCGTGGCGGCAGCCGGATCGGCGGCGGTCTTGGGCGCCAGCGGATTACCCGTGCCGCTCCAGCCGATGGCCTTGGCGAGGATGCGGCCGAGCGACACCATGGCGCCGATGGGCCCGATGCCCAGACCGTCGATCTGCAGGTCCGTCCCGATGATGTCGGCGTAGACGGTCTGTCCGAGTGAGTTCAGGATCGAGCCACCGAGGCTCATCTGGTCCCAGCCCGTCGATCCGGCGGTGAACAGTCCGCCGAACTGGATGTTGAGCGCCTTGACGACGGCATTGTCGCTGAGGGGAATGGTCTTGTTGATCAGCTTGGCCACGAGGTCCAAGTTGAGGTTGGCGCCGTTGAGGACGCCGTCCACCATGGCAGCCGGGATGTTGATGGCGGTCTGCAGCGCTTTCGCCGCGTCGCCTTGCGACAGGGACGCACCGATGCTGGTGAGACTGTTCGCCAGCGCCACCGCCGGGCTGATCGCCGGTCCTGCCAGGCCGATCAGGACCCCGCTCAGCGGCGATGCCAGGAAGTTGAACACTTCCTGCACGACCCGGTTGGCCATGGCGTTCGAGGCCGTCGGAAGCAGCTTCGGAATCACCTGAAGCAGGATGAAGTGGAAGCCATCGTTCGATTCGACGGACTGCGAGTTGTTGCCGGGGTCGGTGCCCAGCAACGTCGCGGCGGTGATCGCCGACTGCACGTTGTGCCCGATCTCGCCCAAAACCGTGCCGATGTTGCCGGGATTCTGCAGGATGGCCCCGACGTGGTCGATCTGGTTCGCCAGGAACTGCTGCAGCAGCACCGCCGGCGCCTCGGAGAAGGCCTCGCCGATGCGCCCGGCATTCGCCGCGGCGGTCTTGAACGCGTCCTGCCACGGCTGCAGCGGGTTGTACGCCGCAGTCAGTTGCACGGCGGCGGTGCTGACCGACGGCAGCGCCGGAAGCTTGACGGAGGCGGGTGCCGACGTGAGCAGTGGGCCGGCCACGATGGCCGCCGTGGTCGCTGCGCAGATACCCGCCTTGGTATGGCGACGGACCGCTGAATCCATGAGAACGACTCCTCTTGACGAGTTGATTGGGCTGATTTGGGCAGGACAAAAGAGCTCGGTTGATCGGACGGAAGGTCCGACGGGAATCAGTGGGCCTCCCCCGAGCAGGGAGGCCCACTGACTGCGACTACTTGCTGCTGACTACTTGCTCGAGGCGGCCGAAGCGTGCTAGCCGTCGGCGCCGTTGGCCGAACCACCTTGGCCAGCAGCGGATTTCGCCGGCTTCTTCGCGGGCTTCGGCTTCTCCGACTTCTGCTTGCTCGGCTTCTTCGCATCGGACTTCTTGGTCTCGGACTTGGTGGTGTCCGACTTCGTGTCCGACTTGGTCGAGTCCGCCTTCTGGTCATCCGACTTCTGGTTGTCGGACTTCGCCGGAGAGGCAGGCGTCGCCGGGGTGGCGGGCGTGGCCGGAGTTGCCGGGTTTGCGGGCGTCTCCGAAGTTGCCGAAGTTGCCGGGGTGGCGGGGGTCGCCGGGGTCGCTGGCGTGGCCGGAGTGGCCGGGGTCGCCGGCGTCTCCGCCTTGGCCGGCGCGGCAGGCTTCTCGGCCGGGGCCTGTGCCGCCGTGGCCTTCACCGGCGTCACGGCCAACGCAGGCTGCGGGATCGAGGTGATCGAGTTGTCCGTGCTCGCCTTCGTCACCGACACCTGGGTGGCGGCGGCCGGATCGGCAGCAGCCTTGGGGGCCAACGGATTACCGGTACCGCTCCAACCGATGGCCTTGGCCAGCAGGTGGCTGAGATTCACGAGCGCACCGATCGGCCCGATGCCCTGGCCGGCGATCTCCAACGGGAATCCCGGGGCGAGCACCGTTTCGGCCGTGAGGCCCAGGGAGTTCAGGATCGACCCACCGATGCCGGTCATGTCCATGCCCGTCACACCGGCGGTGAACAACCCACCGAACTGGATGTTCAGCTTCTGCAGCTCGTTGCCGGCCGGCATGGTCTTGGTGATCAGCGGCGCCAGCACATCCAGGTTCAGGTTGGCTCCGTTGAGGAAGCCGTTCACCATGGCCGCGGGGATGTTGATGGCGGCTTGGGCCGCGGTCATCGCGTCACCCGCGGCGAGCGAGGTCGCGATCTTGGTGATGCTGTTGACGAGCGCCACCACGGGGCTGATGCCGGGACCCACCAAACCCATCAGCACACCGCTGAGCGGCGAGGCCAACACGTTGACCACCTGCGTGACGATCGCGGACGCCTGCGGGTTGCCCGCCGTCGGGAGCATGTTGGGGAGCATCTGCGCGACCAGGCCGTGCCACACGTCGTTCGAGCCGGCGATGGTCCAGTCCTCTGGCTTGGTCCCCAGCAGCGTGGCGGCGGTGATCGCCGACTTCACGTTCTGCCCGACGTCCTGGATCACCGCGCCGATGTTGCCGGGATTCTGCAGGATGGCCCCGACATGGCTGATCTGGTTCGCCAGGAACTGCTGCAACAACACGGCCGGCGCCTCGGAGAAGGCCTCGCCGATGCGCCCCGCGTTGGCCGATGCGGTGTTGAACGCGTCGAGCCACGGCTGCAGCGGGTTGTACGCCGCAGTCAGCTGCACCGCGGCGGTGCTGACCGACGGCAGCGACGGCAGATGCGCGGCGGCGGGCACTGACGGCAACAGCGGGCTGACCACGATGGCCGCCGTGGTCGCTGCGCAGATACCCGCCTTGGTATGGCGACGAACCGCAACATTCATGAAGTGACTCCTCGGGGGTCGGCTTGCTTACTGGCGGGTAATTTACCGACGAGTAACCGAGTTAATCCAGAGTTTTTGACGAAGTCGTAACGAATCGATAGCGACGGCATGCGGTTCACAGGCCACACCAAGCTGGTTTGCGTATTAGCCGGTAAAGCGCCGTTCATAGCCCCGCTAACCTTCCCGGCAAATGGCCAGTCGGCAAACCCATTTACGCCGCCGAGCGAGCCTGCTGAGCCACCCCGGAACACCAGACGAACCAGCCAGATATATTCCGATTAGTCATGCTCAGGCGTGATTTTCGTATCGTGACCGAGACCACATCGCATGATGATCGTGATCGGCATCTCACATCGGCGAAGGCGTTCCTGTGAACTCGGCCGGGACGCCCCGCAACCCCGCCCGGGGCAAATCAAGCACGAGCCCGAGCGCCGCGCCAACGCGATTGCTGCGGCTGCCCCCACAACAGCCGGCCGCGACGCCGACTGGTGTCCACATGGTGAGACGACATATGGGACCCGTCGTCCCGGGCAATGCCGGCAGCCGTCCCTGCGGGCGCTGCGGAGCACGACCGCCGATGCCCGCCGTCGCTTCGCCAAGTATCTTGGACCGGCGGTGGAACGCACCGAAGTGTCAGGCTGGTCAGGGGTTGCGGGTGCAAGAGAATGCGGCGCTGTCGGCCGCCGAGTTGCTCGAACTCAACCGTGACGTTCAGGGCTCGCGCGCGGTGCGGCTGTTGGCCACCAACAATCTCGGCGTCTACGCCACATTGATGGAGCGGCACCTCAGTGACGGCATGATCGCCGAGACCGATCTGGTGGTCCGGCTCGAACGCGACCTGGCGACGCTCGGCGAGACCGACGACCAGCTCGGACAGTCCGGCCTGGCCCTGATCAAGTCGTGGGCCAGCCAGGGCTGGGTGCACCGGGTGACCGAGACGCGCGCCGGCGCGGAACGCAACGTCTGCTATCTGACGCAGGACGCCCGTCGCGCCCTCGACTTCGTGCGCGGCATGCGCCGCGGCGACAGCATCGCCACCGGCGGCTCGATCGCCGGCATCGCGTCCCGTATGCGCCAGATCGCCACCCGTGCCGGCAATGACCCCGACCGCATCCGGGCCGGCATCGAAGCCGAGATCGCCGCGCTGCACCGCGAGCTCGACGAGCTGGAGGCCGGCCTGCGCCCCGAGCCCGACGTCACCGACATGTACGACGAAGCCCGCGCGATCGCGCTGCAGATGGAACGGCTGATCACCGACATCGGCCTCTACGGCACCATGATCGAACAGGCCACGCAGGCGCTGGACGATCCGATCGACACCAACATCGAGTACCGCGACCGGCAGCGCCAGATGTACGCCGACTACCAGGCGGCATGGGATTCGGCGGGCCGCGATTCGCATCGGGCGTTCCTTCGGATGATCAATGACCCCGACCAGCGCGCCGAATTCGAGACCGATATCGCCACCGTGGCGTCCGCGCTCCCGGAGCTGGACCCGGCACTGCGCAAGGTGATGGCCGGGTTCTTCGAGTTGATCGGCCACCAGATCGACGAGGTCGAACGCATTCAGCAGCGCTGCGCGCAGCGGGTCAAGCGGTTCACCGCGTTCGGCACCATGGAGTCCAGCCGAGGAGTGGCCCGTCAGCTCAACGAGGCCATCGGCGCCGCCCGGACGCTGCTGAAGTCGTCCCTCACCGACTCCCGGCTGGACATCGAGGTCCCCCTGGCCCGGCACGCGATCAGCTCGATCGGCGCGCTGAGTTTCAAGATCGGCGACCTGTCGGCACCCAAGCCCGCCGAAGCGGCGCAGGGTGACGTCGACCTGTCCACCTTCGCGGCACTGACCACCCAGGTCGATGCGCCCGCGATGTCCGAGATGCTCAACGCCGCGGTCGCGCGACGGCCGGTGTCACTCGCCGAGGCCGTCTCCTTGCTCGATTCGGCATACCTGGGCCACGTCATCGTGTTGTGGTCCTGGGCCCTCAAACAGCCTGGCGGGCAGGGCGGCCCGAGCGACGACACCATGTCGGTGCGCTTCCGGTCGCTCGACGGCCGGGACCGCGAGATCGAGGTGCCCTATCTGATGTTCACCGAGCCTGTTGCCGTGGCGGGAGCCCTTCATGACTGACTCACCCATCGATTTCGCGTCGCTGCCCGAGGTCGACAGCACCAGCCGGGCGGTGCAGCAGCGTCGTCCACGCTTCGACGGCGACGTCAGCGCCATGCCGGACCGGGCCTGCTGGGCATTGCAACACCTGCTGACCCGCCGCTACATCAGCAGCGAGTCCGATCGCGACATCTACAGCTGGATCCTGGAGTACCGCAACGAATTGTCGGTGCGGCTATCCGAACTCGACCTGCAGTTGCGCATCTCCGAGGGCGTCGACATCGCGTTCATCGAGCAGGCCCGTTACGAGTCGGCCAAGGGCATCAAGCTGTTGCGCCGCGAGCCCCTGGGCACCTATGACTCGATCCTGGCGCTGCACCTGGCGCAGCTGATGCGCGCCGGCGGCGACCAGAGCTTCCTGATCACCCGCGACGAGATGCACGGCATGTTCAGCGGCGTGCTGAACGAAACCGACCGTGACGCAGTCACGTTCACGGCCCGGATCGACGCGGCCATCGCGCGCCTCACCGGTCTCGACATCCTGCGCCGTAGCCGTGACGACGAGGACAGCTACACCGTGAGCCCCGTCATCACGGCGGTGATGACGGCCTCGGTGATCACCGAGCTGCAGCAGCAGTTCGAACAACTCACCGGCGGAGGTACTGAAGCCGATGTCTGAGCAGTTCCATCTGTCCCGGCTCCAGATCATCAACTGGGGCGTGTTCGACGGTTATCACAGCATCCCGTTCAGCGCCGGCGGCTCACTGGTCGCGGGCGGCTCCGGCAGCGGTAAATCGTCACTGCTGGACGCGATTTCGCTCGGCTTCCTGCCGTTCAACCGGCGCAACTTCAACGCGTCCGGCGACAACACCGCGGCCGGCTCGAGCGCGGGCCGACGCACCGTCGACAAGTACGTCCGCGGCGCCTGGGGCCAGCGCAGCGAAGCCGGCACCAGCCAGGTCATGTACCTGCGCGGCGAAGGCACCACCTGGTCCGCCGTCGCGGTGACCTACACCAGCAACACGGGCCGCACCATCACGGGCCTGGTGCTCAAATGGCTGACCGGAGAATCGCGTTCGGATTCGTCGAGCCGGTTCGTCATCGGCGACGGCGACCTGGACATCGAGGACGTCTGCAACCGGTGGGCCGCGGGCCGGTTCGATGCCGGCGTGTTCAAGGGTGACGGCTGGCGGTTCACGACCAAGGTCGAGTCGCAGTACCTGGCGCAGCTGTATGCCTCGATCGGTATCCGCGCGTCGGACGCCGCACAGCAGCTGCTCGGCAAGGCCAAGTCCCTGAAAAGCGTTGGTGGGCTTGAGCAGTTCGTCCGCGAGTTCATGCTGGACGAACCGGACAGCCTGGCCCGGCTGCCTGAGGCGCTCAAGCAGATCGATCCGCTGGTCGAGGCCCGGGAACTGCTCGCGGTGGCTCAGCGCAAGCGCAAGATCCTCGGTGACATCGAGGCCATCCAGGTGCGTTACGCCTCCGAGTCGACCGACCTCGGCATCATCGACCTGGTCGACCTGCCGATGGTGCGGGCCTATACCGATCATGTGCGGCTCCGGCACTGCCCCGCGGAGATCGAGACGCTCGATGCGACCATCGACCAGCTGGAGAACGAGAACGCCGACCTGACGCGGCAGCTGAATCTGGCCAAGGCCGAAGGTGATTCGCTCAACGCCCAGATCAACGGCGCATCGGCGAACGTCGGCCCGCTGCAGGCCCAGGTCAATGCCGCCGAAGCGCAGGCCGACGACGTGGCCCGGCGGCGCGCGGCCTACGAGGAGATGGTCGCGGCCCTCGGCGTCGAAGTGCCCGATACGGCCGACGAATTCTGGAACCTGCGCGAGGAACTCACCCGGCAGGCCACCGAGATGCTGGGCAAGCTCGAGTGGGGGCGCGATGCGTCCACCGACGCGGAGTACGCACAGAAGTCGGCGCGGATCCTGCGCGACAACGCGGCCAAGGAACTCAAGCGCGTCGAGCACGTGGGCTCGGCGCTTCCCGAGTCCGCCGTGACGATGCGCGACCACATCTGCGCGGGCGTCGGTATCGACCCCGCCGAACTGCCCTATGTCGCCGAACTTTTCGACTTGCCGCCCGAGCACTCCCGCTGGCGGCTCGCGGTCGAGAAGGTGCTGCGCGGGGTGGGCCTGCGGCTACTGGTGCCGGATCAGCACTACGCCAAGGTGCTGCGGTTCGTCAACGAGACCAACATGCGCGGGCGGCTGGCGCTGCACCATGTTCGGGCCGGCGCCTCGGGACGCGAGGCCGAGCCGAACACGTTGGCGGGCAAGCTGTTCCTGGTCAAGCCGAAGCATCCCTGCGCCGCCGAGGCCGCCGATGTGATCGCCGCGGCCGGTGACCACATCTGTGTGGACACCCCCGACGTGTTCGTGCGCTTCCGCCGCGCCGTCACGGACACGGGTCTCTACAAGGACTCCGATCGGCTGGCCATCAAGGACGACCGGCGTCCGATCAAGCCGTCCGAGTACATCTATCAGGGTGACATCGGCGCCAAACTGGAGGCGCTCCACGCCGAACTCACCGAGGCCGAGGAGGCCTTCAACACCGCCCGGCGGGCCGCGGATGAGATTGCCGCGCAACGGCAACGCTGGCGCGACCGCGCGGCGGCATGCAAGGCCGTCTACGAGCAGTTCCCGCAGTGGAGCCAGATCGACACCGACACCGCCGAGGGCCACGCCGATCGGCTGCGCGAGCAGTACGAGCTGCTGCTGGCCGACCATCCCGACATCGAGGCACTGTCGGCGCGTGCCGAGGAGTGCTGGGTCGACATCCAGACCCTGATGACCCGGCGCGGTGCGATCCAGACGCGGCGCGACGATCTCGACGCCCGCCGGACCAAGCTGATGGATCTGCAGGATCGGCTCTCCCCCGCCGCGGTGTCGGAGCAGGCCACAGAATCTGTTGCGCCGCTATGCCGCTGAGGTCCCGGTGCCGCTGGAACTGCTCAACCCCGAGCCGCACCGCGAGGCGCTGTTCGCGGCCATCCGCCGCGAACGCGACCAGCTCACCGAGAGCCGCCGGCGCTCCTACGAGGAGCTGTCGCGCATCGTCGCGACGTTCGACGCCTCGTTCCCGGATGCGATTCCGAACGACTCGGACGATTTCGACGAGCGCATCTACGACTACGTCGCGGTCTGCCGTCACATCGACGAGCGCGAGTTGCCCGACGCCTACGACCGCATGATGCGACTGATCACCGAGCAGGCGCCCGACGCGATCCTGACGCTGCACCGCGTCGCCGAGCAGGAGACCCGGCGGATCAGCGAGCAGATCGAGCGCGTCAACACCGGTCTGGGGGCGGTGGAATTCAACCGCGGCACCCGGCTGACGCTGCGCGCCAACCCGCGCAGCATGGCGGCGGTGTCCGAGCTGACCGACATCGTCAAGGCCATCTCCCGGCGCATCGCCGAGGTCGGCCTGGGCGACAAGAAGGCGATCCTCGAGCAGTACGCCGACATCCTGCGGTTGCGAAACCGCCTGGCGGGCAACAACCCCGAGGACCGCGCCTGGACCCGCGATGCGCTCGACGTGCGGAACCGGTTCACATTCGACTGCGCCGAGTGGGACGTCGCCAGCGGCGAACTGATCCGCACGCACAGCAACGCCGGTGACAACTCCGGTGGCGAGCAGGAGAAGCTGATGGCCTTCTGCCTGGCCGGAGCGCTCAGCTTCAACCTGGCCAATCCCGAAAGCGGCGACAACAAGCCGGTTTTCGCGCAGCTGATGCTCGATGAGGCGTTCTCCAAGTCCGACCCGCAGTTCGCCTCGCAGGCGTTGCAGGCGTTCCGGAAGTTCGGCTTCCAACTGGTGATCGTCGCGACTGTGCAGAACGCCACCACCATTCAGCCCTACATCGACGGCGTGGTGATGGTGTCCAAGTCCGAGGCCACCGGCCGCAATGCCCGACCGGTCGCGAACGTCGCCACCAAGACCATCACCGACTTCACCGCCCTACGTCGGGAACTGAAAGTCCCCGAGCCTGTCTGATCGGAGCGTCATGCGTATCGCCACCTGGAACGTCAACTCCATCCGCACCCGGGTCGACCGGGTCACGGACTGGCTGTCCCGCGCGGACGTGGACGTGCTCGCCATGCAGGAGACCAAGTGCAAGGACGAGCAGTTCCCGACGATGCCGTTCGCGGCACTCGGCTATGAAGTCGCGCACGTCGGGCACAGCCAGTGGAACGGCGTGGCGATCGCGTCCCGCGTCGGAATCGAGGACGTGCAGGTCGGCTTCGACGGCCAACCGCAGTGGCAGGACGCCGACGAGGCGCGTGCCATCGGCGCCACCTGCGGCGGGGTCCGGTTGTGGAGTCTGTACGTGCCCAATGGCCGGACGCTGGAAGACCCGCACCTGCCCTACAAGCTGAAATGGCTTTCCGCCCTGCGGGATACCGCGACCGGCTGGCTGGCCGACGATCCGTCGTTGCCGTTGGCCCTGATGGGCGACTGGAACATCGCGCCGACCGATGAGGACGTCTGGGACATGGCGGTGTTCGCGAACTCGACGCACGTCTCCGAGCCGGAGCGCGCGGCGTTCCGCGCCATCAACGACGCCGGCTTCGCGGACGTGGTCCGCCCGTTCACCCCGGGTCCGGGCGTCTACACCTACTGGGACTACACGCAGCTGCGGTTCCCCAAGAAGCAGGGCATGCGCATCGACTTCGTGCTCGGCTCACCGGAATTCGCGGCGCGCGTCACGCACGGCGAGATCGTTCGCGAGGAACGAAAAGGCAAGCAGCCCAGTGATCACGCGCCGGTGCTGGTGGAGTTGGCGCCGTGAGCGCGGTCATTCACGCCACCGAGCCGGCCAGCCTACGCGCGCGCATCATTCACTTCTTCGCGTCATTGCTGTTGGCCCGCATCCTGATTCGCGCGCTGACCACGGCGGAGTACGAGGCGACGTCACAGCGGATCGTGCGGGTGGGACGCAACGTCAACAAGTTGGCCAGCCTGCAGCGTCGTCGGCCACCGCGCGGCTTCCGATTGGTCGCCGAGAACTGGAGCGGCCTGCCGGTCGAGTGGGTTTCGCCGTCCGACCTCGACGCGCCCATCACCGACGGGGTCATCCTGTATTTCCACGGCGGCGGGTTCGTCCTCGGCGATCTGAACACCCACCTGCGCGCCGTCGCGGCGCTCTCGCGCATCACGCGATTGCCGTTGGTACACATCGAATATCGGCAGTACCCCGAGGTGGACCTGGAGACGACCGTCCAGGACTGTCTGGGCGCTTACCGCCACCTGCTGAGTCTGGGCGTCGATCCGGCCAAGGTGGTCCTCGCCGGTGACTCGGCCGGCGGATTCCTGGCGTTCGCGACCGCGCAGCAGGCCCCGAAGCACGGGCTCCCGAGTCCCGCAGGGGTGGTCGGCATTTCGCCTCTACTGGAATTGGACAACGCCGCACGCACTGCGCATTCGACCGCGGCGACGGACGTCTTCGGGATCGCCGCCGGCTTCCCGGTCATCACCGAACGCATCTGTCCCGCCGGCAATCTCGACGAATTGGAGCCGGTTTCCGGTCCGATGGATTCGATGCCGCCGTCGCTGATCGTCGCCTCCGAGACGGAGTCACTGCTGTGCGACGCCGAGCGGATGCAGGACAAACTGCACGAGGCCGGGCGCAAGTGCGATGTCGCGGCGTGGCCCAGTCAGGTCCACGCGTTCCCGGCCATATTCCCCGGGCTGCCGGAGAGCCGCCGGGCCTACGCTCGCATGGCCAGTTTCATCGCCGACTGCCTGTCCGGCACAGCCCCGGCAAAGTCCGCCTAATTCAGGTACTGCTCCACCGACTCGACAAGCGCCGCCTCCACACGGCGTAGCGGCACGTCCGACTTGGTCGCCTGCGCCATGACGATGGCGCCCTCCACCGCGGCGACCGTCAGCGTCGCCTGGCGAGCGGCGTCATCGGCTGACAACCCCGCGGTTTCGAGCCCGGCGGCAATTCGACGCTCCCAGTCCAGGAAGACCTCACCGGCGGCGTCGGCGGCCGCCGGCGCCTCGCTGCGGCCGAGTGCAGCAGCGACGATCGGGCAGCCCACTTCGAAGTCGCCGCCGGCCAGGTTCGCAATCCACATCTCGATGAACGCCCGGACCGCCCCTACCGGCCCTCGTTCTCCGATCAGTCGGTCGATGCCGTCGGCCAGCGTGTTGCCGGCCGTCACGGTCGCATCGGCGACGAGTTCCGCCTTGCCGCCCGGGAAATTCAGGTAGAGCGAACGGCGCGCGGCACCACTGCGTTCGAGTAACTGGCTGAGCCCCGTCGCCGCGACGCCTTGGCGCCGAATCAGATCGATGGCTGTGACGACGAGCCGATCGCGGGCACTCATGTGACGTAACTCCCTGTCTTTCAGCATTTTTTGTACACCAGTCGGTCTACTACCGTCTGCCTCCAATAGTAGACCGAACGGTGTAGTTCTGGTCTCGAATCGGAGGGGATCCGGGTGGGACACAACAGCAGGTTTTTCGCCGCCACCAGCCGTTTCTGTGCCAAATGGGCATGGCTCGTCATCGGCTTCTGGGTAGCGCTCGCCGGAATCCTCAACGTCGCCATCCCCCAGCTCGAGCAGACCGTCTCCGAGCATTCCGCGCCGTTCATGCCGGCGAACATCAAGGCCGCGCAGACGCTGCGCGAGATGTCGGACGCCTTCGGTGTCCCGCGGTCCTCGGCCGTCGGCAGCGTCGTGCTGGTCGACGAGAAGGGCATCAATGCGGCCGACGAAGCCCTCTACCGCGACATCGTCGCCACCTTGCAGCGCGACACCACCAACGTCGCCTACGTGCTCGACACCTACGACAATCCGCAACTGCGCGACATCGCGCTGAGCCCCGACCACAAGGCGATCAACCTCGTCCTGGCCGGCACCGGCGACGTCGGGTCCACCAAGGCGCACAAGAACACCATCGCGATCCGCGACCAGCTGCACGCCCTGCCCAAACCGCCCGGAGTCGGGGTTTACCTCACCGGGCCGTCACCAACATTGGCCGATCTTTTCAGCGCCATGGACTTTTCGCTGCTGATCATCACCGCGGTGTCTGTCCTGCTGATCACCTTGGTGCTGCTGATGGTCTATCGGTCGCTGGCCACTGCCATGGTGCCGTTGCTGACCATCGGCATCGCACTCGGCGTGGCCCGCCCGATCGTGTCCCTGCTGGGTATGGCTGGGGTACTTACCGTTTCGAACTTCACCATCTCGCTGATGACCGCGATGCTGCTCGGCGCCGCCACCGACTACGCGATCTTCATCCTGGCCGGCTATCACGAAGCCCGGCGTAGCCAGGTGCCCGTCATCGACGCGATAGCGCAAGCCGGACAGCGGGTTTCGGGCATCCTGATCGCCTCGATGCTGACCATCGCGGCGGCCGCCACAGCCATGGGATTCACCGAACTCGGCATGTTCAAGGCCGCCGGCCCACCGATCGCCATCGCGATCGTCGTCGGACTAGCCGTCTCGATGTCCCTGCCCTACGCCCTGCTGTCGCTCCTCGGCAAGCGCGGACTGGCCGAACCGCGCCCCCTCAACGACCGCCGCTGGCGCCGCATCGGATCCACCATGATCCGCCGGTCGGGTGTACTGGTTGCCGCGTCGCTGGTGCTGTTGCTCAGTGCCGCAATGGTTCTGACCACGTTCCGGGTGAACTTCGACGAGAACGCCATGCAGCTCGACGACACCGAGAGCTCCCTCGGTTACGAGAAGACCTACGCCCACTGGGGTGTCAACGAGGCGGCACCGGAATACCTGATCGTCTCGGCCGACCATGACATGCGGAACACCGACGATCTGGCCGCGCTCGACCGTGTCGCGGGCCGCCTCGCCGGGATGGCCGAGATCGCCTACGTCCGATCGATGACCCGGCCGGCCGGAAAGCAGTTGCCGCAGACCACCATCGGCTACCAGGCCGGGATTGTGGCCGACCGGCTCGGCGATGCCAAGAACCAGGTCAACAAGGCGGTTCCCGACATTCACCGGCTGGACTCCGGTGCGGCCCAGCTGCGCGACGGCGCCGCCTCCGCGGTGACCCAGATTCCCCAATTGGTTTCGGGTATCAGGCAGGTGACCGGGCTGGCCCATCAGGTGCTCGACGGGTACCAGGCCGCCGGCGCCGGGCTGTCCACGCTCACCGACGGCACGGTGGACGTCCGTTCGGCGTTGGCCGATCTGAGTTCCTCCACCGGCTTGCTCGACGCAGCATTGCAGGCCATCGACGGCAACGCGCAGGTCGCCGATGCCGGCCGGCTGGTGAGTTCGGCGCTCGGCTCCGCGCTGGATCCGCAACCCGGCCCCGACTGCCTCATGAACCCGGTGTGCAGCCGAGCCCGCGCGGACATCGCCGACCTCGACGCCATCTCCAACGGCGCGGTCAGCCGCGCGCTGCTGCAGGCCCAGCGACTCTCCGCGGTCCCGCAGGTGACCGTCGAGAAGGTGCGGGCCGCCGAGCCGGCCATCCGAAATGCGTTGGCCACGTTGCAGAAGATGGTGTCGAACCTGCCCGGTGGTTCGCCGGCCCAGGCCCGCACCCAGTTGGCCGAACTCGTGCGCGGCGCGGACCAGCTCAGCGCCGGGATGAACCGGCTCGCTGTCGGGCTCGACCAGGTCAAGGGCGGCGTGGACCAGGTGGTCACCATGTCAGGGCGCCTCACCGACGGGCTCGGCCAGGCGACGGATTACCTGACGACCTTGAGCACGCACACCGGCGACGGCCCGGCATCGGGCTTCTACCTTCCGCCGCAAGGCTTTTCCGATCCGGCCTTCCGGGCCGCACAGGACCTGCTGTTCTCGCCCGATGGCAAGACCGCGCGGATGCTCGTCATCTGGAAGATCAACCCGTACAGTGCCCAGGCCCTCGACGCCTCCCGCGCGCTGGCGCCGGCGGCGACCGAGGCCGCAGCCGGAACCTCTTTGCAGACAGCACGTTTCGCCAGCACCGGCCTGGCGTCGCTGTCGGCAGACATGCGCGACCAGGTGTGGCATGACTTCGCCGTCTACGGCATCGTCGCGATCCTCGGTGTGCTGCTGGTGTTGATCGCGCTGTTGCGCAGCATCGCCGCGCCGGTGTTCATGGTCGCGGTCGTGACGTTGTCGTTCGCCGCCGCTTCCGGATTCAGCGTCTTGGTGTGGCAGCACATCATCGGGGTCGACATCGACTGGTCGGTGTTCCCGGTGTCCTTCATGGCGCTCATCGCCGTCGGCGCGGACTACAGCATGCTGTTCGCCGCCCGCATCCGCGAAGAGTCGGGTGACGGCATGATCCGCGGCATCATGCGCAGCTTCGGCAGCACCGGCAGCGTCATCACCACTGCCGGCATCGTCTTCGCGCTCACCATGTTCGCGCTGATGACCGGGCGGGTGATCAACCTGCTGCAGATCGGGTTCACCATCGGCATCGGCCTGCTGATCGACATCACGCTGGTCCGCACCGTGCTGGTGCCCGCCGCGATGGCCATGATCGGCAACCGCATCTGGTGGCCGAGCAAGCCGGCCGCGCACCCGTAGGGAATCGTCGACGATTAGATGGGCTCGGCGGTTCCGGCCGTGCCCATCCCGACTCGGGCTGCCGGGGTCTCTGTCGGCGCTGCGATCCTCGACGGTTAGTTGGACTTGGTAGCGCTTGCCGATCGGCACCTGACACCCGCAGTCCGCGCGGCGATCGTCAACGGTTAGGTCGCCTAACCACTGTCGGTCGCCTGACTAGCGCGGGTCCGGGATGGTCGGCGGCGCGTCCCGTCGGCGCCGTCTGCGTGTGTCGGGTGGCTAGTCGATCTAACCGTCGACGATCCCCTTCCCGTCGTTCCCACGGCGCCCGGCCGGATCCAATCTGGCTGCGGCCCTTCTATTTAGCTGCCCTAACCGTCGCCGATGGGTCGCGTCCGCGGCCTCTAATTCGTGTCGGTGGGCAGGTATACATTCGAACGTATGAGCGAATCAAATGGTGATCCCCACGCCGCGGCCGCGGCGGTCGACGCGATCACCCTGGCCACCCGGCAAGAGAACGCCGCCGGCGCCCGCCGCCTGGGGGCGATCGGTGACCTGTGGGCGCTGCGGGCCCCCGACGACGACATCGAGAAACGGTATTGGGCGATCGACGGCTATGCCGGGCTGGTCGTCGAGGTCGCCGCCGCATTGGGGATATCCCGTAAGCGGGCCCAAGCCCAGGTGGATCGGGCGGTGACGCTCCGCACCCGCCTGCCGAAGGTGGCGGCCATCTACGCCAACGGCCTGATCGATGCGGTGATGGTCGCCATGATCGTCGCCCGCACCGACCTGATCATCGACGACGACGTCGCCGGGCAGGTCGATGCCGACCTGGCCGCCAAGATCGTGGCCTGGGGCCGGTTGTCGAAACCGAAAATGGAACAACGCATCGACGCCATCATCGCCGCGTCCGACCAGGCCGGGGTCCACCAACCCAAACCCCCGTCGCAGGCCCGCTACCTCGACATCCGCGCCTGCGGCCCCGGCGCGGCCAGCATCTGCGGCACGATAGACGCGGCGACCGCCGCCGTGCTCGACGCCGCCATCGACGACCTCGCCAAGAGTGTGTGCCGCAACGATCCGCGCTCCCATGATCAGCGCCGCGCCGCCGCCATCGACGCCCTCGCCCGCGGGCAGCGGCTGGCCTGCCAATGCGACAACCCGGACTGCCCCGCCGCCGCGGCCGCCATGGGGGAACCGCCGGCCGCGACCGTCGGCACCCGCGCCGTCATCTACGTGATCGCCGGCCCCAAAACCCTCGCCGGCCAAGCCCCGGGGTTCCTGCCCGGATACGGGCAGATCCCCGCCGAGCAGGTCGCCCGGCTCGCCGAGGGGGCGACCATCCGCGAGGTCGAGATTCCGCCGGATGCGGCCGAGCCCCGCTACCGTCCGTCGGCCAAGCTGGCGGAGTTCGTGCGCTGCCGAGACCTGACCTGCCGATTCCCCGGCTGCGACCGGCCCGCGCAAGCCTGCGACCTCGACCACACCGTCCCGTACCCGGCCGGGCCGACGCACCCGTCAGACCTCAAATGCCTGTGCCGGTTCCACCACCTACTCAAAACGTTCCACGGCTGGACCGACCACCAATACCCCGACGGCACCGTCGTCTGGGTCGCCCCCACCGGACACACCTACATCACCAAACCCGAAGGCGCCCACTGGTACCCACAACTGGCCACACCCACCGGAACACCCACAATCACCGAACAACCACCACGCACCCCCGGGCGCGGGCACTGCATGCCCAAACGCAAACGCACCCGCGCCCAAGAACGCCAACAACTCATCAACGAAGCCCGCATGATCAACGAAGAACGCATCGCCAGCGAAGAATGGCACCGATACCGCGAACTCGAAATGGCCCACGCCGCAGAGGAATGGGATGAACCCGCACCATTCTGAGCACCGAAAGGCAGCCGCTCACAATGGGTTTCACTGTCGTCTACTACGCCGAGTGCTACGGGCACCCCAGGAACTGGCATGTCGCGTTGGTGTTCTCGCCCGCGACGGTGCGGTAGTGGGGGTGGCCGCCGTACCAGCCGTCTTCGGCGGTCATACCGACGACCTGGGGCGGCATTCCACGGTGTACCAAGTTGTACTTATGGCAGGTCGTCCAGTCCCAGTCGACCTCGGTGAAGCCTCCGGGGACCGGCTGGCCCGGACACCAGGTGCCCGAGGAGGGCTCTGCCTGGGCAGTGCCGGCGCTCAATCCGAAAGCGGCCAG
Source organism: Mycobacterium toneyamaense (assembly GCF_055384815.1). Classification (NCBI taxonomy): domain Bacteria; kingdom Bacillati; phylum Actinomycetota; class Actinomycetes; order Mycobacteriales; family Mycobacteriaceae; genus Mycobacterium; species Mycobacterium toneyamaense. The sequence goes on from NZ_AP040333.1 coordinate 5,133,402, forward strand.
ACTCATCCCGCCGGACAACAGTGCCGCCGCGGCCAGTCGTGCGATTCGTCGCGTCATGTGAACTCACCTGTCTCTGCTGCTGATTGGTGAAGGAAGCATGCAGCCCGACGCTTGGCAGATTCTTGGCTTGCACCCGCGAGCAGCCGAACACGACCCGGCACCGGTCCAGTCCCGGGTCGGTTCGGCTCCTGTGCCTAAACCTCGATCCGTGGACTGACTGATTCTGTGAGGACTTTTCGGTTCTGGTCGGGATCATTTTGCTGTGGGCGGCAGTTAGCTGGTCTGCCCAGCTTTTCCTGTGGTGTCCTCGGGTTGGGCCTTGCGGCGGTGGTCAGGATGTCACGGTTTGTGGGGGTGGGCGTCCGATCGTGTTGTGCCACAGTGCAAGCCAGTGTCGGGCCCAGGGCCAGTGGGCGGGTAGGTGCAGGACTGCTCGGCGTTGTGGTCGGGCCAGTCGGGCCGCGATGTTGACGATGCGCCGTCGCAGGGTGGCACCGCGGGCAACGGCGTGAGAGCCTCCGGCCAGGACGCCGGTGGCGCGCAGCAGGTTGTGGGCGATGGCCGCGCAGAGGATCCAGGCGGAGTTGGCGCCGAACCGCCCCGAGGGCATGTGGGCCAGGGGTCCGTCGATCAGGTCGGCGAACACGGTTTCGATGATCGCGTGGCGACGGTGGGTGATGTCGGCTTGATCGACCGGTAGGTCGATGTCGGTGAAGAACGGGTGATACCGCCACACCGGAAACAGCCCATCGGCCATGCGCGCATCTTTGACCCGGCGTACCACCAGTCGTGCGGTGATCGGGGTCTTCGTGGAAGTGAAAGCGGTGTAGGTAGTTTCGGCGACTTCAGCATCAGAAATCCACGCGCCGGTATCGGGATCGCGCACTGCACCGGGATAGTTCACCGGTACCCACGCGTCCTGGTCGATCTGCTCGATCGCGGCGGTCAGCGCCGCGGTCTTGGTCAACACGAGCGAGAACCGGGCCCCGGCACGGCGGCACGCGGACACCACCGCGCTGTTGCCATAGGCCGAGTCGCCGCGCACCAGGATCTGACCAGTGACGCCGGCGGCACGGGCGGTAGCCACCGCTTGCGCGATCATCCGGGCCGCTCCCTTGCCGGAGTTGGCCTTGCCCGAGCGCAACCGCGCTCCGGCGATCACCGGGGCGCTGTGTTCGGTGCTGATCGTGGTCACCAGCGGCGAGAGACCTTTGCGCAGGATCTGGCGGCCGGCGATCTTGGTGTGCCCGTAGCTCGCGCCCTGTTTGGCGTGTCCGTAGACCGGGCGCAGCAGCGAATCGATATCGATGAACGCACGCTGATCGGCGCCGGGCAGCAACAGCACGCGTTCACACAGGGCACCCAGATGTGCACCCAGAACTGACTCCAGTTGACGGGCATGCCCGAAGGTGAACTCCCGCAACAGGGTTCCGATCGTCGAAGGCGCATACACCCCGTCGAAGAGTGTTTTCATTCCACCGCTGCGGACCACGTCGAGGTCATCGATACTGTCCGCGCCGACGCACATGCCGGCGATCACCGTCGCCAGCTTCGGTGACGGGTTGGCCGCCCCGGACTTGATCCGCTCGCTGGTGAAACGAATCTTGTGCTCCAACAACGCCGAAAGGCGACTCTGTTCTGCCAACGTCATCACCGGCACCAGGCCCGCGCACGACACGAGATGCTCATCATCAAAGACCGCCGACGACGCGGTGAACCTGTGGGACACTTGCACTGGAAGTGCCTTTCCGAGTTGTGCCGATAAGTGCGTAGAGAACACTCATCATCCCAGCTCAGAAGGCACTTTCCTCGTTACGACACCCGACCAAACAGTCAGTTCATCGGTGGATCGAGGCTAAACCAGTTCCGGCACCCGCAGGTGAGCGAAGGCCACATCGAATTCGGCCTCGTCCAGTTCGGCCGCGCCGGTTTCCTTCATGCGCATCTGCTTCATCGTGCGCGCGCCATCCCGGTTGCGCTCCATGGCTTCTCGGCTGTCGAACGTCGTGCAGGCCACGCCGCGTCCGGTGTTCCGATTGACAAGCAGGCTGGTGCTGCAGAAGCCCTCGAGCGCCTCACTGTCGGGGACGATGTTCATCTTGAAATGCTCGATGGCGGCGTCGGCGTGGGCCGGGTCGACATGTCCCCACGTAACCCGCGCGCACGCGCCCTCGGGCATCTGGCGAGCGCGGTGCAATATCGCGATGTCCCACTCGTCAACGGTCGGGGCGCCGCCACTGAACATCTGGGTCGCCTTTTCGCGAATCGGCCGAACCTGCTCGGCGACGGCGTTCATCGCGTCCTGGGACTCCCACGCGGTCACCACGATGCACCGGCCGGACTCCCGGTCGGTGAGCAGCGACATGCCGACGAACCCGTCGAGACCTTGGAGTTGGGGCATCACTTCATCGCGGAGGTGAGCCACTCCCGAGTCGATAGCCGAGGGTTGTGCGTTGATAGTGGTAGAGCGTGCGTACACGGCCCACCCCCTCTATATCGGGGCAGCGCCCCAGCGGCGCCGCCGGTCCACCGATATACGTTCCTCCGATGTTCGGCGGGTGGCAATAGCCGATCGACACGGGTCTCGATATTGACGAGTGAGGACGAATTCCGTTCTGCGAGAACAGGAATTGACGACTAGCTTCGTTTTACGCCGGGAAGCCGGTCGACGAGCCAGCCCAGCCGGGCCACCGTGGTATCGAGCGGCTCCACGACTTCGGCGAGCCGCTTCAGGCTCGGCAGGGTCGCCGCGATGGAGTTGGCACCGTGGGCGATCTTCTCGGCAGACGTGTCGATGCCGGCCGCGGCCTCGGTCAACGTGGTGATCTGGCTGGCGATCAGTTCGGCGTGCCTGTCGATGCCCGCTGCGCTCTCGCTCAGGGCGGCGATGTTGTCGGCGATGAACTGCGCGGATTTCCGGAGTTCGGCGACATCGTCCATCAATGCGAACACCGCTTGGACGAGGGTCTTCGGCCCGCGCTTCCGTTTGCCGGAGGAAGCCTCAGCTCCGTCTGCCTGCGCCATGACTCACGCCTTCCGTTCGACAGGAGCCCCCTTGTCCTTGGCCTCCTGCTGGTACTGCCGCAGCTCGGCTCGCACCGCTTCATCTAACGCGCGGTCAAGGCTAGCGTGGGCAGAACGGCGGGATACACGGCGCATGGCATCGATCAGATCGGCGGCCCAGGCAAGTTCGACGTCGTTGCTGGGGTACCAGCCCGTCCCCCGCTGCCGGACCACCTCGGTGTGCCCGGCCCGCGTCATGGCCCGGGCCGCTTCGTCGAGCTTCTTGTCCACCGCCGTGGTGGTCTTGAGGATCGCCGCCAACGGCATCCCGCGGGAGATGAGCCTGGCGAAGTCGTCGATAACCCGCCGGTCAGGCACCAGATAGGCATCCTTGTCGTCCGTCGGCTCGATGATCCGGCCGGCGACGAGCCGTCGCAGCGTCGCGCCGTCGAGCCGGCCGAGCTGCATCTCGAGCTCCTGGCGCGTCATGGTCTGCGCCTCGGGGTTCGACCACGGCGAGATCACCAGCTCCTCGAGCTCGGCGAGGTCCAGCACCTCGACGAGCCCCTCACCGCGCTGCAGGCCGGTGAGGAACTTCAGGATGTGCTTGACGGTGAAGCCCTCGCTGAGCAGCCGGACGATCGCCTGCAACTGGCTCAGGTGCCGATCGGTGTAGATCGCGACCCGGCCCCGGCGCTGGGGCCGGGGCAGCAGGCCGTTCTCCTGGTAGACGCGGACGTTCCGGGTTGTCGTCCCCGCTTCGCGCGCGAGGTCGTCGATCCGGTACTCAGCCACCAGCGGATTCTATGCGGTCAGGACCGACGCACCGCTGGTCTGTTCAGCAGTGATCTTGAAGTCGTGCAGATTGACCGCCTTCAGCTGGTTGACGTACTGGGTGGCGAACCCGGGGAACATCGTCGCGTTGAAGCCGTCCTCGGTGAGGTACCAGCTCTGGCAGCCCGAGTTCCACGTGGTGGACTGCAGCCGCTGCTGGATGTCCTCGTTGTAGCGGGCCTGCACCTCGGGCCGCACGTCGAGCGACTTCCACCCGAACTGCAGCAGTTTGGAGATCGCCTCGACGATGTAGTCGATCTGCGCCTCCATGTAGACCAGCGCCGAGCTGTGGCCCGGGCCCGAGTTGGGTCCGAAGGTGAAATACAGGTTGGGGTAACCGGATACCGCGACACTGCGGTAGGCGTACGCGCCCCGGCTCCATTCCGCGGCGAGTTCGCGGCCATCGATACCGATGACGGGGAACGGGGTGCCGGCCTTGGACACCTCGAAACCGGTGGCGAACACGATGGCGTCGAACTGGTGCTCGATGCCTTCGACAGTCCGGATTCCCTTGGGCGACAACCGGGCAATGGGCCAGGTGACGAGCTTGCAGTTGTCGGCCTGCAGCGCCGGGTAGTAGTCGGCGGTCATCAGCAGCCGCTTGCACCCGGCGGAGAAGTCCGGGGTCAGCTGGCGGCGCAGCCACGGGTCCTTCACCTGCCGGCGCAGGTTCGCCAGGCTCAGGGCTTCGACGACCCGCGTGAACGGGCTGTCCCACACCACGCCGAGCGCCACCGACTCATGGCCCCAGAACCACGCTGAACGCATCAGCTTCTCGGCGAGCGGCACGTCCTTGTAGATCCGCTTCATCCAGCCGCTGGTGGCTCCGTTGATGCGGGGGATCACCCAGCCCGGCGTGCGCTGGAACACCTTGACCGACTTGGCGACCTTGATCAGTTCCGGGACGATCTGCACGCCGCTGGCGCCGGTACCGATGACGGCGACCTTCTTGCCGGTGAAGTCGTAGTCGTGATCCCAACGGGCGCTGTGGATCTTGTGGCCTTCGTAGGTCTCGATGCCCTCGATCTTGGGGAAGCTGGCGTTCGCCAGCGGCCCCGAGGCGACGATGACGGTACGTGCCTGCACCGGTTCACGACCCTCGAAGTTGACGGTCCACTCCCCCGCCACCTCGTCGTACTCCACACCGGTGACGTTGTGGCCGAACCGGATATGCGGGGCGATACCGAACGACTCGACCATGCTGTCGATGTACCCGAGGATCTCGTCGCTACCGGAGTAGGTGTGCGACCAGTCCGGGTTGGGCGCGAAGCTGTAGGAGTACAGGCGCGACGGAATGTCGCACGCCGCACCGGGATACGTGTTGTCACGCCAGGTGCCGCCGACGCGGGTGCCGCGTTCGAAGATCTCGAAATCGGTGATGCCCTGGTCTTTGAGCCGGATGGCGGCGCCGATGCCGGCGAAGCCGGCACCGATGATGGCTGTTGAGATGGTCATTCGTGAGTTCCTTTACGCGACCGGCTCATAGGTCAGCTCGTCCGACCACGTCGGCGTGTACTTCACCAGCGGCATCGGGATGGCGCCGGTGACCACCACCAGCGAATCGGCGAGCCAGTGGTACTTCGAGGTCCGGTCGATCACCTTTTTGGCATGCCACGAGATGAACCGGTACATGGGTACCCGGCGGGCGAAAGCGCTTCGCTCACCGACACTTTGGAACCGGCGCATCGCCTGGTACAGACGCTCCTCGTTGACACCCATGGCCACGATGTTGTCGCGCATCTTGTTGAGCAGGGGGAAGTAGCTCAGCGTGCCGACGATCAGCGCCGGGTTCATCCAGCTGCCGACGAAGTCGACGACCAGCTTGCGCATGTCGGCGTGGCCGAGGATGTCCATGACCTCGAAGTCGACCGCGAGGTGCCGCGACTCGTCGGAGTTGATGCGCTTGAAAACCTCCTGCGCCACCGGATCTTTGACCTCATCGGTGATGAATTTGATGAGTGCGCCGTCGAGAGCCACCTCCAGCATGGGGATGACGGTGCCGAGGATCGACAGCGACATGCCGTCGGAGAACTTGTCGAGCCAGGTGATCACCAGCTGCACATTGACGCTCGGCGGCGGGACCTCGTCGTTCTCGAGCATGCCCCAGCGCCGCATGAGGGCCAGCTCGGCATTGGCGTGCTTCTGCTCCTCGGCGTGGAAGTGCTCATAGATGCTCTTGAGCGTCGGGGTCGGGGCCTTCCGCGCCAGCGCGGCGAAGCCACGGGCGCCGACGTTCTCGATCCACATCAGATCGGTCATGAACGGCTTGAGCTTGGCCCACAGCTCGGGCTCGATCAGCTCGGCACCCGGTGCGTCCCAGTCGATGTCGGCCAGGGCCCACTGCTTGTCCTTGATGCGCTGCAGCATCTCGTCGAGATCCATTGCCATGATGGGTTCCTTTCAGTCCTTGGGAAGTACGCGTCCGAGTAGTCCGGCGCCGCGGACATACAGGGCGGGGAAGTGTCGTTTGAGGTGCCATATGACGGTGGCGTCGAGTTGCGGCACCACGTAGAGCCGGCCGCCGTCGTGCGCGTCCAGGGTGCGCGCGGCGACGTTGTCGGCGGACAAGCCGGTCCAGCGGGCCAGCTGCTGACTCAGGCTCATCGAGCTCGGGGTGATGCGGCCGTCGGTGAACACGTTGGTCTTCACGAAGGTCGGGCACAGCACGGTGACGGCGATGTCGGTGCCGTCGAGTTCGGCGGCGAGGGTTTCCGACAGTGACATCACGCCGGCCTTCGACACGTTGTAGGCCGCCATCGATGGCGCGGCGGCGAACCCGGCCGCCGAGGCCACGTTGATGATGCCGCCCCGGCCGGCTTCGCGCAGCAGCGGCGTGAAGACCTCACAGCCGTACACCACGCCCCACAGGTTGATGCCGAGCGCCCAGTCCCAGTCCTCGAAGCCGATGTCGCCCACCGGTTTTCCACCGATGCCGACGCCTGCGTTGTTGATCACCAGTGTCGGTGCGCCACCGAAGATGTCCTGCGCCTGCTTGGCCAGCAGCTCGATGGCGGTGCGATCGGCGACGTCGCACTGCACGGCGTGACCCTTGCCCGTCGGCAGCTGGTCGATCAGCGCCACGGTCTCCTTCGCCCGCTCCAGGCTGATGTCCGCGCAGATGATCTCGCCACCCCGCCGGGCGAGCTCGAGCGCGAACGACCGGCCGATGCCGCTGCCGGCGCCGGTGACCACCGCCTTCGCCTTGTCCGAGCGACGTTGCCCGCGAAAGACATTCAGGATCGTGTCGATGCCGATCATCAGCACACCTCTTCGAGCTCGTTGGATCGCTTGTAGGCATCGGCGATGAAGGCCGCGGCGCGGCGCAGTGCCGGGCCGGCTTCGGGCGCCAGATGCGGCAGGGCCTGGAACACGTGAACCATGCCGGGCCAGACCTCGAGCGTGCTGGCGCCACCGCCACGGCGGAGTTCGGCGTCGAGGTAGCGGGCGTCGGCGCGCAGCATCTCGAAACCACCGACCTGAATCAGCATGGGCGGCAACTGCTCTGCCTTGGCGAAGTCGAGCCGCAGGCGCGGATCGGCCAGGTTCTGGCCTTGCGTGTACAGCCCGACCATGCGCGCGGCCGCGGTGGCCGACATCGCTGGATCACGGTACGTCGCCTTCTCCTGTTCGAGCGCGAGCCCGAGCGTCACGTCGATCAACGGCGAGAACAGCACCACGCCCGCGGGCCGGAAGTCCGGGTCGCCGGCGTGCGCCAGCAGCATGTCGCAGGTCAGGTGACCGCCGGCGGAGTCGGCGCCCATCACGATGTCCGAGGCCGCATAGCCTTCCGCCAACAGCCACCGGTACCCGGCTTCGACGTCTTCGGCCGCCGTCGGGAAGCGGTGCTCGGGTGCCAGCCGGTAGTCCACCACGAACATCGGCAGTCCGGTCGCCTCCGACAACCGGGCCACCAGCTTGCGGTGGGTGCGTGCCGAGCAGATGACGTACGCGCTGCCGTGCACGTAGTAGCCGGCGCGGCGGCCGAACTCGACGCCCGGGCCGAGAACCCACTCGCCCCGCAGGTTCGGCGTGCGGACCGGGACGATCCTGGTGCCATCGGGCATCGAACCGAAGGTCTCCATGATGGTGGCGATCAGCCCGCGGCCGAACCAGACACCTGGGGTGTTCATCGGGATGACGCTGGTCAGATTGCCCAGGGTCCAGCGGGTCACCGTGGCCGAGAGCGCGGCGCGCAACGTTGCGCGCGTGGGTACTTCGGGCAACGTTGCCCGATCAGTTTCCGTCACGGCAACTAGATCATCATTAACTGTGCCATTTGTCAATGGCACAGTTAACGACGACAATCTGACCTGGTCCCACGACGGAAGGCATTTCCCATGACCGCATCGACAGCGTCCAGGTCGCACGAGTTGACCGTGGTCGAGGTGATCACCGAGACCCCCGACGCCGTGTCGCTGGTCCTGACGGCCGCGCACGACGCGCGTGACCAGTTCACCTACCAGGCCGGCCAGTTCCTGACCCTGCGCATCCCGGCACACGGCGGCGCGGTCTCGCGGTGCTATTCACTGTCGAGCAGTCCGGCCGCCGACGAGCACCTGAAGGTGACCGTCAAGCGCACCGCGGGCGGCCTCGCATCCAACTGGCTGTGCGACCATGCCGAGGCCGGTATGACACTGGAATCCCTCACGCCCGCAGGCGCTTTCACGGTCCGTCCGGCAGACAGCGAGCTGGTCTTCGTCGCCGCCGGCAGTGGCATCACCCCGGTCATCTCGATGATCCGCGCCGAACTGCTGCAGTCCGGCCGCCGGGTGACACTCGTCTACGCCAACCGCGACCGCGAGTCGGTCATCTTCGACGCCGAGTTGGCGGAACTGCTTGCGGCACATGCCGACCGGCTGACGGTCGCACACTGGCTCGAGTCGGAGTCCAGCCTGCCCACTCCGGCCGGCCTGCGCTCCTTGCTGCCCTCGACACCCGCAGCCGATACCGCCGCCTACCTGTGCGGCCCAGCCGCATTCATGGACGTGGCCGCGGCCGCCCTGCACGACGCCGGCGTCGCCTGTGAGCACGTGCACCGCGAGGTCTTCGTCTCACTGACCACGGATGCTTTCGCCGCGCCGGAGCCGGCGACCCGTTCGGCCGCAGCCTCCGACGCGGTGACCGCGACCGTCGAGATCGACGGCGATACCCACGAGATCAGCTGGCCCAAGAGCGAAGTGCTGCTCGACACCCTGCTGAGCCGAGGTATCGACGCACCCTACGCCTGCCGCGAAGGCAACTGCGGCGCCTGCGCGTACACGCTGCGCGAAGGCCAGGTGAGCATGCGGATCAACGACACCCTCGACGACTACGAACTCGGCATCGGCGTCCGGCTGGCGTGCCAGTCGATACCCGAATCCGACTATCTGACAGCTGTTTTCGACCGCTGACCGGCCGTCACGCCGCGTTGTCGGCGCCGGGCTCGGTGGCGTAGGTACCGGGGTTGAACATCGACGCCACCGCACCCAGCAGCATCATGACCGCCGCCGCGCCGAACACCACGACCAGGCCGGAGTGGAACGGCTCGGTGATGAGCTGCGGGAAGAAGCTCTGACCCGTCAGGGTGGCGGCATCGACGCCCGGCTGTTGCAGCGTGTGGAACGGAGCCAGCAGCTCGCCCACCGGGTTGTAGCCGAGGAAGGCCGCGAACAGGCTGCCCACCGGCGGCAGTTCGGCGACCTGCTGCGCGACGTCGGCCGAAACCCCTTGCTGCTGCAGGCCACTGGACAACGCGGTCGGCAAGGTGCCGGCCAGCCCGACGACCATGAGCGAGAAGAAGATACCGATCGACAGCGAGCTGCCGGCGTTGAAGAACGTCGACCGCACACCCGACGCCGCGCCGCGCTGCGCCGCCGGCACGCTGGACATGATGGCCGCGGTGTTCGGCGCGGTGAAGATACCGCCGCCGACGCCGTTGAGGAACACCAGCAGGGCGAATTCCCAGTACGCGAAATTGACCGGAATCAGCAGCAGCGCAACGAAGGTCACCGCCATCAGCAGCATGCCGCCGACCGCCAGTGGCCGCGCGCCGAAGCGGTCGGACAGGCTGCCGGCGACGGGTGCCGCAACCAGGAAGCCGATGGTCGCCGGCAGCAGGTAGATGCCCGCCCACAGCGGCGTCGATTCGAAGTCGTAGCCGTGCAACAGCAGCCAGATGCCCTGCAGCCAGATGATGAGCATGAATTGGAGGCCACCGCGGCCCACCGACGACAGCAGCCCGGCCAGGTTGCCCATGCCGAAGGTCGCCGACTTGAACAGCCGCATGTCGACCATCGGCGACTCGACCTTGAGCTCGATGATGCAGAACACGACCAGCAGCAGCAGACCCACACCGATCGAGCCGAGGACGGCGGGGCTGCCCCAGCCCGTCGGCGAATCACCGTACGGCTGAATGCCATACGTGATGCCGAGCAGCAGCACCGTCAGGCCCAGGCCGAATGTCACGGTGCCGGCCCAGTCCAGCTTGCCGGGCGACCGGGCGCCCAGCTCACGCAGCGAGCGGTAGCTCCAGATGGCGCCGATCACGCCGATCGGGATGCCGACCCAGAACACGGCCTTCCACTCCCATTCCGAGAGGAACCCGCCGATGAGCAGACCGAGGAACGATCCGGCCACCGCGGCCACCATGTTCACGCCGAGTGCCATGCCGCGCTGGTTGGCCGGGAAGGCGTCGGTCAGGATCGCCGACGACGACGCCATCAGCATCGCGCCGCCGATGCCCTGGATCACCCGCCAGGCGATGAGCCAGATCGCACCGCCACCGAGGTGGAACGGATCGAACGACAGCGCGACGGCCGCCAGCGTGAAGATGACGAAACCCAGGTTGTAGATGCGGACCCGGCCGTACATGTCCCCGAGCCGGCCGAACGGCACCACGAGCACGGCCGTCACCACGAGGTAGCCCATCAGCATCCACAGCAGGTAGCTGACGTTGCTCGGCGCCAGCGGGTTCAGCCCGATGCCCCGGAAGATCGCCGGCAGTGAGATCAGCACGATCGACGCGTTGATCGTGGCCAGCAGTGTGCCCAGCGTGGTGTTGGCCAGCACGACCCACTTGTAGCGCGGATGGTCGTGGTCCATCTGGACGCGTCGGCGCGCGGTTGCCGCGAGTGCGGTGTCGCGCGGCCCGGTGAGCTCGGTGTCAGTCGTCATCAGTCGGTCTTCGCTCCAATATCAGAAAAACATATGTTAGCTATACAAACGACCTCATGACAATTCGATTCCCGGTCACCGAACGCCCGAAACGGGTTCGCACGCACCCTTGCCTTCCCACGGCGATCGACTACGGTGAACAACGTCCGCGCGGGAGCGCACACCTTGGTGCGCTGAGAGGACGGCTGAATGGCGCCGTCGACCGTATGAACCTGACCGGGTAATGCCGGCGTAGGGAGTAAGCAGATGACTGCAATTGCTGTATTCAACGACCTTTCCTGCGGCCCGATCCAGGGCAGCACCAAGGTTTACCGGGAGCTTCCCGACGGTGGAAAGGTCCCGTTCCGGCGGGTCAACCTGACCACCGGCGACCACCTCGACCTGTACGACACCTCGGGTCCGTACACCGACGAGACCGCCACCATCGACCTCGAGAAGGGCCTGCCCGCCCGCCCCGGCGTCGTCAAGGACCGCGGCACCCAGCTGCAGCGCGCCCGGGGCGGCGAGATCACCGCAGAGATGGCGTTCATCGCCGAGCGCGAGGGCGTCCCCGCCGAGCTGGTCCGCGACGAGGTCGCCATCGGTCGCGCCATCATTCCGGCCAACCACAATCACCCCGAGCTCGAGCCGATGATCATCGGCAAGGCGTTCGCGGTGAAGGTCAACGCCAACATCGGCAATAGCGCCGTGACGTCGTCCATTTCCGAAGAGGTCGACAAGATGGTGTGGGCCACCCGCTGGGGCGCCGACACCATCATGGATCTGTCCACCGGCAAGGACATCCACCAGACCCGCGAGTGGATCCTGCGCAACTCCCCCGTGCCGGTCGGCACCGTGCCGATCTATCAAGCGCTGGAGAAGGTCAACGGCGATCCCACCAAGCTGACGTGGGAGCTCTACCGCGACACCGTCATCGAGCAGTGCGAGCAGGGCGTCGACTACATGACGGTGCACGCCGGCGTGCTGCTGCGCTACATCCCGCTGACGGTCAAGCGCGTCACCGGCATCGTGTCGCGCGGCGGCTCGATCATGGCGGCCTGGTGCCTGGCGCACCACCAGGAGTCGTTCCTGTACACGCACTTCGAAGAGCTCTGCGAAATCCTGCAGCGCTACGACGTCACCTTCTCCCTCGGTGACGGCCTGCGTCCCGGCTCGATCGCCGACGCCAACGACGAAGCCCAGTTCGCCGAGCTGCGCACCTTGGGCGAGCTCACCAAGATCGCCAAATCCCATGGCGTGCAGGTGATGATCGAGGGTCCGGGCCACGTCCCGATGCACAAGATCGTCGAGAACGTCCGCCTGGAGGAAGAACTCTGCGAGGAGGCGCCGTTCTACACCCTCGGCCCGCTCGCGACGGACATCGCGCCGGCTTACGACCACATCACCTCGGCCATCGGCGCGGCGATCATCGCGCAGGCCGGTACCGCGATGCTCTGCTACGTCACGCCCAAGGAACACCTGGGTCTGCCCAACCGCAAGGACGTCAAGGACGGCGTGATCGCCTACAAGATCGCCGCGCACGCCGCCGACCTGGCCAAGGGCCACCCCGGTGCGCAGGACCGTGACAACGCCCTGTCGCAGGCCCGCTTCGAGTTCCGCTGGCACGACCAGTTCGCGCTGTCGCTCGACCCGGACACCGCCCGCGAGTACCACGACGAGACGCTGCCCGCCGAGCCGGCCAAGACGGCGCACTTCTGCTCGATGTGCGGCCCGAAGTTCTGCTCGATGCGCATCACGCAGGACATCCGCGACGCCTACCCGGACGGGGTCGCTCCCGATTACGCGGACGAGATCGCCCAGGGCATGGCGGAGAAATCCCAGGAGTTCGCCGACCACGGCAACCGGGTGTATCTACCCATGCTGGAATGATGCGTCCGTGACCTTTTTACCTCTGACCCCGCCGGGCGAAACGCCGCTGCGGGTGATGACCATCGCCGGCTCGGATTCCGGCGGTGGCGCCGGCATCCAGGCCGACCTGCGCACCTTCGCGATGCTCGGCGTGCACGGATGCGTCGCCGTCGCGGCGGTGACGGTGCAGAACTCGGTGGGGGTCAAGGGTTTTCACGAGCTGCCGCTGGACATCATCAGCGGGCAGATCACCGCGGTGGCCGACGACATCGGCATCCAGGCGGCCAAGACCGGCATGCTGGCCTCGGCCGAGATCATCGGCGCGGTCGCGGAGACGTGGCAGAGTCTCGACGGTGACATCCCGCTCGTCGTCGACCCGGTGTGCGCGTCGATGCACGGCGACCCACTGCTGCACCCGAGCGCGCTGAATTCGGTTCGCACGCAGCTGTTCCCGATTGCCACGCTGGTCACCCCGAACCTCGACGAGGTCCGGCTGATCACCGGCATCGACGTGGTGGATGCGGCGACCCAGCGTGATGCCGCCAAGGCCCTGCACGATCTGGGCCCGAAGTGGGCGCTGGTCAAGGGCGGCCATCTGCGGTCCAGCGATCACAGCCCGGACCTGCTGTACGACGGCAACGAGTTCTACGAATTCACCACCGAGCGCATCGACACCGGCCATGACCACGGCGCCGGCGACACCCTCGCCGCGTCCACGGCCTGCGCACTGGCGCACGGCTTTTCGGTGCCCGACGCGGTCGCGTTCGGCAAGAGCTGGGTCACCGAGTGCCTGCGGGCGGCCTACCCGCTGGGCCACGGCCACGGTCCGGTCAACGCACTCTTCCGGTTGGCGGATGAGCGCTCGCGCGAAGACGATCGGGCCTGAGCGTGAGCCTCGAGGACATCGCGGGCATCGCGCACGAACCCGACGGCACTCCGACGGGCGTCGTGCTGCTGACGCACGGCGCGGGCAGCAACCGCGACGCCCCGCTCATCATCCGGATCTGCGACGAATGGGCCCGCCACGGCTGGCTCGCCATCCGCTACAACCTGCCCTACCGGCGCCGCCGCCCGAAGGGCCCGCCGTCCAACTCGGCGGCATCGGACCAGCAGGGCATCGTCGAGGCCATCGAATTCGCCCACACACTGACCGATGGACCGGTGGTCGCCGGCGGCCACTCCTACGGTGGCCGGATGACGTCGATGGTGGCGGCTCAGGGCGCCGACCTGGCGGCACTGACGCTGTTCTCCTATCCCCTGCACCCACCGGGCAAGCCCGAGCGGGCACGCACCGAGCACCTGGGCCAGATCAAGGTCCCGACGGTCTTCACGCACGGCACGGCCGACCCGTTCGGCAGCATCGACGAGCTCACCGCCGCGGCCCAGCTGATCCCGGCGCCCACCGAGCTCATCGAGATCACCGGGGCCCGCCACGACCTGGGCTCCAAGACCCTGGACGTCCCCGCGCTGGCGGTCGCCGCGGCTCTTGTGTTCGTGGCGCGAAGCGGTACCTGAGGTACCGTCTGAATATGACGACGCAGCAGTTCGACGCGGTCATCGTCGGCGCAGGATTCGCCGGTATCGGTGCGGCCATCCAGCTCAAACGCCTCGGGATCGAAAACTTCACGATCCTGGAGCGCGAGGACGACCTCGGCGGCACCTGGTACGTCAACCACTATCCGGGGCTCGCGGTCGACGTGCCCACCACCACGTACTCGTACTTCTTCGAGCCCAACCCGAACTGGTCGCGGCTGTTCACGCCGGGCCCGGAGATCAAGCGCTACGCCGACGACGTCGCCGCCAAGTACGACGTGCGGCGGCACATCCGGTTCAACGTCGTCGTCAACGGCGCCCGCTGGGATGAGGAGGCGTCGCTGTGGCGCATCAACATCGCCGACGGTGAGACCCTCAGCGCCCGCTACCTGATCACCGCCACCGGCTTCCTGTCGCAGCCGAACATCCCGGCGATTCCCGGCATCGAGAGTTTCGAAGGTCGCGTCATCCACACCACCGACTGGGATGACGACTACGACCCGGCGGGCAAGCGCGTTGCCGTCATCGGCACCGGCGCCACCGCGGTGCAGCTCATCCCCGAGTTGGCCAAGACCGCCGCCGACCTGACGGTGTTCCAGCGCACGCCGATCTGGGTGGTGCCCAAGATCGACCCGCGCTTCGGCGCCCGCGCCAAGAAGATGTTCGCCCGGTTCCCGTTGACGCAGCGCGTGCTGCGCTGGCTCACCGACTCGATCTACGAGGTCATGGTGTCGGTCGGGGTCCGCCATTACGGCATGTTCCGCGGCCGCTTCAACATCTCCGCGTCCGACCTGTCGAAGATGCACCGCTTCTTCGTCATCCGCGACAAGGACCTGCGGCGCCGGCTGACCCCGGACTACGACTTCGGTTGCAAGCGGCCGACTTTCAGCAACGGCTACTACCAGGCCTTCAACCGGCCCAACGTGCACCTGCAGGACGCCGGCATCGACCACATCGTCGCCGACGGCATCATCGGCAACGACGGGGTCAAGGTCGAGATCGACACCCTGGTCCTCGCCACCGGTTTCGACCTGTGGGAGGCCAACTTCCCGGCCATCGAGGTGATCGGCCGCGAGGGCCGCGATCTCGGAAAGTGGTGGCGCGAAACGCGTTTCCAGGCCTACCAGGGCGTCTCGATGCCGTACTTCCCGAACTACCTGAGCCTGGCCAGTCCCTACGCGTTCCTGGGGTTGAACTTCTTCAACACCATGGAGTACCAGATGCGGTTGATGGACCGGCTTTTCACCGAGGTGAAGAAACGCGGAGCGACGACGTTCGAGGTCACCGAGGAAGCCAACACCGCGTTCCTCGACCGCATGACCGAACTGCTCGGCGACTCGCTGTTCACCCTCGGCAACTGCGCCAGCGCGCACTCGTACTATTTCAATCCCGCGGGCGAGCCCACTCTGCTGCGCCCGTCGTCGACCGAGACGGCGATTCGGGAAGCTTCCGAATTTCCGTTGAGCGACTACAAGATTTCGTGATCAGAGAGGACCACAGGTGACCGACGCCGCTGAGAACACCGCTGGAAAGAAGGGCCTGCTGGCCGGGATCGGCCTCGCGCTGGCCGGGCTGGCACACTTCGCCAAGCCCGACCTGTTCAAGGGCATCACCGCGACGGCGTTCCCGGACGACATCGACAAGCACCTCAAGGTCAACGGATCGATCGAGACGGCGCTCGGCGTCGGCCTGATCGTGCCGCAGACCCGCAAGCTCGCGACCGTCGGCGTGATCGGCTACGTCCTGTACCTGGCCGCCAACGTCGCCCGCAACCGTTAGCCGGGGATTTGTGGCTCTACTGACATATCCGTGGGTGTTTGGGGCGGCCGGGTAGGGCGGGGCGGTGACCTCCGAGGGCGAGCATGGCTAGCGCGATGAGCGCTTCGGGGGATCGGAATCCGAACGCGATTCGGGTTAGGACACGGATTTTGGTGTTGGTGGATTCGATCAGTCCCTGAGACAGTCTGTGGTCCAGGGAGGCGTCGATCGCGACTCGGTGTTTTTTGATCCGGGCCGCCAACTCCACGAAGACCGGGATCCGGCATCGCCGCGCCCAGGACAGCCATGCGTCCAGGGCCTGCTTGCCTTCGTCGCCTTTGACCGAAAACACGTGCCGCAAGCCCTCTTTGAGTAGATATGCCCGGTAGAGCCGCTTATCGGTCTTCGCGATCCAGGACAGCTTCGCGTTCTGCCGTTCGGTGAGATCCTCGGGGTTCTTCCACAGCGCGTAGCGCGCCCCTTTGAGTCGCCGGGCCCTTTCACGCCCCGGCCGTGGCGGGGCATCCTTGGCCGGGCGGCCGCGGCCCCATGTGGGCTCGGTGCGGGCCAGGGCGCGGGCATCGTTCCAGGCGCGGCGCCGCTCGACATCCAAAGCCTCAGTGGCCCAGGCCACCACATGAAACGGATCAGCACAGCGGATCGCGGTCGGGCAGCGCTCGGCGACCACCTCGGCGATCCATTCCGCAGCATCGGCGGAGACATGGGTGATCAGTGCGGACCGCTGCGGCCCCAGGGCGTCGAAGAACTGCCTCAAGGTGGCACCGTCACGACCCGCAGCAGCCCACACCAGCCGGCCGCTGTCGTGATCAACCACCACAGTCAGGTACTTGTGGTGGCGCTTGTAGGAGATCTCATCAATCCCGATCCGGCGCAGCCCCGCGAACAGATCGACCCGCTTTTCGGTATCGGCCCACACCCGGGACACGATCGACCCGACCGTACGCCACGCGACCCGCATCAGTTCGCGCACAGCGGTTTTCGAGCAGGCCACCGCCAACCAGGCCACCGTGTCATCGAATGCGTAGGTATGCCCGGCGCCATGGCGCGCCCACGGCACCGCGACCACCGTCGGCCCGTGCACACGGCAATTCACCCGCGGCGCGGCCGCTTCGACGAACACCGGGATCGTGCCGCAATCCAGGCTGCGCCACCGCCGCACCCCCTCACCCCGGTCAAACCGAGGCGACCGCGAACTGCACCGGCCACACCGACGCTGACCGCCACTGCGCGGACGCGCCCGCACCACAACGGCCGTGATCTCGCCGCCGTCGTCGGATTCTTCGAACTCGATGTCCTCAATCACGGTGCGCTGGTCGACACCCAGCAGCGCACGCCCTACCCTCGTCTTGCGCACGTCGTTGTTGGCTCTCTGTGGTTACTGACCCTAGACAAGCCAGAAACCCTATGCCACAACGACGTGCGCCTCTTCGGAACCTAAAACCCACCCACGGATATGTCAGAAGAGCCGGATTTGTGCACGATTTTCCGCGGTGACCGCGGAAAATCGTGCACAAATCCCGATCTACGCGCGGGCCGGCAGGTGCTTGGACCAGCCGGCCGCACAGATCACCGTGCACACCGCCGCCAGTAGGCCGACCACGGTGAGCATCGCCGGGTAGCTGACGTAGTGGGCCAGCGCGGCGAGCAACGCCGGCAGCAGGAAGCCGACGTACGCCAGCGAGTAGTACACGCCGGACACCCCGGCCAGCTCGTGCGGTTTGGCGATGCGCTGAATCTCCAGCAGCCCGGACACGATGGCGATGCCGTACGCGCTGCCCAGCAGCATGGCCACCAGCACCGCGACGACCGGTGAGCGGGTGACGGCGGTGGCGACCGCGGCGAACACGCCCGCCGACATCAGCACCATCGACACCACCACCGCGCGGGCGCTGGAATGGTCGTCCAGCCGCCTCGCGATCGGCTGCACCAGCACGCCACAGGCCAGCGTCAGCACCGTCAGGCCGGCGGTGTACAGCAGCGCCCAGGAGCCGAGCCGATCAGCGACGAGCGCCGGCACGATGGCGTACGCGATGGCCGCCGAGCCGAACACCCAGGGCGCCATCGGGGCCACCACTCGGACGAAGCGGCGGTGCGTCGCGGCGGGAACCCGCAACTGCGACAACAGGTCTCCACTGACGCGAGCGCTCCGGGTCTCCACCGTCCGGTACCGCACCAGCCACAGTGCGGGCGCGCACAGCGCCGCCTGCACCAGGTACGTCAGCGTCAACGGCAGCGGCGCGAACTGCGCCAGCAGGCCCGAGCACAAGGGGCCGATCGCCAGCCCCAGCGACAGCCAGATCGAGGCCCGCCGGGCGCCGGCCCCCGTCGCTGCGGTGTCATACGGCGGTGCGGACAGCTCCGCGATCCAGGTCGAACCGACGGCCATCGCGACACCCACGCTCAGCCCACACAGCAGCCGGCCGACGAAAAGTGCTGGGAATCCGCCCAATTCACCGGTCGCGAGAATCAGGCTGCCCAGCGCCGAGCTGATCAAGCCCGCGACCATCAATGGGCGCCGGCCGTACCGGTTCGACATGGCCGCCGCGACCAGCAGGCCGGGGATCAGGCCCAGCACGTAGGCGCCCAGCAGGACGTCGACGTCCACGCGCGAGTATCCGGCGCGGTGCACGTATTCGATCAGCATCGGGGTGAATTGGTTTCCGCCCCAACCGATGCAGAAGACACCGGCGGCGACGGCGAGCCATGGCTTCACACGGGCGCGACTCATCGCAGCACCACCTCGTACGTCGACTCGAGGTGCGCCAGCAGGCGGGCGTCGAACGCCGTCGCGTCGCGGACGTCGATGGCCTGGGCCAGCTCGGCGTGTTCGGCGATGAGCCGTTCGACGAGCGTCTGGTCGGCCTGCACGGCGTCGGCCATCATGCGGCGTTGCCGGTCGCCCAACGAGCCGTAGAACCGCTGCGCGACGCAGTTGCCGGCGGAGTCCACGATGTGCCGGTGGAAGGCGTCGTCGAGCTCGGCGAAGCGCGCCAGATCGGTGGCCGCGCCACGCTGCTGGTCGATCAGCCGGGCGAGTTCGGCAGCCACTGCCTGCGCGGTGGCCTCAGAACGGCAGAGGCGGCGCACAGCACTGCCCTCCAGCGCCAGGCGCATCTCGAGCAGGTCGGTGGCCTCACGCGGTGGGATCGGTACGACGACCGCGCCCCGCCGGGGCAGCAGGTCGAGCAGGTCCTCGGCCGCCAGACGCAGGAAGGCCTCGTGCACCGGTGTCCGGCTCACGCCGAGCTCCGCCGCGACTTCCACCTCGCTCAGCAGCTGCCCGCCCTTGACCGCGCCGACCAGGATCTTGCTCTTGGTGTCACGGTAGGCGCGCTCGCTGGCGGGAGTCTGATCAATGGCCACGGGACGACAGTAGCAACTTGCATGCAAGCTTGCATACAAGCAGTGACGGACCTAACTCAGGGCCTGATCAGTGCTGCTGCGGCCCGAAGTTGTTGAAGCCGCCGCGCTCGCGCGGCTGCGGCTGGTAGACCGTCGAGGTCTGCACCGACGTCGAGGTCTCGGTCTGCGTCTGGGTCTCGGTCTGGGTGGCCGTCTCGGTGTTGGTCACCGTCTCCGGAGCGGGCGCCGGCGCCTGCTGCTGACCGCCGCCCGCGCTACCGCCGCCACCACCGCCGTGGTGCTGCTTGGCCGTCGTCGTGGTGCTCGACGGGGTGACCGTCACGGTGGCCGGCGCGTTGTTGCCCTGCGAACCACAGGCGACGGTCAGCCCGCCCATGGCCACGACGATCACGGTGCCGGCGACGGCCGACCAACGGCGATAGGTGCTTTTCATGGGCACCATTACTAACCCGGCAACCTGGCAACCGGACTCACAGGAACGGCGATTCCAGTTATGCAGTAGCTGTGAAACCTGGCTACTTGCCTGCTTGCCGGTGTCGTTCGTCGTGCAACGGCACGCCATTGGGGCCCGTCAGCGACTGCGCGTATGTGCCGACCGCAAACGCGACAGTGGGTCCGGTCACGGCCAGCGCGGCGCGGTTCAGCTGCTCGACGGTATCGCCCTTCGGCCCATACCCGGGATCGAAGGCGGCGCCCGCCTGTCCACCCCACAAGCGCGCCTGGATCGGCGACTTGCGCTGCGACGTTCCCGTCGAGATGCCGCCGACCGGAATCCCGGCGGTGAGGAACGGGCCGTAGCCACTGCCCAGATCCATCGTCATGTCGGCGGGCCGCTTGCCGGCGAGGTACAGATATCCGGCCAGCGTGCGCTCGAGCCCGGCCGACCCGGCGGGCACCGCGTCGAGGGGAATCTCGGGGTTCGCCTGACCGGACTGGTCGCCGTCGAACGTGAAGAACCCGGCGTTGGGCGAACCGAGGATGTCGAAATCCAGATACAGCGCAATGTCATTCAGCGGTTCGGCGGCCAACCCGCGCACGTACTTGGTGGCGCCTTCCTGACCCACGGCGCCCGAACCCCAGAACGTGAACCGCACCGCGTTCTCGATCTTCGGCGAGCCGCCCAGCGCTGCGGCCGTCTCCAGCAGTGCCGACACCCCGGTTGCCGCGTCATTGATGCCCGCGCTCGTCGGCGCGCTGTCGAGGTGCGCGCCCGCCAGCACTACGCTGTGCGGATCACCGGTCTTGGTCTGAGCCAAGACGTTTCGCGATTTCACACCGGTGTTCTTGGCGTCGAGGGTGAGCTTCACCGGGCTGTTGGTTTTCAGCAGTACGGCATCGGCGTCCTTGCCGATGATGCCCACCGGCGTGTTGAGGTGTTCGTAGTAGCCGGGGCTGAACAGCCCGCGCGGGGCGCCGTTCGCGCTGGGCGGGCTGACCACCAGCACCGCGACCGCGCCGCGGGCCACCGCCGCATTCTGCTTGTCGACCACCGAGCACACCGCGTCGTCGACCACCGCGATGGCTCCCCGCAGGTTGAGGGTGCCGTAATCGTCCGGAGCGCAACCGGCCGGCTTGACAGGGTGCAACGTCGGCGCGGTCAGGCCGCCGGGCGCCGTGGACGTCAACAGCGAGGCCTGCACGACCCCCCACCGACGGCCACCGACGTCGAGCACCGGATTGCCGGGGGCACCGCGTTCCACGCGCACATACTCGGGGGTCTGCACGTCGAACCCTTTGTCCCGCAGCAGGTTCGCGACGTAGTCGACGCTGGCCTGGTAGCCGGGGGTGCCGTCGGCGCGGGTGCCCTTGTTCTCCGCCGCGATGGCGGCGAACTTCCTCAGATGCGTGTAGATGCCGTCGGTGCCCACCCTGCCGGCCAGATCGCGCGCGAGATCAGGCGCGGGCGGCGGCGGTGGGGCCGGTGGCTGCGGCGGTGGTGCACACGACGCCAGAACAGCGGTCAGCAGCCCGGCGGCCAGTGCCCGCCTCATGATGCCGAGACCACGTGCCGGGTCCGGTCATCGCGGACCGGAACGCCGTTGCGGCCACTCAAATCCTGGGCGTACCGCCCCACCCCGAAAGCCACTCCACGACCCATGATGTCCATTGCCGTGCGGTTGATGTGCGCCAAGTCGTCCGTCTTCTTGTGGTAGTTGGAGTCGAAAGGTTTTCCGGCGGTGCCGCCCCACAGCCGGGCCTGCTCGTCGTTCATGTTTTCCTCGTCGCCGGTGCCCAACCCACCCGCCGGGATACCGGCCTTGGTGAAGGCGTCGTAGTCCGACCGTCCGTTGAACGGGTAGTCCTGAGGCGGCTTACCGGCATCGGACAGATACGCCGTGAAGGTGCGATCGATTCCCGCCGAGCCCTCCGGGATACGCGGCACCAGGTCGTCGGCCAGCGGCGGGCCGGACAGGTTGCCGTCGTAACTGAAATAGCCGGCGTTCTCCGAGGCCAGCATGTCGAAATTCAGATACAGCGCAATGTCTTTGAGCGCCTCGACGTCGAGGGATTCGATGTATCGGTCAGAGCCGATCGTGCCCTCCTCCTCGGCGCCCCAGAACGCGAACCGCACCGCGTTCGCGATTTTCGGGGCGCTGCCCAACTGCAAAGCCGTCTCCAGGACCGCGGCCACGCCGGAGCCGTTGTCGTTGATCCCGGGCCCTTCCTTGACGCTGTCCAGATGTGCACCGACCATCACGACGTCATGCTCGGATCCCGTCTTGGTCTGGGCTATCACGTTGCGGGTGTGCTCAACCCGCACACCGGCGTCCAGCTTGAGGGACACCGGCCCCGGGGCGGCCCGAAGCCGAGCCCCGGCCGCCTTCGAGATCAGTACCGCGGGAATCTTCACCGTCGCCTTGGCGCCAAGGGTGCCGCCGCGCCCGGGGATGCCCGCGTCGTCGACATCGTCCTTGTTGTCGGCCACCACCAGCGCGACCGCGCCGTGGACTGCCGCGGTCGCTTCCTTCACCGCGAAGGGGCACGTGCCGCGGTCCACCAGCGCGACCGCGCCCTTGATCGGCAGGCCGTCGTAATCGGCACTGTTGCAGCCTGATCCGGGGCCGCCCTTGACCGGCACCAGCGGCGCCGTGAGCCCCGGCGTGCCGACCGAGTACTCGAGCGCCCGCGTCGGTATCCGCGTGCCGGCCACGGTCAGTTCAGGCGTGTTGTTGTACGCCACCTTGACTTCCATATCCGGAGTGACGACGTCGAAACCCTTGGCGCGCAGCGCATTCGCGACGTAGTCCACGCTCGCGTCGTAACCAGGTGTGCCGAACGCCCGGTTCCCACCGTGAGCGTCGGCGATGGCCTGCAGCTTGGCCAGGTGACCGGTCGTCGCCTCGACCGTCACGCTCTTGGACAGGTCCCCGGCGAAGTCACCAGCCGCGGGCTCTGATCTTCCGCACCCCGAGATCCCGGCCGCCAGCACGAGTGCGAACGCGACAGAGGTGCGGACCATGGGCACCACCGTAGCGTGAAGATGCGCTGATGCGGATGCGCCCGGCCAGACGGCGAACGCGGAGTCCGAGGCCAGACCGCGCAACGACCGCGCCGAAGCGTTTCTGTCGAAGCGCAGCAAACACCAGGCCGAATCGGGTATACGGATTCAGTGGAGAATCCACGCGAGCCGACGATCTGTCTCAACATGATCGTGCGCAACGAAGCACACATCGTCACCGAGGTGCTTGATGCGGTCGCGCCCTTCATCAACTTCTGGGTGATCGTGGACACCGGTTCGGACGATGGGACCCAGAGCAAGATCCGAAATCACATGGCACGGCTGGGCGTCCCGGGCGAGGTACATGAGCGAAGCTGGCGCAATTTCGGCGAGAACCGTTCCGAGGCGCTGCAGCTCGCGCAAGGCCACAGTGACTACATCTGGGTCATGGACGCCGACGACACCGTGCGGGGGCGACCCGACTTCACCCGACTGTCCGCCGATGTCTACAGCATGCGAATCAGCGACGGTCTGCTCTACTGGCGGCGACAGCTATTTCGCGACGGCATGCCGTGGCGATACGTCGGCGTGGTCCACGAATACGCCGACTGCACTGAGCCGTTCCGCGAGGAACGCCTCGAAGGCGACTACTTCATCGAGTCCCGTCGACTCGGCGCCCGCAACAAGGATCCCAAAAAGTACGAACGGGACCGAGACCTGTTGTTGGCAGAGGTGGAGCGCGATCCGACCAACGAACGCTCAGCGTTCTACCTCGCCGAAAGCTATTTCAATCTCGGTGATTTCACCAACGCCCGCATCTGGTCGGAACGCCGCGCCCAGATGGGCGGCTGGGAGGAAGAGAAGTTCTACGCGCTATGCCAGGTGGCCAGATCCATGTTCAGCCTCGGCGAACCATGGCCGGAAGTGTTGGACGCCTACTTGCGGGCATGGGAGTTCCGGCCGACCCGCGCCGAACCCCTCCATGCCGTCGCCGCCGAGTACCGTGCCAGAGGTGCGTACCAGCTTGGTCACCTGTTTGCGCAACGCGCAGCGGCAATACCTCTTCCAGAGGATGACATTCTGTTCGTCGACGCGTCCGTCTATCGTTGGCGCGCCCTTGACGAGCAGTCGGTCTGCGCATCATGGACCGGCCGGCATGAAGAATCGTTCACGTTGTGCCGCGAGCTGCTGAACCGCTCCGATATCCCCGACGACGACCGTCGCAGAATCGCAATCAACCGCGACCAATCAGTTCCAGTCCTGCTGGAGAATGCAATGTCTTATCCAGAATCATTGGTGCGCAAGATAGTTGGCTATGACCCGAAGGCCGAGGTCAGCGTCAGCCTGGTTACCGGGGCGCGCCGCAGCGTCGTAGAAGCGGCAGTGGATTCATTCTTGAACTGCTGCCTCGACGTTGCGAGCGTCGGCCGGTTCGTGGCGCTCGACACCGGACTGCCGGTGGAGGATCGGCGGGCTTTGCAGCGCAGGTATCCATTCCTGGAATTCATCACCGGGCCTCGCGCCGAAGGCGTCGCCCAACTGCAG
Source organism: Mycobacterium toneyamaense (assembly GCF_055384815.1). Lineage (NCBI taxonomy): Bacteria > Bacillati > Actinomycetota > Actinomycetes > Mycobacteriales > Mycobacteriaceae > Mycobacterium > Mycobacterium toneyamaense. Next base: position 5,157,898 of record NZ_AP040333.1, read on the forward strand.
TACATCCAGGACAGACTGCACGGCCGATACTGGCTGCACCTCGGTGAGGGGTGGCGGTTCTTCTCGCCGGAGGCCCTCATCGGCCGTCTGCAGGCGGTACTGGCCGCGGAGCCGCATGTCGTCCAAGTCGGGGTCAATGTCAATGATGCCGCCTCGCCGGCGGGTGCATGTGCGGTCGCCAGCACCGTCCTCAGCGCGGGCGATGGCACTCGATACGTACTCGTCGGCGCAGCCGTCACCGGACCCGCGATGTTCGACGTCGAGCGACTCAATCAGGCCCTGGACTCCGGACCCATCACCGCTCAACTCGACGGAGTTAGCAGCATTCAGCAGCTGTAGGACATCGGTCCAGAATCCACGAAAGACCACCCCTGACAATGTATTTCATCGTCAGGGGTGGTCGACCGTCGTGTCCTGTCGGCAGCTAGGCGCCGCCGCCGGCACCACCTGCGCCACCGGCACCGCCACCGCCACCGGCACCGCCTGCGCCACCCGCACCGCCACCGGTCACGGCACCGAACGGACCTGCAATACCGATGGAGCCGTTAGTCCCCTTGCTGCCGGTACTGCCCTTGCTGCCGGTACTGCCGGTGTGTCCTGCGCTGCCCGGGGTCCCGCTGGTTCCGGTAGCTCCAGTACTGCCCGACGCACCGGTGCTTCCTGTCTTTCCACTGGCACCTGTCGACCCGGTCGCACCAGTCGCACCAGTCGAGCCCTTTGCGCCTGTCGCACCAGCACTACCGGCCGTTCCACCCGAACCGAGACCCAGGCCGCCCAGCAATCCGCCACCGCCACCAGCACCGGCCGCACCGCCGGTACCTCCCGTGCCGCCGATTCCACCCGAGCCGCCCTGGCCGCCGCCGCCACCAGCACCGGCGTTTCCGGGGTTGCCGCCGGTACCGCCAGCGCCACCTGTGCCTCCGACGCCTGCGGCGCCACCAGTGCCACCTGTGCCACCGGTGCCACCAGTGCCACCCGTACCACCCGTGCCGCCGTCTCCGCCCTTGTAGGGAGTGAAGGGAGTCACGATCGCGTCGCCACCAGCACCGCCGGTGCCACCCGTGCCGCCAGTGCCACCTGTGCCACCCGTGCCGCCAGTGCCGCCCGTGCCACCGGCTCCACCGGTACCGCCATTGCCACCTTTACCGCCGTCGCCGGCATTGCCGCCGGTGCCTCCCGTGCCACCGGATCCGCCGGTACCACCTGTACCACCGGTACCGCCAATACCGCCGTCGCCGCCCTGGCCACCGCCGCCGAACAGCGTGAGCAGCCCGGCGCTGCCGCCCGCACCACCTGCGCCTGCAGCTGTGCCTTGCAAGCCGGTTCCGCCCGCGCCACCGCCGCCGCCAGAACCACCCGGGGTGCCCGATCCGCCGACGCCGCCGGTGCCACCGGTACCGCCCGTACCACCGGTGCCGCCCGTACCGCCGGTACCACCCACGCCGCCTGCGTTACCCGCGCCGCCCGTGCCGCCCGTGCCGCCGTTGAAACCGAGCAGGAAGCCGTTGCTGCCTTTGGAACCGACACTGCCTGCCGTACCTGCCGTACCCGCCGTACCTGCCGTACCCGCCGTACCCGCGGTGCCCGCCTGCCCGGTCGAGCCCGTACTACCCGCGCCGCCGGTCGCGCCATCAGTACCCGCAACGCCGTCGCCACCCGCGCCACCGGTGACACCAGTGGCGCCGAAGCCACCTGCGCCACCATTACCGCCCTTGCCGCCGGTCCCGAACAGCCCGAGCAGACCCATGTTTCCGCCCTTGCCGCCGTTACTGCCGGCTAGGACATCGGTACCGTCAGCACCGTTGCCACCTCGGCCACCACTGCCGAACAGCAGGCCCGCGCCGCCGCCGTCACCGCCGTTGACTCCGGCATCGGTGCTGTCCCAGCCTTGGCCGCCGTCGCCGAACAGAATGCCGCCGGCCTGCCCGTTCGGGTGTGCCGCCGTGCCTGCGGCGCCATTGCAGACCAGGCCACATGGGCTGTCCAGGGGATCCGGTGTCGTCGGCGCGAACGGCGTAATCAGCGCCTTCGGCCCGGGCGGTGAAGCGTTCGCGCCGAACAGCCCCGTCAACCACCAAAGCGGATTGTTCGGGTCCTGCGCAGGAGCCAGCGGGAAGCTGAAGTCCGTCAATTCGACGCCGCGCACCGGTGGCGGCGACGCCGTTATCGCGTCCAGCGCGCCCGGCGGAACAGCCATCGCGATGCTGGCGCTCGCGGCCGCGACGCCCAGGGCACCGGTCGCAAGATAATTGACGGACCTTAAGGTCCTACCGGACTTTTGCTTGCGATGCTTGGACACGATCGAATCCTCCTTTGGATTCAAAGTGTTTTGTCGGCCCCGCGCGCGGCTTATTGGAAATTACCACGTTTGCCCGAATGCCAATAGATTCAGCAAAAAATTTCTACAACTGCATGTTGATTGCCGACATTCTTCCACCACCGTCAATTAATTCAGTTTGCAGTGATTGCGATATTAACTATCAAGAAATAATATTTTGGCGCCGACATTTGCCACTTTTAGTACCTCAATATCCCGGCCTAGGCATATTCTTCGGCGCTTGATAAACCCGCCTACACGGCACAATTAGACTCTGCCAATAGCGACAATCTTGCGGCGCCATCTGAATCGGGCCTCCTCACCTCTGTCGTTCTCAGCGTGCGTTCAGGTCGCGGTCCATACCGTGTGGCGGTGTGACTGGCGGTGCCGGAGAGATGGTCTTCCTCGATGATGTGTTGGTCCAGCATGCTGGTTGGCTGGAGCGAAACAGTGCGTTGTCGATCCGCACCGACCTGCGGCCGACCTACGTGGTGGGTGACGCTGCGATGTTGAAACGCGCGGTCGCCGCACTGGTTGATCACGCTCGGTGTAATGCCGCCTCTGCGATCGAGCTGGTGGTGTATCGCCGCGATGCCCAGGCAGTCATCATTGTCCGCGACGACGGCCCGTATTCCCCGGTCGCCCACGCCGGCCGGACGTCGTCAGAGCGCCACTCCGGTCTGGAGTTGGCTGCTCGGATCATCGCCACCCACGGCGGGACACTGGCTGTGGGTGAACGCGGCGCGTGTGCCAATGCAGTGAGCGTGCAGTTGCCATCCACTCGGCAAGCCTTGCGCAATTCCGCGGCACCGAGCGGGATTTCGAGTGGCGTTTGATATTTGCCTCGACAGTGGATGATGGGGCGATGTGGGTTGGTCGTGGGTCGGTCCCGCTGATGGACATACAAGGCCAAGGTGCCCGGTGAACCGGCGCACGGCGCTGGTGGGGCGGTGGCGTGGCTGGTTCGCGGGGATCGCAGTCCGCTCAGCGCTGGTGGCCGGTGCTGTCGTGCGGATGGGCCAATAGGTCCTCGAGGCAGCTGACCTTGCGCAGCTCGGCAACTTGTCTCGCCTCGAATGAGGCAAGCATGATCGTCGGAAGTACGAGCCATGACAACGCGCGGCCCGACACAGTCTGAGGTCCTGACGTGGCGGCGCAACACCACGCGATGCAAGATCAAAGATGTTGCAGCACAGGTCTCCACGAGCTGCTCCGTTAGGGCCTGCCGCCGACAGCATCAGCACGATCGATCATCTTCTCTCGCCTGTTGATCTCGCCGAGGACTGGGGGATCGATAGCATGGCTCTTCGGCCGCTTGTCAGCTCAATACCATTGTTCGCCTGACAGCCCAGGCTCGGAGCCGACCAGTCACCGACAATATCTGACTATTTCTTCGGCGCGGTTCGGGCACATGCGACGAGAGACCTAGCATCTAGCGCCGGACAAATTTCCTTGTGCGCACGGTTGATTCGGCTCGCCGACTGAGGCGTGGCCGCTATCCCGGCAGCTGCGTGCGGTACCGGGCATTTGTGGATGTTAGGTCGTGGTGCCGGCAGTGCCGCAGGTGCATTCCGGACCGCATTGACAGTTTTCACACGTGCAGTTTGGGTTCCCGCATCCGGTGGATTGCTCGGTCTCATTGCTGGTCATGCATAGATGCTAGGAGGCCCGCGCAGACGTGTCAGGAAGGCCCGACGGGCACGCCTGCCCAGCGTTGTTCGACGCCGCTGAGGCGCCAGTACACGACCGCAACCAGCCAGGTGATCGCGAACAGACCGACGATGATGAAGCCGACGTTATTCAGGTCCAAGGCACTGATCCAATCGCTGACCGGATTCACCCAAACGCCGTTGTTGTGCAGCACCCCAACAAGTTCGATGGTGCCGATCAGCAGCGCCACCGCGATCGACAGACCAGTGATCGTGAGGTTGTAGAAGATCTTGCGGACTGGTTTGGCGAACGCCCAGTCGTAGGCCACGGTCATGAACAGACCGTCGGCGGTATCCATCAGGCTCATCCCGGCGGCGAACAGCACCGGGAGCGTCAACACCGCGTACCACGGCAGACCGGCGGCAGCCCCGGTCCCGGCCAGCGCCAACAACGTGACTTCAGTGGCGGTGTCGAAGCCCAGACCGAACAGCACACCGACGGGGAACATCTGGATCGGATGCGTGATTCGCCGCATGATCGGGCGCAGGATACGGGCCAGGAAGCCGCGGCTGTCGAGCTGCTGTTCGAGCTCGTCTTCGTTGAATTCGCCGCGACGCAACGCGGTGAACACCCGCCAAATCCCGGCCAAGGCAACGATATTGACGATGCCGATCAGCCACAGGAACAGACCTGAGGCAAGGGTTCCGGCGATGCCCAGGTTGTGCCGGGCCGCCGAATCGTCATTTTCGAGCACCCCGGCCACGGTGGTGGCCGCGATGACCAACACTGCCATGACCAACACCATCGTGGAGTGGCCCATGGCGAACCAGAAGCCGACCGATTTGGGTCTGGTCCCGTCAGCGGTCAGCTTGCGGGTGGTGTTGTCGATCGCCGCAATGTGGTCGGCGTCGAAGGCATGTCGCAGGCCGAACATGTACGCGGTCACGCCCAGGCCGACGCCGAACACCTGCGTGCCGACCTGGTAGTGGTGCGGGGCCACCAGCAGCACCAGCGAGCCGAACCCGACGACGTGCAGCGCGACGATCGCGGCGGCCAGGGCACCGAATTCCCGCCAGTCGCGGCGATCCCATGCCTGGGCGACACGGCCAAACCCCTTGGGGGACAACTGGACTGATTCAGACACCGGTTACCTCCGTGGGGATCACGCGTCCCTGTCGTGGGTGATGCAGGCGGGCGGGTCTGACTCCCACCGTCCTCGCGCAGCCGCAATGCCGGTGGTCACAGTGGCGCGACCGCACCGGATTTGCACCGGATTTCCGCGCCGCCTACGACTTTCCGATGCGCAACGTATCACCGCGAACCGATGGTGGCCAACGGCCCGCGACCACCTGAAATCGCCGCGCTCGGGCAGGCGGGTAAGCATCGGGGTGCGATCACGTGGTGCGGGAACCAGACCGGGAGCGCACACGACTAATACAGGCCATGCGCTGCATCAGTGCAGCCACGAACAGGCGATAGGAGCCATCCATGGGAGCACGTCAACGGCGTGTGGCCGCCGCCGCGGTGGCGGTGACCGCAGCGATGCTGGCGCCGGCAGCCACAGCCGCGGCGCACGTGAAAGTGTCCGGCACCGACACCACGCCTGGCGGTTTCGGCGTGCTGACGTTCCGGGTGCCCACCGAATCCGCTACCGCCTCCACCACCGGCATGGTGGTGACACTGCCCGCCGATCACCCGATCATTTCCGTCACCGCCCAGGACAAGCCGGGCTGGATCGTGACAGTGACCCACAAAACGCTGACCACCCCGCAAAAAGACGACGACGGCAACGAAGTGACCGACTACATCGCCACCGTGGAATGGAAAGTCGCACCGGGCAACCATGGCATTGCGCCGAACCTGTTCGACACCTTCAGCATCGCGGCAGGTCCACTACCCAAAGCACCGTCGATCGCCCTTCCCACGGCCCAGACCTACAGCGACGGCACGGTGGTGAACTGGAACGAAACGACGACTGCAGGCGGCCCTGCGCCCGAGCATCCCGTACCGGTGCTGACACTGACCGCCACCGGTAGCGATGCCTCGCACCCGGCGGCCACGGCTCCACCCGCTGGCAGCGCAACGCCGTCCTGGTTGCCGATCACCGCCCTGGTTGCGGCACTGGTGGCCGTCCTGCTGGGCGTGGCCAACCTGGCCGTCGCACGGCGCAAAAACTGACCGCGGTGCGGCGCATCGGGCAGCTGGTCGCGGAGAGATCCACCGACTCCCAGCACACTGGCAGCTTGGGCGCGGAACTAACCACGCAACCACGCCGACTACCGGACGTGGCGAACTGTGGAATGTCCCTGTTTACCGCTGTTGGAACCGCCGCCGGACCTGATGGACATGCCCACAACGAAAGTGATGCAACATGAAACCCCTGCGCTGGATGACCGTCGCGACGGTCATGACCGCAACCGCCGCGTTGACCCCGGCAATCGCGTCCGCGCATGACTGGGTGGTGGCCACCACCCCGGCGGAAAGCTCCACCGGACCGTCCCCGACCCAGGTGTCGATCACTTACAACGAGGCCGTGAAAAACCCGCAAATCTGGGTGACCGGTCCCGACCACGCGGAATGGACGACCGGCCCACTCAAAGGCTCCGGAGCGTCCTACAGCGTGGCGCTGCGGCCCTCGCCGATCCCGGGCGAGTACATCGTCCACTGGCACAACACCTCCGCCGACGGCGACGAGGTCCACAGTCAGTGGTCCTTCACCGTCGGCTGACCTACCCGATCGACATCCGTGAGGCCCGCGGCGCATTCGTGCACCCGGGCCTTGTTCCGCGAGAAAGGACGATGGCCCGTGGCATTGCCTGCGCAGCTGCCCGGTCAAAACACCGACGTGTGGGACTGGCAACTACAGGCCTCCTGCCGCGGCTCCGACTGGCGCACATTCTTCTCACCCGACGGTGAACGGGGACGGGCACGTTCGGCCCGCGAGACCCGCGCGAAACAGATGTGCCACCAATGCCCGGTCATCGCCGAATGCCGCGCCCACGCGCTCCAGGTGCAAGAACCCTACGGCACCTGGGGCGGACTCACCGAGGTTGAACGGGCCTGGATCACCGGTGGTACCGGCAATCGCCGCACCTACCGCCGTCCCACCGCATCCGGTATGGATACATCGCGAATGCCCACTGATGACACGGACGCTGGCAACGGTCCATGCACCGATATCGCATAACACGTGATATCACTCTCAAAACCGTTGCGAGAAAACGCTATTCGATCGCGCCGGAACACGCCGACTCGCCGAATCAACATCACCAAATAACTGAGATCGCGACGCGGACCTGCTCGGCGAATTCCCCGTTCGATGGGCCCACTCCCAGAATTCGCAGAATCCGGGCCTCGCACACCGTGAGGACTTGTTCGTTGTACAAGGGCTGCCGTTGCGTCGCCGGACTGGGTAACCGGCGCATCAAGATCGCGGACACTCGTGGCGAACAGGACGTCTCACGGTCGGAGACCCGGCCGACCAGGCGAAACGCCCGCCACGGTGCCCACGCGACTCACTTGCAGAGGCCGGCGATCTTCATGCTGGCGGCTTCGCCAGCCTTGAGCCGAGCCGCCTGCGCCGGGTCGGCGCCTCCGACCCCGGCCTGCCCGTACATCGAAATATCCTGCAGATCAACAGAAAATTCGCGAATCGCAGCCGCGAGGTCGGCCGGCGTGGCCGAGTCCAGATGCGCCTGCAAGTACTGTGCACCACTGCTCATGGCCAGACGGGAGACGGCCGTGACCGCCTGCACAGCAACCGGCTCAGGACCGAGTTCTGTGTGCGTCTGCAGGGCCACCGCCGTGCGCACGGTCGTGAAAGCAGTGCAGGCGCGAGCCTTCGCCTCAGCAACCTGTTGTTCGGTCGGCGCAGGCGCCGACGGAGCTACCTGGTGCGGCGGCTGCGATACGAGCGCCCAGACTGCGATGCCGAGCGCGGCTATCGCAACTGCCAGCGACGCCGGAGCCATCCACCTCGGCTGGACATCGACCGCGACAGAACGGCGCGAGACGGGCGATGCTTCCGATTCTGCCTCCGACATGATCGCGATCGTAGAGCAGCAAACCCGTCAACATCGGCTGTTGGACGAATACCCCGCAGCAACGGGGTTAGTCGAACCAGCCAGGGAGCGGCTATTGCGGCGGAACAGAAGCGGTGTCGCTGCCGTCCGCCTCACCAGCGGGTGCGGCACAGACCCGTCGTGCCGACGCACCGAGCCATCCGCGAACGTCCTCCGCGACCGCCTTGCACCGTTCCCACGGCACGAACGACAGGTACAGCACGAAGATGGCCAGCGAGAAGAACCCGACGACCATCGTCACCATGATGGTGAGGTGCAGGAACACGCCGGCAAGCAATATCTTTGTGCGCCAACGTTTGTTCCACACAAACACCCCGACGCTGAATTCGATCAGCAGGGTGCCCCACGTCACGGCATTACAGATGAGCGGACTGGTGGTTATCCAGCCAGGGGCCCGCAGTATCAGCATGTCGTCGAGTCGCAAGATGAACGAGACCGCACTACCGTGCTGCCACGTATCGCCACGCAGCTTCGCGATTACCGTGGTGAGGTAGATGATCGATACCTGGACCTGCATCAGACGCAGCGGCCATACCTTGATGTCCTGCGCGGACCAGAGGGATCCGAGGCGACGACGCTGGTCCAACGACAGCGCCGCGCCACATGGCGACAGCGCCAAATACAGTGACAGGATTCGGATCAAGCCGTCGCCCGAGTTGAAAATCCAGGGATTGCGGCGTTCGAAAGACATGATCATCACGAACACCAGGACGGTCGCCACCTTGGTGTGCCAGCCGACGATCATGACCAGCGAGGCCACCATCAGCACGATCCAGCCGACCAGCAAGGCCGTATCACCCGGCCAGCGGTAGAACACGCCCCATAAGAACTCGTACGTCGGCGGCTGAGGCACAATGCCATTGACGCTGAACTTGTCGTAGAGGTCCATCCCGATCTCGAGCGACCACAGGAAAGCCAAGACACCGAACGCAATCCGGATCATCCCCAGTGTGTAGGCCGGCTCTGTAGTGAACCAGAAGGTTCGCCAGCCCTGCACTGCACGGCGGCCCGAGTCGCGCAACGTTGCCACCGGAGCGATCATGACGCAGGCCCAAACTTCCAGTCGTACAGGATCTTTTGCTCGTGCGCCTCCGGAGCATTGGATCCGGGAGGCCGCAGCTTGCGGGTGTCAGAGAAGATCGTCACACCGACGGGGTGCTCACCCGGCCGCATCATTTTCCGCGCGACCCACAACGCATACGCTGGTCGGGTCACCGGCTCATTGATCAACTGTTCCTTGAACTTTCGCCACCGATCCCAGTGGAACTGGCCCGCCAGAGACCGGTCACCCTCGAGCTTCCAGACCCGCCGGGCGCCACTGTCATAGAGCACGGCAGTTTCCACTTCCGGCACCGCCAGCGGCGGATTCGGCGAGAACATGCCCCAAGTCTGGTCCAAGCCCGTGAACCGCGCTATCGGCTGCAATGGCGGAGCCATGGCGTCCTTGATCGGCGCGCCCGGAATACTCCAGATCACCGCGACGGTCAGGACGATGATGATGCCGAAGCTGGCGAATGCCTCTCGCAGTTCAGACCCGCGAAACGTAGGCCGTCCGAGCGATCTCGGCAACAGTCGTCGCAAACCAGACATTCCCAGCATCGTAGAACTGAATGTCCCGGATTCCGCCGGTTACGGATCGCGCCGGGTGACCACCACGAGCGCCAGCAGGAAAACCACCGCCGCGACCGCGGCGAAGTAGCAGGCCGCACCAACCGGTCCCCACCACAACGAGAACGTCTGGAACCAGGGCGTCTTGGTGAAGGTGTAGGCATTCCCGAAGGGCAGCCACGGTCCCACCCGTGCGCCGACCTGAGGCAGCGCGCCGAGCACCGGTTCCACGACGAACGGCATCAACAACACCACCGCGACGACTGCCGCGGCGTGCCGCAACAACCCGCCCAGACCGACCGCCAACACCGCTCCCAGCACGGCATACAGCGACATCGCGCCGATCGCACGCCAGACCTCCGCGTTCGAGAAGGACAATTCCTCGGCCTGCTCTGCCGTCACCAACGACGCCGCGAACGCGATCGAGCCCGCCACCATGACCGCGGTGACGACGGCGGAAAGCGCCGCCATCACGAGCGCTTTCGCTGCCAGTGCCCACGCTCGGTTGGGGGTGGCCAGGAACGTCGTGCGGATCATGCCGGAGCGGTACTCCCCGGTGATCGACATCGCGGACAGGATCATCAGCACCGGCACACCGAAGACGCTGACGCCGATGGCCGCCCGCTCGGGCTTGAGCACCCCGTGCGGCCCCAGTGCCGCCGCCTGTATCGCGGCGAACCCCAGACCCACCACCGCAACTGTCAGGATGAGCCAGATCGGCGACCGCGTGGTCTGCAACTTGATCCGCTCGGCGTTGATCGTCATGACGCACCCACCGCCCGGTAGTCGACGGCGTCATCGGTCAGTCGCATGTACGCCTCCTCCAACGAGGCCTGTTGAGCAGCCAGTTCATGCAGCACGATCCCGTGGCCGGCAGCCAACTCCCCCACCTGCTCCGTCGAAACTCCGCGCACCAGAAGCACGCCACCGGAAAGTTGAGCGGACGCGTCCTGCGCCGTCAGCAGTTCCTGGAGCCGCTCCACCTGCGGGCTGCGCACGCGGATGGTGTCGCTCCCGGAGCTGGTCAGGAACTCCGCCATGGTGCTCGAGCTGATCAACCGGCCCTGCCCGATCACCAGCAGCCGGTCCGCGGTGTTCGCCATCTCTGCCAGGAGATGACTGGATACCAGCACCGTCCGGCCCTCGGATGCCAAGTCCCGCATGAGCGTCCGGATCCACCTGATGCCCTCGGGGTCCAGACCGTTCACCGGTTCGTCGAACAGCAGAACCTCCGGATCGCCCAACAGCGCCACGGCGATACCCAACCGCTGCGACATGCCGAGCGAGAAGGTGCCGGCCGGTTTCCCCGCGACGTCGGTCAAACCGACGATGTTCAGCACGTCGTCGACGCGGGCCTTCGGCAGCTTGTTGCTGGCAGCCAGCCACCTCAGGTGGGCTCGAGCCGTGCGGTTGGGATGCACCTGACGCGCATCGAGCAGGGCACCGACGCTGGGCAGCGGATGCTTGAGGTCGTGATAAGTCTTGCCGAGCACCGTCGCGGTGCCGGAGCTCGGTCGGTCCAGCCCGACGATCATGCGCATCGTGGTGGATTTACCGGCGCCGTTCGGCCCGAGGAAACCGGTGACGAAACCGGGCTCGACGGAACAGGTCAGATCATCGACGGCGCGTTTGCGACCGAAAACCTTTGTCAATCCCGTCAGCTGGATCATCGCCGGACAACCCCCTTGCCTGATGGCAGCGCCATCAGGCGCACGATACGCGTTCGATCACCATCTGCGCGACGGCGCGCATACCCGCGGCGTTCGGGTGCAGCGGTGCCACCCGGCCCGGCAGCGGCAGGTGGAACGCCGTGGTCCAGGGATCGGCCGACCACGCATGGTGCGCACGGCTGACGTCCGCGACCGGCACCAGGTCACATCCCGTGTCGGCAGCGGCGGCGGCCGTCAGCTCGGCCAGCCGCGCAGCGACATGCCGGCCCAGCTCGGCATCGGCCGCACCGATCGGCGGCGCGGGCACTCCCGCCGGCGGCAGGAGCGTCAGGTAGTCGACGAACAGCACCCGAGCCTGCGGGGCACGTCGGCGTACTTCTCGCCCAACGGTTTTCAACGACTCGCCCACGACCTCGAGGGCCTCGTCCCGTTCCGCCGCGTCGAGCAGTCCGCGTAGCCGCCCGCCGACGACGGGCACCGACCGCAGGAACCGGGGCAGGCAGGCCGCCCCGAGCATCGGCACGTAGCCGGCGTCGTTGCCGCCGATGGTGATGGTGACCAACGACTCCGATCCGTCGAGCGCGTCCACCTGCGGCGGCTCGCCGAACTGCCGATCGGTGAGCACGTGGGCGGTGGTGGCACTTGAAAACGTCACGTCGACAAGGTCGTAACCGAGCTGCTCGGCGACGAGATGCGGGTAGTTGACCGCCGACCGGCCGGATCGCTTCGGTGCGCCGGGCGCGCCCGGCGCGATGCCGGGCCCGGCGGCCATCGAACTACCGAGGGCGACATACCGCGTCGTCATAGCGCGGGGCTGGATGCCTGCGCCCAGAACCGCTTGGGCACGCGACCGGCCCGCGACGCCAGCCGGCCCGCGGTGACCGCGGCGGCCATGGCGGCGGCCATCATCGGCGGATCCGCGGCCCGGGTCACCGCCGTCGCGAGAAGCACTGCGTCACAACCGAGTTCCATGGCCAATGCGGCATCGCTGGCCGTGCCGATGCCGGCGTCGAGCACCACCGGCACCCCGGCGGCTGCGACGATCATCTCGATGTTGTGCGGGTTGGAGATGCCCAGCCCCGTGCCGATCGGTGCGCCCAACGGCATCACCGCGGCGCAGCCGGTGTCCTCCAGCCGGCGCGCCAATACCGGGTCGTCGTTGGTGTAGGGCAGGACGACGAAGCCGTCGTCCACCAATTGCTCTGCGGCGCGGACCAACTCGATGGCGTCCGGCAGCAGGGTGCGCTCGTCGGCGATCACCTCGAGTTTCACCCAGTTGGTCTGCAGCGCCTCGCGCGCCAGTTGCGCCGTCAGCACCGCTTCGGCCGCGCCGCGACAGCCGGCGGTGTTGGGCAGCGCGGCGATGCCGAGCTTGTTCAGCAGATCGAGCACGCCGGTACCGGTTTCGGCGTCGATGCGCCGCATCGCGACAGTGGTCAGCTCGGTACCCGAGGCGACGAGTGCCTCCTCCAGGATCGACAGATTCGCCGCACCGCCGGTGCCCATGATGAGCCGCGAACCGAACTCCCGGTCGGCGATGCGCAGGACGTCGGCCGACGTACAGACCTCAGCCACCTTGCACCGCCGTCACGACCTCGATCTTGGCGCCCTCGGCCACGACGTCGTCCCATTCCGACCGGGGCAGCACCGTCCAGTCGACCGCGACGGCGATGCCCTTGTCCGGAAAGCCCAGGGTGCCAATCAATTCGGCCACCGTGGTGCCTTCGCGAATCTCCACGCTCTCATCGTTGACTGTGATCAGCACAGTGCCACCTCCTCTTTCGCATCGCCCTTCAACAGGTCCGAAATCCGTTGTGCGGTCCAGGCGGCCAGCAGAAAGCCGTTCCTCCCGTGACCGGTGGCCGCCAGGGTGCGGTCATCGAGCCAGCCCACGATCGGCAGGCCGTCCGGGGTCATCGGCCGCAGTCCCGCAGCGCATTCGGCAAGTTCGTATTCGCCGAGGGCGGGTATCACCGCACAGGCGTCATCGAGAAGGTCGCGCACTCCGGATACCGCCGGCGCGGTGTCCCGGCCGTGCTCGTACTGGGTGGCGCCGACCACCACACCGTCGGCACGCGGCACCAGATACACCTGCCGACCGTGCACCCGAGCGCGAATCACCCGCTGCGGCACCGGCATACAGCCCTTGCGCCACCGTAGCCGCAGAATCTCGCCCTTCACCGGACGCACGGGCAGCCCGGGCCACAGTGCCGGCGCGTCGATCCCGTTGGCCAGCACGGTGACATCGGCGTCACGCGTCTCGTCGAGGGAATCGACCGGTCCGGCCCATTGCACACCCAGGCGGTCGCAGTGCGCGATCAGCCCCTCGACGACGACGCGATTGTCGACGGCCAGTTCGGTCTCCGCCCGGAAGCCGTGCCGAATCCCCTGCGCCAGCAACGGTTCGATGTCACGGGCCGCGGTGGTGACCGTGACGGGATGCCCCTGCGCCGCCAGCCACTCGGCGACCGTACGGACGTCGGCCGCGTCTGCCCGGTCGACCGCCACCACGAGCGAGTCGCGGGCCGTCACCACGTCGTCGGGCAGGCCGTCGAGGAAGCCGTCATGCCACAACGCCAGGGAGTCCAGCCCCACCTGCAACTGGTCCTGCTCACCCGGCCAGCCCTCGGAGTGCGGCGCGAGCATGCCGCCGGCGACCCACGAGGCGCCGCGCGCCTCGGTCCGGTGCACGCGCACCGACCACCCGTCGAGCGCCGCGCGTCGGGCCACGGCCAGACCGATGACGCCGCCGCCGATTACCGCCATGCCAGCCGGCACGATGATTCCTCTCCCTTCGCCGGCATGATCCGGATCAGGTGTGACGGTAAGGGTAGGACGACCCCACTCTCAGCCCCCGGTCCCGGGACTCCCGTGTGTGCGGCGTCCACGGTAGTCGCTACCGTCGCGCTGTGTCTAAAGCCTTCGAGCGTCTGCAGTCCGCGTCCCTGTACCTGTGCACCGACGCCCGCCGGGAGCGCGGTGACCTGGCCGAGTTCGCCGACGCGGCACTCTCCGGTGGCGTGGACATCATCCAGTTGCGGGACAAGGGCTCGGCTGGTGAAGCACAGTTCGGTCCGCTCGAGGCCAAGCAGGAGCTCGAAGCGCTGGAGGTGCTGGCCGACGCGGCGAGACGGCACGGCGCGCTGTTTGCGGTGAACGACCGGGCCGACATCGCCCGCGGCGCCCACGCCGACGTGCTGCACCTGGGCCAGGACGATCTGCCGCTGGCCCTCGCCCGCGACATCGTCGGGCCGGATCCGCTGTTCGGCCGCTCGACGCATGACGAGCAGCAGCTGGCCGTCTCGGTGACCGAGGACGTCGACTACTTCTGCGTCGGCCCGTGTTGGCCCACGCCGACCAAGCCGGGCCGCACCGCGCCGGGCTTGGATCTGGTCCGCGCGGCGGCCGCGACGGGTACCGACAAACCCTGGTTCGCCATCGGCGGCATCGACCTGGCACGCGTTCCCGAGGTGGTGGCCGCCGGTGCGCGGCGCATCGTCGTGGTTCGGGCGATCACCGCGGCCGAGGACCCCGCCGCGGCTGCTCGGGCGCTCAAGCAGGCGCTGCCTACGAGTTGAGAGGGATACTCGCCGTCACGCTGCGCAGCTGTTCCCAGCTGGCGGCGAATCCTGGATGCAATGGCAGCGACGTGACGTCGTCCTCGGAGACCCACCGCAGCTCGACGCTCTCGCGGTTGGGCACCGTCTCGAGTTGTTCGGGCGCGTCGGCGATCACCGTGGTGTACGTCCACACCTCACCCATCGCGATCGCGGTGACCACCGTGGTCCGGACCGTCAATTGATGCGCCTCCAACCCTGCTTCTTCATAGGCCTCGCGGACCGCGGCCTCCTCGACGGTCTCGTGGCTGTCGCGCGCCCCACCGGGCAGTGCCCAGGTGCCGCCTTGATGGCTCCATGGCGCGCGGTACTGCAGCAGCACCGCCGCTCCGCCGCCCGGCTGCGGCGCCCGCAGCAGAAGTCCGGCCGCACCATGGCGACCCCAGAAGTGGGAGCCGTCAGCCGCGAGCACCCATCCGTCACCGTCGCCCTGCACGAAACCCACAATAGGGAACGTCGCGAAAGATTTGGGGGACCGGGCCGACCGGTAGTCCACCCCCTACGCGCCGCAAGCTCTTAGACTTCTATTAAACGAGTTCGGCAGGGCCAACGGGTCAGGAAAGTTGAGGTCGGCGCACACGTGACGGTGGAGTTGGCGCACCCTTCGACCGAGCCGGTGGTATCTCGGTCCCCCGGGACTCCCGCGCACACTCGATGGTGGTTCATGTGGACCACCCCCGGCCGCATCCTCCTGATCGGGTTGATGCTCGCCAGCCTGGTCCTCGCGTGTGCCTTCGCCACCTCGACCACGATCCACGCCCGCCAGCAGGCCCTGACCACCGTGCTCGACCACACCGAGCCGCTGGCGTTCGCGGCCGGCCAGCTCTACACCACGCTGTCGGTCGCCGATGCCGCCGCCGCGACCGCCTTCATCGCCGGCTCGGAGCCGGTGGATCTGCGGCAGCGCTACGAGCAGGCCATCACGGACGCCGCCGTCGCCGTCACGGCCGCGTCCAGTGGCATCACCGACGAGCCCATGGTCAAGGTGCTCGGGCACATCAATGCCGAGCTGGCGGTCTACACCGGCCTGGTGGAGACCGCGCGGACCAACAACCGCGCCGGCAACCCGGTGGGTTCGTCGTACCTGTCCGAGGCGTCATGGCTCATGCAGACCCAGATCCTGCCGGACGCCCAGCGGCTCTACGAGAACACCTCGGCGCGGGTGAACTCGGAGACCAGCGGCTCGTCGCAGGTGCCCGCACCCGTGATCCTGGTGGTCGCGGCGACGCTGATGTTCGGCTTCTTCTCGAACCGCTGGCTGGCCCAGCACACCCGCCGGCGCGTCAACATCGGTTTCGTCGCCGGCGGCATGGCGGTACTGATCATGATCATCTGGATCGGCGCGACGCTCATCATCTCGACCACCGACACCCGGCATGCCCGCAACGCCGCCGCGTCGCTGCAAACTGTGACGAGCATGGCCATCACCGCACAGCAGGCGCGGGCGGACGAGACGCTGTCGCTGATCCGGCGGGGCGACGAGAGCGTCCGCAAGCAGTCGTACTACCACCGCATCGACGCCCTCCAGCAGCAGCTCGGGGATTACATGCGTCGCCCCGATGCGATCGGCAAGAAGGACCTGGACGGCGCCGATCAGTTGATCCGCCGGTGGCGTGCCGCCGACGACCGGATCAACGCCTACATCTCGACCGGCAACTACCAGTCCGCCACCCAGGTGGCGCTGGGTACCAGCGAAGACGATTCGACGCCGGCGTTCGACAAGCTCGACGAAGCGCTCTCCAAGGCCATCGACGAAAGCCGCAAGCAGCTGCGCAGCGACATCCTGAACGGACGCCAGGCGCTGTCCGGGGCGACGGTCGGTGCGGCCGCGTTGAGCTTCGCCGCGGCACTCGCGGTGGCGCTCGGGCTGTGGCCGAGGTTGAGTGAATACCGATGAGTTTCACGATGCGTTCTCGGTTGGTCCCGGCGATGGTCGCGGTGTTGGTGGCCGCCGGCTGCGGCGAGGCCCCGCCGCCCGTCGCGCCGCAGAGCATCACCATCGCGCCGCCGACACCCGCGGGCATGGAGGTGCAGTCCGCCGTGCCGGAGCTCGGCCCGGAGGACAAGTCCGACTGCACCGCAAGCCTGCGGCCGTTCCCGACGCCCGAGGCCGCCGCGGCGGCCGTCACCAACATCAAGGACCGCGGCCGGCTGATCGTCGGGCTCGACATCGGCAGCAACCTGTTCGCGTTCCGCGACCCCATCACGGGGCAGATCACCGGATTCGACGTCGACATCGCCGGGGAGGTGGCCCGCGACATCTTCGGCACCCCGTCACAGGTCGAGTACCGCATCCTGTCCGACAACGACCGGATCTCGGCGCTGCAGCACAATCTCGTCGACATCGTGGTGAAGACCATGAGCATCACGTGCGACCGGCGCAAGCTCGTCAACTTCTCAGCCGAGTACTTCTCCGCCAAGCAACGGATCCTCGCCACCCGCGACTCCGACGTCCGCAGGCCCGCGGACCTGTCGGGCAAGCGGGTCTGCGTCGTGAAGGCCACCACCTCGAAGGCACGCCTGCAGCGCATCACCCCGCCGCCGGTCCTCGTGGAAGCGGTCACCTGGGCGGACTGCCTGGTGGCGTTGCAGCAGCGGCAGGCCGACGCGGTGTCGACCGATGACGCGATCCTGGCCGGTCTGGTGGCGCAGGACCCGTACCTGCACATCGTCGGCCCCAACATGGCCGAGGAGCCGTACGGCATCGGAATCAACCTCAACAACACCGGTCTCGTGCGGTTCGTCAACGGGACGTTGGAGCGGATTCGCCGCGACGGCACGTGGAACACGTTGTACCGCAAGTGGTTGACCGTGCTCGGCTCGACGCCGAACCCACCCGTACCGAGGTACAGCGACTGATGCCCGACAGCGAAGCGACGACAGGCCCCGTTGAGGCGGGCCCGGTGGATGCGGGTCCGGTGGACGCGGGTCCCGACACCGACCCCGGCACCCAGGCCGTCGAGGTGACGTGGGATTCGCTGGCCACGATGCGGCCGATGGGCACGCAAGCCGTGTTCCGGCCACTGTTCGACGACTCGATGAGCATCCCGGTGCCGGTTCCGCCCGAACGGGATTCCGCGCCGACCGGCCTCGTCACCGCGACCACCCGGGTCTCGCCCATCCGGCGCCTGGGCGGCGGCCTGGTCGAGGTGCCGCGGGTGGTGGACCAGGATCCGCTCGCCGCGTTGATGACCGATCCCGTGGTGGCCGAGGCCAAACGGTTCTGCTGGTCCTGCGGCAAGCCCGTCGGCCGCTCCGAGAACGGCGAACCCGGCCGGTCCGAAGGCTCCTGCCCACACTGCGGCGCCGCGTATTCGTTTCTGCCACAACTGAGTCCGGGCACCATGGTGGCCGACCAGTACGAGGTCAAAGGCTGCATCGCACACGGCGGGCTGGGCTGGATTTACCTTGCCCTGGACACCAACGTCAACAACCGCCCGGTGGTGCTCAAAGGCCTGGTGCACTCGGGCGACGCCGAGGCGCAGGCCATCGCGATGGCCGAGCGACAGTTCCTCGCGGAGGTCACCCACCCGGCGATCGTGAAGATCTTCAACTTCGTCGAGCACGCCGACAAGCACGGTGACCCGGTGGGCTACATCGTGATGGAGTACGTCGGCGGCACGTCGCTGAAACAGGCCAAAGGCGCCAAACTGCCGGTGGCCCAGGCCATCGCGTACATGCTGGAGATCCTGCCCGCACTGGGCTACCTGCATTCGATCGGACTGGTCTACAACGACCTCAAGCCCGAGAACATCATGCTCACCGAGGAGCAGCTCAAACTCATCGACCTGGGCGCGGTATCGCGCATCAACTCGTTCGGGTTCCTTTACGGCACACCGGGTTACCAGGCGCCGGAGATCGTCCGGACCGGACCGACGATCGTCACCGACATCTACACCGTCGGCCGCACCCTCGCGGCCCTGACGCTGAACCTCAAGACCGACAAGGGCCGCTACGTCGACGGGCTCCCCGAGGACGATCCGATTCTGCTGCAATACGATTCGTTCGCCCGGTTGCTGCGCCGCACGATCGACCCCGACCCACGCCGGCGGTTCGGCAGCGCCGAGGAGATGTCCGGGCAGCTGCTCGGCGTGCTGCGCGAGGTCGTCGCCCAGGACACCGGGACGCCGCGGCCGGGTCTGTCGTCGGTGTTCAGCCCGTCGCGGTCGACGTTCGGCGTCAACATGCTGGTGGCCCACACCGACGTGTACATCGACGGACAGCAGCACACCGAAAAGATCACGGCCCCAGAGATTGTCCGGGCGCTGCAGGTGCCGCTGGTCGACCCGGCCGACGTCGGTGCGGCCGTGCTGTCGGCCAGCCTGCTGAGCCAGCCGGTGCAGACCCTGGATTCGCTGCGCGCTGCCCGCGAGGGCTCCCTCGACTCGGAAGGGGTGGACCTGTCCACCTCGGTCGAGCTGCCCCTGATGGAGGTGCGTGCCCTGCTCGACCTCGGCGACGTGGCGAAAGCCAACCGGAAGCTGGAGAACCTGGCCGACCGGATCGGCTGGCACTGGCGGCTGGTGTGGTTCCGCGCCGTGGGCGAACTGTTGTCCGGCAACTACGAGTCCGCGACGAAGGATTTCACCGAGGTGCTCAACACGTTGCCGGGTGAACTCGCTCCGAAGGTGGCGTTGGCGGCCACCGCCGAACTGTCCGGATCGGAAGCCGAACGGGCGTTCTATCAGACGGTGTGGAACACCGACAACGGCATCATCTCAGCCGGTTTCGGCCAGGCCCGGGTGCAGGCGCTGGCCGGCGACCGCGAGGCCGCGGTGCACACCCTGGACGAAGTTCCGGCCACCTCAAGGCATTTCACCACCGCACGGCTGACCAGCGCCGTCACGCTGCTGTCGGCGCCGACCACCGCAGAGATCACCGAACGCCAAATCCGTGATGCCGCCCGGCGAGTGGAGGCGCTGCCGGAAACCGAACCGCGCGTGCTGCAGATCCGGACACTGGTCCTCGGCACGGCGCTGGACTGGCTGGCCGACCACACCGCCAGCACCAACCACATCCTGGGTTTCCCGTTCACCGAACACGGTCTCCGCCTCGGCGTCGAGGCCTCGTTGCGCGGGCTGGCCCGGGTGGCGCCGACCAAGGCGCACCGGTACGCCCTGGTGGACCTGGCCAACAACGTGCGGCCGGTCAGTACGTTCTAGTTCGGCGTGTCGCCATGGGCGTGTCGGCTCTCCCTCGGCACATTCGATCTGCGTCCGTCAGCTTTCCTGGACAGTCAATGAAAGTTGACGGGCTGAAATCGCAAGTGCCACAGGAGCGACGACACGCCGACCACGACTCGCTCAGCGGTAACGGTCACGCAGCTGCGGATCGCTCTGCCACCAGAGTCCGCTCGGCGGTGCGTCGGCCTCCGGTTCGTCGGCAGCGGCCGCCGGCGGGGTGGCCGAAGCAGCCGCGTCGAGTTCGGCATCGACCTCAGCCGCCTTGCGCCGTTCGTCGGAACCCAAGGCACGCATCAGCAGCAGGATGAAGGGCACGCCCAGCACGTCACCCAGAATCCACAGGATCCCGGCGCCGTAGCTCTGGTCCTGCCGGATGCTCGGGCCGAAGTCGCGGTGCAGTCCGGCGTAGTAGTCGTAGGCGATCACCGGGCCCAGCCACAGCACCAGCCCGAGGATGCCGTCACCGAGACCCTCGGCCACGCTGATCCCGATGGACAGCAACGGCGGGTAACGCCGCGGTACCGGGTCGACCTGCAAGCGGGCATAAAAGTAGCCAAAGCCGATGGCCGGCAGCACAAGTCGCGTCACTGACGCGAGCGGTCCGGTCATCGAGGTGACGTACCAGGGGGTCAGGTACAGCAGCCACGGCGTCACCAGCATCAGCACCGACGTCACCGGCGGCGACAGCAGTACCCGCGTGGCAGTGGAATTCAGCACCGGGTCGAGCACGGTTCCCACCATCGAGACCGGACGGCTCAGCGCCAGGAGGAGCGGCACCACGTACAGCAGGAGCAGGACCTGCAGCGCGCGCACCCAGAACAGCATCGGCGCATAGACCGCGACGGCGCTGAGCGTTGCCAGTGCCCACACCGCGATGGCGCCACCGAGGCACCACGATCGGGCACGAGACACGCGTCGGCGCAGCCGCACCAGGGCACCGATGCCGAGCAGCACCAGCACCACCGCTACGGGGTCGAACGTCCCGGTCAGTAAGGGCACGAGCGCAAGCTACGCCGCGACCCTGGCAGGTTCCTTCAGACAACCTTGCAGACGTCGACGCAGGCCCGCGCGATCGCCAGTTCCTCGTTCGTGGGGATGACCAGCACACTCACCGGTGAGGTGTCGGTGGAGATCCGGCGCGCACCGCGGTTCGGGGAGAGGTTGCGCTCCTCGTCGACCTCGATGCCGAGCGCCAACAAGCCGGCGAGCGCATCGCGGCGGACGGCGGCGTCGTTCTCCCCCACCCCGGCGGTGAAGGTGATGACATCGGCCCCGCCCAGCAGCGCCAGGTATCCGCCGATGTACTTGCGCAGCCGGTGGATGTAGACGTCGTAGGCCAGCTGGGCCGCGTCGTCGCCCGCATCCATGCGCTTGTGCAGCTCGCGGAAATCGGTCGCCCCACCCAATCCCGATACACCCGAGTGGCGGTTCAGCAGGACGTCGATGTCCTCGACAGACATCCCGGCGGCGCGCGACAGGTACATGATGATGCCGGGATCGACGTCACCGGAGCGCGTCCCCATCACCAGACCCTCCATCGGCGTCAAACCCATCGAGGTGTCGATCGGCCGACCGCCGGCGATCGCCGACGCCGATGCGCCGTTACCCAGGTGCAGGACAATCTGATTCACCGATTCCAGGGGCAGACCCAGGAACTGCGCGGCCTGCTCGCTGACGTACTGGTGCGACGTGCCGTGGAAGCCGTAGCGGCGAATGTGCCACTTGTCGGCAACCTCCCGGTCGATCGCGTACTCGGCCGCGGCCGCGGGCAGATCGTGGAAGAACGCCGTGTCGAACACCGCGACGTGCGATACGTCCGGCAAGAGCTTGCGGGCCGCGTCGATGCCCAGCAGCCCCGGCGGATTGTGCAGCGGCGCCAGCGGGGCCAGCTCTTCAAGTTCGGCGACCAGCTCGTCGTCGATCACGGTCGGCCGGTAGAACCGCCGGCCGCCATGCACGACGCGGTGACCGACGCACGCGATCTCGTCGGCCGACACTCCGGCGGCACCGACCGCATCGAACACCTGCTGCAACGCTTTCGGGTAATCGTCCACCCGCTCGATCACGCCGTCGGCCAGCGACTCGCCCGAAGCCGATTGCACCAAGCGGTATTTCACCGACGACGAGCCGCAATTGAGTACCAGTACCGGCCCGCTCATTTCGCTCCTTGAGCCTGAATCGCCGTGATGGCAACGGTATTGACGATGTCCTCGACCAGCGCGCCCCGGGACAGGTCGTTCACGGGTTTGTTCAGGCCCTGCAACACCGGGCCGATGGCGATGGCGCCCGCGCTGCGCTGCACCGCCTTGTACGTGTTGTTGCCGGTGTTCAGGTCCGGGAAGATCAGCACTGTCGCCCGGCCGGCCACCGGCGAATCCGGCATCTTCGTCGCGGCGACCGACGGCTCGACGGCGGCGTCGTACTGGATCGGCCCTTCGACCAACAGCTCCGGTGCCCGCGTGCGGACCAATTCCGTTGCCGCCCTGACCTTGTCGACGTCGGCGCCGGTCCCCGAATCGCCGGTCGAGTAGGACAGCATGGCCACACGCGGCTCGATGCCGAACTGCGCGGCGGTCTGCGCCGAGCTGATCGCGATGTCGGCCAGCTGCTCGGACGTCGGGTCCGGCACGATCGCGCAGTCGCCGTAGGCCAGCACCCGGTCGGCCAGGCACATCAGGAAGATGCTCGACACCGTCGAGATGTCCGGCGCGGTACGGATGATCTCGAATGCCGGCCGGACGGTGTGTGCGGTGGTGTGCGCCGCCCCGGACACCATGCCGTCGACCATGTTGTTGTGCACCAGCATGGTGCCGAAATACGAGACGTCGTGGATGATTTCGCGAGCCTGCTCGAGGGTCACGCCCTTCTTCTTGCGCAGCTCGGCGTACTGGGCCGCGAACTGGTCGCACAGCTCGCTGGTACGCGGATCGAGCACCACGGCGGCCGAGAGGTCCAGGCCCAGCTCGGCAGCCCGCGCCCGCACCGTCGGCTCGTCGCCGAGGATGGTCAGGTCGGCGACCGAGCGCGCGAGCAGCCGGCTCGCCGCCCGCAGAATCCGGTCGTCGTCGCCTTCGGGCAGCACGATGCGCCTGCGGTCCGCCCGGGCCCGATCCTGCAGCTGGTGCGTGAACATCTGCGGCGTGACGACCGACGGGATCGGGACCGCAAGCTGAGCAAGCAGATCCGCCACGTCGACATGCTCGTCCATGAGGGCCAGCGCGGTGTCGACCTTGCGCAGCGACGTGGCCGTCACCCGGCCCTTCGCCGTCGACGCGGCGCGGGCGGTGTCATACGTGCCCAGCTCGGTGGCCACGATGGGCAACCGCAGCCCCAGGCCCGCAACCAGTTTGGCGATCGATGGGTGCAACGGCAGGCCGCCGTTGAGGATGAGGCACGAGATCGACGGAAAGCCTTCCGCGGCATGGGCACTGGCGATGGCCAGCACCACATCGGAGCGGTCGCCCGGGGTGATGACGGCCATGGACTCGCGCAGCCGCTCCAGGCAGTGTTCGGCCGTCATGCCGGCGACCATCATTCCCATGACCTCGCGCGTCAGCAGCTCCTCGTCGCCGCTGATCAACGTGCCACCCACCGCGTCCCGCAGCTCCGCCACCGTCGGCGCCGCCAGCAGCGGCTCCTCGGGCAGCACATAGCTTTTCGGTGTGAACCGCTGCAGTGCGGTGGCCACGTCGGCGAGTTCGTCAGGGGCGCACCGGTTCGCGACGACCGCGGCGGTGTGCGCGTGCTGGGCCGCGAGCTCGGCCAGGCACAGCTCGACCACATGGGCCACCTCGCCGGGTGTGCGATCAGCGGCGCGTACCGAGAGCAACACGGGCGCACCGAGATTCACCGCGATGCGGGCATTCATCGACAACTCGCTGGGCGAGGCGACATCGGTGTAGTCGCTGCCGACGATCACCACCGCACCGCACTTGTCGGCGACGCGGTGGTAGCGGTCGACGATGTCTGCGATCGCCGCATCGGGATCGTCGTGCAACTGCTGATAGGTGACCCCGGCGCAGTCGTCGTAGTCCAGGCCCGCGGTGCTGTGCGCGAGCAACAAATCGAGGATGTAGTCGCGGCCGGTCCCCGCACGCACGATCGGGCGGAACACCCCGACATTGGCGACCGTGGCCGCCAGCCGGTGCAACAGCCCCAGCGCAATGGTCGACTTGCCGGTGTCGCCTTCGGGTGAGGCGATGTAGATCGCGGTGGCGTCGGGCACGGCGATAAGCCTACCGAGCCCGGCCTTCCGTCACGCCAGCTTGCGCAGGCGAGGCTCAAGGTCGGTCTTGAACAGCTCCAGGAAGCGGCGCTGGTCCTGCCGGGGGTCGTGGAACACCAGGTGGTTCAGGCCCCAGTCGACGTACTGTTTGACCTTCTCGACGGCCTCGTCCGGGTCGGACGCCACGATCCAGCGCTTGGCGACCTGCTCGATGGGCAGCGCGTCGGCGGCCGCTTCCATCTCGATCGGGTCGTCGATGGAGTGCTTCTGCTCGGCCGTCAGCGACAACGGCGCCCAGAAGCGGGTGTTCTCCAGAGCCAGTTCGGGATCCGGGTCGTACGAGATCTTGATCTCGATCATCCGGTCGACGTCGTCGGGGTTCTTGCCCGCGGCCTCGGCGCCCTCGCGCATGGCGGGGATGAGCTTGTCCTTGTACAGCTCCTCGCCCTTGCCCGAGGTGCAGATGAAGCCGTCGCCGGCACGGCCGGCGTACTTGGCCACCTGCGGCCCGCCCGCGGCGATGTAGATCGGGATACCACCCTCGGGCACGTCGTAGATCGAGGCACCCTTGGTCTTGTAGTACTCGCCCTCGAAGTCGACGCGGTCGCCGAGCCACAGCTCACGCATCAGGCGCACCGACTCACGCAGGCGCGCGTAGCGCTCCTTGAACTCGGGCCATTCGCCTTCATAGCCGGTGGCGATCTCGTTGAGCGCCTCACCGGTGCCGATGCCCAGGAAGATGCGGTCGGGGTACAGGCAGCCCATCGTGGCGAACGCCTGCGCGATGACGGCCGGGTTGTAACGGAACGTCGGGGTCAGCACCGAGGTGCCCAGGACCAGCCGCTCGGTGCGCTCGCCCACCGCGGTCATCCAGGCCAGGGAGAACGGTGCGTGGCCGCCGGTATGGCGCCACGGCTGGAAGTGATCACTGACGGTGGCGCTGTCCATGCCCGCCGCCTCGGCGGCCACCGCCAGCTCGACGAGTTCACGCGGCGCGAACTGCTCCGCCGACGCCTTGTATCCCAGCCTGAGTTCAGCCATGAGTCCCGTTCCTGTTCGTCGCCTCTGCAGTTCCTTTTCTACTCTGCCTACACTCGCCACATGGCGGCAGCCCTGAGCGCGATCACCGAAAATATTCACTTCGCCCAAACCGACCTGGTGAACTGGACCCTGGTCAGCGACGACAGCGGGGTGATCCTGATCGACGCGGGTTTTCCCGGCCAGCGCGATGACGTCCTGCGTTCACTGCGCGACCTGGGCTTCGAGGCCGGCGACGTACGGGCGATTCTGCTCACCCACGCGCACGTCGACCACCTCGGCGCAGCCATCTGGTTCGCCAAAACCCATGACACACCGGTGTTCTGCCACGGCGCCGAGGTCGGTCACGCCAAACGCGAATACCTGGAACAGGTTTCACCGGCCGACCTCCTGACGCGGGCCTGGAACCCGCGGTACCTGGCCTGGTCGATGCACATCGTCGGCAAGGGCGGGCTGGTGCGCGAGGGCATTCCGACCGCGCAGGCCCTCACCGAGGACGTCGCGGCGACGCTGCCGGGCAGTCCGCAGCTGATTCCCAGTCCAGGGCACACCGGCGGACACTGCTCCTACGTCTTCGGCGACGTGCTGGTGGCCGGCGACGCCGTCGTCACCGGTCACCCCCTCATCACCAAGGGCGGCCCGCAGCTACTGCCGCACATCTTCAACCACGACGAGGCGGCGTGTGAACGCAGCCTGTCGGCGCTCGGTCTGCTGGACACCCAGGTGCTGCTGCCCGGCCACGGGCCCGCGTGGCGCGGCCCGGTGCGGGAGGCCGCTGAACTCGCTTTGCAGCGACGCTGACGCCGGTCGCCGTCACCCGCCGTGTTTGACCAGCTCCAGGAACAGCACGAACAACCCGGCCAGGAGCAGTCCGCCGGCCACGACGACCGCCGGCAGGAAGAGCATGTGATCGAGCTCTTCGTCGTCAAAAGTGTTGTTGCCCTGGGCGTCACGGTTGATCGGGCCGTAGAACACCTTGCCGAAAGTGGACCAGCGCACCGCGCGTGCGCGCCGACGATGCGGGTGATCCTGGGGCGTCCCGCCGATGTACGTGCGCGCCGCCATGCCGGCCCCCAACACCAGCACGGCGGCGACCAGCAGCAGACACCCGACGGCCCAACCGGTAAGCACAAATCAAGCGTATCCACCTGATCGGCGGAGCAACCCGGATTCGGCAGCGCTCAGTTGGGCAGCCGCCCCGATCCTGTCCCCCTCGGTACCAGGAAGATCGCGGCCTCCCACATGCCAACCTGCCGAGGCAGGGTCGATTGTGGACCGCCACCCGGCGGCCGCCGTCATCAAAGGAGCACGCCATGTCCCTGCTGCACGAAGTCATCTCCGCATCCGGCGGCCAGGAGCGCTGGGAGCAGGTCAACCGCATCAAGATCCATCAGCTCATCGGCGGCGGACTGTGGGGACTCAAGGGCGTCGACGGCATTCTCGATGATTCGCGGGTGGCGATCAGTCCCAAGGACCAACTCGCATGGCACCACCCGCTGCCCGAGCCCGGGCTGCATTCCGCGTACCGCCCCGGCCGCGTCGTCATCGAAACCGACGATGACTCGCCAAAGACGTTGGAAACACTGGATTCTCCTCGTGATTCCTTCGCCGGACACACCCTCGAGACGCCGTGGTCCACGCTGCAGCTGGCCTACTTCGCGGGCTACGCGATGTGGACGTACCTGTCCGAGCCGTATTCGCTGACGCTGCCCGGTGTCCACACCGAAGAGCTCGGCACGTGGCACGAGAACGGCCAGACGTGGCGCCGGCTCGGTGTGAAGTACCCCGATTCCATCGCCACCCACAGCACCCAGCAGACCCTCTACATCGATTCGGACGGCCTGATCCGGCGGCGCGACTACGACGTCGACATCGCCGGCGACTCCCCGGCCGCGCACTACTCGGACAACCACACCGAGTTCGACGGCATCGTGCTCCCGACCAAGCGCGTCGTCTATGTCCGCGACGCCGACGGGCAGCCCGTGCGCGACATGGTCACGGTGACCATCGACATCGACGACGTCACCGTCAGCTGACGGCGTCCGTCATGCCGAGTGGACGTCCGGGGTCCGCACGTGTTCGGGACGGAAACCGCGGCCGACGAGCAGCGGCGGAATGTATTGCAGCGGGCCCTTTCCCACGAATGACGGCACCTTGATCGGTGACAGGTCGCCGGCCAGGTTGGGTTCGATGAACTGGTTCTGCGCCAGCACCTGGCCGGCCTGGATGATGCGGGTCGGCAACTCGCGGCGGCGTTGCACCTTGGCCAGATCCGAGTCGGCGAGCAGGCCGTTACGCAGCGGACCGCACAGGATGTTGGCGGCGGCGACCGCGTCGGCCACCGCCAGGTTGATACCGACGCCGCCGGCCGGTGACATCGCGTGCGCGGCGTCGCCGATGCACAGCAGCCCCGACCGCCACCAGGTCTTGAGCCGGTCCACCCGCACATCGAGATGGCTGGTGTCGTCCCACGATTTGAGGTCCTCGACGTGCTCGCGCAGCTGCGGCCGTACAGACACGAGCCGGGCCTTGAAGTCGTCGAGTGAGCCGCCCTGCGGATTGGCGCCCTTCGGCATGAGGTACGCGACCTGCCAGTAGTCGCCGCGATAGATCATCGCCATCAACAGACCCTTGCGGATGATCCCGAACAGCTCCTGCGGATCGCCGGGGCGCCAGCCCAGCCGGAACCACAGCACATCCATGGGGCTGTGCGCGCTCGCCATGGGGAGCCCGGACGCCGCGCGCACCGCCGACTTACGGCCGTCGGCGGCCACCACCAGATCGGCGCGCACCTCCAGCTCGGGCGTGCGCACGCCGACGACGCGGCCGCCCTCGATGATCAGGTCGGTCACCTCCGCGTTGCGGATCAACCTGAATTCCGGATAGGCGGAAGCCTTTTCCGCGAGGAAGTCCAGGAAGTCCCACTGCGGCATCAGCGCGATGTAGGGCTCGGGGAACCGCAGCGCCTTCAGGGCGCCGAAACTGCCGAACGTCCGCAGGGTGCCGTCGGCGTCCATGCAGACCCGGTTGATCTTGGTGTGCGGCAACTTCAGGAACTCGTCGATGAACCCCAGCTCGTGCATGATGCGCAACGTGGTGGGGTGGACGGTGTCGCCGCGAAAGTCGCGGAGGAAGTCGTTGTGCTTCTCCAGTACGACGACTTCGATGCCGGCGCGCGCCAGCAGCAGTGCATGCACCAGACCCGCAGGTCCACCACCGGCTACACAAACCTGAGTCCGCAGCGCGCGCGTCATGCCCCCGACAGTAGCCCGCCGGGGTGGCCAAATCAGGGCTTCAATTCAAAACTTGACACGTGTAAAGTTTGCGGCCATGGACAACATCCGCGGCAAGACCATCGCCATCACCGGAGCCGCACGAGGCATCGGTTACGCCACCGCCAAGGCCCTTCTCGCCCGCGGCGCGCGCGTCGTCATCGGCGACCGGGACGTCGCAGTACTCGAGTCGGCCGTCTCTGAGCTGGTCAAACTCGGTCCGGCCACCGGGTACCCGCTCGACGTCACCGACCGCGAGTCCTTCGAAGTGTTCCTGGACAAGGCCCGCAGCGACGGCGCCGGCCACCTCGACGTCCTGATCAACAACGCCGGCGTGATGCCGGTCGGCCCGTTCCTGAAGGAGACGGAACAGTCGATCCGGTCTTCCCTCGAAGTCAACGTCTACGGCGTCCTGACCGGCTGTCAGCTCGCGCTTCCCGAGATGGTCAGCCGCCGTAGCGGTCACATCATCAACATCGCCTCGCTCTCGGGCCTCATCCCGCTGCCCGGTCAGGTGGTTTACGTCGGGGCGAAGTACGCCGTCGTCGGCCTGTCCACGGCCCTGGCGGACGAGATGGCTCCCCACGGCGTCAACGTCTCGGTGATCATGCCGCCGTTCACCAACACCGAGCTGATCTCGGGCACCAAGTCCGGTGGCGCCATCAAGCCGGTGGAACCCGAGGACATCGCCGCGGCCATCATCAAGACCCTGGACAAGCCCAAGACCCACGTGTCGGTCCCGCCGCCGCTGCGCTTCACCGCACAGCTGGCACAGCTGCTTCCGCCCAAGGGCCGCCGCGGGATGAACAAGGCGCTCGGGCTGGACACGGTCTTCCTGGAGTTCGACGCTGCCAAGCGCAAGAGCTATGAGGACCGGGCCCGGACCGCGCAGGGTGTCATCGAGAAGGACTGATCCGGCGTAGACCCGAGTTTCTCGCCCTGCTTCAGGGTGCGAAAACTTGTCGGACCCTTCTGCTTTGATGGTGTTATGTCCAGCACGGCAACGGCTTTCGCAGTTGAAGCGCCGTCGCCGTGTGAGCGTATGGACGCGTACTTCGCGGAGATCGGTGAGCTGACCGGTCAGCGCAACGCAATTGACGGCCGTCTGGTCGAGATCGTGGCCGAGATCGACCGCGACGGGCTGTGGGGCGCGACGGGCGCCCGGTCATTGCCGTCGTTGGTGGCGTGGAAGACCGGGGTGTCGCCGCGTAACGCGGAAGTGATGGTGGCGGTGGCGCACCGGATCGAGGAGTTCCCGCGGTGCGCGGAGGCGATGCGGGCGGGCCGGTTGTCGTTGGATCAGGTCGGGGTGGTCGCCGAACACGCGGCCGACGGTTCGGATGAGCATTACGCCCAGTTCGCCGAGAGCGCCACGGTCACGCAGTTGCGGACTGCGGTGAAGCTGGAGCCGCGCCCCGAGCCCGAGCCGGAATCGGCGCCGGAGCCGGAGCGGTCGATCCGCAAGACCAGCCATGAGGACGGGTCGGCCACGTACAAGATCCGGCTGCCGAAGTTGGAGGCGGTGAAGTTCGATGCCGCGGTGGCGTCGCATCAGGATGCGTTGGTGGCGGACTGGAAACGCGACCACGAGAATTCAGAAACCGGTGACCCGGTGTCGGATGTGGTGCCGCCGTTCCCGAACCAGGTGGATGCGTTCATGAGCCTGATCGAGGCCGGGTGGGACAGCGATGTGGAACGTCGTCCGCATGGGCAGCACACCGCCGTGGTGGTGCACTTTGACCTCGAAAAGCGCGCGGCCGCATTGCATGTGGGGTTGCTGCTCACCGACGAGGAACGCCAACTGCTGTTGTGCGATGCCACGTGCGAGGTGTGGCTCGAGAAGCACGGTCAGCCGATTGGCGCCGGGCGCAGCACCCGCACCATCAGCCGGCGGCTGCGCCGCGCTCTGGAACACCGCGACCGCTGCTGCCGGGTACCGGGTTGCGGGGCGACCCGCGGCTTGCACGCGCATCACATCATTCATGTGCGCCGTGAGGCGCGTGTTTTCCGATCGGAGGTGAAAGACCTCCGATATCGGGCCGTCACAGCGGCCTGATAAAGCTGAGGGCAGCCCAATCCTGAAGGGATCGAGAAGGATTGGGTGGCAAGCGGCCCTGACAAAGCCACGGCGTGTCAGCACTGCCAGATGACGCGGCGCGTGGTGAGCGCGGTGAGAGGGCATACGTGAGGAACCAGTGTCAGAACCCTCGTTATGTGGAACCGGTCTGTAAACCTGGTGGATATCGGACTGGTGTGTGGTGCACGCGGAAGTGATGTAGACGGACGCGTCCGCCGCTCGTCTCGGCCTGGGGTGAGCGGCAGCTGGTGGGGAATGGTCTGTGGCGTACCCACCGGGGCCACCGGGGCAAAGCTGGGTGCCGGACTCGCCAATCGGAGACACGTGAACACGGGAACCATCCGGGTGCTTCCCTACCCGCATCCCGGCCAGGGGTGCGGCGGGTAGGTGTCGATGCCCACCAACAGCATCGGGATGGGGCGGAGCCGCCGTAGTACTGCGAGGTCGGGAAAGCCGGCCACATCGGGAAGGGCGGCAGTAGGACACGCAGATTGGGGATTGCCATGTCAGGAGATGCGCCGATGAATATCGGTGCCGCGCTGGAGCTGCCGTTGGTGGCGCACCGGCGGGTACTGAGGATGCAAACCAAACTGCACTGTTGGGCGGCGGCCGATCGTGGTCGTCGGTTTGATGATCTGTTCAACCTCGCGGCGGATCCGTGTTTCCTCGCGGTGGCGTGGTCACGGGTCCGGGAGAACACCGGTGCCCGCAGTGCGGGGATCGACAAACGCACCGCCGGCAGCATCGAGGCGCGAGCCGATGGCGTTGCCGGGTTTCTGGAAGAATTGCGGGAAGCGTTGCGCTCCGGTGCTTTTCGACCAGTACCGGTGCGGCGAGTGGAGATACCCAAAAGCGGCGGCAAGGTCCGCAAGCTCGGTATCCCGACCGTGGCCGATCGGGTGGTACAGGCGTCGCTGAAGCTGGTGCTGGAGCCAATATTCGAAACGGACTTCTCCGATTCGAGTTACGGCTTCCGGCCAGGGCGACGGGCACAAGACGCGATCGAGGACATTCGAAAGTTCGCTCGTGAAGGCTACGAGTGGGTGTTCGAAGCTGACATCGCGGCGTGTTTCGACGAGATCGACCACAGCGCCCTGCTGCAGCGGGTACGTGGCCGGATCGGCGACACACGCATCCTGCGGTTGGTGAAAGCATTCCTGAAGGCCGGAGTGCTCGACACCGACGGCACCACCTATGACACCTACTCCGGAACTCCCCAGGGCGGCATCCTTTCGCCGCTGCTGGCCAACATCGCCTTATCGGTCATCGATGATCACTTCGATGCCCGATGGGCGACCCACCGGGACGCCTCGGCCCGCCGTAGCCACCGCCAACGCGGCGCAGCGACGTACCACCTCGTGCGGTACGCCGATGACTTCGTCGTTCTGGTCTTCGGTCAACGCGGGCACGCCGAACACCTGTGGGAGGACATGGCCGACCTGCTGGCACCGATGGGGCTGCGGCTGGCCCCGGCCAAGACGCAGGTCGTCCATATCGACGAGGGCTTCGACTTCCTGGGATTCCACATCCAGCGGCACACCCAGAGGGGAAGCACCCGGTCATACGTCTACAGCTACCCGTCGCGGACCTCGCTGCAGACAATGCGACACAAACTCAAGACGGTGACCAAACGGATCACCCACCAATCCGCGGACCAGATGTTCGGGCGATTGAGTCGGATGGTTCGCGGCTGGGCCCAGTACTTCCGGCACAGCTCAGCCAGCCGGGCTTACTCCCACATCCGCAACTACTTGTGGTGGCGGGTGTGGAGTTGGCTGATGCATAAACACCCACGCACCTACAAACGGGCCCTGTGGGCCAGCTACCACGTGCGTAAGTGGCCGGAATACAACGGTGTTCGGCTCTACGACCCCACCACGATGCGCATCCAGCGCTACCGCTACCGGGGCTCGAAAATCCCCACACCCTGGGCACCATCAAGCGCCGTCCCAGCTTGACCTACGGAGAGCCGGATGCGGTGAGAATCGCACGTCCGGTTCGGGGGCGCGGCGGCGGGAAATAGCCCGGGCGACAAGCCCGGACACTACGCCCGCCGTCGACGCCTACTGGGAGAACGGCGGGGACACCGAGCTGCACAACCTGGTGCTGGTGTGCCCGTATCACCACCGGTTGCACCACCAGCGGGTCATCACCATCACCGGTCCGGCTGATCGGCTGGTCGTCACCGACGCCGCGGGCCGCCAACTCGACGGCGGATCCCTGGCAAGGCCACCGACGACGCCCTTTCCTGATGTGCCGCCGTGCCCCGGACCGACCGGCGAACGCGCCCAATGGTGGTGGTACCAACCCTTCGAACCACCACCCACACCGTCGACCAACTGAGTGGTGCATCGAATTAACCTGGGCGCCAGTATCTTCCGTGTTTCCGCTGGCGACTATCGCCCCGGCAACCGCGTGGTGATCTCCTGCAGCACCCAACCGTTGCCGTCGGGATCCTCGAACGAGGCGTACGACGCGTAGCTGCGTCGCTCCGGGTCTGGACCGTCGACCCGGCCGGCCGTCCCGGCGCGGTGGAAGACACCACCCTCGTCGTGAAACACCTCGCTGACTGTGATGCCACGGCCAACGAGCTCAGCACGCGCCGCCACAACATCGTCGACCACCAGGTGCAGCCCGCCCACCGAGCCCGGCACCGCGTCAGAGACGCCGGTACCGAAGATGACCGAAGCACCGGAACCTGGTGGAGTCAATTGGATCACCCGGAAGTCCGCAACGGTCTCGAAGTCGGCGTCCAGCCGCCAGCCCAACTTCTCGTAGAAGTCCTTGGCCCGGTCGACATCCGACACCGGCAGGACGGCGATCTCGAATTTCATATCCATGCCGGATCAAAGCACCCACCTCAGGAGAATTCCCGCCCACCCTGGGGCCACGGGGGCCAGGGTCGCCGGAATGAATACTGCGAACGCGCATTCCCCTTCACCATCGTCTGAGCCTAAACCTGGCCCTGCCAATACCAGGATCACCGCGGCGTTCCCACGCACGAGCAGGCCGTGGCGGGCCGCGCCCAGATGTGGGACGTCGACTTTCCCGGCATGATCCCACCGAGCCCCGTTGTCTACCAACAGGTTCCCCCCGACGGGTTCGAGTTGGAGGGTCAGCGCCTGGTGCCGATCGAGGTGGGCCACACCGATACCGACGACACCACCGTGCTGCACGTGCCGTCGATCGGCCTGGTCGTCGCCGGCGACGTCGCCTACAACGGCGTGCACCAGTACCTGCTGGAAAGCGATCACGGTGGCATCCGGTCGTGGTTGCAGGCCCTCAACCAGGTCGCCGCACTCCGGCCCCGCGCCGTGGTCGCAGGACACAAGAACAAGGACCTCCCCGACGATCCGGCGATCATCGACCAGACCCGCGACTACCTGCTCGACGCCCAGCGGCTGCTGGCCGGAAAGCCCAGTCCCCGTGAGTTTTTCGACTACATGATCCGGCTGTATCCGGACCGGCTGAACGTCGGGCCCGTCTGGTACAGCGCCCTGGCCCTCCTGTCCTGAAAGGCATTCCGTCATGGTCATCGACCCCACCGATCTCGATCCCACCTCGAGCTACAAGCTGCTGATCGGCAGCGTCCTACCCCGGCCCATCGCCTGGGTCAGCACCGCCTCGACCGCAGGCGTCGGCAACATCGCGCCCATCTCGTTCTTCACCGTTGTCGGCCGCATGCCACCGATGCTGTCCATCAGCCTGCAGCCGCGGTC
Organism: Mycobacterium toneyamaense; assembly: GCF_055384815.1. Lineage (NCBI taxonomy): Bacteria > Bacillati > Actinomycetota > Actinomycetes > Mycobacteriales > Mycobacteriaceae > Mycobacterium > Mycobacterium toneyamaense. The sequence goes on from NZ_AP040333.1 coordinate 5,192,356, forward strand.
CGACGGCGTCACGCTGAAAGACACCTTCGTCAACATCCGCGACACAGGCGAGTTCGTCGTGAACATCGCGACGATCGACAATGCGGACACCGTGCATCGCTCGGCATTCGAATTCGACCATGACGTCGACGAATTCGAGGCGCTCGGTCTCCACAAGGCCGCGTCGGAGACCATCTCGGCACCGCGTATCGCCGAGGCCCCGATCTCGTTCGAGTGCGTGGTGGACCGCATCTTCGAGATGCCACCCCTACCCGATCACGTCGTGTGGGGGCGGGTGAAGAAGATTCACGTCCGCGACGAGCTCTACCTGCCGAACGGACGCATCGACGTCGGCGCGCTGGGCGCGTTCGGGCGCCTGGCCGCCGAATACTCGCTGATCGACAACATCTTCACGACGCCACTGCCCGACGACGTCGTCAAGACGCTCGGCACCCGGCGGGCCGGCCGCCTCGACGGCAGGCCGACCGACTTCTCCCCCATCGACACCGCCGCCTGGTCCGCCTCCGGAGCGACGAAATGAGCGGCTGGCAGGACGGTTTCGCACAGCAATCCCGGACCACGTTCGCCGCGGAGTTCGCCGACGACATCGTGCTGGATGCCACCGCCCTGGTGGCGCCGATCGAGGGCCGAGAACTCGTCGCCACGGTGATGGCCACCGCGAGTTCGATCTACGAGACATTGGAGTTCACGGACTCCGCGCACGCCGGGTCGACCAGCTACCTGCAGTGGCGAGCAACGGCTTTCGGTGGCATGGAGATTCGCGGCGTCACCATCCTCGACCGCGATGCCGAGGGCAAGGTGACCAGTGCGGCGATCCACCACCGGCCACTGCCGATGGTCCTGCGGTTCTCCGCCGAGCTGGGAGATCGGCTATCCGGTGTCCTCTCCGCCGAGCACTTCGTCGCGCCATGAGTCGCGTGTGAGGCAATTCCTCACAGCTGTAAGGGAACAGGTCGTGGCGGGTGACGCCGCCGCCCACGCACCATGAGGCATGCCCAAGTCCGCCTGGCTCTCGATCGCCCGCGCCGCGGCAGCCCTGGCCGCGGCGATGGGCATCGGCCGCTTCGCCTACACGCCGATCCTGCCGCTGATGACGGCCGACGCCGGCCTCACCGCGCAGGCCGCGGGGCAGCTCGCCACCGCCAACTACGTCGGTTACCTGATCGGCGCGGTGGGCGCCGCGGTCTCGCCACGGCTGGCCCGGTCCGTGCTCGCGTGCCGGGCGTCGTTGGCGATCCTGGTGGCGACGCTGGCGGCAATGGCGCTGAGCACCAGCGTCATCGAGTGGGGCGCGCTACGGCTGGTTGCCGGCATCGCCAGCGCTCTGGTCTTCGTGATCGCCGTCAACACACTGATGGATCACGGTCATCCGGCCCACCACGCCGGCTGGGCGTTCAGCGGCGTCGGTATCGGCATCGCGTTGTCCGCGGCCCTGCCCGCCACGAAGGACTGGCAGGTTGCCTGGTGGGCGGCGACGGCCTTGGCCGCACTGCTCAGCGCGTTCGCCTGGCACATGCGCCCCGGGACCTCCGGCGACACACCGAAAGTCCGTGCCGACCAACAGCGCAGCGCCCGTGGTCCGCTGGCGCTGCTGATGGCGAGCTACACCCTCGAAGGCGTCGGCTACATCATCGCCGGCACATTCCTGGTCGCCGCGGTCGCGCAGCGGTCACCGGGCGGACTCGGCAGTGCGGTGTGGCTGTTGGTCGGCCTGGCCGCCGCACCGTCGGCTGCGTTGTGGGCGCGGTTCACCGGCCGCTTCCCCTATCCGGCGCTGCTCGTCGCGGCGTTGTTGCTGCAAGCTGCCGGAATCGCCTGGGCGGGAACGGGGAACAGCGTTGCCGCACTCGCCGGGGCGGTGCTGTTCGGCGGCACGTTCATCGGCATCAGCACCCTGGCGCTCGCCGCCGGCCGCGCGTTGCAGTTCCCGGGCGCCGTCGCACTGTTGACGACGGGATACTCCGTCGGCCAGATCGTCGGGCCCGTTGCGGTGGCACCCCTGCTGCACAACGGTTTTCAGCAGGCGTTGCTCGCCGGTGCCGCTGTCGTGCTACTGGCGGCCCTGGCCGCGCTGTTGATGTGGATCAGTGGACGGCAGCCACGCCGCGTCATCGATCCCGACGGCCGCGTCCCGCGTGAGCGCGTCGACGACAGCGTGCACGGCCGGGTTGTCTTCTCCCCGCCGCCACACGAGTGACCAGGTCCACAGCGGGGTCGGTTGAATCACCGGGCGGCGCACCAGGTCTCGCGGCAGGGCATCGGTCTGCCCCCTGGGGTTGTTGAGCACCGGACGGCCCAGCTGGCGGACGTGCTCGAAGAAAGTCGGACCCGTGACGCCGCCGTCGTCGGTGCGCATCACCCGCGCACCGGTGTCCGCGGCGAACTGCTCGCCGTAGCGGTTCCACGACTCCCAGCTCGCCGTGTCCGAATCCACCAGCACCAGTGTGTCTTTCGCCAACACGGGGGAGTCGTCGGCGCCGACGCACAGCGCGAAGAGCCGGTCCACCCCCATCAGCCGGGCTTCCAGTTCGAGGTCCTCCAGATCACCGGTCTGCACCCAGCAGATGGCCAGGTCGAGGATGCCCTCGGCAACCCGGGCCGCCTGCGCGTGCGACGGCATCACCCAGGTGTCGACGCGCAGCTGCGCGACGCCGGCCGCGCGCTCGGCCAGGTCGGTCGGGCACCAGTTGACGTAGCCGATCCGGATCGGTTCGGAGTTCGACAAACCGATTGCCCGCCTGCGTAATTCGTCGGCCTGCGCCACCAGGGACCGGGCGTGCGGCAACAGCGACGCACCTGCCGCGGTCAGCCGCACCGATCGCCGGTCACGATCGAACAGCTCTACCTTGAGGTCACGCTCGAGCGCCTTGATCTGCTGGGACAGCGACGGCCCGGCGATACGCAGCCGTTCGGCGGCACGCCCGAAATTCAGCTCATCGGCAACGGCGACGAAGTACCGAAGTTGCCGCAGCTCCATGTCGACAGCGTAGTAGGCAGAGCCTCTCAGCAGGAAGCGAACAGGTCCCGTGGCAGCGGCATCGATGTGGGCCGGCCGAGGTTGTGATGGGCAGCAACGTCAACCGAAAGGAACCCCCGATGAGCACCACAACCCGCGTCGCGATCGTCACCGGCGCATCCCAGGGCATCGGCGAAGCCCTGGTGGCCGGCTACCGCAAGCTGGGCTACGCCGTCGTCGCCAACTCCCGCACCATCGCCGAGAGCGGCGATCCCATGGTTCTCACCGTCGCCGGTGACGTCGCCCGGCCGGGCGTCGGCCAGCGGTTGGTCGATGCCGCCGTAGCGGAGTTCGGCCGCGTCGACACCGTCGTCAACAACGCCGGCATCTTCATCGCCAAGCCCTTCACCGAGTACACCGACGCGGACTACGACGCCATCACCGGCGTGAATTCCCGCGGCTTCTTCGAACTGACCCGCGCCGCCATCAGGACCATGGAGGCCCAGGGCGACGGCGGGCACGTCGTCACCATCTCGACGAGCCTGGTGGATCAGGCCAACTCGCAGGTGCCCTCGGCGCTGGCGTCACTGACCAAGGGTGGCCTGAACGCCGCGACCAGGGCGCTGGCCGTCGAATACGGCACCCGCGGAATCCGGGCCAATGCCGTCGCCCTGGGCATCATCCGCACTCCGATGCACGCGCCGGAGACGCACGAGTTCCTCTCGGCGCTGCACCCGGTCGGCCACATGGGTGACATCTCCGACGTCGTCGACGGCGTCCTGTACCTGGAGAACGCCAAGTTCGTCACCGGCGAGATCCTGCACGTGGATGGTGGTCAGAGTGCCGGGCACTGACGTGGTCCGCGAGGTCCTGGACCGGTGGCAGGCGGGCATCGCCGCCCACCGGCCGGACCAGGTCGCGGCGGTCTTCACCGACGACGCGATATTCCAGGGGCTGCGGCCCTACACCGTGGGACGCCAGGGCGTCTTCGACTACTACGAATCTCAGCCGGTCGGTCTGACGGTCGACTACCGCATCAACGAGATCCGGGAGCCCGCGGCCGGCGTCGTCCTGGCCTACACCCGGGCCGACTTCACCCGCCCCGACGGCGCGGTGATCAGCCTGAACCTGAGTGTCCTTGTCACACAAGGAGACAATGGCTGGCAGATCGCGCACTATCAGGTCTCGCCCGTCGGCTGACGGTCGAAATCAGAACTGCGGAACCGGCTCCCCGACGCGGTAGGCCTCGATGACATCCAGGTTCGCCATCAACTGCTCGACCGTGAAGCTGTAGATCTCGCCGTCCTCTTCGGTACCGACGAGGATGAGCTGCGGCTGGTCCGGATCGGAGACCCAGATCCGCGTCACCAACTCACGCGGATCATCCTCTGTGGATTCGAAGCCCGACGGCGGGTAGTACCAGATGAGGTACTCGTCGTTGGAGTAGTCCGAATCGAATACCCAACCGCGCGGCAGGATTTCGCCCGCGATCCGCCCGACGGCCTCGACTTCGGCATGCACCTCGTCGGGCAGCCAGTTGGCGTTGCGCGTGGTCTGCCGCTTCTTGCGACGGGCCTTCTTGGCCGCGGTCTGCTTGGACATGCTCCAGCCCCCTAGCTCAGCGCCTGGTCCAGGTCGGCGATCAGATCCTCGGTGCCCTCGAGCCCGACGGAAATCCGCACCACGCCGTCGCCCAGCCCGATCGCGGCCCGGCCCTCCGGCCCCATCGCGCGGTGCGTGGTGGTGGCCGGGTGGGTGATCAGCGTCTTGGAATCGCCGAGGTTGTTGGAGATGTCGATGACCTGCAGCTTGTCGAGCACCTCGAACGCCCGGTCCTTGCCGCCGTCGAGCTCGAAGGTGACGACGGTGCCGCCGCCGCGCATCTGCCGCTTGGCCAGGTCATGCTGCGGATGTGACTGCAGGAACGGGTATTTCACCCAGTTCACGCCGCGCACACCTTCCAGGAACTCGGCCACCCGCTGCGCGGACCGGTTCGAGTAGTCGACCCGAATGGCCAGCGTCTCAAGGCCTTTCAGCATCGTCCAGGCATTGAACGCGCTGATCGCCGGGCCCGTGTGCCGCATCAGCTGCTGCACCGGCCCGGAGATGTACTCCTTGTCGCCGAGGATCGCACCACCGAGCACCCGGCCCTGGCCGTCGATGTGCTTGGTACCCGAGTACACGACGACATCGGCGCCCAGTTCCATCCCCTGCTGCAGCAGGGGCGTCGCGAAGACGTTGTCCAGCACCACTTTTGCGCCGGCGGCGTGCGCCAGCTCCGAAACCGCGGCGATGTCGACCAGCGACTGCATCGGGTTGGACGGCGTCTCGAAGAACACCGCGGTGGTCGGCACCGACAGTGCCTCCTCCCACTGCGACAGGTCGTCGCCGTCGACGAAGACGGTCTCGACGCCCCAGCGCGGGAGAATCTCGTTGCACACCACGAAGCAGGACCCGAACAGGCTCCGTGCCGCGACCAGCCGGTCGCCGGCGGCGAGCAGCGCGCCCAGCGCGGTGAACACCGCCGCCATTCCGGTGGCCGTCGCGAATGCGGCCGGCGCCCCTTCGATGAGCCGCAGCCGTTCCTCGAACATCTGGATGGTCGGGTTGCCGTAGCGCGAGTACACGTAGCGGTCGATCTCACCGGTGAACGCCTGCTCCGCGGCAGCCGCCGACTCGTAGACGTACCCCGAGGTCAGGAACATCGCCTCGGCGGTCTCCTCGAACTCGGACCGCAGCAGGCCGCCGCGGACACCGATGGTCGCCTGGCTCACGCCGTCGGGCAGCGGCGCCGGGACCCGGACCGAGGGGACGCCGTCGGCGTTCAGGCCCCTCACGACTGCACCCACGGCAGTCCGATGGCGCGCCAGCCGCTGCCACCGCGATGCCCCTGCTCGTCCAGGTGACCCTCGAAACCGTCGAGCACGTTGTACGACGGGCCGATGCCCGCCGCCGTCGCCGCCTCGGCGGCACCGATCGAACGGTTACCCGAGCGACAGAGGAACACCACCGGCCGCTCGCCGGGCGTCACACCCGCGGCCAGCAGGTCGTCGACGAAACCCGTGTTGCGTTTGCCGTCATTCGACACCCACTCGATGTACACAACGTCACGTCCGAGGCTGGAGATGTCGGGCACGCCCACCCAGCGCCATTCGGCGTCGGTCCGGCAGTCGACAAGCACCGCCTCGGGGTTCTCGCTCAGCAGTTCCCAGGCCTGCTGCGGCGTGATATCTCCCGCGTAGCTCACGGATGCGAGTCTGTCACAAACTAGCTCGGGACCGGCGAGCACACCTTCCACGCGCCGTCCTCGTTCACCAGCACCACCGGCGCCGTGGGCTTCTGGTCCGGCGTCTTGTCGAAGTGATACATCAGCACGGCGGTGGCCTTCTGGCCGTCGAACTTGATGTCGCGCACCTCGTCGACGTAGCGCTGCCCGTTCTTGGCGGCCGAATCCTCTTGCTTGGCAAGCACATCCGCCTCGGTACCGGCCTGGGCCTTGCAGGTGTACGTCTGGAAGCGCGCGTAGTCCTTGCGCTGCAGCCCGTCGTTCTGGCCGACGACCGCGGTGCGCACCAGCTGCTCCGGCGTCGGATCGTTCCGGCCGAACACCCCGATCGCGTTCAGGACGGCGATTATGACCACGAGGACCACAATCAGCGCCAGCGCGGCCAGGAACGGGCCCAGCGTCTGCCGCGGGTGCGATTCCGATTCGGTCATGGTCACGTCCCCGTCTGGTTGATCGCCGAGTGGTTGAGCACAGCGGCCACCTGATGCGCGCGGTCGCGCGCCCGCACGACGTCCGGCGCCGTCGCCAATGCCACGCACACCTCACCGGAGAGCCGCACGTCGCTCTCGGCGATGGCCAGCGCATCCGGCAGTGCGCGCACGAGCGCGGCCCTGTCGGCCGACGGGCGGCTCACCTCACCGGCGGCCGGCGAGATCATGATGGTGTCGACGGGCAGTCCGAGGATCGCCCGCGCGTGCAGGTCGAACTGCGACAGCCGCTGCGAACGCGTCGTGACGAAGCCCGCGCCCGTCAGCATCGGATGGACCGTCGCGAAATAGACCTCCTCGGCCCCGGACTCCGGGTCGGCACCGAGCAGCAGGTCCACCGTGAACAGCCCCGTGCCGCCCAGCTTGCCCGCGATCCGGGCGGCGATCGAGCGCGCCGCGTCCAGCGCCGGCTCCGACAACAGCTGCGGCTGCCACAACTCCAGCGGACCGCCCGTCTCGTGGCGGTGACCGATCGGCTCACAGAACTGCACCACCGGACCCGCCTGACCCTGGGTCCGCACCGTCAGCATGGTGAACTCCGCCGTCACGTCGACGGCCGTCTCGGCCATCACGCGCTCGCCGCCCGCGGCCACCGCACGGTGCCACGCCACGTCGACGTCCTCGAGACGCGACAGCACCGAACGCCCCGCGCCCTCGTTCGCGGCATGCGTCACCGGCGTGATGGTGAGCGGCAGCCCGGCGTGCTCGGCCACCGCGGTGAGTTCGTCGACCGATCCGGCGAACCAGAACGGCGCCGTCGGCAGCCCCAGCTCGTTGGCCGCCAGGGTGCGCAACGCCTCGCGGTCGGACGCGAGCCGCAAGGCACCCGGCGTCGGGAACACCGCGACTTCCTCGAGCCCGGCCAGCGCCTGCACGACGTCGGCGCCGAGATCCGCCGCCGGGGACTGCACGACCACCACCTGTGGGGTGTGCCGGTCGATCAGGGTCCGCAACGCCGCCGCTCCGGTCGGCGCGGGCACCGCGGTCGCCCGCGTCCCCAGCCGCTGGAACGACAGCACCAGTTCACTGCTCAGCTCACCGGCACCGAGCACCAGAACCGTTGTCCGGTCTACCAAGTCACCAAACTCCCCCGTCGCTCCGCTCGCCCCGCCGGCCAATCTCCCGTCAACCCAACCTGATGTCGACGTAGCACCAGCGCCAGCTCTCCCCCGGCTCGACCGAGCGCATCACGGGGTGGCCCGTGCGACGGTAGTGCTCGTTGGCGTGTTGGTGCGGACTGGAATCACAACAGCTGACCTGTCCGCAGGTCAGACACATCCGAAGGTGCGCCCACGTATCCTCCCCAAGTGCCGCACAGTCACCACAGCGGCCGGGCGTCTGCGGCTCCGGTTCTGCTTGGCCGACGGCGTCGGCGAGGTGCGTGCAGGTAGTCGGGGAATTTTCTTCACGCGGACGCGTTGCCCGTGACTGCATCCATTTCCCCAGCATGTTGAACAAGGATAGGGCCCGGCTGACCGAGGAGGTTTGAGGACATGGGTGCCCCACTGCTGGCAGTGCTGGTGGCCTCGGTGTTGTTGGCCGCGCTGGCCCGCCGTTACGACGTCTCCGCGCCACTGGGACTCGTCGTCGCCGGACTGGCCGTCGGGCTGATCCCCGGCGTGCCGGCCATCGAGATGCAGCCGCAGTTGGTGATGTTCGTCGTGCTGCCGCCACTGCTGTGGTCGGCCGGGCTGGAGAGCAGCTACCTGGCCCTGCGCAAGAACGTCCGTCCCATCGGGCTGCTCGCGGTCGGGCTGCCACTGGCCACCACCCTGGTCGTGGGGTTCGTCGCGTTTCACACCGTCCCGGAGCTGACGGTCGCCGCGGCGCTCACGCTGGGCGCCATCGTCGCGCCGCCCGACGCGGTGTCGGCCGCGGCCATCGGCCGGCGCCTCGGACTGCCCCGCCAGATCATGACACTGCTCGGCGGCGAGAGCCTGCTCAACGACGCCACGGCGCTGACCGCGTACAAGGTCGCGCTGGCCGCCGCCATCGGCGCGGCAGCGACCTGGCAGGGCGCGCTGGGCACGTTCGCGCTCGCCGCGCTGGGCGGTGTCGTGATCGGCGGGCTGATCGGGTGGCTCATCGAATTCATCCGGACCTGGCTGGACGACCCGCTGGTGGAGAGCGCCATCGGGCTCGTCGCACCGTATTTCGTCTACTGGCTGGCTGAAGAGGCGCACGGCTCCGGCGTGATCGCCGTGGTGGTCGCCGCGCTGCTGCTCGGACAGCGCGCGACGCGGGCGTCGTACGCCACCCGCCTGCAGGACGACGCGGTGTGGAAGTCGATCCAGCTGGTGCTGGAATCCTTCGCGTTCCTGATGATCGGACTGCAGCTGCCGACGGTCATCGACGAGCTGACCGGCATCCGCGCCGTCACCCTCGCCGTGGCGTCGGCCGCGGTGCTTTCGACGGTGATCGCCGTCCGCATCGTCTGGGTGTACGTCATGGCCTACACGCCACGGATGCTGTTCCGCGGGGTCCGGGATCGAGAACCCGCCCCGACCCCGTCGCAGGTCTTCATCGTGGCGTGGGCAGGCATGCGCGGTGTCGTGTCACTGGCCGCGGCGTTCGGTGTGCCTCTCGTGACACTGAGCGGCGACCCGTTCCCGGGGCGGCCGCAGCTGGTGTTCCTGACGTTCGTCGTGGTGATCGGCACGCTGCTGCTGCACGGCCTGACGTTGCCATGGCTGATCCGCACGCTCGACGTGCGCAGCGAGGCCGAGGCTCATCAGGACGCCCTGGAGCAGGCCGCGGCCTCGAGTCGCGCGGCGCAGGCGGCGGCCGACCGGCTCGACGAATTGCTGGCTCGCAGTAGCGATTCCAGTGCCCAACAGCACGTCGGCGAGGTGCTGCAGAGCTGGAACGACCGGCGTCGCAACGCGGTGTGGGAACGGCTCGGACGCAGTGACGACGACATCGGCGAAAGCCCGGCGTCGGCCATGCGGCGGCTGCGGCTGGAGATGCTGGCGGCCGAGCGCGAGACATACATCGCCGAACGCGACGCCGGAAACATCGACGACGAAGTGCTCCGGTCGGTGTTGCATGGGCTGGATCTGGAAGAGGCGGCGCTCAACCGGGAGTAGGGCTTGGCTCCCGCGCCGAGAGTCAAGTTGAGCCTGCAGTGAGGGCGCAACCTACTCGCAGAAATACGCCCTAGGTACAGGATCAACCGGTCTACACGCCAATCCCAGGTTGAGCCCGCAGTGACGGCGCAACCTACTCGCACAAATACGCCCTAGGTACAGGATCAACCGGTCTACACGCCAATCCCAGGTTGAGCCCGCAGTGACGGCGCAACCTACTCACACAAATACGCCCTAGGTACAGGATCAACCGGTCTACACGCCAATCCCAGGTTGAGCCCGCAGTGACGGCGCAACCTACTCACACAAATACGCCCTAGGTACAGGGTCAACGGGCCACCGTGCACTTTCGACGCAACCAGCCCTTGACGCCGCCGCGACGCCGACCTAATCTACAACCAAATGGTTGTAGATACTTTTCCCGAAGCATTCACCGATGCGGAGATCGACCGGATCTTCCACGCATTGGCGGACGCCACGCGCCGCGACATCGTCGCCCGCACCATGCGCAGCGACCAGTCGGTGAGCGCGCTCGCGCGTGGCTACGACATGAGCTTCGCCGCGGTACAGAAGCACGTCGCGGTACTGGCCGGAGCCGCGCTGGTGCATAAAGAGCGCCGCGGCCGGGAACAACTCGTGCGTGCGGTGCCAGAAACCCTGCACCGAGCGGGCGTGCTCCTGGAGCGCTACGCGGCGCTCTGGCACGACCGCGCCGCGAGCATCGAGGCGATCCTCGCCGAAGACGGCTATCCGCCACACCAAACATCAAGCCGCACAACACCACCCAACCGAAAGGACCACCGATGACGGTGATCAGCAGCGCCGCCGACCCGCAAGCCCTCACCATGACCTTCGTGGCCGAGTTCACCGCGCCGCCGGCGCGCGTCTGGCAGGTGTGGGAAGACCCGCGCCAGCTGGAGCGCTGATGGGGTCCGCCGACCTGGCCGGCCACCTTCACGCGCCATGAGCTCACCCCGAGCGGGCAGTCGCGCTACCACATGACGGGTCCCGAGGGCGAGAAGGCGCCGGGCTGGTGGACGACGCTCGAGGTCGACGCACCATCGCGACTGCTCATCGAAGACGGCTTCTCGCAGCCCGACGGCGAGCCCGACCCCGAGATGCCCACCATGCGCCTGGAGGTGTCGTTCGACGCGACCGACACCGGTACCCGGATGACGATCGTCACCCGGTTCACCGACCTCGAACAACTCGAGAAGGTGACCGCGATGGGCATGGTCGAGGGCATGACCGGCGCCCTGGGTCAGATCGACGCGCTGCTGGCCGCCTGATCCGCCGAAAACGACTGACAGACAAGGAGAACGACATGCCGACCGCCATCCAGCCATGCCTCTGGTTCAACGACCAGGCCCGCGAGGCCATGAACTATTACGTCGAGGTGTTTCCGAATTCCCATGTCATCTCGGTGGAGGAGTACCCGGACGAAGCACTTGACGAACATTTCAAGGGCATGTCGGGCAAGGTGCTCAACGGCCGATTCAGTTTGAACGGTGTCGATTTCGTCTGCCTCGACGGCGGACCGTTGTTCACCTTCAACGAATCGATCTCGTTCGTCGTCGAATGCGCAGACCAGACCGAGATCGACCACTACTGGTCCAAGCTCTCGCATGTCCCCGAATCCGAGCAATGCGGTTGGTGCAAGGATCGATTCGGGATCAGCTGGCAGATCATCCCGGCCAAGATGGACCAGCTACTCGGCCGGCCCGAACAGATCCAGACGATGATGCGGCAGAAGAAGATCGTCATCGCCGAACTGGAGAACGCCTGACCGACCCAGCCGCGGAGATCGCGCTATCGTGGAAAGTGGCCCGCCGGAAACGAGATTCTAAGCGGGACAAGACCTCTACGGTAGAAGGCGAGGATTCGCTATGAACGCGGCGGGCAAACCCGAAGCACTCGGCGAGGTTTACGAGCAGGCGGGTGCGATCGCCACGGCGACGCATGACGCCGACGGACGGTTGCAGTGGACGGTGCAGTCGCACGACGGATCCAGCGCCGACACAAAGGCTTTGGCGAGCACGACGAGCTGGACGCCCGTGAATCCGGAGACAGTGCTGTGACCCTGTACGGACCGGACACGTCGAACAACAACTTCCGCTCGGCCGCCGATGCCATCGCCTTCGTCTCCCAGCTACCCGGCCAGGGTTTCTCCTGGATCGAGCAGAAGGTGTCCGAAGGCAGTTACTACCGGGATCCGTATTGGCCGGTGATCGCACAGTGGTGCCGGGACAACCACTTTCCGCACATCGGCTATCACTACGTCACCACCAACAGCCCGGCAGCGCAGGCCCAAACGTGGCTGAGCAACAACGGCGGCAAATACGCGATGTTGGACTTCGAGGCGAATTCCGGTGACATCCACAACTTCTGGGCCGTGGTCAATGCCTTCAACGCCGTCGGGGTGACGATCTCGCTGTCGTACATACCGCACTGGTACTGGCAACAGATCGGCTCGCCCGACATCTCTCAGGTACCCGGCCTCATCGCATCGAATTACGTCAACGGCACCGGCTACGCGTCAAACCTCTACCCCGGCAACGACAATCAGCGGTACTGGTTCCCCTACGGCGGTGCCACGCCGCAGATTCTGCAATTCACCGATGCCGCACTGGTCGGGAATCTGTCGGTGGACTGCAACGCGTTCCAGGGCACGCTCGACCAACTCATCGCACTGCTGAACGGAGGAACCGTGACTCAGCCCGACCCGACCACCGCAACCCTCAATCAGATCCTGGCCATCGTGCAGGACATCCAGACCCAGTTGCGCGGGCCGAACCTCAACGGCTGGCCACAGCTCGGCCAGAACGCCGCCGGCCAGAACCTCACGATCGTGGACGCAGTGGCCGCACTCCGGGCGGACGTGTACGCCCTCAAGGCCGCCTCGTCCGTGTGATCACGGCTCGCCGGGAGCGGGTTCGGCACGGAACGCCCGCATCGCACCGGTGAGCGCCACGAAGACGCGGTGCGCCGCTTCGAGGTCGGCGTCGGGCAGGTCGGCCAGGGCCCGCGTGTTGAGCTGAGCCAGCGGGCTGAAGAACTCCCGGCCGACGTCCAGCCCCTTGGCGTCGTTCCGCAGGATGACCTTGCGCCGATCGGCGGGATCGGCGTCGCGGCGCAGATGACCCGAGTTGATCATCCGCTCCACCAGGTACGTGATGGCCGCGCCTGATGTGCCCATCAATTTGCGCAACTCGCCCGCCGTCAGCGGCGTGCCGGCGGACTCGGCGACCATGACATGTAGCAGGGCGCGAAAATCATTGGCGCCCAGATCGTTTTCCGTCGCAAACACCCGCCCGATCTGGTCGGATTCAGCCGTCAGCGCGCGCACGTCAGCGGCGATCTGCGCCTCCAGTTCGGCACGGTCCAGCGGCGGCTTTGGCACGCGGAGAGCATAGCGCCCGCGATGTTCAGTTGATTAATAGTTAAGTATCTGAAATATTTTCCAGGTGTCCACTCGAGTCGCCTGGGCCGTGGCCCTGATCGTCCTGATGCTCTCCGGCGCCGCCATGGCGTTGTTCGGCGCCGGAGATTCGGCATCGCAGTCACCGGTGGCCGTGCCGGCCGGCGCGGAATCCGCCCGCGCCGACGCACTACGCGCACAGTTCCCCGGTGGTGAGACCGCGCCGGCGATCGTCGTCGTCTCCCGTACGGACGACGCGCCCTTGACCCCGGCCGACATCTCCGCGGCCGGAGCGGGTGCCCGGGTATCCGCAGACGGCAGAGCGGCAGTGCGGGTGGCGCCGCTGGCGGCCAACCTGTCCGGCTTCGGTCTCCGCGACGCCGTCCACGAGTTGCGGTCGCAGGTATCGGCCGCACTGCCCGAGGGATTGCGGGCTCAGGTGACGGGCGGGCCGGCGTTCGGCGCCGACATCGCCAATTCCTTTGCCGGAGCGAACTTCACGCTGCTCGCGGTGACCGCGACGGTCGTGGCGCTGCTGCTGATCGTCACGTACCGCTCTCCCATCCTCTGGCTGATCCCACTCTTGGTCATCGGGTTCGCCGATCAGGTGGGCGCGGTCGTCGGAACCGCGGTGGCCACAGCGACGGGCCTGAACCCGGATGGTTCGACGGCGGGTATCACCAGCGTGCTGGTGTTCGGCGCGGGCACCAACTACGCGCTGCTGCTGATCTCGCGGTACCGCGAGGAACTGAGCCGGCGCAGCGATCACCGGGACGCGCTGCGGGTGGCGTGGCGCGCCGCAGCCCCAGCGATCATCGCCAGCAACGCCACCGTCGTGTTGGCCCTACTGACTCTGCTACTCGCCTCGGCGCCGAGCAACCGCAGCCTCGGAGTACAGGCCGCGTCAGGCCTCGTGGTCGCCGCGGTGTTCGTCCTGTTGGTGCTGCCGCCGCTGCTCGGATTGTTCGGCCGCCGGCTGTTCTGGCCCTTCATCCCCGAAACCGGTTCGCACGCCATGCCGCTCACCGAGAGCGGCGTCTGGCACCGCGTCGCAGCAGGCGTGTCCCGCCGGCCGGGCCGCGTCGCCACCGTGGCGCTGGCGGGCTTGGCCGCGCTGTGCGTCGGGCTGGTGAATCTGCCCATCGGGTTGTCCCAGACCCAGCAGTTCCGGGTGCAGGCCGAGTCCGTAGCCGGCTATGACACCCTGGCCGCGCACTTCCCCAGCGGCCTGACGAATCCCACGACCGTCATCGCAGCGGACCCCGCGGTCGCCGACGTCATCACCCACTCCCCTGGCGTGGTGTCGGCGACGCCGGCCGGGCGCTCGGCGTCGGGCCTGACGCAGTGGTCGGTGGTGCTGGCTGCCGCGCCTGCTTCCCCGGAGGCATTCAAAACGATTGACGCCCTTCGCGACTCGGTGCACCAGATCGATGCGCAAGCAGTCGTCGGCGGCCCCGACGCACAGGCCCGCGATGCCGCGGCGGCAGCGCAACACGACCGGAAGATCGTCATCCCGGCGATCCTGCTGGTCGTCCTCGTCGTGCTGTACGTGCTCCTGCGCTCGGCCCTGGCCCCGCTGCTGCTCGTAGCGGTGACGGTGCTCAGTGCGCTGGCCGCGCTGGGCCTCGGTGGCTGGGCCAGCGTCCACCTGTTCGGATTTCCCGCGCTGGATAATGGGACCCCGCTGTTCGCGTTCCTGTTCCTGGTCGCGCTCGGTGTGGACTACACGATCTTCCTGGTGACCCGGGCCCGGGAAGAGACGCCCGAGTTCGGCAACCGGCAGGGCATCGTGCGCGCGGTGTCGGCGACGGGCGCGGTGATCACCAGTGCCGGCATCGTGCTGGCCGCGGTGTTCTGCGTGCTCGGCGTGCTGCCGCTGATCGTGCTGACGCAGCTCGGCATCATCGTCGGCCTGGGCATCCTGCTGGACACCTTCGTGGTGCGCACCGTGATCATCCCGGCGCTGTTCACACTCATCGGGCCCCGCATCTGGTGGCCCGCGCTGCGCGCCGAACCTTAGGGCTGGCCGGGCAGCAGGCTGACCATCAGGCCGTTGGCCTCGGCCAGCAGGTTGCCCTCGGGGTCGAACAGTTCGGCCGCGACGAACGTCTTACGGCCGTCGACCTCGGTGACGTGGGCCTTGGCGGTCAGCACCGTGTCGATCGGCGTGACCTTGCGGTAGTCGACGTGCAGGTACGCCGTACGGCTCATCGGTCGATTGACGGCGTGGATCAGCATGCCGAAGGCCTGGTCGAACAGCAGCGGCAGCACCCCGCCGTGCACGGCGTAGTTGCCGCCCACGTGGTACCGGCTGAACTCGACCTCCATCTCGACGCCCTCGGGCGAGAACTTGGTGACCGTCCACGGCGGCATCAGCAGACTGCCGGCACCCGGCAGCGACGGCACCCGGATGGCCGGGCCGACACCTTCGGCCGCCTCGAACGGCTTCAGCAGCTTGACGAGTTCCTCGACGCGATCGGCGGCGTCGTCCCAGGTGTCGCTGTCCGGGTTGGCCGAGACCGCCAGGTCCTGCAGCCGCCGCATGCCCTCGAGGAAGCGGCCGAAGCCGGGACCGGGGTCGGCAACCTCGAATCGTGGGAATCCGCCGTGCTGGTCGATGAAGCCTTCGGTTTTCCCCGTCGCTTCGCTCGCCCCGTGGGTCACCCGAGGATGTCCCGGCGCACGATCGTCTGATCCCGGCCGGGACCGACGCCGATGCACGACACGTGGGCGCCCGAGAGCTCCTCGAGCCGCAGGACGTAGTCCTGCGCCTTGGCCGGCAGATCGGAGAACTCGCGGGCCCCGGAGATGTCCTCCCACCAGCCCGGCAGTTCTTCGTAGATCGGCTCGGCGCGGGCGATGTCGGCCTGCGTCATCGGCATCTCGTCGGTGCGCTTGCCGTCGACGGTGTAGCCGACGCAGATCGGCACCGTCTCCAGGCTGGACAGCACGTCGAGCTTGGTCAGGAAGTAGTCGGTGATGCCGTTGACGCGAGTCGCGTACCGGGCGATGACGGCGTCGAACCAGCCGCAGCGCCGGGCCCGGCCGGTCGTCACGCCGACCTCGCCGCCCGTCTTGGACAGGTAGGCGCCGTACTCGTCGAACAGCTCCGTCGGGAACGGACCCGAGCCCACACGGGTCGTGTAGGCCTTCAGGATGCCCAGCACCGTCGTGATGCGGGTGGGGCCGATGCCCGAACCGACGGCCGCGCCGCCCGCCGTCGGGTTGGACGACGTCACGAACGGGTAGGTGCCGTGGTCGACGTCGAGCAGGGTGCCCTGCGAGCCTTCCAGCAGCACGGTCTCACCGCGTTCCAGCGCCTGGTTGAGCAGCAGCCGGGCGTCGGCGATGCGGTGCTTGAAGCCCTCGGCCTGCTGCAGCAGGCTCTCGACGACCTCGGCCGGGTCGAGCGCCTTGCGGTTGTAGATCTTGACCAGCACCTGGTTCTTGAACTCCAGCGCGGCCTCGACCTTGGCGGCCAGCTGCTCCTCGTCGAGGACGTCGGCGACCCGGATACCGATGCGCGCGATCTTGTCCTGGTAGCAGGGACCGATGCCGCGACCGGTGGTGCCGATCTTCTTGCTGCCCGCGTACCGCTCGGTGACCTTGTCGATGGCCACGTGGTACGGCATGAGCAGGTGCGCGTCAGCCGAGATCATGAGCTTCGAGGTGTCCACACCGCGGTCCTCGAGCCCGGAGAGCTCACTGAGCAGCACACCAGGGTCGACCACGACACCGTTGCCGATGACGTTGGTGACCCCGGGTGTCAGGATGCCCGAGGGGATGAGGTGGAGCGCGAAGTTCTCCCCCGTGGGCAGTACCACCGTGTGCCCGGCGTTGTTGCCGCCTTGGTAGCGGACCACCCATTGCACACGTCCACCGAGTAGATCGGTGGCCTTACCTTTGCCCTCGTCACCCCATTGGGCCCCGATGAGCACGATTGCCGGCATCGTTTTGCCTCCCGCATTACCTGCCTGAATACAGTGGCAGCCGGTGAGCAACCTTATCCCAGCAGGACGAGAGGAGAGGCCTTGACCGCCAGAGAGGCCTCAGGCGATGTCGTGGCGCTGGTCTTCGGCGACCGCCGGACACCCCGCGCACTGGCCGATCTGGAGGCCATCCCGGTGCCCGCGGGCAGCGCCCCGACGATCCCCGACGGCACCGTCCGGGTGATCGTCGTCGGCGACCACGCCGACCTGTCGGCCACCCTGGCCCGGCTGTTGCGCGACGACCGGCTCGACGTCGAGGTCGGCTTCGTCCCACCCCTGACCCGCGGTGGGCTCGGTGCCGCGCGCCGCGCCAGAGACGGTGTCGCCCAACGCGTTCCGCTCATCCGCGACGAGACCGGCGCGGTGATCGTGCGGTCCGCGCGGTGGCTGCCGTCGGGCGGCGACGCCATCACCGGAGAGGCCGTCGTCGACGACACCGTGCTGTTCGACGGCGAGTCCGCGGGCGTCGTCATCGAACCCCTGCCCGGCATGCCGGGGCTGCGCGCGCGGGCCCTCGGGGCCGGGCGTTCGGGGCCGGGGCGGGGCTGGGTCGCCGGTCGTGCCGCGCAACTCGGCAGCACCGGAGTTTTGGTTGAGCGCGACGGCGTGGCGGCCGCCCGTCCGGCGCGCCGGTCGGCGTTCTACCGCCATATCCAGGGTTGGCTGCGGGTCGGCTAGTTTGCAGTCATGACCATGCCTGTGCGGCGCGCCGTCCGTCCCAGCCCTGTCTTCTGGGCGATCGTGGCCCTGACCGTCGCCGGTGGCGCTCTGGCCTGGTTCTGCGGCGCCGAGGTCCGGCCGCTGGCCTATGCCGGCGTCTTCGTGTTCGTCATCGCGGGGTGGACGGTCTCGCTGTGCCTGCACGAATTCGGCCACGCCTACACCGCCTGGCGGTTCGGCGACCGCGATGTCGAGCTGCGCGGCTATCTCACGCTCAACCCCGCGAAGTACGCCAGCCCGCTGCTGTCACTCGGGCTGCCGGCACTGTTCATCGCCCTCGGCGGCATCGGCCTGCCCGGCGGCGCGGTGTACGTGCGCACCGAGTACATGACGCCCCGGCAGCGCACGCTGGTCAGCCTGGCCGGTCCGTTCGCCAACCTGGTGCTCGCCGTCATCTTGCTGGTCGCGACGGCGGTGCTGTTCGACAACGACCATCCGGTGTTCTGGGCGGGGCTGGCCTTCCTGGGCTTCCTGCAGGTGACGGCGCTGTTCCTGAACCTGCTGCCCATTCCGGGGCTGGACGGCTACGGCGCGCTGGAACCGCACCTGAGCGCCGACACGCAACGCGCGTTGCTCCCCGCTCGGCAGTGGGGCTTCCTGATCCTGATGCTGCTGCTGATCGTCCCCGAGCTCAACCGGCTGTTCTTCAACGTCGTGTACTCCGCCGTCAGCCTCACCGGCGTGCCGCCGCGCCTGGCGATGATCGGCAGCGCCCTGACTCGCTTCTGGTCCGCCTGGTAGCAGGGATTTGTGCACGATTTTCCGCGCTGACCGCGGAAAATCGTGCACAAATCCCAGGGCGCCTTGCGACATATGCAGAGTTCTGCATATATTGCTGGCATGGGTGCCGGACACGACCACAGCCATGGCTCGAACGCACGCGCCAGCCGCATGATCATCGCCGCAGCCGTACTCAGCGTCTTCTTCGTCATCGAGCTGACCACCGCGCTGCTGATCAACTCGATCGCGCTGCTGGCCGACGCCGGCCACATGCTGACCGACCTGGTCGCGATGTTCATGGGCCTGGGCGCCGTCCTCCTCGCCCGCCGCGGGTCGACGTCCGCCGCCCGCACCTACGGCTGGCACCGCGCCGAGGTGTTCACCGCGGTCGCCAATGCCGTCCTGCTGATGGGCGTCGCGGCGTTCATCCTCTACGAGGCCGTCGAGCGCATCGGCAACGCGCCGGGGATCCCGGGTGTGCCGATGATCGTCGTCGCCCTCGCGGGGCTGCTCGCCAACCTGGTCGTGGTACTGCTACTGCGCTCCGACGCCGACAGCAGCCTCGCCGTCAAGGGTGCCTACATGGAGGTCGTCGCCGACACCGTCGGCAGCGTCGGCGTCCTGATCGCGGGCATCGTCAACGTCACCACGGGGTGGCCGTACGCCGACGTCGTCGTCGCCGTCCTGGTCGCGCTGTGGGTGTTGCCGCGCGCCATCGCGCTGGCCCGCGCCGCGCTGCGGATCCTGTCCGAGTCCTCACCCCGCCACATCGACGTCGACGAGCTGCGCGAAGCGCTGGCCGCCGTGGACGGCGTCACCGATGTGCACGACCTGCACGTGTGGACCCTGGTGCCCGGCAAGGACATGGCCACCGCCCACCTGACGTCCGCGGCGGATTCGGCACGCGTCCTCGAGTCGGCGCGCGCCGTGCTGGCCGCCCGCGGGCTGGACCACGCCACCGTTCAGGTGGAGCCGCCGGCCGGCGACTGCCACTGCGAGATGGACTAGTCAGAGACCCAGCTCGGCGCGCGCCGCGGGATCGCAGTCGTCCAACAGGTCCAGGCAGCGCAGGTACTCGTCCTGCTCGCCGATGGATTCCGCCGCCTTCGCCAGCACTGCCACGCAGCGCAGGAAGCCCTGGTTCGGTTCGTGCGCGAACGGCACCGGGCCGAAACCCTTCCAGCCGTTGCGACGCAGCTGATCCAGGCCGCGGTGGTAACCGGTACGCGCGTAGGCGTAGGCAGTGATGGTCTGACCGTCGGCCAGCGCGGCCTCGGCGAGGGCGGCCCACGCGACAGAGGCCGTCGGCTGCGCCGCAGCAACGTCGGTCGGCGATTTACCGGCGGCGAGAGCGTCCTCGGCCTCGAAGTTGGCAGGCAGCAACACCGGCTCCGGACCCAGCAGATCACCCATTCGCGTCATGAACGCCATTGTGCCGTGCGGCCGCTCACGGAGATCCCGCAGGCGGGAGATTAAGCTCCAGGTAGGACGTCGCGGCCTGCTCCAGGACGCATCGGCCCCAGTGCGCGATCTGATCTCGGGAGGACAGTCACCCCCATGTCGAACCCAGCCGCCATGTCGAACCCGACGGGACCGGACGGCCGTCGTGATGCCGATCAGCGCGCTGCCTCGACAGGCGACGACGCCGCGGCGGCAACCGAGATCTTCGAGCCCGCAGATCCAGCGACCGACCCGACGATCCCGGTGCGGCGCTTCACCGCGCCGTCGGGCTTCGACGGCAAGACGCAGATCATCACGCCGCTGCCGGATCCGGAAACCGAACTGATGCCGCCCGCCGCGCCGCAGGTGATCCCCGGCGCCGTCAAGCCACCGAAGGACCGTCGCAGCTGGGGCTGGGTCATCGCACTGGTGCTGGTGATCGCGGCCATCGCCGCCGTCGCGGTGCTGGGCACGGTGCTCCTCACGCGCGGCCACTCGGCCATGAACGCCGAATGGCCGGTCACGACACAGGGTTTCGCGATTCCTGCGTCATGACCGGCCAGTCGGCGGTGTCCAGCTTTGGCTACTTGCCGAGCCCCGCGGAGACGCTGCGGCCCGTGCTGTGCAGGTCGTTGCACGCTTCGATGACGCGCTGGGTCATCGAGGCCTCGGCCTTCTTCAGGTAGCTGCGCGGGTCGTAGACCTTCTTGTTGCCGACCTCGCCGTCGATCTTCAGGACGCCGTCGTAGTTGGTGAACATGTGCGCCGCCACCGGACGGGTGAACGCGTACTGGGTGTCGGTGTCGACGTTCATCTTCACGACGCCGTAGCGCAGCGAGTCCTCGATCTCGGACTTCAGCGAGCCCGAGCCACCGTGGAACACGAAGTCGAACGGCTTGGAGCCGGCGGGCAGACCGAGCTTGGCGGCGGCCACCTTCTGCCCCTCGGCCAGCACCTCGGGCTTGAGCTTGACGTTGCCCGGCTTGTAGACACCGTGGACGTTGCCGAAGGTGGCGGCCAGCAGGTACTTGCCGTTCTCGCCGGAACCCAGCGCGTCGATGGTCTTCTCGAAATCTTCGGAGCTGGTGTACAGCTTCTCGTTGATCTCGGCCTCGACGCCGTCCTCTTCACCGCCGACGACGCCGATCTCGACCTCGAGGATGATGTTGGCGGCCGACGTCAGCTTCAGCAGCTCCTGCGCGATCTCCAGGTTCTCGTCGATCGGCACCGCGGAGCCGTCCCACATGTGCGACTGGAACAGCGGGTTCTCGCCGCGGGCGACGCGCTCGGCCGAGATGGCCAGCAGCGGCCGGACGAAACCGTCGAGCTTGTCCTTGGGGCAGTGGTCGGTGTGCAGCGCGACGGTGATGTCGTATTTGGCAGCGACGACGTGGGCGAACTCGGCCAGCGCGACGGCACCGGTGACCATGTCCTTGATTCCGAGACCGGAGGCGAATTCGGCGCCGCCGGTGGAGAATTGGATGATGCCGTCGCTACCGGCGTCGGCGAAACCTTTGATCGCCGCGTTGACGGTTTCCGACGACGTGCAGTTGATGGCCGGGAACGCGAAGGAGTGTTCCTTGGCGCGGGCCAGCATCTCCGCGTAGACCTCGGGCGTGGCGATGGGCATGTTTTTCCTCTCGGCGAACCTGCAGTCTGGGCCAGTATGTCAGTCACGCGAAGCTGAAGTGCGGCACCGGGGGACACCCGACAGCTCATGCGGTCAGACGGTCAAGACCATCCGGTAGCGCGCGTGGCCGCTGTTCATCCGGTCGAAAGCTTCGGCGGCCTGCGCGAGAGGCCGTTCCTCGATGACGGCGCGCACGCCCGTCAGCGCGGCGAAGTGCAGCGTCTCCTCGATATCGCGTGAGGTGCCGGACGGATGCCCGATGACCGAGAAGCCACCGTTGATGAGGTCGAGCGGGCTGATCGGCAGGGCCTCGGGCGTGACACCGACCGTCACGAGCTGCCCCTCGGGCGCGAGCCCGGCAACCGTGGCGGCCATTGCCGTCGAGCTCGCGGCGGTCGCGAGCACGACGGTCGCCCCACCGAGGCGCCGCAGTTCGGCGGCGACGTCCGAGGCGTTCGAATCGATGTAGTGATGGGCGCCGAGCTCCTTGGCGGCGGCCTCACGCTCCGGCCCGCGCGCGATCGCGACGGTCTCGAAGCCCATCGCCCGGGAGAACTGCACGCCGAGGTGGCCGAGGCCACCGATCCCGATCACCGCGACCAGGTCGCCGGCCTTGGCGCGCGTCTTGCGCAGCCCGTTGAACGTCGTCACGCCCGCGCAGCCCATCGGGGCGGCCTCGGCGAACGAGAACTCGTCCGGGATTCGGGCCAGCGCGGTCGCGGGCGCCGTGACCGATTCGGCGTATCCGCCGGGGTAGTGCCAGCTCGGCACCTCCATGCGTATGCACTGCATGAAATGGCCCTGTCGACATGGGACGCAGCGGTTGCAGTTGCCGCCGAACCAGCCCACCGCCACCCGGTCGCCGACGACGAAGTCTTCGACGCCGTCGCCCAGTTCAGCGACGGTGCCGGCGATCTCGTGGCCGAGGGTGATCGGCCACGAAAGTCCCGGGAAGTGCCCCGCGTGGAACTCGCGGTCGGTGCCGCACACCCCGCACGCGGCGACCTCGATGCGGACGTGGTCGCGCGGCGGCGAGACGGTGTCGACGTCAGCGAGTGCGAGCGGGCCGTCGGCTTGCGCAACGTGAACTGCCCTGTGAGTGGCCATGCGCCGACCTTATGGGCGATGTGCGGTTAAGGGAACAGCCAACACACACCGGTATGTTGACCCCATGATCAGCACGCTGTCGCTCATGCCGGACTTCATGGATCCGGTGAAGCTCATCGCCTATTTCGGCACGTGGGCGCTGGTCGGACTGCTGGTCGTCATCTTCGTCGAGTCGGGCGTGCTGTTCCCGATCCTGCCCGGCGACACCCTGCTGTTCGTCGCGGGCATGCTGGCCGCCGGCACCGCCGCCCAGGCCGAGGTCGCCGCCCAGGCCAACTTCAACATCTGGCTGCTGATGGTGACCATCCCCGTTGCGGCCATCCTCGGCGGGCAGGTCGGATACTTCATCGGACGCTTCCTCGGTACCTCGATGTTCAAGCCCGACGCCCGCGTCCTCAAGCAGAAGTACCTCGATGAGGCGCACACCTTCTTCGAGGAACGCGGACCGTTCGCGATCCTGCTGGCCCGCTTCGTGCCGATCGTGCGCACCCTGGCACCCATCACCGCCGGCGCCGCCCGGATGGGTTATGGCGCCTTCACGCTGTACAACGTGATCGGCGCGATCGTGTGGGGCTGCGGCATCACGCTGCTGGGCTACTGGCTGGGGCAGTTCCCGATCGTGCAGAAGCTGCTCGAGCCGATCTTCATCCTGATCCTCGTCGCGTCCATCACGCCGATGATCTGGGAGTGGTACAAGCGGCGCAAGGCCGCCGCGACGGAGGGCTGAGCCGGCCCGACGGTCGGGTTCGAAAAACTTTGGTCACTTTGTTAGCGCTGGTCACGGTAGGTAACTAGCGTCACATTTCCGGCGGCTTCTTGTCGGTGGTTCGAACTAATGTTCGATGTATGGGATTGACCGATCCAGCCGCTGTCGAGGAGGCGTACGCCGCCTACGAGGCGGCGCACGCGCGGCTCGCATCCCTGGACTACACCGGCCTGGACGTGGCGACATTGTTGGAATTGAAGTCCCGCCGCGAGAGGTTGAGGTGCGCCGCCGAGGCGGTCGATCACCGGATCTTGGTTGCGGCGCAGTCTCAGGTCACGGCCCGAGAACTGGGCGCGAAAAACTGGGCCGAGGTGCTGCGCATCCGGCTGCGCCTGGACACCACCGAAGCCCACCGCCAGGTCCGCGACGCCCAGCATTTGGCGGCCCGCACCGGGCTGACCGGCGAACCGCTGCCGCCGCTGTGGGAGTTCGTCGCCGCGGCCCAGGCCGACGGCGCGATCAACACCGAGCACGTCAAAGTGATCGGCCAGTTCATCAACAAACTCCCCGGCTGGATCGACCCCACCACCAGTTCACAGTTCGAACAGTCCCTCGTCGCTGGGGCGCGGCACCAGACCCCCGAAGAACTGCGCGCCGCCGCCGAGGCCCTGCTGTACCTGCTCGATCAGGACGGCCCCCTGCCCGATGACGCCGAACGCGCCCGCAAACGCAGCTTCCGCATCGGTAAACAACAACCCGACGGCATGTCCAAAGTGGACGGCTGGCTCGACCCCGAAGCACGCGCCACCCTCGAAGCAGTCCACGACAAACTCGGCGCCCCCGGCATGTGCAACCCCGCCGACCCCACACCCTGCCAATCCGGCACCCCCACCCAGGCCCAGATCGACCACGACACCCGCAGCACCGACCAACGCAACCACGACGCCCTGGCCGCCATGGGCCGCATCGCCCTCGGCACCGACCTCGGCGACCACAACGGCCTACCTGTGGCCATCGCGGCCACCTGCACCGTCGCCGACTTGGAGCGCGGCACCGGCCACGCACTCACCCTCACCGGCAGCCGGTTACCGATCCGCGATCTCCTCCGCATGGCTGCCCGCGGCGCCGACCACTACCTCGTCGTCTTTGACGACCACACCGAACAACCGCTGTACCTGGGCCGAGCGCGTCGCACCGCCACCGTCGCCCAACGATTCGCCCTCTTCGCCCGCGACCTGGGCTGCACCAAACCCAACTGCACCGCCCCCGCCACCCGCTGCCAAGCCCACCACGTCGACACCGACTGGCGCGATGATGGCCCCACCGACATCACCAACCTCGCCCTGGCCTGCGGCTGCGACAACCGCCTCGCCGACACCGGCGGCTGGCACACCACCATGGTCAACGGCCGCGCCCACTGGACCCCACCACCACCACTGGACGTCGGCCAACCCCGAACCAACCACTACTGGCACCCCACCCTCTACCCACAGGAGAGTGGCGATGATGGCGGCGAAAGTGACTGTGCAACAAACTGATTGGCCGACGCAGCAGAAACCCTTCGCTGCGGCGCTGATGGTCGCCTTACCGGGGACGGACTGAAGCGCACCCTGGCAGGCCGGTCCAACCGGCAGCCGACCTACAGCCCCAAGGCTGCGGCCAGCTCGCGCAGGCCCGGCCGCGGGTCGGCGGTCGGATGCTCGCCGAGCATCTGCACGACGACGTGGTCGGCGCCGGCATCGAGGTGCGCCTTCACCTTCGCCGCTGCGTCCTCGACGCTACCCATCCCGACCAGCGCGCGGGCCAGTCGTTCGGATCCGCCACGGACCAGATCGCTCTCGTCGAAGCCCTGGCGCAGCCACGAGTTCCGGTAGTTGGGCAGGCCGCTGTAGACGTTCAGGTGATCGTGCGCGCGGCGCAGCTGTTCGGCGTCATCACCGCCGACGACGACGGCCTGCTCGGAGACGATCCACTTGTCCTGCCCGAGGATTTCCCGCGTCGTGGCAGTGGCCGACGGCAGGACCAGGTACGGATGCGCACCGTCGGCCTGGCTGCCCGACAGCTCGATCATCTTGGGGCCCAATGCCGCAAGCAGTCGGGGCGGCCGGCCCACCCCGGGTTCGATGACCTCCGGCACGGCGGCCATGCGCTCCAGGTAGCTGCGCATCGTCGCGAGCGGCTTTTCATAGGTGCCGCCCATCCCCCGCTCCACCAGCGGGCCGTGACTGACGCCGAGGCCCAGCACGAACCGTCCCGGGTACAGCGCGGTCAGCGTGCGGGCACCGGCCTCGGCGGCCGACGGCAGGCGCACGTGAATGTTGGCAATGCCCGTACCGACCACCAGCCGGTCGGTGGCCGCGAGGAACGCCGCCGATTCAGTGAGGCATTCCTTGCCGACGGTTTCGGGCAGGAACAACGAGCCGTAGCCCATGGCTTCGATGTCGCGGGCCACAGCCTGAGCGTCCGGCATGGCCCAGCTGTCGCTGGCCCACCAGACGCCGATGCGGGACGGAAAGTCGATGCGCGCGCGTTCAGTCACCAGTCCACAATCGCCTACCGCCACCCGGACGGCGACGCGGGGTCACCCCTGCAGCCGACCCGACAGCTCGTGAGCCTGCTCGAGAAGCAGCCGCCCCAGTTCACGTCGACGCCCGGCACGGAACCGGGTCTCGACACCGGTGAGGCTCAGGGCCCAGCCGGGCAGGCCACGTCGGTCGAACACCGCGGCCGCCATGCCCCAGCTGCCTTCCACCAGGAGCGCGGGATTGACGGCATAGCCGGCGCGCCGGGTCTGCTCGATGCGCTTGCGGATGGCCGCTTCGGAATGATTTGGCCCCCAATTGGTTTCCGGCTGTTCGCGGGAGAAGTAGTCGTCGACGTCCGCGGCCGGTAGGTGGCTGAGGATCGCCAGCCCGGCGCTGGCCACCCCGAGCGGAAACCGGATACCGACCTGCAGGACGTGCGAGCGCAACGGGAAGCTGCCCTCCTCGCTCAGTACGCACACGGTCTGATCGCCGCGACGGGCCGAGAAGAACGCACTCTCGCCGGTCTCGCGTGCCAGCCGCGTCACCACCGCACGCGCCTGATCGGTCACGTCGTGGTGTTGGGCCGCACCGACCCCGAGCAGATACAGCTCGGGTCCGAGTGACCAGCGGCCGGTCTTCTGATCCCGGCTGACCAGATGTTCGTCGGCCAGCGCCGTGAGCAGCCGGTGTGCCGTCGGCCGGGCCAGCCCCGCCAGTTTTCCGAGCTCGGTGGTGGAGGCGCCTTCGGGTTCGGCCGTGGCCACTGCCCGCAGCATCGCCCCCACGCGGGCGACGACATTCGGACCGGTCATCACCACATCCTAGGCGTTCATCCAGTGAACGCACATGGCGTCAATGCTCACCATGTGAACACATTCGACCAGCTTCGAGCAGAGACTTGCCTTGTCAGCGGCGTGCCGTGTTGAGTGGGTCACGCGTTTACTGGATGAACGGAGTGTCATGACCTCGAAGGTGTACGCCTCGGCCGCCGCAGCGGTCGCCGACATCGGTGACGGCGCCACGCTGGCTGTCGGCGGATTCGGTTTGTGCGGCATCCCCGACCAACTCATCGATGCCATCGCCGCGTCGAGCGCCACCGACCTCGAGGTGTTCTCGAACAACTGCGGCGTCGACGGCGTCGGCCTCGGCGTGCTGCTGGGCCTCGGCAAGGTCCGTCGGGTCACCGCCTCGTACGTCGGCGAGAACAAGGAGTTCGCCCGCCAGTACCTGTCCGGCGAGCTCGAGGTGGAGCTCACGCCGCAGGGCACCCTGGCCGAGCGGATGCGCGCCGGCGGTGCCGGGATCCCGGCGTTCTACACCCCGGCCGGCGTCGGCACCCCGGTCTCCGACGGCGGTCTGCCGTGGCGCTATGCGGCCGACGGTTCCGTCGCTGTTGCCTCGCCGCCCAAGGAGATTCGCGAATTCAACGGCAAGCGCTACGTGCTCGAGGAGTCGATCAACGCCGACTTCGCGCTGGTGCACGCGCTGCGCGCCGACACCGCGGGCAACCTGGTCTTCAACAAGACCGCACGCAACTTCAACCCGCTGGCCGCGATGGCCGGGCGGATCACCATCGTCCAGGTCGAGGAACTGGTGCAGCCCGGGGAGATCGACCCCGACGACGTCCACCTGGCAGGCGTGTTCGTACAGCGCATCGTGCACACCGGACCGCAGGACAAGCAGATCGAGAAGCGCACGGTGCGAGAGGATGCCAAATGACCGGCTGGAACCGTGACCAGATGGCCGCGCGGGCCGCGGCCGACATGATCGACGGCGAGTACGTCAACCTCGGCATCGGCCTGCCGACGTTGATCCCCGGCTTCCTGACGGGCGACGTGCACGTCACGCTGCACTCGGAGAACGGCATCCTGGGCACCGGCCCGTACCCCACCGAAGACAACGTCGACCCCGACCTCATCAACGCCGGTAAGGAAACCGTGACGGTGAATCCCGGTGCGGCGTACTTCGATTCGTCGCTGTCGTTCGGGATGATCCGCGGCGGCCACATCGATACCGCGGTGCTCGGCGGCATGGAGGTCTCGCGCACCGGTGACCTGGCCAACTGGATGGTGCCCGGCAAGATGGTCAAGGGCATGGGTGGCGCCATGGACCTGGTGCACGGCGCCTCGCGCGTCATCGTGCTCATGGAGCACACCGACAAGGCCGGCAACCCCAAGATCGTCCCGGTCTGCACACTGCCGCTGACGGGTCAGGGTGTGGTCGACCGGATCATCACCAACCTGGCCGTCATCGACGTGCCCGGCGACGGCACGCTGATCCTGCGCGAGACCGCCCCCGGCGTGAGCGTCGACGATGTCATCGCAGCGACCGGCGCCGAGCTGACAGTGCAGCTCGACTAGGTAGTCAATTACGCCGTTCGGCTGATGTGTTGTCGCCCTCCTCGGCCCGATAGTGACTTCTATCGAAACCGAGGGAGACATCGATGACCATCGCCGCCAGCCATCCTGTCAGCGTCTTGGACGCCGGCCTTCCGGTCATCGACTACGAAGCCGTCGACGACCCGGCAACCGCACACCGGATGATCAAAGAGGTCCGCCGGCAGGGAGCCGTGGCCACCGGCCCGCACGCACCTGAGGTACTGAGCTACGAATTGGTCCGTACGGTGCTGCGCGACGCGCGCTTTCATGAGCCCGGCGTGCGCGGGCTGGTCCCGCGCGGCGTCACCGGCGGTCCGCTCTGGGACCGCATCGGCAGTGCGCTGCTCAGTCTCGACGGCGAAGAGCACACGCGGCTCCGGAAGCTGGTGTGCAAGGCCTTCACCAGCAAGGCCGTCGGCCGGCTGGATCCGCTGATCGACGCCGTCCTGGCCGAGTTGGTCGATCCCGTTGCCGCCGTGGGCAATTGCGACATCGTCGCCGACGTCGCCCAGCCGTACCCGATCCCGGTGATCTGCGCGCTGCTCGGCGTGCCGCGCACCGACTGGCGGATGATCTCGGATTGGACCGACGACATCTTCAAGATGTTCTGGTGGGATGTGGCCGCACACGAATCGGAAATCCTCACGGCCTGGCAGAAATTCGACGACTACATCGACGCGATGATCACGGAGCGTCGCACCACGCTGACCGACGACCTGCTGTCCGCCCTCATCCGCGCGGAGGACGACGGCGACCGGCTCAGCCATCCCGAATTGCTCATGCTGTCCATGGGAATCCTTGCGGCGGGCACCGATACCACGCGCAATCAACTGGCCGCTGCCGTGGACACCTTCTGTGATCACCCCGACCAATGGGCGCTACTCGCCACGCATCCCGAGTTGGTGCCCCAGGCAGTCGATGAAGTCATGCGGTTCGCGCCGATCGTCCTCAATGTGCCGCGATATGTCACCGAAGATGTGGAGCTGGCGGGGTACTTCTTCCCGCGGGACTCACTCGTCGTCGCCAATACCGCTGCGGCGAACCGGGATCCGCAGGTATACGAAAATCCCGATCAGTTCGACATCACCCGGCGTGATGCGCAGCCGATGCTCACCTTCGGCGGCGGCGTGCACTACTGTCTCGGCTCGCATCTGGCGCGGTTGGAACTGGTCAGAGCGCTCACGGTGCTGACGCAGCGGATGCCGAACATTCGCCGCACGGGTCCGGCGCCATGGAAGCCGCTGATGGCGGTCAGTGGGCCGCAGACGCTGCCGGTGGAGTTCGACGCCGGGCACTGATCATGTGAGTGGTTGCGATTCTTCCGCGCGGGTACTCCGAGTTCGGCAGGCTGTCAGGAGCCGGGGTCGGGGTCACGACGCAGAAGAGGAGCACTTCATGAGGATCGGCATCATCGTGGGATCGATTCGGGATGGGCGCAGCGGTGCCGGCGTCGGCGACTGGGTGGCCGAGCAGGCCGCCCACCGCGACGACGCCCAGTTCGAACTCATCGACCTGAAGACCTTCGACGTGCCGCTGCTCACGGCTGCGACGGTGCCGGCCGCGGCCAAGAAACAGTACGAGTCCGAGAACGTGCAGCGGTGGAGCGCGGCGATCGACGCCTGCGACGGGTTCATCTTCGTCACCCCGGAGTACAACCATGGCGTCCCGGGCGCATTCAAGAACGCTGTGGACTCCCTCGGTTCTGAATGGTTCGGCAAGACAGTGGGTTTCGTCTCCTACGGCGCCGACGGCGGGGTGCGCGCCGTGGAGCAGTGGCGACAGATCGTCGCCAACTTCCAGATGCTCGACGTCCGTGCCCAGGTGTCGTTGTCGCTGTTCACCGAGTTCGGCGCCGATGGCTTCACCCCGCTGGAGCGGCGTGCCGGAGAACTGGCAGGGCTGTTCGACCAGCTGATCACATTGACCGCGAAAGTGGCCGGCTGAACTCAGCCCGCCGCGCCCTGCAACACTTCTCGGCCCGGCGCCGTGCCGGCGATCAACGGCACGTCCCGCCGCGGTCGCGACGGCCGGCGCGTGAACGTCCGGGACACCACGCCACGCACCAGCGGAACCGGCGACCACCAGAACCACCGCCCGAGCAGCCCCGCGATGCCGGGCACCACGAACGTCCGCACGATCAGGGTGTCGATCAGCAGTCCGACGCCGATGGTGGTGCCGACCTGTTCGATGCTCAGCACGTCGCTGGACAGCATCGCGAACATGGTGATGCCGAAGACGATTCCGGCCGTGGTCACCACGCCGCCGGTACCGCCGAACGTCCGGATCATGCCCGTCTTCAAACCCGCGTCCGGCCGACTCACCTCTTCGCGCAGCCGCATGGTCAGCAGCAGGTTGTAGTCCGCGCCGACGGCCACCAACGCGATCAACGCGATCGACGGCACCGCCCAGTGGAGGTCTTTGCCCAAGAGGTCCTGCCAGATGAAGCTGCTGACCCCGAGCGCCGAGGCGTAGGACACCACGACGGTGCCGATCACCACCGCGGCCGCCACCGGGCTGCGCAGCATGATCAGGATGATCAAGAACACGAGCGCCAACGCGACAGCCGCGAGCAACAGGAAGTCGTCCGACACATAGCCGCGAAGCTCCGCCGTGCCGGTGCCGAAACCGGTGACAAAGACCGTGTTTCGGACCAGCGTGCCCTCTTTCGTGGCCTCCCGGACCGCGGTCAGGATTTCGGGCGAGCGCAGCGCGCCGTCCGTGCCGAACACCTTGCCGTCACCGTAGACGAGCAGGCGCGTCGACCGGCCGTCGGGCGCGAAGTACAACCCGGCCGCGCGCTGGAACCGCGGGTCCTGCCACGCGCGCTGCGGCAGGTAGAAGCCGCCCGAGCCACTGTCCTGGAAGTCGGCCCGCACCCCGCGCAGGTAGTCCGTCAGCCCGGAGAACATGCCCCGGGTCTCGCCCACCGTCTTGGTCAATTGTGTTGTGACGGCGCCGAGTTGGTCGACGGCGGCGCGCATCGAGCGCACCGACGCCTGCGCACCCGTCAGCGACCTGGCCATGTCCGTGGTCCCGGCGCCGAACTGCCGCGTGCTGTCGGTCAGGGTGCCGGTGGCCGCCACCACCGAATCCATGGGCTCGACCACCTTGAGCACCAGCGAGCAGATGGCATCGGCCGCGCAATTCGGGTTGGCGTTCGTGAAGCCGCGCAACGGATCCATGTACTGCGACACCGAGGTGACGTTGTCCCGCAACTGCTGCATGCCGCCGTGCATGGCGTCGATCCCCGAGCCGAGTTGCCCGAGACCGCGGACGCTGCCGCCCAGCCCGTTCTGCAATTGCGTTATCGCCGAGGAGAACTGGTCCAACGTCGCGGACAGCTGGTTGACGGCGCCGAGCCGCTTGCTCAGCTGGGCCACCCCGTCGTCGAGCTGGTCGGCGATGGTGCCGGCCTGGTCGGTCAACGCTGCCTGCTCGGGCACCGACCCCGCCGGCCGTGACGCCGACTGCACCATGCGAATGCCGGGAATCTCCATGATCTTCCGCGTCACCCGTTCGACCGCGATGACGCCCGCCGGGTTACGCAGGTCGTGATCGGTCTCGATGGACACGATCTCGGGCAGCAGCCGGTTGGGCGGGAAGTGCCGGTCCATGGCCTGGTAGCCCCGGTTGGCGTGGGTGGAATCAGGTTGTGCGGCAAGCTCATCGAAGCCCAGCCGGATACCGGCGAGCGGGATGGCGCAGACCAGGAGAATCACCGACGAGGCCACCAGTACCGGTCCCGGCCACCGGGCGACGACCGTCCCGACCCGGCGCCAGCTCCGGCCGGGCACCTTGGCCGCGGCACGGCTTCGCGGCTGCGCCAGGCCATGCCGGCCGGCCAGCCCAATGAACGCCGGCAACAACGTCAGCGATGCGAACATCCCGGTGAGAATGCCGATGGCGCAGGGTAATCCGGCGCTGCGCAGCATGCCGACCTGGGCGAACAGCAGGCATGACAGCGCCGCCGCGATGGTCAGACCTGACGCGGCGATCACCGGCGCGACGCTGCGGTTCGCGATCACCAGCGCGTCCTCGTGGTCGACCCCGGCGCGGCGCTGTTCGTGGTAGCGGCCCAGCAGGAAGATGCCGTAATCCGTTGCCGCCCCGAGCACCATCGCGGCCAGGAGCGACACCGAGAAGATCGACACCTCGATCACGTCCCGCTCCCCCAGGAACGCCACGACACCCCGCGCGACCCCGAGCCCCAGGCCGACGGTCAACAGCGGGATCGCCGACGTGATCACCGAGCGGTAGACGACGAACAACAGCACCGCGATCAGCACCACCGTGACACCGGTGATCATCAGCATCTGCTTGTCGATCGCGCTGAGCTCGTCGGCGATGGTGGCGCCGGGTCCGGTGACGTAGGCGTGCAGGCCCGCGGGTGCCGGCGCAGCCGCGACGATCCGCCGCACCGCATCCAGCGCGGCGTTCGCCTTGGCGGCGCCGAGCTCGCCGCGAATCCGCAGCATCGTGTAGACAGCCTTGCCGTCGGTGCTCTGCGCGCCGGCCGCCGTCACCGGGTCGGACCACAGGTCCATCACCGAATCCACATCCTCGGTGTCGGCGCGCAACGTGCTCAGCAGGCGGTCGTAGTAGGCCCGCTCCGGCGCACCGAGCGGGCGATCACCCTCCAGCACCAGGTAATTGAGATTGCCGCCGGATCCGTCGTGGAACTGCTCGTCCATCTGGACGCCGGCGAGGTTCACCGGGGCATCGGCGGGCAGGAAGCCCCGCGCGTGATTGTGCGCCGTGCTTTCCACCTGCGGGACAAGCAGATTGCCTGCCGCCGCGGCCAGCACCCACAATCCGATGATCAGGACCGCGAAGCGGCTGCAGAATCTTGCGATGACGTCCCACATGCGTCCGAAACTACGAGCGACCAGGGCCCGTAAACGTCGTGCTGCGGACGAGACCGGGCCTCCTACCGTGGTAGGAGGCCCGAGCCGTCCCGCGAATGATGTGTAAAACCCGGCACCGGCTCTACGCTGGCGGTATGGGCCGGCTCCGTGACTTCGCGCTGCGTCGGCGCGCCCTTGTGCCCTACGACTACCCCTTCACCGTGCCGGTAGTGATGTACAGCGGCACCCTGATGGCCCTCGGCGCCGCAGCGGTGCAGCGTGACTTCACACGTCCGTGGCTGCTCGTCGTCGCCAGTTTGCTTGCCCTGGCCCCGATCGTGGTGTTCATCTTCATCGGTGTGAAACCGCCCCCGTTGGCCGCCGCGGCCTTCGGTTTGTCCGCAGTGGCAGTACTGATGTCGTGGCCGCCGGTCAGCAACGACACCGCGCCGTGTCTGCTGCTGTTCGTGCTCGGCGAGATTTTTGCCCTCAGTTCGTGGCGAGACGGTCTCATCGTCGCCGCAGCATCTGCGGTGCTATTGCTCGTCGCATCCCACACCGGCCACCTCGTCACACCGCTGCTCTATGTCGCGTTCCTGCCGCTGGCCGCAATGATCGGCCGAATCCTGCAATTGCAACAGCGACTGGTCCTGCACGAACGCGAGCGCCAAGTTGCCCTCGCCGAGCAGGCGGCGGCAGACGAGCGCCGACGGATCGCCCGCGAGGTACACGACGTGATCGCGCACTCGCTGTCGGTCACGATGCTGCATCTGACCGGTGCCCGGCGCGCCCTGCAAGAGGACAACGACATCGACGACGCCGTTGACGGCCTGCTCGACGCCGAGCGCCTGGGACGACAAGCCATGTCGGACATCCGGCAGACTGTCGGTCTGCTCAGCGCAGGCGACATCACACCACTACGCGCCACACCCGAGCCCGGGCTGTCCGATATCCCTGAGCTCGTCGAGAGTTTCGCCTCGGCGGGCCTGCGCGTCGACTCGCGTCTGGAGGCCGACGAGGCGGACGTCACCGCGGGAGTCGGGCTGGCGCTCTTCCGGGTCACACAGGAGTCGTTGGCCAACATCGCTAAACACGCACCAACTTCGGCCGTTGAGTTGCGGCTCCGCCTCGATGAAGGTGTCGCCGATCTGTCGGTGCGCAATTCCCTGCCAGGCCCCGTGGCCGCGGTGAAGCAGGGCGCAGGGCTGCCCGGCATGCGGCAGCGCATCGAAACCCTCGACGGGCAGTTCGAAGCCGGCCCTGGACCGCAAGGCTGGACCGTGCAGGCCCGCGTGCCGGTCGCACCCGCCACCACCGGGCACTGCGCCATGCACCGAATCCTGATGCCACGCACCGAGGTTCGTCATGACTGACGGTGCGGTACTGAAAGACGGTGCCACCGTCGACGTCCTGCTGGTCGATGATCAGGAACTCGTCCGCTCGGGCCTGCGCCGGATCCTGCGCCGCAAGGACGGCTTCGCCATCGTCGGTGAATGTGCCGACGGCGACGAGGTGCCGCGCGAGGTGCTCCGGTGCCGTCCCGACGTGGTGGTGATGGACCTGCGGATGAAGCGCGTCAGTGGTGTCGACGCCATCCGCGCCTTGCGCACAGGCGGCGGTCCACCGGCCTTGGCGCTCACCACTTTCGACGACGACGACCTGTTGTCCGCGGCGCTGCGCGCGGGGGCGTCGGGCTTCGTCCTCAAGGACTCACCGGCCGAGGAACTGATCCGGGCCGTGCACGCCGTCGCACGCGGTGAGGCGTACCTGGACCCGGCCGTCACCGCCCGGGTGCTGAACGGTTACCGGCGCGCGCCCGGCGCACCGTCGGACGACGTGGTCGACCGGCTCACCGCTCGCGAGCTCGACGTGCTGCAGCTGATCGGTTCCGGCGCGACCAACGCCGAGATCGCCGACCGCCTGGTCATCTCAGAGGTGACGGTGAAGAGCCACATCGGGCGCATCTTCACCAAGCTCGACCTGCGGGACAGGGCGGCCGCCATCGTCTACGCCTACGACCACGGCGTGGTGGCGCCGAAGTAGCGGCTACTCATCTACCCGGCGGCGAATTCCTTCAACTTCGCATCCAGCTGGTCTTTATCGGGGTAGCCGTACATTTTGTGGTTCGAGCCGTTGTACAAAGCCACTACCGGGCAGCTGGTCGAAGGGCCTCTCACCGAACCGAGACTCTTGATTCGCTTGCCAGTTTTGGCCTCGCGCAACTCCACTTCGTAGTCGACCGAGTAGCGACTCACGCGGTCCTTGTCGCCCCCGCTGTCGTATTCGCAGGTGCCCTCTTTCTTCTCGGTAGCCGACTGCCGCGACAGGCACGCGACGACATTGATCGACGAAGGCGGCAAATTGGCCCCGGAATAGTCTGCTCCGGCCCCCAGCAAGGTCACTGCCGACCACCCGGTCACCGACTCGTAGAACGTGACGACCTTGTACGGCTTTTGGTAGTCGGCGGCATTGCTCACCGAACCGTTCTTACAAACGGCCTTGAAATCGTCGGCCGTGTTCGCAGTAATCGGCGGTTCGCCCCGAACGCCCGCTGTGATACCGACAATCGCCGCGATGACCACCGGTATGGCGAAGATCGCGGCGACGACACCGATAATGCGGCCGGTGGTCTTTTTGGGCGGTGGCGGATAGTGCGACCACTGGCCCTGCGGGACGTGACCGTACGGCGCCTGGCCATACGGAGCTTGCCAATAGGGTTGCGGCCCTTGATTACCGGCGCCCGGCTGTGCCGCCGCCGGCCACTGCGGAGCCGGCGGCCCGTACTGCTGTCCAGGCCCTGGATAGCCGGGCGGCGGGTACGGGGGCTGCGTCATTCGTCGATCGTAAGCACAGCCAATGCCGGGGTTTGACGCCAAAAACCGGCCACGGGCCCTGCGCGGACGCCGGGTACGGCCTCAGTCGGCGAACACCCCGCGCATGGCGTCGGCGCCGAACATCGGTTCCATCATGGCCGAGAAGTCCGGGCCGCGGCGCAGCTTCTGACCACCGTCGACGTTGATCAGCTGACCGGTGATCCATTGCGATGCGTCGCTGAGCAGGAACAGCGCCAGGTTGGCGACGTCCTCGACCTCACCGGCCCGGGGCAGCGGTGTGCACTGCTTGTAATCCTCACGCAGCGGCTCGAATTCGAAGATGCTGGCCGCCACCAGATCGGTGCGGATCAGGCCAGGACGGATGCTGTTGGCCCGCACCCAGGACGCACCGAGCTCGTCGGCCGCGAGCTGCACGAGGTGATCGAGCGCCGACTTGGTGACGCCGTACGGCCCGAACCAGCGGTGGGTGTTGCTCGCCGCGATCGACGAGATGCCGACGAACGAGCCGCCGCCACCGCGCACCATTTCCCGCGCGGTGTGCTTGACGACGTACATGCTGCCGTTGACGTTGAGGTCGACGGTCTGGCGCCACATCTCCGAATCCAGGTGAGTGACGGGCCCGACGGTCAGCGAGCCACCGGCACAGTGCACGGCACCGGAGAGCTTGCCGTTCCACGCGGCCGCGGTCGCGACGGCGCTGGCGACGTCGTCCTCGTTGGTGACGTCGGCGGTCTGGAAGCGGATGGCGCCCGGTCCCCCGGAGGCGGAGATCTCGTCGACGGCGGACTGCAACGTGGCCTCGGTGCGGCCCACGATGAGCGCGTTGCCGCCGGCGGCCACCACTCCTTGCGCGATGGCCTTACCGATGCCGCTGCCACCGCCGGTGATCAACACCGTCCGATCTGTCAGCCAACCCTGGACTGAAAACTGCACCGACGTACTCCTCTGGACAGATCAACGGGGAACACGTCTTGTATACACTTTTCAAAAGTTGTACACAACGCTGGTCGAGCGGCCAATTTTCCCGTTCGCGGCACAGCACGCGGGCGTACGCTGAAATTTTCGCCAACGAAAGCGTGACGCGATGAGCATTCAGATCCAGCGACGCCTCCTGGTGGCCGGCGGCTTCGCCTTCGCGACAGTCGCCGCACCCGCCGTATTCGCCCTGAGCGGCCCCGTGCCCGCCGCACTGCTCGGGGAGACCAACTGCCCGCCCGGCATGACGGAAAACCCCGTCAGCGGCTCCTGTTTCGAGGGCGGCAACGACCAGGCGCCGCCGCCGGTACAGGCGCCGACGAACCAGCTCGGCGAGATCAACGGCATTCCCTGCACCGGCCACAACACCGGCGAATGCATCGGCCTCTCGGAGGAACAGGTGCCCGAGGTACAGCCGCACTCGTCGGTGAGTTCCAGCCCGTAACAACATTCGCCTAAGGTTGTGTAATGCCTGCAAAAACTGATCCCGCCGATATCGGCGATGTGGAGCCCCTGGCCGACAGCACCGCCCGTCAGGCCCGCCGGGTCGTAGCCGCGTACGCAAACGATGCCGACGAATGTCGGATGTTCCTGTCCATGCTGGGTATCGGGCCCACGAAGCTCGACGCGTGACGGCCCGCGGAGGCAACGACGCTTCTGCGGCGTCCACCGCGAGTCCCAAAACCTCCAAGGGCGGCAAGTCCGCCGCGAAACCCGTCGGCAACTCCGACTTCGTCGTGGTCGCCAACCGGCTGCCCGTCGACATGGAACGGCTCCCCGACGGTTCGGTCACCTGGAAACGCAGCCCCGGCGGCCTCGTCACCGCGCTGGAGCCGCTGCTGCGCAAGCAGCGCGGCGCCTGGATCGGCTGGCCCGGCGTCGCTGACAGCGACGAAGATCCGATCGTCCAGGACGAGCTCACGATGTGTCCGGTCAGCATGTCGGCCGACGAGATCGCCGACTACTACGAGGGCTTCTCCAACGCGACGCTGTGGCCGCTGTACCACGACGTCATCGTCAAACCCATCTACCACCGGCACTGGTGGGACGCCTACGTCGCGGTCAACCGGCGCTTCGCCGAGGCCACGGCCCGCACCGCGGCCAAGGGCGCGACCGTCTGGGTGCAGGACTACCAGCTGCAACTGGTCCCCAAGATGCTGCGGGAGCTGCGTCCCGACCTGACCATCGGGTTCTTCCTGCACATCCCGTTCCCGCCCGTCGAGCTGTTCATGCAGATGCCGTGGCGCACCGAAATCATCGAAGGCCTGCTCGGCGCCGACCTGGTGGGCTTCCACCTTCCCGGCGGTGCGCAGAACTTCCTGGTGCTGGCCCGTCGACTGCTCGATGCCAACACATCGCGCCACACCATCGGTGTCCGGTCCCGGCTCGGCGAGGTGAGCCACGACGGCCGCACGGTCAAGGTCGGCGCGTTCCCCATCTCGATCGACTCGGCGGCGTTGGACGCGCAGGCCCGCAGCCGCACCATCCGGCAGCGCGCCCGTCAAATCCGCGATGAGCTGGGCAACCCACGCAAGATCATGCTGGGCGTGGACCGGCTGGACTACACCAAGGGCATCGACGTGCGGCTGCGCGCGTTCTCGGAGCTGCTCGCCGAAGGCCGGGCCAACCGGCACGACACCGTACTGGTCCAGCTGGCCACTCCGAGCCGCGAGCGCGTGGACAGTTACAAGGTCATGCGCGAAGACATCGAGCGCCAGGTCGGGCATATCAACGGCGAGTACAGCGAGGTCGGTCACGCGGTGGTGCACTACATGCACCGGGCGATCGGCCGCGAGGAACTCATCGCGTTCTTCGTCGCGGCCGACGTCATGCTGGTGACGCCGCTGCGCGACGGCATGAACCTGGTGGCCAAGGAGTACGTGGCGTGCCGCAGCGACCTCGGCGGCGCCCTCGTGCTGAGCGAATTCACCGGCGCCGCAGAGGAATTGCGGCAGGCATACCTGACCAACCCGCACCACCTGGACGGGGTCAAGGACGCCATTGCCGACGCCCTGACCCAGTCCCCCGAAGAGGGACGACGTCGCATGCGCGCGCTGCGTCGGCAGGTTTTGGCCCACGACGTCGACCGCTGGGCCCGGGCGTTCCTCGACGCCCTGTCGCACACCCGCGACTGACGCACCAAGATTTCAGGCCCCGGAGCAACCGCTCCGGGGCCTGAATCATGTTGGGGTACTTAGAAGATCGGCGTCATCTCGTCGATCAACCACTTGCCGTCGATCTTGCGGTAGTCGACCTTCAGCCGGCTGCCCTCGTAGTTGGGCTGCTTGCGCTCGTCGGTGATGACCCGGTTCACGAAAGCGAGAACTGTGCCCGAGTCGCGGTGCGACGAGATCATGCCCGCGCCAACGACATTCACCTGACTGATGAGCTTGCGCTTCACCGCGTCGTTGAAGATGTTGTTCTTGGCCGTCAGTTCCTCGTACCGCTTCCGGAACGCCGGCGTCATCAGCGTCAGCGCCTGCGTCGTGGACCGCTGCACGCTGCTGTACTCATAGCCAAGGATCTGTGGGATCTGGGACCTGGCCAGGCTGGGCAACTCGTCGGCCGTCGCCTGTTCGCCGGAAAGCTCCACGTGATTCCAGAACGCCGACCCGCCGAGCGCCCCGAGCGCCACCACGGCGACCGCCAACAGTGCGCCGAGCGCCACCAGCAACCGGTTCATCAGTTGCCTCCGTCCGGGTACTTGATGTCATAGGCACTCATGTGGCCGCTGTCGTCCTCGCGGATGAACACCCGCTGCCGGTACGGCGTCGACGGCTGGTTCACCCCGTTCATGTCGGACAGCGTCACGCGGACCGTCACCAGCACCTTCGCGATGTTGGAGGTGTTGTCGATGCTCTCCAGCGCCGCCGCGGTGATGACGGCCTCCGAGTTGGCCTGCGTCTGCTTGAACAGGTACTTCAGATTGTCGGCGTTGTTGCTCTGGTTCATCATGTCGCGCAGCGGGCCGGGGCCGATGCCATTGACGAAGCGGTTCACGCTCTCGTCGACGGTGTTCTGCGTGTAACTGAACATGTTGACCACGGTCTGCTTCGCGGTGTCGACGAACCGCTGATCACGGTCCTGCGTCGCCTCGATCTGCCCGTTGCCGTGCCAGAGGAACCAGGTGCCGCTTCGCCAGTGCCGCCACGAGCACGGCGACGACCGCCAGGCCGATGGTCATGACCAGCGACCGGTGCGGTTGCCGTCGCGGTGCCTGGATCGCGGGCCGCGCCTTGGTGGTCACCGATTCGGTTGATGATGTCTTGCTCGCGGTCGACGGAATCGCCACGTCGAGCACTGTTGCCTCTGCTGAACCGGCGGTGCCGGCGGGCCGTGAGGCCCGCCGCCGCGCGCGGCTCACCGGCGGCTTCGACGTCTCGTCCGTCGCAGCCGGTTCGTCACTCATTAAACCTGCCTTGGATCCTTCATCAGGTCGACCCAGGACTCGCCTGCGTCGCCGTTACTCGAGCCGGCGTTGAACACTCCCGTACCGCCGGCAGGGTCAGCGAAGACCCCGGTATTCGCATCGTACGTCGTGCTCTGCGGCCCCTTCGGCCCGCTTGCCTGCGGCTGGCCCTCGGGGCCGGGCGCCGGCGGGTTGTTGATCGCGTACGGCGGAGTCACCTGATCCGGCGGCGCGAAGAACGGCCAGGGCAGCGGCTGCGGACCCGGATCGCTCGGCGGGTACGGCAGCGGGAACGGCGCGTTGGGCGCAGGTCCCGGCCCGGCGGGCACCCCCGGCGGCAATTGCACCGACGGCGGGCCCGGGTCGTAGTCGGCGCCCGGCGGGATCATCGGGAACCGGTTCGGCGGGGTGATGTTCCGCGGGTCGTTGATCGGGGTGTCGTACGGCACTGGCGGACCGCGCCACGGGTTGCTGCCGAGCGGCACGTAACCACGCGGGTCACGGCAGATCTGCACCGTGGGGGCGCGCTTGCCCGGGTACTCCATGCACGGGTAGTTGCGGGCACCGCGGACGGTGCTCGGATCGCTCTGCGCGGTCTTGCAGTAGAGGTCCTTCGGCAGGTCGCGCACGGTGGTGTCGGCCGGTGTGCGGTTCTCCGGTGCCGGGATGAAGCCCGTCGAACATGCCGGCTGGCCGAGGCTGATCTTGAAGTCCAGCTTCGCACCTTCGTCGATGGGCACGCCACCGGCGTCGGTCAGTAGCGCCGCGATCAAGGCCGGGAAGATCACCAGCGCCTGCTCGATCGACTTGTGATAGATCACGCCGATCCGGCCGAAGTTGGCGAGGTTGGCCGCCAGCACCGGGAACGTCGGGCGGATGCCGTCGAACGTCTCGTTGACGGTGTCGACGGCGCCCGGGACGGTCTTGAGCACCGACCGAATCTGCGGGTCGGCCTGTGCGGCTTCACCGGTCAGCGTCGCGAGGCTGCTGGCCATGGTCTTGAGATCCGCGCCGGCGCGGATCTGCGCCTTCAGCAGCGGGCCGGCCTGATCGAGCAGCTTGTTGATCTCGTTGGTATTGGCGTTGGCCTCGTCCACCAGCAGCCGCGACGACTGGATCATCCGCGACAGCTCCGGACCCGATCCGTTGAACGCCTTGAACGACTCGCGCAGCAGGTCCTGCAACCGGGTGTTGCTGATGCTGCTGACCAGACTCTGGGCCTGGTTGAGCAGGTCCACGATGTCCTGTCCGACCGCGGTCCGGTCGACGCCGATGGTGGCGCCGTCCTTCAGCATGTTCTTCGAGGCGCTGGCGGGCGGCACCAGGTCGATGTACTGCTCACCGATCGCGGACACGCTCTTGACCGTGGCGGTGACGTTCTCCGGCACCGGGGTGTCGGTGTTGAGCCGCATCCGGGCCGTCACACCGTTGTCGGTCAGGCCGACGTTCGTCACGCGGCCGACCGTCACGCCGCGGTAGGTGACGTTGGCGTTCTGGTAGATGCCGCCACCGACGACGAACTTGGCGTCCACGTTGTAGACACCGAGACCGACAGCGGCCGGGAGGTGCAGGTAGGACGTCGTGATCAGGGCGAGGCAGATGACGGTGACGACACCGAAGATCGCCAGCTGGAAACGCGCAAGACGGGTCAACAACATTACGGCTTCGCCCCTCCATGTTGCGTCGCTGTGCCTGCTGGAATCTTGAACGGGTCGGCGGCCTGTCCGGACAGGTTCGCCAGCGCGCCCAGCAGGAAGTCCGGCGGGTTGATCACTTCGTCCAGGTGCCTCATGTTCGGGTCGAGACCCCCCGAGGTCGCAAAGATGGTCTCACCGAGGCGTCGCAGCGTCAGGTCGAACGTAACGTAGACGTTCAGGTAGTCACCGCGCACCGCGTTGCGGAAGTACTTGTTGGAGAACGGGAATGTGGGCAGCAGGTCCAGGTCGTGGATGAATTCGTCGGCGTTGTCGTTGAACGCCTTGATCACCGGGAAGATGTCCTTGAAGTCCGCGGCGAAGTCATCCTTGGTTGCGGACATGACCTTCGCGCCGACCACCGCGAGCTTCCGGAGCGCGGTGAACGCATCTACGATGTTCTTGCGGTTGTCGTTGAGGACCTTGATAGCACCGGGCAGCGTGTCCAGCGTGCGGCCAAGGCTGTCCGTGCTCTTCGCCAGGATCGAGGCGAAGCGGTTCAGCCCGTCCATGGCCCCGATGATGTCGGTGGTCTGCTTGTCCAGGGACTGGGTGAGCTCGGCCAACCGCGGGATGAAGTCGACGAACTGCCCCGCCCGGCCGGCGACCGCGGCATAGGCCTCATCGGTGATGTCCTGCAGCGCACCGAGATTGCCCTTGTTCACCACCAGGCCCAGCGACGACAGCACCTCTTCGGTGGTCGGATACCGGCCGGTGTGCGCCAGCGGAATCTCCGAGCCCTGCTTGAGCCGGCCCTGCGGCGCTTCCCCGACAGGTTCCGACAGCTGCACGTGCTGCGAGCCGAGCAGCGAGGTCTGGGCGACCTTCGCCCGCGCGTTCGCCGGCAGCTTCACATCGCCGTTGATCGACAGCTTCGCCGCGGCATAGAACGTGCCGTCCGCACGCTGGACCGCGTCCAGGC
The DNA here is from genome assembly GCF_055384815.1 of Mycobacterium toneyamaense. NCBI lineage: Bacteria > Bacillati > Actinomycetota > Actinomycetes > Mycobacteriales > Mycobacteriaceae > Mycobacterium > Mycobacterium toneyamaense. The sequence goes on from NZ_AP040333.1 coordinate 5,235,483, forward strand.
CCGACACGCTGCCGACGGTGACGTCGTTGACCATCACCGGCGAGTTCTGCGGCAACGTCGCGACGTCCGGCAGCTGCACCGTGACGGTGTAGGAACCGGCGCCGTGGCCCTGGGTACCCGGCATGTCCAGCGAGTTCAGGCCACCGAACTGGCAACCGGCGAGCACCACGGCACTCGATCCGAGTGCCAGGACTTTTCCAACCGTCTTCATCAGTTGCCTCCGGCTTCAGCGGGCAGCGGTGCGCCCACCGGGGCTGCGGGCGCCGGGGCGGGGCCGGGCAGCGGACCAGAACCGTTCAGCGGCGTCGAGCCCGGTCCCACCGGCGGCGTGGCCGGCGAAATCTGACCCGGAATGGCCGGCGGCGGCAGGATTAGGTCGCTGAGCGTCCCGTCCGGCTGGACCTTCGGCGGGACGACGCCAGGGGCGGCGTTCCACTGCAGGTACGGCACCGGAGTCTGCGCCTTGGCTTCAGTCTGCGGGGTGTCGTAGATGACCTGGCCCTTATATGCCGTGATGCTGTTGATCGGATGGAACAGCACGGGCGGGTAGTTCATCGCGATCCGGCGCAGCACCGGACCCATGCGCTGACGGCAGATTTCCGCCCGCTTGTAGTTGTCCGGAGAGGCACCGATGTCGAAGTTGCCGCCGCACAGGAATTGCACCGGGTTCGCGAAGTTTGGCAGCGACAGCAGACCGTCCAGCGAGCCCTGCGCCGGGTTGTAGATGTTGTAGAAGTTGGCCAGACCGTTCGGCGTGATATGCAGAACCTGCTCGATATTGTCGCTGTTGTCGGTCAGCACCTGGGTGAATTCGGCCAGCTTGCCGACCTGGTCGATCAGCGCCGCGTTGTTGTCCTTCAGCAGGCCCTTGACGTCACCCAGCGCCTGGTTCAGGGCGCCAAGGGTCTGGTCCAGACCGGCCGAGCTCTCCGCCAGCACCTGCGAGACGGACGCGACGTGGTCGGTGAACTGCACGATCTGCTCGTTGCTGCCGGACAGCGCGTTGACCAGAATCTGCAGGTTCTTGATGGTGCCGAACAGGTCGCCACGCGAATCACCAAGGCGCCCAGCGGTTTGCGACAGTTCACGCAAGGCGTTGCGGAACGAATCGCCCTTGCCATCGAGGGTGTCGGCGGCCTGGTTGATGAACGCACCGAGCGGACCCTGCGGGGCACCGTCCTGCGGGCCGAGCTGAGCGCTGAGCTGGGTCAATTGCTTCTTGACGTCGTCCCACTCGACCGGGACACCGGTCCGGGCCAGCGGCACCTCGGCGCCGTTGGCCAGCGCCGCTCCGCCGTTGTAGACGGGGGTGAACTGCACGAACCGCGCCGCCACCAGGTTCGGCGAGATGATGATCGCCCGCGCGTCGGCCGGGATCTTCACGCCGTCCTTGACGGTCATGCTGACCTTGACCGAATTAGCCTGCGGCTCAACCGAATCGATGGTGCCGACCGGAACCCCCAGCACTCGCACCTCGTCGCCGGCGTACAGGCCCACGGCGTTGGTGAAGTGAGCGACCACCTTGTGACCGCCATGTGACGGCCACAGCAGATAGGCGCCGGCAGCCACCAGCGCGACCACCACGGCTACGACCGCAAGGATCGCGCCCCGCGAGTTCATGTTCTTCATCATGGCGACTTCGGCCTCACGACGATCCGTTCAGAGATGTAGCCCTTCAGCATGTCGCCGAGGCTGGCCGGCAGCTTGCCCGGCTGGAAGTACGTGTCGAGCAGGACTTCCGACATCGTCGAGGGCGGTAGGCCGTACAGGTTGATGTTGAAGCCCGGGCCGTTACCGACCACCTCGCCGAGCGTGGTTGCGTAACCCGGCAGGCGCTTGAGCGCCTCACTGATGTGCTCTTTGCGTTTCAGCAGCTCGTCCAGCACCAGGTTCAGCTGCTTGAGCGCCGGCCCGAACTCGCGCTTGTTGTCCGCGACGAATCCGGAAAGCTGTTGCGACACACCGCGAATACCGGAGATCAGCGTGCTGATCGACTGGCGCCGCTCGTCCAGCGCGGCGAACAGCTGATTGCCGTCGATCACCAGTTTGTTCACCTGGTCGGCACGTTGCGCCAGGGTGTCGGACACCTTCTTGGCGTGGCCCAGCAGCTGCTCGAGCGCCTGGTCGCGCTTGTTGAGGCTCCGAGACAGGGCTGCCACCCCGTCCAGCGCGCCGCGCAACTGCGGCGTCGCGTCGTGCAGCGTGTCGGTCAGCACCTTGAGCGCCTGCTCCATCTGCGGCTTGTCCAGCTCGCTGCTGTTCTGGCCCAGGTCCTGCAGCGCGGTGTTGATCGTGTACGGAGTCGTGGTGCGGCCCAACGGGATAACCGTTGCTTCCTTCGTACCCTTCGGGGTCACCCAGAGGGACTTCTGACCCAGCACCGTGTCGGTCTTGATCGACACCAGCGACTGGTCACCGACCCGGATCTGGCGGTCGACGGTGAAGTTCACCTTCGCGGCCGTACCGGCGAGCTCCACGGTGCCCACCTTGCCGACCTTGATGCCCGACACCCGGACGTCGCTGCCCGGCGTGATGCCACCGGCGTCATTGAAGAACGCCGAGTAGTTCTTGCCCTGCGGAAAGAACGGCAGTCCGGTGTACCCGAACGAGATCAGCACGAGGCACGTCACGAGGAAGACGCCGAGTACGCCGGTGCGGACCGGATCCTTTTCCGGCTTAGCCATTTTCGGAGCACCTGCCCTTCGACGGATCCGCAGGACCACCGAACGGCACGATCAGGTCGCTGCCCGCGGGGCCGCTCATCTTGATCTTGACCGAGCAGTAGTAGATATTGAAGAACGCGCCGTACGCACCCAGGGCGTTGAGCCGCAGATAGTTCTCTGCGAGGTTCTCGATGACCGGGTTCACTTCGGCTCGGCGCTCGTACATGCGCTGCGCGAACGGGCGGGCGTTCTCGATGACGCCCTGCACCGGGCGCCGTGACTTCTGCAGCATCTCGGTCAGGTCGTTCTCGGCCGAGGCCAGCGGGCCGATGGCACCGGCGATCGGGTCACGCCCCTCGGCCAGGCCGCTGATGAGCTGCTGCAGCCGGTCGATGCTGGTGTTGAACTGGGAGCCCTTGGCGTCGACCGTCGTGAGCATCGTGTTGAGGTTGGTGATGGTGTCGCCGATCAGCTGGTCCCGCTCACCGAGCGTCTGGCCGAACGAACTGGTACTGGACAGCAGGTCGTTCAGCGCGCCGCCCTGCCCCTGCAGGGCCTCGATCATGGCGGCGGTGATCTCGTTGACCTTCTCGCCGTCCAGGCCCTTGACCACCGGGCGCAAACCACCGAGCAGCGCGTCGAGGTCAAGCGCCGGCTGGGTGTTGGCGAGGACGACGGTGCCGCCGGGGGGGAGCTTGCGCAGCTCGCCGGGGCCGGAGGCGATTTCCAGGTACCGGTCACCGACGAGGTTCTGGTAGCGGACGAGGGCACGGCTCGAGGTGTAGAGCTGGTACCGCTCGTTGAGGGTGAACTTGACGTCGACGGTGTTGTCGCTCTTGAGCTTGACGCTCTTCACCGAACCGACCTGCACGCCCGCGATGCGGACGTCCTCACCGGCCTTGAGCCGGGACGCGTCGGTGAAGTTGGCGTGGTAGGTGGACGTCGAGGCGAATCGGAACTGGCCGAACACCACTACCAGGCCGGCAGCGACCAGCAACATCACGACGGTGAACACCGTGACGTTGATCATTTCGCGCTTGTGTCTCATGGGCGGCCCCACTCACTCGCGGACATCAGTAGCGGTCCCTCTCTGCGTAGGCACCGGAGAACAGGAACTGCAGCGTCGAGGGAGCGTCGAACTGCAATTCGGTGTTCGGCTGGTATGGGATGTAGGCGTTGTCGGTCACCAGGAACGGCGTGTGGTACCACGAGCCGCCGTACTGTTTGGACGGGACGTCCGGAAGGCCACGGCAGTTCGGGCCACCGGAGGCGTTCACCATCGGCAGGCTCTCGGGGTAGGTGTAGTTGGGCGCACCCGGGAAGAAGTTCGAGGACACGAACAGACCCGGCTTGACGCCACCGAAGACCGGACCGAAGCGGTCCACTGCCTTCGACACACCTTGCAGCAGACACGGCAGCTCCGGTGAGTACTCGCCGAGAACCTTCAGCGGCGCGCGCAGGCGCTGGATGGCGGCGATGTAGTCGTCGGCGGCCGGCGAGATGGTCGCGTAGGCGTTGTTGGCGAACCCGGTGGATGCCAGCAGCGCCGCGTTCAGGTCGTTCTGCTCGTCGGTCAGCGTCTTGCTGACGGTCGGCGCGTTGTCCAGAATCTTGGCCAGGTCGGGCGCGGCGTCACCGTAGATGCCGGCGACGGTCGCGGTGTCCTTGAAGTCCTGCTGCAGGGTCGGCAGCTTGGGGTTGAAGTACTCGAGGTACTTGCTCAGCCCGGCCGCCGCGGCACCGGCGTCGTCGCCGTGGCCCCGCAGGCCTTCGCCGAGCGCGGTCACCGTGGCGTTCAGGTTGACGGGGTCGATCTTGTCGAGCAGGTCCGTCAGGGTCTGGAAGACGGTGTTCATCTCCAGCTGGACGTCCTTGGCCTGCACCTGCGCGCCGGGCCGCAGTGACTCCTTCGACGGATGCTCGGGCGGGAGGAACTCGACCGACTTGGCGCCGAACACCGTCGTGCTGCCGAGCCGGACCCGGGCGTTCGACGGGATGTAGCGCATCTGGTCGCTCAGGACCGCCAGATTCAGCTTCGCCTGGTCGCCGGCGTACTCGATGGTCTCGACCTTGCCGACCTGGATGCCGCGGTACTTGACCTTGGCATCGGGATCCATGACCAGGCCGGCGCGGGGCGCCATGACCGAGACGGTGTCGGTGGGGGTGAAGGCCGCGGTGTACGACAAGTAGGTGAACACCACGGCGGCCAGCATGATGCTGATCAGCACCGCTGCCGCGAGCCTCACATGGCTGCGTTTAGGACCGCCGGAAGACATCGTCGTGCACCCCCTATCCGGAGAGGTTGAAGTTGCCGGACGCGCCGTACACGGCCAGGGAGATGAGCAGGACGATCGTGACGACCACGATCAGCGAGGTCCGCACGGCCTGACCGACGGCGATGCCCACGCCGACGGGTCCGCCACTGGCGTTGTAGCCGTAGTAGGTGTGCACCAGCATCACCGCGACGGACATGACGATGGCCTGCAGGAATGACCACAGCAGGTCAGTGGGCACCATGAAGGTGCTGAAGTAGTGGTCGTAGAGGCCGGCCGACTGGCCGTTGATGTACACCGTGGCGGCCCGCGCTGCGAAGAACGACGCCAGGACGGCGAGTGCGTACAGCGGGATGACGGCGATCAGGCCCGCGATGATCCGGGTGGACACCAGGTAGGACACCGAGTGCACCGCCATCGATTCGACGGCGTCGATCTCCTCGGCCACGCGCATGGCGCCCAGCTGCGCGGTACAGCCGGCCCCGATCGTGGCGGCCAGCGCGATACCCGCGATGATCGGCGCGACGATGCGGACGTTGAGGAACGCGGACAGGAAGCCCGTCAGCGCCTCGATACCGATGTTGCCCAGCGACGAGTAACCCTGGACCGCGATGACGCCACCGGAGGCGAGCGTCATGAACGCCGCGACGCCGACGGTGCCGCCGATCATCACCAGCGCGCCGGTGCCCATGGTCATCTCGGCGATCAGCCGGATGGTCTCGCGGCGGTAGCGGGTAAGCGCGTTGGGGATGTACCGGAAGGACTCCCCGTAGAACAGCGCCTGCTCACCGATGCCGTCGAAGACGGCGGGCACGGCCCGGAACATTCGTTTGAATCTGAGGGTTGCGTCGTAGCTCATGGCCGAATCACCTCACCAGTACTCGGACGCCGATGGCGGTCATGATCACGTTGATGACGAACAGACAGATGAAGGCGTAGACCACGGTCTCGTTCACCGCGATGCCGACGCCCTTGGGGCCGCCCTTGACGGTGAGGCCGCGGTAGCAGCCGACCATGCCGGCGAGCAGGCCGAACAACACGGCCTTGATCTCGGCGAGCATCAGCTCGCCCAGGCCCGTCAGCACCGTCAGGCCGTTGATGAACGAACCCGGGTTGACGCCCTGCAGGAAGACGGAGAAGACGTAGCCGCCCGAGATGCCGATGGCGCACACCAGGTTGTTCAGCAGCACGGCGACAAAGGTCGACGCGAGGACGCGGGGCACGACCAGCCGCTGGATCGGGTCGATGCCGAGCACGCGCATCGCGTCGATCTCTTCGCGGATGGTGCGGGCGCCCAGGTCGGCGCAGATTGCGGTGGCACCCGCGCCGGCGACCACCAGCACGGTGACGACGGGGCCCAGCTGGGTGACCGTGCCGAATGCGGTGCCGGCGCCGGAGAGGTCGGCGGCGCCGATCTCACGCAGCAGGATGTTCAGCGTGAAGGCGACCAGCACGGTGAACGGAATGGCGACGAGCAGGGTCGGCACGAGCGATACGCGGGCGATCATCCAGGTTTGTTCGAAGAACTCCCGGAATTGAAAAGGGCGACGCCACATCTTTGTGAATGTGTCGAGGGCCATTTCGAAGAACCCGCCGACGGCCCGGGCCGGAGCCGCAAGCTGTTCGATCAACCTTCGACTCCATTCTCGGTCCGGGCTGAGCAGTCACGGCGAAGAGTGGGGTTTCCCTCTTCCACAGCGGCCTGATCACCACGTTGTAATGCATGGCTCTTGTGAGCCGGCTCATAGTAGCTAGAACATGTTCGCACTGGCAAAAGAACAGCAAAATCACTGGGAAACGACATATAATCGCAGCTCAGAGTATATTTTGACGTTGCCGTCACTGAAACAAGTTCTAGTGCCGACGCGGCGCTTTCTACGCCGCGTCAGCACTCGATCCGGGACGTTCAGTCCCTCGACTCCATCAGGGCAGTCGCCGAGAAATTCCGCTCCGGATCGCGGTCAGCAAAATATCCGCGCAACGTGGCACTCAGTTGTGTCATGTCCCACTCAGCGGACGACGCTGTGAAGTGGCTCTCCACGGTCGGGGCTGCTACCAGGGTCACAGTCGGACCATAAACGATGAAGAGCTGGCCATTCACGTTTTCCGACGCGGGCGAGGAAAGGAAACGCACCAACTTCACAACGTGTTCCGGCGACAGCGGGTCGACCTCTCCTTCACCAGGAGCCGCACCGAACACATCGGCCGTCATCGCGGTACGAGCCCGCGGCGCGATCGCGTTGGCGCGAACGCCGTAGCGCTCCAGACCGCGGGCCGCGGTCAGGGTCAGGGCCGTGATGCCGGCCTTGGCGGCACCGTAGTTCGCCTGCCCCACCGGACCGGCCAGGCCGGCCTCGGACGAGGTGTTGACGATCCGGCCGTAGACCTTGCCGTCGGCCGACTCCTTGGCCTTGGCGCGCCAGTAGGTCGCGGCGTTGCGGGTCAGCAGGAAGTGGCCGCGCAGGTGGACCGCGATGACCGCGTCCCAGTCCTCGTCGGTCATGTTGAACAGCATCTTGTCGCGGGTGATGCCCGCGTTGTTGACCACGATGGCGAGCCCGCCCAGGCTGTCCGCCGTGGCGACGAGCTCGTCGGCGGTGCTGCGGGCGCTGATGTCGCCCGCCACCGCAACACCTTTGGAGCCGGCGGCCTCGATCTCGGCGAGCACGTCCGACTTGTCGAGCGCGCCGGCCATGTCGTTCACCACGACGGTGGCGCCGGCCTGCGCCAGGCCGATGGCCTCGGCGCGGCCGAGCCCCGCGGCGGCACCGGTGACCACGGCCACCTTCCCGGACAGGTCAGTGGAGTCGATTTGGCTGGTCAATTTATGAATACCTCTAGTCTTTGCGGAGAAGGGCGGCGCGGGGGCATTCCGCGATGGACTGCTCGGCGAGTTCTTCCTGGTCGGCAGGCACCGGATCGGCCTTGACTACTGCATAGTCGTTGTCGTCGAGATCGAAAAGGTCCGGCGCAATTCCCACGCAAACCGCGTTTCCTTCACAGCGATCGTGATCAACTTCAACCCGCATGACACCCTCCTGAGAGCCCGGATTTCGACAGTGAGGCCAACATAACGACCCCACCATGGCGATGCCAGTGTGGCACGCTCTGGACCCCAAGACTAGAACGTGTTACAAGTTTGAATAGGCACGGGTCGACGAAAGCCGCCCCGGCAACGTGACAACGGACCACAGACCCAACCCAATTCAACTGATAAAGGATGAGTTCGATGCGGATCGGCTACACGCCCGAGCAGGAGGAGCTGCGGCGCGAACTGCGCTCGTACTTCTCCAAGCTCATGACCCCGGAGCGCGCCGAGGCGCTGGCGTCCAACGACGGCGAGATGGGACGCGGCAACGTCTACCGCGAGACCGTCGAGCAGATGGGCAAGGACGGCTGGCTGACGCTGAGCTGGCCCAAGGAGTACGGCGGCCAGGCCCGGCCGCCGATGGACGGCCTGATCTTCAACGACGAGGCCGCCATCGCCAACGTCCCGGTGCCGTTCCTGACCATCAACTCCGTGGCACCGACGATCATGCACTTCGGCACCGAGGAGCAGAAGAAGTTCTTCCTGCCCAAGATCGCCGCGGGCCAGCTGCACTTCTCCATCGGCTACAGCGAGCCCGGCGCCGGCACCGACCTGGCGTCGCTGCGCACCACCGCGGTCCGCGACGGTGACGACTACGTCATCAACGGCCAGAAGATGTGGACGTCGCTGATCGCCTACGCCGACTACGTCTGGCTGGCGGCCCGCACCAACCCCGAGGCCAAGAAGCACCGCGGCATCTCGATGCTGATCGTGCCGACCACCGCCGAGGGCTTCTCCTGGACGCCGGTGCACACCATGTCCGGTGTGGACACCAGTGCCACCTACTACCAGGACGTCCGCGTCCCGACCTCCAGCCTGGTCGGCGAGGAGCACGGCGGCTGGAAACTGGTCACCAACCAGCTCAACCACGAGCGCGTGGCGCTGGTGTCGGCGCAGCCGATCTTCGTCGCACTGGACGGGGTTCGGGAATGGGCCCAGAACACCAAAGACCACCACGGCAAGCGCCTGATCGACTCCGAGTGGGTGCAGCTGAACCTGGCCCGCGTGCACGCCAAGGCCGAAGTCCTCAAGCTGATCAACTGGGAGCTGGCCTCGGCCACCGACTCTGCCCCCTCCCCCGCCGACGCCTCTGCGGCCAAGGTGTACGGCACCGAGCTGGCCACCGAGGCCTACCGCCTGCTCATGGAGGTACTTGGCACCTCGGCGACGCTGCGTCGGGACACCCCCGGCGCGCTGCTGCGCGGCCGGATCGAACGCTGGCACCGGTCGTGCCTGATCCTGACCTTCGGCGGCGGCACCAACGAGATTCAGCGCGACATCATCGGCATGGTTGCTCTCGGCCTGCCCCGGGTCAATCGGTAAGGGACATCATGGATTTCAAGACGACTGAAGCATCTGAGGACCTCGGCGGCCTGGTCCGGTCCATCACCGAATCGGTGGTGACCCCGGAGCGCCAGAAGGAACTGGACAAGCAGGCCGAGCGGTTCGACCGTGAGCTGTGGGCCAAGCTGATCGACTCCGACATCCTGTCCACCACCGCACCGGAGTCGCTGGGCGGCGGCGGTTTCGGCCCGCTGGAGCAGTCTGCCGTGCTGGTGGCACTGGGCCGCCAGCTCGCGGCGGTGCCGTACCTCGAGTCGACCATCCTGGCCGCCGGCGCCATCGCCGAGTTCGGTTCGGCCGAGCTGCAATCCGAGTGGGCCGCACCGGCGGTCGCCGGCACCAAGATCGTCGTGCCCGCGCTCGACGGTGAGATGGGCCAGGGCCCGGTGCAGGCCACCCGATCCGAAGAGACCGGCTACAAGCTGACCGGCACCCGTACCCAGGTCGCGTACGGCCCGGTCGCCGACGCCTTCCTGGTGCCGGCCGAAAGCGATTCCGGCGTCAAGGTTTTCCTGGTCGCCGCGGCCGATGCGGGCGTCACCGTCACGTCGCTGGACACCACCGGATACGGCAGCGTCGCGCATCTGGATCTGCAGGGTGTGGCCGTCGCCGCCGACCGCGTCGTCGGCGGCGCCGAGGTGCTCGCCTGGCTGCAGCTGCACAATGCCCTGGGCCGCACCGCATTCCAGCTCGGCGTGGTGGAGCGCGCGCTGGAGCTCACCGCGTTGTACGCCCGCGAGCGCGAGCAGTTCGACCGCCCCATCGGCAGCTTCCAGGCCGTGTCGTCCCGGTTGGCCGACGGCTACATCGACGTCAAGGCGCTGCGCCTGACGCTGACCCAGGCCTCCTGGCGCGTGGCCGAGGGCCTCCCCGCCGAGGTGGACGTCAACACCGCGGCGTTCTGGGCCGCCGAGGCCGGACACCGGGTGGCGCACACCGCGGTGCACGTGCACGGTGGTGTCGGCATCGACATGGATCACCCGGTGCACCGCTACTTCCTGGCTGCCAAGCAGACCGAGTTCGCGGTCGGCGGGGCCACCGGGCAGCTGCTGCAGATCGGGCGCGAACTGGCCGAGACGCCCGTCTAGATTCGACTGATGTCCTCCCGGCCCACCGTCAGCGACCTGCTGCGCCCGCTCGTCGACGTCACCGACCGCGGGTTGTACGACTGCACCACGGCGCCGGACGATTCACCGGTCGGCCCGGCTGATCTGATCAGCTGGGCCGACCACATCGCCGCGGGCGCGCAGTTGGCCGCGGCGTTGAAGGCGCGACTGGACCCGGCCAAACCGCCGCACATCGGTGTGCTGCTGAGCAATACGACGTTCTTCTCGTCGCTGCTGGTGGCCGCCGCGCTGGCGGGGCTGGTTCCGGTCGGCCTCAACCCCACCCGCCGCGGGGCGGCGCTGGTCGGCGACGCCGAGCGCTCCGACTGCCAGTTGGTGCTCGCCGACAATCCCGACCTGGTCCCCGCCGGTCTCGATGCCGCGGGCATCGACGTCATCGACGTCGAATCCGCCTCGTGGGCAAGCGAACTCGCCGGGTTCGCCGGCACCCCGGTGCAATTCGCGGACGTCGATCCCGACGACCTGTTCATGCTGATCTTCACCTCGGGCACCAGCGGTGATCCCAAGGCCGTCCGGGTCACCCACGACAAGGTGGCGTTCCCGGGCCAGATGCTGGCCGATCGTTTCGGCCTCGGGCGCGACGACACGTTCTACCTGTCCATGCCGCTGTTCCATTCCAACGCGGTGATGGCCGGCTGGGCGGTGGCGCTGGCGGCGCAGGGGTCGATTGCGTTGCGCCGCAAGTTCTCCGCCTCCGGATTCCTCCCGGACGTGCGCCGCTACGGCGCCACCTACGCCAACTACGTCGGCAAGCCGCTGTCGTACATCCTGGCCACCCCGGCCCGGCCGGACGACACCGACAACCCCCTGAAGTTCATGTACGGCAACGAAGGTGCTCCACGTGACCTGAACCGGTTCGCACAGCGTTTCGGCGTCATCGTCGTCGACGGTTTCGGCTCCACCGAGGGCGGCGTCGCGATCGCCCGCACCCCGGACACCCCGGCCGGCGCGCTCGGGCCGCTGACCGACGAGGTGGCCATCGTCGACGTGGAGACCGGCCTGCCGTGCCCACCGGGTGTCGTCGGCGAAATCGTGAACCCGACCGGCCGGGGCTGGTTCCGCGGCTACTACAACAACGAGGCGGCCGAGGCCGAACGCATGGCCGGCGGCATCTACCACACCGGCGACCTGGCCTACCGGGACGAAGCAGGGTTCATCTATTTCGCTGGGCGCCTTGGTGATTGGATGCGGGTCGACGGCGAGAACCTCGGCACCGCGCCCATCGAACAGGTACTGCTGCGGCACCCCGACGTCGTCGAGGCGGCCGTCTACGCGATACCCGATCCCGCCGTCGGCGACCAGGTGATGTCGGCACTCGTCCTCCTCGACCACGCGGAGTTCTCCGCGGACGACTTCAGCGCCTTCCTGGCCGCCCAAGAGGACCTGGGCCCCAAGCAGTGGCCCCGGTTCATCCGCGTCGCCACGACCCTGCCGCGGACCGAGACCTTCAAGGTCATCAAGCGGCAGCTGTCGGCCGAGGGTACCGACTGTGCCGACCCGGTTTTCGCGATCGCCCGCTAGTCGTGGACCGGGACGGCCTCGACGAGTGACATCGGGCCCGCCGTCTGGACCACCCGGGTCTGCCGAAAGCCGGCGCGTGCCAACAGGTCCGCGTATTCCGAACCGGTCCGCTCCCGGCCGCCGGCGGCGACCAGCATCTCCAGGTCGAGCAGCATGCCGGGATGGCTGGGCGTGCCTTCCGGCAGCACCAGTTCGACGAGGGCCAGGGTGCCATCGGGGTCGATCGCCTTGCGGACGTTCCGCAGGATCACCAGTGCGCTGTCCTCATCCCAGTCGTGGATGATCGTCTTCAGCAGATACGCGTCCCCGCCTTCGGGCACGGCATCGAAGAACGAGCCACCCGTGACGGTCACGCGGTCCGACACGCCGGCCGCCTTGAGCACCGGGCCCGCGCCCGCGACGACCGACGGCAGGTCGAACAGCACGCCCTGAGCGTCGGTGGCCTGCTGCAGCACCGCACTCAGCAGCGCGCCGTGGCCGCCGCCGACGTCGACGATGTTCTTGAAACGACTGAAATCGTATGCGGGCATGAGGGTTTCGATCGCCATGGCCGACACCGCGGTCATGGCGTTGTTGAACACGTCGGCGAGGTCGCGGTCGGTCTCCAGGTACTCGAAAACGGGCATGCCGCGGAGCATCTCCGCGGATGTCTTGCCGGTCTGCACCGAATACAGCAGCTGCCCCCAGTGCTCCCAGTGCTTCGGGTGGCCGACGAACTGCAGCATGGGCGCCATGGAACCCGGCGCATCGGACCGCAGCGCATCTCCGAGCCGGGTCAGCGCGAACCTGCCGTCGCGCTCCTGTTTGAGCAGCGAGTTGCCGGCGAGCGCCCGCATCAACCGGAACGTGGCGCCGGGATCGGAGCCCACCCGACCGGCGACGTCGTCAGGCGTGGCCGGTCCGTCGGCAAGGATGTCGAAGATGCCGAGTTTGGACGCCGCGTACATTGCCTGGGTCAGCCAAGCGCCCTGAACCATCTCGAACACGGTCAGATTGGGCGGCACCACGGCCTGCCGGATCTGACTCAGCCCTTCCCGGACCCGGCCGATGCCGTCCATGAGCCAGGCGGCGGTGGTTTCTGCGCGTTTGCCACTGGCACACAGTCATGCCACAGCTAACGCCCACGCTAGAGCCGGTTTCGAGTAGCTCCCCGTCCGGCTCACAGGATCACCGCGAGCGTTGTCGATTAGTCTCGGCCGTATGAGAACGTCCGCGATCACCGGCCTCGTCGCGGCGGCGACCGCACTGTCTGTGGTGCTGGCCGGTTGCGACTCCGGCAAAGACGCAAGCGCGTCGTCCGACAATGTGACGAGCGCAGCGGCGACCGCCGCGGACGCCGGCAACAACAATGCCACCGACGGCCCGAACCCGACGATCGCCAGCTACATCAAAGAGCACAAGATCACCGAACAGCAGGTGCACCGCACCGACCCGGGCGAACCGAAGGTCGACCTACCGAAGCCCGATGGCTGGCGGGCCTCCGGTGACGACAACCCGCCGTGGGCCTACGACTCGATCATCTACACCGGACCGGTCGACGCGGCGAACTATGCGCCCAGCGTGATCGCGCTGCTGTCGAAGCTGACCGGTGACGTCGACGCCAAGGCGTTGATGGCAACCGCACCCGGAGAGATTCAGAACCTCCCGGGCTTCACACCGTCGGGCCCCGGGACCGAGACCAAGGTGCGCGACTACCCCGCCTACCGGATCGCCGGTACCTGGGTTTCCGACGGCAAGACGAAGTTCGTCGCGCAGCAGACGGTCATCTTCCCGTCTGACGGGGCAACCTATGTCCTGCAACTGAATGCGGACGGCGCGGCGGACCAGACGCCCATCATCCAGGCGGCCACCGATGTGGTGGCGCGGCAGGTGAAGATCACGCCGTAGCGCTGAAACTCACCTGCCGCGCGCGAAATCAGTTGTCGCGGATGGCATCCAGGCGCTTGGTGGCAGCCTCGAACTCGGCGACCAGCTCGGCGATGATGACCTCGACCGGGCGGATCTCGTTCATCCGGCCGACGATCTGACCGACCGGCATCGCGACCGCGGTCGGATCGGTGGACTCGTTCATCCGCTGATGCGCCTCACTGACCAGGATGTTCTGCAACGGCATGGGCAGCGGATCGGGCGCACCCTCGGCGTCCCAGGCGTCGGTCCAGCGGCTCTTGAGCAGCCGCGCCGGCTTGCCGGTGTAAATCTTGCGGCGGACGGTGTCGGCCGAGGTCGCGTTCAGCATCGCCTGCTGCACAACCGAAACGCCCGACTCCAGGCGCACGCCGAGGTCGTACTCGGCCGAGGTCAGGAACGCCGAGCCCATCCAGACGCCCTGCGCACCCAGTGCCAGTGCGGCGGCCAGCTGCCGACCCGTGCCGATGCCACCCGCGGCGAGCACCGGGGCCGAACCATCAAGGGCATCAACAATTTCCGGCCACAACACCATGGAGCCGATCTCACCGGTGTGACCACCGGCCTCATGCCCCTGTGCGACGACGATGTCGACGCCGTTCTCGACATGCCGCGCCGCGTGCTTGGCCGAGCCGGCCAGGGCGGCCACCGGAACCCCGGCGGCGTGCGCCTGGTCGATGACGTCCTTCGGCGGCGAACCGAGGGCGTTGGCGATCAGCTTGATCGGGTGCTTGAGCGCCACCTCGACGTGGCTGCGCGCCACCGAGTGCAGCCAGCCGAGCACGCCTTCGTTCTTCTCTTCGTCCGCCGGCAGCGGCGGCACGCCGAGATCGGCGAGGGTCTTGGCGACAAAGTCCTTGTGCGACTGCGGGATCAGTTTGTTGATGTCGACGCTGGTGCCCTCGGTGGGCACCTTGGCCGGCATCACGATGTCGACGCCGTAGGGCAAGCCGAGAGTGTTGGCGTCCATCCACTGCAGGACGTTCTCGAGGTCGTCGGCGTCGTTGAACCGGACGCAACCCAGCACGCCCATGCCGCCGGCGCGGGTCACGGCCGCGGCCACCTTCTCCGACGGCGTGAAGACGAAGATCGGGTATTCGATGCCGAAGCGTTCGCAGAGTTCGGTTTTCATCTCTCGTTCCTGACTAGGCTTGTGCGCCTGCGTGTTTCGCGTGCACCTCATCGGCGGGACGCGCCTCGGTCTGCTCCTTGGCCCAGCGGTAGTCCGGCTTACCGGCCGGGGACCGCTTGACCTCGTCGACCAGCCACAGGCTGCGCGGCACCTTGTAGCCGGCGATCTCGCTGCGCACGAACGCATCCAGGTCGGCCAGCGCCGGCTTGGTGCCCTCGCGCGGCTGTACGACGGCCGCGACGTGCTGGCCGAAGCGCGGGTCCGGAACGCCGACGACCAGGGCGTCGAACACATCCGGGTGTCCCTTGAGCGCGGCCTCGACCTCTTCGGGGTAGATCTTCTCGCCACCGGAGTTGATCGACACCGAGCCGCGGCCCAGCATCGTCACGCTGCCGTCGGCCTCGACCTCGGCGTAGTCGCCGGGGATCGCGTACCGGACCCCGTTGTAGGTGCGGAAGGTTTCGGCGGTCTTCTTCTCGTCCTTGAAGTAGCCGACCGGGATGTGCCCGCACTTGGCGATGATGCCGCGCACGCCCGAGCCCGGAACCACCTCGTTGCCGTCCTCGTCGAGGACCTTGGTGTTCTTGTCGATGGTGACGCGGGGACCGCCGGTGTGCGACTGGCCCTTCGCCACGATGCTGGTGCCGCCGAAGCCGGTCTCCGACGAGCCGATCGAGTCGGTGATCACGCGGTTCGGCAGCAGCTCGAGGAACTTCTCCTTGAGGCTGGTCGAGAACAGGGCGGCGGTGCTGGCGAGCAGGAACAAGCTGGAGAGGTCGTATTCGTTGCCGGCGTCCTGATGCGCCAGCAGCGCGTCCAGCAGCGGCCGGGCCATGGCGTCACCGGTGAAGAACAGCAGATTCACCTTGTGCTCGTGGATCATTCGCCACGCGGCGTCGGCGTCGAACTCTGGCATCAGCACCACGGTGTGGCCGGTGAACAGCGCCATCCAGGTGGCGGACTGCGTCGCGCCGTGAATCATCGGCGGGATGGGGAGCCGGATCATCGGCGGGTTGGCGGCGGCCTGCTTGGACAGGTCGTACTCGTCGGCGATGGGCTCGCCGGTGGCGAAGTCGGTGCCGCCGAACAGCACTCGGTAGATGTCCTCGTGCCGCCACATGACGCCCTTGGGGAATCCGGTGGTGCCGCCGGTGTAGAGCAGGTAGATGTCGTCCTCGCTGCGCGGACCGAAGTCACGCTCGGGCGAGCTGTCGGCGATGGCGGAGTAGAACTCGACGCCGCCGTAGCGCTGGAAGTCGTTGTCGGACCCGTCCTCGACGACGAGGATCGTCTTCAGCAGCGGCAACTCGGGCAGCACATTGGCGACCCGGTCGGAGTACTGGCGCTCATGGATCAGGGCGACCATGTCCGAGTTGTCGAACAGGTACTTCAGCTCGCCCTCGACGTAGCGGAAGTTGACGTTGACCAGGATCGCGCCGGCCTTGACGATGCCGAGCATCCCGATCACGATCTCGATACGGTTGCGGCAGTAGAGCCCAACCTTGTCGTCTTTCTTCACGCCCTGCGACTGGAGGTAGTGAGCCAGGCGGTTGGCCTTCTCCTCCAACTGGGCATAGGTCAGCTGTTCGTCGCCACAGATGAGTGCGACGCGGTCCGGCACAGCATCGATGGCGTGCTCGGCGAGATCTGCGATGTTCAGAGCCACGTTACATAAACTAGAACGTGTTACATTTTGTGACAAGTCTAACGATCTCGAGACCGGAAGTTGGTACCCGTGAGCGCACCCGAAAAAACCGCCGACGCCCTCATTGAGCAGCGCGGACACACGTTGATCGTCACCCTGAACCGGCCCGAGGCCCGCAACGCCCTCTCAGGCGAGATGCTCTCGATAATGGTCGAGGCGTGGGACCGCGTCGACAGCGATCCGGAGATCCGCACCTGCATCCTGACCGGTGCGGGCGGCTACTTCTGCGCCGGTATGGACCTCAAGGGCGCCGCCAAGA
This sequence comes from Mycobacterium toneyamaense, assembly GCF_055384815.1. NCBI lineage: Bacteria > Bacillati > Actinomycetota > Actinomycetes > Mycobacteriales > Mycobacteriaceae > Mycobacterium > Mycobacterium toneyamaense. The sequence goes on from NZ_AP040333.1 coordinate 5,252,500, forward strand.
AGCCGCCGGGCGACTCGTTCAAGGACGGCAGCTACGACCCGTCGCGCATCGACGGTCTGCTCAAGGGCCGCCGCCTGACCAAGCCGCTGATCGCGGCAGTCGAGGGCCCGGCCATCGCCGGCGGCACCGAGATCCTGCAGGGCACCGACATCCGCGTCGCCGGGGAGAGCGCCAAGTTCGGCATCTCCGAGGCCAAGTGGAGCCTGTACCCGATGGGCGGTTCGGCGGTGCGCCTGGTGCGCCAGATTCCGTACACCATCGCGTGCGACATGCTGCTGACGGGCCGGCACATCACCGCGCAGCAGGCCTTGGACTACGGGCTGATCGGCCACGTGGTTCCGGACGGCACCGCGCTGGAGAAGGCTCTCGAGATCGCCGAGGTGATCAACAACAACGGTCCGCTGGCGGTGCAGGCCATCCTCAAGACCATCCGCGAGACCGAGGGCATGCACGAGAACGACGCCTTCAAGCCCGACACCGCCAACGGCATCCCGGTGTTCCTGTCCGAGGACGCCAAGGAAGGCCCGCTGGCCTTCAAGGAGAAGCGCGCACCGCAGTTCAAGATGCGCTGATGCACATCGCAGTGACGGGCGGCACCGGCTACGTCGGTGCCCACACCGTCCGCGCCCTGCTGGCCGCCGGACATACGGTCCGGCTGCTGGTGGTTCCCGGCGGCAGCGACGCCGCCGCGCTCGACGCGCTGGGCCAGCTGGGGCCGCTCGAGGTGCTGACCGGCGACATCCGCGACCCCGCAACGGTTTCCGAGCTGTTGACCGGCTGCGACGCCGCGCTGCACGCGGCCGGCGTCGTCGGCACCGACGGCCGGCGCACCCAGCTGATGTGGGACATCAACGCCTACGCCACCGAGGCCCTGCTGACGCGGGCATGTGAGCTCGGGCTGGACCCCGTGGTCTCGGTGTCGTCCTACAGCTCGCTGTTCCCGCCGGCTGACGGCGTGATCGGGCCCGACACTCCCCCGGCGCCCGGCCGTAGCGACTATGCCCGCACCAAGGCCTACGCCGACAACGCCGCCCGCCGGCTGCAGGCCGAGGGCGCGCCCGTCGTCGTGACGTACCCGTCGTCGGTCGTCGGACCGGCGTTCCACACGGCAGTCGGTGTGACACAACGTGGTTGGGACCCCATCGTGCGCTACCGCGTCGCCCCGCGGCTGCGCGGCGGCATGCAGATGATCGACGTCGGTGACGTGGCCCGGGTACACACGGCGCTGATGCGGCCCGGCCGCGGCCCGAAGCGCTATGTCTGCGGCGGCGTGCTGCTGACGTTCGATCAGATGGTCGACGCGCTGCAGTCGGCGCTGGGCCGGCCGATCCGGCGGATTCCGCTGTCGCCGGGCATGTTTCGCGGCGTGGGCCGGGTGTCGGATGCCGCCGGGCGCTGGCTGCCCCTGGCCGAGGGGCTGAGCTACGAAGCCGCCCTGCTGCTGACGGCCGCCGTCCCCACCGACGACAGCTTGACCTTGTCCGACCTGAGCCTGACCTGGCGCGACCCCCGAGAGTCGATCGTCGAATCTTTTGCGTGATTCGTGCACGATTTTCCGCGGCCATCGCGGAAAATCGTGCACAAATCACGAAAGCCGGGGGGACTCAGATGCCAACCACCGACACCTCGCTGGTGCGTGGCCTGCTGCTGCAGTTCGCCCTGCGGGCACTGCTGGCGGTGTTCGTCGGATTCGGCCTGCTGCTGGAGCCCCCGAACGCGAACCTGCGGCTGCACTGGGGCATCTTCGCCTGCTACGTCGCGATGGTCGCGGCGTGGGGTTGGTGGGGACGACGCTCGGCCGACCACTCCGATCGACGCACCCAGCGCGCCGTGGCGCTGCTCATGCTGTGCGCGGATCTGACTGTGGTGGCGGTCATTTCGGTGGACAGCGGGCTCAGTTCCCCGGAGACGTGGACGTCGGACGTGATGCAGCACGGGCTCTTCCTGATCCCGCTGATCGCGGCAGCTCAGCTCGATCCCGCCGTCAGCGCCATGATCGCGATTCCCACCGTCGCCACGTTCTTCGTCGTGAACTGGATCGACCGCGAGGCCAACGGTCACGAACCCTGGGCCTCGATCCTGTTGCGGACCGCCATCGTGTTCGGCCTGGCCGCCGGTTCGGTCGCGCTGTCGTGGGTGCAGCAGTCCAAGACCAGGACCATCGCCGGGCTGGCCCAGGAGCGGACCCGTCTGCTCGAAGAGGTGATCAGCCTGGAGAAGCGCGAACGTCAATCCCTCTCGGAGCGCCTGCACGACGGTGCGCTGCAGTACGTCCTGGTGGCGCGGCACGACATGGAGGACGTCCGTGACGGGTCGGTCGAGGGCATGGACCGCGTCGACTTCGCGCTCGCGGAATCTTCCCGGCTGCTGCGCGACGTGGTGCGCGAACTACATCCCGAGGTGCTGGCCCGCTCCGGCCTCAAGGCCGCGATCACCGCGCTGGCCGACGGCATCGGCGCACGGACCAGCATCACGGTTCATCTGGACGCCGACGACTGGCCCGACAGCCTGCGCACCGACGCCGACCATCTGCTCTACAGCGCGGCCCGGGAGTTCTCGACCAACGCGATCAAGCACGCGCACGCCGACAATCTGCGATTCACGCTGGCGCACAAGGGAAACCGTGCCGAACTACGCATCGCCGACGACGGCGTCGGCATCCCGCCGGACCGGCTCGCGCAGAGCGTCGAGGACGGTCACATCGGATTCGCGTCGATCTGCACGAAAGTGCTTGCCACGGGCGGCGAATTCGCCGTCACCGGCACTCCCGGCACCGTCATCTCGATGACGGTGCCGGCCGCTGTGAGCAGCTAGCTCAGAGCACCCGGGCAGTCGGGGTGAACACCACCGGCATGGCTTCGGGGCCGCTGACGAAGTTGGCGGCACGCAGGGGGATCTCCGCACCGTCGGCCAAGCGAAGGTCGGGCAGGCGCTGCAGCAGCCGCTCGGTCATCAGGCGCAGCTCCAGCCGGGCCAGCTGGTTGCCCATGCAGAAGTGGGTGCCGAAGCCGAAAGCCAAGTGGCTGTTGGGGTTCCGGTCGATGTGGAACTCGTCCGGGTTCGGGAACTGGTCACCGTCGAAGTTCGCCGACTCGAACATCAGCATGACCTTCTCATCCTTCTTCAGCTCGGTGCCGTAGAAGACGGTGTCGGCGGTCAGGATGCGGCACATGTTCTTGATGGGCGAGGTCCAGCGCAGCATCTCCTCGATCGCGCCGGGCATCAGCGACGGATCCGCGACGAGGCGGTCCCACTGGTCGCGGTTGCGCATCAGCTGCTCGGTGCCGCCGGACAGCGTGTGCCGCGTGGTCTCGTCGCCGCCGATCAGGATCAGCAGTGTCTCCATGACGATCTCGTCATCGCTCAGCCGCTGACCTTCGACCTCGGAGTTGATGAACACCGAGAACAGGTCGTCGGTCGGGTTGGCCCGCCGGTCCTTGATGACGTCCATGGTGAAAGCGGTGTATGCCGCAAAGGTTTCCATCAGCTTCTGGATCGACGTCTCGTCCAGGTGCGACGACAGCCCCGACACCAGCTCATCGGACCAGTCGAGCAACATCTCGCGCTCTTCGGGCACCACGCCGAGCATGTCGCCGATGACGGCCATGGGCAGCGGGGCCGCCAGGTCGCGGACGAAGTCGGCCTCGCCCTTCTCGCAGACGTTGTCGATCAGCGCATCGACCAGACGCCCGATCGACGGCACCTTGTCCATGACGCGCTTGCGGGTGAAGCCGGCGTTGACGAGCTTGCGCCGCAACAGGTGTGCCGGATCGTCCATGTCGATCATGTACGGCATCCCCGGCTGGTCGGGGCGGATGCCGCCGGCGTTGGAGAACAGCTCGGCATTGCGCTCGGCGTCGAGGACGGACTGGTAGGTCGTCACCGCGGCCTGTCCGGTGCGGTCCCGGAACACCGGCTCGTTGGCCCGCATCCACCGGTACGCCTCGTGCGCGGCTGCCCGGTCGGCATAGAACCGGCCGTCGGCCAGGTCAACGTCGGGGCGGGTGATAACACTGGTCACTTGATCTCCTGAGCGTCGGCGAAGGTCATGTCTACGTTGTCAGCGGAACCCGAGAGCATGGCGCGTTTCGGCAATCCGAGGGCCGCCAATTCCCGGGCGTACGGGTGGTCACCGAGGCGCACCGTCACGCCCCCGGGCCGGTAGCGCACGCCGGACGGTCTCATCACGCCGACGGTCTCGCGGGTGACACCGTCGAGGTGCGAATAGGTCGGGGGCGCCTGGGGTTTCGACGGCGCGGGCACCGGCAGGCCGGGCCGGAAGTCCATCCCGACGGCGAACCGGCCGTCGATGGTGACGTCGAAGCCGAAGTTCTTCCCGTCACGGACGGCGAAGTCCGCCATGACCTTCGGATAACCCCAGATCGATCGACCGGCTTCCAGCGTGAAGGCCTGGTCGACGGGCAGGTGATGGATGAAGGCGCCGGCGGACTGCAGGGCGCGCAGGCCCGAGGCGTTCGAGCCGGGCGGGTTCACCATGATGTTGGTGCCGTACTCGTAGTACTCGCCGAGGTCGCTGTCGACGTAGTGCATCAGCATCAGCACGGCCACCGCCCGGCGCGGGCGAAACCGGCACACCTGCAGGCCGCTGTAGTCGATCATGCGCTGTGCGGCATCGGCGTCGACCGAGAACATCGCCATGTGCTGCGTCGCCTTCCGGACGCGCACGGGCATGGTCAGCACGGTGCCGGCAATGACATGCTGCGACGGTGCGGACTCGGTGGCGTCTGTCACAGCACAAATCTAGAACACGTTATAGACACTTTGCAATAAGTGTCTACTGCCAACTTCGCGAGCAGACGCAAAACTGCACGTCGACAGCCCAAAACGACAGTTTTACGTCTGTTCGCGAGGGAAACTAGACCAATTCAGCCAGCTGGTTGATCTGCTCGACCGACTTGGCCCCGACGACCATCATCGTCACGCCCGAGGCTTCCCAGGCCTTGATCTGTTCCTTGACGTAGTCCAGGTTGCCGACGATCGCGGAGTCGTCGACCAACTCGTCCGGAATGACCTTGGCCGCCTCGTCCTTGCGGTCGCTGCGGAACAGCTTGGTGACATCGTCGACGACCTCGGAGTAGCCCATGCGGCGGTACACCTCGGCGTGGAAGTTGGTGTCCTCCGAACCCATGCCGCCCATGTAGAGCGCCAGGTGCGGCTTCATCATCTCCATGACCATCGGCCGGTCGTCGGTGACGATGATCTGTGCGGTGGCACAGATTTCGAACGTCTCGCGGGTCCGGCGAGCGCCGGCGCGCGCGAAGCCCTCGTCGAGCCATTCGTTGTACATGCCGGAGATCCGGGGCGAGTAGAAGATCGGCAACCACCCGTCGGCGATCTCGGCGGCCAGCGCGACGTTCTTGGGGCCTTCGGCGCCCAGCATCACCGGGATGTCCGCGCGCAGCGGATGCGTGATCGGCTTGAGCGGCTTGCCCAGACCCGTCGTGCCCTCACCCGAGAGCGGCAGCGGGTAGTGCGGGCCGTCGCTCGTCACCGGGGCCTCGCGGGCCCATACCTTGCGCAGGATGTCGATGTACTCGCGGGTGCGGGCCAGCGGCTTCGGGAACTTCTGGCCGTACCAGCCCTCGACGACCTGCGGCCCCGAGACGCCGAGGCCGAGGATGTGCCGACCGCCCGACAGGTGGTCGAGCGTGAGGGCCGCCATGGCGCACGCCGTGGGGGTGCGGGCCGACATCTGGATCACCGAGGTGCCCAGGCGCATCCGCGTGGTTTCCCGGCCCCACCAGGCCAGCGGGGTGTAGGCGTCCGAGCCCCAGGCCTCCGCGGTGAAGACGGTGTCGAAACCGGCTTCCTCCGCGGCGGCGACGAGCGTCGCGTGGTCGGTGGGCGCCTTGGCGCCCCAGTATCCGAGCTGCAAACCGAGTTTCATGGGGTCGCCTTTCCGAACGTGCTTGCCACGATTGTTAGAACCTGTTCTACTCGATGCCGTGAGCGTTAGCCAAAGCAGCCCAGCCCAGATGGCAGGCCATGAGCCGCCCCTTTCGGCTCCGCTGAAACTGTCATTCGACTACACCCGTTCAGTCGGTCCGGTCCTGAGTCAGTTCTTCACCGCGCTGCGCGGACGACGCATCGTCGGCACCCGCGGTTCGGACGGCCGGGTACACGTCCCGCCCGCCGAGTATGACCCTGTCACGTACGAGGCCCTGACCGAGGTGGTTCCGGTTTCCAGTGTCGGCACCGTGGTGTCGTGGACCTGGCAGCCCGAGCCGCTGGAAGGCCAGCCCCTGCAGCGCCCGTTCGCCTGGGCGCTCATCAAGCTCGACGGCGCGGACACCCCGCTGTTGCACGCCGTCGACGCGCCTGAGGGGTCGCTGAAGTCCGGCGATCGCGTCCGCGCGCACTGGGTCGACGAGCCCGTCGGCGCCATCACGGACATCGCGTACTTCGTGCCCGGTGAAGACGCCGAAGAACCGTTGCCGGCCGACGACCGCGACCCGGTGACCATGCTGGTCTCGCCGTCGTCCATCGAAATCCAGCACACCGCTTCACTTCCCGAGAGCACCTTCCTGCGCGGTCTGCAGGAGGGCAAGCTGCTCGGTGGCCGCACCAAGGTCGGCCGCGACGGTAAGCCCGGCCCGGTGCTGTTCCCGCCGAAGGAGGCCGACCCGGCCACCGGCATGGTTCTCGACGAGTTCGTCGAGCTGCCCGACCGCGGCACCGTCACCACCTTCGCGATCATCAACATCCCGTTCCCGGGTCAGCGCATCAAGCCGCCGTACGTGGCCGCCTACGTGCTGCTCGACGGTGCCGACATCCCGTTCCTGCACCTGGTCACCGAGATCGACGCGGCCGATGTCCGGATGGGCATGCGGGTCCAGGCGGTGTGGAAGCCCCGCGAGGAGTGGGGCCTGGGCATCGACAACATCTCGCACTTCAAACCATCCGGCGAACCCGACGCCGACTACGACTCGTACAAGCACCACCTGTAAAGGGCCACAATGACTTCCAGTGAAGTAGCGGTCGTCGGGTTCGCGCATGCCCCGCATGTGCGCCGCACCGACGGCACCACGAACGGCGTCGAGATGCTGATGCCGTGCTTTGCCAAGCTGTTCACCGAGTTGGGCCTGCAGCAGACCGATATCGGTTTCTGGTGCTCGGGCTCCTCGGATTACCTTGCCGGCCGGGCATTTTCGTTCATCTCCGCCATCGACTCGATCGGCGCGGTGCCGCCGATCAACGAGTCGCACGTCGAGATGGACGCCGCTTGGGCGCTGTACGAGGCCTACATCAAGATCCTGACGGGCGAGGTCGACACCGCGCTGGTCTACGGCTTCGGCAAGGGCAGCGCCGGCACCCTGCGCCGGGTGCTGGCCCTGCAGACCGACCCGTACACCGTCTCGCCGCTGTGGCCGGACGCCGTCTCGATGGCCGGCCTGCAGGCCCGCTTGGGTCTGGATGCCGGCAAGTGGACGGCCGAGCAGATGGCCCAGGTGGCGCTGGACTCCTACGCCGCGGGCGGCCGCACGGACAAGGTGGCACCAACCGGATCCATCAGCGAACTGCTGGCCCAGCCGTACTTCGCCGATCCGCTGCGTCGCCACGACATCGCCCCGATCACCGACGGCGCGTCGGCGATCGTGCTGGCGTCGGCCGACAAGGCCCGGGAACTGCGCGAAAACCCGGCCTGGATCACCGGTTTCGAGCACCGCATCGAGACTCCGATCCTGGGTGCGCGCGACCTGACCACCTCGCCCTCGACGGCCGCGTCGGCGCAGGCCGCCACCGGCGGCGACGCCGGTTCGATCGACATCGCCGAACTGCACGCGCCGTTCAGCCACCAGCAGCTGATCCTCACCGAGGCGATCGGGCTCAAGGACTCGACCAAGATCAACCCGTCGGGTGGCGCGTTGGCCGCCAACCCGATGTTCTCCGCCGGCCTGGAGCGCATCGGCTTCGCCGCCGAGCACATCTTCAACGGCTCGGCGAACCGCGTCCTGGCCCACGCCACGAGTGGTCCTGCGCTGCAACAGAATCTGATTGCCGTCCTGGAGGGTAAGAACTGATGGCGAACAAAGCTGCCGTCCTCGGTACGGGACAGACCAAGTACGTCGCCAAGCGTTCCGACGTCTCGATGAACGGCCTGGTGCGCGAGGCCATCGACCGCGCGCTCGCGGACTCCGGTTGCACGATGGCCGACATCGACGCCGTCGTCGTCGGCAAGGCACCGGACTTCTTCGAGGGCGTCATGATGCCCGAGCTGTTCATGGCCGACGCCACCGGCGCCACCAACAAGCCGCTCATCCGCGTGCACACCGCCGGTTCGGTGGGTGGCTCGACCGCGATCGTCGCCGCCAGCCTGGTCAAGTCCGGCAAGTACCGCCGCGTCCTGACCATGGCGTGGGAGAAGCAGTCCGAGTCGAATGCCATGTGGGCACTGTCGATTCCGGTGCCGTTCACCAAGCCCGTCGGTGCCGGCGCGGGCGGTTACTTCGCCCCGCACGTGCGCGCCTACATCCGCCGCTCGGGCGCGCCCGAGCACATCGGCGCCATGGTGGCGGTCAAGGACCGGCTCAACGGCGCCAAGAACCCGCTGGCGCACCTGCACCAGCCCGACATCACCGTCGAGAAGGTGATGTCATCGCAGATGCTCTGGGACCCAATCCGTTTCGATGAGACCTGCCCGTCGTCGGACGGCGCGGCCGCCCTGGTCATCGGCAATGAGGAAGTGGCCGACGCCCGCGTCGCCGAGGGGCACCCGGTGGCCTGGATCCACGCCACCGCGCTGCGCACCGAGCCGCTGGCCTACTCGGGCCGCGACCAGGTGAACCCGCAGGCCGGCCGCGACGCGGCCGCTGCCCTCTGGCGCGACGCCGGGATCACCAGCCCGATCGACGAAATCGACTGCGCCGAGGTCTATGTGCCGTTCTCCTGGTACGAGCCGATGTGGCTGGAGAACCTCGGCTTCGCGCCCGAGGGCGAAGGCTGGAAGCTGACCGAGGCCGGCGAGACGGCCATCGGCGGTCGGATTCCGTTCAACGCCTCCGGCGGTGTGCTGTCGTCGAATCCCATTGGCGCATCCGGCATGATCCGCTTCGCCGAGTCGGCCATCCAGGTCATGGGCAAGGCCGGCGACCACCAGGTCGAGGGCGCCCGTAAGGCGCTGGGCCACGCGTACGGCGGTGGCGCACAGTACTACTCGATGTGGGTCGTCTCGAGCGACAAGCCCGGAAAGAACTGACATGACGGTTTCCGACCCGAATCACCCCGCGCACCTGGCCGGCAAGCGGTCCCGCGATGCCGTGGCCGCCCGCGACAAGGAGGCCTGGCTGGCCAACTTCGCCGACGACGCCATCGTGCAGGACCCGATCGGGCCGTCGTTCCTCGATCCCGAGGGCAAGGGGCACCGCGGCAAGGAAGCCATCTCGGCCTTCTGGGACAAGGCGATCGCGCCCACCGACAGTCTCGTGTTCAACTTCGAGACCACCTACCAGTGCGGTGACGAGGAAGCCAACGTCGGCAACATCGTGACCACCATCGGCGGGCACGACTTCACCACCCACGGCGTCTTCACCTACCGCGCCAACGAGGCCGGGCAACTCCTGGCGCTGCGCGCCTTCTGGGAAGCGCCGCGTACCTCGTGATTTGTGCACGATTTTCCGCGCTGGCCGCGGAAAATCGTGCACAAATCGCTCGTTAGAAAGTCCAGGAGCCCGACGGCTGCAGGACGAAGCCGTGGCCGCCGCCGGTGGAGTCGATGCAGGCGGTGACGCCACCGGCCACCACGCCGCACGTCATCGTCGTCAGAGTGACCTTCTCCCCCGGCGCGAGTAGTGGTGCGCCGGCCAGATCGGTCGGGTAGTCACCGCGGTAGTTGCTGATCGTGCCCTCGTTGGCCGCGTGCAGCTGCGCCACCCCGAAATCGCGGGGCGCCTTGGCGTTGGGATCGGCGGTGACGGGCAGGCCCGTCGTCCCCGGCACCGGGCCGTAGCACCGCACGCTCGGCGCCACGCCGCCCAGCGCGCTGATGAGGCATGCCAGGCCCTCGGGTGTTGAGAACTTCACCACCTGCTGATCGGTGCGCTGGTAGGTCGCCAGATGCGTCGACGTGACGACGCTGAAGCCCGTGAAGTCGGGAAAGTTGGGCGGCGGCGCGGCGTGCGCGGACGGAGCCGTCAGCGCAATGGAGGCACCGGCCAGGACGACGAGCGGCAGCTTCATGCGCCCAGTCTTGGCCGAACGTCGGCCCGAATGTCAGATTTCCACGAAATCCGGGCGCTACAGCTCTTCGAGACCCGTCAGGTAGCGCTCTGCCAGTTCGCGGTAGGCCTGCGGATTGGTGTTGATCCACGTCTCGGCACCGGTTCCGGAGATCGGGCCGCGAATCTTGGCCGGCGAACCCACGACCAGCACTTCGTCGGGGATCTTGGTTCCGGCGACCACCAGCGAATGGGCGGCGACCAGGCTGCGGCGGCCGATCACCGCGCCGTCGAGGATGGTGCTGTTGTTGGCGATGAGTGCTTCGGCACCGACATGGGCGCCGTGCACGACGCACAGGTGCGCGATGGTCGCGCCGGGCCCGATGTCGACCGGAATGCCGGGAGGGGCGTGCAGCACCGACCCGTCCTGCACGTTTGCACCGTTGCGGATGACGACGGGCGCGTAATCGGCGCGCAGAACCGCGTTGAACCACACCGAGGCCCCGGCTTCGACACGAACATCGCCGATCAGCACGGCGGTGGGGGCGATGAACGCCGTGGGGTCGACGACCGGGCTCCGGCCCTCGAAGGAGTAAAGCGGCATGGACAGAACCTACCCCGTCGCTTCGCTCGCCCTCGCAATACACCGCAGGTGGGGACGCTTGCATTGCGCTGCACCGAGGAAAAACTGTAACGTGTTCTAGTTACTAGGCACAGATTGGGAGGCCAAGGTGAGCACCGAAACCGCGGGGGTTCGCGAGATCGATACCGGCGTGCTGCCGGACCGCTTTGCCCGTGGATGGCACTGCGTGGGTCCTGTGAAGAACTTCCTGGACGGCAAGCCGCATTCGTTCGAGGCGTTCGGCACCAAGTTGGTGGTGTTCGCGGACTCGAAGGGTGACCTGAAAATCCTGGACGGCTACTGCCGCCACATGGGCGGTGACCTGTCGCAGGGCACCATCAAGGGGGATGCGGTCGCATGCCCGTTCCACGACTGGCGCTGGGGCGGCGACGGCAGGTGCCAGCTGGTGCCCTACGCCAAGCGCACGCCGCGCCTGGCCCGTACCCGCGCCTGGCACACCGACGTCCGTGGCGGTCTGCTCTTCGTGTGGCACGACCACGAGGGCAACCCGCCTCAGGAAGAGGTGCGGATCCCCGAGATCCCCGAATTCCACAGTGACAACTGGACCGACTGGCAGTGGAACTCGCTGCTGATCGAGGGCAGCAACTGCCGCGAGATCATCGACAACGTCACTGACATGGCGCACTTCTTCTACATTCACTACGGCCTGCCGACGTACTTCAAGAACGTCTTCGAAGGTCACATCGCCAGCCAGTACCTGCACAACGTGGGCCGGCCGGACATCGGTGGCATGGGCACCCAGTACGGCGAGGCGCACCTGGATTCGGAGGCCTCGTACTTCGGGCCGTCGTTCATGATCAACTGGCTGCACAACAACTACAGCGGCTACAAGGCCGAGTCGATCCTGATCAACTGCCACTACCCGGTCAGCCAGGACGCGTTCGTGCTGCAGTGGGGCGTCATCGTCGAAAAGCCCAAGGGCATGGACGAAAAGACCATCCAGAAGCTCGCCGACGCCATGACCGACGGGGTCAGCAAGGGCTTCCTGCAGGACGTCGAAATCTGGAAGCACAAGACCCGCATCGACAACCCGCTGCTGGTCGAAGAAGACGGCGCCGTCTACCAGATGCGCCGCTGGTACCAGCAGTTCTACGTCGACGTCGCCGACATCACCCCGGACATGACCGACCGCTTCGAGCTGGAGATCGACACCACGGTCGCCAACGAGAAGTGGCAGGGCGAAGTGGCCGAGAACCTGCGCCTGCAGGCCGAGGCCAAGGAATCAGCAGAGCAGTCCAGCTGATGCCCCAGCACAGCGAGCGGGATCAGGCTCGGAGCCCATTCGTCGGCACCGCCGACGAAGCCGAGAGCCTGGCCCGTTCGATGCTGCAGCTGATGGGTCACGGCGAAGACGACGACCACGCCCATCCCGCATCCGATGCGCCGGCGAACGGATCCTGGTCCAAGGCACCGGATTTCGCCGGCGACCCGGTGCGCCTGGCCGCGGTTCGTGAAGCCACCGCGGCCGACCGGCAGCGGTACCTGACCTCGGGTCTGGTTCCGGTCGACTGCCGGTTCTGCCACTCGACGGTCTCGGTGAAGAAGTTGGGTCCGGAACACACTGCGGTGCAGTGGAATTCGGAGGCGACGCAGCGGTGCGCATATTTCAGCGAGATCCGCGCCGAAGGCGGCGATCCCAGTCGCAGCCGCTCGTGCCCCAAGATGTCCGACAGCATCAAGCACGCGGTCGCCGAGGGATGCCTGGAGGAGTTCTCCACCGCTCCCTCCCCCGGCGACGGCTGAGTTTCTCTCGCGCAGAAACGCGAAAACCCCCTGAATCAGTTGATTCAGGGGGTTTTCGCGATCGTCCGGCCGCTACAGGTTGGCGAAGCGCTCCTTGACCTGCTCCTCGGTCAGCCCGTAGTCGGACAGCGAGTAGGTGTGCTTCGGCGCGCGCGGACCCTGCTGGCTCTGCGCGTGGCTCTCGGTGATGGCCTGGCGTGCGGCATCGGTGAACTCGATGCCGAACGTGCGGTAGATGCCCTCGACGGCGCCGACGGGGTCCTTGATGAACTCGAAGTAGTCGACGTCGCAGAACTGCTTGGGATCATGCTTGGCCCGCTCGGCGTCGAACAGCTCGAGCCCGCGCGACCAGGTTTCGAGCGCATCTTCACCGATCACCTTGCCGGTGAAGGTGTTCGACCAGCCGGCCGTGGTGTGCTGCGACAGCGAGCACATGGACGCCAGGATGGTCTCGGCCGGCCGGTGGCACTGCACGACGAGCGCATCCGGGTACACCTTGAACAGGGCCTCCAGCGCGAACAGATGGCTGGGATTCTTGAGCACCCAACGCTTCTCGGGCTCGTTCAAACCGATGAGCTGCAGGTTCTTGCGGTGCCGCTGGTAGGACTTGGTCCAGTCCTGCTGTGCCAGCCACTGCGCGTACGACGGGACGTGCGCCAGCGTCTCGTACGACACCGAGTGCAGGGACTGCCGCAGCAGCTGCCAGCATTCCTCGACCTCGTCGGCCGTCATGAAGTGCAGGCCCGTGTAGTCCGGGTTCTCCTCGTGCTCCTTCTTGAAGCGGGCGTCCAGTGCCGCGAAAACCGGGTCGTCCGCCCAGGTTTCACGCGGCGGTCGCGGCTGTGGGAACTCGGCCAGCCACATCTCCAGGCCCTGGTGTCGCGGGTCGGCCGTCAGCAGCCGGTGGATCACCGTGGTGCCGGTGCGCGGCAGGCCGGTGACGAAGATCGGCCGCTCGATCGGCACATCGGCGTGCTGCGGGTACTGCTTGAACGCCGCGTTGGACACCAGACGCGCCACCAGCGCGTTGCGGGTGAAGAACCGCTGCATCTTGCTGCCGAGCTCGGTCAGGTCGGCCTCGCGCTGGTACGAATCCAGCAGCACGCCAAGGGCTTCCAGATAGTTGTCGTCGTCACCACCGAAGTCGTCCAGGCCGCAGGCCTTGACGGCCGAGGCGTGCAGGTCCTCGACAGTGCCGACGTTCGTCCGAAGTGCGCTCATGCCTTGTACTCCCCGCAGTTGACGTCGAGCGACTGACCGGTGATGCCACTGGCCAGGTCGCTGGCCAGGAACAGGATGGCAGAAGCCACCTCGTCCTCGGTCGGCAGGCGCTTCAGGTCGGAGCCGGCGGCCGACGCCGCGTAGATCTGCTCGACGGTGGTGCCGTACTTCTGCGCCTGATGGCTGAAGTAACCCTCCAGGGTTTCGCCCCAGATGTAGCCCGGCATCACGGAGTTCACGCGGATGCCCTTCTCGCCCAGCTCGGTCGAGAGGGTCTGCGACATGGCCAGCAGCGCCGACTTCGCCATCTTGTAGGCGCCGTACTTGGCCTGCGAATGCCGCACGACCATCGAATTCACGTTCACCACAGAGCCTTTGGCCGTCTCGAGCGCCGGGGTGAAGCCCTGCGTCATGCGCAGCGCACCGAACACGGTCAGCTCGATCGCATCGCGCATGTGCTCGAAGGTCGTGTTCGCGAAGGGCTTCATCGACGGCACCCGGAACGCGTTGTTGATCAACACGTCCGCCTTACCGAACTCCTCCGTGGTACGGGCCACCACATTGGCGACCTGCTCCTCGTCGGTGATGTCGGCGCCCACCACCAGCGCGCGCCGGCCCAGCTCCGTCACCTCCTTGGCGACGACCTCGAGCCGTTCCACCGTGCGGGCCACCAGCACCAGGTCGGCACCGTTCTCCGCACATCGGCGCGCCAGCGTCGTTCCGAGCCCAGGCCCGACGCCGCTGATCACCACGACCTTTCCATCGAGCAGTCCACTCACGGTCAGCCCACCATCCTCTCGCCAATAAGCCTCTGGCGCAGTGCAATCCGCGCGCGCCAATCTTCTTCGGAAATCTTGTTGGTCTCGTAGAACGGCAGCTTCGAGGCCACCTCGTCGAGACCCACGACCTCGCACGTCGGGCCGTCCTCGGCCGTCAGCTCGCGCGACACCCGCTGCCAGCGGAACTGCAGGTAGCCCCTGGCGTGACCGAGCGTCTCGCACCAGTTGGTCACGCCGGGGTTGTTCTCCGACACCACGATCCGGATCTTGCCGTCCGGATCCGCCTGCGCCTGAGTGCCGTTCAGCGACGTCTGGTGGTTGATGTAGTCCAGCGAGATGTACCAGAGGCTGCCCAACTGGAAGCCCAGGTACGGCGCGTCCGACACCGGCAGCGTGATGACCATGGCCTGGTCCGGCGTCATGTCGTAGTGGCCGACAGACGAGTACTGGGTGGCCAGCCCGCCCGGGGTCAGCCGCGGCGCGGTGAGCGTGTTGACCGGCAGGTTGTCGTAGAACCACTTCGGGAACTGCAGCCAGGTCTTGACCCGCTGCACCAGCTGCTTGCCGGCGACGGCGTAACGCTTCTCGATCAGCTCACGCGTCAGCGGCTCGGGCGCGGTGCCCGCGGTGTCGGTGCGGGCGATGGCGAACGAACCACGCTGCGCCGACCAGTCGTTGTAGACCTCGCGGATCACCAGCTGCGCCGGGGTGGCCGGGGTGAACCGCCACTCGAACGTGCCGTCGGCGGCGATATCGAGCTTGCGGTCGTCGAACGCCGTTTCACTGTCCGGCACGTTCGCGTCGGTGTACTCGCCACCGAGCAACTGGAAGCTGACGTCGGTGGTGGTGCCGCGACGTCCGGTGACGACGTACTCGTGGCCCGGCTGCACGCGGGTGCCGAAGTACATGGTGTCGGGATTGTCGAGGCCCATCTTCTCGAACGGCCCGGTGCCGCTGTGCAGGAACGGGTGGTCCCTGTCGAAGTCGAACGCCACGTGCGTGCACGACGCGATGCAGCCGGCGAGGTATTGCAGGCCTTCGAGCAGGTCGGCTTCGGATTCGATGAACGGCGCTGCGGCGACGAGGCGCTCCGCCTCGGCGACGGCGTCGACGAATGACTGCGAAAACATTCGGTAGCACCCTTCCGTTCCAATATTGGAACGCATCGGTAGATATTCCGACTGAAGAGTAGAACGCGTTGCAGTCATCGTCAATGCCGTGCAGCTCAGCCGGGGTGGCAGAACTCCCCGACGGCGGTCCATATTTGGACCGCTGTCGTACATTGCTTGCCATGACTGACACCGGTCGCGCGTCGCCGCCCACCGCTCGCGTCGTCGCGGTGCTGGATTTCCTGGCCCGGCACCCCCACGAGCAGTTCGGGCTGTCCGAGTTGGCGCGCCGGCTCGACCTCAGCAAGCCCACCTGCCTGGGCATCGTCACCACACTCGCCGAAGCCGGGTATCTGGTGCGCGATACCGCCGAGAAGACCTACCGCCTGGGCCCGCGGTTGATCACGCTGGGCCACACCGCGCAGGAGTCCATGCGCATCAGCCCGGCTGCGCGGGCCGAACTGCGCCGGCTGTCAGAGGCGTTCAACGCCACGGCGGCGCTGTCGGCGGTGATCGACGATCGCATCACGCTGCTGGAACTTGTTGCGCCGCCGGGCAGTCCGGAGCCGGTGCAGGTCGGGCAGAGCTATCCGTTCGCCCCGCCCGTCGGGCTCATGTTCGTGCTGTGGGACGAGCGCGCCGTGCGCGACTGGCTGGCCAAGGAGCCCACCATTCCGCTGCGCACCGACAGTGCTCGGCTGGAGCGCGTCATCGCCGAGTGCCGCGAATCGGGTTATCTCGTCGAACGGCTGACGCCCGGCGGCCGGCGGCTGTACGCCATGATGGCGGGCATGTCGAGCAACCTGCCCGACGAATTGCGGGTCCTACTGGGCGAACTCGTCTCCGACATCGGCGAGCGCGTGTACCTGCCCAGCGAGTCAAGCGGGCGCTCCAAGCACGACATCAGCGTCATCGCCGCGCCGGTGTTCGACCATCATCAACGTCAGGTGATGGTGCTGTCACTGCAGATCGGCCACGCCCTCACCGATGCGGAGATCACCAAGCGGGCACGTGGACTGGTCGCCGCAGCTGCGACGCTGACGGCGCAGCTGGGCGGGTCGCAGCCCGGCTAGACGCCGTTCAGCACTGCCAGGGCGTCGGTCGGCGCGACCTGCAGGCCGCAGCGGTCCTTGTAGGCGGCCAGCGGAGCCTGGATGCCGCGCAGCGCGTCGGCCTCGTCGGGGTGGGCCTTGAAGTAGCTGTCGAACTGGCTCATGGCGGCGAATGCCGACTGCCGGGTGGCGTCGAGCAGCGCCGCGTCGGCATCCGGGTGCGCGGCGAAGTAGTCCGAGAGCTGCAGGGTCACCGTGCTGATGGTCTTGGACAGCGTCGCGGTGCTGCAGTCGGCGACGGTGGCGGCCGGCGCCACGGTGGTGGTCGTGGTGGTCGACGGCGCCGTGGTCGACGTGGTCGGCGTAGCCGAGGTGGTCGGGGTCGCGGCGGTGGTCGCCGTCGTGGTCGGCGACGCGGTGGCCGAGGTGGTCGGCGATGTCGGGCTCACCGGATCAGCGTGCACCTGGGGCGTGGCAATCGCGGCGCAGGCGGCGCCCAGAGCGATGAATCCGAGAGTGGAACGGCCGAACGTCACGGCACGAGTCATGGAGTCCTCCTTGGTCCTGGCCGCATCGGTCTTCCCCGGCCTCTGGGGGTAATT
This sequence comes from Mycobacterium toneyamaense, assembly GCF_055384815.1. Taxonomy (NCBI): domain Bacteria; kingdom Bacillati; phylum Actinomycetota; class Actinomycetes; order Mycobacteriales; family Mycobacteriaceae; genus Mycobacterium; species Mycobacterium toneyamaense. Next base: position 5,269,824 of record NZ_AP040333.1, read on the forward strand.
TCGCTCGCCACGGTGCTGCTGTTACACAAGCGACCGAAGTTGCAGGTCAGCACGGTTGGAAGCGGCAAATATTCACTTTCGTGAATTAGCTCGGCTGTGTTGGTATTGGGCATGCGCCCTTCGCCCTGGCCACTGGCGGACCTGGAGGTGATCACCCCGGTTCTGCGGCTGTGCCACGTCACCGAGGGCCTGGCCGACGAACTTGCCCGCCTGGCCGCCGAAGGCATCCACGATCCGGCCGCGATGCCGTTCGCGGTCCCGTGGACCGACGCGGTCCCTCCCGAGCTGGAGCGCAACACCGTGCAGTACTTCCGGCAGACCCGCGCCGAGGTCTCGACGGAGCATTGGGACGTGCCGATGGCCGTCATCGTCGGTGACGACGCCGTCGGCGTGTGCGCCGTGACTGCCGACGGCTTCCCCACCCGCCGGACCGTGTCCACCGGGTCCTGGCTGGGCCGCCGCCATCAGGGCCGCGGCCTCGGCCGGGAGATGCGGGCGGCCGCGCTGCACCTGATCTTCGCCGGGTTCGACGCCGATGTCGCGCGCACCGCCGCGTGGCACGACAACGCGGCGTCGCTCGGTGTCACGCGGTCACTGCCCTATGCGCAGACGGGATCGTCCCGGCAGTCACGGCGTGGTGTGCTCGACACCATGCTGGAGTTCACCATGACCCGCGGGCAGTGGGACACGATGCACCGCAACGACATCCACCTGCGTGGCGTCGACGCGGTGGTCGATCAACTAAGCCTGCGCCGGCCGTAGCCGACTCAGCTGACCGACGCGATCGCGAACGGCAGCACGGCGGGCGCCCCGGCGGTGCGCAGCGCCTGCGTCGCCATGGTCATGGTCCAGCCGGTGTCGACCAGATCGTCGACCAGCAGTACCGGACCGCTCACGTCCAGCGTCGGCACCTCCCACGAATCCACCAGCGCCGCAACGCGGTACGCAGAATTGGCCGCCGTCACGGGCCGCCGCTGCGGCCGGTAGTGCAGCGTGCCCAGGTTCTGCAACCGGCCCAGTTCCGCCAACCGGGTCACCAGCGAGCCGATCAATTGCGGGTGACATTCGGAATCCAGGCCCAGCACCGCCACCGGACGTTCCTTCCAATTCCAGGCCTTGAGCACCGCAACGGCCGCCTGCACGACGGCGTCGGGCACCTCGCCATCCGGCCCGTCGAGCAGTTGCCGCAAGCGTGCACCCCAACCGAGGTCGGTGAGCCGCCCGATCACGCGGCCCGGTTCGGCACCGCCCGCAATCCGACCGGAGAGCGCAATTCCCAAGGAACCCAACCCTGTTGGCCATTGCTTGCGCGGCGCGATCTCGACACCGGGACGCATCAGCTGGTCCCGCACTGTCGACGCAGCCTCGGCGTCGACGTCAGCCGTGTAGTGCGAGCCGGCGCAGTTGTCGCACCGGCCGCAGCCGTTGCCGTCGAGCTCGGGATCGTCGAGTTGGCTGCGCAGGAACACCATTCGGCACTCGGTGGTCGCCTGGTAGTCGAGCATCGCCTGCTGCTCACGCTGCCGCGCGGCGTCCAGGTTCCGGTAACGCTTCTCGTCGTACGACCACGGCTCACCGGTACTGATCCAGCCGCCCTTGACGCGGCGCACCGCACCGTCGACGTCGAGCACCTTGAGGACCATCTCCAGCCGGGACCGGTTGAGGTCGACCAGCGGTTCCAGCGCGGCCGTGGACAGCGCGCGGTCCGGTTCGAGCTCACTGATCACCTTGCGCACCAAGGCTTCCGACGGGAAGGCCACCGACGCGAAGTACCGCCAGATGTCGGCATCCTCCCGCCCCGGCAGCAGGATCACCTCGGCACTGGCGGTGGCACGACCGGCACGGCCCACCTGTTGGTAGTACGCGATGGGCGACGACGGCGCCCCCAGGTGCACCACGAAACCCAGGTCCGGTTTGTCGAACCCCATGCCCAGCGCGGAGGTGGCGATCAATGCCTTGACCCGGTTGTTCAGCAGGTCGGCTTCCAGCTGCTCGCGTTCGGCGGCCTCGGTGGACCCGGTGTAGGAGGCCACGGTGTGGCCCTGTTCGCGCAGGAGCGCGGCGATGTCGTGGGCCTGCGACACCGTCAGGGTGTAGACGATGCCGGAACCGGGCAGCGAATCCAGATGCGCCGCAAGCCATGCCGCACGCTGCGCCGGTCCCCCGGCCTGCACCACCGACAGCCGCAGCGACTCGCGGTCCAGCCCGCCGCGCAGCACCAGGGTGTCCTTGTCAGCACCGCCGACGCCCAACTGCGCCGCGACGTCCTGCACCACGCGGTCGTTGGCGGTCGCGGTGGTGGCCAGAACCGGTATGCCCGAACCCAACTCGCCGATCAGTGTGCGGATGCGCCGGTAGTCGGGCCGGAAGTCATGGCCCCAGTCCGAGACGCAGTGCGCCTCGTCGACCACGACCAGCCCCGCATCGGCGGCCAGCGCCGGCAGCACCGTGTCGCGAAAGTCGGGATTGTTCAAGCGCTCCGGACTGACCAGCAGCACGTCGAGGTCCCCGGCTGCGACGCGCTGGTGGACCTCATCCCATTCGGTGACGTTGCTCGAGTTGATGGTCGCGGCTCTGACGCCCGCACGTTCAGCTGCAGCCACCTGGTTGCGCATCAGCGCCAGCAGCGGCGAGACGATCACCGTTGGGCCGCGGCCCGCCGCCCGCAGCAATTTGGCGGCGATGAAGTACACCGCGGACTTGCCCCACCCGGTGCGCTGCACCACCAGCGCCCGCCGGCCGTGCACCACCAAGGCCTCGATGGCCACCCACTGGTCGTCGCGCAGCACGGCTCCGGGGCCGGCGAGTTGTTCGAGCAGGGCCTGGGCGTCAGTACGCGTAGGTGTTGCGGGGCTTGGGAATTGGGTCGGCACTGGTCACTTCCATGGTCGGGACGAAATTCGTGGACGGGCTGGACGACCCGGGTATCACCTTGCCCTGCACCTTCAGCCAGGTGTCGTCCGGGTGCGAACCGATGGCGCCGGTCAGCCGGACACGGGCCAGCTGCGCGTCGGCGGCGCAACACACAATCACGACGCGGGCCAGATCGTCGCCCATGACGAACCCGGTGACCGTGATAGTGCGTCCTTCAAGGCTTTTCGTCGAATCAGCGGCGGCCCGCAACACCACCTCCGGCAGCGACACCACACCGTCGGCCGGCAGTGGCGGAAAGGCCCGCTGCGGCGGCGCGACCGCCGCGGTCACCGTCTCGGCACCGACCGCGCCCATCGGCGGCACGGTGACGAACGCGGTCAGCGCCACCGGGATCAGCAGCAGCCACGCCAACAGCCCGCGGTGGTGATGCCCGCTCGGCGGCCCGTGGCGCAGGTCCCGCACCAGGCACACCAGAGCCAGCGCCACCAGCAGGACGGCGGCGACCACCAGCCACGGAAGCAGCGCCGGCTTCACGAAATTCAGGTATGTGCCCTTCACCGCAATGAGGCCAGTGCTGAGCCCGATCAGCAGCATCAGAATGTTCTGGGTTTCGCGGCTCACGGCGCACCCCCGAGCATCAGCAGGCCGACGGCCGTCGCGCTGGCCGTCGCCACCACGAGGGTCACCGGCGCGAATCGCATCGCGAACGGCCGGCCGAACACCCCGGCCTGCATCGCGAACAACTTGACGTCCACGGCCGGGCCGACCACCAGGAACACCAGGCGCGGCACCAGCGGGACCATGGTCAGGCTGGCCGCGACGAACGCGTCGGCCTCCGAACACAGCGCCAGCACCACCGCCAGCAGCGCCATGGTCACGACGCCGATCACCAGATTGCCGGCGACGTGCTCGAACACCCATGGCGGCACGGCCGCGCGCAGCACCGCCGCCGCGCCGGCGCCGAGCACCAGATAGGCCGCGGACTGCAGAAAGTCATGCCGGGCCGCCTCGCTGAAGACGGTGAATCGGGACGCGCCGTCATCGTGATGAGCGGGCAGTGCGCGGGTCACCCATTCGGCGCGGCCCCAGCGCTGCCACAGCAGCCCCATCACCACCGCGGTCAGCAGCGATGCCACACACCGCGCCGCCACCATCTGCGGCTGGCCGGGGAAGGCGACGGCCGTCGCCACCAGCACCACCGGGTTGATCGCCGGGGCGGACAGCATGAAGGTCAGGGCGGCCCCGGCCGTCTCCCCGCTGAACAACCGGCGCGCCACGGGCACCGAGCCGCATTCGCAGCCGGGCAGCGCGGCACCGCCGACACCCGCCACCGCCACCGCGAGCGCCGGCCGGCGCGGCAGCAGGCGGGCCAGCCGCTCCGCGGTGAGATATGCGGCCACGAGCCCACTGACGATGACGCCCAGCACCAGGAACGGCAGCGCCTGCACGAAGACGCCGCAGAACACCGTGGCCGCGGCGGCCAGGCGGGCATGGTCGGTCAGGACACCGCTGACCCAGGAACCCGACAGCGCCAGTGCGGTGAGGGCGATGAGCAACAGTTCCATCGACCCGGCCCGCCGCCGGCGGACCGGCGCCAGTGTGGATTCATCCCCGGCCATGCGCCCATCTTGCCGGGGAAGTCTGACAAGTCGCTCGCTACGTCGCTTGTGGCTGGGTGGGCACGACCGGGATCCGGCCCGCGCTCGCGCCGCCGTCGACCGCCAGGTCCGCGCCCGTCATGTACGACGACGCGTCCGACGCCAGAAACGCCACCACCTCGGCGACCTCCTCGGGGGCGCCGACGCGCGTGAGCGGCGCACCGGGGTGCCCGCCGGGGCCGCGTTCGATCGGCAGGTGCGCCGCCATCGGGGTGTCGATCATGCCGGGGTAGACGGTATTGACCCGGATTCCCATGGGGCCCAGCTCGATTGCGGCGACCTTGGAGAAGCCCCGCAGGCCCCACTTCGAGGCGCCGTAAGCGCTGTAGCCGGCCAGGCCCTGCAGACCGGCCTGCGAGGACACGTTGATGATCGAGCCGCCGCCGACCGCACGCATGGGCTCGACGACAGCCTTGGTGCCCAGGAACGGCCCGATCAGGTTGACGCGCAGCTGCCGCTCCCACGACTCGGCGGTGTGGTCCAGCAGCGGTTCGACGGTGCAGATGGCCGCGTTGTTGACCAGCGCGTCGACCCGGCCGAACTCGCTCAGCGCCAGCTCGACCGTTGCGCGCCAATCGCTTTCGCTGCCGACGTCGTGCCGCTGGAACCGGGCGGCGGCGCCGATCGACGCAGCGACCGCCTCCCCCTCGTCGACCAGGACATCGGTGAGCACCACCTGCGCGCCGAGCGCGGCGAACAACCGCGCCTCGGCCTCACCCTGACCGCGCGCCGCGCCGGTGATGATCGCGACCTTGCCGGCCAGGTCCATGACTAGTCGCTGTCCTGGTCGATGCCGGTCAGCATGAGCTCGGACACCCGGCGCGGGGTCTCGGTGAGGTACGCCATCGCCGCGATGCGCTTGGGCAGGATGACGTGCTTCTTCTCCTTCTCGACGGCATCGGCGATGGCCTCGGCGACCATGTCGGCGTCCAGCGGCTCCTGCGGGATCATCCGGAACTTGAGCGACCGTTCGATGGTGCGGCGCGCCGGGCCGAACGACCGGATGTGATCGATCATGTCGGTCTTGACCTCACCGATCTGCACCAGCGTGGTGTTGACGGGCTTGTTGCGCAGCTCGGAGCGGATGCCGGCGGTGAAGTGGCTGAGGCCGGCCTTGGAGGCGCCGTACAGGGTGACGCCCGGTCCGGTGGAGATGGCGCCCATCGAGGACACGTTGACGATGTGGCCGCGGCCGCGCTTGATCATCCCCGGCATCACCTGGCGGCACAGCTCCATGGGCGCAATCAGGTTGACCTGCAACAGGTCTCGCACATCCTCCGACGACGCCTCGTAGAAGCGGCCGACGCGGTCCACACCGGCGTTGTTGATGATGACGTCGACGGGACCGTCGGCCTCGACACGGCCGATCAGCTGCTCGACCGCCGCCGGATCCATCAGGTCAGCGGGATATGCCTTGCCGCCCAACTCCTTTGCGAGCTCTTCGAGCTGCTCGGCGTTGCGCGCGACGAGTGCGACATCGGCACCGCGGCGCGCCATCGCCTGCGCGATGTTCCTGCCCAGACCACGGCTGGCACCGGTCACCAGAACCCGGCTGTTCCTCAGTTGCATATCCCTACTCCATTCAGTCAGATACCGACCCGGCGGAGCCCTCGGGCTCCGCGTCGCGACGCCGAGTCAGCTCATGGTGAGCACGCTAAACGGGGTGTGAGCCGAAATTCAGAGGTAGTTCCCGATCAACGAGACAACATGTCCGCTGGCTCACATTTTTGGCCTCATAGTGATGTATGCGACGTTTATCGGGCGAGGACAACAGCTTCCTGGCGTGGGAGAGTGCCGTCCAGCCGCAGCACACCATCAAGGCCGTCGTACTCGATCCGGCCCAGGGCCACGAGCCCATCACCTTCGAAGCCGTGCGCGCCGCACTGCCCGGTCTCGTCGACCGCGTCGAACCCCTGCAGTGGCAGCTGATGTCGCCGCGGTTCGGTGCCGGCCGGCCGTGGTGGATCACCCGCGCCCGCGGCGACTTGAACTACCACATGAAGCGCGCCACCGCCGCCGCACCGGGAACCGATCGCGAGCTCGGCGCGGAGATCGCCAAACTCTTCGAAGAGCCGCTCGACCGGGACCGCCCGGCCTGGCAGATGTGGTACATCGACGGTCTGGCGGACGGCCGCGTCGCGCTCGTGCTGAAGATCCACCACGCGGTGGCCGACGGCATGGCGTCGCTGAACCTGCTCGAGCAGTTCTACAGCCAGGACCCCACGGACCGGCTGCCCGAGCCGTCGGCCCGCCCGGCGCCTGACGAGCACCGGCCACCGACCGCCGAGTGGCTGCCGATGGTGGCGCGCCAGCAGGTCAGGTCGCTGGCCAAATTCCCGAAGGTCCTGGCGCGCACGGCGAAGGTCACGCGCACCATCCAGAACCGGCAGAAGGCGGGCAAGCCCGGCTACGCCGAGGCCTTCATCCCGCCGGCCCTGCCGTTCAACGAGCCGCTGACCGCCCGGCGCGGCTTTGCGTTCGTCAATGTCGAGATGGATCAGATCAAGCGGGTGTCGAAGACGTTCGGCGTGAGCGTCAACGACGTCTTTCTCGCCATGTGCAGCACCGTCCTTCGCGAGTACCAGGCGTCCCGCGGCCCCGTCGGCGACGACACCATGACCGCCGTGGTGCCGGTGTCGATGCGCCCGCAGGACGGCGACCGGTGGGGTAACAAGGTCGCCCGCTGGAACGTCGAACTCGCGACCAACATCGCCGATCCGGTGGCGCGGCTGAAAGCCATCTCGGCGAACACCGCCACGGCCCGCGAAGTGCAGAGCGAGCGCGACGCCTGGCTGCAGCACGACTGGATGGAGTACTGGCCGCTGTTCAAGGTCTACTCGCGGGTGCTGCCGACCATCGGGGCGAAGGTCAAGAAGCGCCCGATGTTCAGCATGATCGCGTCGAACATGCGTGGCCCGCAGCAGACGCTGTACTTCGGCGGCGCCCCGGTCGAGAAGCTGATCTCGACCGGCCCGCTGGTCTTCCCGATGGGCATGAACATCACCGGCTGGAGCTACGAAGGCGGCATGCAGATCTGCGTACTCACCTGTACTGACCAGGTGAAGGATCCGCAGGCCATCGCCGACCGGCTGCCGGCGGCACTGGCCGAGCTGGTGGCCCGCTGCGAGACCGCGACGGATTCCGTCACCAGCTGACCCGGCTACGCAAAACGCCGGCCGTCCCTTTCGGGGCGGCCGGCGTTTTCGCTTGCGGCAGTTAGGCTTTGCCCTCGGCCCGCTCGCGCTGGATCTCGAGAGCGATGTCGATCAGCTGGTCCTCCTGGCCACCGATCAGCTTGCGCTGGCCGACACGGAGCAGCAGCTCGTGGGCGGGCACGCCGTAGCGTTCGCCCTGGCGCACCGCGTGCTTGAGGAAGCTCGAGTACACGCCCGCGTAGCCCATCACCAGTGCGTTGCGGTCCAGCAGGCACTCGGCCGGCATCGCCGGGGCGACAACCTCTTCCGCGGCGTCCGCGATGTCGAAGAAGTCGATGCCGGTCTTGACGCCGATCTTGTCGAACACGCCGACCAGCGCCTCGACCGGCGCGTTACCGGCACCAGCACCGAACCGGCGGCACGAACCGTCGATCTGCTTGGCACCCGCACGCACGGCCTCGACCGAATTGGCAACGCCCAGACCGAGATTCTCATGGCCATGGAAACCGACCTGCGCGTCGTTGCCGAGTTCGGCGACCAACGCGCCGACGCGGTCGGCGACACCTTCGAGCACCAACGCACCCGCGGAGTCCACCACGTAGATGCACTGGCAGCCGGCGTCGGCCATGGTGCGGGCCTGCGCGGCCAGCTTCTCGGGAGAGATGGTGTGGCTCATCATCAGGAAGCCGACGGTCTCCAGGCCCAGCTCGCGGGCGAAGCCGAAGTGCTGGATCGCGACATCGGCCTCGGTGCAGTGCGTGGCGATGCGGCAGATCGAGCCGCCGTTGCCCTGCGCGATCCGGATGTCTTCCTTGGTGCCGACGCCCGGCAGCATCAGGAAGGCGATCTTGGCGTTCTTCGCGGTCTCGGCCGCGATGGTGATGAGCTCCTGCTCCGGGGTCTTGGAGAACCCGTAGTTGAAGCTCGAACCACCCAGCCCGTCGCCATGCGTGACCTCGATGACCGGGACGCCGGCGTTGTCGAGGGCACCGACAATCGCGCGCACCTCGTCACCGGTGAACTGGTGCCGCTTGTGGTGCGAGCCATCGCGCAGCGAGGTGTCCGTCATCCGGACGTCCCAGGCTGCGTCGAAGAAGATGTCTCCGGGTTGCAGTGCGGTGCTCATGCCTTAACTCCCACGATTTCCTTGGCGATCTCCTCGCCCACCTTGGTGGCCGCGGCGGTCATGATGTCCAGATTTCCAGCGTAGGTCGGCAGGTAGTCGCCGGCACCTTCCACCTCGACGAAGATGCTGACGACGTGCTGACCGCCGTTGACCACCGACGGCTCGTCGAACTGCGGATCGTTCAGCAGCCGGTAGCCGGGCACGTAGGTCTGTACATCGGCGACGACGTCCTTGACCGACTGCGTGATGGCGGCGTGGTCGGCATCTTCGGGGATGGCGCAGAAGATGGTGTCGCGCATGATCATCGGCGGTTCGGCCGGGTTCAGGATGATGATGGCCTTGCCGTCGCGCGCCCCACCGATGTCGCGCACGCCGGCGCTGGTGGTCTTGGTGAACTCGTCGATGTTGGCCCGGGTGCCGGGGCCGGCCGAGGCCGACGACACCGACGCGACGATCTCGGCGTAGGGCACGCCCCCCTGTGCCTCGACGGCACGGCTCACCGCGTAGACCATCGGGATGGTGGCCTGGCCACCGCAGGTGACCATGTTGACGTTCATCGAGTCCAGGTGCGCCCGCAGGTTCGCCGGCGGGATCACGCCCGGGCCGACGGCGGCCGGCGTCAGGTCGATGGCCCGGATGCCGGCTTCCTCGTACCGCGGCGCGTACGCCTTGTGCACGTAGGCGCTGGTGGCCTCGAAGATGAAGTCCGGCTTCTCGCTCTGCGCCAGCAGCCAGTCCGCTCCTTCGGCGCTGGTCTCCAGCCCGAGTTTGCGGGCGCGGGCCAGGCCCTCGCTCTCCGGGTCGATACCGATCATCCAGCGCGGCTCGAGCCAGTCCGACCGCAGCAGCTTGTACAGCAGGTCAGTACTGATGTTTCCCGAGCCGACGATCGCGACGCTCGCTTTGGACGGCATGCTCACTCCTCTATAGAAACTTTGGGTATTACGCGAAAGACAGGTGGACAGAACCCAATCCGGCGAATTCGGCGACGAAGTCGTCACCCGGCTTGGCATCGAACGCCCGCATGCAGGCACCCGGCAGCACGACGTCGCCGGCCTTGAGACGCACGCCGAACTGATCGACCTTGCGCGCCAGCCACGCCACCGCGGTCACCGGGTTGCCGAGCACCGCGTCACTGCGGCCCTCGCCCAGTACCTCGCCGTTGCACTTGAGCACGGCGTCGATGTTCCGAATGTCGATGTCCTTCGGGGACACCCGCTCCTTGCCCAGCACCCAGCCGGCCGAGGATGCGTTGTCGGCGATGGTGTCGCACAACTTGACCTGCCAGTTGGTGATGCGGGTGTCGATCAGCTCGATCGCCGGCGCGAACGCAGCGGTGGCGGCCAGCACGTCGTCCTCGGTGCAGCCGGCGCCGGGCAGATCATCGGCAAGCACGAACCCGACCTCGACCTCGACCCGCGGCAACAGGTACTTCGAGGTCAGCACGGGCTTGTCCTCGAATACCTGCATGTCGTCGAGGAGGTGCCCGTAGTCGGGTTCATCCACATTCATCATTTTCTGCATGGCCTCGCTGGACAGGCCAACCTTGTGTCCCACCACGCGGGCACCTTCCGCGACCCGCTGACGAATGTTGAGCAGCTGGATCTCGTACGCGTCGACGACGTCGATGTCGGCGTAGGTGTCGGTCATCGGCGACATCGCGACCCGGCTGCGCTCAGCTTGGGCCAGCGCGGCGGCGAGCTCGGCACGCACGTTGTCGGACAGCATTCGTGAATTCCCCTAACTTCATGGACCGGCGCAGTTGTCCACAGGCCGGGCAATTCTATAACGTGTTCTACATGACTGGACAGGAGTACGACGTTGTCGTCGTCGGCAGCGGTGCAGCCGGTATGGTCGCCGCCCTCACCGCAGCCCATCAGGGCCTTTCGACAGTAGTCGTAGAAAAGGCCCCACACTATGGAGGTTCCACTGCGCGGTCAGGTGGCGGCGTCTGGATCCCGAACAATGAGATTTTGCAGCGTGCGGGGGTAAAAGACACCCCGGAAGCAGCCCGCACCTACCTGCACAAGATCGTCGGCGACGTGGTGCCCGCAGAGAAGATCGACACCTACCTGCAGCGCGGCCCCGAGATGCTGTCCTTCGTTCTGAAGAACTCGCCGCTGAAGCTGTGCTGGGTGCCGAACTACTCCGACTACTACCCGGAGGTCGAGGGCGGCCGCGCCGGCGGACGGTCCGTCGAGCCCAAGCCGTTCAACGCCAAGAAGCTCGGCGTCGACGAAAAGGGCCTGGAGCCGGCGTACGGCAAGGTCCCGCTGAACATGGTTGTGATGCAACAGGATTACGTCCGGCTCAACCAGCTCAAGCGCCACCCGCGGGGCGTGCTGCGCAGCCTCAAGGTCGGCATCCGCGCCACCTGGGCCGGCGCCACCGGCAAGAACCTGGTCGGTATGGGCCGCGCCCTGATCGCGCCGCTGCGCATCGGCCTGCAGAAGGCCGGCGTCCCAGTGCAACTGAACACCGCGCTGACCGACCTGTACTACGAGGACGGCCGGGTTGCCGGCATCTACGTCCGTGACACCAACGCTCCGGAAAGCGCTGAGCCGCAACTGATCCGGGCTCGTCGTGCGGTGATCCTGGGCAGCGGTGGCTTCGAGAAGAACCAGGAGATGCGCACCAAGTACCAGCGCCAGCCGATCACCACCGACTGGACCGTGGGCGCCAAGGCCAACACCGGCGACGGCATCCTGGCCGCCGAAAAGCTCGGCGCCGCACTGGAAATCATGGAAGACGCCTGGTGGGGGCCGACGGTGCCGCTGCCCGACAACCCGTGGTTCGCCCTGTCCGAGCGCAACTCCCCCGGCTCCATCATCGTGAACATGAACGGCAAGCGGTTCATGAACGAGTCCATGCCGTACGTGGAGGCCTGCCACCACATGTACGGCGGCCAGTACGGCCAGGGCGAGGGCCCGGGCGAGAACGTGCCGGCGTGGTTGCTCTTCGACCAGCAGTACCGCAACCGCTACATCTTCGCGGGTCTGCAGCCGGGACAACGCATCCCGAAGAAGTGGACCGAGGCCGGCGTCGTCGTCAAGGCCGACACCATCGAGGAACTGGCGGAGCTCACCAACCTGCCCGTCGATGAGCTCAAGGCCACCATCGAGCGCTTCAACGGCTTCGCCCGCAGCGGTGTCGACGAGGACTTCGGCCGTGGCAACAGCGCCTACGACCGGTACTACGGCGACCCGACCAACAAGCCGAACCCGAACCTGGGCGAGATCAAGCACGGCCCGTTCTACGCGGCCAAGATGGTGCCCGGCGACCTCGGCACCAAGGGCGGCATCGTCACCGACATCCACGGCCGCGCTCTCCGCGAGGACGGCTCGGTGATCGAGGGCCTGTACGCATCTGGCAACGTCAGTGGACCGGTCATGGGTCACACCTACCCGGGCCCCGGCGGGACCATCGGCCCCGCCATGACCTTCGGATACCTCGCGGCACTGCACGTGGCAGGAAAGGGCTGACATGCCGATCAATCTCGATGAGGCCATCGGAGCCGAACTCGCACCCGTCGAATTCTCGTGGAGCAGCAGCGATGTGCAGCTGTACCACCTGGGCCTGGGTGCCGGCGCGGACCCCATGAGCGAGCGCGAGCTGCGCTACCTGATCGACGACAAGCCGCAGGTGCTGCCGACGTTCGGCAACGTGGCGCAGAGCTTCCACGAGACCAAGGCGCCGACGGTCAAGTTCCCGGGCATCGACATCGAGCTCAGCCGGGTGCTGCACGCCAGCGAGGCCATCTACACCGATGCGCCGATCCCGCCGTCGGGCACGGGCCGTGCCGTCACCAAGTTCACCGAGATTTGGGACAAGGGCAAGGCCGCCGTCATCTGGTCGGAGACGACCGTGACCACCCTCGACGGCGCTCCGCTGTGGAAGCAGAAGCGGTCCATCTTCGCCCGCGGCGAGGGCGGATTCGGCGGCGACCGGGGTCCGTCGACCTCGGCGGCCGAGCCCGACCGCGCACCGGACCTGCAGATCGCGCTGCCCACGCTGCCGCAGCAGGCCCTGCTGTACCGGCTCTGCGGTGACCGCAACCCGCTGCACTCGGATCCGGCGTTCGCCAAGGCCGCCGGCTTCGACCGCCCGATCCTGCACGGTCTGTGCACCTACGGCATCGGCTGCAAGGCCATCGTCGACAACGTGCTCGACGGCGACGCCGGCCGGGTCCGGTCCTACGGCGCGCGCTTCGCGGGCACCGTTATCCCGGGTGAAACCTTGCAGGCCAACCTTTGGCGTGACGGTGAACGAATCACCGGCGTGCTGACGGCGCCGAGCCGGGACAACGTCGTCGTGCTTGCTGGAATCGAGCTCACGGCGTCCTGACCAGGACGTATACGGAATCGGCCGCCTGTTCGGCGGCCGATTCCGGCAAACCAGGGGCAGCGGCCGGGTCACCGCTGTCGCGTCCACCTGTATCCACAGCTGACGCTTAACCTGCTAGTTTTCGTAGTAGTCAGTAATTGTCCAATTACTCGTGACGCAACTTCCGTGGGGGAAGCCGCCCGTCGGACGACTTGGAGACAAAGGAGCCACATCACCATGAGTACCCGCAAGATCACCATCGCCATCGGCGCAGCCGCCGCATTCGGCCTGATCGCGACGCCGTTCGCCGTGGCCGACTCGACTCAGCCCGCAAGTGTGTCGCCCGCTCCGACCACCATTGCGTTCGGCAAGGACGGCAAGCTCGTCGACGGGAACACCGTCGCGGAATGGCAGATCAGCAACCTCAAGCCCAGCACCGACGTGCTGTCGCAGCACCTCAACGGCACGCTCTGGGAAGCGACGGCCGAGTACTCCGCTGAGCGCGGTAGCTCCCAGCCGTTCGTGCCGAACCTGAACGCCCGCACCGCCGACGGTGAGAACTACCGCGTGCTGTGGGGCGCGGCCACGCCGCAGGGCCTCAACCCCGCCGGTCTCTCCGAGGGACAGGAGTCCAAGGGCAAGGTCTACTTCGATGTGACGGGCGCCGCGCCGACCAGCGTCGTGTACACCGACGGTGACCGCGAGGTGCTCAAGTGGCAGGGCACCGAAGCCGCCACCGGTGCCGCTCCCGCCGCCGCTCCGGCTCGTGGCACTGCCCCGGCCGCCACCCCGGCGCCCGCTGCCGCTCCCGCCGCCGCTCCTGCTGCCGCCCCGGCGGCCGCTCCTGCCGGTCTCGGCAGCGCCGTGCCCGGCGCCACCCCGGCCGGCTCGGTTCCCGCCGCCGCGGGCGCGCAGCCTCCGGCCGGCACCACCACCGGTCAGGTTCCGGCGGCGACGCCGAACGGTGAGACCCCTGCCGCCACCCCGGCCGGTACTCCGGCTCCGGCCGGCACCCCGGCGGTTGCTCCGGCCCCGGCCGGCACCTCGGCTGCTGACGCTCCGGCTCCGGCCGGCGCCCAGGTTCCGGCGGGCAGTCCGGCCGGCACCCCCGCGGGCACCCCCGCGGGCACCCCGGCCACGCCTCCGGCCGCCGGCCAGGCCCCGGAGGCCGCTCCGGTGCCCACCGCCGCCGAAAGCGGCCCGGGCACCGCTGCCACTGCCGGTGGCGCCGTCTCGCAGGCTCCGCTGACCCCGGCGCCGGCTCCGGCCCCGAGCCAGGCCATCGCCGGCCAGCCGGCCTCCAGCGCGGGCCAGGGCACCACCGCCCCGGCCGGTAACCAGCAGGCCGCTCCGGCTGCGCCGGTCACCCCGACCCCCGCTCCGGCCCCGGCTTCCTAACGGTCAACCATCGAATTGGGGCCAGTCGCGATTTCGCGACTGGCCCCAATTTCGTTGTCTGGCTTGTTGTTTCGGTAACTACATCTGACGGCCGACGTCACCGCCACGCTGCGGCGGCGGGGCCACGGGCGCGACCGGCGCCGGACCGGCGTTGTGCGAGCCCGCACTGGGACCCGCCGCCGGCGGTGCCGCCGGAGCCGGAGCAGACGTGTGCCGACGGGAATCGCGGGCGTCCTGCTGGGCCTCGCGCCGATCCTGCTGCGACTGCCGGTTGTCCTGCTGTTGCTGGCGCGCGTCCTGCTGGGACTGCCGGTCGTTCTGCTGGTTCTCCCGGGCGTCCTGCTGCGCCTGACGCTGCTCGGGTGACATGGGCGCACCGCCGCCGGCCGGCCCACCGGGCTGGCCCTCCGGGGGCTCGCCGCCCGGCATGCCGCCTTCCTTGCCGCCGCCCTTGCCCATGGCCTGCTGGATCATCTGACCGAACTGGCCGGCCTGCTGGCCCATCTGGCCCAGACCGCCACCCTGGCCGGCCATCTGGCCCGCCTGCTGCCCCATCTGACCGAGCTGGCCGAGCATCTGACCCATCTGGCCGACGCCCTCGCCGCCCTTGCTGTCGGCGTTGTCGTATGCCGACTGGGCCATGCCGACCTTGCCGGAGAACATGCCTTCTTTGGCCTGCAGCGACGCCACATTGGCGGTCATATCGGCTGCCATGGCCGGCAGGATCGCGGCGATGGTCGCGCTCATGGCGTCCTCGCCGGGCTGGATCATCGGCATGTCAGGCAGCTCGACGGAAGCCGTGTTCCAGCTGATGTTGTCCGGTGTCTGCATTATCGACATCAGATATCCCCCCTACTCACCAGTCGTCGTCGATGTCTTCGTCATAGGAACCGTGTTCGAGCGCTTCGGGCACCGCCAGCTGGGTGATGCGGCCCCCGCCGCCACCACCTTCGCGGTGCCCCATGCCGCCCATGGCACCCATCGCGCCACCCGCACCCGCGGCGGCCGCGACCGGAGCCAGGCCGCCGGCACCCATGCCGGCCGCGGCGCTCGCCGGCATCACCCCGGGTCCGGCCGGACCGGGGCCGACCATCTTGGCCAGCAGCGGCGTCTGCACGGAAGCCGCGCCCACACCACCGCCGCCACCGCCGGGCATGCCGCCCTTCATCAACCCCGCGCCGTGGGCGGCCCCGGAACCACCGGCCAGCGGATGATTCGAGAACGCGCCGAACGGCGACGCGCCGAGGCCGGCCTTGCCCTGACCGCCGCCCTGGAACAGGGACGTCAACTGCTGCAGCGGCTGCGAAAGTTGTTGCAGCGGTTGCATGGCCTGCTGCGGCAGCTGCCCGAGCATCTGCGGGAGCTGACCGGCCATCTGCATCATCTGGCCCATCATCTGGCCCATCTGGTCGCCGCCCTTGCCCGCCGACTCCGCGGTCTTCTGCGCGGTCTGCGCCACCTGCGGCGGCACGCCGGCCGTCGGGATGCTCGGGGGCGCGCCGACGAAGTTGGCCACCTCGGTGGCACTGGCCGTCACCGCGGCGATGTTCTGGGACAGGCCCATCTTGATCCGGCTCTGGATCAGTTCCTGCACGTTGGGGAACGGCGCCGCCGACAGCGCCATGCACTCCGCCTGGACTTCCTCGGCGGTGGCGTTCACCAGGTTCTTGGTTTTGACGACCGCGGCCACCATGGACTGCAGCTTGACGGCGATGGCCGCCGCCTGCGCGCCATTGGCCTCGTGGCCGCCGATGATGGTGCCGGCCTCGCCCGCCGCCGCCAGCGAAGCCGCGCCCTGCCACTGGTCGGTGAGGTTCATCAGCTGGCTGGTCTGCTGGGGCACCACTGATCCGCTGATCTTGGTGGCCAGCTTCGTATAGTGGGCGGCAGCTTCTTCGAGCTGTTCCTCATTGACGTTGGGCCACCCCGGGCCCGTCACCGTCTGCGATCCGAACGGACTGCTGTCCGGCTGAATCCCCATAGACACGGCCCCCTTCCCCAGACATACCGCGTCGGTTCGAGCCTACCGCCCCGACGGCTACCCACCCGACGCGAACTGACGGTCCGGATTCGGCTGATCCTGCCGGGCGAGCAACCGGGCATAGCCGGTCCCCATGGCCAGCAGCACGAGGCCCACGACGATGAACACCGCCACCCGGAACATGCCGTTCAGGGTCCCGAGATCGAACAGGAACAGCTTGGCCATCGCCGCGGCCACCAGCGCCAGCCCGCCGCCGATGGGCAGTGATCGCTGCGCCTTCGGCCGGCGGGCCGCGTACCCGAACAACGCCGCCGCGACCGCGATCCAGCCGATGGTCGCGACCATGTGACCCGCGAAGAACCCGCCCTTGACGCCGCCGATCAGCACGCCGGCGGTGACGGTCGCCATGGTGGACGCGTAGGCGGCGACCACGACCGCGCCTGCCCACATCAGCCGCACCTCGTCGTCGTCACGCCTGCCGGTCCACGACCACACGACGGCCACCGCGCTGGCCACCGCAAGGATGCTGGAGATGACGGTGGACACCGCACTGTGGGTGTTCAGTTCCACCGCGCGGAACAGCAGGTCCGGCGGAGAGTAGCTGAGGTAGACGGCCCCACCGACGGCGCCGAATCCGGCAGCGACCCAGCGGGCAATCGCGTCGCGACGCCCGGCGACGGCCACCACGACGGACATCGCGAGCAGCACCGCGCCGCCGGTCCTACCGTCGAAGGCCACCAATACCGCGACCAGCGCGCAGACGGCCGATGTCGCCGCCCAGATCCGCCGCACCACATCAGCGACGCCGGGCAGTCGGTTGCCGGCCAGCACGACGGCCAGGAACAGGGCCGCCACCGCGGCGATGATCGACGCGGCGATCAGCGGACGGACCACTGCCGAAACGAACAGCACCGGCACCGCACCGCCTGCCGTGGCCAGGGCCAGCAGCGAGCGGTTGGCGGTCTTGGGCAACAGGATCAACGCGCCCGCGACGGCCAGCACGGCTGCCGCCGCGCAGGCACCGGCGAGACCCGGATTCCGGTGGGTGCCGAATGACGCCGAGGCCAGTGCCACCAACAACGGGAAGGTGCAGACGGCGGTCCGGGCCACGAACATCGCAACCCAATCCTTGCCGATCTGCACCGGCAGCGACGCCGCGGACAGCGCCAGCATGAACCCGATCAGCAGCAGCGAGACGCCGTCGGCCACCACGGGCGCCAGCACGGCCAGGGGCACCAGCACCAGCAGCGCGAGTTGCTGCGAATCCCAGCGCCGCGCCAGGGTCAGCCCGCCGCCGCCGATCACCGCCGCGAGCACCAAACCGACCGGCGCAGAAAGCCATTCGTAAATCGTGGTGACCGCGACGACGTCGATGTACGCCGCGGCGATACCGGTGGCGGCCAGGGCGACCGCGCCCACCGTGCCGCCGGGCCGCGTCTTCAGGCGAGTCGCCCCGACCACCAGACCGGCCGCCAGGACCGCCCCTGCGCCGACCCGGAACTCGGGCCGCAACAGCCCGGCCTGCGCGGCGAGCACCAGCAGCAGGGCGACGCCGATCAACGTCACCGCGACGCCGGCGGCGGCCAGCGCCTTGCCGATCCAGCCGTCCGAGCGCTCGGGCCGCGGCGGCTGCTGTTGGGGCTGCGGCGGCGCGGCCTGTGCCGGCTGCCAATACTGTTGCGGCGCGGCGTATCCGACGGGCTGCGCGGCCGGCTGCTGGTACGCCATCGACCGATCGAGCTCGGTGAGGCAGGCCGAGACCCATGCCAGGTGATGGGAGATCGCTGCGACATCCTGCGAGAGCCGGGCAACCATCGCCCGCTGCGGTTCGGTCATGCAGGTCATCATGGCGCCGAGCCACGCGAGTTCGGATGAGTAGGACTACCCCTTTTGACGCAGAACTGCCCCTTTTCTTTCGAAAAGGGGCAGTTCGCGAGCGGGGTGATTCAGCCCAGGATCAGGCCTGACGTCGGAACACCGGTGCCGGCGGTGACGAGCACGTGCTCGACATCGGGCACCTGGTTGACCGACGTGCCGCGCAGCTGGCGGACGCCCTCGGCGATGCCGTTCATGCCGTGGATGTAGGCCTCACCGAGCTGACCGCCGTGCGTGTTGATCGGCAGCTTGCCACCGAGCTCGATCGCACCGTTCGCGATGAAGTCCTTCGCCTCACCCTTGCCGCAGAAACCGAGCTCCTCGAGCTGGATCAGCGTGTACGGGGTGAAGTGGTCGTAGATCACCGCGGTCTGAATGTCATTGGGCGTCAAGCCACTCTGACCCCACAATTGCTTGCCGACCAGGCCCATCTCGGGCAGACCGAGCTCGTCGCGGTAGTACGAGTACATGGTGAACTGATCCTCACCAGCAGCCTGCGCCGCCGCCTCGACGACGACCGGGCGCTGCTTGAGGTCCTTGGCGCGCTCCGGCGTGGTGACGACGATCGCGACACCACCGTCGGTCTCCTGGCAGCAGTCCAGCAGGCGCAGCGGCTCGGCGATCCACCGCGAGTTCTGGTGGTCCTCGATGGTGATCGGCTTGCCGTAGAAGTGCGCCTTCGGGTTGGTCGCCGCGTGCTTGCGGTCGGCCACCGAGACCACACCGAAATCGGCACTGGTGGCGCCGTATTCGTGCATGTAACGCTGCGCGACCATGGCGACCGAGGCGGCCGGCGTGCTCAGCCCGTGCGGGTACGACCAGCTGTACTCGACGCCGCGGGAGTCGGCGTTGACGGTCAGACCCGTCATCACCTGGCCGAAGCGGTGCTCCGAGCGCTCATTGAAAGCCCGGTATGCCACAACGACTTCCGCGATACCGGACGCCACCGCCAGCACCGCCTGCTGCACGGTCGCGGCCGCGGCGCCGCCGCCGTAGCCGATCTGGCTGAAGAACTTCAGCTCGCCGATGCCGGTGGAACGGGCGACCGCGGTCTCCAGGTTGGAGTCCATGGTGAAGGTCACCAGACCGTCGACGTCCTTGGGCGACAGGCCCGCATCGTTCAGCGCGTCAGTGACTGCCTCTGCCGCCAGCCGCAGTTCACTGCGGCCGGAGTTCTTGGAGAAGTCGGTGGCGCCGATACCTGCGATGACCGCCTTGCCGGAGATGCTCACTGCGCGGCTCCCATCGTGAGCGTCGAGGTGGCGATGACGTGATCGCCGAGACTGTTGGTGCCCACCACTTTCAGTGTCACCAGGTCACCTTCGACAGCGGTTACCTCACCGCGGAAGGTGATGGTGTCGTAGGCGTACCAGGGCACACCGAGACGCAGCTTGATCGACTTCACGATGGCGTTCGGGCCGGCCCAGTCGGTGACGTAGCGCCCCACCAGACCGGTATCGGTCAGGATGTTGACGAAGATGTCCTTGGAGCCCTTGGCCTGTGCCTTGTCCCGATCGTGGTGAACGTCCTGGTAGTCCCGGGTGGCGATGGCCGTCGAGACGATGAACGTCGGGTCGCCGTAGATCGACAGTTCTGGCAGCTTGGTGCCCACCGTGGCACTGACAGTCGCGGTCACTTCGCTGCCTCCCATGCGTACAGACTCCAGGCCGGACTGACATCGCTGTCCGGGAAGTCGAGGAACGTTGCGCTGACCGGCATTCCGATCTTCACGTCGTCATGCTCGACGCCGCGCAGCTCACCGAGCATGCGCACACCCTCTTCGAGTTCGACGAGCGCGATGATGAACGGCAGGCTCCGGCCGGGCACCTTCGGCGCGTGGTGCACGACGTAGCTGAACACCGTGCCCCGCCCCGAGGAGACGACGTAGTCGATCGGAGCATCTTTGTCCTGCCAGATCGCCGGCACCGGCGGGTGCTGCAACGAACCGTCGGGCCGCTTCTGGATCCGCAGTTCGTGGGCGTTGACGCCGTCCCAGAAGAACTGGGTGTCCCGCGACGACGACGGGCGCATCAGCTTGTCCGGGTCCAGATCGGCTGGGATGGAACCGGTTTCGGCCGCTTGTTGGCCCTGCTTGTTGGCGGGCAGGAACTTCATGATCCGCCAGTCCATGTCGGCGACTTCCTCGTCACCGACATGCCACCGGATCTTCTGGTTCACGAAGTAGCCCTCGCCCAGCGCGGTCTGCTTCGGTCCCACCACGTCGGTGACCTCGGCACTGATGCTGACGCGCTCCCCCGGCTGCAGGTAGCGGTGGTAGGTCTGGTCGCAGTTGGTGGCGACGACGCCGACGTACCCGGCATCATCGAACAACTTCATGATCCGGGCCAGCGGATCATCGTCGGACCGGCTGCGGCCCAGGCCCATCATGGTCCACACCTGGATCATGGCGGGCGGCGCCACGATGCCGGGATGCCCGGCGGCCTTGGCGGCCTCCTCGTCGACGTAGATCGGGTTCTTGTCGCCGATCGCGTCGACCCAGTGGTGAATCATGGGCTGGTTCACCGGGTCCCGACTCAGGGTCGGCTTGCTGCGCCCGGCTGCGACGATCTCGTCGATACCGGTCTGAAGATCAGTCATCGATCGCCCTCCTACCGCGAAACCCGCGGCACTTTGAGGCCCGATGCCGCGATCATCTCGCGCATGACCTCGTTGACCCCGCCACCGAACGTGATGACCAAGTTGCGCTTGGCGATGGTGTCCAGCCACTGCAGCACCGTTGCGGTGTGCTTGTCGGCCGGGTTGCCGAAGCGTCCGACGACCTCTTCGGCCAACCGGCTCACTTCCTGGATGCGCTCGGTGGAGAACACTTTCGTCGCGGCCGCGTCGGCGACGGCGATGTTCTCGCCGGACGACGCGACCTGCCAGTTGAGCAGTTCGTTGAGCCGCATGATCGACTTGATCTGGCCCAGCAGCCGCTTGGCCTCCGGATTGTCCAGCGGGACAACGCCATCGGAGCCCGCTTCGGAAGCCCACGCGTGCACCTGCTCGTAGATGCCCGCCACGCGACCGGCCGGTCCCAGGCCGACACGCTCGTGGTTGAGCTGAGTGGTGATGAGCTTCCAGCCACCGTTCTCCTCGCCGACCAGCATGTCGGCGGGCACCCGCACATCGTTGTAGTACGTCGTGTTGGTGTGGTGGGCGCCGTCGGACAGGATGATCGGGGTCCAGGAGTAGCCCGGGTCCTTGGTGTCGACGATCAGGATCGAGATGCCCTTGTGCTTCGCCGCGGTCGGGTCGGTGCGACAGGCCAGCCACACGTAGTCGGCGTCGTGGGCGCCGGTGGTCCACATCTTCTGGCCGTTGACGATGTACTCGTCACCGTGCCGCACGGCGGTGGTCCGCAGCGACGCGAGGTCGGTGCCGGCCTCGGGCTCGGAGTAACCGATCGCGAAATGCACCTCGCCGGAGAGGATTCCGGGCAGGAACTTCTTCTTCTGTTCCTCGGTGCCCAGCAGCTGCAGGGTCGGTCCCACGGTCTGCAGCGTGACCATCGGCAGCGGGATGTCGGCGCGGTTGGCCTCGTTGATGAAGATCTGCTGCTCGATGGGCCCGAAGCCCAGGCCGCCGTACTCCTTGGGCCAGCCCACACCGAGCTTGCCGTCGCTGCCCATGCGCTTGATGACGGCGCGGTAGGCCTCGTTGTGCCGGTCGGTCTCCATCGCCGCCGCCTCTTCGGGCGTGATCAGCGTCGAAAAGTACTCGCGCAGTTCGGATTGCAGCTTGCGCTGTTCCGCGGTCAGGTCGATAAACATCAGGCTCCCACCAGATCGAGACGGTGCGACGGACCACCGAGCAGGCGGTTCAGGTCCTTGATCGAGGAGTAGTAGCGGTCCATCGGGTAGGTGATGTCCATGCCCATGCCGCCGTGCAGGTGATGGCACAGCCGCATGGCCGGCGGGGCCTGGGAGGTCAGCCAGTAGCCCAGGATCGCCAGGTCCTCGGATGCGTCGAGTCCCTCGGACAACCGCCACACCACCGAGGTGGAGACGAGATCGATTGTCCGCGAGGCGATGTAGACCTCGGACAGCTGCGCCGCCACCGTCTGGAAAGTGGACAGCGGCCGGCCGAACTGCTCGCGCGTCGCGGTGTAGTCGGCGGTCAGCCGCAGTGCACCGGCGACCAGACCGGCACCGAACGCGCCGATCATGGCCAGCGCCAACTCGTTCACCCGCGCCACCGTGGCGCCGGCCAGCACGTCATCGTCGGCCACTGCCACGTCGGTGAAGGTGACGACGTATTCGTCCGAACCGTTGGCGGTCGGGGTCTTCTCGACCGTCACACCGGCGGCCTTCGGCGAGACGACGACCACACCGCTGTCGGTGGTGACCAGCAGCCACTGCGCCGACTCGGCATACGGCACACCGATTTTGGTGCCGTTGAGCTTGCCGCCGGCATAGCTGGTCGACGGCTTCTCCGGCAGCTGGTTGCCGGCTTCGTTCAGGGCGGCAGACAACACCGCGCCCTGCGCGACACCCGCGAGGTACCGGTCCTGCTGCGCTTCGGTGGCCAGGTCGACCAGCGGGACCAGGGCGAGCCCGATGGTGGCGAGGGCCGGCCCCGTGGTGCCGCGCCGACCGATCTCGGTCAGTGCGGTGGCCGCCTCCGGCAGCCCCAGCCCGTCACCGCCCAAGCGGTCCGGCACCGCGAGTGCCACGACGCCACCGGAAACCAGTGCGTCCCAAGTGTTTTCCCGCTCGAGCACAGATGTCACCACATCGGCGACAGCCTGCTGCTCAGGGCTCGGTGTGAAATCCACCCGAATCCTCCTTGATTCGTGTTACCGGACTACTGCAGTCAGTCGCCGTCAGTGCTCGGCGGGGCTGGGGGTACCTCCCGCTTGCGGGGGATTACCCGTGTAGTCAACCTGCCAGTGCTTGATGCCGTTGAGCCAGCCCGACATGAGCCGCTCGGGCTCGCCGATCGAGGTCAGGTCCGGCATGTGGTCGGCGATGGCGTTGAACATCAGGTTGATGGTCATGCGCGCCAGGTTCGCGCCGATGCAGTAGTGCGCGCCGGTGCCGCCGAAGCCGACGTGCTGGTTCGGCGACCGCATGATGTTGAAGGTGTGCGGGTCCTCGAACACCTCTTCGTCGAAGTTGGCCGAACGGTAGGACATGACGACCCGCTCGCCCTTCTTGATCTTCACGCCACCGAGCTCGGTGTCCTCCAGCGCGGTGCGCTGGAACGCGGTGACCGGCGTGGCCCAACGGACGATCTCGTCGGCGGCCGACTCCGGGCGCTCCTTCTTGTAGAGCTCCCACTGATCGGGGTTCTGGGAGAAGGCGATCATGCCGTGCGTGATCGAGTTGCGGGTGGTCTCGTTACCGGCGACGGCCAGCATCACCACGAAGAAGCCGAACTCGTCGTCGGACAGCTTCTCGCCGTCGATGTCGGCTTCGATCAGCTGCGTGACGATGTCGTCGGTCGGGTTCTTGGCCCGCTCGGCGGCCATGTTCATGGCGTAGGTGATCAGCTCGAACGACGATGCGGCCGGGTCGATGTGGGCGTACTCCGGGTCCTCGCCGGCGGTCATCTCATTGGACCAGTTGAAGAGCTTGTCGCGGTCTTCCTGCGGCACGCCGAGCAGTCCGGCGATGGCCTGCAGCGGCAGCTCGCAGGACACCTGCTCGACGAAGTCACCGGTGCCCGACGCGGCGGCGGTCTCGGCGATCTTCTGCGCCCGCTCGTTCAGCTCGGCCTGCAGCCGGCCGATGGCACGCGGGGTGAAACCACGGGAGATGATCTTGCGCAGGCGGGTGTGCTGCGGGGCGTCCATGTTCAGCAGCACCGCGCGCTGCACGTCGACGGCCTCACGCGTCATGGCCTGCGGCCACACCGGAATCGCGCCATCGGGTGCGCTGCCGAAGATATCGTTGCGCTTCGACACCTCTTTGACGTCGTCGTAGCGGGTGACGATCCAGTAGCCCTTGTCACCGAAGCCGCCGGTGCCGCCGGGCACGTCCACCCAGTGCACTGGCTCTGACTTACGCAGGGCGGCGAGCTCCTCGATGGGCAGGCCTTGGAGGTTCAGGTTCGCGTCCAGCAAGTCGAAGTCGGACGGGATCGGGCAGGGCATGGTGTCTCCTTGGGGAATCCAACGCCTCAGAACAGGGTTCCGAGACAAATCCTTCTAGTTCGGCGTTGCGACCATTGAAACACGCCTTCACCGCAGATAAAAGGCACGTCCCGATGATTGCTTGTCAGAGTAATGAAACGTGTTCTAGCCTGAGCTCATGGGTAATCCTGTCATCGTTGAAGCCACTCGCAGCCCCATCGGTAAGCGGGGAGGCTGGCTGTCCGGCCTGCATGCGACCGAACTTCTGGGCGCCACGCAGAAGGCTCTCGTCGAGAAGGCCGGGCTGGATGCCGGCGACGTCGAGCAGCTCATCGGCGGCTGCGTCACGCAGTACGGCGAGCAGGGCAACAACATCACCCGCCAGTCCTGGCTGGTCGCCGGATTGCCCGAGCACGTCGGCGCCACCACCATCGACTGCCAGTGCGGCAGTGCCCAGCAGGCCAACCACCTCATCGCGGGTCTGATCGCCACCGGCGCCATCGACATCGGCATCGCCTGCGGCATCGAGGCCATGAGCCGGGTGCCCCTGGGCGCCAACGGCGGTGGCGCACGCGCCGCGTCGTGGGACATCGACCTGCCCAACCAGTTCGAGGCCGCCGAGCGCATCGCCAAGCGCCGGGGCATCACGCGCGACGACATCGACGCGCTGGGCTTCGCCTCGCAGGCCAAGGCCAAGCAGGCCTGGGCCGAGGGCCGCTTCGACCGCGAGATTTCGCCCATCGAGGCGCCGGTCATCGACGAGAACAAGCAGCCGACCGCCGAGCTGAACCTGGTCAGCCGGGACCAGGGCCTGCGCGACACCACCCTGGAGGGCCTGGCCGCGCTGAAGCCGGTCATCGAAGGCGGCATCCACACCGCCGGCACCTCGTCGCAGATTTCCGACGGTGCCGCCGCGGTGCTCTGGATGGACGAGGACAAGGCCAAGGCCCTCGGCTTCAAGCCCCGCGCCCGGATCATCGCGCAGGCCAACGTCGGCGCCGAGACCTACTACCACCTGGACGGCCCGGTGCAGTCCACCGCCAAGGTGCTCGAGAAGGCGCGCATGTCGATGGCCGACATCGACCTGGTCGAGATCAACGAGGCGTTCGCATCCGTCGTGCTGTCCTGGGCTCAGGTGCACAAAGCCGACATGGATAGGGTCAACGTCAACGGCGGCGCCATCGCGCTGGGCCACCCGGTCGGTTCCACCGGCTCGCGGCTCATCACGACCGCGCTGCACGAGCTGGAACGGACCGGCAAGTCGACGGCGCTGATCACGATGTGCGCCGGCGGTGCGCTGTCCACCGGCACGATCATCGAGCGCATCTAGAGCGAGGAGCAGGGTCGCCGCCATGGCCGACGGGGAAATGAGCGACAGGCAGCTGAAGATCCTGAATTCCAAGGGAATGCAGGTCGGCTTCAAGTGGATGTCGCGGATCAACACCTGGGCATTCCGGGCCACCGACGGCCGGATCGGCGCCAAGTGGCGGCTGGGCTCCAAGCCCGTCGCCACGCCCCCGCCCGTCGGGATCCTGACCACGATCGGCCGCAAATCCGGCGAGCCGCGCGACAGCCCGCTGCTGTACCTGCGTGAAGGCGACCGGATCGTCGTCGTCGCCTCGCAGGGCGGTCGCGACACCCATCCGATGTGGTACCTGAACCTGGTCGCCAACCCGAAGGTGACGTTCCAGGTGCGCGGCGAGAAGCTGCAGCGGATCGCCCGTGAGGCCACCGATGCCGAACGCGACGAGTACTGGCCCAAGCTCGACGCCATGTACCCGGACTTCGTCGACTACCGCTCGCACACCGACCGGAAGATTCCGATCATCCTGCTCGATCCGGCCTGAGCACCGACCGAAGAACTCCCCTGGACGCCCGTTGTCCAGGGGAGTTTTTCGTGGGCGGTGAACCGATCAGGCCCGGCGATCGCGCCAGCAAAGTTCTTCAGTTAATTGACGGAACGGACTAGACAGATTCATAGATGTGTACATAGTGTGGCCCTGCACACATCCAGGGCAACACTATGGAGCCGTCTATGTCATCAATGTTCCGTCGGGGGCTGTCGCACAGCCGGACATTCAAACGCGGAGCACGAGGCGCGGCCGTCCTGGTCGCGGCCGTGTTCATGTTCCTCACCTCGGCCTTCTCGGCCTGGGCCGCAACCAACATCACCATCACGTTCGTCCGGCACGGCGAATCGGCGGGCAACGCCTCGGGCCTCATCGACACCAAGATTCCGGGCCCCGACCTGACGGCGACGGGCCAGACACAGGCCCAGACCGTCGCCGGCGTCCTCGCCAACGACGGCCTGGCGCACGACGCCATCTTCGCCTCGGACATGGTGCGCACCCAGCAGACCGCCGCGCCGTACGCCACCGCGACCGGCATGCCGGTGACGGTGCTCAGCGGTCTCCATGAAGTGCAGGCCGGCATCTTCGAAGGCCAGTCGCAGGACTCCGGCTTCGCCCGCATCCTCTACGCGCTGATCCCGCTGTCGTGGGCCACCGGCAACCTCCTGATGCCGATGCCCGGTTCGCCCGACGCCAACGGCATGGTCTTCCAGGACCGATTCAACGGCGCGGTCGACGACATCTACAACAGCGGCGCACAGAACCCGGTGGCCTTCGCGCACGGCATGTCGATCATGGCGTGGACGCTGATGAACGTCGAGAACCCCGACCTCACGCTGATGCTGAAGCACCCGCTGGGCAACACCGAGATCGTCACCGTGACCGGCAACCCCGAAGACGGCTGGACCCTGGAGAACTGGGGCGGTATCGCCGTCACGCAGAACCCGGCGCTGCCCACCAAGCTGTTCGTCAACGTCCGCGACGCCGTCAAGGTGCCGCAGATGGCGCTCTACAACGTGGCGAAGGCGCTGCGGACCGGCAACATCTCCAACATCGCCAACGCCATTCGCGACGGCGTGTTCGATACCGCCAAGGCCGTCGTGAACCTCCCCGTCAACATGGTCAAGAGCGTCGTGAAGTCCGTCCAGACCGGCACCGTCTTCAAGGCGGCACCGCCGCCTTCGTCGGTGCAGGCCGTCACCCCGAATGCGGCCGCGGCCAAGGAATCCGACAGCACCGACAAGCCTGCGGTGACGCCGACGCTCGCCAAGCAGGTCTCCGCCCTGAAGCCGGCCACCACTGGCGCCAAGGACAAGACCGTCAAGACCACCAAGGTCGACGACACCCCGGCCGACACCACCAAGGCTGACGACGTCAAGGCCGGCGACACCAAGGCCGACGACGCGACCGCGGGCGGCACCAAAGCCGACGACAAGGGCACCGAAGGTCAGGGCACCAAGGTCAAGAAGGACAAGTCGAAGAAGGACAAGTCCGACAAGGCCGACAAGCCGAAGGCTGAAAAGCCGAAGGTCGAAAAGCCGAAGAAGCAGAAGAAGGACAAGGCCGCCAAGGCCGAGGCCGCCAAGTAACAACAGCAAAGAGGCTCCCCCAGAACGAGTTTCGTTCTGGGGGAGTTTTTCTTTCCGAGACGGAATGAGTGCCTCGGCCGCGGTCGTTGTCGTTGATATGCCAACCGGAGTTGTGCTGGACCCCGACCGTACTTCCCCCAATCATGTCGCTGCCGCGATCGACCAGGCCCGCGGCGCCTACAACGCCGGCGTGGGCCAGGTGTGGATCGCCCAGCAGTTCGATCACGACGCCATCTCGCTCGCCGGATACGTCGGCGCCGCGGTACCCGGCCTTGCCGTCGGCACCTTCGTCGTACCGATCAATCCGCGCCACCCACTGACGCTCGCCTCGCAGGCCCTGACCGCCCAAGCGGCCACCGGCGGGAACTTCAGCCTCGGTCTGGGTTTGGGAGCGCACGGCCCCGAACAGGTGGCTTTCGGCACCGCATGGCCCAACACCATCGGCCGGCTGCGCGAACACCTGCAGGTGCTCCGGTCGATCCTCGACACCGGCACCGTCGACTTCCACGGCGACGAATTCACCGCCGCCCCAGAGTTTCCG
This sequence comes from Mycobacterium toneyamaense, assembly GCF_055384815.1. Lineage (NCBI taxonomy): Bacteria > Bacillati > Actinomycetota > Actinomycetes > Mycobacteriales > Mycobacteriaceae > Mycobacterium > Mycobacterium toneyamaense. Next base: position 5,298,270 of record NZ_AP040333.1, read on the forward strand.
GTGACGGTCGCCGGCGGCACGCCCCTGCCGGTCTACGTCGCGGCCATGGGACCCAAGGCATTACGTGTGACAGGAGAATTGGCGGACGGCACGCTGCCCTATCTGGCCGGGCCGCGCACCATCGAGGAATTCATCGTGCCGACCATCTCCGAAGCGGCCAGCGCAGCCGGCAGGCCCGCGCCCAAAGTGATTGCCGCGGTACCCGTCCTGGTGACCGACGACGTCGACGAAGGCCGGACCACCGCCGCGGAGGCCCTCGAGTTCTACGCGACCATCCCGTCGTACGCGAAGGTGATCGAACGCGAAGGCGTCGACTCGGTCATCGATCTCGCGGCCGTCGGTACTGCCGCGCAGGTGTCGACTCAACTCCGCCGCTACTTCGCGGCAGGGGCGACCGATGTCGTGCTCAGTCCCCTCGTCCGCACGGGCATCGCAGCGCTCGAACCGATCTGGGATGTCGCCGCCGCGCTGTGAAGCAGACCAAAAAAGCGTCCCCGCAACATGATTGGTTGCGGGGACGCTTCAGCAATCGTGGCGGTTACGAGCCGTAGACCGGCACCGCGGGACGTGCCTTGGCCAGCAGATCCGCGACGACGGGGCCCAGCTCGGCCGGGTCCCACTTGGCACCCTTGTCGATCTCGGGGCCGTGCGCCCAGCCCTCGGCGATGCGAATCTTGCCGCCTTCGAGCTCGAACACCTTGCCCGTGACGTCACGCGACTCGACACTGCCCAGCCACACCACCAGGGGCGAGATGTTTTCGGGCGCCATGGCATCGAAGGCCTGGTCCTGAGTGGCCATCATGTCGGCGAAGACCGTCTCGGTCATGCGGGTCCGGGCCGACGGCGCGATGGCGTTGGCGGTGACGCCGTAGCGACCCATCTCGGTCGCGGCGACCAGCGTGAGTGCCGCGATGCCGGCCTTGGAGGCGCTGTAGGTGGCCTGGCCGACGCTGCCCTGCAGGCCGGCGCCCGAGCTGGTGTTGATGATCCGGGCATCGACGGTCTCGCCGGCCTTGGACTTGGCCCGCCAGTACGCGGCGGCGTGCTTCATGGTGGCGAAATGCCCCTTGAGGTGCACCGCGGTGACGGCGTCGAATTCGTCTTCGGTGGCGTTGGCGAACATGCGGTCGCGGACGATGCCGGCGTTGTTCACCAACACATCGAGGGTGCCGTACGTGTCGACGGCCTGCTGGATCAGGGCCTCGGCCTCCGCCCAGTTCGCGACGTTCGAGCCGTTGGCGACGGCCTCGCCGCCGGCGGCGACGATCTCGTCGACCACGTTCTGCGCGGCGCTGCCGCCACCGGCGGGCGAACCGTCCAGGCCGACACCGATGTCGTTGACCACGACGCGGGCACCTTCCGCGGCGAACGCGAGCGCGTGCTCACGCCCGATTCCGCCACCGGCACCCGTCACGATGACCACGCGGCCGTCGAGCAATCCCATTTGATCTCTCCCTTTACTTGTTGGCGCTTGACGCTTCGAGGTAGTGCGGCGGCTCGCCGCCGCCGTGGACCTGCAGGGACGCGCCGCTGACGTACGACGCGGCCTCGGAGGCCAAAAATGCTGCGGCCCAGCCGATGTCGGTGGGCTTGGCCAGCCGCTTCAGCGGCACCGTCGCGGCCACGGCGGCGACCGACTCGGCGTCGCCGTAGAACAGCTCGGACTGCTCGGTCTCGACCATGCCGACGATGACGGAATTCACCCGGACCTTGGGCGACCATTCGACGGCGAGCGTCGTGGTCAGGCTGTCGATGCCGGCCTTGGCGGCACCGTACGCACCGGTGCCCGGAGTTGGTCGGTGGGCGCTGACGCTGGAGATGTTGACGATCACGCCGCCGGCGTCCTGCTGCTGCATCACCGCGTTGGCGTGCGTCGAAACCAGCAGCGGCGCAATCAGGTTGAGCTCGATGATCTTGGTGCTGAACTTGGCCGACGCGTCGGCGGCCAGCGCGAACGGCGAGCCACCGGCGTTGTTGACGACGACGTCCAGCCGGCCGTGCTTGGCGACGATGGCGTCGATCATGGCCTTGACCGCCGCGTCGTCACGAACGTCGCAGGCGTGGAACTCGTAGGGCAAGCCCTCGACCTCGCGCCGCGCGCAGGTGATCACGGTGGCGCCCTGCTCGGCGAACACCGCGCTGATGCCGGCGCCGACGCCGCGCACACCGCCGGTGACCAGCACCACGCGACCGGCCAATTGCAGATTGATTCCAGCAGTCACTGTGCTAGCGTACCAAGCAAGTGCTTGCTTAGGTACCCGTCCCCCAGGAAGTGACTGATGACCATCACCACCAAGACAGTCGAACCGGGCATCGTCTCGGTCACCGTGAACTACCCCCCGGTCAACGCCATCCCGTCGGCCGGTTGGTTCGAGCTGGCCGACCAGATCACCGCCGCCGGGCGCGACAAGAGCACCCACGTGGTGATCCTGCGGGCCGAGGGGCGCGGCTTCAACGCCGGCGTCGACATCAAGGAAATGCAGAACACCGAGGGCTTCGGCGCGCTGATCGACGCCAACCGCGGCTGCTACGAGGCGTTCCGCGCGGTGTACGAATGCCAGGTCCCGGTCGTCGCGGCCGTCAACGGCTTCTGCGTCGGTGGCGGCATCGGCCTGGTCGGCAACGCCGACGTCATCGTCGCGTCCGACGATGCGAAGTTCGGTCTCCCCGAGGTCGAGCGCGGCGCCCTGGGCGCGGCGACCCACCTGTCGCGCCTGGTCCCCCAGCACATGATGCGCCGGCTGTTCTTCACCGCCGCGACCGTGCCCGCCTCGACGCTGCAGCACTTCGGTTCGGTGCACGAGGTCGTCCCGCGCGAAGAACTCGACGAGGCCGCGCTGCGCGTCGCCCGCGACATCGCGAGCAAGGACACCCGCGTCATCCGCGCCGCCAAGGAGGCACTGAACTTCATCGACGTGCAGCCCGTCAACGCGCGCTACCGCATGGAGCAGGGCTTCACCTTCGAACTGAATCTGTCCGGCGTGTCCGACGAGCACCGCGACGAGTTCGCGGGGACCAACAAGGGGTCGAAATAATATGGCAGACAAGACAACAACTCTCGATGCGGCCGTAGCCGAGATCGAAAGCGGCATGACCATCGGCATCGGTGGCTGGGGTTCGCGCCGCAAGCCGATGGCGTTCGTGCGGGCGCTGCTGCGCACCGACGTGACCGACCTGACCGTCGTCACCTACGGCGGCCCGGATCTCGGATTGCTCTGTGCCGCAGGCAAGGTCAAGCGCGTCTACTACGGCTTCGTGTCGCTCGACTCGCCGCCGTTCTATGACCCGTGGTTCGCGCGCCGCCGCACCGAAGGCGCCATCGAGGCCCGCGAGATGGACGAGGGCATGCTGCGCTGTGGCCTGCAGGCTGCCGCACAACGTCTTCCGTTCCTGCCGATCCGTGCCGGCCTGGGCAGCGACGTCCGCGCCTTCTGGGGTGACGAACTCAAGACCGTCACCTCGCCGTACGAGACCGACGGTGCCCACGAGGAACTCATCGCCATGCCGGCGCTGAACCTCGACGCCGCCTTCGTGCACATGAACCTCGGTGACGTGAAGGGCAATGCCGCCTACACCGGCATCGATCCCTACTTCGACGACCTGTTCCTGATGTCGGCCAAGCGCCGCCACCTGTCGGTCGAGAAGATCGTCTCCACCGAAGAACTGGTGAAATCGGTTGTGCCGCAGCAGCAGATCATCAACCGCATGATGGTCGACACCGTGGTCGAGGCCCCCAATGGCGCCCACTTCACCACCAACGAGCCCGACTACCGGCGCGACGAGAAGTTCCAGCGCCACTACGCCGAGGCCGCCGGCTCGGACGAGACGTGGGCCGAGTTCGTGAAGACCTACCTGTCCGGAACCGAGGCCGACTACCAGGCCGCGGTCCGTAAGTTCGCCGAGGCCCAAGCAGCCCAGAAGGAGGCCGCCAAGTGAGTGACGCAACCCGCGCCGAGGTCTGTGCCGTCGCCTGTGCCGAATTGTTCCGTGACGCAGGGGAAATCATGGCCAGTCCCATGACGACCGTCGTGCAGATCGGCGCCCGCCTGGCCCGGCTGACCTTCTCCCCCGACATCGTGATCACCGACGGTGAGGCCCGCATGCTGGCCGACACCCCGGCGATCGGCGCCCCGTTCGCCGTCGAGGGCTGGATGCCGTTCAACCGCGTCTTCGAGACGCTGGCCTGGGGCCGTCGCCATGTGGTCATGGGCGCCAACCAGATCGACCGCTACGGCAACCAGAACCTGTCGGCCTTCGGCCCGATCCAGCAGCCGACGCGCCAGATGTTCGGTGTCCGCGGCGCGCCCGGCAACAGCATCAACCACGCCACGAGCTACTTCGTGGGTAACCACACCAAGCGCGTGTTCGCCGAGTCCGTCGACATCGTCTCCGGAATCGGCTGGGACAAGGTCGATCCGGCCAACCCGGCATACCGCTTCCTGAACGTATACCAGGTGGTCTCCAACCTGGGTGTGTTCGACTTCAACGGACCCGAGCACCAGATGCGCGCCGTGTCGCTGCACCCGGGTGTGACGGCCGACGAGGTCGCCGACAACACCTCGTTCGAGGTGCACGGCCTCGACGCCGCCGGCGAGACCCGCCTGCCGACCGCCGAGGAACTGCAGCTGCTGCGTGAGGTCATCGACCCGAAGTCGTTGCGGGACAAAGAGGTCAAGGCCTAAGTCATGGGCAAGCTCAGGACACCGCTGACCGAACTGGTCGGCATCGAGTACCCGGTCGTGCAGACCGGCATGGGCTGGGTGGCCGGCGCGCGACTGGTCGCGGCCACCTCCAACGCCGGTGGTCTCGGCATTCTGGCGTCGGCGACGATGACACTGGAAGAGCTGCAGACCGCCGTCACCAAGGTCAAGGCGGCCACCGACAAGCCCTTCGGCATCAATATGCGAGCCGACGCCGGCGATGCCGATGCCCGCTGCGACCTCCTGATCCGCGAAGGAGTCAAAGTCGCCTCCTTCGCCCTGGCTCCCAAGCCCGAGCTGATCGCCAAGCTGAAAGATGCGGGCGTCGTGGTGATCCCGTCGGTCGGCCTGGCCAAGCACGCCAAGAAGGTGGCGAGCTGGGGTGCCGACGCGGTGATCGTGCAGGGCGGCGAAGGCGGTGGCCACACCGGCCCGATCGCCACCACGCTGCTGCTGCCGTCGGTGCTCGACGCCGTCAAGGACACCGGTATGCCGGTGATCGCCGCGGGCGGTTTCTTCGACGGTCGTGGCCTGGCGGCCGCGCTGTCCTACGGCGCCGCCGGCGTCGCGATGGGCACGCGGTTCCTGCTGACCTCGGACTCGACCGTGCCGGACGCCGTCAAGCAGCGCTACCTGGAAGCCGCACTGGACGGCACCGTGGTGTCGACCCGCGTCGACGGCATGCCGCACCGGGTGCTGCGCACGGGTCTGGTCGAGAAGCTCGAAAGTGGTTCTCCGGTGCGCGGTTTCGTCGCCGCAGTCGGCAACGCGCAGAAGTTCAAGAAGATGTCGGGCATGACCTGGCGGTCGATGATCAAGGACGGCCTGGCCATGCGCCACGGCAAGGACCTGACCTGGTCACAGGTCGTCATGGCCGCCAACACCCCGATGCTGCTGAAAGCCGGTCTGGTGGAAGGCAACACCGAGGCGGGCGTGCTGGCCTCGGGCCAGGTGGCCGGCATCATCGACAGTCTGCCGTCGTGCGCCGAGCTGGTGCCGCGGATCGCCGACGAGGCCATCGCCCACCTGCAGGCTGCGACGAGCTACATCGTCTAACTACTGCACGACCAGTCGTAAGCCCCCAGATCTTTGTGGATTTGGGGGCTTACGCCTGTGCGCGGCAGCGAGGTTCGCGTCGAGGGTGCGTACAGATCGTCAGGTCCACTCTTGAGACGCGCTGGCGGCACAGTCGCGAGCCTCTCCTGGACACAGGATCAACGCGAGCAGCAACATTCGCCCGGCCTGTCAACCCCGGCCGTGGACGTTGGCTTCTCGCGACAACATATCGCCGGATCCGTGCCGAATCTTCGGCTGCCGAGGATGTCGAAACTCCTCCCCGAGCTCCGTAGCGTAGCCATCGACCCCAGCGGCAAGGTTCCTACCTGCTATAACAGGCTCGACAAACCGCACCAGAGAGGTAACCGGTCGAATGACTGCCATCGGTGGTGTGGCCTACATCGTCGTCACCTTGCTCCCCGTTCTGACCCTTGCCGCGATCAACGCCATAGTCCGCGCGATCGGTAGGCGCCGCGGACGGCCAGACCCCGCAAACGAGGACTCATGACCACGCCGACCGCCGCACCGCTCGCCGTCCCCAACCCGACGTTCATGCGGTACGTCCAGAACCCGATCTGGAACTTCCTGTGCGACCACTACTTCCGGCTCGAGATCGACGGCTGGCACAAGGTGCCCGACGAGCCGTCGCTGCTGATCGGCATCCACTCCGGCGGCTCCCTGACCATGGACGCCTGGACCCTGGTGCACTCCTGGTACCGGCATTTCGACGGGCAGCGCATCCTGCACGGCACCGCGCACGACGTGCTGATGGGTGCCCCCGGCCTCGGTGACTACTTCCGTGCCGTCGGCGTCATACCCGCGTCGCGCGACGGGGTGACCAACGCGCTGGCTGCGGGCCGCGACGTCGTGGTGTGGCCGGGCGGTGAGCTCGACGCGATGCGCACCTGGCGCGACCGTGACAAGGCGATCCTCGCCGGCCGCAAAGGCTTTGTGAAGCAGGCGATCCGGTCCGGTGTGCCGATCGTCCCCGTGGCCACCATCGGTGGGCACGACACCGTCTTCGTGCTGAACGAAGGCAAGTTCCTGGCCAAGTGGAGCGGCCTCGGAAAGCGGTTGCGCGGCGCCAACATGCCGATCATCGCCGGCTTCCCGTTCCCGCTGGCCGTCGAGGTGCTGCCGATGCACCTGCCGCTGCCCGCGAAAATCCGCACCGAGCTGCTCGACCCCATCTACGTCGATACCGACCCGGAGCGCGCGAACGATGCCGCCTACGTCGACAAGGTGTACGACGAGGTGCAGTTCGCCATCCAGTCCGGCATGGACCGGCTGGCCAAGCGCCGCAGCTTCCCTGTGCTGGGCTGACGCAGTGCGGCGGCGTCCTCGATAGGCGCCGCCGATCACGTGCTCGGAACTTCCACTTTGACGGCCGTTCCCCGCTGCGGAAACCTTGGTGGGGCTGACATCGTCATCGATCGGAGTGGGCCCATGCGCACCGTCTACCTGCGCGTGCGCCGGGCCATGACCCCACCGACGGAAGACCACCGGCCCGCGTTACGGGTCGCGCTCGGGTTGGCCATCCCGGGTGTCGCGCTGCTGGCCGCGGGACGCCCCGACCTGATCATCTACGCGGTGTTCGGTGCGATCACCGGCATGTACGGCCGCACGGAAACGCGCGGCCGGCGGTTCGCGCATCAGACCCAGGGCGGCGTGATCCTGGTCCTCGGCGTGGCCATCGGCGTGGCACTCGCCAATTCCCATGTGCCACCGGCGGTCCTGGTCATCGCCGCCGTGGCATTCGCATCCATCGGCTCGGTGGTGACCGACTACCTCGCGCTCAAGCCAGAGGGACCGTTCTACGGTGTCTTCGCGCTGGGTGCCATTGCCACGGTGCCCGCCGGCCGCGTCACGCCTTCATCGGCGATATTGCTCTGCGCCGCAACAGCTTTGTTGTGCGTCCTGCTGGGTGTGCTCGACGCGCCGCGAGCCGTGACGCCACCCGCCCGGCTTTCCCTGCCGAACCGGCGCGATGTGCTGATCCACGCAGGCCGCTACGCGCTGGCCATCACCGCCGCCGGCACCGCCGGCCTGGCGCTGGGCGTCGACCACGCCAACTGGGCCATCGCGGCCGCGGCCGGACCGTTGGCGGCCGCCGACGCCAGTGGTCGCATCAGGCGCGGAATCCACCGCCTGGGTGGCACTTTCATCGGCCTGGCCGTGGCAGCCGCACTGCTCGTGCCGGGGCCCAGCGAGTATGTGCTGGCGATCTGCGTCATGGTCCTGTTGTTCCCAACCGAACTGTTCATGGCCCACCACCACGCGGTCGCGCTGGGCTTCTTCACCCCGTTGATCATGCTGATGACCGACCTCGCCGCGCCCACCGAACCGCTGGTGCTGCTGACCGCCCGTGGTGTCGACACGATCATCGGCGTCACCGCGGCGATCGCGGTGGCGATGCTGTTACCGGGTGCCCGCGAGTAGCGCGAACCTGAGCTTGTGCGCCAGTCGCGCGAGGAATCTGGCACACAAGCTCAGGTTCGACTAGGCAGACTTCGTCAAGGTCACCTTGACGTTCTTCATGATGGGCTGGTCGCTCTGCGAGCTGAAATCGCCGATGGCACAGAGCACATTCATCTCCGGCATGTAGCCGGCCGCGTTGCCGCGCGGGATGCCGTAGGGCACGGCCTTGTAGCGGCGCAGTGAGCGGACGCTGCCGTCGCGCGCGGTGGCGACGATGTCGACGTCGTCGAACTCCTTGATGCCGCGGTCGGCCATGTCGCGCTCGTTCATGAAGATGAGCGTGCGCAGGTTCTTGATGCCACGGTACCGGTCGTTGTCGGAGTACACGGTGGTGTTCCACTGGTCGTGCGAGCGCAGCGTCGCCAGGATGAGCGTGCCTTCGCTGACAGTGTCGTCGGGCAGCTCGACGGCCGAGAACTCCGCGCGGCCCGACGGGGTCAGGAAGATCAGTTCCCGTGCGGGCTGCTTGATCCGGAAGCCCAGCGGCAACCGGACCCGGCGGTTGAAGTCCTCGAAACCGTTGAGCACCTTGGCCATCGTGTCGCGGATGCGGTCGTAGTCCTCGACGTACCAGTGCCACGGCGTCTGGCTGTTCGGCAGCGCGGCCGCGGCGATACCGGCGATGATCGCCGGCTCGGACAGCAGGTGCGGCGAGGCCGGCTTCTTCATGCCGACCGACAGGTGCACCATGCTCATCGAGTCCTCGACCGACGTGGACTGGATGCCCTCCTTCTGCTGGTCCTTCTCGGTGCGGCCCAGGCACGGCAGGATCAGGGCCTGCCGGCCGTGAATCACGTGGCTGCGGTTGAGTTTTGTGCTGACCTGGACGGTGAGGTCGCACTTCTGCAGGCCCTCGAAGGTGTACGCGGTATCCGGTGCGGCACTGGCGAAATTGCCGCCCATCCCGATGAACACCTTGACGTCACCGCTGTGCATGCCCTCGATGGTGTGGACGGTGTCGAGCCCGTGCGCGCGGGGTGGGTCGATGCCGCAGACCTCGGCCAGCCGGTCCAGGAACTCCTCGGTCGGCCGGTGGTCGATACCGCACGTGCGGTTGCCCTGCACGTTGCTGTGCCCGCGCACAGGCGACGGTCCGGCGCCCTCACGGCCCAGATTGCCGCGCAGCAGAAGCAGATTCACGATTTCCCGGACGCTGTCGACACCGTGTTCGTGCTGGGTGACGCCGAGGCACCAGCTGATGATGCTGCGGTCCGCGTCGCGGTAGATCTTGGCGGCCCTGCGGATATCGCGCTGCGACACCCCGGACTTGTAGACGATCTCGTCCCACGACGTCGCCTCGACCGCGGCCCGGTAGGCCTCGAACCCGGTGGTGTACCGCTCGATGAACTCGATGTCGAGCGCCTTCGGATCCGTTTCTGCTTGTTCCAGAACAGCTTTGGCGATGCCACGGATCAGGGCCATGTCGCCGCCGATCCGGGGCTGCAGGTTCAGCGTGCTGGTCTTGGTGGACTTGAAGGTCGCCATCCGCAGGAAGTCATGCGGGATGATGGTCTTGGTGGCGCCGGCCTCGACCAGTGGGTTGATGTGCACGATCTGCGCGCCGCGGCGGTAGGCCTCCGACAGCGCGGTGAGCATACGGGGCGCGTTCGAGGCGGCGTTGACGCCGATGACGAACAGCGCGTCGGCGGTCTCCCAGTCCTCGAGGTCGACGGTGCCCTTGCCGGTGCCGAGGGCCGCCTGCATGGCGCGGCCACTGGCCTCGTGGCACATGTTGGAGCAGTCGGGCAGATTGTTGGTGCCCAGTTCGCGGGCCATCAGTTGATAGAGGAACGTCGCCTCGTTACCGAGCCGGCCCGACGTGTAGTACGACGCCTGGTTCGGGTCGTCGAGTTCCGCCAGCGCCCGGCCGACGAGGTCGAAGGCGTCGCGCCAGCTGATGGGCTTGTAGCGGTCGGTCTCGGGGTCGTACACCATCGGTTCGGTGAGCCGGCCGGTGTCTTCGAGCGCGAAGTCACTCCACTCCGCCAGTTCCGAAACCGTGTGCTGGGCAAAGAACTCCGGCCCGCAGCGCTTGTGCGTCATCTCCCACGTGACGTGCTTGATGCCGTTCTCGCAGATGTCGAGCTTGAGGCCCTTCATGTCGTCGGGCCAGGCGCAGCCCGGGCAGTCGAAGCCACCGTCCTCGTGGTTCATCTTCATGATCGCGTGCGGTCCGCTGATGGGCTCACGCTCGCGGGCCAGGAACTTCGTGACGCTGATCGCCGCGCCCCAGCCGGCCGCGGGATGGTGGTAGGGGTGGAACTCGGGCTCGCCGTGTCCCTCGGTATCGACTCGCTGCTCAATGCTCCGGTCGGTCATGCGATAAGTCTGCTCGGCAACCGACGCCTGAGTCCAAGGGCAATTTCCGTGAGCCTGATAGGCATCGCCTATCGACCGTGGTCGAATAGTCCATGCTGTTTCGCCAGCTCGAATACTTCGTGGCGCTCGCCCGCGAGAAGCACTTCGCGCGGGCCGCCGCCGCCTGCTACGTCTCGCAGCCGGCATTGTCCGAGGCCATCCGCAAGCTCGAGAACGAACTCAAGGTCCCACTGGTGCGGCGCGGGCAGAGCTTCGAGGGCCTCACGCCCGAAGGTGAACGGCTGGTGTTGTGGGCGCGCCGGATCCTGGCCGATCACGATGCCCTCATCCACGAGGTCACCGCGTTGCAGACGGGTCTGACGGGCGAGCTGCGGCTCGGCGTCATCCCGGCCGCGTCGGGCACGGTAGCCCTGCTGACCGATCCGTTCTGCCTCGAACACCCCTTGGTACGAGTGCAATTGGAGAGCAGCCTGCGCTCGGCGGGCATCGTCGAGCGCATCCGCCGCTTCGAACTCGACGCGGGCATCATCTACCCCGACGGCGTCGACACCACAGGCCTGACGGTCACGCCGCTCTACGAAGAACGGCAGGTGCTGATCGCGGGCGCAGAACTGCTTGCCAGCCAGCCGAATCCGCTGACCTGGTCCGACGCCCTGGAACTCCCGCTGTGCCTGCTGAACACGGGGATGCGGGGCCGGCAGTTGCTCGACGACGTCCTGGCGGCGCACAGCCTGACGGCCACACCGCGGCTCGAGGCCGACTCGGTGGTGTCCCTGCTGGCGCACGTCAGCGGTGGCCGCTGGGCGAGCATCGTCCCCCAGACCTGGCTGCACACGTTGCGCCCGCCGGACGGCGTGCGAGTCGTGCCGCTGGAGGAACCTCAGGTCACGGCGACGGTCGCGCTGGTCACCAGCGCTGCCGAACCCGGTTCGGTGCTGGCGCGAGCATTGGTCGCGACGGCGCACCGCGCGCCGATGAAGCCCGACTAGCGATACCACCCGGGAAGCTCGCTGGGCCGCAGATCGGTGGTGTCCCCCGGCCGGGTCAGCGTCAGCACGGCCCGCACGATCTCGGGGCGCGCGGCCAACGCGTCGGCGATGGCGTTGAGCCGTGCGGCGACGTTCGATTCGGCCGCGTCACCGACGAGGTCGACGGCGGCGACGAGGTAGATCCGGTTCGCCCCAACCCATTCCATGTGCAGATAGCTGACCCGCTCGATGTCGTGATGGTCCAGCAGGGCCAGCAGCGCGTTGTTGCGCGCAAGCGGCGTGACCGTCTCCCCCGTCAGGAAATCCATGTTGCGCTCGATGAGGAACAGCGCCACGCCCCCGAGCAGCAGACCGACCAGGATCGAGCCGATGGCGTCCCAGACCGCGTAGCCGGTGAGTTGGTGCGCCAAGATGCCGCACGTCGCGATCACGATGCCGATGAGGGCCGAGAGGTCCTCGGCGAAGACGGCCCGCAGCATGGGGTTCGACGTGACGCGGATATAGCGCAGCGGATGGATCCGCCGTTCGAGAGCGCCGGACTTCGTCTGCGAAAACGCTTGCAGGAAAGACGATCCCTCCAACACGAACGAAACCGCGAGCACCGCATAGGCCCAGCCGTAGGACGTCGCCTCGGCTTCGCCTTTGAGGGACTGGATGCCGTGCCAGATCGACACCACGGCGCCGACGGTGAACAGGCCGAAGGCCGCGAACATCGACCAGATGTAGCCCGCGCGGCCGTAACCCAGCCGATGTTGGGCATCGGCCGGCTTGTCCGACTGGCGGGTGCCGATGAGCAGGAACACCTCATTACCGGTGTCCGCCCAGGAATGCGCGGACTCGGCGAGCATCGACGCGCTGCCCGTGACGACGGCGGCGACGGTCTTGGCCACCGCGATCAGGGCGTTGGCACCGAGTGCGACGACCACCGTGAGGAAGCTGTTGTCGTCCGATCCACTCATGCCCTGAACACTAGAGCCCGTCAGTAGGCGTCGCCGGGTTGCACGATGCGGACCGGTCCACGCCGCGGCGCCGGGGGTTGCGGCTCCTGCACCCATTCGGCGCCACTGGCCGTCATCAGCCGGCCGATCTCATCGATGTGCATGTCGGCCAGGTCCCACACGTCGGGCACCAGCTCGCGGTCGACGATGAAGCCGAAGTCCAGCCGGTCCAGATAGCTCACCACGGTGATGTTCAGTCCCTGTCCTTCGGTGACGATCGACACCGGGAACTGATGGACCAGCTGCGCGCCTGCGAAGTACAGCGGCTTCCGCGGACCGGGCACGTTCGAGATCACCAGGTTGAACGGCGTGGCCGCGATCCGGTGCGCCAGCCCGAAGCGGGACGCCAGCCGCATGGCGGACGTCGACAGCACGGGAGCCGACACCTGCGCCATGTCGCCGAGTTGGCTGGCGGGCACCAGGTCCAGCAGACGCTTGGCGTCGAGCATGGCCTCGCGGCAGCGGGCCACGCGCTCGAGCGGGTCCGCGCAGTCGGTCGGCAGTTCGGGGAAGATCGCGGACACCCGGTTGGTCCACGGGTCCTCCTCGTCGCCGGTACGGATCGACACCGGCACCATGGCGCGCAGCGGGCCGTCGGGCAGCGCGTCGTGGGCCTGCAGGTAGCTGCGCAGGCCGCCGGCACAGATCGCCATCACGATGTCGTTGACCGTGCCGCCGGTCGCGGTCTTGAGTTGTTTGACGTTTTCCAGCGATGCGGTGCGCATGGCGAACCGGCGATGCCCGGTGATGGGCTTGTTCCACGGCGTCGGCGGCGCCGCCGAGGTGGGCAGCGGAATCTTCGGGCCGTCTTCTTTGCCAAGGCGCGCAATGGCTTTGATGGCCGAACCGGCCTTGCTGGCGGCACTGCCGATGCTGTCGATGCCGGCCGCGTCGGCGAGCTGGCCGACCAGCCGGGTCTGGAACCGCAATGCCTTGACCGGATGGCCCGCCAGGTTGATGACAGCCCGGCGGAGCAGATCGATATCGCTGGGTAGCGGCTCGGCTTCCCACGCCCGGCCGGGAGCGGGCGGCGTGGCGTTCGGATCGGTGTCGGTCAGGATGTTGAGCATCAACTGCCCGGCGGCGCCGTCGATGGTGGCGTGGTGATACTTCGTCAGCATCGCCCAGTTCCCGTCGTCCAGGCCGTCGATGACGTAGACCTCCCACAGCGGCCGGCTCCGGTCCATCGGGCGGCCGACGATGCGCGATACCTGGTCGGCCAGCTGATCGACCATTCCCGGTCGGGCCAAATGGATTTCGCGGATGTGGAAGTCGAGATCGAAGTTCGGGTCGTCCACCCAGTAGGGATGGTCGAGACCCAGCGGCACCTCGACCAGTCGCCGCCGCAGTGGTTCGAGCTCACCGATGAGCGACGCGTACTTGGCGTGCACCGCCGCGTAGGGGTCGAACTCCTCGCTGGGCCGCTCGAAGATCATCAGCCCGGTGACGTGACCGAACGTCGTCGGCGTCTCCAGGTAGAGGAAGGTGGCGTCCATGCCGCTGAGCTGCTTCACGAGTGTTCTTCTCCTTGTTGGGTTTCCAGCTCAGCTGGTGAGCAGGCCACCCTCGACGGGCAGGGTGATTCCGGTGACGTAGCTGCTGGCGTCGCTGGCCAGGAAGATCAGTGCGGCGCTGAGTTCCTCTGTGCGCCCGAGCCTTCCGGCCAGCGTCCGGGGCAGGACGGTGGTTTCGAAGTAGCCGTCCGCATACTGATCGGTCATCTCGGAGGCGAAGAATCCCGGTGCGAGGGCATTGACGCGGATGCCCTTGCGTCCCGTCCACTGCTGGGCGAGGTCGCGCGTCAGGCCGATCAGGCCCGCCTTCGATGACGCGTAGGCCGCCTGCGGGAGGCCCGCGGTGGTCAGGCCGAGAATGCTGCTGACGTTGATGATCGAGCTGCCGGGCTGCATGTGGGCGGCACACGCCTGCGCCATCCAGTAACACCCGTTCAGGTTCAGGTCGATGACGGACCGGAACTGCTCGGGCGTTTCGCGCGTCGCCGGGACGGCCGTGCCCACTCCCGCATTGTTCACCAGAATGTCGACCCGTCCGAAGGAATCGACCGCAGCTTGTACGAGGGCCTTGCAGTCGTCCGGATTGGTGACGTCGGTACGCACGGCGACGGCCCGGCGACCAACGGCTTCCACCAGTGCCTTGGTCTCGGCCAGCCGGTCTTCTCGACGCGCACCGAGCACGACGTCGGCGCCGGCCTGCGCCAATGCCTGCGCGAATCCGACGCCGAGGCCGCTCGAGGCGCCGGTGACGACCGCGACGCGGCCATCGAGACGGAAGAGATCAAGGATCGAAGCTGCGTCGCTCTGGGTCACTCGTGCATCATATCCAGATACGTTGCACAGACGAGACTGATCGAGATATATCTCACTCAGACATCAGCCGCTACCATGATGCGGAGACGGCGAGATGAACAGGAGGTGTGCCATCAGCGAGACACCGTTGGGTCGCATGCTCGCGTCGACAGACCGGCGCCCCGACCCACTCGAGGCGTTCCGCATCGCGCGCCGCTGGTTCATCGAGGGTCGCCGCATCGAAATGCAGGAACTGGCAACCGAACTCGGCATCAACCGGGCCACACTGTTCCGCTGGGTCGGCGGGCGCGACGAACTGATCGCGGAAATCCTGTGGTCGCTGGCCGAGCCCACACTCCAGGCGTCTATCGACGCGGCACCCGGGCACGGCGCCGCGCACATCGCGCGGGCCGTCGGCCACTTCGCCACCGTGATCGACGAAGCCGGCTTCTTCCAGGCGTTCCTGCGGCGCGAACCCGAACGCGCCCTGCGGATTCTGGCCACCCGTGCCGGGACGTTGCAGGGCCGCCTCGTCGGCGTGATCGAAGAGCTACTCAACGACGAGATCGCCGCGGGTCAGCTGGACCCGCCGCTGCCCCCGCGCGACCTCGCGTTCCTCATCGTCCGCATCGTGGAGTCGTTCCTCTACGCCGACATCATCACCGGCGAACCGCTGGAGGTCGGCAAGGCCGAGCAGGCCATCGGCGCGCTGCTGGGCCACCGACCCACGTAATTCCCTACCGCCCGGGGCCCATGGGTCCGGGCACCGCCGGCACCGGCGGTGGATTGGGAATCGTCACGCTGGGCGGCGGCACCGTGACGGTGACGGTGCTGGTGCTGGCCCGCGTCGACGGGGTCGTCGGCGGCGTCGACGGACCGACCGGAACTCCCGGGATGATCTCCGTCGAAGTCACCGTCGTGCTCGTGCTGGAGGTGGGCTGCGACGGCGGTGGCGACTCGTCCGAACAGGCGCTTGCACCGAGAGCAGCTGCTGCTGCCACGGACACGACGACGATGGACCTCAACATGATTGCCGAATGCCCGTTCATTCGAACCGGTAAACCCGGACAGACACAAAACTGCCCCTCTCCCGGAGGAAAGGGGCAGTTTCGTCGTGCGTGATATCAGAGGCGCTCGATGATGGTGACGTTTGCGGTGCCGCCGCCCTCGCACATCGTCTGCAGGCCGTAGCGGCCGCCCGTGCGCTCCAGCTCGTTGAGCATGGTGGCGAACAGCTTGGCACCGGTGGCGCCGAGCGGGTGGCCCAGCGCGATGCCGCCGCCGTTGGGGTTCACCTTCGCCAGGTCGACGCCCAGCTCCTTGGCCCACGCCAGTACGACGGACGCGAACGCCTCGTTGATCTCGACGACGTCGATGTCGTCCATGGTCAGGCCGGTCTTCTCCAGCGCGTACTTGGTCGCGGGGATCGGGCCGGTCAGCATCTTCACCGGGTCGTCGCCGCGGCAGCTGATGTGGTGGATGCGGGCCCGCGGCTTGAGGCCGTGCGCCTTGACCGCTGCCTCGGAGGCCAGCAGCGTTGCCGACGCGCCATCCGAAATCTGGCTGGCCAGCGCGGCGGTCAGCCGGCCGCCCTCGACCAGGACCTTCAGCGAGGCCAGCTTCTCGCGGGTGCTCTCGCGCGGGCCCTCGTCGACCTTGAAGCCGTCGACCGGGATGATCTCGTTGTCGAAGCGGCCCTCACGGATCGCGGTGAACGCCCGCTGGTGGCTGTTGAACGCGAACTCTTCCATGTCTTCGCGGGAGATGTCCCACTGCTCGGCGATCATCTCGGCGCCGCGGAACTGCGAAATCTCCTGGTCGCCATAGCGTTCCACCCAGCGCTTCGACTCGTTGGTCGGCGAGGTGAAGCCGAACTGCTCACCGACGATCATCGCCGAGCTGATCGGAATCTGGCTCATGTTCTGGATGCCGGCGGCCAGGATCAGGTCGGCGGTGCCGGACATGATGGCCTGCGCACCAAAGGAAATGGCCTGCTGCGAGGAACCACACTGCCGGTCGACGGTGGTGCCGGGCACGCCCTCGTCGTAGCCGGCGGCGAGCCAGGTCAGGCGGCCGATGTTGCCGGCCTGCCCACCGATGGCGTCGACGCAGCCGACGATGACGTCGTCGAACGCGGCGGGGTCGACGTCGTTGCGCGCGAAGATCCCGCGGTACACCTCCACACCGAGATCGATCGGGTGGTAACCGGAGAGGCCACCACCCTTCTTGCCGACGGCGGTGCGCACAGCGTCGATGACGTACGCCTCAGATGCGGCCATTTCTCATCTCCTTCTTTGGGTGAAACTCATTTGGCGGCAAGGCGTTACGGGGCTACCGCGACGCCGCCGAGCACGATGGTCAGGTAGTGCTGCCCGACGTCTTCCGCGGTCAACTTGCCGCCCGGCTGGTACCAGCGCACCGAGACCCAGGTGGTGTCACGGATGAAGCGGTAGACCAGATCGACGTTGAGGTCGGACCGGAAGACGCCTTCGGCCATGCCCTGCTTCAGAACGTCGACCCACATCTTGCGCTGCTGGCGGTTGCGTTCGTCGACGAAGGCGAACTGCGGCAGGACCCCGAGCCGCTTGGCCTCGTCCTGATAGATGACGACCTGCGCGTGCCGGTGCTCGATGGCATCGAACGACGCCATGAACAAACCCTTGAAACGCGCCAGCGGATCGGGCTCGGTGGCGATGATGTGCTCGTACCGGGTGAACAGCCAATCGAGGAAGTCACGCATGACCTCTTCGACCATCTGTTCCTTCGATTTGAAGTGATGGTAGAGACTGCCTGACAGGATTCCTGCCGAGTCTGCGATGTCCCGGACAGTGGTTGCCTTCAGCCCACGCTCAGCGAACATCGCCGCGGCGAGCTGAAGAAGCTCGTCGCGCCTGGTCGCCGGTTGACTGGGCGATGGAGACGCCATCGACACAGCATAGCAACCAAGCGCTTGTTAGGTCGATTGTGGAGGCTGGTGACTGTCGCCACTAGCCATTTCCCCGCCGAAACTGAGCTTGATGGCGAGAAATCGCCTGAATATCGCCATCTTCCTCACGTTCGACGAGGTGGCGGCGCAATAGTCTGTGGAGGTGGGGGACATCGCTGTCGGGGCGTTCGTGGTCGGGCTTGTCGTCATGGCCGTCGCCGCGTTCCGAGACGATCCGGCCACGGCCGCCCGCATCTATTGGACCGGTGCGGCCATCACCACGGCGGCGGCAACCCTCATCGGCATCCCGCGCGGCTGGTCAGGAGCGCTCGAGGGGCTTCTCCTCTCCGTGTGCTTGATCCTGTTGTGCACGTACGTCCGGACGCCGTATCTCAAGGTCGGAGGGAAGACCCGAACGCTATTCAGCGCCGAGCCCGAGCCCTACGGCATGAACCTCAGCACGCCGAAGACGTGGTGGCTGCTCGTGGTCGTGGCGATAGTTTTCATGTACCCGGTGCTCGCCTTCGTCGACGACGGTGTGCGCGATTGGAAATTGGTCGCCTATGTCGCAGGCACGGTCCTCGTCGGCATGCGGTTCGGCTACCTCGACCGACTCCTCGGCCACCCGATTACGGCCGGCCAATACATCCAGTTCGGGCTCGTCTCGATTCTGACGATCGCGCTCTTCCCACTGGGGTACCTGGCGATGTACTACGGCGGACGGCATTGGATCACGAAAACTGCCGCGTACGAACGACAAGCGCGTCGTCGAACGTGAGCTTGTGTGCGAAGAATCGCAAATTTTTCGCACACAAGCTCACGTTCGGCGCGGGAAACTGTTCCTTCGATTTGAAGTGCTGGTAGCGACTGCCTGGCAGGATGCCGGCCGAGTCTGCGATGTCCCGGACAGTGGTTGCCTTCAGCCCACGCTCAGCGAACATCGCCGCGGCGAGTCAAGAAGCTCGTCGCGCCTGTTCGCGGGTTGACTGGGCGATTCAGACGCCATCGCAACAGCTTGGAAACCAAGCGCTTGCTAGGGTAGGTCGGGCCGGTGTTGACTTGGCCACTATGTACACAAAGAACGAGTGCTCACAGGGGTCGCGCGCGTTGAGGCGATCGCGGCTCTGAGAGCGGGCGAGGTCACAAGCGCGGTTCTCGACCGCGACCGATAGGTGGGGCGCGTAAAGCGTCGGGCGCTGCGATTCGCAGTCCTATGCTTGCGCGCAGCACGACTTGAAATGGATGAGTAGCAGGAGATCATGAGCACGACACAGCGTGCCCTGGAGGGTATCCGGGTCATCGACATGACCCGCGTCTTCGCCGGCCCGATCAGCGCGCAGATACTGGGCGACCTCGGCGCTGACGTCATCAAGGTGGAGCGACCGGGCAGCGGTGACGAAGGGCGCGGTTACGGTCTTGCCTCGGTCGAGGGCAAGGACGGCAAGGACCTTCGCCAGTCCGGCTTCTTCACCGCGTCGAACCGCAACAAGCGGTCGATCACGGTCAACCACTCCAAGCCGGAGGGGCAAGACATCCTGCGTGCCCTGGTCAAGACCGCGGACATCCTGGTCGAGAATTACAAGGTCGGCGACCTCAAGCGGTTCGGGCTGGACTACGAGAGCCTGAAGGCGATCAATCCCCGCCTCATCTACTGCTCGATCACCGGCTTTGGCCAGACCGGGCCAATGGCGGCGCGCGCGGGCTACGACGGGTTGTTCCAGGCGAGCGGCGGCATGATGGCCGTGACCGGCATCCCCGAAGGCCAGCCCGGCGCGGGGCCAGTGAAAGCCGGTCCCAGCCTGGTCGATTTCGTGACCGGCCACAACAGCGCCATCGCGATCCTCGCCGCGCTGAACCATCGCAACAACACCGGCGAGGGCCAATACATCGACATGGCGCTGCTCGACAGTTCCGTGGCGATGGTCTGCCACATCATGCAGGACTATCTGATCAGCGGCGTCCAGGCGGAGCGTCTGGGCAATGGTGGCAACGGCGGCGGCCCCGCCGACCTGATCCATGCGCGCGACGGCATGACGTACATCACGGCCGGCAGCGACGCTCACTGGCGGCGCATGTCGGAGTTGATGGGCCAGCCCGAGCTCTACGACGACCCGCGCTTCGACACCAACGCCAAGCGGGCCAAGATCAATCGCGCGGAGTTGATCGACATCATCAACGAGTGGAGCCGGCAGTTCACGACGGAGGAGCTCCAGGCGAAGTTCGACAGCGTGGGCATCCCGGCCGCGCGCTATAACGATCTGGCGGAGGTCTGGGAAGATCCGCAGGTGCAGCACCGGGGCCTGCGCGCGACGACGCCGCATGCATGGGCCGCCGCCGGATCGGTCGATCTGATCGGCAGCCCGCTGGCGGGTATGGGTGCCACGCCAGCGACGATCCGCCTCGCCCCGCCAGTGATCGGCGAGCACAACGCGGAGATACTCGAAGAACTGGGCTACGACGCGGCGCAGATCGCGGAATTGCAGGAGCAGGCGATCATCTGATCGAGAGGGTCCGCCACCAGGTCAGGCTTGCGAGATCGCGAGCCAGCCACACATGAAAATGCCCGCCTGATTGCGACAACGTTGTCGCAATCAGGCGGGCAGTGCACATATCCGAACCTCGCGGCCGGATGAAAACTACGCCCGCTGGCTCGACACCGAAATGATCTCGCCGGTCAGGTAGCTGGAGTAGTCGCTGGCCAGGAAGGCGATGGTCGACGCGATCTCCCACGGCTCGGCGGCGCGGCCGAAGGCCTCGTCCGAGGACAGCCGGTCCAGCAGATCCGCGGACGCCGACTTCTCCAAGAACTTGTGCCGCGCGATGCTCGGCGACACCGCGTTGATGCGGACGCCGTACTCGACGGCTTCGATTGCGCTGCAACGAGTCAGCGCCATGACGCCGGCCTTGGCGGCGGCGTAGTGCGACTGCGAGTGCTGCGCGCGCCAGCCCAGAACGCTGGCGTTGTTGACGATCACGCCGCCGTGGTCGACGCCGCGGAAGTACCGCAGGGCGGCGCGGGTCGCGCGCATCACCGAGTTCAGAGTGACGTTGAGGACGCGGTCCCACTCGTCGTCGGTCATGTCGACCAGCGGGGTCTCGCCGCCCAGGCCGGCGTTGTTGACCAGCACGTCCAGCCGGCCCATTTTCTCGACGGCCGCGGTGATCAGGGCGTCGACGGCCTCGGTGGAGGTGACGTCGCAGACGACGGCCTCGACCTTGCCCAAGCCGAGAGCGGCCAGCTGGTCACGCGTTTCGCCCAGGCGACGCGCGTGGTAGTCGGACACCACGACGTCGGCGCCCTCCAGCAGTGCGCGACGGGCGGTGGACGAGCCGATGCCCGTGCCGGCGGCGGCCGTGACGAGGACGACCTTGCCCTTCAGCAGGCCGTGGCCTTCAACCTCGGTAGGAGCAACTGAAAGATCCATCAGCCCTTGGCCTCTCGGGGTAGGCCGAGCACGCGCTCGGCGATGATGTTGCGCTGAATTTCGTTGGAGCCGCCGTAGATGGTGTCCGAACGCGAGAACAGGTACAGGCGTTGCCACTCATCGAACTCGCCGCCGGGCAGCGTCAGCCCCGCCATGCCCTGCACCTCCATGGCGATCTCACCGAGCTCGCGATGCCAGTTGGCCCACAACAGCTTTGACACGTTGTCCTGGCCGGGCTGCTCGACGTCCATGGTCGCCATGGCGTAGGACCGCATGGCTTGCAGGCCGGTCCACGACTCGGTCAGCTTGTGCCGGATCAGCGGATCGTCGATGGCGCCGGTGGTCTTGGCGACACCGATCAGGCCTTCGAGCTCGCGCTTGTAACGGATCTGCTGGCCCAGTGTGGAAACGCCGCGCTCGAACGTGAGCGTCGCCATCGCGACGCCCCAGCCTTGCCCGGGCTCACCGACGACGAGCGACGCCTCGGTACGAGCGTCGTCGAAGAACACCTCGTTGAACTCGGAGTCGCCGGTCAGCTGGACGATCGGGCGGATTTCGACGCCCGGCTGGTCCAGCGGCACCAACAGATAGGAGAGCCCGTGGTGACGCTTGGAGCCCTTCTCGGTGCGGGCCACCACGAAGCACCACTGCGCCCAGTGCGCCAGCGAGGTCCAGACCTTCTGACCGTTGATGACCCACTCGTCGCCGACGAGTTCGGCCGACGTCGAGACGTTGGCCAGGTCGCTGCCGGCGCCGGGCTCGGAGTAACCCTGGGCCCACAGCTCGGTGACGTTGAGGATGTTCGGCAGGAAACGCTTCTTCTGCTCTTCGGTGCCGTACGCGATGAGCGTCGGGCCGAGCAGTTCCTCACCGAGGTGGTTGACCTTGTCCGGGGCGTCCGCCTTGGCGTACTCCTCGTAGAAGGCGACGCGGTGCGCGACCGACAACCCGCGGCCACCGTGCTCCTCCGGCCAGCCCAGGCAGGTCAGGCCCGCCGCGGCCAGGTGCTGGTTCCACGCGCGTCGTTCTTCGTATGCCTCGTGCTCACGGCCGGGGCCACCAAGACCCTTGAGAGCTGCGAATTCACCGACGAGATTGTCTGCGAGCCATTGCCGGACCTCCGCCCGGAACGTCTGGACCTCTATCACCCTTATAGGCTAACCTACCAAGCACTTGCTTTGTTAGAGGGAGTTCCAATGAGTGGGTCCGACGGCACCCAGCAGCCCGGTCGGCAGACCCCACCGCAGACCTACACCAAAGAACATTTGGCTAACTTCAAGACGCCGCGTTCGGTGGCGTTCCTCGAGACGCTGCCACGCAACCCTGGGGGCAAAGTGGTCAAACCACAACTGCGAGAGATGAATCGGTAAATGGATCTGACATTCGACGACGAAACCGAGGAGTTCCGGGCCGAGGTCCGCGACTTCTTGGCGGCCAACAGGGACAAGTTCCCCACCAAGTCCTACGACACCCTCGAGGGCTTCGAGCAGCACCGCGTCTGGGACAAGGTGCTTTTCGACGCCGGCCTGTCGGTCATCGCGTGGCCCAAGGAGTACGGCGGCCGCGACGCCACCATGCTGCAGTGGGTGGTGTACGAGGAGGAGTACTTCAAGTCCGGCGCCCCCGGCCGGGCTTCGGCCAACGGCACCGCGATGCTGGCGCCGACGCTCTTCGCGCACGGCACCAAGGAGCAGCTGCAGCGCGTACTGCCGAAAATGGCCTCCGGCGAAGAGATCTGGGCCCAGGCCTGGTCCGAGCCCGAGTCGGGTAGCGACCTGGCGTCCCTGCGCTCGACCGCGACCAAGGTCGACGGCGGCTGGAAGCTCAACGGCCAGAAAATCTGGAGCTCGCGCGCCCCGTTCGGCGAGCGGGGCTTCGGCCTGTTCCGCTCCGATCCGGAAGCGCAGCGCCACAAGGGTCTGACGTACTTCATGTTCGACCTCAAGGCCGAGGGCATCACCGTCCGGCCCATCGCCCAGCTGGGTGGTGAGACCGGCTTCGGCGAGATCTTCCTCGACGACGTGTTCGTGCCCGACGAGGACGTCATCGGTCAGGTGCACAACGGCTGGACCGCCGCCATGAGCACGTCGAGCAACGAGCGCGGCATGTCGCTGCGCAGCCCGGCCCGCTTCGTCGCCCCGGCCGAACGCCTTGTCGCGCAATGGAAGACCGACAAGAACCCGGCCTACGCCGAGCGCGTCGCCGACGCCTGGATCAAGGCCCAGGCCTACCGCCTGCACACCTTCGGCACCGTCACCCGGTTGGCCAACGGCGGCGAGCTGGGCGCCGAGTCCTCGGTGACCAAGGTGTTCTGGTCCGACCTCGACGTCGCCCTGCACCAGACCGCACTGGACCTGCGCGGCCCCGACGCCGAGCTGTACGACCACTGGACCGAAGGATTGCTGTTCGCCCTCGGCGGCCCGATCTACGCCGGTACCAACGAAATTCAGCGCAACATCATCGCCGAGCGCCTGCTGGGCCTGCCCCGCAAATAAGAGGGATTGTTCACGTGTTCTTTGAATTGGACGAATCGCAGCGCGATTTCGCTGCGAGCATCGACGCCGCGCTGGGAGCGGCAGACGTGCCCGCCGCCGTTCGGGCGTGGGGCGGGGTCGAGAAGGCGGCCGACGCCGCACCCGGCCGCAAGGTCTGGTCGACACTGGCCGACCTGGGCGTCACCGCACTGAACGTGCCGGAGGAGTTCGACGGCATCGGCGCGCATCCGGTGGATCTGGTTGTCGCCCTTGAACGTCTGGGCTACTGGGCCGTGCCGGGTCCGGTCACCGAATCCATTGCCGTGGCTCCGGTGCTGCTGGCCGCGGATAAGCGTGCGGAAGGCCTGGCCTCGGGCGAGCTCATCGCCACCGTCGCCCTGCCGCCGCTGGCCCCGCGGGCCGTCGACGCCGACACCGCCGGCCTGATCCTGCTGGCCTCCGACGCAGAAGGCGGCCAGGTGCAGGACGCCGTCATCGGTGCCGAGCACCAGTCCGTCGACCCGGCCCGTCACCTGTTCGACGTAACCGCCACCGGCGAGGCCCAATCGGCCGACACGGCAAAGGCTTTCGAGTTCGGTGCGCTCGCCACCGCAGCGCAGCTGGTCGGCGCCGGCCAGGCGATGCTCGACATGGCTGTCGCGTACGCCAAGCAGCGCACCCAGTTCGGCACCGTCATCGGGTCGTACCAGGCCATCAAGCACAAGCTGGCCGACGTGCACATCGCCGTCGAGCTGGCCCGCCCGCTGGTCTACGGCGCGGCCCTGGCCCTGGCCGACGGGTCGCCCACGCTGGCCCGCGATGTCAGTGCCGCCAAGGTGGCGGCCAACGAAGCGGCGCTGCTGGCCGCCCGGTCGTCGCTGCAGACGCACGGCGCCATCGGTTTCACGCAAGAACATGATCTGTCCCTGTTGCTGCTGCGCACGCAGGCGCTGCGCTCGGCGTGGGGCGACTCGACGTGGCACCGGACCCGCGTACTGGAAGGGCTGTGAGCATGAGCGAAGAACGGGAGATGCTGCGCGCCACCGTCGCAGCGCTGGTCGAAAAGCACGCCAATCCGGAAGCCGTGCGCGCTGCCATCGAGTCCGACAAGGGCTACGACGAGAAGCTCTGGCAGATGCTGTGCGAGCAGGTCGGCGCCGCGGCGCTGGTCGTGCCCGAGGAGCTCGGCGGCGCCGGCGGCGAATTGGGTGACGCCGCAGTCGTTCTCGAGGAGCTGGCCAAGGGGCTGGTCCCGACGCCGCTGCTCGGCACCACGCTGGCCGAACTGGCGCTGCTCGCCGTCGGTGCGGAAGAACCGCTGGAGGGCCTGGCCGAGGGCACGTCCATCGGCACCGTCGTTTTCGATGCCGGCTATGTCATCAACGGCGACGTCGCCGATGTGGTGATCGCCGCGCAGGACGGCCAGCTGACCCGCTGGACCGACAACACCGTCACCCCGGCCACCACCATGGACCCGACGCGTCGCCTCGCGGCCGTCAGCCCGGGCAGCACCACCACCCTCGGCGCCGACCCGGGCCTGGCGGACACCGCCGCCATCCTGATGGCCGTCGAGCAGGTCGCCGCCGCAAGCCGCTGCCTGGACCTGACCGTGGCCTACTCCAAGGACCGCGTGCAGTTCGGCCGCCCGATCGGCAGCTTCCAGGCGCTCAAGCACCGGATGTCGGACCTGTACGTCAAGGTCTCGGCCGCCCGGTCCATCGTCAACGACGCTCTCGCCGACCCGACGCCCACGAATGCGTCGCTGGCCCGCTACATGGCCACCGAGGCGTTCAATGCCGTTGCCGGCGAGGCGATCCAGATGCACGGCGGCATCGCGATCACCTGGGAAAGCGATATCCAGTTCTACTTCAAGCGCGCGCACGGCAGTGCGCAGCTGCTCGGGTCGTCGCGGGAGCACCTGCGTCGCCTCGAGGCTGACGTTCTGGCCTAACGTCGAGGTATGACCAATCCGGTAGCGCTGCGCGCGGGCATCCCACCGTTCTATGTGATGGACGTGTGGCTGGCCGCGGCCGAGCGCCAGCGCAGCCACGGCGACCTGGTGAACCTGTCGGCGGGGCAACCCGCCGCACAGGCACCGGCGCCCATCCGGGCCGCGGCCGCCGAGGCGCTGGCCAACGACAACCTCGGCTACACCGTCGCGCTCGGTATTCCAGAGCTGCGGGAGGCCATCGCCAAGTCGTACCTGGACCGGTACGGCGTCGAGGTGGAACCGGACGCCGTCGTCATCACCACCGGATCCACCGGCGGATTCCTGCTGGCGTTCCTCTCGTGCTTCGACATCGGCGATCGCGTCGCGGTGGCCAGCCCCGGCTATCCCTGCTATCGGAACATCCTGTCGGCGCTCGGTTGCGAGGTCGTCGAGATACCGTGCGGACCCGAAACCCGTTTCCACCCAACCATTTCCATGTTGGAGCAGCTGGATCCACCGGTGAAGGGTCTGATCATCGCCAGCCCCAACAACCCGACGGGCACCGTGCTGCCGGCCGAGGATCTGGCCGCCATCGCCACCTGGTGCGACGACAACTCCGTACAGCTCATCAGCGATGAGCTGTACCACGGCCTCATCTACGACGATGCCCCCGCGACCAGCTGCGCCTGGGAGACCTCGCGCAATGCCGTTGTGGTGAACAGCTTCTCGAAGTACTTCGCCATGACCGGCTGGCGGCTGGGCTGGCTGCTGGTGCCCGAGCCGCTGCGCCGGGCCGTCGACTGCCTGACCGGCAACTTCTCCATCTGCCCGCCCACGCTGCCGCAGTACGCGGCCGTCGCGGCGTTCACGCCCGAGGCCATCGCCGAGGCCGACGCACTGGTGCACCACTACGCCGAGAATCGGGCCCTGCTACTCAGCGGGCTGGCCGAGGTCGGGCTCGACAAGCTGGCGCCCGCCGACGGCGCGTTCTACGTGTACGCCGACATCTCGGAGTACTCGACGGACTCCCTCACGTTCTGCGAGGAGCTCCTGGCCGACACCGGTCTGGCGATCGCACCGGGTGTGGATTTCGACACTCAGCACGGCGGATCGTTCGTGCGGCTGTCGTTCGCCGGACCGAAGTCCGACATCGAAGAAGCGCTCCGCCGGCTGGGTCCCTGGCTCGCCGCGTACCGCCAGGGGTAGCTGTCGCGTTTGCCACACAAGAGGCAAGAACAATCGGCAGGCCGGTACCATCGGTCCGCAATGTCCCAGGAAACCGACAACCCAGAACCGGAAGTTACCGACGACTTACCGGTGAACCGCGAGGGCCTCGAACGGCACGGCATCAAGCTGTCCACGCCCATCGGTGAGATCGCCATCGCGATCTCGACGCCGCGCGGCGGTTTGGCGATTCCGAAGCGATTCGACCCGCTCGGCCTGGCCAACCGCGCCCTCGGCGTCGCGAAATTCGGTTTCAAGCTGGCCGCATGGGGTGGCGAGCAGATCGCGATCGCGACCAAGACCACCGTCGAAGCCATCGAGATGGCCCCCGAACGGACGCCGGCTCCCGCCCCGCAGAAGCAGCCCGCCAAGGAGTCCCTGCACGGCAAGCTCGGCGGCCTGCTGGACCGTGCCCTCGACCAGAGCACCGCCGACGGCAAGACCGAGCTCTACCACCGGCTGCTCGATCAGCTGGTTGCCGACGAGGCCCGCATCATCGGTGCGCTGTCCGACAACGAGTCGTCGCCGCTGGTGAACATCTACCCGCGGAACCGCAGTGTCGCGACGCTGGAGAACGCATGCCTGATCGGCCGCACCGCCAATGTCGCGCTGCCGCTGATGGTGCCGCAGTACGTCAGCCACCTGCTGGCGCTCGGGCTGGTCGAGACCGTCCCCGAGGACCCAGACCTGAAGGCCGACTACGAGATTCTCAGCGCAGAATCGATGGTGTTGAAGGCCATCAAGGACGCCTCGCGGGGCCCCTTCCCGGCGCGCGTCGAGAAGCTTGCGTTGCGGCTCTCGGAGCTCGGCCGCGGGCTGTGGGAAGCCGCGATGCAGGACGAGTCGTAGTCGACATTTTCGTGCGCGACGGCCAGCCTAAAACCATTCATGGCTGCCGCTGCGCGGTCAATTACTTGAGATCGACGCCGTAATTGCGACAGAAGTCACGTCGCTCGGCGGGCGATCCGCCCCCCAACGCGGCGAACGGATCGCCGTTGTTGGCGCGTTCACATTGAAGCCGGTAGTACTGCTCCCTTTCGTTACTTCTCTGGTGAGCCGCCGCCATCTCGAATCCGAACCAAATCACAGCAATCAAAGCAATGGCAACGACAACACCCCGTTTCACGTGGGACGGGATTTTCGCTAGGGACGTCCAAACGATTCGAACCGGAATTGGCTCTGGCGAGGGCTCGCCGCTTGGCTTCTGCGTGGAATCGGACAATCTTCCCCCTTAGTGATCCAACTGCGATCGTTCGGCATAGCCTGCCACCTCGATGAAGCCCGGTAAAGCCACTAACAAACTCCTGCGCGATCGTTGAGGCGAGGATCCAGGAACCCACCAGGGCACGTACAAGGACACCAACGGCCAACTGTGTCATTACTTTCCAAGAGGCACCGGACTACCCGTGCATGAGTCGGGTATCTGCGAAACGTCGCTGACGGACTCGCCGACCACTCCCTCGATACCTTGGCAGCTAGGAGCGTGGGTCAGTAACACGCCGGGCGGGGTGTTGGTGCGAGCTGCCGGTATACGGGATCCTTAGGTGTGCGTGATGATCTCGGTGATGGCGGGTTGTTCGAGGTAGACCCCGGGCAGCGGGTGGATTCACATTCTGTGGCGCCGAAGGCGCCGGTGGACAAGACGTTTCGCCCGTTCGCGCCGGAGCAGGGCCTGTTGTTGCCGCCGTCGCTCGATGACTGGCTGCCCGCTGAGCATCTGGCCCGGTTCATCGCCGAGTTGGTCGATGAGCATCTGGACTTGTCCCGGATCCATGCCGCCTATACCGAGGTCCGGGGTGGGCCACCGTACGATCCGCGGCTGCTGGTGCGGATTCTGCTGTACGGGTACACGACCGGGGTGCGTTCCTCGCGCAAGCTGGAAGCCGCCTGTGTTGACGTGGTCGCGTTTCGGTGGCTGGCCTCTGGTAGCGCCCCCGATTACCGGGCGATCGCCCGGTTCCGTAAACGCCACCTGTCCGCCCTGGGACATGTGTTCGTGCAGGCGTTGGCGTTGTGTCAGGCCGCGGGCATGGTGTCCCTGGGCC
The DNA here is from genome assembly GCF_055384815.1 of Mycobacterium toneyamaense. Classification (NCBI taxonomy): domain Bacteria; kingdom Bacillati; phylum Actinomycetota; class Actinomycetes; order Mycobacteriales; family Mycobacteriaceae; genus Mycobacterium; species Mycobacterium toneyamaense. The sequence continues at coordinate 5,327,140 of NZ_AP040333.1, forward strand.
GGGTCGCCCTTGATGGCACGAAGGTGCGGGCCAACGCCTCCAAACGCAAAGCGATGAGTTATGCCCGGATGACCGAGAAAGAGAAAGTCCTGGCCGCCGAGGTGTCAGCGCTGCTATTGGAAGCTGAACGGATCGACAAGGCCGAAGACCAGCAGTTCGGTAAGGACCGCCGTGGTGATGAGCTCCCGGCCGAGTTGGCCCGCCGCGAGACCCGGCTGGTGAAGATTCGCCAGGCCAAAGCCGCCCTGGAGCACGAAGCCGCCGAGGCGGCCCGCGCCGACGCTGAACGCAAAGCCCGTGAACGCGACGATGATGACGACACCACCACCAGTGCGGGAGCGGCCGCCGCCGCAGCAGCCACACCGAAACCCAAGGCGCAGCGCAACTTCACCGATCCGGATTCCAAGATCATGCTCACCGCCGATGGGGCGTTTCACCAGTGCTACAACGCCGCGGCTGTGGTCGATGCCGATCATCAGGTGATCGTGGCCACCGCAGTGGGCACCAACGCCGCCGATGTGGGCACCCTGTTGCCGATGACCCGGCAAGCGGCGGCCAACACCGGCCGGGTTCCCGCCCAGGTGCTCGCTGATGCCGGCTACAGCAGCGCCGCCAACTGTGAGGCCGCCGCCGCATACACCGCTACGTATGGGACCGAGTTCTTCATTGCCCCCGGCCGCCGGCGCCGTGATGACCCGGCCCCGGTGGCCCCACGCGGACGCATCCCGGCCGATGCCACCACCAAGCAACGGATGGCCCGCAAGCTCACCACCAAACGTGGCCAGCAGGTTTATGCCCGCCGTAAAGCCATCGTGGAACCGGTGTTCGGTCAGATGTCGACGCTGCAGAACGCCAAACATCTTCTGCTGCGCGGCCTTGAGCAGGCCCGCGGCGAATGGCTATTGCTCGCGGCGTGCCACAACATACGAAAACTGCACGGCCACATCGGACTTACCGGCCTCTCGGCCCTACCCGCCTATTGAGGCCCCGTCGGCAGGGCACCGGGCGCACTGGGCGCTCACCACACGCGATCGCGCATCGAACGTGCAACCAGATCACCTCAGAGCCACGGACTGCGATCTGTACGCACCTTCGACGACCTCACCCCACCAACGGCTTACCGACCCAAGCTCCTAGCGGACGTTACTGTTCCCAGGGCGGCCAATTGAATCGGATACCCAGTCGCGTGACGGTCGATCGCGACGATGGCGCAACCACACGTTCTCTGTCGGCACGGTCGACCTCAGCCAGGTCGATCCCCTTGGTCTCGTGCGCGAACGCCAACGCCACCAGCGTCACCACGCAGGCCCCGGCCAGGTAGATCGCGATGGGCACCGACGAGTGGAAATCCTTCAGCAGCCGCACCGCGATGATCGGCGCGAGTGAACCCGCGAAGATCGCCGTCACCTGATAGCCAAGGGACACACCGGAATACCGCATCCGGGTCGGGAACATCTCGGACATCAACGCCGGCTGCGGCGCATACATGAAGGCGTGCGCCACCAGGCCGGCGGTGATCGCGCTCATGATGACGAAGTAGTGCTTGCTGTCCATCATCGGGAACGCGACGAAACCCCAGGCCGCGGTGAGCAGCGTCCCGACCAGGTACACGGGCCGGCGCCCGACGCGGTCAGAGAGCTTGCCCACCAACGGAATTGCCACCAGGTGCACGGCATGCGCCACCAGCAGATACCACAGGATCGACGTAGTGCTCACGCCCGCATGAACTTTCAGATACGTGATCGAGAACGTGACCACCAGGTAGTACATGATGTTCTCGGCGAACCGCAGGCCCATGGCGGTCAGCACCTTGCCCGGGTAGTACCGGAGCACCTCGATGACGCTCAGTGACGACGCCTTGACGCGCTCGACTTCCTGTTGTGCCGCAACGAATATCGGCGCATCGGTCACCTTGGTGCGGATGTAGTAGCCGACCAGCACCACCACCGCCGACAGCCAGAACGCCACCCGCCAGCCCCAGGACAGGAACTCCGACTCCGGCAGCGTCCCCGTCAGCGTGAGCAGTACGACCGTCGCCAGGATGTTGCCGACCGGCACCCCGGCCTGCGGCCAACTAGACCAGAATCCCCGGCTCTGCGCCGGGCTGTGCTCGGCGACCAGCAGCACCGCGCCGCCCCACTCCCCGCCGACCGCGAAGCCCTGGATGAACCGCAGCACCACCAGCAGGCCCGGCGCCCAGTAGCCGATCTGCCCGAAGGTCGGCAGGCAGCCCATCAGGAAGGTGGCCGAACCGACCAGCAGCAGCGAGAACTGCAGCAGTGTCTTGCGGCCGAACTTGTCGCCGAAGTGACCGAACACCACGCCGCCGAGCGGCCGGGCGACGAAGCCCACCGCGTAGGTGACGAAGGCGGCGAAGATGGCATCGAGATCGCTGCCGCTCTGCCCGAAGAACACCTTGCTGAACACCAGGGTGGCTGCGGTGCCGTACAGGAAGAACTCGTACCACTCCACGACGGTGCCGGCCATGGAAGCCAGGACGACCCGACGCAATCCGGACCGGATCGGCGCGCTCATTGCGCGACTATAGCCAGGTGTCCTCGGTCGTCGTGGTGAGAAACGCATCCAGATCGTCGCGCCATTGCGCCGGGGTGTTCTTGTCCGGCTCGATGCCGGTGTACTCGCCGCGGTAGAACAGCAGCGGACGCGGCTTGATGGCCTGCGGCTCGGACATGGACTGCACCGCGCCGAACACCACGAAATGGTCGCCGCCGTCGTGGACCGAGTGCACCGTGCAGTCGATGTGGGCGAGCGTGCCGTCGAGCACCGGGGAGCCCAATCCCGAAGGGCTCCAATCGATCCCGGCGAACTTGTCCTCGGCCCTGGAGCCGAACTGCGCCGAGACGTGCTGTTGGTTCTCGTGCAGCATGTTGACGCAGAACTTGCCACTGGCCTCGATGGCCTTCCAGGCCCGGGACTGCTTTGTCGGGCAGAACAGGACCAGCGGCGGGTCCAGTGACAGGGCAGCGAACGACTGGCAGGCGAAACCGACCGGCACACCGTCATTCACGGTGGTGATGACGGTGATGCCGGTACAGAACTGCCCGAGCACATTACGGAATGTGCGGGGGTCGATCTGCGGGGTCGAAGTCATGCCGCGCGAGCCTACTTGAACCCGACGCTGAAGTCGTGACCCCAGAGGCTGATGCCGACGCTCTCGCGCGCGATCCAGCTCTCGTCCTCGACTTCGAGTCCCTCGCAACCGAATTCCATGTCGAAGCCACCCGGCGTCTTCATGTAGAAGGACAGCATCTTGTCGTTGATGTGCCGGCCCAGCGTGGCCGACATCTTGACCTTCTTACGGTTGGCGCGGTCCAGGCACAGGCCGACGTCGTCGGAGTTCTCCACCTCGACCATCAGGTGCACGATGCCCGTCGGGTTGGGCATGGGCATGAACGCCAGCGCGTGGTGGCGCGGGTTGCAGCCGTAGAACCGCAGCCACACCGGGTCGCCGTCGGCCGGGCGGCCCGCGATCTGCGGGGGCAGCCGCATCGAGTCGCGCAGCCGGAAGCCCAGCACGTCCTGGTAGAACGCCTGCGCCGCGGCGTCGTCATTGCAGGTGAGCACGACATGGCCGAGGCCCTGCTCGGCGGTGACGAACTTGTGGCCGTAGGGGCTGACGAAGCGACGACCCAGGTACTGGATGCCGTAGTACACCTCGAGGGTGTTGTCGGCCGGGTCCTGGAAGCTGATCATGCCCTCGACCTTGCGGTCGAGCAGTTCTTCCTTGGTCCCTTCCTTGAACGGGACGCCGTGGGCGCTGAGGGTTTCCTTCAGCTGCTCGAGGGCAGGCGCGTCGGCGACCTCCCAGCCCGAGGCCAACAGGCGGTCCTTCTCGCCGGGCACGATCACCAGACGCGCCGCGACGTCGTCCATCCGCAGGTAGAGGGCATCCGGGTTGGTGCCCTCGCCCTCCATCATGCCGAGCACCTTGAGCCCGAACTCGCGCCAGGCCGCCACATCGGTGGCCTCGATGCGCATGTAGCCGAGGGCCTTGATCGTCGTCATGCCATGTCTCCTCTAGCCGCCCAGAAAATCGAGGGTCAGCTTGTTGAACTCGTCGAACTTCTCTAGTTGTGCCCAGTGGCCGCACTGACCGAACACGTGCAGCTGGACCCGAGGAATCTGCTTGAGCGCCACCAACGCGCCGTCGAGCGGGTTGACCCGATCCTCACGGCCCCAGATCAGCAGTACCCGCTGCCGCAGCTTGTGCACTTCGCGCCACATCATGCCGAGCTCGTAGTCCGGCCCCGCGAAGGACTTGACCATCGCGCGCAGTGCGGCGAGCGACTCGGGTGTGCTGGCGATGGCGAACCGCTCATCGATCAGCTCCGGGGTGACCAGGCTCTGGTCGAAGACCATGATCCGCACGAACGCCTCGAGGGTCTCGCGCGTCGGTGCGTAGGCGAACTTGCCGAGCAGCTTCACGCCCTCGGTGGGATCGGGCGCGAACAGGTTGACGCTCAGCCCGCCGGGGCCCATCAGCACCAGCCGGCCGGCCCGCTCCGGATGATCCAGCGCGAACCGGACCGCCGTGCCACCGCCGAGCGAATTGCCAACCAGCGCCGCCCGTTCGATACCGAGGTGGTCGAACAGCGCCAGCAGCGCCGTCGCGCTGTGGCGGTGGTACTGCACGTGGTCGGTGGGCTTGTCCGAATATCCGTAGCCCGGCTGGTCGACGGCCAGCACATGGAACCGCTCGGCCAACACCGCGATGTTCTTCGAGAAGTTCGACCAGCTCGACGCACCCGGGCCGCCGCCGTGCAGCAGCACGATCGTCTCGGCGGCCGGGTCGCCGGCCTCGTGGTAGTGCAGGCGCAGATCATCGCTCACCTGCGCATACCGCGAAGTGGACTCGAAAGTGACCTCGGATACCGCGGCGGTCATCAGACCATGGTGTCGGCCGGGGGCAGACCGAATTCGTTGTTACCGAAGATGAGGTAGGCGCGTTCGGGCTCGTTGGCCGCGTGCACCCGGCCGGCGTGGGCGTCGCGCCAGAAGCGCTGCAGCGGGGTGCCGTTGGCCAGCGCGGTGGCGCCGGCGGCCTCGAAGAGGCGGTCGACGGACGCGATGGCGCGGCCGGTGGCGCGCACCTGGTCACGACGGGCACGGGCCCGCAGCTCGAACGGAATCTCCTTGCCGGCGACCAGCAGGGCGTACTCGTCGGCGACGTTGCCGATCAGCTGGCGCCAGGCGGCGTCGATGTCGCTGGCGGCCTCGGCGATGCGGACCTTGGCGAACGGGTCGTCCTTGGACTTCTCACCGGCGAACGCGGCGCGCACGCGCTTGCCCTGGTGCTCGACGTGCGCGGCGTAGGCGCCGTAGGCCATGCCGACGATCGGGGCGGAGATGGTGGTGGGGTGCACGGTGCCCCACGGCATCTTGTAGACCGGGGCGGTGTTGGTCTGGTAGCCGCCGGCGGTGCCGTCGTTCATCGCCTTGTAGGACAGGAAGCGGTGCCGCGGCACGAACACGTCCTTGACGACGATCGTGTTGCTGCCGGTGCCACGCAGGCCGACCACGTTCCACACGTCGTCGATGGTGTATTCGGTGCGCGGGATCAGGAAGCTGCCGAAGTCGACCGGGCGGCCGTCCTTGATGACCGGGCCGCCGAGGAACGCCCAGGTGGCGTGCTCCGAGCCGGAGGACCAGTTCCAGGCGCCGTTGACGATGTAGCCGTCGCCGGTCTCGGTCACCACGCCCGCGCCCATCGGGGCGTAGGACGAGGAGATACGGACGGTCGAGTCGTCGCCCCAGACGTCTTCCTGGGCCTGCTGATCGAACAGCGCCAGGTGCCAGTTGTGCACGCCGATGATCGACGCGACCCAGCCGGTCGAACCACAGGCGCTGGCGATGCGGCGGACCGCCTCGTAGAACACGGTGGGGTCAGCCTGGAGGCCGTCCCACTGGGCGGGCTGCAGCAGTTTGAAGAAGCCGATCTCGTTCAGACTGTCGATAGACTCCTGCGGCACCTGGCGCAGGTCCTCGGTCAGCTGTGCGCGTTCGCGCAGTACCGGCAGCAGGTCGTCGATACCGGCCAGCACGGCCTGCACGTCGAGTTGTTCAATTGACGTCACGGATTGCCTCCCGGGGAGTGGTCGTCTAGACAGAAGATTAGAACACGTTACGATTTGTGTCGAGCATGGCGGTACTACAGCAGGTAGACCCGCATAACTGCACTTTTGTAACCTGTTCTAGTTACTGGCCGCCAGGCCGGTTCGAACGAAGGGTGATGGTTGTGGACGAGCCGCTGGGCAGCCACGTACTGGAACTTGTGGTGGCCGATGTCGTCGCCGAGACCAACGACGCCCGCGTGTTGGTGTTCAAGACGCCCGACGGCAGCGACATCCCGCCGGAACGACTGAAGTACTCCCCCGGTCAGTTCCTGACCCTGCGCGTCCCGAGCACCCGTACCGGATCGGTCGCCCGCTGCTACTCGCTGTGCAGCTCTCCGCACGCCGATGAGGCGCTCACCGTCGCGGTCAAGCGCACCGCGGACGGCTACGCGTCGAACTGGCTGTGCGACAACGCGCACGTCGGTATGCGGATGCACGTCCTGGCGCCGTCCGGCACGTTCGTCCCCAAGAACCTCGACACCGACTTCCTGCTGCTGGCCGGCGGTAGCGGCATCACCCCGATGCTGTCGATCCTCAAGTCCGCGCTGTCCGAGGGCACCGGCAAGGTGACGCTGTTCTACGCCAACCGCGACGAGAAGTCGGTGATCTTCGGCAAGGCGCTGCGCGAACTGACGGCGCTGTACCCCGACCGGTTGTCCATCGTCCACTGGCTGGAGTCGGTGCAGGGCCTGCCCAACCCGACCATCCTGGCTACGCAACTGGCGCCCTACACCACGCGCGAGACCTTCATCTGTGGCCCGGCCCCCTTCATGGCCGCCGCCGAAGAGGCGCTGCTCAAGTCCGGCGCCGACAAGAACAATGTCCACCTCGAGGTGTTCCAGTCACTGGACTCCGACCCGTTCGCCGCCGTCGTGCTCGCCGAAGATGACAGCGATGAGGGCCCGGCCACCGCAATCGTCACGCTCGACGGCGAGACACACGAGTTGCAGTGGCCGCGCAAGGCCGTACTGCTCGATGTGCTGCTCGACAAGGGACTGGACGCACCGTTCTCCTGCCGCGAGGGGCACTGCGGGGCGTGTGCGGTGCTCATGAAGAAGGGCGACGTCGACATGGCGATCAACGACGTGCTGGAGCCGTCCGACCTCGAAGAGGGCCTCATCCTCGGTTGCCAGGCGGTGCCCAAGACGGATTCCGTCGAAGTCACCTACGACGAGTAGCGAACGGATTACTTTCTTGACTGTGAACCGGCTTACTGCAGCAAGTGCGGCCGCTGTGCTGACCGCGACCGCTCTGATGTCCCCTGTGACGGCTGCTGCCGCGGTCAATTCGGCCGACGCCTTCGTGCCCGTCGACGACGCCACCAAGATTCAGATTCACGTGACGGCGCAGTGCTCCGGGGGTGCGTGCACCTTCAACACCGCCGCCAACCTGGTGGTCGGCGGCAATCCGGTTCCACTACCGCCGAACACCTGGGCACGCGAGAACATCACGCTGCGCAGCGCCAACCGCAATGTCTACCAAGACGTCTCGTACAGCGCACCCACCGGAGCCCCGCCCATCAACCGCGGCTCGTGGAACGGCCCGGTGAACTCGCGGCAGCTCAAATCGCAGAACAGCGCCCTGGTCTCGGTCACGTTCAACGGCGGCGGCACGTTCGAGGAGTTCGCGGTCGACGGCACCTCGTTGACGCTCGACGTGCGGACCGGCAGGCCGAACACCGAGGCCAATTTCATTGCCTGCGCGGACATTCAGGTCACCTACCCCGGCGTGAACCTCACGACGCCGACCGCCTGCGCCACGACGCACTACAACTGAGCACCGCCGAACGTGAAGTAGATAGCGAACTTTCGCGGTTTCTTCGGTATCTACTTCACTCTCGGCCGGCGACTCTCGCCTGAGCGCGGCGAGTTGATCTGCGGCAACGAATCATCCGGTGCCGCAGATCAACTGCCTCGTGTCAGGAATTCGCGTCGAGCGACCGGACGGCGCCCACCAACGCGTCTGCGGCCAAGATGCCGAGATTGTTCGATGCCAACGGGCTGTCACCGGTGAGCAGCTTGCGGTCTTGGTGGACCTTGCCCGTCATATCTTCATTCACGATGGTCAGCCCCTGCTTGCTGAGCAGGTCGGCGACGAGCCACTGCAAATGACCTGGTAGATAACCGATCTCGATGTTGGGCCCCTGATCGAGCGCGTCCGGGAACACGCAGACCTCATAGCCCTTGAACGGCGAGGCCTTGCCGCCCTGCCCGACGGACAACAACGCGGCCGGGCCGTGACACAGAGTGACGACGAACTTGTCATTGGCCAGCGCCCATTCCAGGGTTTGCGCCACCGCCTCGGCGGCCGGCAGGCCGACCACGGCACCGTGCCCGCCCGGGATGAAGACCGCGATGTAGTCCGAGTCCGGGCCCAGCTCGTTGGCGACGACGTCGGCGAGCTTCTTCGGCTGCTTGAGCTTCGGCTTGAGCGCTTCGTAGGTCTGTAGGACCGCCTCATCCTCATTGGGCATTGCCCACAATTCGAGCTTGGCCGGGTAGCCGGCGACGGTGGCGACGTCGACGTCGAAGCCGGCCGCCATCATGTGGTGCAGGGGCAGCAGCATCTCGACCGGATGATTGCCAGTGGAGAACATCTTGCCGTTCTCGCACAGCACATACCGTTCCTCGGCGGCAATCATGAGCACCTTCCACCTGCCCCCGGTGTAGGAGTTTTGATGCTTGACGCCGTCGAAGTCGGTCTTCGACTGGGTGTACTGGCTCAACGAATACGGCGAGGGTAGAAATGCGTTGTCCTCGACCGGATCTGGCGTCGGGTCCTTGCTGAGGTCATCTGGATTGTGCGACATGTCGTGTACCCGTTCCTTTGCGTTTTCGCGGATTCTGGGGCCGACGCTGGCACCCAGATTCAGGCGCGGCGGCTTTTTCTCAACCGCCGATACCTCGATACCGGGTCACCTCTAATCTCAAACGTCTTCGCTGGAAATGGCACGCACATTCGTCTCATCGCGCGCCTGCCGAGCCACCCGTGACAGCAGTGACCTGAAAAGCACCTGCTCCTCAGGATCCAACGCCGACAACACGGCCTGCTCGGCTGGGACAACCTCGTCCCGTAACCGCTGGAACGTCTCGACTCCGCGTGCGGTGGCGACGACCTTCCTGGCGCGACGGTCCGCCGGGTCCGGCTGCCGTTCGACCAACCCGGCCTTCACCAAATCGTCGATGACGTACGGCAGAACCGTACGGTCGATACCGAGGTACTCCGCCATCTGCAATTGATTGGGCAAGCTCTTGCAGATCACGGTGTAGAGCACCTGGTACCCACGTTCCCCACGGGGCAAGTCGGCAACACGCGGCTGAACCTGCGCCCGGTAATGCCGCATCAGCATTCCGGCCGACCAGCCCAGGTCGCAATCAGCCTCCTCGCCGGTTACCGCATCTTCCGTTGAAGCCATGGCCTCGACACTAGAGGCCCCGGTAGAACGACCATAACCAATAATGGTTGGTATGACAAATCAGTTGTTCTACATACTATCTTCGCTGCGACAGCGACCCCGGTCGAAGATCAGGTTGCCCCTACCAGGAACCGACCACGCCGGCTCAGCCCCGCGCGACGGCGAGGTCCACTTCCGCCGCCTCGGCGTCAGCCTGCCGCCCCCAGCGGCCGGCCAGCATCGCGCAGGTGATGAGCTGAATCTGGTGGAAGATCATGAGCGGCAACACGATCAGGCCCACCGGATGCCCGGCGAACAGCACCGTCGCCATCGGCAGCCCGGTTGCCAGGCTCTTCTTCGATCCGCAGAAGATGATCACGATGCGGTCGGCTCGATCGAACTTCAGTAGCCGCGCCACCCCGGCGGTGATGCCGAGCACCACGGCGAGCAGCACCACACTGACGGCGATCACCGCGAGCACGTTGGTGACCTTCATGCCCGTCCAGATGTGCTCGGCCATACCGGCACTGAACGCCGCATAGACGACGAGGTAGACCGAACCGCGGTCGACGACCTTGGTGAGCGTGGTGTGCGAGAGCACGCGGTGCAGCTTGGACCGCAACAACTGGCCGGCGAGGAACGGCAGCAACAGCTGCACGACGATTTCCAGGACCGAGTTCGCCGACACCGTGGCAGCGCCCGTGGTCGTCATGAGCAGGGTCACCAACAGCGGGGTGAGGAAGATGCCCAGCAGGTTCGATGCCGACGCACTCACGACGGCCGCCGCGACATTGCCGCGCGCGATCGAGGTGAACGCGATGGACGACTGCACCGTGGACGGCAGCAGGCACAGATACAGCATGCCGGTGTAGAGCTCGTCGGTGAGCACCGACGGCACCAGCACCTTCATCGCCAGCCCGAGCAGCGGAAACAGCACGAAGGTCGCGGCCAGCACCGTGGTGTGCAGCCGCCAGTGTTTCAGCCCTTCGAGCGCCTCTCGCGGCTCCAGCCGCGTGCCGTACAGCAGGAACAACACCGCGATGGCGACTTTGGTCGCGGTCTCGACCGCCTCGCCGGCGTCACCGCGTGCGGGTAGCAGCACGCCGATGGCCATCGCGGCGAACAGCCCGAGCAGGAAGCCGTCGATGCGGAGCTTGGCGAGCAGGTTCACCGGGAAAACGTACTGCGGTCGCAACTCATAGCGCCAGGCGATATATCCGATATCTCTGAACGGATATGGTGATCAATGTGCTGGATCCCGAACTGCTGCGCACCTTCCTGGCAGTCGAGCGCGCGGGCGGGTTCACCGCGGCCGGGCGTCTGCTGGGCCTGCGCCAGTCGACGGTGAGCGGCCACATCGCCCGCCTCGAGCAGTCCGTCGGCCGTGAACTGTTCCGCCGCGACACCCGCAACCTGGCCCTCACCGCCGACGGCGCGGCGATGGTGGGCTTCGCGCACGACATCCTGGACGCGCAGGCCAAGGCCGACCGCTACTTCTCCGAATCCCAACCCACGGGCCTCATCCGGCTGGGCGCCTCGGACGATCTGGTCGGCCGCATGCTCTCGGATGTGCTGGTCGAGTTTCGGCGGTCTTACCCCGGCGTCGACCTGGAGCTCGTCGTCGGGCTGAGCGAGAACCTCAAAACCCGAATGGCCGCAGGCGAATTGGATCTCATGGTGGCCAAACGCCTGCCCGGCGAACAACACGGTGAACTGCTGTGGCGCGACCGCCTGGTGTGGGCCGGCCGCCCCGGGTTGACCGACATCACCGACCCGGTGCCGATCGTGACGTACCCACCGCCGAGCCTGACCCGGCACATCGCACTACGCGAATTGGAACGCGAGCGCCGCAGCTGGCGCATCGCGTGCGTCAGCGACAGTCTGCTCGGCCTACAGGCCGCGGCCCTCGCCGGGCTCGGCATCATCGCGCATTCCGAATCGGTTCTGCCGCAGGGGCTTCAACCGATCACCGACAACCGCCTACCGAACCTCGGCCACCTGGAATTCGTCCTGCTGCACCGGCGCAGCGCACCATCGGAAGCCGAGATCGCGCTGCACGACGCCATCGTCGCCGGCGCACACCGCATGCGGCACTGACAGTTCAGCGGGACTGCGCCTGCGCGTGGTCGCGAAGGTTGTCGCGCAGGGTGACCACCGCCTTCTGCAGCTTGTCGAACTCGTCGGACGGCAAGCCGGTCGCCGCCACCAGATTCATCGGCAGCGCCTTCTCACGCAACGCCCGGCCCGCATCGGTGAGGCTGACGATGACCTGACGCTCGTCGGACGGATCGCGCCGGCGGCGCACGTAACCCTGTGCTTCGAGCTTCTTGAGAATCGGGGTCAGTGTGTTCGACTCCAGGAACAGGTTTTCACCCAGGCCACGGACGGTCTGATGGTCGTTCTCCCAGAGCGCGACGATCGCGATGTACTGGGTATATGTGACACCAAGCTCGTCGAGGATCGGCTTGTACGCCTTGCCGTAAGCGAGATTCGCCGAGTAGATCGCAAAACACATGAAGTCGGCAAGCCGGGGACCGGCGGCCTCGGTCGGGCGCTCGACAGCCATCGACAACTCCTGACTTTGAGTGACATCCGAAGCGATTCTATCGGATGCGATTCAATCGGATGGGTTGACATCTCGACGCCCTCGGATAGTCTCATCGCATCCGAGTTAATCGGATGCGATTTACATTCCAACTCGCCGTTCTCAAGGAGCAACATGAGCACCACCACCCACGACGCCGTTCTCTACACCGGCAAGACCCGCACCACAGGCGGCCGCGACGGACACGCCCAAAGCTCCGACGGCCGGCTCGACATCCGCCTCGATCCCCCCGGCAGCAATCGCGCCGGCACCAATCCCGAGCAGCTGTTCGCGGCGGGGTGGTCCGCGTGCTTCATCGGCGCCATGCACATCGCGGCCGGCAAGGCGAACGTCAAACTGCCGGCCGAGACCGCCGTCGACGCCGAAGTCGATCTCTGCAACGTGGACGGCGCCTACTTCTTGCAGGCGCGCCTGCACGTCAGCCTGCCGGGCATCGCGCGGGACACGGCCCGAGCCATCGTGGACGCCGCACATCAAACCTGCCCGTATTCCAAAGCCACCCGCGGCAACATCGACGTCGTGCTCAGCATCGCCTGACCAGACTCGGACGCACACCGAAATGTCCACTCCACCAACGGCAGCCGCACCGACCAACCACCAGGAGACGCCAGTGAGCATCACCGCAACCGGCACGGCCAGAACGACCGCAATCCCGTTTCACGCCATCACGCTGATAGTCGCCGGCGTCGCGGCCGTCGTCACATTCGGTACCGGTTGGGCGATGCTCTCGGCACCAGCGATGTTTCTCGGCTGGATCGCCTACGGTGTCACCGGCGACACCGTGCGTCACCGCTACGCCAATCTGGCGTCATACGTGGTCGGCCTGGTGTTCGCCGCCGCAACGACGCTCGTGATCAATCGGCTGCAGCCGTCACTAGGTCTGGCGGCCACCGGTATTGCGATATTCGGCCTGGTCGCCATCGTCATGTGTCTGCGAGCGCTGCCCCTGTTCAACTACCCACCCGCGTACTTTCTCGGCATCACCAGCTTCTTCTACGCGGGACATGCGCCGACGGTCGCAACAGTGATCGCGCTCGCGACAGCGGGAGCCGTCGGAGCCAGCGGCGCAGCGCTTGCCGACTACTGTCAGAGCCGCTTTCTCGCCCGGTGAATCGCCGCACCCGCCAGTGCCAGAAATTCAGGAGGAAACACGAATGAAGAAGCTGCCGCACCTCATCGGCTACGCGGTCGTCGCGGCCACTGCGGGGCTCATCGCATCATGTGGCACCACGGTCGACAGCTCGGACCACACGAAACACGAGAGTTCCTCTGCCCCTTCGACTACCCGCACCGCAGGAACACCGAGCGCCGCGGACGTGCTCGGCGCGCCGGGAGTGGTGCCGCTGACCACGCCGCAGCCGCCGGCGAAACTGATCGTCGATCCGCCCATTCCCGAGGCCCTCGCCAAGGGGCAGGTGTTCATCCAATACCGTGCCGAAAACCTGCGCATCGAACCGGTTTTCGGTCCCGAGGCACTCAAGGTGACTCCGCGTATCGGCCACATCCACGTGGTTGTCGACGGTGCGCCGTGGCACTGGGCGGACGCCAGTGGTGAACCGGTGATCCTGGTCGGCCTACCACCCGGACCGCACAAGGTGGAGATCATCCTCGCGGATGCCAACCACCATCCGCTCGACCACGTGACCACCGATTTCGTGGTCCCCTGACCGGACCCGAGCCGAGATCGACGAAATGGTTGCCGGCCGAAAGGCTTTCGCAACCACTTCGCCGATCTCGTCCCCCCATTTAACCCGCGTTGGCTGACTGCTGCGTCGACGACGACGCCTTCTTCGGCTGCTTGGCGACTTTCGGCGCCTTCGGTGACTTCTGCGCCTTCGGCGCCTTCTCTGCCTTCTGCGACTTCCCTGCCGACTTGTCCTGCTTGCCCGCCGAATCGGAGTCAGACGAGGTGGCACCCGTCGCCTTGGTGCCCGGTTCGGACGTGGTGGTGTCCTTCTGCGCCGGTTTCGTTGTCTCGACCTTGGCCGGTTCGGCCGACACCGGGTCCGCAGCGGGTGTGGATGCCTCGACCTTCACCGGTTCTGCAACCTTCACGGGCTCCGTGACCTTCACCGGCAGCGTCTCCACGGCCTCGGCGTCGGTCGAGACCGGCGTCGCAGGCTTCGGATCCGCCTTGGCCACAGTCGCTTTGACCTTCTCGGGAGTCGACGATTCCTTCACTGGAGCGCTTGCCTCCACAGCCGCCGTGGTCGCCGAGGACAGCACCTTGGCGGCCGAGGCCTGGACCGCGGCCGGGCCATCCACGGTTACCGCGACCGGAGCCTCCGGAGCCGGCGGCTTGATGGCGTCGGCGATGGTCTTGAACCCTTGCATGACCGCGGCGACGACCCCGAACGACCCGAAGATGCCATACATGCCCTTGCTGCCCTCGCCCCACCCGTTCAGTACGGCGCCGGTGAGATTTGCCGGAGCGTTGATCAATTCGCTTGCGGCAGTGACGATATCCCCGACCCGCGCGGCGTCGTAGAAGTTCTGGGCGATGTCACCGAAGGCATCCGTAGCCTGATACATGGTGTTCAGCACCGCGAACCCCAACTGCGCCACGACCGGGGTGATCGCCTTGACCACATTGGCCATGTTCTGCGCGACCTGCTGCGGGATGTCGAGTTGCAGGACCGGGAACAGAACGCCCACAACACCGTTCACAAAGATGCCCCAACCCGACATCACCGCATCGGAGATCTGGCCGGCAGCCAATTGCTGCGCCATGGTCCGTAAGGAATCGGGAACGGTATTGGCCCAGTTGACCACGCCGTTGCCCACGCCCTGGGCGATGGACATGAGCTGGTTTGCGTAGCGGACCTGATTGGCGATCACCTGCTTCGCGAGCGGGAAGGGGTCGGCGGCGAACGCCTGGCCCAGTTTCCCGATATCGGCGACGGTCGTGGTGAGCACGTCACCCCACACCGCGAGCGGGTTGACGAACGCGGTGAGGTCGACGGTGCGGGTCGATGCGACGGTAGTCGGCGCCGGTAGATGAAGGTCTGGCGGCGGGATTGACAGCGGGCTGATGGCGATGACGCCGGCGGTTGCCATCGCCATCCCCGCAGTCGAATATCGGCGCAACTCGAATGCCATACGTTCTCCTTGGACTCTGAGGTGTCAGCACTTCTGGCCGCGCAGACGGTAGTGACCATGCCGAGAACAAACATTCGAAATATGCAACAAGTTCTAATTTTTATTGACTGGCTTGCAGATTTTTCACAGGATGTTCGGAGAAAGCCGCCACGAGCCCGCGCCCGAGGGCGCATGATCATGGCCAAGCTGGACACCCGGAGGTTTCGCATGGCCGTCAAGCCATGGAATGACGACCGGCCCATGAAGCCACGCATCGTCGTCGGCGAGAGGTCCGTCGACAGTCGCGGCATGTCGCTACGATTCGCCACCGAGCGCATCGAGCAGCCTGCCGACTGGTGCTGCCACGATTCGAGTCGCCACCTCATCTACGTCCACCGCCACGGCGAACTCCGATCGATGGAGACCAACCTGGACTGGGGCCCGACCGATCGCACGCTGCCGCGCATCGGCGATACCTGGGTGGTGCCGGCGGGGGTGCGCTGCACGTCGGTCGTCACCGGCGACATCTCGGGATTCTGCGAAATCTCGATACCCGAGAACGCCCTGGGCGAGGTCGTGCACGTCCCGCGGCGTAAGCATCACGATCCGCTGATCCTGCAGCTGGTGACCAAGATTCGCAGTGTCGCAGGCCGCGACGACGCGGTCGCCCGGCTACTGCTCGATTCGGCCGGCGAGACGCTGCGGCTGCTGATCCGGGACACCTACACGACCGCCCCACCGCCCGAACCGGAGCGCGACACCTTGCCACCGTCGGCGCGCGCATCGATAGTCGAGTTCCTGGAAACGAGCCTGGAATCCGACATCCATCTGGAATCGCTTGCCCGCCTTGCCCAGATGTCCGTGGCGACGTTCATCAAGGCGTTCCGCGCCGCGTTTCACACCACGCCGTACCAGTTCCTGCTCGACCGCCGCATCGACCGCGCCAAGACGTTACTGTCCTCGACCAGGTTGTCGATCACCGAAATCAGTGCGGCAGTAGGATTTTCGACACCCAACCACTTCGCCACGACATTCCGGCAGCGGGTCGGCCTGACCCCGAGGGACTTCCGGCGGGGCCGCTAGCGCGGCAGGCCCAGCAGGCGCTCGCCGGCCACGGTCAGCAGGATCTGTTCCGTACCACCGGCGATCGACAGGCAGCGGGTGTTGAGGAAGTACCGGACGTCCGGCGAATCCTCGATGCCCGCACCGTCGTGAGCTTCCATGATCGTCTCGGCCAGGGCCTGGCGGTAGCGCACACCGATCAGCTTGCGCACGCTCGACGGGGCACCCGGGTCGTGGCCGCCGACGGCCATCTGCGCCGTCAGCTGATCCAGCAGCGAACCGACCTGGGCCGCAACGATCAGTGCGCCAAGGCGTTCCGCGTCGGCGGCATCCAGCTCGCGGTCGCCGAGCACGTCCAGCAGGTGCTCCATGCCCTTGTCCAGCGCGCCACCGGCGGCCATCGCGACGCGCTCGTTGGCCAGCGTGGTGCGGGCCAGGGCCCAGCCGCCGTCGATGGGACCGATGACGCAGTCGTCCGGCACGAACAGGTCGTCCAGGAAGACCTCGTTGAACAGCGCTTCGCCGGTGATCTCGCGCAGCGGACGGATGTCGATACCGGGCGAGCTCATATCGACGACGAAGTAGGTGATGCCCTTGTGCTTCGGCGCGTCAGGATTGGTGCGCGCCAGGCAGATTCCCCAGTTGGCGCGGTGCGCATTGGAGGTCCATACCTTCTGGCCCGTCAGCTTCCAGCCGCCGTCGACCTTGACGGCCTTGGTGCGCAGGGCCGCCAGGTCCGAGCCGGCGCCCGGTTCGCTGAACAGCTGGCACCAGTACACGTCGCCGGTCAGCGTGCCGGGGATGAAGCGGTCGATCTGCTCGGGCGTGCCGTGACCGAGGATGGTCGGCGCGGCCCACCAGCCGATCGAAATGTCCGGGCGCACAACGCTTGCGGCACTGAGCTCGTCGTCGATCACCAGCTGCTCGCCCGGCGACGCCGCGCGGCCGTACGGCGCGGGCCAGTGCGGCGCCATCAGTCCGGCCTCGGCCAGCGCGGCCTGATGCTTCTCGACGGGCAGTGCCGCGATCTGGGCCACCACGGCGGCGATCTCGGGACGGATCGTCTCGGCCGCACCGGTGTCGACGTGCAGCTGACGACGCAGCCCCGCACGGGTCAGCGCGGCCACGCGGCGCAGCCAGCTGCCGTGGCCGCCGAGGATCTGCGACGTGGCGCAGGCGCGCCGCAGGTACAGGTGGGCGTCGTGCTCCCACGTGAAGCCGATGCCACCGAGCACCTGAATGCAGTCGCGGCCATTGTGTTTCGCAGCGTCGATGGCGGCCGCGGCGGCCACCGCGGCGGCGATGGAGAGCTGCGTGGCATCGCCTTCCACAGCGGCCTCGGCGACATCGCTTGCGGCGACGGCGATCTGCTGCGAACGCAGCAGCATCTCGGCGCACATGTGCTTGACGGCCTGGAAACTGCCGATCGGCTTGCCGAACTGCTCACGCACCTTGGCGTATTCGGCGGCGGTCTCGAGCTGCCAACGCGCCAGGCCTGCGGCCTCGGCGGCGAGCACGGTCACGGCCAGGTCGGCCACCGGCGCGTCGAGGACGGTCGCCGCGGCGCCCGCCAACTCGACGCGGGCCAGCGGGCGCGAGAAGTCGGTGGCCTCGAGCGGCGTGACGGTGACGCCGGCCGCGGCGGCGTCGACCAGGATCCAGGTGTCGCCCGCGGGCAGGATCAGCAGGCCGTCGGGCAGGGCACCCAGGACGAACTTGGCGGTGCCGGTGGCGACCTGCCCGTCGAAGGCGATGTCGGACGTCAAAGCGAGTCCGGCGGTCCGCTGCCCGGAAGCCAGCGCCTCCAGCAGCGCGGCGTCGGTGATGACCAGAGTTGCCAGCGCGGTGGTGGCGACGGGTCCGGGCACCAGCGCGGCGGCGGCTTCGTCGACCATCACGCACAGATCGGCGATGGACCCGCCGGCGCCGCCGAGGTCCTCGGGCACCGCGACGCCGAAGGTCCCTAGTTCGACAAGACCGCCATACGGGCCCCGCCAAGCGTCAACGACATTCTCCGCTCCGCCCTCCATCGCCCGGACCGCGGCGATGGAACCCGACGCGACA
Organism: Mycobacterium toneyamaense; assembly: GCF_055384815.1. Lineage (NCBI taxonomy): Bacteria > Bacillati > Actinomycetota > Actinomycetes > Mycobacteriales > Mycobacteriaceae > Mycobacterium > Mycobacterium toneyamaense. Next base: position 5,345,477 of record NZ_AP040333.1, read on the forward strand.
GCCCAGCTACGGACCATTTCGCGGACCTCGGCCCGCTCCGAGTCGATAGTTGTGGAAGTGATGGACACCATGCGCTCCTAGCGTTTGGGCGAGAAGAACACGCTTCTCACTAGAACGTGTTCTAATGGTGACAGCAATCAGACGTCAAGTCGATCGCCATTACAGCAGGACACTCGGGTGTCCCGGGGCGCCTGGAGGTGGGAAATTACCGATCACTTTGCGTATCGTTTTCACCCAATGCGCTACCTGAAGGAACTGACCGCCGAATGCCGACGCCAGCAACACCCGAGTCCGATTCCGCCGTCCGCCCGCGGGAGGTGACGAACATGGCCGTACTAACCGAATCCGAGCTCGGTTCCGAAGCACAGCGCGAGCGCCGCAAGCGCATCCTGGACGCCACCCTGGCCATCGCCTCCAAGGGCGGCTACGAGGCAGTTCAGATGCGTGCGGTGGCAGAACGTGCCGACGTCGCCGTCGGCACCCTGTACCGCTACTTCCCGTCCAAGGTGCACCTGCTGGTGTCCGCGCTGGGCCGGGAGTTCGAGCGCATCGACGCCAAGACCGATCGCGCCTCACTGACGGGCGGTACGCCGTACCAGCGCCTCAACGTGATGGTCAGCAAGCTGAACCGGTCGATGCAGCGCAATCCGCTGCTGACCGAGGCCATGACGCGTGCTTTCGTGTTCGCCGACGCGTCCGCAGCCGGTGAGGTTGATCACGTCGGCAAGCTCATGGACTCGATGTTCGCCCGCGCCATGAGCGACGGCGAACCCACCGAGGACCAGTACCACATCGCCCGCGTCATCTCCGACGTGTGGCTGTCGAACCTGCTGGCCTGGCTGACGCGTCGTGCCTCGGCCACCGACGTGAGCAAGCGGCTCGATCTGGCGGTCCGGCTGCTGATCGGTGACGGGGAGCACCCTAAAGTCTGACCGGTGCTCCCGGCTGATCTGATCGCGGCGCTCGACACCGTCGCCACCACCCCCCGACTGCTCGTCACCTCGGATTTCGACGGCACGCTGTCGCCGATCGTGAACAACCCTGCCGACGCGCGGGCCCTGCCCGCCGGGTCGGCCGCCCTGCTGGACCTGGCTGCCCTGCCGGACACCTTCGTCGCACTGGTGTCGGGACGCGCCCTCGACGTCCTGCGCGAGCTGTCCGGCATGCCGGATTCGGTGCACCTCGTGGGCAGTCACGGCGCGGAGTTCAACACCGGATTCACGCAGACCGTCGACACCGCACTGCTGGCCGAGATCGTGGATTCACTCACCGAGATCGCAAACCGCTACCCGGGCGCAGCGGTCGAGACCAAGCCGGCCAGCGCCGCCCTGCACGTGCGCAACGCCTCGGCGGCCGACGGCGAGGCCGCGCTGGCCGCCGCGCGCGAGGCGGGAACGCAGTGGGCCGCCGAGCCCACCGAGGGCAAGGCGGTGCTGGAGTTCGCGGTGGTCACCACCAACAAGGGCTCGGCCATCGATGCCCTGCGGGAGCGCGACGACGCGACCGCCGTGGTCTTTCTGGGCGACGATGTCACCGACGAGAAGGCCTTCGCCCGGCTGCGCGACGGTGACGTCGGCGTGAAGGTCGGCCCGGGGCCGTCGGCCGCGCAGTACCGCGTCGACTCCCCCGAGGACGTCGCGGCGGCGCTGGCGTACCTGGCGGCGCGCCGGGCCGGTTAGGCAGGCGGGCCCGAGGTGCGGCCGCGGACCAACTCGGTTTCGAGCACCTCGATCACCGGGATGCCGGACCGCGGCGGATTGTTCAACAGATATCCGGCCCGCCGGCCCTTCTCGAGGCTCGGCTGGGCGACGGTCGTGAGCCCGCGCGCCAGCGCCTCGGGGACGCCGTCGAATCCGGTGACGGTCATCTGGCCGGGCACGTAGATGCCGCGTGACCGCAAGTGGTCCATCGCCGAGAGCGCCAGCACGTCGGCGGTGCACATCAGCGCCGTGATGCGCGGATTGGCTTGCAGCGCAACGGCAGCCGCCGTGCCACCGGAGCTCGGTAGGTGCTCGAAGGTCTCCACCACAGTCAGGCCGTCGGGGTTCAGGCCCGCATCGGACATCGCGTCGCGGACCCCGAGGATGCGTTCGCACTGCACGTGGAAATGCTGCGAGGTGAGCCGTTCCGGGTCCACCACGGCCGACTGCGCGTCACCGTGCGGCCAGTCCCGGCCGAGCCGCATGGTCAGCAGGCCGATCTCCCGATGCCCAAGGCCGACAACGTATTCCGCGATCCCGCGCATGGCCGCGCGATCGTCGATACAGACCCGGGATGCGCCCTGCAGGTCCTTCGGCTGGTCGACGACGACGATCGGGACGCCGCGCTGCTGCACGACCGGTAGGTACGGATCGTCGTCGGAGGCGGCGTACACCGCGAACCCGTCGACCCCGGCGGACAGCACTGCGGCGGTGCCGTCCTCGACCGACCGATTGGGCCCGGCCGCCACCAGCAGCAGGCCCTGCCCGGCCTCCTCACATGATTCGGCAAGTCCGGCAACGAAATCCAGCGCCGCCGGGTCGCGGAACGAGTAGTTGAGCGGCTCGGTGATGATCAGTCCGACGGCACCGGCCTTCCGGGTGCGCAGCGAACGCGCCACCGGGTCCGGCCCCGGGTAGCCCATCTCCTTGGCGGCGGCGAGCACCCGCTCACGCAACTCCGGCGAGAGCTGGTCCGGCCGGTTGTAGGCATTCGAGATCGTGGTGCGCGAGACCTTCAACTCGGCAGCGAGCGAGGCCAGCGTGGCCCGACGCCTCGGGTTGGGGCTCCTCGGCATATTTGTGACGCTAGCGCATCCGATTCGCGCTGCACGGCAACGGTGCACTAGATTTATTGCAAACGGTTTTCATTAACACTAGCCCACAGGAGCACACATGACCCGGACCAGGCTCATCGCACTGTCCGCCCTCACCGCGCTGGCCTCGGTCACCGGGTTGGCCGCCTGCGGGTCGCAGGACGACTCCGGCCACGCCAACGGCGCCGCCAAGGTCGTCACCACCACCAACGTCTGGGGCAGCGTCGCCACCGCCGTCGCCGGCGGACACGCCGACGTCAAGTCCCTCCTCACCAGCGACGTCGACGACCCGCACTCCTACGAGGCCACCCCGGCCGACGCGGCCGCCATCGCCGACGCCTCCCTCGTCGTCATCAACGGCGGCGGCTACGACCACTGGGCCGACGATGTGCTGAAGAACCACAAGAACGTCACCACCGTGGACGCCTACTCGCTGCTGCCGCACAGCGCGCCCGGCGAGGCCAACGAGCACGTCTTCTACAACATGGCCGTCGCCAAGGCCGTCGCCGCCAAGATCGCCGACGACCTGGCCAAGTCCGATTCCGCGAACGCCGACGCCTACCGCGCCAACGCCGCGGAGTTCGGCAAGAAGACCGACGCGATCGCCGCCACCGAGCACGCCATCGGCCAGAAGCACCCGGGCGCCGCGGTGGTCTCCACCGAACCCGTCGCGCACTACCTGCTCGCCGCCGCGGGCGTCGTCGACAGCACCCCGCACGGCTTCGCCGCCGCCGCCGAAGAAGGCCACGACCCCGCCCCGGCCGACGTGGCCGCGGTGCTCGACCTCATCAACGGCCACAAGGTCGACGCCCTGGTGGTGAACAAGCAGACCGAGACCGCCGTCACCAAGCAGCTCCAGGACGCCGCCCGTAAGTCCGCGCTGCCCATCGTCGAGGTCACCGAGACGCTGCCCGCCGGACAGGACTTCCTGACCTGGCAGCGGCAGACCGCGGAGGCATTGGCCCACCAGCTCGATATCGCCGCGGCGCCGGGTCGATAATCAGTAACCGTGCCTTCTGAAGCGGTCGCCGAACTCACCGGCGCACGACTGTCGTTCGGCGACCGCGTCCTGTGGGACCGGCTGGACCTGACGGTGCGCCGCGGCGAGTTCATCGCGGTGCTCGGCCCGAACGGCACCGGCAAGACCTCGCTGCTCAAAGTGCTGCTGCGCCAACAGCTGCTGACGGCCGGGCGGATGACCACCACCGGCGCCATCGGCTACGTGCCGCAGCACCGCTCACTGGACACCGGGCTGACGCTGCGCGGCCGCGACCTCGTCGGCCTCGGCTGCGACGGGCACAAGTGGGGTTTCGCCGGTCCGCGAAAGCGCGCGCAGCGCCGCGCCGTGGTGACCCAGGCACTCGGCCAGGTCGACGGCGCGCGGCTGGCCGACGTCCCCGTCTCGGTGATGTCCGGCGGCGAACTGCAGCGGGTCCGCATCGCGCAGGCCCTGGCGTCCGACCCCGCGCTGCTGCTGTGCGACGAACCGCTGCTCAACCTCGACCCGGCCAACGCGAAACTGGTGTCGGCCCTCATCGACCAGCGCCGCAAGGACGCCGGTACCGCGGTCCTGTTCGTCACCCACGAGGTCAATCCCGTACTGCCGTACGTCGACCGCGTGCTGTACCTGGTCGACGGCCGCTTCCGGATCGGCACCGTCGAGGAGGTCATGACGTCCGAAACGCTGTCCGCGCTCTACCGCGCCGACATCCAGGTCGCCCGGATCGGTGGCCAGTACGTCGTCGTCGGCCAGGACGGTACGGGCGTGGACAACTCCGAGCATGCGAGCGGACACTGCTGTGAATAACTTCTTCAACACGGCGCTGACCGCGGACCTGCTCGGCCGCGACTTCGTCCAGCAGGCCGTGCTCGCGGCGGCGCTGCTGGCGCTCCTCGGCGGCCTGATCGGACCGTTCATCGTGATGCGGCAGATGTCGTTCGCGGTGCACGGCTCCAGCGAGCTCTCCCTCACCGGTGCCGCCTTCGCCCTGTTGACCGGGCTCAACGTCGGCCTCGGCGCCCTCGTCGGGAGTGCCCTGGCGGCAATCCTTTTCGGCATCCTGGGGCAACGCTCACGCGAGCGGGACTCGGCGATCGGCGTCGTGCTGGCCTTCGGCCTCGGTCTCGCCGTGCTGTTCATCCACCTGTACCCAGGCCGCACCGGCACCAGTTTCGCGTTGCTCACCGGGCAGATCGTCGGCGTCGGCTATTCAGGACTGGCGCTGCTGGCCGTGGTGACCGTGCTGGTGGTCGCGATCCTGGCGGCCTGCTACCGGCCACTGCTGTTCGCCACTGCCGACCCCGAAGTGGCTGCGGCCCGCGGGGTTCCGGTGCGCGCGCTGGGCATCGTGTTCGCCGCGCTGGTCGGCGTCGCCGCCGCACAGGGCGTGCAGATCGTCGGGGCACTGCTGGTGATGTCGCTGTTGATCACCCCCGCCGCCGCGGCCGGCCGGGTGTTCAGCTCCCCCGTCACCACGATCGTGGCGTCTGTGGTTTTCGCCGAGATCGCCGCGGTCGGCGGCATCGTGCTGTCCCTGGCACCGGGCGTCCCGGTCTCGGTGTTCGTGACGTCGATCTCGTTCGGCATCTTCCTGCTGTGCTGGGGCGCGGGGCGGGTCAGGCGCCGGTAGCGATCGGTCGCCCGGGCTCATTGCTCCACTGCGACCACGAGCCGGGGAACAGCGCCACGTCCCGGCCCGCGGCCGCCAGCGCGGCCACTGCCACCGCCGCGGTGACACCCGAACCGCAGTACACGCCATCCACATCGGCGCCGTCGGTGCGCAGCGTACCGTCGGCCGCCAGCACGCTCGGCAGATTGATCGCGCCCGGAATGTGCCCGGCGATCGGGTCGATGGGTTCGACGTCGCCGCGATACCGTTCCGGCGCGCGGACATCCCCCAGGCGCGGGCCCAGCGCCGCGGCCTCGTCGGCGGTCAGCGTCGGCATGGCCCCGGCATACGAGATCCTGGTGCGTGACGGTGATGTTGCCCGGTGCCGGTTCGACGTCGCCGCGGTCCAGCGGACCACCCGAGGTGGTCCACGCCGCCAGCCCGCCGTCCAGGATGCGCACGTTCTCGACGCCGGCGGCGCGCAGCACCCACCAGGCACGCGCCGAGCCCGCACGGTTCCAGTCGTCGTAGACGACCGTCGGCACACCCTCCCGCACGCCCCAGCGTCGCGCGGCCTCCTGCAGCGCCGCGCCCGACGGCAGCGGATGGCGACCGCGCCCCGTGACGGTGTGGTCCGACAGGTCGTCCTCCAGCGAGACGTACACCGCATCGGGGATGTGCCCGGCCAGATACTCGTCGCGGCCGTCGGGCTTGGCCAACTGCCAGCGCACGTCGAGCAGCGTCACGTCGCCGGCGGCGATCAACTGGGCGAGGCCGAACGCGGTGATGAGAATGTCGTCACGAGTGGACATGCCGGCCAGCCTAGGCTGGCAGACATGTCAGCGGTGGACCTCAATGCCGATCTCGGCGAAAGCTTCGGGGTGTGGCGGCTGGGCGACGACGACGCGATGCTCGATCTGGTCACCAGTGCCAACGTCGCCTGCGGCTTCCATGCCGGCGACCCGGCCGGGCTGCTGCGGGTCTGCCGCGCCGCCGCCGAACGCGGCGTCCGGATCGGCGCGCAGGTGGGCTATCGCGACCTGGCAGGCTTCGGTCGCCGCTACATCGACGTCGGCCCGGACGACCTGGCCGCCGAGGTCATCTACCAGATCGGCGCACTACAGGCCCTCGCACAGGTCGCCGGGTCGGCCGTCACCTACGTCAAACCCCATGGCGCCCTGTACAACACGATCGCCACCGACCACGTGCAGGCGCGGGCGGTGGCCGCCGCGGTGCACGCCGTGGACCCGGCGCTGCCGGTGCTGGGGCTGGCTGGTTCGGCGTTCTTCACGGCCGCCGAGGAGCTCGGACTGCGCACCGTGCCCGAGGCTTTCGCCGACCGCTCGTACCGCCCCGACGGCCAACTGGTGCCGCGCACACAACGTAATGCGGTGCTGCACAACGTTTCGACCATCGCCGACCGGGTGGCCTCCATGGTGACCGCGGGCCGCGTCGGCGCCGTCGACGGTTCCACCATCAAGATCACCGTGAAATCGATATGCGTACACGGCGATTCGCCCGGTGCCGTCGACATCGCCCGGGCGGTCCGCGACCGCCTGGCCGCAGAGAACGTACAGATCGAGGCCTTCTGCTGATGCGACTCAAACTCGGCCGGCCCGACCTGGCCGCATACACCCGCTACTTCGATCAGCCAGCGGCCGGCACCGACTCGCCACTGACCGTCACCTGGGCCGGCGTCACCACCATGCTGGTGTCCGACGGTTCGTCGGCACTGCTGACGGACGGCTTCTTCTCCCGGCCCGGTCTGCTGTCCGTGGGGCTGGGCCGGCTGGAGCCCTCGGTACCGCGCATCGATGGCTGCCTGCACCGGCTCGGCATCGACCGGCTCGATGCGGTGCTGCCGGTCCACACGCACTTCGACCACGCGATGGACTCGGCGGCCGTCGCCGCGCGCACCGGTGCGCAGCTGGTGGGCGGCACGTCGGCCGCGCACATCGGCCGCGGCGGCGGGCTCCCCGACTCGCAGTTGACGGTGGCCACTCCCGGCGAGCCGATCACGTTGGGCGCCTTCGACGTCACGCTGTTCACCGGCCACCACTGCCCGCCCGACCGCTTCCCCGGCACCATCACCGCACCCGTGGTGCCGCCGGTCCGCGCGTCGGCCTACAAGTGCGGCGAGGCGTGGTCCACGCACATCCACCACCGCGCCAGCGGCCGCCGGCTGCTCGCCGTCGGCAGTGCCGGTTTCGTACCGGGCGCGCTCGCCGGACAACGCGCCGACGTCGTATACCTCGGCATCGGGCAGCTCGGTCTGCAGCCCGAGAAGTACCTCGTCGACTACTGGCACGAGACGGTGCGGACCGTCGGCGCGCGCCGGGTGGTGCTGACGCACTGGGACGACTTCTTCCGGCCCCTGCACGAGCCGCTGCGCGCCCTGCCCTACGCCGGCGACGATCTCGACGTCTCGATGCGGGTGCTGAGCCGGCTGGCCGCCGAAGATGGCGTGCCGCTGCATCTGCCGACGCTCTGGCAACCCGCAGATCCCTGGCTGTGAGCACCGCGCTGCACGAGATCGGCAGACTGCTGCCGGTCGTCGGATTTCTGGCCGCCGTCCTGGTGCTGGCCAAACTCTGCGATGACGAAGGGCTGTTCCACGCCGCCGGGGTCTACATGGCCCGGCGCAGTTGGGGCGCAGGACAATCCGGAGAGTCCAGAGCCCGCCGGCTGCTGGTCACCGTCTTCCTGATCGCCGCCGGGACCACCGCCGTCCTGAGCCTCGATGCCACCGTCGTGCTGCTGACGCCCGTCGTGCTGACGACCGCGCGGACACTGGACGTGCCGCCGCGGCCGCCCGGCTACGCCGCCGCCCATCTGGCCAACACCGCGTCGCTGCTGCTGCCGGTGTCCAATCTGACCAATCTGCTGGCCTTCACGACCGCGGGCCTGAGTTTCACGAGATTCACCGCGGCCATGTCCCTGCCCTGGCTGTTCGCGGTCGCCGCCGAATACGTGTTGCTGCGGTGGTTCTTCCGGCGTGAGCTCCGGGCCGGCGCCACGGACCGGCCGGCCCCACCCGCACCGGAGATCCCGTATTTCGTCCTGACCGTGTTGATCCTGACGCTGATCGGCTTCGGCGCCACGTCGCTGCTCGGCCTGGAACCGGCGTGGGCCGCATTCGCCGGCGCCGCGGTGCTGGCGGTGCGGGCCGTCGTGCGCGGTCACGAGACACCCATGGGCATCCTGCGGGCGGCCAACGTCCCGTTCCTCATCGCCGTGCTGGCGCTGGGTGTCTTGGTGAGCGCGGTACTGGATCTCGGCCTGGGCCGTGTGCTGTCGCACGTGCTGCCACACGGCGCGTCACTGCCGGCCCTGCTCGGCATCGCGGCCGTGGCGGCGGTGCTGTCGAATCTGATCAACAACCTGCCCGCCGTGCTGGTGCTGCTGCCGCTCGTCGCGGCCGGTGGACCGGTCGCGGTGCTGGCGGTCCTCATCGGGGTCAACATCGGCCCCAACCTGACCTACCCCGGATCACTGTCGAACCTCTTGTGGCGCAATGTGGTCCGCGACGAGATGACGGCGCGGGCCCGCGAGTTCACGACCGTAGGGCTGGTGACGGCGCCGGTCACCCTGATTCTGGCCGTGACCGGATTATGGTTGACCTGTTCGATGTTGGGACTGCGATGAGCGGGGAAGACGAATGGCCGACAGCTGGAACGAACAGATCATGGCCGAATTCCGGGCCAACGGCGGCAAGGTCGGCGGACCGTTCGAGAACCTGACGCTGCTCCTGCTGCACACCACCGGCGCCAAGAGCGGTGAGCCGCGGGTGAACCCGGCGGCCACGTTCGTCATCGACGGCAAGCGACTGATCGTCGGATCCGCCGGCGGCGCCGACGCCGACCCGGCCTGGGTACACAACCTGCGGGCAAATCCCAACGCCCACATCGAAATCGGCACCGAGGAATACGACGTCGTGGCGCGCGAACTGCCCCGTGCCGAACGGGACGCCGCCTACGCCCGCATCGTCGAGCGCGCACCCGGTTTCGCCGACTACGAGAAGAAGACCGACCGCGTCATCCCGGTCGTCGAGCTGCAGCGCCGCTGAGCCAGCGCGGTTACCGCGGCGAGAACAGCACACGTCGATTCGTTGTCGGGCGGCGCTGCCGCCGGGCCGGCGGTCCGCATCGCAGGCAAGATGGCTGTCGTGGACGTGAGCCGCAGATCGCTGATCGTGGGAGGCACGTCGGCTCTCGTCGGCGCGGGCCTCGGAGCCGGCGCCACCGGATACGTCACGACCACGCGCAGCGGTCCGATGCTGTGGCAGCGGGCCGACCGCGGCGGCGCCCCACCGGTCACCGGGCTGCACACCCAGTTCGGCTCCGACGCGGCCACCGAGGTCGTGGTGTCCTGGCACACCGCGTCCGCAGTGCAGAATCCCCACGTCATGCTGGGCACCCCGGACGACGGTGTCGGCACCGCCGTCGCGGCCGAGACCGTCACCTACCGCGACGCGGCGTCACGCAGTGAGATTCGCGTCCACCATGCCCGGTTGACCGGCCTCGCGCCCGACACCGACTACATCTACGCCGCCGTGCATGACGGCGCGAGTCCCGAACTGGGCTCGGTGCGTACCGCACCCCGGGGCCGCGCACCCATCCGGTTCACCAGCTTCGGCGACCAGTCGACGCCCATGCTCGACGCCAAGGTCGCGGCATCGTTCGGCAGCGATCACGTCGGATCGCCGGCCGCCGGCGACATCACCACCGCGGTCGAACGGCTGGCCCCGCTGTTTCACCTCGTCAACGGCGACCTCTGCTACGCCAACCTCGCGCACGACCGGGTCCGCACCTGGTCGGAATGGTTCGAGAACAACACCCGTTCCGCGCGGCACCGGCCGTGGATGCCGGCGCCGGGCAATCACGAGAACGAACTGGGCAACGGCCCCATCGGCTACGGCGCCTACCAGGCCTACTTCGGGCTGCCGGACTCCGGTTCCGACCCCGAACTGCGTGGCCTCTGGTACGCCTTCACCGCCGGCTCGGTCCGCGTGATCATCCTCGCCAACGACGACGTCTGCTACCAGGACGGCGGCAACTCATACGTGCGCGGCTACTCCGGTGGCGCCCAAAAACGTTGGCTGGAAAAAGAACTCGAACGAACCCGCAGCAACAAGGACATCGACTGGGTGGTGGTGTGCATGCACCAGACGGCGGTCTCCACGGGCAACAAGACCAACGGCGCCGACCTCGGCATCCGCGAGAACTGGCTGCCCCTGTTCGACCGGTTCAACGTCGACCTCGTGGTGTGCGGGCACGAGCACCACTACGAACGCAGCCATGCGCTCCGCGGCACCCTGCCGACCGACACCCTGACACCGAATCCGGTTGCCGCACAATCGGACTCGATCGACACCAGCAAGGGCACCGTGCACCTGGTCATCGGCGGGGGCGGCACGTCGATCCCGTCGAACACGATGCTGTTCCCCGAACCGCGCTGCCGCGTCCTCATGTCCGTCGGCGAGGTGAATCCCGGCACCGGAAGGAAGACACCGAACTACATCGAGGAAGCCGCGCCCTGGTCCGTCTTCCGCGATCGGGAAAACCCGTGCGGATTCGTGGCTTTCGATGTCGACCCAGGCCAACCGGGTGGCAATACCTCGATGGACGCCACCTACTACGCGGTGAGCGGTCCGTTCGGCGAGGTGCGGGCGGTCGACAGCTTCAAGTTGACGCGGCCCCGCACCGACCGCTGAATCAGCGGCGCTGCCGGGCGATCTCGGCCAGCACCACGCCGGCGGCCACCGACGCGTTGAGCGACTCGGTGGGGCCCGCCATCGGGATCGAGACGATGTGGTCGCAGTTCTCCCGCACCAGTCGCGACAGACCCTTGCCCTCCGAGCCCACCACGACGACCATCGGCCCCGAGGCGTCCAGCTCGTCCAGGGTGGTGTCGCCGCCGGCGTCCAGTCCGACGATGGTCAGGCCGGCGTCGGCCCAATCCTTGAGCGTTCGGTTGAGATTCGTCGCCCGAGACACCGGCAGCCGGGCGGCCGCTCCGGCGCTGGTGCGCCAGGCCACCGCGCTGACCGACGCCGAACGCCGCTGCGGGATCACCACGCCATGCCCGCCGAACGCCGCCACGGACCGCACGATGGCGCCCAGGTTGCGCGGGTCGGAGATGTTGTCGAGCGCGACGAGCAGGGCCGGGCTCGAGTCGGAGGTCGCCGACTTCAGCAGATCGTCCGGGTGCGCGTACTGGTACGGCGGCACCTGCAGCGCGATGCCCTGGTGCATGCCGTTGCTGGTGATGCGGTCCAGATCGTGGCGCTGCACCTCCATGATGGCGATACCGGCATCGGCCGCGCGCGTGACCGACTCGGTCAGCCGCTCGTCGGCCTCGGTGCCCAGCACGACATAGAGCGCGGTGGCCGGGACGCCGGCGCGGAGGCATTCCACGACCGGGTTGCGGCCGACCACGACCTCGACGTCATCGGTCTTCTTGTGCCGTCCCTGATTCGACCGGGCGGCCTTCTGCGCGATCTTGTACGCCTTGTGGTTGGGGCGCTGTTCGGCGCGCGGCGTCGCGCCCTTGCCCTCCAGCCCACGCCGGCGCTGGCCACCGGAGCCGACGGTCGGGCCCTTCTTGGTGCCCGCTTTACGAATCGCGCCGCGGCGCTGGGAGTTTCCGGCCATGTCCTACCTCTTCCCCGTCGCTTCGCTCGCCCCAGGAACCCCATCAGTCAGGGCCCACTGCGGGCCGTCAGCGGTATCGGTGACCTCGATGCCGGCCAGCTTCAGCTGGTCGCGGATCGCGTCGGCGGCAGCCCAGTCCCGGTTCTCCCGGGCCTCGGCGCGGCTCTTGAGCGCCCACTGCACCAGAGCGTCGACGGCGTTCAGCGCTGCCGACGTCTCGTCGCGGGTTTCCCAGCGCTCGTCGAGCGGGTCGCAACCGAGGATGCCCATCATGGCCCGGATCGACGTCGCCGCGGCCATCGCGCCGGCGTGGTCACCGGCATCCAGCGCGCGGTTGCCGTCGGCGCGGGCGGCGTGCACCTCGGCCAGGGCCGCCGGCACCGCCAGGTCGTCATCGAGTGCGGCCGCGAACTTCTCGGTCCAGGTACCGACCTCGACGGCACCCACCCGGGTGCGGACCCGGTGCAGGAACTCCTCGATGCCGGTGTAGGCCTTGGCCGCGTCCTGCAGCGAGTTCTCGGAGAACTCGAGCATGGACCGGTAGTGCGCACTGCCCAGGTAGTAACGCAGCTCGGCGGCCCGAACCCGTTGCAGCACAGCCGGAATCGCCAGCACGTTGCCCAACGACTTGCTCATCTTCTCGCCACCCATGGTGACCCAGCCGTTGTGCAGCCAGAACCGCGCGAACTCGTCGCCGCAGGCGTTGGCCTGCGCCGTCTCGTTCTCGTGGTGCGGGAAGATCAGGTCCATACCGCCGGCGTGGATGTCGAACACCGAGCCCAGGTACTCCTGGCACATCGCGACGCACTCGGTGTGCCAGCCGGGGCGGCCCCGGCCCCACGGCGTCGGCCAGGACGGTTCACCGGGCTTGGCGCCCTTCCACAGGGTGAAGTCCCGCGGGTCACGCTTGCCGGTCGCCACGCCCTCGCCCTGGTGCACATCGTCGATGCGGTGACCCGAGAGCTTGCCGTAGTCGGGCAGGCTCAGCACGTCGAAATACACGTCGCCGTCGGCGGCGTAGGCGTGCCCGCGCTCGATCAGCTTCTCGATGACCTCGACCATCTGGGTGATGTGCCCGGTGGCCCGGGGCTCGGCCGACGGCGGCAGCACGCCCAGCGCGTCGTAGGCGGCAGTGAAGGCCCGCTCGAAGGTGGCGGCCCACTCCCACCAGGGCCGGCCGGCTTCGGCGGCCTTGTTGAGAATCTTGTCGTCGATGTCGGTGACGTTCCGGATGAACGCAACGTCGTAGCCCTTGGCCGTCAGCCAGCGTCGCAGCACGTCGAAAGCGACGCCGCTGCGGACATGGCCGATGTGGGGCAGGCCCTGCACGGTTGCGCCACACAGGTAGATGGATGCGTGTCCGGGCCGCACCGGGGTGAAGTCCCGCACGGCACCGGTCATGGTGTCGTAGAGCCTCAGGCCCTCGAGACGGTTTTCGGTCACGACGGGCCAGCTTACCGGCCTAATCGAGCGAGACCACCAGCGCCGTCGCAATCGCCGCCAGACCCTCGCCCCGACCGGTGAGCCCGAGACCATCGGTGGTGGTCGCCGAGACGGAGACAGGAGCATCCAGAAGCGCCGACAGCACCTGCTGGGCCTCTTCCCTGCGGGGCGCGATTTTCGGGCGGTTGCCGATCACCTGGACCGCCGCATTGCCGACCCGAAAACCGGCAGCCGTCAGCAGCGTGGCGACATGTTTGAGCATGTCGGTGCCGGTGACGCCGCGCCACTCGGGACGATCGGTACCGAAGACACTGCCCAGGTCACCGAGGCCGGCAGCACTCAGCAAGGCATCACAGAGTGCATGCGCGGCGACGTCGCCGTCGGAATGCCCGGCACAGCCGTCAGCATCGTCAAAGGACAGGCAGAGCAGCCAACACGGCCGCCCTGCCTCGATGGGATGTACGTCGGTACCGAGACCGATACGGAAGTTCACTGCTCCGTTGGAGATGGCGTTCAGGACGCCGCGGCGAGAACCTCGTCCAGGATGGTGGCGGCCTTCGCGTCATCGGTGTTCTCGGCCAGGGCCAGCTCACCGACAAGGATCTGACGAGCCTTGGCCAGCATGCGCTTCTCGCCGGCGGACAGCCCGCGCTCCTGGTCACGACGCCACAGGTCACGAACGACCTCGGCGACCTTGTTCACATCACCGGAAGCCAGCTTCTCCAGGTTCGCCTTGTAACGACGGGACCAGTTGGTCGGCTCCTCGGTGTGCGGGGCGCGCAGCACCTGGAACACCTTGTCGAGGCCTTCCTGACCCACCACGTCGCGAACACCGACGTATTCAGCGTTTTCTGCGGGTACTCGAACGGTCAGATCGCCCTGCGCAACCTTGAGGACGAGATATTCCTTCTGCTCGCCTTTGATGGTCCGGGTTTCAATCGCCTCGATCAATGCTGCACCGTGGTGTGGGTAAACGACGGTGTCTCCGACCTTGAAAATCATCAGATTCGGGCCCCTTTCACATAGCAATGTTAGCACGGGCGTCAGACACCCGCGGATCAACAATGCAGGTCAGGGGCCATACAGATGCGTGAAAGGGGTTGACAGCGCGGCGTTTACGTGCAGTGGCGGGGGCCACAATCCGGCCGAATTCCCCCGGATTCACGTCCCATTCACCGGTCATTCCCGGCCGGAAAGACGCCCGAACCAGGCAGATGGCGGGCCTCCGCTACCGCCGCCAACCGCCACCTACTACTCTGCATAGTCGAACGCCGGACCAGTCCGGGGACACAGCAGGACATACCCAAGGCCGTCACGCGCATCGCCGCTGGCGCCCAAGCAGGAGGCTTGAGTGAACCGCATGAAATCGCGCACTTCTGCCGTCACGCTGGCCGCCTTCGGGCTGGCCACCGCGGTGACGCTCACCGGCTGCAGCAGCGGCCAGGTCTCACAGAGCGCGAACCAGCTGCCTGCGGTCAACGGCACCGCCACCACCATCGGCAACGAGAAGGCCGGTGTGGATCTGCGCAACGTCTACCTGCGCGCCCCGCAGACCCGCGACTTCGTCAAGCCCGGCACCATGGTCGAGCTGCTGTTCGTCGCGACCAACAAGTCGCCCGACAACCCCGACAAGCTGATCGGCATCACCTCCGACACCGGCGAGGTGCTGGTCAACGGCGGCACCACGGTGCCCGCGGGCGGCGTGCTGCTGGTCGGCACCCCGGACGGCCAGAAGCAGACCCTGCCGCGGTCCGAGGACGCCACGACCTCCATCGCGATGGTGGCGCTGACCAAGCCCATCAGCAACGGCCTGAACTACAACTTCACGTTCAAGTTCCAGAACGCCGGCGAGAAGACCATCGCGGTCCCGATCTCCGCCGGCGAGGCCCCGCGCCGCGAGGCCGGCGACGCCGCTCCGGCACCTGCCGGCGGCGGCGAGGGACATCACTAGCCTCGCTTCGTTCCTCGCAGCCACCACCGGTCGCGCTGCGGGATGCACCGTCGTCGAACTCGGAACGGTGCAGGTCAGTACCGGCGCATTGATCGCGCGGGATCCGTTCGGCCCGAGAAGCGGCGGTTGCATACTCGCCGTCCCGAATGGCTCGTACCGGGTTTGGGCAACGGTGGTCGATGTGAGCGACGACGGCACTCCTGAGCCCCGCCAGGCATATTTGAGCGTGGCGATCGGCGACGGCCAACCGGCCCTGCTCGGTTCCGCCGACGAATTACTCGTGCCGCCCGTCCCCAGCTTCGGCGCGTTCACCGGCACCGACCACGGGCTGCTCGCGGTTCACGATGCGGCGGTCGAGGATTCAGTGCTGGCAGATCGCGCCGAGGCCATCGACCGCGGCCTGTGGGCACCGGATATCGGCCCGGGCTACGCCAATGTGTCACTCGACCCGGCCTCCGGTGCCAATGTCGTCGTCAGCGGATCCGGTTGGGGCGACGGCGGTTTCCCGGTCCTTGCGACGTACGACCGCGACGACAGGCCCGTCGCCGTACACGTGGATTTCGGTGTCATCGGGGACCACCCGGATGATCAACCCGGCTTGATGCGAAAACTGGCCAGGCGACTCGGATTCGGACGCCGAGCCTGACGCAATCTGTCGGTACCAGCGACTAAGTTCGCGGCATGGCCAGAACCGGTTCGAAAGTACGTTCGCAGTTCCGCTGCTCGGAGTGCCAGCACACCACGGCGAAATGGGTGGGCCGCTGCCCGGACTGCGGCACCTGGGGCACGGTCAACGAAGTCGCCGTACTGAGCACGCTGACGCCCGCGACGCATCGCGCCGTCGCGCCGGCGTCGCCCGCAGTACCGATCAGCTCGATCGATCCGGGCACGACCAGGCATTTCCACACCGGGATCAGCGAACTGGACCGCGTGCTGGGCGGTGGTGTCGTACCGGGTTCGGTGACGCTGCTGGCCGGTGATCCCGGCGTCGGCAAGTCGACACTGCTGCTCGAGGTCGCGCACCGCTGGGCCATGTCCGGGCGGCGTGCGCTCTATCTGTCGGGCGAGGAGTCCGCCGGGCAGATCCGGCTGCGCGCCGAGCGCACCGGCTGCACGCACGACGACGTCTACCTGGCCGCCGAATCCGATCTGCAGACCGCGCTCGGCCACATCGAGGCAGTCCAGCCCACCCTCGTGGTGGTGGATTCGGTGCAGACCATGTCCACCGCCGAGGCCGACGGCGTCACCGGCGGCGTGACACAGGTCCGGGCCGTCACCACTGCCCTCACCATGGCGGCCAAGACGACGGGCATCGCGATGGTTCTGGTCGGCCACGTCACGAAGGACGGCGCCATCGCCGGGCCGCGCTCACTGGAGCACCTCGTGGACGTCGTGCTGCACTTCGAGGGCGACCGCGCGTCGGCACTGCGCATGGTCCGCGGCGTCAAGAACCGCTTCGGCGCGGCCGACGAGGTCGGCTGTTTCATGTTGCACGACAACGGAATCGAATGCGTTGCCGACCCGTCTGGGCTGTTCCTCGACCAGCGGCCGGCCCCGGTGTCCGGCACCGCGGTGACCGTCAGCCTCGACGGCAAGCGGCCACTCATCGGCGAGGTGCAGGCGCTGATCGGCTCGCCGTCAGCGGGTTCGCCGCGCCGCGCGGTCAGCGGTATCGACTCGGCCCGCGCGGCCATGATCACCGCGGTGCTCGAGAAGCGGGCGCGGCTTCCCGTCGGCACCAACGACATCTACCTGTCCACGGTGGGCGGCATGCGGCTGACCGATCCGTCGTCCGATCTGGCGGTCGCGCTGGCCATCGCGTCGGCGTACACCGACCTGCCACTGCCGGCCACCGCGATCGCCATCGGCGAGGTGGGCCTGGCGGGTGATCTGCGCCGGGTCACCGGCATGGACCGCCGGCTCGCCGAGGCCGCCCGCCTCGGCTTCACCACGGCCGTGGTGCCCACCGGAATCGAGTCACCGCCGCGCGGGCTTCGGGTGCTGCCGGCCGACAACATCACCGCGGCGTTGCGGGTGTTACGCAAGATCACAGAGAATGTGGACCGGACCGGGTAGAGCCCGGCCGGAAAACCACCGAGGAGTGCACCGATGTCGGTGAAAGCGGGAACCCGGGCCGGGCGCGGCAACGTCGTGCATCTGGCCCGACCGACACTGCGCGAGACGTTGGGCAAGCTGGCGCCCGGCACGCCGCTGCGGGACGGCCTCGAGCGCATCCTGCGCGGCCGTACCGGCGGGCTGATCGTGCTGGGCTACGACGACAGCGTGGAGGCCATCTGCGACGGCGGCTTCCCCCTCGACGTCCGGTTCGCGCCGACCCGGCTGCGGGAGCTGTCGAAGATGGACGGCGCCGTCGTGCTCTCCAGCGACCTCACCCGCATCCTGCGGGCCAACGTGCAGCTCGTGCCCGACCCGTCCATCCCGACCGACGAATCCGGTACCCGGCACCGCTCGGCCGAGCGCGCGGCCATCCAGACCGGCTTCCCGGTGGTGTCCGTCAGCCACTCGATGAGCATCGTCACGGTGTACGTCGCCGGGGAGCGGCACGTCGTTCCGGAATCGGCGACCATCCTGTCGCGCGCGAACCAGACCATCGCCACGCTGGAGCGCTACAAGTTCCGGCTCGACGAGGTCAGCAAGCAGCTGTCGATGGCCGAGATCGAGGACTTCGTGACGCTGCGCGACGTCATGACCGTCGTGCAGCGCATGGAGATGGTCCGCCGGATCAGCCTGGAGATCGACGCCGACGTCGTCGAGCTCGGTACCGACGGCCGCCAGCTCAAGCTGCAGCTCGACGAACTCGTCGGCGACAACGACGCCGCCCGCGAACTGATCGTGCGTGACTACCACGCCAACCCCGACCCGCCGACCGCCGACCAGGTGACGGCGACGCTCGAGGAGCTCGACGCACTGAGCGACAACGAGCTACTCGACTTCACCACGCTGGCAAGGGTTTTCGGTTATCCGTCGACGCCCGAGGCGCAGGATTCGGCGATGAGCTCGCGCGGCTACCGGGCGATGGCCGGCATCCCGCGCCTGCAGTTCGCACACGTCGACCTGTTGGTGCGGTCGTTCGGATCGCTACAGGGCCTGCTCGCCGCGAGCGCCGACGACCTGCAGTCGGTGGAGGGCATCGGGTCCATGTGGGCCCGCCACATCCGTGAGGGTTTGTCGCTGCTCGCCGAGTCGACGATCGCAGACCGGCTGGCCTGAGATCAGTTGGCCGGGCCGGGCAGCGTCGGCTCGCCGGGCGCCGGGGCCGCCGGCGCCGGGGGCGGTGCCTCGCCCGCCGGCGGTGCACCCGCGCCGGGCTGCTGCGCCTCGGACAACACGAACGGCACGGGGGCCGATCGCAGGTTGCCCAGCTGGACGACCAGGTTGTAGGTGCCCGGCCCGATCGCCTGACGCGGCAGCGGGCAGTTGGGCGCCGAGCCCATGCCGGTCCAGGTGACCTCGGTGGTCACCTGCTCGCCGGGCTTGAAGCCGCGGACCAGGGTCTCGTTCGACGGGGCGCAGTCCAGGTTGGACCACAGCCGGTTGTTGTCCAGTGAGTAGACGTAGGCGGCCAGCACCGCGGCACCGACGTCACGCTTGCACTCGACGAGGCCGATGTTGGTGACCACCATCGTGAACTTCGGCTGGTCGCCGATCACGTAGGTCGGCTGGTTGGTGATGCCCTTGGCGGCCAGTGTGCTGTCCGGGCAGTCGTCGCCCGCCTTGAGCACCGGCGGCGGCGTGACCGCGGTGGTCGGGGTGGGCGTCGGGGCCGGAGCCGCGTTCGGCGGCGGCGCGATCGGACTCTTCACCCCGGGTGTTTCGCCCGGAAGCGGCGTCGCGGACGTCGACGTCTTCGCGGTGGGCTGAGCATCCTTGGAATCGCCCGTGCTGTTGCTGAAGACGACGACCCCGATGATCACAACCAGGAGCAGGACGACTGCGGCGACACCGATCGCCAGCATCCGACGACGGAAATAGATCTGGGATGGCAGCGGGCCATGCGGTTCTAGATCCGGCACATTGTCACGGTAAGGGCACAAAACGCGGTGGGCTCTGACCTGGTCCGGCGTGTCGTCTGTGAACTGGGGTGGTATTCGCCACCCCAGTTCCGCCGACTATTCGCCGATATCGCCGACGTGGTCGCGCTTGGTGATCCGACCCTCGGCCAAGTGATAGGTGGCGCCGACGATGGCGACCTTGCCCGACGCCAGACGCTCGGCGATGATGTTCGACCGCCCGCTCAGCAGGCGCACCGTCTCGTTGACGTGCTTGGCCTCGAGCTCGTCGACCTCGGAGAGTCCTTCGCGGCGGCCGACGAGGATCGACGGCGTCACGCGCTCGACGATGTCCCGCACAAACCCGCCCGGCACCGCGCCGTCGTCGAGAGCCGTGATGGTGGCCTTGACCGCACCGCAGCTGTCGTGGCCGAGCACGACGATCAGCGGCACTTCCAGAACGGCCACGGCGTACTCGATCGAGCCGATCACCGCGGAGTCGAGGACGTGACCGGCGGTACGCACGACGAACATGTCGCCGAGACCCTGGTCGAAGATGATCTCGGCGGCGACGCGGCTGTCCGCGCAACCGAAGAGGACGGCCGTCGGCTTCTGCCCGCCGGCCAGTTCGGCACGGCGCTCGATGCTCTGGCTGGGGTGCAGCGACTCACCGGCAACGAATCGCTCGTTACCCTCTCTCAGTGCTTTCCACGCGCTTATCGGGTTCGAGTTGGGCATGCCGCCCATTGTGCCCTGCACGCATAGCGGACGCGCAATGAGTTCAGGGCAAATTCTCATACCCGCCGACGAGCTCCTGGGCTGGTACCGCACGGCGCAGCGCGACTTGCCGTGGCGGGCCCCGGATGTCACCGCATGGCAAATTCTGGTCAGCGAGTTCATGCTGCAGCAGACCCCGGTGTCGCGGGTCGAACCGATCTGGCGGGACTGGATCGCCCGCTGGCCCACGCCGTCCGCGACCGCGGCGGCCGGGGCCGCTGACGTGCTGCGCGCGTGGGGCAAGCTGGGCTATCCGCGGCGCGCCAAGCGGTTGCACGAATGCGCCGAGGTCATCGCCACCGAACACGGCGACGAGGTACCCCGCGACGTCGAGACGCTGCTGACACTGCCGGGCGTCGGCGCCTACACCGCGCGGGCCGTCGCCTGCTTCGCGTATCAGCAGGACGTCCCCGTGGTCGACACCAACGTGCGCCGCGTGGTGGCACGCGCGGTTCGCGGTGTGGCCGACACGCCCGCACGCTCGCGTGACCTCGACGACGTCGCCGCGCTCCTGCCCGAAGATGGCACGGCACATGTGTTTTCGGCCGCGTTGATGGAACTGGGCGCCATCGTCTGCACCGCCCGCACACCGAAATGCGGCGTCTGCCCGTTGACCGTCTGCGCGTGGCGCAGCGCCGGCCATCCGGAGCTGGACGCGCCGACGCGTCCCGTGCAGAAATACGCCGGGACCGATCGCCAGGTCCGGGGTCGGCTGCTGGATGTGTTGCGCGGCAGCGCAACTCCGGTGACGCGGGCGCAGTTGGATGTGGCGTGGCTCACCGATACCGCGCAGCGCGACCGAGCCCTGGACTCACTGCTGGTCGACGGCCTGGTCGAGCAGACCGCCGATGACCGGTACGCACTCGCGGGTGAGGGCGAGCGCTAAAAACCCCGTTTCAATGAGAACGGCATGAAACCGCCTGCTTTCCAATGAGAACGGCATGAGTCAGTACCACATGCGGTGATGCTCCGATAGAACGGAAGCATGACCGCATACCGAATTTCAGGTGAACAGAAAGCAAACAACAATCGACGCGGCCTCGTCATCGTCGGAGCCGCCGCAGCCGCAATCGCTGCCGCGGCACTCGCCCCGGCCACGGCCTCCGCGCTGCCGACCGGCGGCGGCTCGGCCGTCGACACCATCAACGAGCTGCAGTCCCGCGGCTATCACGTCCAGGTCAACACCAGCACTTCCGGCCCGCTGTCGGCGTGCTCGGTGACCGATGTGCACGGGCTGACCGGCTCCAACATCGACGGCCGGGGCCAGCGCATCAACTCCGGTCAGTTCGACACCGTGTACGTCAACGTGCAGTGCCGGCCGCAGGGCTAGTCAACGCGCTTGCGGCGCAACCAGATTGGGACAGGCGAAGCGCCGCCGGTAGTCGGACGGGTTGACGCCGACGACGCGCCGGAAATGGTGCCGCAGCAAGGTTGCGGTACCGAATCCGGCCTTGTCCGCCACCCGGTCGACATCGAGATCCGTCTCCTCCAGTAGCCGACGGGCGTACAGCACGCGCTGATCGGTGACCCATTGCATGGGCGTCCGGCCGGTCTCCTCGACGAACCGCCGCGCGAACGTGCGCCCCGACATGCTCGCCCGTTTGGCCAGGCTCGCCACCGTGTGCGGCTGCCGCAGGTTGGTCAGAATCCAATCCAGATGCGGCGCAAAGCCTTCCGAGCACCGGACCGGGATCGGCTGCTCGATGAACTGCCGCTGTCCGCCGTCGCGCTGCGGTGGCACCACCATGCGGCGCGCGATCTTGTTGGTGATCTCGCTACCCATCTCGCGGCGCACCAGATGTAGGCAGGCATCGATGCCGGCAGCGGTTCCCGCGCTGGTGATCAGATTTCCGTCGTCGACGAACAGCACGTCACGGTCGACGCGGGCGGTGGGAAACATGCGAGCCAGCTTGTCCGCATGCATCCAGTGCGTGGTGCACGCCCGGCCGTCGAGCAGCCCCGCGGCGCCGGCGACGAACACCCCTGAGCAGATGGTCAGGATCATCGAACCGGAGTCCGCGGCATTGCGGATGGCATCCAGCGCCGCCTGCGGATAGACCGGACCTGCCACGGCCGGAATGGCGACCAGGTCGGCCCCCAGCAGCTGGTCGATGCCGTGGTCGGGGGTCAAAGAGGCGCCGACCGACGTCCGTACGGGCTGCCCGGCCACCGGCCCGCAGACCTTGAAATCGAAGTTCGGCACACCGTCGGCTGACCGGTCGATGCCGAAGACCTCGCACACCACGCCGAATTCGAACGGCGCCACTCCGTCCATCACCAGGACCGAGACACTGTTGATCATGGCAGTATTTTATCGATTGCCGTCCGAACTGCCACTGTTTATTCGGTTGCCCCGGATTCGAGAATTATCGGCATGAACACCATCCTGACTCTCGTCGCGATGGTCGCGATCATGGTCGCCCCCTTCGCACTCGGCGCCCTGTTGAGCGCCATCACCCGAAATCCCGGTGCGCGCAACGGTTTCGGCAACGTCAACTGGACCGACGTGGGAGACTCCCGCGACCTTGACCGCGTCGCGCACGACCTCGCCGCGGCACGTTCCCGGTTCGAATGATCAGACGGACGCGAGAAAATCCTCGACCGCGCGGCGGTAGACCTCGGGTGCGTCGTCGTGCACGAGGTGGCCGGCGCCGGGAACTTCCACATACGTTGTCCGGTGCCCGATCTCGGCCATCTTGCGCATCTGCCCCGGCGGCGCGACCCCGTTGCCGGCCTCGATGAGGAGTGTCGGCGCCCGTACTGCCGTCCACTGCTGCCAGTAATCCCGGGTGCCCCACTCGGCGGCGATCGCCACCCAGTGCGCCGCCTCGCCATGCAGCCGCCAACCGGTCTCGGTGCGATCGAAAGCGTCCAGGAAGTACTGGCCGGCGACCGGGCCGAACAGATCCAAAACCTGTTGCGCCGAATCGAATTCGACCGGAATCGAATGTGTCCAGGGATCCCAGGCACCGATGGTGAAGCCGACGAAATCCGCTGCCATGTCCTCGACCACCAGCGCGGTGACCAGTTCCGGATGCTCGGCGGCCACACACCAGCTGTGCAGCCCACCCATCGAGTGCCCGATCAACCGCGCCGGGCGCCCCAGCGAACCGACCGCGTCGGCCAGGTCAGCGACGAACCGTTCGGTGCTGATCGGCTCGGAATCGTGGACGCCACGCCCGCGGTGCCACGGGGCGTCGTACGTGTAGACCTCGCCCAATTCCGTCAACCACGGCAACTGCCGGTCCCACGTCGTCCCGCGGCCCATCAATCCGTGCACCAGCACAATCGGCTCGCCGGTGCCGCCCCGGGCGGTGAGCAGGTCGGTCGTCATGGCCCCATCCTGCCTGTCGACTAGCGCGGTAACCTGAACCACATGCCTGTGGTGAAGATCAATGCGATCGAAGTTCCGCCCAACGCCGGCCCGGAATTGGAGAAGCGGTTCGCGAACCGTGCTCACGCAGTGGACGGCCAGCCCGGCTTCCTCGGGTTCCAGCTGCTCCGCCCGGTCAAGGGCGAGAACCGCTACTTCGTGGTGACACAGTGGGAGTCCGACGAGGCGTTCCAGGCCTGGGCCACGGGCCCGGCCGTCGAGGCCCACGCCGGGCAGCGGGCGAATCCCGTCGCCACCGGAGCATCACTTCTCGAATTCGAGGTTGTGTTGGACGTTGCTGGTTCCGGCCAGCAGGCATAAGACCCGGGCTGCGCTCGCCACGGCCGGCGCAGTCATCGTCGTCTTAGGCGGCTGTAGCAGCACGCCCGCAGCCGTCGCGCCGCCATCGAGCGCTGCCTACGGCGCGCTGATCGACATGAGCACCCCGCAGGGCATGCGGTCCAGGCAGACGATGGACATGCTCAACTCGGACTGGTCCATCGAGCCGGCCGGGGTGAAGACGCTCGCCGCACCCGACCAGGTCGACGACATCACCTACCGGATGAAGTGGATCTGGTGGGACCGCCCGTTCAAGCTCACCGGCATCGACATCGGCGCCGGACAGTCGACACTGCACGTCACCAACTCCTACGGCGTGAACCAGGACATCCAGCTGCACGTCGACGGCAAGGGCACCGTCGACCGCATGGAGGTCTCGCTGCGTCCGCCGACCGTCAAGTCCTGGGCCGACGTCGACGCGGCGATCGCGAAGTCCGGCGCGCACTACTCGTATCAGGTCGCCAAGGTCGTCGACGGCAAGTGCGTCAAGGTCGCCGGCACCAACGTCGACGAGCCGATGCCGCTGGCGTCGATCATGAAAATCTATGTGCTGCTTGCCGTTGCGCGGGCCGTGTCGGCCGGCACCCTCAGCTGGGACGACAAGGTCACCGTCACCGCCGAAGGCAAGAAGCTCGGTTCGGCCGGCATGGACAACCTGGCGCCGGGTACCCAGGTGACGGTGCACGAGGCGGCCCAGCAGATGATCTCGGTCAGCGACAACATGGCCACCGACATGCTGATCAACAAGGTCGGCCCGGCCGCGGTCGACGAGGCACTCGTGGTCGCCGGGCACCACGACCCGGCGAGTCTGACGCCGTACCCGACCATGCACGAGCTGTTCTCGATCGGTTGGGGCAAGCCCGATGTGCGTGACCAGTGGAAGAACGGCGACAAGGCGCAGCGCACGGCGCTGTTGCAGCAGGTGAGTTCACGGCCGTACGAGCCCGACCCGTACCGCACCCGGACGCCGGCATCCAGCATCGGGGCCGAGTGGTACGGCAGCGCCGCCGACATCTGCCGCGAGCACGTCGCGGTGCAGGCCGCCGCTGTCGGGCCGGCCGCGCCGGTCCGGGACATCATGTCGAAGGTCGCCGGCATCGACCTGGACCGCGCCAAGTGGCCGTACCTCGGCTCCAAGGGCGGCAATCTGCCGGGCGACCTCGGTTTCAGCTGGTACGCCGTCGACCACACCGGCCAGCCGTGGGTGGTGAACTTCCAGCTGACCTGGCCGACGTTCAAAGGTCAGACGGCGGCGCAGTGGCTGCTGAGCATCATCAAGCAGGCGTTCGATCTGATCCCGGTGCGGTGAGCACGCAGTCGCCGCAGCACGCCGCCCTGTCGCCGGCCAGCTGGTAGATCAGGCAACAGCTGTTTCGGCGAAATGCCGGCCCTGAGCGCAGCACTCCCCCGTCGACTCGGGGGTCCGCGAGCACCGCGTCGGCCGCTTGTCGTGCCTGCTCGGCCAAGTCGGGCCGGGTCCGGCCGATCTGCTGGGCCGCACTGTTGGCGGCCGACCCGACGTTGCCCCACAACACTTTCGGGCTGACGCCGAATCGCCCGAACGCGTTCGTGAGTACTTCCACTGCGGGCGCGCCCCCGGCCGGCCGCGCGGAGACCGCCAGTGGATAGGGACCGCCCAGCTGGTCCTGCCAGGCCAGGTCGGCCAATGACCACGACACCGGCTCCCCGAGAGCGGCGGTGCCGATCATCGGCGCGATCAGCCGCGCCACCAGCCCCAGGTGCGCGACGGACGCGGCAACGCGAATCTCGGGCTCGCCGTTGCCCATCAGCGCCGACCTGACCTTGTGCACGCGCGCGGTCAGCGCGTCGGGATCGTCGACGAGCTCGGCCATCGGCCGCCACGGCGGCATCGGCGAATCCTGTTGCCGCACAATGGCGAAGAACGGGCCGAACCCGGCCAGGTCGTCAGTCACCGGCGGGCTGTTGAACCAGCCGGCGCGCGGCCTCGGCGACGGCGGCGCGCCGGACGGCGGCGGTTTCCGGCGACAGCGGCTGATCGACGATGCGGTCGATACCGAATCCGCCCGCGGCCAATGCATAGGTCATGTCGTTGAGCAGCACCAGCAGATCCATCGGCCGCCACGACGCGTCGATGATTCCGCTCCGCTGGGCCTCGGCGATCCGGTCCAGCTTGGACTGGAAGATGCGGCGCAGCACGTGGTCACCGAACATCCCGTCGGCGGCCTCCAGCTCGATCCAGCGCTGCAACCGCGCCCCGACCGGGTCCGCGACCATGTAGTCGAAGAGCGCGACAGCGTACGCCGGCACGTCGTCGGGTTTGAAGATCGCGTCGTACGGCGCGTCCTGAATCCACTGCTCGACGACCGCCTCGAACAGGTTCTGCTTGCTCTGGAAGTAGCTGTACAGCCGCTCCTTGCTGGCATTGGCTTCGGCGGCAATGCGATTCAGCCGGGCACCGGCAAATCCGAGGGCGGAGAACTCCGCTTTGGCGGCAGCCATGATGCGCTCGCGTGTCGCATGTCCGGCTGCTCTCATAGCATCCGCCAGGGTAACAGCCAGCTACCTCACTGGTCGCGTTCGAGGAGGAAGTAGAACAGCTTGTCGTCGGTGCGCTGCCGCTTGCCGTTCATGATGCCCATGAGGGTGTCGCTGTCGACCCGCTTGAAGTGGTCGAACACCGGCTGCCCGTCGTAGACCATGGTCCCGGTCACCTCGCCGCGAAACTCGATGTCCCACAACGTCGCGCCGCCACGGCTGAGGTCCCTGTTCGAAAACAGTTGCCCCGCTTCGTCGTAGCAGACGATGGGCTCGACATCGTTGATCGATTTGAAGATCTTGCCGTACCACCGGGCCGCCTGCAGTTGGCCGTTCATCTTGTGGCCGGTGTCGAACTCGTCGCCTTTCCAGTTGCCGACCATGTCGACGGCTCGGACCGGTTCCAGCGAGGCCCAGATTTCGTCCAACTCGGCCGGATCGACATGAGCCTGGCCCCGCAGTTCGGCGAAACGAGCGCGGGCGGTATCGACGTCCACAGGGACCTCCCAAGTCAGTTGGTTCGGAAACTGACTGTAATCCCGAACCAACCGGTTCGGCAAGCCTGGATATTGACGTGCCCAGATATTAATTCAGGTGTGCCCGCCCGAAGACGAGTAGGGCAAATCGGTGCTGCTGTGCCGGTCGACCTGCACGGGACGACCGACGTAGGGAAAGGCCCGCTGCGGGCAGGCAGGGCGGTCACAGATCTTGCAGCCCGCACCGATCGGAATCGCGGCCTCAGGGTCGGCCAGATCGATGCCGGCGGAATAGATCAACTTGTCGGCGTGCGCCAGGTCGCAACCGAGACCGATGGCGAAACGCTTCCGCGGCCCCCGGAACCGACTTGGGGCCGACGTCGTCGTGCGCGCGATCCAGAAATACGACCGCCCGTCGGGCATCTGCGCCACCTGGGTGATGAACTCCCCGGGTCTCGCGAAGGCCTGGTGCACCACCCACAACGGGCAGTTGCCACCGACCCGGGAGAAATGAAAGGCAGTGGCGGACTGACGTTTCGAGATGTTGCCCGCGCTGTCGGTGCGCACGAAGATGAAGGGCACACCCCTGGCTTCGGGGCGCTGCAGCGTCGAGAGCCGATGGCATACGGTCTCGAATCCGACCTCGAACCGGCGCGCCAACTGGTCGATGTCATACCGCAGTTCCTCGGCCGCCGCCAGGAACAGCCGGTACGGCATCAACAGCGCGCCGGCGAAGTAGTTCGCCAACCCGATCTGCGCGACTTCCCTTGCCTCGGCGCTCAGTTGGTCGTCGGCGGCCACCAGCGCCGCGATCAGGTCGGCATACATCAACAGCGCCAGCTGGGTGGCCAGCTGGAATGCGCGCTGCCCCGGGTGCAGCCACCGGGCCACGTAGAGAACGCCGACGTCCTCGCGGTACAAGCGTTTGGCATTGGGCCCCAACACCTCCCCGTCGTCGATGACCACACTGATGCCGAGCTCTGCGGTCAGCAAGTCGGCCAGTTGGGCATCCAAACCGCCGAGCCGCATAGCGAACCGGCCGAACAACGATTCGGCCGCGGCGTCCAGTTCACCGACGTGGTTCTTCCGGTCGTAGAAGAAGTCCCGGACTTCTTCGAACGGCATCGGCTGCGGCAACGGCGCCGACGCGTCGACGGTGGCGCGGGTGTGCATGGCGTCGAGTTCGGTTGTGGCATCGAACAATCGGCGGTTCATGCTGACCAGCATCTGACCGACCGCCGGCATTCTCGCCACCAGTTCCTCGATCTGGCCGGCCGTCGCCGAGGTGTCGGCGAGGATCTCGCGCAGGTCGGAAACCAGCCGCGCGTCCGATTCGGGCGCGAAGTAGTTGGTCGGCAGATCGAAGCGCTCCGCCAAGGTGAGCAGCACCGGTACCGTCACCGGGCGCTGGTCGTTCTCCAGCTGGTTGACGTAGCTCGTCGACAAACCCAGGACGCGCGCCAGCGCGACCTGCGTCAGGCCCTGTTCCTCGCGCAGCCGTCGCAGACGGGCGCCCACGAATGTCTTTGCCACTGCCGCGAGCCTAACCCCCGCGGCTTACACAAAGTTCGCAAACTACAACCACCAAGGACGCAAAATTACGCAAATACAGGGTCTTTCCGGCTCGCGATCAGCTGCGTAGCGTGCGAATCATGCAGACACACGAGGTACGCACCCGACGCAGCGCGGAGGAATTCCCCCGCTCGGAACACCTGGCGTGGAAGATCGCGGAGGTGGCCGCCGATCCGGTCGACGTGACGCCCGAAGTCGAGGCGATGGTCGTCAACCGGATCATCGACAACGCCGCGGTCTCGGCCGCATCGGTGATCCGGCGTCCCGTCACCGTCGCCCGGACCCAGGCACAGGCGCACCGCACGCCGCGCGGTGCCACGGTATTCGGCATCGACGGCACCTACTCGCCCGAGTGGGCCGCCTGGGCCAACGGGGTGGCCGTCCGCGAACTCGACTTCCACGACACCTTCCTGGCCGCCGAGTACTCGCACCCGGGGGACAACATCCCGGCCCTGGTCGCGGTGGCCCAGCAGCTCGACGTCCGCGGCGCCGACCTGATCCGCGGCATCGCCACCGCATACGAGGTGCAGATGGACCTGGTCCGCGGAATCTGCCTGCACGAACACAAGATCGACCACGTCGCGCACCTCGGCCCGTCCGTCGCCGCCGGCCTCGGCACCATGCTCCGGCTGGACCCCGAGACCATCTATGCCGCGGTCGGCCAGGCGCTGCACCTCACCACCGCCACCCGCCAGTCCCGCAAGGGTCTGATCTCCAGCTGGAAGGCCTACGCCCCAGCGCTGGCCGGCAAGGTCGCGATCGAGGCCGTGGACCGTGCCATGCGCGGTGAAGGCTCCCCCGCCCCCATCTGGGAAGGCGAGGACGGCGTCATCGCCTGGCTGTTGTCCGGGCCCGAGCACACCTATCGGGTGCCGCTGCCCGGCCCCGGTGAACCCAAGCTGGCCATCCTGGACAGCTACACCAAGGAACACAGCGCCGAGTACCAGAGCCAGGCCCCCATCGACCTGGCGCGCCGGATGCGTTCGCGGATCGGCGATGTCGACCAGATCGCCACCATCGTGCTGCACACCAGTCACCACACGCACGTCGTGATCGGCACCGGCTCGAACGATCCGCAAAAGTTCGACCCGGATGCAACACGGGAAACCCTGGATCACTCGGTGATGTACATCTTCGCGGTCGCACTGCAGGACGGTGAGTGGCACCACGAACGGTCGTACGCGCCCGAGCGCGCCCGCCGGCCGGACACCATCGAGCTGTGGCACAAGATCTCGACCGTCGAGGACCCGGAGTGGACCCGCCGCTACCACTCGAATGACCCGGCGGAGAAGGCGTTCGGCGCCCGGGCCGTGGTGACGCTCAAGAGCGGCGAGGTGATCGTCGACGAGCTGGCCGTGGCCGACGCGCACCCGCTCGGCGCGCGTCCGTTCGGGCGTGAGCAGTACCGCGACAAGTTCACCACGCTCGCCGAAGGCGTCGTCGCCCCTGCCGAGCAGGACCGGTTCCTGGCCGTGGTCGACGGCCTTGCGGCCATGAAGCCGGGCAGCCTCGGCGCCCTCAACGTGCGCGTCGACCAGGTCGTGCTGGACAAGGCGCCCACGATCCCGTCGGGGATTTTCCGATGAGCGCCGGCCTGCTCGGCTCGCGGGTCTCGGCCGCCGACAAGCGGGTGGCGTTGCGGACGGCACTGAATTCCGGCCGGCTGCAACGCTATCCGGGCGCATTCTCGCCACTGGTGGCGAAGCTGGTGTCAGAGATCGGCTTCGAGGGGGTCTACGTCTCGGGCGCGGTGCTGTCGGCCGACCTGGGCCTGCCCGATATCGGGCTGACCACCTTGACCGAGGTGGCCGCCCGCAGCGCCCAGATCGCCGCGGCCACCGACCTGCCCACCCTGGTGGACGCCGACACCGGCTTCGGCGAGCCGATGAGCGCCGCACGCACCATCACGATCCTGGAGGATGCCGGGCTGGCCGGCTGCCATCTGGAGGACCAGGTGAACCCCAAGCGCTGTGGCCACCTCGACGGTAAGGCAGTCGTGCCGGCCACCGAGATGATCAAGCGACTGCGTGCCGCGGTCGCCGCTCGCCGGGACCCCAACTTCGTCATCTGTGCGCGCACTGATGCCGCCGGAATCGAGGGCATCGCCGCGGCCATCGACCGGGCCAAGGCCTACGCCGATGCCGGCGCCGACCTGATCTTCACCGAAGCACTGTCCACCCCAAGGGAATTCGAGCAGTTCCGGGCAGCGGTCGACACTCCCCTGCTGGCCAACATGACCGAGTTCGGCAAGTCGGAACTCGTGACGGCCCAGCGGTTGTCAGACATCGGCTACAACCTGGTGATCTACCCGGTCACCACGCTGCGTCTGGCGATGCACGCGGTCGAGATGGGCCTGCGCGAAATCCACACCGCCGGAACCCAGGCCGGCCTGCTCGGCCAGATGCAACACCGCAGCCGGCTGTACGAGTTGCTGCGCTATGCCGAATACAACCAATTCGATTCCGACATCTTCAATTTCACCCTCCAGGACGTGAAATCATGACCACTCAACCGCCCCACATCCACAAGGGTCTGGCCGGTGTCGTCGTCGACACCACCGCCATCTCCAAAGTCGTGCCCGAGACCAACAGCCTGACCTACCGGGGCTATCCGGTACAGGATCTGGCGACGCACTGCACGTTCGAGCAGGTGGCCTACCTGCTGTGGCACGGCGAGCTGCCGACCGAACACGAACTCGCGATGTTCTGCCAGCGCGAGCGGGCGTCCCGGCGGATCGACCGGTCGATGTACTCGCTGCTGGCCAAGCTGCCCGAGAGCTGCCACCCGATGGACGTGGTCCGCACCGCGATCAGCTACCTCGGCGCCGAGGATCCGGAAGAGGACGACAGCACGACTCCCGCCAACTACGCCAAGTCACTGCGCATGTTCGCCGTCCTGCCGACGATCGTCGCCGCCGATATCCGCCGACGGCAAGGACTTTCGCCCATCCAACCGCACAGTCAGCTGGGATACGCCGAGAACTTCCTGAACATGTGCTTCGGATCGGTCCCCGAACCGGCGATCGTCGTCGCGTTCTCCCAGTCCATGGTGCTGTATGCCGAGCACAGCTTCAACGCGTCCACGTTCGCCGCCCGGGTGGTGACCTCCACGCAGTCGGACATCTACAGCGCGGTGACCGCCGCCATCGGCGCCCTCAAAGGCTCGCTGCACGGCGGCGCCAACGAGGCCGTCATGCACGACATGCTGGAGATCGGCTCGGCCGCGAACGCCCCGAAGTGGTTGCACGGCAAGTTGTCTCGCAAAGAGAAGGTGATGGGCTTCGGACACCGCGTCTACAAGAACGGTGACTCTCGGGTGCCGACGATGAAGGCTGCGCTCGACCGGGTGGTGGCAGCCCGCGGCGGCCAGCGGTGGCTGGACATCTACACCGTGCTGGAGCGCGAGATGTTCACCGCCACCAGGATCAAGCCGAACCTCGACTTCCCCACCGGGCCGGCCTACTACCTCATGGGTTTCGACATCCCGGTCTTCACACCGCTTTTCGTGATGGCCCGCATCGTGGGCTGGACCGCACACATCATGGAACAAGCGGCGTCGAACGCACTGATCCGTCCCCTGAGTGAATACTCGGGCCAACCACAACGTTCCATTGCCTGAGCGCGCCATCACCAAAGTCCTCGTCGCCAACCGGGGTGAGATCGCGATCCGGGCCTTCCGGGCGGCCTATGAGCTGGGTATCGCGACGGTGGCGGTATACGCCCACGAGGACCGGAACTCCCCACACCGATTGAAGGCCGACGAGTCCTACCAGATCGGCGAGCCTGGCCATCCCGTTCGGGCTTATCTGTCGGTGCCCGACATCATCCGGGTGGCCCAGCTGTCCGGCGCCGACGCGGTGTACCCGGGATACGGATTCCTCTCGGAGAACCCCCAACTCGCGGCAGCGTGCGCCGCGGCCGGCATCACGTTCGTCGGCCCGAGTGCCGGCGTCCTGGAGTTGACCGGTAACAAGGCCAGCGCCATCGCCGCGGCCCGAACCGCCGGCCTACCGGCGCTCGCATCGTCGGCTCCGTCTGCGTCAGTCAGCGAATTGCTCACGGCCGCAGCCGGTATGGAGTTTCCCCTGTTCGTCAAGGCCGTCTCGGGTGGTGGCGGACGTGGCATGCGGCGGGTGACCGAGCCGGCCGCGCTGGCCGAGGCCATCGCGGCGGCGTCGCGCGAAGCGGAGTCTGCTTTCGGTGACCCGAACGTCTACCTCGAGCAGGCGGTCCTCAACCCCCGCCACATCGAGGTGCAGATACTGGCCGACGGAACCGGCGAGGTGATCCATCTCTTCGAACGGGACTGCAGTGTGCAACGCCGGCACCAGAAGGTGGTCGAGCTGGCCCCCGCCCCGAACCTCACCGACGAACTGCGGAACCGGATCTGTTCTGATGCGGTGACATTCGCGCGCCAGATCGGTTACTTCTGCGCCGGAACCGTCGAGTTCCTGCTCGACGAGCGCGGGCACCATGTGTTCATCGAGTGCAATCCGCGCATTCAGGTCGAGCACACGGTGACCGAGGAGATCACCGACGTCGACCTGGTCACCGCCCAGTTGCGGATCGCGGCCGGCCGGTCGTTGGCCGAGCTCGGGCTGAGCCAGGATCGTGTCAGAATCCGTGGCGCCGCCATGCAGTGCCGCATCACCACCGAAGATCCCGCCAACGGTTTCCGTCCCGACACCGGCCGGATCACCGCCTACCGTTCTCCCGGCGGTGCCGGCGTCCGGTTGGACGGCGGCACCAACGTCGGTGCGGAGATCAGCGCCCACTTCGACTCGATGCTGGTCAAACTCACCTGCCGCGGCCACGACTTCGCGACGGCGGTCAGGAGGGCCCGACGCGCCCTCGCGGAGTTCCGCATCCGCGGGGTGTCGACGAACATCCCCTTCCTGCAAGCGGTTCTCGATGATCCGGACTTCGCCGCAAGCAAGGTGTCGACATCGTTCATCGACGAGCGTGCGCAACTGCTGACGGCCCACACTCCAGGGGACCGCGGCACGCGCATCCTCAACTACCTCGCGGATGTCACGGTGAACCAACCGCATGGCGGTCGTCCATCGGCTGTGTATCCACGTGACAAGCTGCCGAAGATCGATCTCGACGGTCCGGCACCGGCGGGCAGCAAGCAGCTGCTGACCGAGCTCGGCCCAGAGCGCTTTGCGGCCGCCCTGCTGGAGTCGCCGCGGCTGTGGGTCACCGACACCACGTTCCGCGACGCCCATCAGTCGCTACTCGCAACTCGAGTGCGTACCTCGGGCCTGGTCAAGGTGGCCCCGTACGTGGCGCGCATGACGCCGCAGCTGCTGTCGGTCGAGTGCTGGGGCGGCGCGACCTACGACGTGGCGCTTCGGTTCCTGAAAGAGGACCCGTGGGAGCGGCTGGCCGCGCTGCGGGAGGCGATGCCCAACATCTGCCTCCAGATGCTGTTGCGCGGCCGGAACACCGTGGGTTACACACCCTATCCGACATCGGTCACGTCGGCGTTCGTACAGGAGGCCACCGCCACCGGCATCGACATCTTCCGCATCTTCGACGCGCTGAACAACGTGGAGTCGATGCGGCCGGCGATCGATGCAGTGCGCGAAACCGGTTCCGCGGTGGCCGAAGTCGCGATGTCCTACACCGGCAACCTCTCCGACCCCGCGGAGACGCTGTACACGCTCGACTACTGGCTGAAGCTGGCCGAGCAGATCGTCGATGCCGGTGCCCACGTGCTGGCAATCAAGGACATGGCCGGTCTGCTGCGACCACCCGCGGCGGCAAAACTCGTGTCGGCGTTGCGATCCCGTTTCGACCTGCCTGTACACGTCCACACCCACGACACCCCAGGTGGACAGCTGGCCACGTACGTCGCGGCCTGGCAGGCCGGTGCCTCTGCAGTCGACGGGGCGGCGGCACCGCTGGCCGGCACCACCAGCCAGCCTGCGCTGTCGTCGATCGTTGCGGCAGCCGCGCACACCGCGCACGACACCGGTCTGTCGTTGGCAAACGTCTGTGAGCTGGAACCGTATTGGGAGGCGTTGCGCCGCGTCTACGCGCCGTTCGAGGCGGGCCTGCCCGCACCGACCGGCCGCGTGTACACCCACGAGATCCCGGGCGGGCAGCTCAGCAATCTGCGTACCCAGGCCGCCGCCCTCGGGCTGGGCGGCCGGTTCGAGGACATCGAAAACGCCTATGCCGGAGCAGATCACGCTCTCGGCAGGCTGGTGAAGGTGACGCCGTCGAGCAAGGTGGTAGGTGATCTTGCGCTGGCGCTCGTCGGCGCCGGGATGAGCGCCGGGGAGTTCGCCGCCGACCCGCACCGCTGCGACATCCCGGATTCGGTGATCGGCTTCCTCCGCGGCGAGCTCGGCGACCCGCCCGGCGGCTGGCCGGAACCCTTGCGCAGCAAGGCCCTTCGCGGAAGGTCCGACACCAGGCCGACGGCAACCCTCACCGTCGAGGACTACGCCGAACTGGCGGAACCCGGTCTTACCCGCCGAGCGGCCCTGAATCGGCTGCTCTTCCCCGGTCCGACCCGCGAATTCCGCACGCATCGAGAACAATTCGGCGACACCTCCCGCCTGAGCGCCAACCAGTTCTTCTACGGGCTGCGCCGCGGCGAAGAGCACCGCGTCGAGTTGGAGAAGGGCGTCGAGCTGCTCATCGGTCTCGAGGCCATCTCCGAGCCCGATGACCGCGGCATGCGGACGGTGCTGTGCCTGTTGAACGGTCAGCTACGCCCGATCCTGGTGCGGGACAGGTCGATCGACAGCGCAGTCCGCGCGGTGGAGAAAGCGGACCGCGGCAACCCGGACCACGTTGCGGCGCCGTTCGCCGGCGTCGTGACGATCCGGGTGACCGTTGGCGAGCGGGTGAGCGCCGGCCAAACGGTCGCCACCATCGAGGCGATGAAGATGGAGGCAGCCATCACGTCGCCGAGAGCCGGTACCGTCACGCGGCTCGCGGTGGCGCCCACGGCCAGTGTCGAAGGCAATGACCTGCTGGTGGTGGTCAGCTGACCGTCGTAGTGTTCACGGCACGACGACGAGCTTGCCGTGCACATGGCCCGTCGTGCTCGCCGAGAGCGCGGCACCGGCTTCGGTCAGCGGGTACGTCTCGCTGATCGAGACGGCAAGACGTTCCTGCGCGACAAGCGTCGCGAGTTCGCGAAGGGCGGCGCCCAGTTCGCTTCCGGACCCACCGGCGTGCACCTCGATGCCGGTGTCGGCCTGGTCGAAGGCGACCAGCGTGAGCACCCGGGCCGGATCGCCGGTGAGCTCGATCGACAACGGAATCTCGCCGCGACCGGAGGCGTCGAGAACGGCGTCGACTCCGTCGGGTGCGGCGGCCCGCACCCTCTCGAGCAGACCATCGCCGTAGGTGACCGGCGTCGCGCCGAGCGAACGCAGGTATTCGTGGTTGGATTCACCCGCCGTGCCAATGACATTGACACCCTGAGCCTTTGCGAGCTGGACGGCAAAAGTACCTACGCCGCCCGCGGCCGCATGGATGAGCAGGGTGTCGCCCGCCTTGACGCCGAGCTTCCCCAGCACCGTGTACGCAGTGCCGCCCGCGCCTGCCAGCGAGCCCGCCACTTCCCAGCCGACGCCCTCAGGCTTACGGACGAGCTCGGCAGCTTCCGCCAGCGCAAGATCCGCGAACGAACCTGTCGTCGACCGGCCCAGAACCTCGTCGCCAACCGCCCACTCGGTCACCTCGGACCCAACGGCGTCGACGACGCCGGCCACGTCGGACCCCACACCGGCGGGCAGCTCGAGCGGCATCAGTTCGCGCATGTATCCGCCGAGGATCTTCCAGTCGATCGGATTGACGCCCGCGGCACGTACCGCGATTCGCACCTGGGTGGGTCCGGGAGCCGGCGGCTCGACATCGACCACTCGCAAAACCTCAGGTGTGCCGTATTCGGCGAACTGCACTACTCGCGACATCGATTCGTCTCCAATCGGTTTCCGGGCGCTGGCCCAGCAAGGTCAAGGCTCGGGCAGCCGGTTTTATTTCAGGTGACGCACTGCCGCGTGACCCCGAAAAGAACTGCGCTCCGGAACCTGGCTCAGGTTCCGGAGCGCAGTCATCGGCGAGCTATCCGGCGCGAACCAACAGTGCCGCCTGCACCATGCGCCGCAGCGACTCGGTCACCTCGTC
The DNA here is from genome assembly GCF_055384815.1 of Mycobacterium toneyamaense. Lineage (NCBI taxonomy): Bacteria > Bacillati > Actinomycetota > Actinomycetes > Mycobacteriales > Mycobacteriaceae > Mycobacterium > Mycobacterium toneyamaense. The sequence goes on from NZ_AP040333.1 coordinate 5,382,141, forward strand.
GGTCTTGCGGGTCTTCAGCCCGCAGTCCGGGTTCACCCAGAGCCGTTCTGCCGGAACGGCATCCAGCGCACGGCGCAGCGATGTCGCCATCTCGCCGGTGGTGGGAACCCGGGGCGAGTGAATGTCGTACACACCGGGGCCGACGCTGTTCGAGAACCCGATGCCGTTGAGGTCGTCGAGGACCTCCATGTGTGAGCGTGCCGCCTCGATCGACGTCACGTCGGCATCGAGATCGGCAATGGCGCCGATCACCTCACCGAACTCCGAATAGCACAGGTGCGTGTGAATCTGCGTGGCGTCGCTGACGCCCGACGTCGAGAGCCGGAACGCGTCGACCGCCCACTGCAGGTAGGCCGCCTTGTCGGCATTGCGCAGCGGCAGCAGCTCTCGCAACGCCGGCTCGTCGACCTGGATGATCGCGATGCCGGCGGACTGCAGATCGACGGTCTCGTCCCGGATGGCCAGCGCCACCTGGTTGGCCGAGTCCGCCAGCGGCTGATCGTCGCGAACGAACGACCAGGCCAGGATCGTCACCGGGCCGGTGAGCATGCCCTTGACGGGCTTGTCGGTCAACGTCTGCGCGTAGGTCGCCCACTCGACCGTCATCGGCTGCCGCCTGGTGACGTCGCCGAAGAGGACCGGCGGGCGCACGCAGCGGCTGCCGTACGACTGCACCCAGCCGTTCTTGGTGGTCAAGAAGCCGTCGAGATGCTCGGCGAAGTACTGCACCATGTCGTTGCGCTCGGGCTCGCCGTGCACCAGCACATCGAGGCCGAGTTCCTCCTGCAACCGGATCACCGTCTCGACTTCGGATTTCATCCGGCCGATGTAATCGGCCTCGTCGATCTCGCCGGCGACGAACGCCGCCCGGGCCTTGCGGATCTCGACGGTCTGCGGGAACGAACCGATCGTCGTGGTCGGCAGTGCCGGCAGATGCAGGCGGGCGTCTTGTGCCTTACGCCGTTCGGCGGCCGGCCCGCGGCTGATGCCACCGGACAGGACCGTGCCGAGCCGGGCTCGGACGGCGGCGTTGTGCAGTCGCGGGTCGTGCCTGCGTGACGCGACCGCCCGGTTCGATGCCTCGAGCTGCGCGGCCACCGAGCCCCGGCCAGTGCGCAGCGCCGTCGCCAGCGTCGCGACCTCGTCGACTTTCTCGGCACCGAACGCCAGCCAGCCGCGGAGCGCGTCGTCGAGACCGTCCTCGCGCTCGAGCGAGTACGGGACGTGCAGCGTCGAGCACGACGTGGACACAGCCACCGAACGTGCCGACTCCTGCACTGACTCCAGCCGGACCAGTGCGGCCTCCAGGTCTGTGCGCCAGACGTTGCGGCCGTCGACGACGCCGGCCACCAACAGCTTGTCCGCGAGACCGGGAATTCCGGCCGTCGGCTGGTCACCGCCGGCGACGAAATCGACTGCGACGCCGTCGATCTGCGTGCGCGCCAGCGCCGGCAGCACACTCCCCAGCTCGCCGAAGTAGGTCGCGACCAGGATCGCCGGACGTTCGGCGGCTGCCGCGAGCGTGGCGTAGGCATACTCGGCCAATTCGGCGGCGTTGGCAGTGCCGTCCAGGATGTCGGTGACCAAGACGGGTTCGTCGATCTGCACCCACTCGGCACCGGCTGCGGCGAGTCGGCCCAGCAGTTCGGCATACAGCGGCAGCAGCTCGCCGAGGCGCCCGATGGGCACCTCGGCGCCGTCGACGGCCTTGCTCAGCGCCAGGAACGTGATCGGCCCGACGATCACCGGCCGGGCCGGAATACCCTGCGCCTGAGCCTCTTTGAGCTCTGCCAGCACCTTGTCCGGATGCAGTGTGAACGTGGTGTCGGGGCCGATCTCCGGGACCAGGTAGTGGTAATTGGTGTCGAACCACTTCGTCATCTCGAGCGGTGCGATGTCCGCCGTCCCGCGAGCCGCCGCGAAATAGCGATCGAGATCATCGGCAATGCCGCCCGCGCGACTCGGCAGGGCGCCGAGCAGTACCGCGGTGTCGAGCATCTGGTCGTAGTAGGAAAACGTATTGACCGGAATGGAATCCAGTCCGGCGGCCGACAACGCGGCGATGGTCTCGCGGCGCAGGCCCGCGGCGATTTCCTCGAGCGCGGCCCGGTCGATCCGGCCCGCCCAATAGCGTTCGACGGCCCGCTTGAGTTCACGGTTCGGACCGATGCGGGGCGCGCCGAGAATGGTTGCGGTGAATGGTGTTGACAACTGACGTCCTTCAAATGCGACGGAAGTGCGCACCGCCCAAGGACATTCATCGAGGACAGCACAAACCGCCCTCGGCGATCAGCCCATTCCACGAGGCGATGCACCGCCGGACGCGGCGCATCCGGCACAGCTGGCAGGTCTTCGGACTCGCAGGCACGCACCCTTCGGGTGCACCTAGTGGCCGTCGCTTCCCAGTCCGATGCGGACCAGTGCGGATGACGGCGGTCGTTCCTGCATACCGCTGCGGGACAGTCCCGGATTCTCACCGGGTTCCCTCTCATGGCGGTTCCCCGCCATTCGACGCCGCAGACACCGAAGCGTCATTGGCAAACCAGCTGCGCCGTGGAGATTACCCTGTCGGGCCCTGTGCCGGGCCCGGACCGCCGCCGTAACCCAACTGCTGTGCGGTGTAGCGGGCGGCGTCGGTGACCGGAACCGCTTGTACCGCAGTGCCGTACGCGCAGATCTCGGTCCACACGTCACCGATCTCGGTGGTGTCGAACCGCATCCCGATGATGGCATTGCCGCCGCGGGCGTGACATTCCTGGAGCAGCCGGCCCATGGCTTCGTTGCGGCTCTCGGCGAGGTTCTTGGTCATGCCCTGCAGCTCGCCGCCGAACATCGCCTTGAACCCGGCGCCCATCTGCGCGAAGGCGTTCCGGGACCGGACGGTGAGGCCGAACACCTCACCGCAGACCCGCTGAATCTCCCACCCGGGCAGGTCATTCGTCGTGACAACCAGCATGCTGCCGCCTTTCTGTGTCGGTATGCCTCGAACTGTAGTGCGCGGCAACCGCAATCGTCAGAGCGCGGCTGCCACGTCCTGTGCCGGTGCGGCCTTCCTGGCGCCACCGAGGTAGCGCTCGACGAGCCCGCCGAACACCAGCCCGATGACCGTCCAGATCAACGCCTGGTCGATCAGCGAGTACCACCGGAACTTCCACAGCAGGTCGGCGTCGAATCCGGGGTAGATCAACTGCCCGGGGGCGTAGACCTTGCCGTCGACGGTGACCGGCGTATCGAAGGTGTTGGTGATCGGCTGCGGCGTCTCGGTGGCGGCGCGCGCGAAGCCGAACTCGCCCGCGTGCTCGACATTGGCGGCCAGATCACCCAGCGACGGCAGCGCCGCCAGCAGACCGCCGTACAGCACGAAGAAGCCGAGCACCGAGATTCCGACGGCACGCGCCCAGCCGACCTTCGCAGACAGCTTGCGCGCGGCGAACACCGCGAGGCCCAGCAGGGCCAGCGACCCCCACACCATTCCCAGGTACAGGAAACCGCGGGCCTCCATGGTGAATTCATGGCCGACAGCGGGCGGGTTCGACGGGTATTTCACGAACGGCAACAGGTACACACCCAGGAAGCCGAAACCGGCGGTGGTCCAGCCCAGCACCTTGGGCCGGACCTGGAACCGGCCGTGCAGTACCAGATACGCGACAGCCACCAGCGCACCCATCGCCACAGAGAACGCGATGATGCCGGTGGCCGCACCGATACCCGACTGGATGGACCGGCTGAACAGCTCGGGCCCGTCCGGCTCGACCGGATGGCCCATGGCCGTGTGGACGGTCGAGAGCACGTTCATGCGGCCGGATTCGTAGTCGATGGCCTTGTCGATGGTGGGTTCAGCAAAAATCCAGGCAAACAGGAACCCCAGAATGCCGGCGATCAGACCGGCGAGGGCTCCGCGCCCGATGACGCGGATTTCCATGAAAGTCCCTTGCGTCAGTGGCAGGGGAAGCCGAGGAAGTGCCGCGAGTCGTGCACCCACTCGTGGACCACGACGGTCTTGCCGAACATCGACATCATGCCCTCGTCGATGCCGACGAGGTAGTACGCCAGCATGGCCAGGAAGATCGTCACGCCCAGCAGCACTGCCACTCGAGTGGCCGAAAGCGCCTTGGTCGATACGCCCGGCTTGGAAACCGCAATACTCGTCATGGTCAAACCTCCTACGGGGTCACGCGCCCCTACATTGTTCGGTTCTGCACGACGGCGAAAGATCTGACTCGCCGCAGAGGGCTCACAGTGGCGCAACCGTGCCGGATTCTCACCGGCTTCCATGCACCGTCGTAACGGGATCAAGATACACCGAACCGTTTCCCGTCCGCGCAGATCCGTAGGGACTTCCCTTATATCCGTGGCACCGCCGGGCGCTTAGCGTCGATCTCGACCCCCTGCACAGCGACGGAAAGGCACTGCGATGTTGTTCGCCACCACGGCCAGATTGGTCTGCACAGTCGCCACCGCCGCCACGCTCGCGGTGGCCGGATGTGGCACCGCCGGCCACAGTTCGAACTCGAGCGCGGGCACGGCCGGAGCGACCGCCGCGGCCGGCAACAGCGGCGCCGGCGACTTCTGCACACTCGACGCGAAGCTGGTCGCCCGCAAGCTGCGCGACATGAACTCGGCATTCGGCAGCGGTGCGGCAAACCAGAGCCAGATCGTCGACGACCTGCTCAAGGACGCGCCCGTTACGCAGGGCGAACTCATCGCCGCGGCGCCCGCCGAACCGCATCGCTACCTCGAAGACCTCGCCGATCCCAACAAGATGGACGCGATGCTCGACAACATGAAGGCGCTCAACGACTGGGCGCTCAAGAACTGCGATGCGAAGTACCGCCCGCTGTTCGAAGAGCACGGGAAACTCGTCGGCTGACCAAACGGAAAAGCCCCCGACGAATCGGGGGCTTTTCACGTTGGCTGACTACTCCGAGGCAGTCGCAGCGGCCTCGGCCAGGTCGGCCGATTCCTTGCGACGGCCGGCGAACGTGAACACCGCATCCTCGGTGTTGTTGCTCTCGCCGTCCCAGTTGTCGACGTCCACGGTGACCAGCTGACCGGGGCCGACCTCCTCGAAGAGAATCTTCTCGGAGAGCTGGTCCTCGATCTCGCGCTGGATGGTCCGACGCAGCGGGCGGGCACCCAGGACCGGATCGAAGCCGCGCTTGGCCAGCAGTGCCTTGGCCTTGTCGGTCAGCTCCATCTCCATGTCCTTGGCCTTGAGCTGCTTGGACACCCGGCCGATCATCAGGTCGACCATCTGGATGATCTCGTCCTGCGTCAGCTGGTGGAACACGATGATGTCGTCGATACGGTTCAGGAACTCCGGGCGGAAGTGCTTCTTCAGCTCGTCGTGCACCTTGAGCTTCATCCGCTCGTAGTTGTTCTCGCCGCCACCCTGGGTGAAGCCGAGGCCAACCGCCTTGCTGATGTCGCTCGTACCGAGGTTCGAGGTGAAGATCAGCACGGTGTTCTTGAAGTCGACAGTGCGACCCTGACCGTCGGTCAGGCGGCCGTCCTCGAGAACCTGCAGGAGGCTGTTGTAGATCTCCTGGTGGGCCTTCTCGATCTCGTCGAACAGCACCACACTGAACGGCTTGCGGCGCACCTTCTCGGTGAGCTGGCCGCCCTCTTCGTAGCCGACGTAGCCCGGAGGGGCACCGAACAGCCGCGACGCGGTGAAGCGGTCGTGGAACTCACCCATGTCGATCTGGATGAGCGCGTCGTCGTCGCCGAACAGGAACTCGGCCAGCGCCTTCGACAGCTCGGTCTTACCGACGCCGGACGGGCCGGCGAAGATGAACGAGCCCGACGGACGCTTCGGGTCCTTCAGGCCGGCGCGGGTACGCCGGATGGCCTTCGAGACCGCCTTGACGGCGTCGACCTGGCCGATGATCCGCTTGTGCAGCTCATCTTCCATGCGCAGCAGACGGGTGGTCTCGGCCTCGGTCAGCTTGAAGACCGGGATGCCGGTCCAGTTGCCCAGGACCTCGGCGATCTGCTCGTCGTCGACCTCGGCGACCACGTCGAGGTCACCCGAACGCCACTGCTTCTCGCGCTCGGCGCGCTGGGCGACCAGCGTCTTCTCCGAGTCGCGCAGCCGGGCTGCCTTCTCGAAGTCCTGCGCGTCGATGGCCGATTCCTTCTCCCGGCGCGCATCGGCGATCTTCTCGTCGAACTCGCGCAGGTCTGGCGGAGCGGTCATCCGGCGGATGCGCATGCGGGCACCGGCCTCGTCGATCAGGTCGATGGCCTTGTCCGGCAGGAACCGGTCGTTGATGTAGCGGTCGGCCAGCGTCGCGGCCGCGACCAGCGCACCGTCGGTGATGGAGACGCGGTGGTGCGCCTCGTAGCGGTCCCGCAGACCCTTGAGGATCTCGATGGTGTGCTCGACGGTCGGCTCACCCACCTGCACCGGCTGGAACCGGCGCTCGAGGGCGGCGTCCTTCTCGATGTACTTGCGGTACTCGTCGAGCGTCGTCGCACCGATGGTCTGCAGCTCGCCACGGGCCAGCTTCGGCTTCAGGATGCTGGCGGCGTCGATGGCGCCCTCGGCGGCACCCGCACCCACGAGCGTGTGCAGCTCGTCGATGAACAGGATGATGTCGCCGCGGGTGTTGATCTCCTTGAGCACCTTCTTCAGGCGCTCTTCGAAGTCACCGCGGTAACGGCTGCCGGCGACCAGCGAACCCAGGTCCAGCGTGTAGAGCTGCTTGTCCTTCAGGGTCTCGGGGACCTCGCCGTGCACGATGGCCTGCGCCAGGCCCTCGACGACGGCGGTCTTACCGACACCGGGCTCACCGATCAGCACCGGGTTGTTCTTGGTGCGGCGGCTCAGCACCTGCATGACCCGCTCGATTTCCTTCTCACGGCCGATGACCGGATCGAGCTTGCCCTCGGCGGCGGCGGCGGTCAGGTTGCGACCGAACTGGTCCAGCACGAGCGACGTCGACGGGTTGCCCGTCTCGCCACCGCGGCCACCGGTACCGGCCTCGGCGGTCTCCTTGCCCTGGTAGCCCGACAGCAGCTGGATGACCTGCTGACGCACGCGGGTCAGCTCCGCACCCAGCTTCACGAGCACCTGGGCGGCGACGCCCTCGCCCTCGCGGATCAGGCCGAGCAGGATGTGCTCGGTGCCGATGTAGTTGTGGCCGAGCTGCAGCGCCTCACGCAGCGACAGCTCGAGCACCTTCTTGGCGCGCGGCGTGAACGGAATGTGGCCCGACGGCGCCTGCTGGCCCTGGCCGATGATCTCCTCGACCTGGCTACGCACACCCTCGAGCGAGATGCCGAGCGATTCCAGCGACTTGGCAGCTACGCCCTCGCCCTCATGGATGAGGCCAAGCAGGATGTGCTCGGTGCCGATGTAGTTGTGGTTGAGCATCCGGGCTTCTTCTTGAGCCAGGACGACGACCCGGCGGGCCCGGTCGGTGAATCTCTCGAACATCGGTGTTACCTGCTCTCCCTCGTAGCGCAGCTCCTGCCACGTCACTTCGCGTGTCGCGACGCTGTGCGCCTACCGTCCACTCTAATGGGCGGCGACCATGCGTGCCCTGCGGTATCCCCTAGCTCGCAAGGCCACTCAGCGCTGCGAAAAGGCCAACGCGCTGCGGCGACGAAACGTTTCCCGGATCGGGCCGACCGGGCTACGCCGAAAGCGAACAGAGAAACTGCGGGCAATCCTGAATTCTGTTGCCCGCGGGCTCAGGTGGCGGCGTGGAACGCGTCGATGATCTCCGCCGGGATACGGCCCCGGCTGGAGACATTGTGGCCGTTGCGGCGCGCCCATTCCCGGATCGCGGCGCTCTGCTCACGGTCGATGGACGCGCGGCCCCGTCCTGTCGCGCCGGTGCTGGCGCGGCCGCGGCGGCGACCACCGACACGACGGCCGGCCTCGACCCATTTCTTCAAATCATTCCGGAGCTTGGTGGCGTTCTTGGTGGTGAGGTCGATCTCGTAGTTCACCCCGTCGAGAGCAAATTCGACCGTCTCATCCGCCGCACCTTCACCGTCGAAATCGTCGACGAGCGTGACAGTCACTTTCTTTGCCATCGGCCCACACTAACCCTTCTGCCTCGGAAAAATGCAGAATCGACTCTGCCATAACAATGCTGGCATAGGAGTTCAATTCCTTCAACAAGTCTCAGGGTCAGCTCAGTTTTCAGTCGGCTTGGCGCCGCACAATCGGGAACAAAACCGTGTCCCTAATCGTCAACCCCGTCAACGCCATGAGCAAGCGGTCGAGTCCCATTCCTGTTCCGGTCGTCGGCGGCATCGCATACTCCAATGCGATAAGGAAATCCTCATCAAGTCGCATTGCCTCGTCGTCACCGGCAGCGGCGGCACGCGCCTGCGCCTCGAAACGCTCGCGTTGAATCACCGGATCGATCAACTCCGAATATCCGGTGGCGAGCTCGAACTTCCGGACATACAGATCCCATTTTTCTGTAACGCCCGGAATACTGCGGTGGGCCCGAGTGAGCGGCGTGGTCTCCACCGGGAAATCCCGGACGAAGGTCGGCGCCCAAAGGTGATCACCGACGGTGTGCTCCCACAGTTCCTCGATCAATTTCCCGTGGCCGTATCCGCGGTCCCTGGGAATCTCGGCGCCGAGCCGTTCGGCCACCTTCCACAGGTACTCGACCGAAGTCTCCGGGGTGATCTCCTCACCCAGCGCTTCCGACAACGACGGATACATTTCGATGGTCGCCCATTCACCATCGAGGTCATAGGTGGAACCGTCCGGCAGCGGGACCATTCGGGTACCAATGGCCTCGTCGGCAACCTCCTGAATAAGCTCACGCGTCACAATCGCGGAATCGTCATATGTGCCGTAGGCCTGATAAGTCTCCAACATCGCAAATTCCGGTGAATGCGTGGAATCCGCGCCCTCGTTGCGAAAGTTCCGATTAAGCTCAAAAACCTTCTCGAAGCCACCGACCAGGCAGCGCTTCAGGAACAACTCGGGCGCGATGCGCAGGTACAGATCCGCATCGAGCGCGTTGGAGTGCGTGATGAATGGCCGGGCGGCAGCGCCACCGGGCAGCGTCTGCAGCATCGGGGTCTCGACTTCGAGAAAACCGCGACGCTCCAATGCCGAACGCAATGCCCGCACCACCGCAATGCGCTGGCGGGCGACATTGCGGGCCTCGGGCCGCACGATCAGGTCGACGTACCGCTGCCGGACCCGCGTCTCTTCATTCAATTCCTTGTGCGCGACGGGAAGCGGTCGCAGCGCCTTGGACACAATTTGCCAGTTCTGGGCAAGCACAGACAATTCCCCGCGCCGGGAGCTGATGACCTCGCCCTCGATGAAGACGATGTCGCCCAGGTCGACGTCGGACTTCCAGGCATCGAGCGACTCCTGGCCCACCTTGTCCAGGCTCAGCATGGCCTGCAGCTGTGTGCCGTCACCCTCCTGCAGCGTCGCGAAGCACAGTTTTCCGGAGTTCCGGGCGAACACCACACGCCCTGCGACGCCGACGATGTCACCGGTCGCGGTGTCCGCGGCGAGCTCCGGATAGGCCGCCCGCAGCTCGGCCAGGGTGTGGGTACGCGGCACCTCGACCGGATACGGGTCGCGCCCCTCGGCCAGCAGCCGCTCACGCTTGGCCTGGCGGATGCGGAACTGCTCGGGAATGTCGGGGCTGTCGGCTTCGCTCACGAAATGCCAGCTTAAATGAAGCCCATGGCCACCAGTTTCGAGCAGTCCGCCGTAGACGCGCTGGACCACGAGCCGATCGACTGGAAATTCAAGGGACTGCCGGCCTCGTGGTGGGGCCAGACGCCTGCTCAGGTGTGCCGGCGACGCCCCAGTCTGTTCGCCGACGGCGCGGTGTCGCCGGTGTGCACACTGCGTACCCAGCCGCTGGTGCACAACATGGTCACCATGGCGCGCTGGTGCCGGCGCCGGGGCGTACAGCTCGCGCCGCACGGCAAGACCCACATGTCACCGCAGCTTCTCGCCCGTCAGCTCGGCGCGGGAGCAGTGGCTGTCACGGCCGCCACCATCAGCCAGGTCCGGGTGTTTCGGGCGTTCGGGGTGCGCCGGATCATCCTGGCCAACGAGCTCGTCGACGTCACCGGGCTGCGCTGGCTGGCCGCCGAGCTGGACGCCAATCCCGACTTCGAGCTGACCTGTTGGGTGGACTCGGTGCGTGGCGTGCAGTTGATGACGTCCGCGCTGACCGGCCGGCGCCGCCAGGTGGACGTCTGCGTCGAGATCGGCCAGCCGGGCGGCCGCACCGGCTGCCGCGACGCCGAGACCGTCGACGCCGTGGCGCGCGCGGCGGTGGACTCGGACCGGCTGCGGCTCGTCGGCGTCGCCGGATACGAGGCGGCCACCGGCCATGAGGTCGGTGACGCCGCGGTGGCTGCCGTCTCGGCGTACCTGCAGACCATGCGCGACACCGTCATCCGGTTGCACACGCTGTTCGAGACCGACGAGATCCTGGCGACGGCCGGCGGCAGCACGTACTTCGACCTGGTCGCCGACATCCTGACCGGTTGGCCCGACGGCATGACGGTGCAGACCGTCCTGCGCAGCGGCTGCTACCTGACGCACGACGACGGTCTCTACGCCCGCACGACGCCGCTCGGCCGCACCGACAGCGCCCACCTGGAGCCCGCGCTCAGCGTGTGGGCGCAGGTGCTGTCCCGGCCCGAGCCCGACCTCGCCATCGTGGGCATGGGCCGCCGCGACGTCTCGTTCGACCAGGACCTGCCCGTGCCGTACGGGCGGCCCGACAGCCGCGTCGAGAAGCTCAACGACCAGCACGCCTACCTGCGGCTGGCACCGGCCGACCAGGACCTGGCCGTCGGTGACTGGCTGGAATTCGGCATCTCACACCCGTGCACGGTGTTCGACAAGTGGCAGCTGATCCCGGTGCTCGACGCCGACCACCGGGTGGTCGAGTTAGTCCGGACGTTCTTCTAGGCCCGGCGGGCGTTGCGCTGGTTGCGCTCGAAGACCAGGCGGAGGCCGTCGAGCGTGAGGTTCTTCTCGTAGTGCTGCACGGTCCGTAGATCGGGCAGCACCAGCTGCGCGGTGTGACCGGTGGCCACCACGGTGACGTGGTTTCCGTCGAAGCCGTCGACATCGTCACGCACGCGGTTCACCAGGCCGTCCACCAGGGCCGCGAAACCGAACACCGCACCGGCCTGCATGCACTCGACGGTGTTCTTGCCGATCACCGACCGCGGCCGGGTCAGCTCGACGCGGCGCAGCGCCGCCGAACGGGCCGCGGCCGCATCAGAGGACACCTGGACCCCGGGCGCGATGGCACCACCGAGGAACTCACCCTTGGCCGAGACGACGTCGACGCAGATCGACGACCCGAAGTCGACGACGATGGCCGCGGTGCCGTACTTGTGGTACGCCGCAAGGCAGTTGACGATGCGGTCGGCCCCGACCTCTTTCGGGTTGTCGACCAGCAGCGGGATGCCGGTGCGCACACCCGGCTCGATCAGCACGTGCGGCACCTTCGGCCAGTACTGGTCCAGCATCACCCGGATTTCGTGCAGCACCGACGGCACCGTCGACAAACCCGTTGCACCGAGCAGGTTTTCGGCGTCGTCACCGATCAGGCCGTCGATGGTCAGCGCGAGCTCGTCGGCCGTCACCTCCGACTCGGTCCGAATCCGCCAGTTCTGCACCACTTTTGCGTGATCTCCGGAGCCGGAGATCAACCCGACGATGGTGTGGGTGTTGCGGACATCGATTGCCAGCAGCACCGGCGTTACCGCGGTGACAGCAGGCCGTCGACGCCGTCCGGGACGTGCGCGGCGTCGTGCGAGAAGTCGATCTGCCGGTTCTGCGCGTCGACGAAGATGACGTTCGGCTGGTACGTGCGGGCCTCGGCATCGTCCATGGTGGCGTAGGCGATGAGGATCACCAGGTCACCCGGATGGATCAGATGCGCTGCGGCACCGTTGATCCCGATGATGCCGGTGCCGCGCTCACCGGTGATGGCGTAGGTGACCAGCCGGTTGCCGTTGTCGATGTCGACGATGGTGACCTGCTCACCCTCGAGGATGTCGGCGGCGTCCATCAGGTCGGCGTCGATGGTCACCGAACCCACGTAGTGCAGGTCCGCCTGCGTCACCGTGGCCCGGTGAATCTTGGACTTCAGCATGGTGCGAAACATCAATTCCTCCAAGGTAATTCGTGGTTTCCGTCCTGGTCTAAGGCAGACCCCACATTGGGGTGACCGTCGATCCCTGCGGATGCACCGATGTCGATGGCGATGTTGTCCAACAATCTGGTCGTGCCGAGCCGGCCCACCACCAGCATCCGGGCCGGGCCCGAGGCCGGTGCCGGACCCAGCCAGGGGTCCCGGACTTCCAGATAGTCGACGTCGATGGCGGGTACCTCGTCGAGGACCGCCCGGGCCGCATCGAGTGCGGCGGCCGCGCCGTGCGACGCGGAGTACTTACCGGCGAGCAGCGCCGCGGACAACGCCCCGGCCTGCTCGCGCTGTTCAGCATCGAGGTAGCGGTTGCGCGACGACATGGCCAGTCCGTCGGACTCGCGCACGATCGGCACCGCCTGGATGCGCACGTCGAGGTCGAGGTCGTCGACCATCTGGCGCACCAGAACCAGCTGCTGGTAATCCTTTTCGCCGAAGAACGCGCGGTCGGGCCGCACGATGTTCAGGAGCTTGAGCACCACGGTCAGCATCCCGGCGAAGTGTGTCGGGCGGGAGCCGCCCTCCAGCTCGGCGCCCAGCGGGCCGGGCACGACCGTGGTGCGCCGGCCGCTCGGATACATGGCAGCGGCGCTGGGTGCGAAGACGATGTCGACGTCCTCGCCGCGCAGCAACTCGACGTCGGAGTCCAGCGTCCGTGGGTAGGCGTCCAGGTCCTCCCCCGCGCCGAACTGCAACGGGTTGACGAAGATCGACACCACCACGACGGCGCCGGGCACCTTCTTGGCAGAGCGCACCAGCTCCAGGTGCCCCTCGTGCAGCGCGCCCATGGTCGGCACGAGCATCACGCGGCGCCCCGTCGCGCGCAGCACCCGCGACACATCCGACACGTCGGTCGGATTGGTGTAGAGGTTCAGCTCGCCGGCGGTGAACTTCGGCGGCCTGCGATCGGTCACTGCGCTCTCCCTGAGTCGTTCAACACGGCGAAAACCTCTTCGGGTGCGTGGGCACGCTGTGCGGTGCGCAGCGACATGGCCCGATATGCCTGCGCCAGTTCGGGATTCACTTCCGCCATGGCGTGCAGGTGCGCCGCGACGGCAGCGCCGTCACCGCGGGCCACCGGGCCGGTCAGCGCGCTCTGCCCGCGCTGCAGCGCGTTCTCCAGCGAGGCCCGCGCCAGTGGCGCGAGGATGCGCTCGGCGATGCCGGCGGGATCACCCGTGACCAGTTCCTGCCCCAGCAGTTCCTGCCCGGCGAGCGCCTCGCGCAGGGCTTCGACGGCGTCGAGGACGACGGTGATGACGTGATTGCCGGCGTGCGCCAGGGCCGCGTGATAGAGCGTTCGGGCGTCTTCGCGAACCCGGAACGGTTCGCCGCCGATCTCGAGAACCAGGGACTGGGCGATGGCGTAGCCGATGTCGTCGGCCGCGGTGATGCCGAAACAGGTCTCCGACAGCCGGGTGATGTCTTCGTCCGAGCCGGTGAACGTCATGGCCGGGTGGATCGCCAGCGGGATGCAGCCCTGCTCGGTCAGCGGGGCCAGTACAGCGATGCCGTTGGCGCCCGAAGTGTGCACGACGATGGTGCCGGGACGGACCGATCCGGTGGCCGCCAGGCCGGCGACGACGGACGTCAGCTCGGCGTCCGGCACGGCCAGCAGCAGGAGCTCGGCCTTGGCGGCGACGTCGTGTGCGGGCAGCACCTGGGTGTCGGGCAGCCGGCGCTCGGCACGACCGCGCGACGCATGGGAGATCGCGCTACACGCGACGACGACGTGGTCGGCGCGCTCCAGCGCAACACCCAGCGCACTGCCGACCCGCCCTGCGGAAATGATTCCGACAGTGAGCCGGGCCGGACGCAGTCCGTCGAGCTGCTTCATTGCAGCGACCTCACAATTGGTGGTTTCTCCTCGTTCCAGTCCTGCTCGGCAGGTACCGGACGGTCACCGCAGAGCGTAGCTCAGTCCTCGCGGCGACGTCGACGGCCGCCGCCGCTGGGATTGGCCTGCAGCCGCGCCAGCAATTCGGCCGCCGGCTGCCCGCCAACGTGCTGACCTGCGGGTTCGTCGTCCGGCTCGGCTCGGCGCCGACGGCCGGATGTGACAGGGGTCTCTGTCGCGGGCGGCGCAGTGGCCGGTTCCGCGGGGGCCCCGTGGCGGCCCCGGCGCGGCGGTTCGGGGGCCGGCTCGGGAGCGGGTGGGACGACCGGCAGGGTCATGGTCGGTTCGGGCCCGCGGTCCTGGACCGGCGGCGGCGGGGGCGGCGCCGGTTCCGGCGTCGGGGCGGCCCAGTTGCTGCCGGGCTGACCGGCCGGAATCCACTGGCCTTCGGCCGGCGTCGGCTGCCAGTCGGATGGGCCCGGCTCCGGCGGACGACGGTGCGCGCCACCGAACGGCGGCTGCGGCGGCGGGGGTGGTGGCGCCCACGGGTCCGGCGGCACATGCGGCTCGGCCGCCACGTCGATGATGGGGCTCTCTTCGGTGTTCGGCTCCGACATCAGGTCGGGCCGGTCCTCGGTGTCGATCCGGCTGGCGACGACGCGGCCCACCGGCGCGGCCTGCCCGGTGCGGTCGGTCTCGAGCGCCGGGCGGTGCGCGAGATCGGTGTCGAAGTAGAACTCGAGGTTGGCGCGCAGCGCGGCCAGCTCCGCACGCAGCGCCGCGACCTCGTCGGCCGACTGGGCGCGCAGTTCGGAGGCCAGCTCACGGCGCAGATGCGATTCCAGCGACAGTTCGTATTCGCGGCGCGCCGCGATCTCGCGGTCCAGCTGCAGGTCGTAGACGAGCTTGAGGTCGCGGGCCCGGGCCTGGTCCAGATCAGCCTGGCGCCGGTAGATGAACGAGGCGAACGCCGCCGCCACCGCGGCCCACAGGGCGATGACCACGGCGAGTTTCAGCAACTCGACCTGATCGGTGAACACCAGCGCGGAACTGGCGATGATCGCGAGCACCAGCAACGCCGTCAGCAGCAACCAACCCGGCCTGCGGTTCGCACGCCTGCCGCGCGCAGCCCGGGTCGGATCGATCATGGGCTGACTGTACCGTTTTGCCTTCCCATCGCAGGTCGACCGACACCCCGTCCGGACGGATCGTTACCTATTCGGTTGCGCCGTCGGACTTCTCCGGCGGGTCCAGCGGCGCGCGGCAGCAATGCTGCAACCACAGACCCGCCACCACCAGGGCCAGCGCGCTCACCGCGGCGACCGTCACACCCGGGAAATCGGCCGCCGCCACGCGCAGGACGCCGCGTCGCGGGAGCACGTAACCGAGCACGCCGAGCCACCAGCCGAGGGCCAGCGCCCCGACCCAGGCCGACGCCTTGGCCACCACGACCGACCGCGCGACGGCCAGCGGATGGATCCGGCCGCCCCCCACCCCGATGTCACCGCCCGAGATCTTGGCGCGCAGGAAGAATGCCCAGCCCGCCTCCGCGGCGGCAAAAACCAACAGCGACAACCCCGTCCACACCGTGATCGGCGGGAACCAGCGGTACACCAGGATCACCAGCAGGTACGCGACGACCGTGGCCAGCACCGTGCCGATGGCCAGGTCCCGCTTCCGGGTCGGTCCCATCAGGACACCAGCGCCAGGTCGGTACGGCGCACGCCGTCGCGTTCGACGGCGTCGATGGCGGCCAGCAGTTCGGCGACCGGAACACCTCGCAGTTGGGCGGCCGGGTCGACGGCCAGCCACGGCACCAGCACGAAGGCGCGTTGGTGCGCCAGCGGGTGCGGCAGTGTCAGGACCGGATCGTCGGAGCGCACTTCGACGTCGCCGTCGTGGCAGCTGACGATATCGACATCGAGAGTTCGTGGCCCCCAACGCTGTTCGCGCACGCGGTCCGCCGCGTTCTCGAACTCATGGGCCCGCCGCAACCACCCCGGGCCGTCGAGGCCGGGATCGTCGGCCAGCAGCACGGCATTCAGGAACGGCCCCTGCTCGACACCGCCCCAGGCCGCCGTCTCGTAAACCGGTGAGACCGCGCGGACCGCACCGCGCAGCCCCGAGACCACCGACTGCAGGTGAGCGAGCCGGTCACCCAGGTTGGAGCCGATGGACAGGACCACGGACGTCACCCTCGGCCGCCCCGCCTCGACCGGCGCGCCACGACCGCAACGTCCTTGAACGTCAACGGGATCGGCGCGCTGGGCTTGTGCAGCACCACCTCGACGGCATGGACACGCTGGTCGGTCATCACCGAGTCGGCGATCTCGGCCGACACCGTCTCGATCAGATTGCGCGGCGGCCCGGCGATGATGTCGGCGGCCTGCTGCGCCAGCTTGCCGTAGTCCAGAGTGTCCGACAGCTCGTCGCTCAGCGCGGCGGCGGCCAGGTCGATCCACACCGTGATGTCGACGACGAAGTCCTGGCCGTCCTCGCGTTCATGGTCGAAGACGCCGTGATTCCCGCGAACGGTCAAGCCGCGCAATTCGATTCGATCAGCCATGCCAGGCCTGCACCACCTTCACCGCATCCACCGACGCCTGCACATCATGCACCCGCACTCCCCACGCGCCCTGCTGCGCCGCCAGCGCCGAGATCACCGCGGTGGCCGTCTCCCGGCCGTCGGGCTCGCGCGGCGTGCCGTCGGCATCCGCCAGCAGGGTGCCAAGGAACCGCTTGCGCGACGCCCCGACCAGCACCGGGATACCGGTGGCCACGAACTCGGGCAGCGCCCGCAGCAGCGCCCAATTGTGCTGCGCCGACTTGGCGAAACCCAGGCCCGGATCGATGATCAGGTTGCCCGGCTCCACGCCCGCAGCCACCGCATCGTCGACCGCGGTGAGCAGTTCGGCCCGGACATCGGCCACGACGTCGGAGTACTCCGGAATCCGGTGCGGCTGCGCGGCGTCGACCTCGCGCCAGTGCATCAGCACCCACGGCACCCGCGCGCCCGCCAGCAGCGGGGCCATGTTCGGGTCGGCCCGGCCACCCGACACGTCGTTGACGATGTGCACGCCGCATTCCAGCGCGGCCTCGGCCACGTCGGCGTGCATGGTGTCGACGCTGACCGTGATGCCTTGTGCCACAAGCTCTCTGATCACCGGCAGGACGCGGCCGCGTTCGACCTCGGGATCCAGCCGGGCCGCGCCGGGCCGCGTGGATTCCCCGCCGACGTCGATGATCTGCGCTCCCTGCGCCGCCAGCTCCAGACCGTGCTCGATGGCGCGGTCGTGGTCGAGGAAGCGGCCGCCGTCGGAGAACGAGTCGGCGGTGACGTTGACCACGCCCATCACGCGCGTGCGGACGGGGTTCACTTCCGCAGGATCAGATCCAGCGCCTCGGCTCGCGACGACGCGCAGGTCTTGAACTGGCCGCGCACCGCCGAGGTGGTGGTCACCGCGCCGGGCTTGCGGACGCCGCGCATCGCCATGCACAGGTGCTCGGCCTCGACCACCACGATGGCGCCCTGCGGATTCAGCTTGCGCATCAGCGCGTCGGCGATCTGGCCGGTCAGCCGTTCCTGCACCTGGGGCCGCTTGGCGTACAGGTCGACCAGGCGGGCGATCTTCGACAGTCCCGTCACCCGGCCGTCCTCACCCGGGATGTAGCCGACATGCGCGACGCCGTGGAACGACACCAGGTGGTGCTCGCAGGTCGAATACATCGGGATGTCCTTGACCAGCACCAGCTCGTCGTGCCCCTCGTCGAACGTGGTGTCGAGCACCGAGTCGGGGTCGGTGTACAGCCCGCCGAAAATCTCTTCGAAGGCGCGCGCGACGCGGCCGGGGGTGTCCCGGAGCCCGTCCCGGTCCGGGTCCTCGCCCACGGCGAGCAGCAGCTCACGCACTGCTGCCTCGGCTCGATCGTGATCGAACTTCGGCGGGGTGAGCCTGGCCGAATGGATCTGCGACCGCGTCATCTATGCGCCTACTCGTCGTTGGGTTTGGCAGGCGGCGGCGCCGGCTGCTGCGGGTACGGCTGGTAGCCCTGCGACGGACCGGGTTGTCCCCAGCCCGGCTGCGGGTACCACTGGCCCGGCTGGGCGTGGTGGCCGTGGCCGTGCTGCTGCGGTCCCTGGGGCGGCCAGCCCGGGGCCTGCCAGCCCGCGGGTGCGCCGTAATTCGGCTGGGTCTGCCCGTGCTGGGGCTGGCCGTTCGGCGCGGCGTGCGCGCCGTTGGTGCCGTTCACGCCGGATCCGGCGGCGGCCTGGCTGGCCGCGGCGATGGCCGCCTTGAACGCCGGCTCCTTGACGGGCGGGGGCCACGGCTCGCCGCGCTCGATGGCCAGCTCGCCGGGCGTCTTGATGGGCGGCTTCTCCGACGGAATCCGGCCACCGAAGTCGTCGAACAGCGTCAGGCGGGGCCGCTTCTCGACGTCGGCCAGGATGCGCTCCAGGTCGGGCCGGTGCAGCGTCTCCTTCTCGAGCAGCTCGCCGGCCAGGGCGTCCAGCTGGTCGCGGTACTGCGTCAGCACGTCCCACGCCTCGGTGTGCGCGGCCTCGATGAGCTTGCGCACCTCGTCGTCGATGTCGCGGGCGACCTCGTGGCCGAAGTCAGCCTGGGTGCCCATGGTGCGGCCCAAGAAGGGATCACCGTGCTCGGTGCCGTACCGGACGGCGCCCAGCTTGGCGCTCATGCCGAACTCGGTGACCATGGCGCGGGCGATCTTGGTGGCGTTCTCGATGTCGGACACCGCGCCGGTCGTGGGCTCACGGAAGATCAGCTCCTCGGCGGCCCGGCCGCCGATGGCCATGACCAGCCGCGCGATGAGCTCGGAGCGGGTCTGCATGCCCTTGTCGTCCTCGGGGACGGCGACGGCGTGCCCACCGGTGCGGCCGCGGGCCAGGATCGTCACCTTGTACACCGGGTCCAGGTGCGGCATGGCCCAGCCGGCCAGCGTGTGCCCGGCCTCGTGGTACGCGGTGATCTTCTTTTCCAGCTCGCTGATGATGCGGCCCTTGCGGCGCGGACCACCGACGACACGGTCGACGGCTTCCTCCAGCGCCGGGCCGGTGATCACGGTGGCGTTCTCGCGGGCGGTCAGCAGCGCGGCCTCGTTGATGACGTTGGCCAGGTCGGCGCCGGACATGCCGACGGTGCGCTTGGCCAGGCCGTCGAGGTCGGCGTCGGGGGCGATGGGCTTGCCGGCCGAGTGCACCCGCAGCACGGCCTTGCGGCCGGCCAGGTCGGGTGCCGAGACCGGAATCTGCCGGTCGAAGCGGCCGGGGCGCAGCAGGGCCGGGTCGAGGATGTCGGGCCGGTTGGTGGCGGCGATCAGGATGACGCCCTGGCGGTCGCCGAAGCCGTCCATCTCGACCAGCAGCTGGTTCAGCGTCTGCTCGCGCTCGTCGTGGCCACCGCCCAGGCCGGCGCCGCGCTGGCGGCCGACGGCGTCGATCTCGTCGACGAAGATGATGCACGGGCTGTTCTGCTTGGCCTGCTCGAACAGGTCACGCACGCGGGAGGCGCCCACACCGACGAACATCTCGACGAAGTCCGAACCGGAAATCGTGAAGAACGGAACCCCGGCCTCACCGGCGACCGCGCGGGCCAGCAGCGTCTTACCCGTTCCCGGCGGGCCGTACAGCAGCACGCCCTTGGGGATCTTGGCGCCGAGGGCCTGGTAGCGGCTCGGGTTCTGCAGGAAGTCCTTGATCTCGTAGAGCTCTTCGACGGCCTCGTCGACACCCGCGACGTCGGCGAACGTCGTCTTCGGCATGTCCTTGCCGAGCATCTTGGCGCGCGACTTGCCGAAGCCGAAGCCCATGCGGCCGCCGCCCTGCATGCGGGAGAACATGAAGAACAGGCCGACGAGCAGCAGCAGCGGCAGCAGGTAGATCAGCAGCGAGCTGAGGATGCTGCCCTGGTTGACGACGGTCTTGGTCTTGACGTTCTTGCCGTTGAGCGCATCGAACAGCGGCACCGCATAGCCCGTCGGGAACGACGTGATGATCTTGTTGCTGTTGTCGGTGTCGGCGCTGACGCTCTTCAGGTCCAGCCGGACCTGCTGTTCGCGATCGTCGATCTGGGCGCCGGTGACGTTCCCGGCGTTGATCTGGGCGACCGCGACAGACGTGTCGACCTGGTGATAACCGCGCGTGTCATCACTGAAATAGAAGAAAGACCAACCCAGCAGCAACACGACCGCGACGACGGTCAGGGTGCGGATGACGTTTTTTCGCTTCATCGACATATTTCGGCCGGCGAATACTCGTCGGCCAGGTCCTTCCGATACACAGATGCGGGATAGTTCACAGGTTACCGCTATGCAAACGATCGGCAGTTCCCGGAGGGAAACCTGTGCTTTGGTGAAACGGTGATGACGTCCACCAAACGGTTAGTCGAGACCAATGGCGTGCAGCTGCAGGTCACCGAAGCCGGCGACCGCGGCGCACCAGTCGTGGTGCTGGCGCACGGCTTCCCCGAGCTCGCGCACTCCTGGCGGCACCAGATCCCGGCGCTCGCCGCGGCCGGCTACCACGTACTGGCCCCCGACCAACGCGGCTACGGCTGTTCGTCGCGCCCGGCAGCCATCGAGGACTACGACATCATCCACCTCACCGGGGACCTGGCCGGACTGCTCGACGACGTCGGCGCCGAGCGCGCGGTGGTCGTCGGGCACGACTGGGGCTCGCCCGTGGTGTGCAACTTCGCACTGCTGCACCCCGACCGGGTGCGGGCGGTCGCCGCGCTGAGTGTGCCGCCGGTGCCGCGGGCATCGGCGCCGCCGACGGAAATCTGGCGCCGGCGGGTCGGCGACAACTACTTCTACATCCTGTACTTCCAGGAGCCGGGCGTGGCCGACTCGGCACTGGGCCGCGATCCGCGCAGCACGATGCGCCGGATGGTCGCGGAGGAAGGCTTCGCCGCGCCGCCGGACTCGCTGGCGGACACCCCGCTGCCGCCGCTGCCGGACTGGCTCCCCGAAGACGAATTCGAGACGTACGTCAGGGCTTTCACCGAGAGCGGTTTCACCGGTCCGCTGAACTGGTACCGCAACTTCGACCGGAACTGGAAGCTGACGGAGACCACCCCCGCCGCGACCATCACGGTGCCGACACTGTTCGTGGGCGGCACTGCCGATCCGGTCCTGAGCTTCACGCCGCGCGACCGGGTGCGGGACGTCGTCACCGGCGACTACCGCGAGGTCATGATCGACGGCGCCGGGCACTGGCTGCAGCAGGAACGGCCCGACGAGGTCAACGCCATCCTCATCGACTTCATCGGAGGAGTGAAATGACGGGTCGCCCACTGGATTTCGGGGCCTTCATCACACCGTTCCACCCGGTCGGCCAATCTCCCACCACCGCACTGGAATACGACCTGGAACGCACCGTCCGGCTGGACCGGCTGGGCTACGACGAGGTCTGGTACGGCGAACACCATTCCGGCGGGTACGAATTGATCGCCTGCCCCGAGGTTTTCATCGCCACGGCCGCCGAACGCACCAAGAACATCCGATTCGGCACCGGCGTGGTGTCGCTGCCGTACCACCACCCGCTGATGGTCGCCGACCGCTGGGTACTGCTCGACCATCTGACCCGCGGCCGGGTGATGTTCGGGACCGGTCCGGGCGCGCTGCCGTCGGACGCCTACATGATGGGCATCGACCCCGTCGACCAGCGCCGCATGCAGCAGGAATCCCTCGAGGCCATCCTGGCCCTGTTCCGCGCCGCACCCGACGAGCGCATCACGCGGGAGACCGACTGGTTCACGCTGCGCGACGCCGCGCTGCACATCCGGCCGTACACTTGGCCGTATCCCGAGATATCCACGGCGGCAATGGTTTCCCCTTCCGGTCCGCGACTGGCCGGGCAGCTGGGCACGTCGCTGCTGTCGCTGTCGATGTCGGTGCCCGGCGGCTACGCCGCCCTCGAGACCACGTGGGACCTGGTGTGCGACCAGGCCGCGAAAGCCGGCCGGCCCGAGCCCGACCGGCGCAGCTGGCGGGTGCTGGGCGTCGTGCACCTGGCCGACACCCGGGAGCAGGCCATCGAGGACTGCACCTACGGTCTGGAGGATTTCTCGAACTACTTCGGCGCGGCCGGCTTCGTCCCGCTGGGCAGCCAGACCGGACCGGCGCCGACGTCCCGGCAGTTCGTCGAAGACTATGCGGCCAAAGGCAATTGCTGTATCGGCACGCCCGCCGACTGCATCGGCTACATCCAGGACATGCTGGACCGGTCCGGCGGCTTCGGCACGTTCCTGATGCTGGGCCACGACTGGGCGCCGCCTGCCGCCACCATGCACTCTTACGAACTGTTCGCCCGCGAGGTGATCCCCCATTTCAAGGGCCAGCTCACCGCGCCACGCGCCTCGCACGAATGGGCAAAAGGCCTGCGCGACCAGCTGTTCGGCCGGGTTGGCGAGGCCGTCGGCAACGCGATCGCCGAGCACAACAAAGACGCGTCGGTACGCTGACAACCATGCCATTTGCGACCCGACGTACTGCCGCCCTGACCCTCGCCGGACTTGCGATCGCCACCACCGTCGGCGTCGCCGGCTGCGGTTCCGACGACGCCAAGCCGGAGAGCCGCCAGGTCACAGTCGTCGGCAACGGCAAGGTCCAGGGCACGCCGGACACCCTGAACGTCACCGCGTCCATCGAGGCGACGGCGCCCGACGTCACCGCCGCCATGAACCAGACCAGCAGCCGTCAGCAGGCCGTGATCGATGCGCTGTCCGGGGCGGGCATCGACAACAAGGACATCGCCACCAAGCAGGTCGAGCTGCAGCCGGACTACCGCGACGCCGTCATCACCGGATACCGGGCCAGCAATACCATCGACATCAAGGTCCGCAAGCTCGACACCGCGTCGCAGGTGCTGGCGAAGATCGTCACCGCGGGCGGTAATGCCACGCGGATCAGCAACGTCGCGTACTCGATCGACGACGACTCGCAGCTGGTGAAAGACGCCCGCACGCACGCCTTCGACGACGCCAAGGACCGCGCGCAGCAGTACGCGCAGCCGTCCGGCTTGAGCCTCGGCAAGGTGGTCTCGATCTCCGAGGCCACCGGCGGCACCACCCCGACGCCGTTGCCGGCGCCGCGGATGGCGATGGCCGAAGCCGTGCCGCTGTCCCCCGGTCAGCAGACCGTCAGCTTCTCGGTGACGGTGATCTGGGAACTCGGTTAGCCCGCCGCGGCAATTTCGACCGGAATGCCGTTCAGCACCGCGGTACCCGACAACCGGTCCAGGTCGGTGCCGTCGTTGAGCTGGTTGACGTTGACGCCCGGATGGCTGCTCGCGAGCTGTTGACCGGTGCCACCGCGGTTGTGGCCCCAGCCGTGCGGAAGCGACACCACGCCGCGCCGCATCACGTCCGTCACCTCGATGGGGGCGAGGAGTTCGCCGCCCGGGCCCTTGATGAGCGCGACGTCGGTGAGGCCGAGGTCGGCGGCGTCGTCGGGGTGAATCTGCAGCGTGCAGCGGTTGGAGCCACCCGACAGCGCGGGCAGGTTGTGCATCCAGCTGTTGTTGGAGCGCAGGTGGCGGCGGCCGATGAGCAGGAAGCCGCCGGCCGAGCGGCTCAGCGCCTCGCGTAGCCGCGCCACGTCGGCGACGATCGGCTCCGGAGCGAGTTCGATTCTGCCGCTGGGGGTTCGGAGCACCTCGGGGATTCTCGGCCGCATCGCGCCCAGGTCGATGCCGTGCGGATTGGCCTTGAGCTTCTCGAGGGTGAGGCCGTCGGGCTTGGCGCCGAAGGCGTCACCGTAGGTCCCGAGCCGCAGCATCATGTCGAGGCGGCGCTCGTAACCGGGGCCCGAGGGGAGCATGGCCGTCAGTTCGTCGACGTCGCGGCCGGCGACCGGGGAATCCGCGTCGTGCGTCTCCTTGGCCAAGGTCAGCGCGATCACCTGCGCGTCGACCAGGGCGGGATCCGCTTGTGCCCCAAGACCGGTCAGGATCAACGCGATACGCGACAGGATTTCGGCCTCGCCCGGCCGGTCGGCCAGCGGCAGCACCGGCGGCGAGTAGCGCACGTTGTTGCGCACCGCGAGGTTGTTGAGCAGCACGTCGAAATGCGGACTCTGCGAAGGCGGGGGCGGCGGCAGGATGACGTCGGCGTGCCGCGTGGTCTCGTTGAGATACGGGTCGACCGACAGCATGAATTCGACGCTGTCCAAGGCCTTGTCGAGCCGGTCGCCGTCCGGCGCGGACAGCACCGGGTTCCCGGCGATGGTGATCATCGCCTTGATCTGCCCCTCGCCCGCGGTGTCGATCTCCTCGGCGAGCGCGGTGGCCGGCAATTCGGACATCACCTCGGGGTAGCCGGAGACCCGACTGGCCCACCGGCCGGTCCGGAAGCCGCGGCCCGGCTTCGGTGGCCGCGGCGCCGGCACCGCGGCACCCAGCGGGAACATCACCCCGCCGGGCCGGTCCAGATTGCCGGTGAGGATGTTGATGACGTCGACGAGCCAGCTGCCGATCGTGCCGAATTCGACTGTGGAGGTGCCGATCCGGCCGTACACGGCCGCCGTCGGCGCCGCCGCGAGCTCACGGGCCAGTTCGCGGATCTCGTCGGCGCCGACTCCGCAGGCCTGTTCGACAGCCTCGGGCGCGAAGTCGGCGGCCAGCGCGCGGACCTGCTCCACGCCGGTGACGTGCTCGGCGTTCGCCCCGAGATCGACCAGACCTTCGTCGAACAGCACATGCACGACGGCGAGCAGCAGCGCCGCGTCGGTCCCGGGGCGCGGCGCCAGATGCCGGTCGGCGAGCTTGGCGGTCTGGGTGCGCGCCGGGTCGATCACCACGAGCTTGCCGCCGCGCTTCTTCAGCGCCCGCAGCTTGCCGGGGAAATCGGCCGCGGTGGTCACGCTGCCGTTGGACACCAGCGGATTCGCGCCGATGATCACGAGATGGTCGGTGCGGTCGAGGTCGGGCACGGTGAACGCGCCCGGGCTGCCGAACATCAGGCCCAGCGCAACGTGTTTGGGCATCTGGTCGAGCGTGCTGGCGCTGAACACCTGGCGGGTGCCCAGGGCTTTGAGGATCAGCGGGGCATACAGCGCACCCGCGATCGTGTGCGCGTTCGGGTTGCCGAGGTAGACCCCGACCGATGCCCCACCGTGCGCGGCGATCACCGCGCCGAGCTGATCGGCGACGACGGCGTAGGCCTCGTCCCAGGTGGCCTCGGTCAGTACACCGTCACGACGGACGAGCGGGCGGGTCAGCCGGTCGGGATCGTTGTCGAGCTCACCGAAGCTGGCACCCTTGGGGCAGATGAAGCCCGCGCTGAAGACGTCGTCGTGATCACCACGTGCGCCCGTG
Source organism: Mycobacterium toneyamaense (assembly GCF_055384815.1). Taxonomy (NCBI): domain Bacteria; kingdom Bacillati; phylum Actinomycetota; class Actinomycetes; order Mycobacteriales; family Mycobacteriaceae; genus Mycobacterium; species Mycobacterium toneyamaense. The sequence goes on from NZ_AP040333.1 coordinate 5,407,495, forward strand.
ACACGGCCGTCGTCGATGGTGAGGGTCAGGCCGCAGGTGGCTTCGCAGAAGGGGCAGATCCGGAGGGCGGTGTCCATGCTCCGGATTCTGCTCCGACTAGTGCTGTTCGTACACCTTCGGATCGAGCGTGCCGATGTACGGCAGGTCGCGGTAGCGCTCGTCGTAGTCCAGGCCGTAGCCGACGACGAACTCGTCGGGGATGTCGAAGCCGATGTGCGCCACGTCGATGTCGGCGCGCATGGCGTCGGGCTTGCGCAGCAGCGTGCACACGCGCAGCGTGCGCGGGCCCCGGGTCGCCAGGTTGCGCAGCAGCCACGACAGCGTCAGGCCGGAGTCGATGATGTCTTCGACGATCAGCACGTCGCGGCCGCTGATGTCGCGGTCGAGGTCCTTGAGGATGCGCACAACGCCCGACGAGGAGGTCGACGACCCGTACGAGCTGACCGCCATGAACTCCAGCTGCGTCGGCAGCGGGATCGCGCGGGCCAGGTCGGTGACGAACATGACCGCGCCCTTGAGCACCGTGATCAGCAGCAGATCCTGGTCGCCGGAGTCGGCGCGGTAGTCCTCGGCGATGAGCGCGGCCATCTCGGCGATGCGCGCCTGAACCTGCTCCTGAGACAGGAGAACCGACTTGATGTCACCCGGATACAGCTCCACGGCAACAGCGTGCCACGTTGCCTCGCCGAGTACCAAGACCGTCCCATTCGGCGGTCGCTCACACGGGCCGGGCGGCGACGGTGAGCAGTCCCGCGCGGCGGGTGACGATCAATCGCTGGTACCGCAGCGGCGAGCTCACGGCGGCGCCACCCTGCCCGTGCCAGTCCGCCACGAGCGCGTCGACGGCGCGCAGCTGGACGTCGGTGAGCGTGGTGGCGCCGACGCTCAGCAGCCAGCCGCGGATCACCCGGCGCCGCAGCGCGGCGGGGAGATCCTCGAGCCCGGCGACGGTGAGGCCCTCGCCGTCACGCAGGGCGGCCAGGTGCCCGGCGGCCAGGGCGTCGAGGGCGTCGTTGTCCTCCCGCAGCGCGGCGGCGGTACGGGCCAGGGCCGGCGCGACGCCGCCGGCGAGCACGTCCTCCAGCAGTGGCAGCACCTCGGTGCGCAGCCGGACCCGGGTGTAGCGCGGGTCGGTGTTGTGCGGGTCCCGCCAGGGCGTCAGTCCCAGTTCGGCGCAGACCGCTTCGGTGTCGGCGCGCCGCACCTCCAGCAGGGGCCGTCCCCACGGTGGGTCCCAAACCCGCATGCCGGCAATGGATCTCGGGCCCGAGCCGCGCCCCAGGCCGAGCAACACCGTCTCGGCCTGGTCGTCGAGGGTGTGCGCGAGGAGCACCGGAGCACCATCGCGGGCGGCGTCCAAGGCCGCGTAGCGCGCCGTGCGGGCCGCGGCTTCCGGCCCGCCGTCGGTACCGACATCGACGGAGAGCACTTGCGCGTCAACGCAACCCAACTGCCCGGCCTGTGCCGCCGCAGTGGCGGCCACGTCGGCCGATCCGGTTTGCAGGCCGTGGTCGACGATCAGCGCGACGGTCGGTTTGAGGGCGGCCGCGACGGCGGTCAGCGCCAGCGAGTCAGCGCCACCGGAGAGCCCGACGCACCACCGGTCGGCCGGGTGCCGGCGCGCGAAGGCGGTGACAGCCGCGCGCAGCGGGGTCAGAGCACTCGATCGATCCATCGCCGTGGCTCGTCGATTTCGGTTGGCAGCGGCAGGGTTTCGGCATCGGTCCAGATCGCGTTGAACCGCTTCATGCCGACGGTCGACACCACCTCGTCGACGAACTTCTTGCCGCGGGTGTACTGGGCGATCTTGGCGTCGACCCCCAGCAGGGCGCGGACAATCCGTTGCAACGGGGACTGTTTGCGGTGGCGGCGCTCGTCGAACCGGCTGCGGATGGTGGCGACCGACGGCACGACCGCCGGACCGACGGCGTCCATGACGTGATCGGCGTGCCCTTCCAGCAGTGTCCCCAGCACCAGCAGCTGATCCAGCGCACGCTGCTGCTCGTCGGACTGCATGATGCGCATGATGCCCAGAATGCCTTGCGAATTCGCGTCGGCGTCGCCGTCACGCTGTGCGCGCACGTACTCCGCCAACCGGCCGATGACGTCGCCGGCATCCAGACCGGATTCGTCGGTCAGCACGGCGAGCGCCTGCGACATGTGTTCGGTGAGCCAGGGGTTCGCGCGGAACTGCACGCGGTGCGTCACCTCGTGCAGGCACACCCACAGCCGGAAGTCGGCGGGTTCGACCTTCAACTGCCGTTCGGCGGCAAGCACATTCGGGGCGACCAGAAGCAGCTCTCCACCATTGACCGCGAAGGGGTCGTACTGCCCGAGGATGCCCGACGACACGAACGCCAGCACCGCGCCCGTCTGCGCCCCGGCGATACGTCCGCCCAGCTTCGCGGCCAGGCCTGTGGGACTGGAGGTTTCGCCACCGGTCATCACCCGCATGGAGTCGGCGGCAGCACGCACCCAGTCCTGCCGGTCGACGACGCGCGCTTCGGGCACTTCGGCGCCCTCGTTGAGGAGCGTCACCTCGCGCACCGGGAGCTCGGCCCGGCGCGCCGAATCGGCGAGCTGCACTCGCACCTGGTTGCGGGTGTAGTCGGTGGTCGCCGGTTCCGGGCGGGTCAGCTTTGCCCCGACCGTGGCGGCGAAGCCCCAGTCGACGGCCCGGCCGACGGTCGGCTTCCGGCTCACGTGCCGCACCCGCAGGACCGGAACGCCGCGGCGAGGGCGTCCAGCGCGGTGCGTCCTTCCGGACCGGCGTTGTTGGAGATGAGCGCGAAGGTCAGGACCCGTCCGCTCTGATCGGTGACGATGCCCGCGAGCGCGTTGGTGCCGGTCAGTGAACCGGTCTTGGCGCGCAGGTATCCGGCCGACGAGGTGTCGGCGTAGCGGTTCCACAGCGTGCCACTGCCGCCCGCGATCGGCAGGACGTCGAGCAGCGGGCGCAGGCGGGGCTCACTGGTGCCAGCGGCCGCGTTGACGACGTCGTCCAGGACCGTGGCGGTGAGCCGGTCGTTGACCGACAGACCGCTGGCGTCGAACAGCGTCGCACCCGAGGTGGTCAGTCCGGCCTTCGCCAGCTGCCCGAGAACGGCACGTACCCCGCCGTCGAAACTCTGCGGCTGGTTCACCGCGGCGGCGACCTCGCGGCCGATCGACTCGGCCATCACGTTGTCGGAGGCGCCCATCATCTCGCGCAGGCGCTCGATCAGCGGCGGCGACTGCACTGCCGCGAGCTGCTGGCCGCCGGCAGGGGTGCTGCGAAGGGTCACGTTGGCGGGGTCGACCCGCAGCGCGGCCGCCAGGGCACAGCCGGCGTCGAGGGCCGGTGTCGTCGAGCGCTTGGACTCGACCGTCGTGGGCTGGACGCGACCGGCGTCGACCATCACCGACTGGATCGGCGCCCAGTCACCGCCCTCGATGTCGGCGACGTCCCAGCCCGGCGCCATGGTCGGGCCCGAGTAGAGGCTGGTGTCGACCTGAATGGCCCGGGGCGTGACGCCGGCCTTGCGGACCTGGTCGGCCAGATCGGAAATCCGGGCCGCGTCGCCGTACCAGGTGTCGGTGCCCGGCGGCGCCGCCGACAGCGTCGGGTCGCCGCCGCCCTTGAGCACCACGACGCCCGGGGTGTCGCCGGACACGACCGTGGTGGTCAGCCGGGCGTTGCGGTCGAGGGTCAGCAGGGCCGCGGCCGCCGTGAGGGTCTTGTTGGTGGACGCGGGCTGCAGCGGGACGTTCTCGCTCAGCCCCCACACCTGGGTGCCGGTGATGGCATCGGTGATCCGGCCCCCGAGAATGCCGAGATTCGGGTTGGCGGCCAGCGGCGCCAGCACGGCGGCGAGCTGCGCGGGCACCACTTGCGGCGCGTTGTCGGAGACCGGTTGCACGGCTGGTCGGGGCGAGACGAGCGCGGGCTGGGGCTTGACCGTCGCCCCGGCTGCCGGGACCGCATCGTGCCGCGTCATCACCGCGGCGGCCGCCACCAGCGCGGCAACCAGCACGAGAACTGCCACACCGATCACCACGTGGGTCGATCGGCGCCACCGGGTGGGCCGCATGTTGCTCCTGAACTCGTACGGGTCACTCAGCAGGGTATCGCTCGTCTAAGGTGTAGCCCGTTATCAGCACAGAGCTAAGGAGTCTCCCGGTGGAGCACGAAGTCGTCATCGAGATCCCCAAGGGTTCGCGCAACAAGTACGAAGTGGACCACGAGACCGGACGGGTGAAGCTCGACCGCTACCTGTTCACCCCGATGGGTTACCCCACCGACTACGGGTTCTTCGAGAACACCCTCGGCGAGGACGGCGACCCGCTGGACGCGCTGGTGCTGCTGACCGAGTCTGTCTTCCCGGGCTGCATCGTCGACGCCCGCCCGGTCGCCATGTTCAAGATGACCGACGAGGCCGGCGGCGACGACAAGCTGCTGTGCGTGCCCGCCGGTGACCCGCGCTGGGACAACGTCCAGGACCTGAGCGACATCTCGGAGTTCGAACTGGACGCCATCAAGCACTTCTTCGTCCACTACAAGGACCTGGAGCCGGGCAAGTTCGTCAAGGCCGCCGACTGGGTCGGCCGCAAAGAGGCCGAAGAAGAGCTGGCCCGCTCGATCGCCCGGTTCGAAGAGCAAGAGCACTAGTCTTTCGTTTTCCCCGAGCCTGACCCGCCGTACGCTGGAAAGCAGCGGCGGGTCAGGAATCGGCGATGGATTGGTTCACAGCACCCGAATACTGGTTCAGCCGGCTGGTGCTGGAGCGTGGCATCGCCGGCGTCTACCTGATTGCCTTCCTCTGCGCCGCAAGGCAATTCCGCGCCCTACTCGGCGCACAGGGCATGTTGCCCATTCCGCGATATCTGTCGGCGGTGTCGTTCCGGCAGGCGCCCAGCACCTTTCACTGGCATTACTCCGACCGGTTCTTCGCGGCCGTCGCCTGGTCGGGTGCCGCACTCAGTACCGCGCTGGTCGCGGGCGCCGGCGACCTCGTGCCGCTCTGGGCGGCGATGCTCCTGTGGCTGCTGCTGTGGGTGCTGTACCTGTCGATCGTCAACGTCGGGCAGCGGTGGTACGCCTTCGGCTGGGAGTCCCTGCTGCTGGAGGCCGGATTCCTCGCGGTGTTCCTCGGCAACGACTCCGTGGCGCCGCCCGTGCTGGTGATCTGGCTGGCGCGGTGGCTCGTCTTCCGCACCGAGTTCGGCGCCGGGCTGATCAAGCTGCGCGGTGACCGGTGCTGGCGCGATTTGACGTGCCTCTACTACCACCACGAGACGCAGCCGATGCCGGGCCCGCTGAGCTGGTTCTTCCATCACCTGCCCAAGCCGCTGCACCGGGTCGAGGTCGCGGTCAACCACTTCACGCAGCTGGTGGTTCCGTTCGGGCTGTTCGCACCGCAGCCCGTCGCCACCATCGCGGGCGCGATCGTGGTGGTCACGCAGCTCTGGCTGGTGATCTCCGGTAACTACGCGTGGCTGAACTGGTTGACGATGGTGTTGGCGTTCAGTGCGATCGCCGGGCCGGCGTCCGCCACACCCCTGCCCGCCGCAGCGCCGACGTGGTTCGTGGTGCTCGTCATCGGATTCAGCGCCCTGGTCGTGGTGCTGAGCTACTGGCCGGTGCGCAACCTACTGTCGCCGCAGCAGCGCATGAACGCATCGTTCGATCCGCTGCACCTGGTGAACACCTACGGCGCCTTCGGCTCGATCGGCCGCGTCCGGCGCGAGGTGGTGATCGAGGGCACCGACGATGACGACATCACCGACGAAACCGTCTGGCACGAATACGAATTCAAGGGCAAGCCCGGCGCCGTCGGCCGGCTGCCGCGGCAGTGGGCGCCCTACCACCTGCGACTCGACTGGCTGATGTGGTTCGCCGCGATCTCGCCGACCTACGGGCGCCAGTGGTTCGCCGGCCTACTGGAGCGATTGCTGCGCGGCGACGCGGACACACTGAAACTGTTGCGGCACAATCCGTTTCCGGATTCGCCACCCAAGTTCGTCCGCGCGCGGATCTTCCGCTACCGCTACGCCACTCCCCACGAACTGTGGCACGACCGGGTGTGGTGGCACCGGACGCCGGAAGGCGAGTACTTCCCGCCGGTCACGCTGCCCGACTAGTGCGCGGCTTCGATCCGGCCGGCCAGCATCGCGGTCCAGTCCGCGATGTACTCGTCATCGGGGATGTCCACCTGCGGGGCGTGGAAGACGACACGTGTCGCCTGCTTGCCCAGCAGCGCGTTGACCCCGACCACGGCGATCCGCCGGGCGTCGGCCGGATCGAGGCGGGGCGCGCAACCCCTGATCCAGTCGGTCAGCTCGCTGTAGAGGCCGTCGACCAGAGCGGCATAGGCGGCGTTGACGCGGTCCGACTGGTCGGCCGGTGTGCGGGCCGCCACCTGCAGGAACTGGCTTTCCTGGTTCAGGACGCTCAGCACGTACCGGCCGAGCAGCGTGAGCTCGGTCCGCAGCTCGCCCTCGCCGGCGAACAGTGCGCTGATGTCGTGCATCGCGCGACGCCGGTCCAACTGCCTGTCGATCCCCGCGGCGAGGACGGCCTCTTTGGTCTTGAAGTGGTTGTAGAGGGCGCCGCAGCCGGGCACCAGGCCGGCCGCCTTCTCGATCTGGGTGATGCTGGTGGCTTTGTAGCCCTGCTCGCTGAACAGCCGCATGGCCTCGGTGACCAGGCGTTCCTTGGTCCGTTCCCTTGTCGAGGTTTCCACCGCTGACTCCCCACCATTGACCGGATATAAGAAGGGTCATATATTTCGTACTAGGTCACCATACAACGCTGGGAGGCGCAATGACCGGGAATGTGCCGCGCGGACGCATCCGCCGCACCATGCCGGTCGCCGGCTTCACCGCCCGCGCCGCCGGTGGCCGGATGGTCGCGGCGCTGCGCGAGAAGGCCGGCAACACCGGCGCCGTCGAACGTTTCCACGAGCGCACCGCCGAGCAGTACGCCGAACTGCTCGGCCACTCCAAGGGCGTGTTGATGAAGGCCGGTCAACTGGTGTCGATGGTCGACGCCAATGCCATTGGCGGCGGCGAACTCTCGCCGTACCAGCGCGCACTGACGCGGCTACAGGCCGACGCGCCACCGATGGATTCAGCGCTGGCCCGGCGGGTCGTCGAGGACGATCTCGGTCGCCCGATCTCCGCGGTCTTCGCCTCGTTCTCCGACGAACCGATGGCGGCGGCGTCCATCGGACAGGTCCACCGTGCGGTGCTGCACGACGGCCGCGACGTCGCGGTCAAGGTGCAGTATCCCGGTGTGGCACAAGCCATTCGCGATGATCTGTCGAACACCGAATTGCTGGCGACGATGTTCCGGTTCGCGGCAGGCGCGGCGAGCACGCTCGGCACCGTCTTGCCCGATGTCACACCCATCGCCGCGGAGATTTCCGAACGCATCTCCGAGGAGATCGACTACCGCAGGGAAGCCGCGCACATCACCGCGTTCCATGAGCTGTACCGCGATCATCCGTTCATCCGGGTACCCGAGGTCGTTCGCGAGGCATCCGGCGACCGTGTCCTCACCATGACGTATCTGGACGGATTGGACTGGGCCGCAGCGCAAGACGTCGATCAGAACTTGAAGGACACCTGGGCCGAGGTGATCACCCGGTTCATCGCCGGAGCGTACCGGCACGGCAATCTGTTCCACGCCGACCCACACCCGGGCAACTACCGATTCGGCCTTGACGGCACGGTCGGATTCGTCGACTTCGGCTGCGTGAAGGTGTTATCCGAGGATTTGCGTAGTCGCATTGTGCGCATGATGCGGTCAGCGGTCGACGGGCGCAGACCCGAGCTGAGGTCAGTCATGATCGAAAGTGGATTCTTCACAACCGATTCCGCGCTGACAGCTGATGACGCTTATCGGTGGTACCAAGGCATCATCTATGAGATTCTCGCGCCTCAACCAGTGACCTACACCGAGGACACATCGCGGCGCGCGATCGCAAACCTCCTGGACGTACGCGATGCTGACCACCTGATGCGGCACATCACAGTGCCGCCCGATCTCGTCTTCTTTTCCCGGCTCAACCTGTCCATGAACGCCATCTTCACCGCCTTGCACGCGACCTTCCACGCCCGTGCCGCGGTCGACGACATGGACGGCGTCGCGGAGCCGATCACAGAGTTGGGCCGTCAGCACGTGGCCTGGGTTCGCGAGCGTGGCTTGCCTTTCGGGACGGACAACCATGTCCGCTAACGGCGTCACGGCGGCCCGGCTGCCCTGGGACGCCGCCGATCCCTATCCCTTCTACGAAGCCCGGCGGCGCGACGGAGATGTCGTGTGGGACAACGCCGCACAGGGTTGGTTGGTGCTCGGCTACGACGCGGCCCGGCAGGTGCTCGGCGGCGCCGGGTGGACGAGCGACCCGCTGGCCAACCCAGTCGCACGCGCGTCGATGACCATGCTGGGGCCGGAATTCGCGAAGGCGTCGATGCTCTTCACCGACGGCGCCGACCACGACCGGCTGCGCGGCGCGGTCCGGGACGCGTTCACCCGCAGCACGATATCCGGGCTGACCGAAGGCGTGGAGACCATCGCCGCCGAGGTCATCGCGCAGGCACCCACTGGCGAGCCGTTCGATTTCATGTCGCGGATCGCCCTACCGTTGCCGATCGCGGTGGTGGGTGAATGGCTCGCGCTGGAACCCGGCCACGCGGCGTCGCTGCGCGAACTGTCGCCGTCGATCATCCGCATGCTCGGCACCCTCGCCGATCCCGTGGAGGTGGCCGAGGGCTTCGGCGCCGCCGCCGCACTCATGGCGGAGTTCCTGCCGCTCGCCGCCGATCGACGGGCCAATCCCGGCGATGACCTGTTCAGCTTCATCGCCACCGATCCCGAACTGTCGCTCGAAGACGTCGTGGTGACCGCCATCCTCATCGCGGTCGCCGGACACGAAACCACCGCGAATCTGCTTGGCACCGGGCTGATTCGGCTGGTGACAGAACAGGTCGACACCGTCGACGGGGCCGTCATCACCGAGCTGCTGCGACTCGACGGTCCGGTGCAGTCGACGGTGCGCACCGCGACCGAAGACCAGACGGTGGGCGGCGTCGACATCGCCGCCGGCGACAGCGTCGTCGTCGTGGTGGCGGCCGCGAACCGCGACCCGGCGGTGTTCGATGACCCCGACCGCTTCCGCTTGGACCGCACCGGCCCCGCACCCGTGGCCTTCGGGTACGGCGCGCACTACTGCCTGGGTTCGGCGCTGGCCCAGCTGGAGTTGGCCGTCGCGTTGCGGGAAGTCCTTGCGCGCCAACCTGTTATCTGCGGCGCAGTCACGTGGCGAGATACGCCCGCCATTCGCGGACCGCAGACGTTGCCGGTGGCGTTCAGCTGATGCGGGTGTTCGTGACCGGCGGGACGGGCGCCATCGGCGTCCACACCGTGCCCGCCCTTGTCGCGGCGGGGCACGCCGTCACGGCGCTGGCCCGCAGCGATGCGAAAGCCGCTCGGTTACGGAGCCAGGGCGCTGAGCCGGTTTCGGTGTCGCTGTTCGACCGTCATGGGCTGGCCGACGCATTCACCGGCCACGACGCGGTGATCAATCTGGCGTCGGCGCTGCCGTCGACCACGGCATTCATCCGCAAATCCGCCTGGGCGGAATGTGAGCGCGTGCGTTCGGAGGGGTCCGCGAACGTTGTTGATGCCGCGCGGGATGCGGGCGTTCCGAACCTGATTCAAGAATCCGTGGTGATGATCTACCGCGACGGCGGCAGCGACTGGATCGACGAAGACCAGCCCGTCGACCACTACCCCATCACCCGCGGCAACCACGCTGCCGAGGCCAGCGCACGCCGGTTCGCAGCGGCCGGCGGGCAGGCGACGATCCTGCGGTTCGGCGTCTTCTACGGCCCGCATGCCGCGCACAGTGAACAGATCCTCGACATGGCCAAGTGGCACATCGGGTTCTCTCCCGGACGGCCCGGCACCTACCTGTCGTCGATCCACGTCGCGGATGCGGCGAGCGCCGTCGTCGCGGCACTCACGGCACCCGGCGGCACCTACAACGTCGTCGACGACCGGCCACTCACCAAGCGCGAATACGCCGAGGCCTGCGCCGCCGCCGTCGGGCGCCGCATCTGGATCAGCGGGCCGGGACGGCTGGGGCTCCTGCTCGGTGACCGACTCACGTCGATGACGAGGTCACTTCGGGTGAGCAACAAGCGCTTTCGCGAGGCCGCGGGCTGGCGTCCCCGCTACCCCAGCGCAGTCGAGGGTTACCGCGCGATGGCAGAGCTACGGTGAAACACATTCCGAGGGTGCGGATTCGCACCACGGTGTAACGCCGCGGAAGTGGTAGCGGTGGGTCGCGACCCAGCGGTAGATCCACTCTTGGAGCGCGCCGACGCCCGGGATGCCGTAAACCCACAACGGCAACCGGGTGCCGATCGCCGCGGACACCGCAGCGTTCGCCGCCTTGGCGCCACCGAGCACCTCGCCGGAGGAATCCAGCCACCACACCGATTCCATCAAGTGCTCGGGTGCCACTCCGAGTCGTTCGGCGGTGCCGGGCTTCTGCAGTGGTTCGGTGCGAAGCCGGCCGGTGCGATTCATCCGCAACAACTGATTGCGGGCGCGGGTACACATCCCGCACTTGCCGTCGAAGAACAGCACACCGTCCATGACTTCATCATGCGCCGCCAGGCGCGGCCGGAAACCGTGAGTCGCCACACATCAGGGCTAGTTGCGCATGATTCGCGGGCGCGATCCCTCGTCGATGATCGCGAGATGGACCCTGCGGGTCAGGATTTGCAGTCCTGTCGGCATCGGCGGCGCGGCGGAGGTGTAGACCGCACCGGTCGGAGTGGTCAGTGTGACGGTGTGGCGGCCGTGCCGGTCGTAGGTTGTGACCGCGTGCCAGCCGGGTTCTTCTTTGACGTAGTTGCAGTGCGCACATTGGCCTTGACCGTTGTGCACGCTGGTCGGGCCATGCTGCGCGTGCGGCCGGATGTGGTCGGTGTGCCGAATCCTGGCGTTGCAGTACGGGGTCCGGCAGATCTGATCCCGCAACGCGATGAACCGGGCCAGGGCTTTCGGGAACGCCCGGGATTTCGACTCCATCGCCACCAGCTTGTTGGTGCCCGGCTGGGCGTACAGGCGCCGCACCGCGGCCGCGCCCTGCGCATCGAGCGCGCCGACCAGGACGAGATCCCGCGCTATTTCGGCCGGGATCGGCCCGTACCCCTCCAGATGCGCCGGTTCTGAGCCACCGCCGAGCAGGGTCTCATCCGAGAGCACCAGGTTCGCCGTCACCGGCACCGGCGACTGCACCGGGTTGCGGCCCGTGACCCGCTGCACCATCACGTCGACCATGATCTGGTCGTGGGTGCGGCCCAACCCGGCCGGTACCGTCGTGCCCGGCAGTGTCGAGGCCAGCGTGCTCGCCGCCTCATCGGACAGCGCGGTATGCATGGCGCGGCCTTCGGCAGCCGGCAGCCGCACGCTCACGGTGGCCATGCCGTCACCAGCAGGCCGGAACCGGACATGACGCCCGGCCGGCGCGCGGCGCACCCGCTGCACGATCGCCTCCTGATCGAGCCGGTAGGCGATCCGCTTGGCCTCGGCGGTGATCTCGGCATCACCCTTACCATCGAGAATGGCAGGGTCCGAGCACAATTCGGCATCCAGCAGCCGGCGATCCAACACCGACAGGCACTCAGCCTCTTTGGTGATCAGCTCGGCCCGGTGCTCGGAGAGCACACCCGACTCCAACGCGGCCAGCGTGCACGGCATGTCCGCGACCAGGATGCGGGCCATCGCCATCAACCGCTCACCCCGATGCGGCGACTCCCGCCGCGCCAACCCGATCTCCGAACCCAGCGCGGCCCGCGACACCCGCGGCCCACCCGCCGCGGCAGCCGCCACCCGCCGCGCCTCCAGTTCGGCCGCAAGCCGCGCCTGCTCCGCCGCCGCACGCGCTTTGACCCGTTCGAGCTCCGCCATGCGACCCGACAACGCCGCCTCATCGGCCTCAGGGTCCATCAACGGCGTTTCGAACATATGTGCGATTCTATCGGATACCTGTGATGCACGCCAGACCCCAGATAAATGAATTTGCCCCGCTGTAACACGAGGAAATCTGCCCGTACCCTGCAGATTCGATGATGTCTATGTGTTGATGCATCAGGGAATCGGTCTCGACGCGTTCAACGCCATGCCGAAGCAGCGGGCGGTGCACGCACTGTACGAATGCTGCTACAGCGTGCCGCTGGCCGGCAGCCTCGCCGACGGGCGCGCCTACAAAGACCACGACCACCTGTTCCGGCGGGCGGACGACCTCCTCTTCGCGCTCGGCGACTCCTCGGTGGACGCGATCCTGCAGGCCTATCCGCAGCTCGGCCGCCGCCCCGGCAGCGCCCGCTCACAGTTCGAACAGTGCGCGGTGTGCGACCGCGACCCCGATCTCATGGCAACCCTGACCGCGCACGCCGCGACCTACCGGGACCACTTCGGCTTCGACTTCGTGATGTTCGTCGGCGCCATGAGCGCCCACGAAGTGCTGACCCACATGGCCGACCGCATGCACAACGACCACGAGACCGAGCGCAAGGTGGTCCGCAACGAGCTGGCCCGCATCAACCGGACGCGATTGGAGCGCATGCTCGGGCCTGAAGGCGGCTACAACAACTGGTAACGAAGCCGCCACGGCGTGCCCGCCGCCAGGAAGCGTTCGCCAAGCCTTAGTAGTTTGTACCCGTGCATCAGGAGATCCCCCCGCAGTACGTGCGTTCGGCGAACGCACCGCAGGCCCGGACCCTCATCGACATCCTCTACGCCACGGCCGCCCAATATCCCGATGCACCCGCCATCGACGACGGCACCGTCCAGCTCACGTATGCCGAGCTGATCGCCGACGTCGAGGAGAGCGTCGCCTGGCTGGCCGCGCGCGGCATCGGCCGAGGTGACCGCATCGGCATCCGCATGCCGTCGGGCAGCTACGCGCTGTACGTGTCGATTCTGGCGACCCTCGCGACCGGCGCCGCATACGTCCCCGTCGACGCCGACGATCCCGAGGAACGCGCCGCGCTGGTCTTCGGCGAGGCCGGCGTCGTCGGCATCATCACCGAGGCGGGCCTGGTCCGCGGGCCCGGCTCGACCCGCGGCTGGCAGGCCGGCCGCCCGCTGACCCGCGACGACGCCTGGATCATCTTCACCTCCGGCTCCACCGGCACCCCGAAGGGCGTCGCGGTGACGCACCGCAACGCCGCCGCGTTCGTCGACGCCGAGGCCGAGATCTTCCTGAAGGACAATCCGCTTGGCCCGGGCGACCGGGTGCTGGCCGGGCTGTCGGTGGCCTTCGACGCGTCCTGCGAAGAGATGTGGCTGGCCTGGCGCCACGGTGCCTGCCTTGTCCCGGCCCCGCGCTCGCTGGTGCGCAGCGGCATGGACCTCGGCCCGTGGCTGGTGTCGCGCGACATCACCGTCGTCTCGACGGTCCCGACGCTGGCCTCGCTGTGGCCTGCCGAGGCCCTGGAGGCCGTGCGTCTGCTGATCTTCGGCGGCGAGGCCTGCCCGCCCGAGCTCGCCGAGCGCCTGGCGGTCGAGGGCCGTGAGGTGTGGAACACCTACGGACCGACCGAAGCCACGGTCGTCGCGTGCCTCGCGCCGCTCGGCGGTGGCCCGGTCAGCATTGGCCTGCCGCTGCCCGGCTGGGATCTGGCGGTCGTCGACAAGGACGGCCTGCAGGTTGGCTACGGCGACGTCGGCGAGCTGGTGATCGGCGGCGTCGGCCTGGCCCGCTACCTGGACCCGGAAAAGGACGCCGAGAAGTACGCGCCGATGGAGACCCTCGGCTGGGGCCGCGCGTACCGCAGCGGCGACCTGGTCCGGCTCGAGGCGGACGGACTCTACTTCCAGGGCCGCGCCGACGATCAGGTCAAGGTCGGCGGCCGGCGCATCGAGCTCGGCGAGGTCGACGCCGCACTGGTCAACCTGCCGGGTGTCAGCGGCGGTGCCGCCGCGGTGCGCAAGACCGCCACCGGCACTCCCCTGCTCGTCGGCTACATCGCCAGCACCGACCCCGAATTCGATATCACCAAGGCCCGCAAGACTCTTGCCGAGTCGCTGCCGGCCGCGCTGGTGCCGCGCCTCGTCCTGGTCGACGAATTGCCCACGCGCACATCAGGAAAGGTCGACCGCAACGCACTGCCGTGGCCCATCGAAGGGGCGGGCGCGGCGGGCGACGACAGTCCCGACCTCGACGGCACCATGGGCTGGCTCGCCGGGCTGTGGCGCGACGTGCTGGCCTCCCCGATCGACGGACCCGGCGCCGACTTCTTCGCACTCGGCGGCGGCTCACTGTCCGCCGCGCAGCTCGTCTCGCTACTGCGGGAGAAGTACCCACAGGTCACCGTCGCCGACCTGTACGACCACCCGCGCCTGGGCTCTCTGGCCGGCTACCTCGATGAACTCGACCCGCCGCCGCTCGTCGAAACCCGAAGCGTCACACCGGTTCCGCTGACGACGCAGCTCATCCAGACCGCTGCCGCGATCCCGCTCGCGACGCTGGCCGGCATGCAGTGGGTCGTGTGGCTGGCCATCCTGAACAACGTCGCCGCCGCGCTGCACCTGCTGCCCTGGGCCCACACCGTGAACTGGTGGGTGATCCTCGTCGGATTCCTGGTGTTCGTCACGCCGCTCGGCCGCATGGGTATCGCCGTGTTCGCCGCCCGCGCCCTGCTGTCCGGCCTGGAACCGGGCACCTACAAACGTGGCGGCTCCGAGCACCTGCGGGTCTGGCTCGCCGAACGGCTCGGCGAGGCCAGCGGCGCCGAAAACCAGGCCGGTGCACCGTGGTTGGTGTACTACGCCCGCGCACTGGGCAACCGCGTCGGCGAGGGCGTCGACCTGCACTCGACGCCACCGGTCACCGGCATGCTCACGCTCGGCGACCGCTGCTCGGTCGAGCCGGAGGTCGACCTCACCGGCCACTGGATCGACGGCGACCTGTTCCACGTCGGCCCCATCAGCATCGGCAACGACGCCACCATCGGTGCCCGCACGACGCTGCTTCCGGGTGCGGTGGTCGGCAAGAACGCCGACGTCGCACCGGGTTCCGGCGTGATCGGCAAGGTCAAGGCCAAGCAATACTGGAAGGGTTCGCCGGCGGTGAAGTCGGGCAAGGCCCATCACCCGTGGCCCGACGAGCGGCCGGGCCGCGCGCCCATCTGGGTGGCGATGTACGGGCTGACGTCGGTGCTGCTCGGCGGACTGCCGATCCTGGCCCTCGCCGCGGGGCTCGCGGTGCTGATTCTGCCGGTGCGCCATACGCATTCGCTGCCCGAGGCGGTCCTGCCGGTCGCGTTGTGGACGCCCGTCGCCGCGGTGGTCGCCATGGCGGTGTACGCCGCGCTGACCGTGATCGGGGTGCGCCTGCTGGCCCTCGGCCTGACCGAGGGCTACCACCCGGTGCGCAGCCGGGTGGGCTGGCAGCTGTGGGCCACCGAGCGCCTGATGGACGCCGCCCGCAACTACCTGTTCCCCATCTACGCGAGCCTGCTGACGCCGTGGTGGCTGCGGATCCTCGGCGCGAAAGTCGGTAAGGACACCGAGATTTCGACGGCCCTGCTGACCCCGAAGTTCACCGAGGTGCTCGACGGCGCGTTCCTGGCCGACGACACCATGGTGGCGTCGTACGAGCTCGGCGGCGGCTGGATTCACGTCGCCAAGGCGACCGTCGGCCGGCGCGCGTTCCTCGGCAACTCGGGCATCACCCAGCCCGGCCGCCGCGTCCCCGACGACGGTCTGGTCGCCGTGCTGTCGGCGACGCCGCACAAGGCCAAGGCCGGTTCGTCGTGGCTGGGCAGTCCGCCGATCCGGTTGCGCCGCCAGCCAACCGAAGCCGACGCGGTACGCACCTTCCATCCGTCGCTGCGCCTCAAGGTGATGCGGTCGACGGTCGAGACCCTGCGGATCGTCCCGGTGATGGTGACGTTCGGCATCGGCGTCGCGGTCCTCGGCGTCCTGCAGGCCCTGGCCGGCGAATTGGGCTGGGTGTGGGCGGCATTGGGCGCCGGCCTGGTCCTGCTGAACGCGGGCGCCATCGCCGGTGCCATTGCCGTGGTCGCGAAGTGGTTGATGGTCGGGCGCATCCGGGCCGTCGAGCACCCCCTGTGGTCGCCGTTCGTGTGGCGCAACGAGGTGTCCGACACCTTCGTCGAGACCGTCGCCGGCCCGTGGTTCGCCCGCGCGGCCAGCGGCACCCCGGTGATGAACCTGTGGCTGCGGGCCCTCGGCGCGGCGATCGGCCGCGGCGTGTGGTGCGAAACCTATTGGCTGCCAGAGGCCGACCTGGTGACGCTGGGCCGGGGTGCGACGGTGAACCGGGGCTGCGTGGTGCAGACCCACCTGTTCCACGACCGCATCATGCAGCTCGACACCGTGGTGCTGGAGGCGGGCGCGACGCTCGGTACCCACTGCGTCGCGCTGCCCGCGGCCAGCATCGGCGCGGGCGCGACCGTCGGCCCGGCCTCCCTGGTGATGCGCGGCGACGCGGTGCCGGCCTCGACGCGCTGGCAGGGCAATCCGATTGCCCCGTGGGTCGGCAAGAAGCGCAAGTCCGGCAACCGACAAAAGGCGCAGGCCGCGTGACCCGGACAAACAAGAAGGACCGCAAAAGCGTTGCGCCGGTGATCGATCCGTACCTGCCCAACAACGGCAACTTCGGTTTCCGGGTGTCCCGCTACGAGCTGAGCCTCGAATACAAGGTCGAGAGCAACCGGCTGACGGGCATCGCCCACATCACCGCGGTCACCCTGGCGTCGCTGAACTGGTTCACCCTGGACCTGTCCGACGACCTGTCGGTGGCCAAGGTCGAGGTCAACGGACGGCGACCGGCCAAGTTCCGCACCGTCAACGGCAAGCTGCACATCACGCTGGCCGACCAGCTGCCCGCCGGCGCCGCGATGAAGGTGACGGTGCGCTACGGCGGCAACCCACGCCCCATCAAATCCATCTGGGGCGCAGTCGGTTTCGAGGAACTGACCGAAGGGGCCCTGGTTGCCGGGCAACCGAACGGCGCGGCGTCCTGGTTCCCGTGCGACGACCACCCGAGCAGCAAGGCCAGCTACCGCATCGCGATCAGCACCGACAGCCCGTACCGGGTGGTCGCCAACGGCGAGCTGGTCAGCCGGAAAACCCGTGCGGCACAGACCTTGTGGGTGTACGAGCTCGCCGAGCCGACGTCGACCTATCTGATCACGCTGCAGATCGGCCGCTACGAGTCGGTGCGCCTGGCCAAATCGCCGGTGCCGATGTCCGCCGCCCTGCCGCAGCGGCTGATTCGCAACTTCGAATACGACTTCGGCCGCCAGCCCCAGATGATGCAGCTGTTCACCCGGCTGTTCGGGCCGTATCCGCTGTCGACCGGCTACACCGTCGTCGTCACCGACGACGACCTGGAGATCCCGCTCGAGGCGCAAGGTATTTCGATCTTCGGCGCCAACCACTGCGACGGCCGCCGCAGCGCCGAGCGGCTCATCGCGCACGAGATGGCGCACCAGTGGTTCGGCAACTCGGTGACGGTACGACGCTGGCGCGACATCTGGCTGCACGAGGGATTTGCCTGTTACGCGGAGTGGCTGTGGGCCGAGGAGTCGGGCTGGCGCACCGCCGACCAGCTGGCCGCCCACAATCTGCAGAAACTCCGGGGCCTGCCGCAGAACCTGCTGCTGGCCGATCCCGGGCCCGAGGACATGTTCGACGACCGCGTGTACAAGCGCGGCGCACTGACCCTGCACGCCCTGCGGCGCACCATCGGCGACGCGAATTTCTTTGCGCTACTGCGTGATTGGACCACCCGGTACCGGCACTCGACCGCGCTGACCGACGACTTCACCGGCCTGGCCGCCAATTACACCGACCAGTCCCTGCGCGGACTGTGGACCGCGTGGCTCTACACGACGGAGCTGCCGGCACTGTGAAACCCAGCGGTGTGGCGCGGGTCGCCGTCGCGACGGTGCTCAGCGCGCTCTGCGGCTACGCGATCCTGTACCTCGCCGCGCGCGATCTGGCCCCCGCCGGGTTCTCGGTGTTCAGCGTCTTCTGGGGCGCGTTCGGGTTGTTCACCGGCGCGGCCAACGGACTGCTGCAGGAGGCCACGCGTGAAGTCCGCGTCGCGCGCATCGCTGAGCCCCAACCAGGACCGCACCTGCAGCCGCTCCGGGTGGCCGCGCTCGTAGCCGTTGCCGCGGGCCTGCTGATCGCCGGCACCGCCCCGCTGTGGGCGGCGCACGTGTTCGTCGAATCCACCCCGCTGAGCGTGACGCTGCTGAGCGTCGGCCTCGCCGGCTTCTGTCTGCACGCCACGTTGCTCGGCGTGCTGGCCGGGGCCGACGGCTGGACGCAGTACGGGACGCTGATGGTGACCGACGCGGGTATCCGGGTCGCCGTCGCGGTCGCGGCGTTCATCCTGGGCTGGGGCCTGGACGGCTACCTGTGGGCCACCGTCGCCGGGTCGATGTCGTGGCTGATCCTGCTGCTGGCCTCCCACGTCGCCCGGTCCGCCGCCGCCATCCACACGCCCGGCACCCCGCGGACGTTCCTGACGGGGTCGGCGCACTCGATCGCCGCCGCGGGCGCCAGCGCCGTGCTGGTGATGGGTTTCCCGGTGCTGCTGCAGGCCACGTCCCGCGACCTGGGGGCCACCGGCGGCGTCATCATCCTGGCGGTGACGCTGACCCGCGCCCCGCTGCTGGTCCCGCTGACCGCCATGCAGGGCAACCTGATCGCGCATTTCGTCGACAACCGCAGGCTGCGCGCGCTCCTCACGCCGACCCTGGTGCTCGCCGGACTGGGCGCACTGGCAGTGGTGGCGGCCGGGCTGCTCGGCCCGTGGCTGCTGCGCACGCTGTTCGGGCCCGAGTACGCCGCGAGCGGCGCGCTGCTGGCCTGGTTGACGGCCGGCGCCGTCGCCATCGCCTTCCTGACCCTGACCGGGGCCGCCACCGTCGCCGCCGCGCTGCACCGCGCCTACGCGATCGGCTGGGTGAGCGCCACCGTGGCCGCAGCACTGTTGTTGCTGCTGCCGCTGGACCTCCAGACCCGCACCATCGTCGCGCTGATGTGCGGACCGCTGGTCGGAATCGTCGTCCACCTCGCCGCGCTGAGCGCGATCAGGCGCCCCTGAGCGTGTAGTTTCGGCAGCAACATGTCCTTCTATCACGACGTCTGGATCGTCATCCCCGCGTACAACGAGGCGAGCGTCATTGCCGACGTCGTCACGGACGTGCGCGCCGTCTTCCCCAATGTCGTCGTCGTCGACGACGGCGGCCGGGACGACACCGGCGACCGCGCCTTTGCCGCCGGCGCCCACGTGGTGCGTCATCCGGTGAACCTCGGTCAGGGGGCGGCCATCCAGACCGGCGTCGAATACGCCCGATCCCGGCCCGGGGCACAGTTTTTCGCCACGTTCGACGCCGACGGCCAGCACCAGGTCAAGGACGTCGTGCGGATGCTCGACCGGCTGCGGGCCGAGGATCTGGACATCGTCATCGGCACGCGGTTCGCCGACCGGCCGCCCGACCGCATGCCGATGCTCAAGCGGCTGCTGCTGCCGATCGTCGCCAAACTCAGCCGGTCCAGCCGCCAGCTGCACCTGACCGACGCGCACAACGGGCTGCGGGTGTTCAACAAGACGGTGGCCGACGGACTGAATCTGACCATGAACGGCATGAGCCACGCCAGCGAATTCGTCGCGCTGATCGTGGAGAACCAGTGGCGGATCGCCGAACAACCGGTGCACATCCTGTACACCGACTATTCGATGTCCAAGGGTCAGCCGCTGGTCAACGGCGTCAACATCATCGTCGACGGGTTGCTGCGCGGGAGGTTGCGCCGATGATCTGGACCAAGGCATTGCTGATCGGCGCGGTGGTCCTGCTGCTGGCCTACCTGTTCTCGTCGCGGCGCAACGCGCAATCCCGGGCCTGGGTCAAGGTCGGCTACGTGTTCTTCGTGCTCGGCGCCATCTACGCGATCCTGCGCCCCAACGACACCACGGTGGTGGCGCACTGGCTCGGCATCGGCCGCGGCGCCGACCTGCTGTTGTACGCGCTGGTCATCGCGTTCCTGTTCACGACCATCAGCGCATACATGCGGTTCAAGGACCTCGAACTGCGCTACGCCCAACTGGCCCGCGCGGTGGCGCTGGAAGGCGCGCGGGTGCCCGATCCCGAGCCGCCGATCCGTCAGGTCTGAACGCCCAGACTCCCCAGCATCGTGGCCAGCAGTTGGATGCGGCCATCCTCGAGTTCCGGCTGCGGCAGCACGGCGCGGATCAGCGCCGCGCCGTCGAACGTATTGACCATGACGGCGACGATCAGCATGAGCAGTTCCGGCGGCAACTGATCGGCGCCGGGCATCTCCTGCGCGGTCTCGTAGATGTTGCGGCCGTATTCCACGAGGGCGCCCTGCAGCGTCGTCCGCAGCTTCTCGTCGGTGCGCGCCGCCACCATCAGCTCGTACATCACGGCGTTGGTGGCGTTGCCGCTGATGTCACGCAGCGCGATCAACGCGCCCTCCAGAGCGGGCCGGTCCGAGGGGATTTCGCCGATCTGCTTACTGAACTGCTCCAGCTGCCGGCGCATGACCTCCAGCGCCGTGGCGGCCATGAAATCGCCCATGGTGGCGAAATGCTTGAACAGCGCGCCGTCGGAGACCTCGGCCCGGCGCGCGATCACCGCCGCCGAGGCACGGGCGTAGCCCACCTCGACGATGGTGGCGATCGCGGCGTCGAGAAGCCGGGCCCGGGTCTCCTCCCGGCGCTGCTGTTGAGTTCTGGCCACGTCAGACCGCTTGTGCCACCGGCAGTTTCGCGCCGCGCGCCGGCAGGTAGTGGCCGGACTTCACGGTCTGCCCGTAGCCCTCGACGAATTCGCCGTCGCGGAACACCACCTGGCCACCCACTCCGGTCGCCACCACGGCGGCGTCGCTGCGGTTGACCATGCGGCTCAGGCCGCCGTAGAACTCGACCGAATCCTCGTGGTACGCCTCGAGTCCGGCGTCGAGACCGGCGGGATCGATCACCACGAAGTCGGCGCGCTCACCCTGACGCAGCGTGCCGGCCTCGAGACCGAACCAGTCGGCGACCTCACCGGTGAGCCGGTGCACGGCGTGCTCGGTGGTCATGAACGGGCGGCCGGCCTTGTCGGCGTCCTGCACGCGGCGCAGCATCCGCAGCGCGTAGTTGTAGAACGCCATGTTCCGAAGGTGCGCACCGGCATCCGAGAAGCCCATGTGCACCGACGGTTCGACGGCCAGCTTGTCGAGCTGCTTGGGACGGTGGTTGGCCACGATGGTGGTCCAGCGGGTGTTGCGTTCGCCGTGCTCGACCAGGACGTCGAGGAAGGCGTCGAGCGGGTGGATGCCGCGCTCGTCGGCGATCTGGCCAAAGCTCTTGCCGATCAACGACTTATCGGGGCATTCGACGATGGTCGAGTCGTGGAAGTCACGGTGCCACAGGGTCGGGCCCAGCACCTTCTTGTCGAACGACTTCCGGAACCGGCGCCGGTACTCCGGGTCGGCCATCAGCTTGTTGCGCTCCAGCTGGTCACGCAGATGCAGCGCGGCGGTGCCCGCACCGAACTCCTCGAAAACCGGGAGATCGATTCCGTCCGAATACAATTCGAACGGCACTGGCAGGTGCTGGAAGCGGACCTTCGAGTTCAGTACCTTGTTGGCCAGGCGGGTCACCGGGCCCAGCAGGTACACCGCGCCGGGCGACGACTTGGCGTCGGCGGCCACCAAGAGGCTCATCCGCACGCCGCGGCGACGGCCGAACCAGCCACTGCTCTCGAGGAAGAAGTTCAGTGCCTCTTGCAGTTTGGCGACGTTGGGCGCGCTCTGCAGGATGCGGCCGCGCTTGCGCAGCACCTTGATCAGCCGGCGGCGCTCCCGCCAGGTGGCGAATGTCGACGGCAGGGCGCGGGACCGGAAGCGGTCACCGTCGAGCTTGTCGATGGCGGCGTCCATGCCGGACATACCGAGCATGCCGGCGTCCAGGGCCGCTTCGAGCCGCGACGCCATGGTCTCGAGCTCGGCGTTGGTCGGGGTGACGTTCGGGGTCGTCGCGCGGTCCAGGCCCAGCACCGAGGTGCGCAGGTCGGAGTGACCCAGCAGCGAGCTGACGTTCGGGCCGAGCGGCAGCGCCTCGAGCGCCTGCACGTACTCGGCGGGTCCGGACCACGACCGGTTCTGCTCGAGCGCGCCGACGACGAACTTGCGCGGCACCGCCTCGACGCGGCTGAACAGGTCGGCGGCGTCGTCGTTCTCGGCGTAGACGGTCGACAGCGAACACATGCCCAGCAGCACGGTCGTCACGCCGTGGCGGACGGACTCCCGCAGGCCCGGATCGAGGAGCACCTCGGCGTCGTAGTGGGTGTGCACGTCGATGAAGCCCGGCGTCACCCACTTGCCTTTGGCGTCGATGACGTCGGGGCAGCCCGTCTCATCGAGCGGTTGTGCCGACACCGTCGCGACGACGCCGTCGCGGATACCCAGGTTGCGCAGTTGCGGCGTGCGGCCGGTGCCGTCGAACCACAAGCCGTCTTTGACGATCACGTCGTAGGTCATGACGTGAGACTAGGACAGAAAGTGAGTGCTTACAATCTTTTTCTGCGTAATCGCAGGTCAGGGGCGGAAGAAGTCCACCGTCCGGGCCACGCCCTCGGCCAGCGGCACCTTGGGGCTCCACCCCAGCACGGCACCGGCGCGGCTGATGTCCAGGCACGATTTCCGCAGGTCACCCAGGCGCGGCGGGTGGAACTCGGGCGCATCCGGCACGCCGACGGCCGCGGCGATCGCGGTGTGCAGCTGCGCCACCGACGTCTCGACCCCGGTGCCGACGTTGAACCGCTGCCCGCCGCCGGCTTCCCCGCCTGCTCGCACGAAGGCGTCGACGACGTCGTCCACGAAGACGTAGTCGCGGGTGTCGGTGCCGTCACCGAAGATCTTGGTGGGCCGCCCGGCCAGCAGCGCCTGGCTGAAGATCGCGACCACGCCGGCTTCACCGTGCGGGTCCTGGCGCGGGCCGTAGACGTTGGCGGGCGCGATGTGCGAGCAGTCCAGCCCGTACAGGTTGCGGAACATGTTGAGGTAGACCTCGCCGCACACCTTGCTGGCCGCGTACGGGGACGACGGATCGACCGGCATGTCCTCGTTGGTCGGGTAGCCCGGCGGGACGCCGTAGATCGACCCGCCCGACGAGGTGTGGACGACCTTGCGCACGCCGTTGCTGCGCGCCGCCTCGGCCAGCCGCACGGTGCCGACGACGTTGACCCCGGCGTCGAACGGCGAGTCGGTCACCGACCGTGCGACGGAGATCTGCGCGGCCAGGTGGAAGATCACCTCGGGCTGCTCTTCGGCCACGATGGCGTGCAGATCGGCGTCGACGATGTCGGCCTTCACGAACTCGAATCGCTCGTTCTGCTCGGCCTGGGCGAGGTTGTCGACCTTGCCGCTGCTCAGGTCGTCGAGCCCGACGACGTCGTGTCCTTCGGACAGGAGCCGGTCGACGAGCGTCGATCCGATGAACCCGGCAGCACCAGTGACAAGTGTTCGCACGGCGCAACCATACCGACGGTTGCTGCGTGACGCCCCGTACAGTCGACAAGAGTGAACTGGGTCGCCCGAACCGCCGCCGCGCTGGTGGCGCTGCAGCTGATACTGCGGGCGGTCCTCGCATTCGGCGGCTACTTCTACTGGGACGACCTGATCCTGATCGGCCAGGCCGGCACCCATTCCCTCCTGTCGCCGGACTTCCTCTTCAATGATCACGACGGGCACGTCATGCCCGCCGGATTCCTGCTCGCCGGGGTGCTGACGCGACTGGCCCCGCTGACGTGGTTCTGGCCGGCCGTGAGCCTGGTGGTGCTGCAACTCGTCGCGTCCGTGGCGCTGGTGCGCGCCCTGCGTGTGATTCTCGGGTGGCGGCCGGTGCTCCTGGTGCCGCTGGTCTTCGCACTCTTCACACCGTTGGGGGTGCCGGCGTTCGCCTGGTGGTCGGCGGGGCTCAACGCGCTGCCGATGGCAGCGGCCATGGCCTGGGTCTGCGCCGACGCCATCCTGCTGGTCCGCACCGGAAATCCGCGGTATGTGTGGACCGGCTGCCTGGCCTACCTGGGCGGGCTGCTGTTCTTCGAGAAGTCCGCGGTGATCCCGTTCACCGCGTTCGCGGTGTGCTGGCTGCTGATGTACGTGACGGGGGCCGGCTCGCTGAAGACGGTGTGGCGCGCCGGCCTGCGGCTGTGGCTGGGGCTGCTGACCATCACGATCGGCTGGGTCGGCGTCTACCTGCTGGTGGTCAACCAGAAACGCTGGACGCTGGACCTGGCGATGACGTGGGAACTGCTGGCGCGGTCCGTCACGCACGGCCTGGTGCCCACGCTGGCCGGCGGGCCGTGGGACTGGCAACGCTGGGCGCCGGCGTCCCCGTGGGCGACGCCCGGCCCGGTCGTCATGGTCCTCGGCTGGCTGGTTCTCGCCGCCGTGGTTGCGGTGTCGCTGCTGCGGAAGCGGCGACTGGGCCCGGTGTGGCTGGCCGCCGTGGGATACGTGGTGGCGTGCCAGGTGCCGATCTATCTGATGCGGTCGTCGAAGTTCACCGCCCTCGAGCTGGCACAGACGCTGCGTTATCTGTCCGATCTCGTCGTGGTGCTGGCGCTGCTGGCCGCCGTCGCGTTCTGCGCACCCAACCGGAGTGGGCGGTTCGACGACTCCCCGCGGCGCCGCGGCGCTGTCGCTTGTGCCGCAACGGCATTCGTGGCCAGCAGCCTGTACTCGTGGGCGACGTTCCTGCCCAGCTGGCGCGACAACCCGACGCGCGCCTATCTCGTCAACGCCGAGGCAGCGCTGGCCCATGCGCCCCGCGGGGTGCCACTGCTGGACCAGGAGGTCGATCCCCTGGTGCTGCAACGCGTGGCATGGCCGCAGAACCTGGCCAGCCACATGTTCGCCTTGCTGCGCGACCGCCCCGAATTCGCTTCCAGCACAACCTCTTTACAGATGTTCACCGCGACCGGCCAGCTGGTACCGGCCCAGGTGACCTGGACCCGCACGATCGCCCCGGGACCGGCACCGAACTGCGGCTACCTGGTGCAGACCGACGCGCCGGTCACCATGCCGCTCGACGGCCCGCTGCTGCCGGCCGACTGGACCGCCGAGATCAACTACCTCGCCAACAGCGACGGGTCCCTGACCATGTCCCTGCCCGAGGGCCGCGAGGCCCGGGTGCCGGTACACCCCGGCCTGAACCGGGTGTTCGTCCGGCTACCCGGCGCCGGGGCCGCGATCCAGGTGAAGGCCAACACGTCGGCGCTGTCGGTGTGTGTCGCCTCCGGGCCGGTGGGATTCCTGGCGCCCAAATAGCCGCGCAAAAAACTGTCCCCTTCCGGGACGGTGCCCACTCCTACCTGTGTCAGCAAGTCCACAAGGGCCTGTGACCACAGGAAAAGGAGAACTCCCATGACCACCACCACCGGGACCGCAAACGGCAAGCGCATCGCACTGGCCGCGCTCATCGGCACGGCTGCGCTGTACGTGGCCCCGCTGGCGCTGACGACGCCCATCGCAAGCGCAGATTCCCTGGCCGAGCGCTGCACAAAAGGCAACGGCACCTTCGCCCTCGGGACGCGGTCGGACGGGTCGATCGTCGCGAGCTGCACCACGACCAACTCGGACGGCGTCAAAACCCAGTGCTCCGAAATCAATCACAAACCGCAGGGCTGCATCACCGTGCCGCGGACGGCTGTGAAAGGCCCCCACATCCCGACCGGTGACCTCGTCCCGGTTCAGGTCGATCGCTCCTGACCCCCGTCGTCCACCACCCCGAAAAGGAATCCAGCAATGAACACGAACTCGATGATCAAGCCGACATTGGCCGCCCTGCTGAGTGCTGCCGCGCTGTACGCCGTTCCGGCGATCCTGTCCGCGCCCGGCGCCAACGCCACGGTCGGCAGCGATTGCATGGGTTCGAACCAGACCTACGAATCCAAAGTCGCGGGCGGGCACTCCTACGAGGCCTGCACGACGACCGACAAGAACGGCGACAAGACGAAGTGCTCGTACGTCGACGGAAAAGCTCAGGGCTGCATCGCCGTCCCGATGCGCAAGCCGAAGTTCAACCTGGACCCGAGCGTGTTGACGCCGGTTACGGAGACGCCGTCCGCGGGCCCGCACGTGCAGCCCGAACAGCGCCGGTAGCGCAAAAAGTTGTGGAGCCACCCAGGGGAATCGAACCCCTGACCTATTCATTACGAGTGAATTGCTCTACCGACTGAGCTAGGGTGGCGCGCCCCACCGAGGCGGGGCGGGACGAGTCTACGGGACGCGTCCGGCGCAACCAAAGTCAGTTCCGTTGTCCGGCCCGCAGAGCCTGACCCATGGTCGCCACCATGGCGTCGACGGCGAACTTCGGCTTGACGTTGGTGGCCAGTGCCTCGCGGCAGGCCAGCACCGCCTCGATGCACCGCAGCAGCTGGTCGGCGGGCACGTGAGCGGCCATCGCGGCGGCCTTGTCACTCATGTCCGGATGGTTGGCGGCGGCCACGCCCGTCGCGCCCGACGACACCAGCAGCGCATCACGGAAATAGGTGGCCAGGTCGATCAGCGCGCGGTCCAGCGCGTCGCGCGACGCCCGGGTCTGCCGCGACTTCTGCCGCTTCTCGAGGTCCTTCAGAGCGCCCGCGGCGCCCCGCAGTGCCCCCGCCGCGCCCTTACCGGTACCACCGGCGCCCAGCGCGGTCTTGAGCTCCTCGGTCTCGGCCTCGTTGCGGCCGGCCGTCAACGCGACGGCCTCGGTCTCGGCGGCCGCGACCAGCTCCTCCACGGCCGCGTACGCGCGCGCCGGCGTCGCGGCATCGCGGGCGAGGCCCAGGGCCCGCTCCCGGCGTGATCGCGCGTCCGGATCGGTCGCAAGGCGGCGCGCCCGGCCGACGTGTCCCCCGCTGACCGACGCCGCCCAGCGCGCGTCGGCCTCGGACAGCCCGTCGTTGTCCATGAGTACCTGCGCGATGGCGTCGGCCCGCGGCGTCGTCAACGCCACGTGCCGGCACCGCGACCGCAGCGTCACCGCGATGTCCTCGGGATCGACCGACGGCGCGCACAGCAGGAACACCGTCGACGGCGGCGGCTCCTCGACGACCTTCAGCAGCGCGTTGGCGGCGCCCTCGGTGAGCCGGTCGGCGTCTTCGACGACGACGATCTGCCAGCGGCCGGTGCCGGGCCGCCGGGACGCGGTCTGCACGATGGCGCGCATCTCGTCGACACCGATCGACAGCCCCTCGGGAATCACGCGCCGGACGTCGGCGTGCGTGCCCGCCATGGTCGTCGTACACGCGCGGCAGGCGCCGCACCCCGGACCGCCTTCGGCGGCCTCCGCAGTGCACTGCAGCGCCGCCGCAAAGCACACCGCGGCGATGGACCGGCCCGAACCGGGCGGCCCCGTGATCAACCACGCATGCGTCATGCTGCCGGTTGTGAGCCCGCTGTGAGCCGAATCACCCCGGGCCGCCCGCGCTGCGGCCACCAACTCGGCTTCCACGGCATCCTGGCCGACCAAACGCGAGAAAACTCCGCTCATCGCGCCCCACAGTAACCGGCGCGGACGACACGAACCTGCGCGCAGCGGCAATATCCGTCGCCCTGGCCGGATACGGTTAGCGGGTGGCCACCGATGTAGAGCGCATCGGGCGAATCAGGGGGTTCGTCCGATGGGTGGCGCGCACCCCGTGGCCGGTGTTCACGCTGAGCCTGCTGCAGGCCGACATCATCGGCGCCCTGTTCGTTCTGGGCTTCCTGCGGTTCGGTCTGCCGGCCGAAGATCGCATCCAGCTGCAGGACCTGCCGGCGGTGAACCTGGCGGTGTTCCTGGCCGTCCTGTTCGTCTCGTTCGTGGTGGCGGCCTGGCTGAGTCTGCGGCTGCTGATCCCCGTGATCCGCTGGCAACGGCGCGACACGCTGCACGGCGACGCCGACGACCCCGCATTCACCGAGCTGGCCCGCACCCGGGCGCTCAAGATGCCGTACTACCGGACGCTGATCAGCGTCGGGAACTGGTTCCTCGGCTCGGTGGTGTTCATCATCGCCAGCTGGCCGGTGGCGAGCCGCTCGGCGCCGTTCGTCGCCGTGGCCAGCGCGCTCGGCGCCACCGCCACCGCGATCATCGGCTACCTGCAGTCCGAGCGCGTGCTGCGCCCCGTCGCGGTCGCGGCGCTGCGCGACGGCGTGCCCGAGAACTTCCGGGCCCCCGGCGTCATCCAGCGCCAGGTCCTGACCTGGGTGCTGTCGACGGGCGTGCCGCTGCTGGCCATCATCGTGGCCCGGCTGGCCGGCCAGTACACGACCTTCATCGCCCAGAACGACCAGCTCAACACCCCCATCCTGCTGCTGGCGATCACCGCGCTGGCCGTCGGCCTGGCCGGCAACGTCCTGGTCGCCATGTCCATCGCCGACCCGCTGCGCCAGCTGCGCTGGGCCCTGGGTGAGGTGCAGCGCGGTAACTACAACGCGCACATGCAGATCTACGACGCCAGCGAGCTGGGCCTGCTGCAGGCCGGGTTCAACGACATGGTGCGCGACCTGTCCGAGCGGCAGCGCCTGCGCGACCTGTTCGGCCGCTACGTCGGCGAGGACGTCGCGCGCCGCGCCCTGGAGCGCGGCACCGAGCTGGGCGGCCAGGAACGCGACGTCGCGGTGCTGTTCATCGACCTGATCGGGTCGACGCAGCTGGCGTCGACGCGGCCCGCCGCCGAGGTGGTGTCGATCCTCAACGAGTTCTTCCGGATCATCGTCGACACCGTGAACCGGCACGGCGGGTTCGTCAACAAGTTCCAGGGTGACGCGGCGCTGGCCATCTTCGGCGCCCCCATCGAGCACCCGGACGCCTCCGGTGCCGCGCTGGCCGCGTCCCGTGATCTGCACGACGAACTGGTGACGGTGCTGGGCACCACGGAGTTCGGTATCGGCGTATCGGCGGGCCGCGCCATCGCCGGCCACATCGGCGCGCTGGCCCGCTTCGAGTACACCGTGATCGGCGACCCGGTGAACGAGGCCGCCCGCCTGACCGAGCTCGCCAAGCTCGAAGAGGGCCACGTGTTGGCATCGGCGATCGCGGTCAGCGGTGCGCTGGACGCCGAGGCACTGTGCTGGGACGTCGGCGAGACCGTCGAGCTGCGCGGCCGGTCCGCGCCCACACAGCTGGCGCGGCCGCTGTCGCTGGCGTCGCCGCGGCCGGCTCCCGAAACCGAAGCCGCCAGCTAGGCCGGACGCCGATCAAGCAGCGAGGTACGAGCTGCGTTGAGAAGTCCGGCAAATGTGCCTAGGCCTTCTTCGCGGCGGCCTTCTTCGCCGGCGCCTTCTTGGCGGCCGTCTTCTTCGCCGCCGTCTTCTTGGCAGCGGTCTTCTTCGCCGCCTTCTTCACCGGACCACGAGCGCGCCTGTCCGACAACAACTCCGAGGCCCGCTCGTCGGTGATCGACATGACGTCGTCGCCCTTGCGCAGGCTGGCGTTGGTCTCACCGTCGGTGACGTACGGACCGAAGCGGCCGTCCTTGATGACCATCGGCTTGCCCGACACCGGATCGGTGCCCAGCTCACGCAGCGGCGGCGTGGCAGCGCCCTGGCGCCCACGGCGTTTCGGCTCGGCGTAGATCTTCAGCGCCTCTTCGAGCGTGACGGTGAACATCTGCTCTTCGGTGGCCAGCGAACGAGAGTCGGTGCCGCGCTTGAGGTATGGGCCGTAACGGCCGTTCTGCGCGGTGATCTCTTCTTTGCTCTCCGGGTCGACACCGACGACGCGCGGCAACGACAGCAGCTTGAGTGCGTCATCGAGCGTCACGGTCTCGAGATCCATTGAGCGCAGCAGAGATCCGGTGCGCGGCTTGGGGCCGACGGGCTTCTTGGTCTTCTTCGCGCCGGTGCCGGCGTCCGGCTCCTCCGGCGGTGCCGGCAGCACCTCGGTGACGTACGGCCCGTACCGGCCGTCCTTGGCGACGATCTCGTGCCCGGTCTCCGGGTCGACACCCAGGACGCGGCCCTCTTGCGGTGTGGCGAAGAGCTTCTCGGCCAGTTCGAGGGTCAGCTCGTCGGGCGTCAGATCGTCATTGAGGTTGGCGCGCTGCGGTTTCAGCTCACCGGGGTTCTCGTCATCGGCGATCATCCGCTCCAGGTACGGCCCGTTACGGCCGACGCGGACGTTGATGGCCCGGCCTTCGGCGTCGTCGAACAGCTTGATGGAGTTGACTTCTCGCGCGTCGATACCTTCGAGGTTGACGCCGACGAGCTTCTTCAGGCCACCCTCGCGGGCCACCGACCCTTCGACGCCGTGGTCGCCGCCGAAGTAGAAGTTGGTCAGCCAGTTGGTGCGCTGCTCGTTGCCGGCGGCGATCTCGTCGAGTTCGTCCTCCATGGCGGCGGTGAAGTCGTAGTCGACCAGGCGCCCGAAGTGCTGTTCGAGCAGCCCGACGACCGCGAACGCCACCCAGGCCGGCACGAGGGCGCTGCCCTTCTTATAGATATAGCCGCGGTCCTGGATGGTCTTGATGATCGACGAGTACGTCGACGGGCGCCCGATGCCCAGGTCTTCCAGCGCCTTGATGAGCGAGGCCTCGGTGTACCGGGCCGGCGGGTTGGTGGTGTGCCCGTCGGCGGTGAGCTCGGCGGCGTCCACGCGCTGGCCCTGCGTGAGGTTCGGCAGGCGGCTCTCGGCGTCGTCGGCCTCGCCGCCGGCCTGCTCGTCGAGGCTCTCGACGTAGGCCTTGAGGAAGCCGGCGAACGTGATGGTGCGGCCGGAGGCGCTGAAGACGACCTGCTCGCCCGTCCGGGCCTGGCCGGAGATGCGGAGCGACAGCGTCGTGCCGCGGGCGTCGGCCATCTGGGAGGCGACGGTGCGCTGCCAGATGAGCTCGTAGAGCCGGAACTCGTCGGTGTCCAGCGCGCCGTGCAGCTGGCCCGGGGTCTGGAACACGTCACCCGCGGGGCGGATGGCTTCGTGTGCCTCCTGGGCGTTCTTGACCTTGCGGGTGTACTGCCGCGGCGTCGGGTGGACGTACTCCGGCCCGTACAGCTGCCCGGCCTGCGTGCGCGCGGCGTTGATCGCCGACTCCGACAGCGTCGTGGAGTCGGTACGCATGTAGGTGATGTAGCCGTTCTCGTACAGCCGCTGCGCGATGCTCATGGTGCGCTCGGAGGAGAACCGCAGCTTGCGGCCGGCTTCCTGCTGCAGCGTCGACGTCATGAACGGGGCGTAGGGCTTGCGCGTGTACGGCTTCTGCTCCACCGAGCTGACGGTCAGCGACTCGCCGCGCAACCCGGCGGCCAGGGCGCCCGCAGCGGCCTCGTCGAGGACCAGCACCTCGTCGGGCTTCTTGACGGCGCCGAGAGAGTCGAAATCACGGCCGGAGGCCACGCGTCGGCCGTCGACGGTGTTGAGCTTGGCGGTGAACTTCGGCGGGGACGCTTCGGCATCGGAGACGCTGGCGTCCAGCTCAGCGGTGACGTCCCAGTAGCCGGCGCTGCGGAACGCCATGCGTTCGCGCTCGCGCTGCACGATGATCCGGGTCGCGACCGACTGCACGCGGCCCGCCGACAGCTTCGGCGCGACCTTTTTCCACAGCACCGGGCTGACTTCGTAGCCGTAGAGCCGGTCGAGGATACGACGGGTCTCCTGCGCGTCGACCAGGGCGATGTCCAGGTCGCGCGGGTTCTCGGCGGCGGCCAGGATGGCGGGCTCGGTGATCTCATGGAACACCATGCGCCGGACCGGCACCTTGGGCTTGAGCGTCTCGAGCAGGTGCCACGCGATGGCCTCCCCCTCGCGGTCACCGTCCGTCGCGAGGTAGAGCTCGTCGACACCCTTGAGCAGGTCCTTGAGCTCGGTGACCGTGGCCTTCTTGTCGGGGCTGACGATGTAGAGCGGCTCGAAGTTGTCGTCGACGTTCACGCCGAGGCGCGCCCAGGGCTCACCTTTATATTTGGCCGGCACGTCCGCGGCGTTGCGCGGGAGGTCGCGAATGTGTCCGCGCGACGATTCGACGACATAGTTGGAGCCGAGGTAACCGGCAATCTTGCGCGCCTTGGTAGGCGACTCGACTATGACGAGTCGCCGGACCCGGCTGCCGCTACCGGCACCATCGAGGTCAGCCACCGTATCTATACGCTCCACTTCTTGGTCGGCACTAGGACACCGAATGAATGCCTAACGGTCATCCGGTTCCAAGGCAAGTCACAATTTGACACTCCGCGCGAGCCTACGCAAACCGGATGCGGCCAAAATATACGGGCTGCATCCCCTAAATCCGGGGCCATTGGAGAAACGCCTCCGTGAACCCGGGCGGCTCGCCCACGTTCTCTACCAGGCGCAACAACCTCCGACGGCCGCTGATCCGCAGGGCCGGATGGTGACCCCGCGTCCCGATCAGGGTCGGCGCGATACCGACTCGCATAAGTGCCGACGCCAACGTCGAATGGGTATCCGGTGCGTGCGGATCCAAACCCAACAGGTAGCCGTTCGGTTCCGCGGTACCCGCGGCCAGCACCCACGCGCGCAGCTCCCGGGGGCCCGGCAACCACCCGTCGGGCACGGTTTTGACCGCACCGCGCGTCCAGTCCTGCGCCATCCGGGCCAGCCGGGCGTCGGCCTCGGTGCGCACCAGCGGCGTCTTCTCGTCGGTGTGGGTGATCTCGGGCTTCAGGCCCGCCTCGGCGATCATCTCGGCCAGCGCCTCGGCCCGCCACAACGCGTCGACGACGACGGAGAGCCGGACTCTGGCTTCCCCAGCCATCACCACCTGTCCCGGCGCGGCGAGCAACCCGGTCAGGTCGGCGACCGCAGGCGGCACCGACTCGGCCGAGAAGAAGGACAGCTGACTCACCCTGCCGACAGTAGGCCAGCTCACACCAAAAGGCAGGGAGGCCGGGCGCGACCTACCCGGCGATGCGAAACGCCCCCACTTCGTCGCTGACGATGCGGGGGCGTTCGACGGAGTCTGTGAACCTCAGACGGTGCGGACGTTCAGAGCCTGCGGACCCTTGGGGCTCTGCTCGATCTCGAAGTCGACCTTCTGATTCTCCTCAAGGGTGCGGAACCCGTTGGATTGAATCTGCTTGTAGTGGACGAAGACGTCGCCTCCGCCGCCTTCCTGCTCAATGAAGCCGTAACCCTTCTCCGGGTTGAACCACTTCACAGTCCCCTGTGGCATTTGTCCTTCATTTCCTTCTGTTACTGCGGGTGCGGTCCACCGAGTCTTCCGGCGTACCGGGAACGCAGGCGACGTTCCCGGGTGCGGACACACGAACACAGAAGCTGCGACCAAGATCAGTCAACCATGTTCCACGCTGCCGCAACAGTCGCACAGCGAACTGTGGTTAACAATTCATCTTGTGACGCAGGGACAGTCGAACTTCGGCCGCACGCTGTTGTCGGCTGCGCTGGACGGCACGCCGGCCGGCGAGCAGCCGCTGCGGCACGTCGCCGACCTGCCGCCGCGACAGGCGCGCCGAATGCCCTGGCCCACTTGGGTTGGCGCCGAGGTGGCGCAGGCCTTCACCGATCGTGGTGTGGCACAGCCGTGGTCGCACCAGGTGGCCGCGGCCGAGTTGGCACATGCCGGGCGGCATGTGGTGATCGCGACGGGCACGGCGTCCGGTAAATCCCTGGCCTACCAACTGCCGATCCTGCATGCGTTGCAAACCGATGCGCACGCCCGCGCCCTGTACCTGTCCCCCACCAAGGCGCTGGGCCACGACCAGTTGCGGGCCGCGCAGTCGCTGTGCGCCACGATTCCCGGCCTCAGCAACACCGCACCGTCCGCCTACGACGGCGACAGCTCAACCGAGGCAAGGCAATTCGCCCGGGAGCGATCCCGATGGATCTTCTCGAATCCCGACATGGTGCACCTGTCCCTGCTGCGCAACCATTCCCGGTGGGCGGTGTTCCTGCGGCAGCTCGAGTACGTCGTGATCGACGAATGCCACTACTACCGCGGCATTTTCGGTTCCAATGTCGCGATGGTGCTGCGCCGGCTGCTACGGCTGTGCGACCGGTACGGGTCCGCACCCACGGTGGTGTTCGCCAGCGCGACCACGGCCGCCCCGGCGCAGACGGCGTCCGAGCTGCTCGGCCAGACCGTCACCGCCATCACCGAGGACGGCTCGCCGCACGGCGGCCGCACGGTGGCGCTGTGGGAGCCCGCGCTGCTCACCGATCTGATCGGCGAGAACGGTGCCCCGGTGCGCCGGGCCGCGGGCACCGAGGCCTCGCGCGTGATGGCCGACCTGATCGCCGAAGGCGCCCGCACCCTGACCTTCGTCCGTTCGCGCATCGGCGCCGAGTTGACGGCGCTGGGCGCGCGGGCCCGGCTGGAGAACGTCGCACCCGACCTGGCCCCGCTGGTGGCGTCGTACCGCGCGGGGTATCTCGCCGAGGACCGCCGGGCGCTGGAACATGCACTGACGGAAGGCGAATTGCGTGGCCTGGCGACCACGAACGCGCTGGAACTCGGCGTCGACATCGCCGGACTGGACGCGGTGGTGCTGGCCGGGTTCCCCGGCACGGTGGCGTCCTTCTGGCAGCAGGCCGGCCGGGCCGGACGGCGCGGTCAGAGCGCGCTGATCGTGCTGATCGCGCGCGACGACCCGCTCGACACCTATCTGGTGCACCATCCCGCCGCGCTGCTCGACAAACCCATCGAGCGGATCGTCATCGATCCCGCCAATCCCTTCGTGCTGTCCCCGCAATTACTGTGCGCGGCAACCGAACTCCCACTGACCCCGGCCGAGGTGCGGATGTGGGACGCCGAAGCGGTGGCCGAATCCCTCGTCGACGACGGCCTGCTGCGCAAGCGTCCCGCCGGCTACTTCCCGGCGCCCGGCGTGGATCCGCATCCCGCCGTGGACATCCGGGGCTCGTCCGGCGGGCAGATCGCCATCCTGGAGTCCGGAACCGGACGCATGCTGGGCAGCACCGGCGCCGGGCAGGCACCGGCCTCGGTGCATCCGGGCGCCGTCCACCTGCACCAGGGTGAGACGTTCCTGGTCGACGCACTCGACTTCGAGGCCGGCGTCGCCTTCGTGCACGCCGAGGATCCCGGGTACACCACGTCGGCCCGGGAGGTCACCGATATCAGCGTGCGCGGTACCGGAGAGATCCACCGGTTCGGGCCCGTCGCCATCGGCCTGGTCCCGGTGTCGGTGTCCAACACCGTCGTGGGCTTCCTGCGCCGGGCCATGGACGGCACCGTGCTCGATTTCGTCGACCTGGACATGCCGACCCGCACGCTGGACACCATGGCGGTCATGTGCACCATGACCCCGGAGATATTGCTGGACAAGGGGATTGATCCGCTGCGCGTACCCGGTGCACTGCACGCTGCCGAGCATGCCGCGATAGGCCTGCTGCCGCTGGTGGCCAGCTGCGACCGGGGCGACATCGGTGGGGTGTCGACCGCGGCCGGCCCCGCCCCCGGCGACTTGTCCGGCCTGCCAACGATTTTCGTGTACGACGGCTATCCGGGCGGCGCCGGGTTCGCCGACCGCGGGTTCCGGCAGCTGTCCACCTGGTGGGCCGCGACGGCCGCGGCGATCGCCGCGTGTGAGTGCCGTCACGGTTGCCCCTCCTGTGTGCAATCGCCCAAGTGCGGCAACGCGAACGATCCCCTGGACAAAGCCGGTGCTGTCCAGGTACTTCGCCTGGTAGTGGACACTTTGGCAGCCCACGGCAGGTAGGCGGCAGGCCGCAGCCGGGCAGAGCAAAGAGCGCCGAAACGGATAAACTACGACCATGACGGACGACTGGCTCCTCGTCGAGACCCTCGGCGCCGAACCTGCCGTCGTCGCGTTGGGGCAGCAAACCCAGGACATGGTTCCCATCAGCACTTTCCTGCGGCGCAACGCGAGTCTGATGGCCATCCAGTCGGCGATCGGGGAAACCGTCCGCGCGGGCCTGCCACTGACGAGCATCACACCCAAGAGCGACCGGGTGATCCGGACCGAAGTGGTGCAGATGACCGACGGCCGCATCCATGGCGTCCATGTCTGGGTCGGCGCTCCCGATGCCGACCCACCGGACCGGATGATCCCCGGTCCTCTGAAGTGGGACCTGACCAACGGCATCGCGACCGACACCATGGAGTCGCTGGCCAACAGCGGCCTCAACCCGGCGGCCGAGGCCACCCACGGCCGGGCGTTCGCCGACGACCTGCAGACCCGCAAGCTCAACCCGAACGAGGCGCGGGTCATCTCGGCCGTGCTCAAACCCGAACCGGGCCAAACCTTCACCAGCACTTGGGAAATGACCGACTTCCGGGGCCGGCCCATCAGCGTCGGATTCGCCGCGCGGGTGCTCAACGAGCCCGACGAGGACGACCGAGATCGGCTGATCTGCCGGGCCATGAACTGGCGCGGCGTGCGCGACACTTCGGCGGCCACCCCGCTCGACCGGGCGCAGCAGCTCGCGGGCGGCCCGGCCGTTCCCGGCGTGTACCGGGCCTTGGTCGATCTGAACACCTGGAAGCTCATCAAGTGGGTCGACGAGCCCTGTCCGCTCTTCGACTGGAGCGCCGACGCGACGTCCGAAACCGTGGTGCACCCCAACGAGATCGCCGAGATGGCCGTCATGACGGTCGAATTCGGCAGCGGACCGACATCGCGGGTGCTCCGGTTGCGCGCCAACGACGGCGGGTGGGTGCCGATTCACGTCACCGCGCACCGGCTCCAGGTCGCCGACGACACCTTCGCCGGCCTGCTGTCCCTGCGACTGCCCACCTACGGAGAGCTGGTGGCAGCCGGGGACCGGCTGAACGACGACGTGCCGGAATCCTGACCCAGACGAGTTCTATTCGGCGCCAGCCGGATTCGACCCGTCGAACGGCAGCAGGCGCCGCGCACCCGGCCCTTCGGCGGCGAGCGTGTCGCCGGGGTTGATGACCAGACAATGGTTGAGCGAGATACACCCGCACCCGATGCACTGGTCCATCTCGGACTGCAGCCGCTCCAATTCGAGCTGCCGTTCACGCAGTTGCGCCCGCCACCGCTTGTTGAGCCTGGTCCAGTCGCGCAATGACGGCATCCGGTCGTCGGGCAGCGTCTGAAAGTGCTCGGCCACCTCACTGAGCGGAATGCCGAGCCGCTTCGCCACCTGGATGACGGCGATGCGGCGCTCGAGGTGACGCGGGTACAACCGCGTCCCGCCCGACGTGCGTTCGGGGTGGATCAGCCCCTTTCGCTCGTAGAAGTGCAACGCGGACGCGGAGACTCCCGTCCGCTTGACGATCTCCCCGATGGTCAGGAGGTCGGTCGGACCCATACGCTTGATCTCAACCATAGTTGAGATTCTACGGTAGTGACATGGCAAGTGACACAACGACCGATCGGCCCGGGTGGGGTGACCTCTTCTTCTGCGTCCTCCTGATCGTTGTGACCATCGCGCTGCCGTCAGCCTGGCCCGGCGCGGGCCCGGCCGTGCGCGTCGCCGAGGTGCCAGCGACCGAATCGCACCGGCACCTCCACGTCGACCACCACATCCAGCCGCTGCACCGCGCAGTTACCAACCCGGCTGCCCATGGCTTCGGCAACCGCGACCGCCCGGCCACAGGACTGACTGGGTCCGGCAACCAGTGCGCCCGCGGCGGCGAGTGCGGCCAGGTCGGCCGCTGACTGGGCGCGATGCCGGCCGATCACCGCGGCGCCCACGGCGGCAGCCCCCGTCATGAGCCCGATCAGCACCACGATGAGCGCGACCGCGAACACCGTCGCCGAGCCCCGTTCGTCACGCACCAGGTTCGGGTGCCGCCACGGCCTCGGCCCCCACGGTGACGCCGGGCAGCAACGGTGCGGGAACGCGGACCCGCGCGACGATTCGCCCGCCGTCGCGTCGCACCTCAACCGAGGCCCCGTCCGGGCCGGTGCGCCGGGCCGTGTCGACGGCGGCACGGTCGTCACCGCGGGCCGCGAGACGGGCCGCTTCCCGGGCCGCGTCGATGCAGCGCACCTGCGCCGAGACCGCGCCGAGCCCACCGATACCGAGCACTGCGACCGCGATGAGTGCGGCAACCGAGAACGCCGCCTCGACCGTGACGCCACCCCGGTCATCACTTGGTGGTGAGGGCACGGGCGATGATGTTGGTCAGGGCGCTGACAATCGAGTCCCCCGTGACCACCGTGTAGAGGATGGCGCCGAACGCCGCAGCCGCCACCGTCCCGATGGCATATTCGACGGTCGACATCCCGCTCTCGTCGGTGAGCAGCATGGTCACGCGGGCCTCGAGCGCGCGAAAGCTGTTCATCTTCATGGTTTTTCCTCCCCTTGTTGCGATCAGTTGTTGCGATCAGAACACCCCGGACCGGAACACGTCACCGGCCAGGCCGGCGACCACCGGCACGATGCCGAGACAGACGAATGCCGGCAGATAACAGAGCCCGAGGGGCCCGGCGATCAACACATTGGCCCGCTCGGCGGCCGCGTCCGCCGCATCACCGGCGTCGGCCCTGGCCTGCTCGGCCAGTTCGGCGACGCCCTGCGCCATCGCGGCGCCCGACGACGCCGACCGCCGCGCCAGCCGGAGCAGTGCGATCACGTGCGGGTCCGTACCACGACTCGGCTCCGCCCAGGCCGTCGCGGGGCCGGCACCCAGTGCCAGAAGTTCGGCCGCGCGGCGCAGGACGCCCGCCAGATCAGCCGGTGCCGACGCGACCGCCGCCCCGGCCGCCGCACCGGTCGCCATGCCGGCCGAAAGGCAGGCTGCCAGCACGTCCAGGCTCGACGGCACCGCCAGCGGGTCGTCCGGCGCCGCGGTCGGCGAGAACCGGTCCGGCGGACGGGGCCGGATTCGGTACACCGCTGGGCCGGGGATCAGCAGAATCGCCACGGCGAGCAGGAGAACCGGCACCGCGCTCATCGCTGCGCCCGTGTGATGATCCGGTCCGACCACAGCAACCCGAGGCAGCACAGCACCACACCGACCGCCAGCACGGCCGCGCCCTCGCCCACCAGGAAACGCACGGGGTGCGCACCGATCAACTGCCCCAACACAATTCCGAGTGCGGGCAGCCCCGACAGCACGGCTGCCGTCGTTCGCGCACCTGCCATGCCCGCCCGGATCCGCGACGTAAAGCGTTCCCGTGCAACGACGTCACGCTCAGCGGCGCGCATCAGCGGGGCGATGGCCAGGCCGTGGTCGAGCGCCAACTGCCAGTACACGGCGAGGCGCTGCCAATGGGCCGGCAGCGCCGACGATGCCGCGACGGCGCGCAGACCGGCCGAGACGTCGGCCCCCAGCCTCGCCCGCGCCGCGACCTCCCCCAACGCCACCGCGACGGGCCCGTCCACTTCATGGGCCGCGGCATCGAACGCCGCGACCGGATGCGCCCCGGCCCGCAATTCGCCGACCAGAATGCCGAGTGCACCCTGCAGGGTCTGTGCTTCCTCGGCACGCTGCGCCGCCTGCCGCGAGCGCCGCCACCGGAGCCCGACGGTCCCGACCACCGCCGCCCCGGCCAGCAGCACCGGCAGCGGCAGGACGACGAGCGCCACGACGGCGAGCACGGCCGCCACCGACCAGAGCAACCGCGGTCGACCGCGAGAACCCGATTCCGCCAAGCGTTTTCGATGTCCCAACCGCGTTGGCCCACACGGGCCGGGCGCGACCAGCACGGCCAGCGCCAACAGCAGCGCGGGACTCACGACCGGCCCCGCGCAGCCAGCAGTTCGCTCAGCGCGGGCATGCCCGGACCGGCGCCCCGGTCGACGTGCCAGGCGGTCACGACCGTGACGGTCCCGTCCGTGGCCCGGCGCAGCACCGCGATCTCACTCAGGTGCCGGTGCCCATCGCGGGTCCGCGCGGTGTGCAGCACCACCTGGCACGCGGCCGCCAGTTGCGAATGCAGTGCGGCGCGGTCCAACCCGCCGACCGCGGCGAGCGCTTCCATGCGGGCGGGCACCTCGGCGGGGCTGTTCGCATGCACCGTCCCGGCCCCGCCCTCGTGGCCGGTGTTGAGCGCCGCGAGCAGATCCACGACCTCCGCACCGCGGACCTCGCCGACCACGATGCGATCGGGGCGCATCCGCAGTGCCTGCCGGACCAGGTCACGCACCGTCACCTCGCCGACGCCCTCGACATTGGCACCGCGCGCGACCAGCCGGACCAGGTGCGGATGTTGCGGTGCCAGCTCGGCGGCGTCCTCGACGCAGACGATCCGCTCCGCGGGGTCGACAGCTCCGAGCAGCGCGGACAACATGGTGGTCTTGCCGGCGCCGGTCCCCCCGGAAACCAAAACGGCCAGCCGCGCCGCGACGATGTCGGCGATGAGCGGGACGGCGGGCGGCGCGATGGCCCCGGAGCCGACGAGGCCGGCCAGGTCCTGCGTCGCGGGCCGCAGGACCCGCAGCGAGAGGCAGGTGCCCGCGGCGGCGATCGGCGGCAGCACGGCATGCAACCGCACGGTCAAGCCACCGCCGATACCGCCGAGGTGGCCGTCGACCCAGGGCTGCGAATCATCGAGCCGCCGCCCGGCCGCCAGCGCGAGCCGCTGCGCCAGGCGCTGTACGGCATTCTCGTCCGGGAATCGGATCGCGCTGCGGCGCAACCCGTTTCCGTCGTCGACCCACACCTCGTCGGGTGCGCTGACCAGCACGTCGGTGGTACCCGGTGCCCGCAGCAGCGGTTCCAGAATTCCGGCACCGGTCAGTTCGGTCTGCAGCAGCCGCATACCGGCCAGCACGTCGCTGTCGGCGACCACGCCGCCGGACTCGGCGCGGATCGCCGCCGCCACCGCGTTCGGATGCAGGGCACCACTGGTCTGCGCGGCCAGGCGTTCCCGGACGCGGTCCACCAACGACGACGTCACGCCGCCTCCCCCGGCTGTTGGCGCAGCACCGTGAGGACACGACGGGCGGCGACGGCCAGCGGTGACCGGCTCCGCAGACTCCGGCCGAGACCGCCCCGCTCCAGCGCGCCGTCGAGGTTGCTCTCCGCACGCATGGCCGCCAGCAGCGGCAGTCCGAGGATCGTGGACATCTCGGCGGCGCGCAGCCCACCGGGCGCGGGACCCCGGACCACGAGGCCGACATTCGGGTTGACGGCCGTCACCCAGTCGGCCACGACCCGGGTCGCCGCGCAGGCGCGCACCTCTGCCGGCGTCACCACGACCACGAGATCGGCTGCGGCCAGTACGGTCTCCGCCGCCGCCGACGACTGCCGCGGCACGTCGCAGATGACGGTCGCGCCGGCGCGGCTCCCGGCGTCCATCACCGCGGCGAGCGCCGTCGGCCTCAACTCGGCACCGGTGCGGCCGGCCGACAGCACCACCACCCCGCGCCGGCGCGGTAGCGCGTCGCGCAGGGCCGGATAACTGAGCCGTCCCCCTGCTGCCGTCAGGTCCGGCCAGCGCAGGCCGGCATCGCCCTCGGCACCCAGGGCGAGATCGAGGCCGCCACCCCAGGCGTCGACATCGACAAGTAGGCACTCGCGGTCCGGTTCAGCCGCGACCTGCGCCAACGCGATCGCGAAGACCGACGCACCGCCGCCGCCGCGCCCGCCGATCACCGCGACCACGGCGCCGCGGCGCCCCTCGGATTCACCGGCCGCGGCATCCGACAGGACGCCGACGAGCCCCGATTCCTGGCCGGGGAGGGTGATGACCTCCTGCGCACCGATCACCATCGCGGCCTCGAACTCGCAGGTGTCCGGCGCGTCGGTGGCGATCAACACCACGGCGGGCCGCCGCGGCATCCCGAGCTCGCGACAGCGCCGCGCCGCCGCGACGTCCAGCAGGACCGCCGCCGCACCGGCCCACGCCTTGCGGCCCGAGGGCTCCGCCGCGTACACCACCCGGATGCCCGCCGCCGCGGCGATGCGCTCGATTTCCTCGCGCAGTCCGGGGTCGGCGATCAGGGCCAGTGCCCCGTTCGTAGTCATGGATCCACCGTGATCCGGGGCGGGCCGCGGCACCAGAGCCCGCACGCAGAATGTGGATGAATCGCAAACTGTGGACAACTTTATTGACGGAGTCGTGAGAATGTCGTTCCGCAACTTTTCCGTGGATGCACCACGACACTCGATGGACCTGGGTCGCAGCACCTGCGCCACGCGGGGAAAACAGCAATCGGGCGCCGGTTGAAAGACGCCGGAGAGGCCATGCCTCGAGGAATTCGACTGACCCCGAAAAAGGGACGACCCCCGCCAGGGGGGGAGGAGGCGGAGGTCGTCGTGGATCAGCCCCGGGGGGTCGGGCTGATGCACACCCGGCGCTGGCCGGGTAATGCCCACTATACACACGTCAACAGGGCTGTGCGCAACTGTTGATTGTCTGTGAAAGGCGCGTGTCAGCACGTCAATCGCCGCGATGGCCACCCCGCGGGCGACCGACACGGCGACACCGCCGCCCACCCGGCACCGGCGTTCCGGAGCATATGCTGGGAGCCGTGACCGCATCCGATCCGGCCGCCGGGGCCGCGGCCGCGCCGCGTCAGGAGGCCGAGTCGAGCGCTCCGGTGCGCACCGCGGCCTTCTTCGATCTCGACAAAACGGTGATTGCCAAGTCCAGCACCCTCGCTTTTAGCAAACCTTTTTTCAACCAGGGACTGCTGAACCGGCAAGCCGTCCTCAAGTCCACCTATGCACAGTTTCTGTTCCTGATGTCCGGCGCCGACCACGATCAGATGGACCGCATGCGGTCCTACCTGACCAACATGTGCACCGGCTGGGACGTCGAACAGGTCAAGTCGATCGTCGCCGAGACGCTGCATGACATCGTCGACCCGCTGGTCTTCGCCGAGGCCGCGAACCTGATCGCCGACCACAAGCTGTGCGGCCGCGACGTCGTGGTGGTCTCGGCATCCGGCGAGGAGATCGTCGCGCCCATCGCCCGCGAACTCGGTGCCAACCATTCGATGGCCACGCGCATGGTGGTCGCGGACGGCAAGTACACCGGCGACGTCGACTTCTACTGCTTCGCCGAAGGCAAGGTCCAGGCGATCGAGGAACTCGCGGCCCGCGAGGGCTATGCGCTCGAGCACTGCTACGCCTACTCGGACTCCATCACCGATCTGCCGATGCTCGAGGCCGTCGGCCACCCGGCGGTCGTCAACCCGGACCGCGCCCTGCGCAAGGAGGCCGTCGCCCGCGGCTGGCCGGTACTGACCTTCACCCGCCCGGTCTCGCTGCGGGACCGGCTGCCGGCACCGTCGGGCGCCGCCGTGGCCACCACCCTGGCCGTCGGCGCCAGTGCCCTCGCGGCCGGCGCCGTGACGTACTCGCTGCTCCGTCGACTGAACTTCTGAAAGCTACTGGCGAGTTGCTGAGACCGGCTCCGTAACAATCACAAATCGCCGGTGATTGACCCTTGATGTGACTGCGGTCACGTAGTACAAAGGAAGCACGGAAGCCCCCCGAGGCCAAGACCGAACCGGAAGAGAAGGTTCGGCCTCCCGAAGAGGGCATCCCAGCACGGAATACCGGCACCCACGCGGAGCACATACCGCGACAATGGTAAAAGCGTTGTGGGCCTGCGTAATTGCGAAAAGCGAACGGCTAAGAGGACCCCTTGGGTGGGGTTGTAGTCGCAGCGCATTGCAGGGACGCCGAGGCCACCCACACAACCCGACAAGCACGCTTGGTAACCGGGGTTCCGTGCTAGCGGGCGGCGAGCCGAGTCAGATGTCCTCTGACGACGGAGCGTCGCCCGCTTTTATGTTTCCGTCTTTGCTGGAGAAGATCGCGGACAGCCCGCTACTTGGCCGAGGCCTGCGCGATCGACAGCGCCTCCCGGGCCCCGGCGTGCAGTGCGCGACTGCTGCAGATCAACCACGCCGTCAGCCCGTCGGCCGTGCCCGACGCGAAGCCCCGTGCCGCGGCACGGTATTCGCCGACCTGGCGCATCCAGTACATCTCCGGAACGCCGAGGCCGTGCGGGTCGAGTCCACTGGACATGGTGATCAATCGGGACACCGCGCGCGCCACCACACCGTCGGCGACCCCGAATGGAGCCAGGCTCAGTAGTTCGCCATGAGCGACGCCCGCGAGGACGGTCGCCGGTACCCGGCTCCCACCGCTCACGATCTCGCCGAGCAGCTCGAGCCGGCGGCCCACGTCCGGATCGTCGGTGCGGGGCCGGCCGAGCCGGTCCGGGTCCGTCAGATCCGCGGCCGCCAGCGAGTGCAGCCGGGCGATCGCCTGCAGCGGCGCGCGCTGCCAGACGCCGACGAGCGCGGTCGCGCCGCCTTCGAGCGCTTCGGCCACCCGCAGCGCGCCGGCGAGCACCGCGTCGGCGCGCTCACCTTTCGCCGGGGCCTCGCCGTCCTTACTGAAGCTCAGGGATCCGCCGTCAAGTACCGACGACGCCCGAGCGGCCCGCATCGACGCCTCGGCCGCGGTGGCCGGCCAACCGCGCAGGTTCACCTTGTGCCGGTGGGCCCGGCCGAGCGCTTCACGCGCCTCGTCTCCGGCCTCGGCCACGCCGGGCAGTTCGGCCAGGGGAGCCAGCGGGTCAGGTGCAGCCACGTCCGCACACGGTAGTGCCACCAGGTGGTCACCTCCAACGTCACGGTGGCGAGCCACCTCCAACGTCATTGCAACGTGCCAGTGACTACGCTCACAACCATGACACAA
Organism: Mycobacterium toneyamaense; assembly: GCF_055384815.1. Taxonomy (NCBI): domain Bacteria; kingdom Bacillati; phylum Actinomycetota; class Actinomycetes; order Mycobacteriales; family Mycobacteriaceae; genus Mycobacterium; species Mycobacterium toneyamaense. Next base: position 5,452,111 of record NZ_AP040333.1, read on the forward strand.
GACACCGCTGTGCCACAGGCTTACCCGCCGCCTGCCGAGTTCGCCGCGCAGGCCAATGCCACCGCCGCGCTGTATCAAGAGGCCGACGCCGACCGCCTGGATTTCTGGCGCCGCCAGGGCGAGCGGTTGTCGTGGGCGACCCCGTTCACCGAGGTGCTCGACTGGTCCAACGCACCCTTCGCGAAGTGGTTCGGCGACGGCAAGCTCAACGTCGCCTACAACTGCGTCGACCGCCACGTCGAGGCCGGCAATGGCGACCGCGTCGCGATCCACTGGGAAGGCGAGCCCGTCGGTGACGCCCGCGACATCACCTACGCCCAGCTCAAGGACGAGGTCAGCAAGGCCGCCAACGCCCTGACCGCCCTGGGTCTGACCGCGGGCGACCGCGTCGCCATCTACATGCCGATGGTGCCCGAGGCCATCGTGGCGATGCTGGCCTGCGCGCGCCTGGGTGTCATGCACTCGGTCGTGTTCGCCGGCTTCTCGGCCACCGCGCTGGCCGCCCGCGTCGAGGACGCCCAGGCCAAGCTCGTCATCACCACCGACGGGCAGTACCGCCGCGGTGTGGCGGCCTCGCTCAAGTCCGCGGTCGACGAAGCCGTCACCGGCCAGCCGAGCGTCGAGCACGTCCTGGTGGTCAAGCGCACCGGCATCGACGTCGACTGGACCGAGGGCCGCGACGTCTGGTGGCACGAGATCGTCGACTCACAGTCCACCGAGCACACCCCCGAGGCGTTCGACGCCGAGCAGCCGCTCTTCCTGCTGTACACCTCCGGCACCACCGGCAAGCCCAAGGGCATCGTGCACACCAGCGGCGGCTACCTGACGCAGGCGTCCTACAGCCACCACAACGTCTTCGACATCAAGGCCGACGACGTCTACTGGTGCACCGCCGACATCGGCTGGGTCACCGGGCACACCTACATCGTCTACGGGCCGCTGTCCAACGGCGTCACGCAGGTCGTCTACGAAGGCACCCCGACCTCACCCAACGAGCACCGGCACTTCGACATCATCGAAAAGTACGGTGTCACCATCTATTACACGGCGCCGACGCTGATCCGCACGTTCATGAAGCTGGGCCACCAGATCCCCGCGGCGCACGACCTGTCGAGCCTGCGGGTGCTCGGCTCGGTCGGCGAGCCCATCAACCCCGAGGCTTGGCGCTGGTACCGCGAACACATCGGCGCGGGCACCACGCCCATCGTGGACACTTGGTGGCAGACCGAGACCGGCGCCATCATGATCTCCCCGCTGCCCGGCGTCACCGCCGCCAAGCCCGGCTCGGCCATGACCCCACTGCCGGGCATCAGCGCCAAGATCGTCGACGACGACGGCAACGAACTGGTCCCCGGCGCCGACGAAGAAGAACACGTCACCGGCTACCTCGTGCTCGACAAGCCGTGGCCGTCGATGCTGCGCGGCATCTGGGGCGACGACGAACGCTTCAAGGACACCTACTGGTCCCGCTTCGCCGAGCAGGGCTGGTACTTCGCCGGTGACGGCGCCCGCTACGACGCCGACGGCAACATCTGGGTCCTGGGCCGTATCGACGACGTCATGAACATCTCCGGGCACCGCATCTCCACCGCCGAGGTCGAGTCCGCGCTCGTCGGGCACTCCGGTGTGGCCGAAGCCGCCGTCGTCGGCGCCACCGACGCCACCACCGGGCAGGCCATCTGCGCGTTCGTCATCCTCAAGGCCTCCGCGCACGGCGGTTCGGAGAACATCGTCGAAGAACTGCGGGCCCAGGTCGCGACCGAGATCTCCCCCATCGCCAAGCCGCGCGAGATCCACATCGTGCCCGAGCTGCCCAAGACGCGCAGCGGCAAGATCATGCGCCGCCTGCTGCGCGACGTCGCCGAGGGCCGCGATCTCGGGGACACCTCCACCCTCGTCGACCCCAGCGTCTTCGAGGCCATCCGCGCCAGTAAGTAGGGCAGCCGGCAGGGCCAGGCCGGCTCAGGCGATGGGCACGTAGCCCGCGCCGGGCCGGCTCTTGGCGTCGAGGTCGGCGATCACCGCGTTGATCGACACCGTCACGGCCGGGGTGTGCAGCGGCACGTACTTGACGACGCACGTCGGCAGGTCGTCACTGAAGGCGCCGTGGATCATGCCGACCAGTTTGTTGTTGACGGTGACGGGCGCGCCCGAGTCGCCGGGCTGGCCACACACCTGGTCCACGATGGTGCCCGGGTCCTGTCCGGGGCCCCACGTGACACCGCACGTGTAGCCGGTGGTGCGGCCCAGCTTGCACGCCACCTGGCCGAAGGCCGGGTCCGGGCCGATGCCGTCGATCTGGAAGCCGTTGACGTTGTTGAGGGGCTGCACCTTGGCCGGGTCGAACTCGATGACGGCGTAGTCCAGCGGCTGGCTACCGGCCACCATGACGCCGAGGCTGCCTCGGTTCTCTGCGCCCTCGGCCGCCACCTCGTGCCCGGGTCCGCCGCAGTGCGCCGACGTGAAGCCGACCAGCTTGCCGCGATTGTCGTGACCGATCGTGGTCAGGGTGCAGAACGTATCGCCGTCCACGACGATGCCCGAGCCACCGCCCAGCGGCACCGGTGCGTCCGCGTGGGCCGGCACCCCGACCGATGTGCCGAGCAGAGCAATGGCCATCCCACACATCGAAGCAAACCCGGGTGCCAAACGCATCGGGGCAGTGTATCGCTGGGCCGGATCGTTAAGCGGCGCCCCACGTGGCAACATATGCCAGGACTACACCGACGCCGGGAGGACGTGTTCGTGAGCAATGGCGATCGCAAGAATGGCCCCGTTCCAGCCACGGTGACCTCGATCCCGCTGGTGGACCCGCATGCGCCCAAGGCCGATCCGTCGATCGGCGATCTGGTCAAGGAAGCCACCGCGCAGATGTCGACGCTGGTGCGGGCCGAGGTCGAGCTCGCGCGCGCCGAGATCACCGCCGACGTGAAGAAGGGCCTGACCGGCAGCGTCCTGTTCATCGCCGCCCTGGTCGTGCTCTTCTACTCGACGTTCTTTTTCTTCTTCTTCCTCGGCTCGCTGCTGGAGCTGTGGCTGCCGAGCTGGGCGTCGTACCTCATCGTCTTCGCGCTGATGGTGCTGACGACGGGTGCGCTCGCGTTCCTGGGCTTCCTCAAGGTCCGCAAGATCCGCGGTCCGCGGGACACCATCGCCACGGTCAAGGAGGCCAAGGTGGCGCTGACGCCGGGGCACGACAAGCCGTCGAGTCAGATCACCGCCCGCACGGCTTCTAGCGACACCTCAGGCTGGTAGTGCCGCCACCTGATCCGTCGGTCGTCCGGATCGACGGTCCGTGGCGACACCTCCAGGTGCACGCGAACGGGATCCGCTTCCACGTCGTGGAGGCCGAGGGCTCCGAGCCCGAGGATCGGAACGCGGACGGTTCCTCCAACGCCGAGCGTCCGCTGGTCATCCTGCTGCACGGGTTCGCCTCGTTCTGGTACTCGTGGCGGCATCAGCTGCGCGACCTGCGCGGCGCCCGTGTGGTCGCGGTCGACCTGCGCGGCTACGGCGGCAGCGACAAACCACCGACCGGATACGACGGCTGGACGCTGGCCGGGGACACCGCCGGCCTGGTGCGGGCGCTGGGACACCACTCCGCCGTGCTGGTCGGACATGCTGACGGCGGCCTCGTGTGCTGGGCGACGGCGATGCTGCATCCGCGGGCGGTCCGGGGCATCGCGCTGGTCAGTTCACCGCATCCGGTGGCGCTGCGGTCCTCGACACTGACCGACAAGGGCCAGCGCGCGGCCCTGCTGCCGGCGATGCTGCGCAACCAGGTGCCGTGGTGGCCCGAGCACGTCCTGACCCGGCGCGGCGGTGCTGCCGTCGAGCAGCTGGTCCGCAGCCGCGCCGGCGCCGCCTGGCCGGCGTCGGCGGATTTCGCCCAGACCGCCGCGCACCTGCGCACCGCGATCCAGATTCCGTCGGCCGCGCACTCGGCGCTCGAGTATCAGCGGTGGGCGGCGCGCAGTCAGGTGCGCGGCGAAGGCCGGCGGTTCATGCGCGCGATGAAACAGCGCACCGCCGTGCCGGTCCTGCACCTGCACGGCACCGCCGATCCGTACGTGCTCGACGACCCGGTCCGCCGGACCCAGCGCTATGCCCCCCAGACCCGCTTCGTATCCGTGCCCGGCGCAGGCCATTTCGCGCACGAGGAGCAACCGTCGACGGTCACCTCAGAGCTGTCGACGTTCCTGCACCAGCTACCCGGCTGAGATGCACTTCCCGGTCGGCACCGCGTCCTGGTTGTCGACCTTGGCCATCTGCTTGGCCACCTCGTCGGCGGTGAGGACGAAGCCCGTGTCGGCGTCGTCGACCGCGGCGCCGAACACCACGCCGAGCACCTTCCCACTGCCGTCGATCAACGGCCCGCCCGAATTGCCTTGGCGGACATTGCCTCTGATGGTGTAGACCTCACGCGTGACGGTCGTGGAGTGGTAGATGTCCGGGCCGTTGAGCTTGATGACCTCGCGGATGCGTGCCGGCGTCGCGGCGAACTCGCCGCCACCTGGATAGCCCATCACCACCGCGCCGGTCCCGGTCTGCGCCTCCTGCATGTCGAACTTCAGGGGCGCCGCGGGCAAGTCGGGGGCGTCGAGAATCGAGATGTCGGCCTCGGGGTCGTACGACACGACCTTGGCGTCGTAGCTCTTGTCGTCGACCTGGACGGTGACGCTGTTGGAGCCGGCCACCACGTGGGCGTTGGACATCACCCGGCCGGGCGCCACCACGAAGCCGGTGCCCTCGAGCACCTTCTGGCAGCTCTGCGCGACACCGCGGATCTTCACGACGCTGCCCTTGGCCGCGGCCACCGCCGGATCGGCGACGAGCGCCGGGTCGGGTGCCGAAACGCTGACGATCGGGGTGCGGCCGAACGGCTGCAGCACCGACGGCAGGCCCGAGGTGTTCAGCAGCGCCGAGAGCCGCGTGGGCACGCGCTTGAGCCAGGCCGGTGCGAGATCGTTGACCTCGGACAGCACGCGCGAGCCGTTCACCGCGGCCGCCAGGTTCGGTTGGTCGGACGACGTCAGCGGGGTGGCCAGCAGCCAGGCGGCGACCAGGACCGCGACCAGTTGCAGGGCCATGCCGACGACCGAGTCGAACCCGCGCACCACTTCGTTGCGCATGGCGCCACGGACGGCGCGGCCCAGCACCACACCGGCGATCTCGCCGACCACGACCAGGCCCAGGATCAGGAACAGGGCGATGAAGAGCTTGCTGCGGGCGCCGTCGACGTGCGCCACGACATGCGGCGCCAGCAGCACACCGGCCACCGCGCCGAGCACCACACCGAGAAAAGACAGCAGCGAGCCCAGCGCCCCGGACCGCCAGCCCGAGACGGCGGCGACGAAGGCGACGGACAGAACGGCCAGATCCAGCCATTGTGAAGGTGTCATGGTTGATCCACACGGTAGCCGCTGGACTCGCCCAGCAGCGCCATTGCCGCGTCCAGTTCCTCGACGACGTCGGTGTTCCACGGCTTGGCCCAACCTGCGACATCGAGCATCGCGGAGATCACCTGAGCGGTGAAGCCCCACACCAGCATCTGGTTGAGCAGAAATGCCGGGCCGGCGAACCGGCTGGTGTTCTCCTTGCGGTACACCATCAATCGGTTCTCGGGATTGACGAAGGCGCGCACCGGAACCCGCGCGACGATCGCGGTCTCCGCCGGGTCGACGGCGAGGACATGGCCGGGGTCGGGCGAGTACGCGAGCACCGGAACGACGTGAAAACCCGAGGGCGGGATGAACATTCGGTCCAGCTCCGCAAGTATGTGCAGCCGGGAGGGATCGATGCCGGTCTCCTCGTTCGCCTCCCGCAGGGCGGTGCCGATCGGACCGTCGTCCCCGGGATCGGATGCGCCTCCCGGAAAAGCCGCCTGCCCCGCATGGTGCCGCAACGTCGACGCGCGGACCGTGACCAGCAGGTCGGCTTCGGGCGGCAGGGCACCGGCCGGGGCGTCGGGCGCGCCCGAGAACAACACCAGGACGGCGGCGTCGCGTTTGGTGCCGGTCAGTGTCGCGGTGGCGCCGGCGGCGGTGATGGCCGCCAGCACGCTCTTCGGCACCCGGCGCCGGTAGGCCTGCGGCAGGTCCGCCGCGTTGTCGACGAGGGGCCGCAGCCAGGCCGGGGCGGCCTGCGGGTTCAGCACACTCACCCCGACACTCCTAACTGTGGGTTCACTGCACTGGCGATCTCGTCGGCACTGGTGAACGGCCGGGGCAGGACCTGCGCAACGCTACCGTCAGGGCGCAGCAGCACGGTCGCAGGCATGACATTGGGGACGCGCAGCGCGGCCGCGATCAGCCGCCGGCCGTCCTGCAGCATCGGCAGCTTGACGCCCAGGTCGGCCAGCCGCAGCAGCCCGGCGGTCTCGTTCTCGTCCTGATGCACCGTCAGCACCGTCACCTTCGGGCCCACCCGGCGCTGGTACTCGGCCAGTGCGGGCAGTTCGTCGGCGCACGGGCCGCACCAGTAGGCCCACAAGTTCAGCACCACGGCGCGGCCGGCGACGGCCTTGGCGACGTCGACGGGCGTCCCGTCGGCCGCGCAGTCGACCGTGATGCCCTGCAGCGCTTGCGGTCCGGGCCCGCCCTGCGGTGCCGGACAGGGCGGCAGGGCCGCCTTGGCCCGGGGTCCGGCCAGCGCCGCCGGGGTGTCGGCGTCGCGATGTGCGCGCGCGACAGTCTGCTGGCCCGCCGGCCCGGACGCGGTCCGGTCGTCACCGAGTTGCCGCCACAGCGCCACACCGAGAACGACGAACACGGCCAGCACCACCACGGTCCAACGGGCAGACCGACTCACTCGGTGATCCCGGCCAGGGCCAGCAGGTGTTCGGTCTCGGGTCCCTTCACCAGCGCCGCGGCGGCCGCCAGGTCCGTCGGCCCAAGTCCGTACGACGGGCAGTCGCGGGCCAGCACACACACGCCGCAGGCCGGGGTCCGGGAATGGCAAACCCGGCGCCCGTGGAAGATGACGCGGTGCGACAGCAGGGTCCATTCCTTGCGCGGGATCAGCTCGCCGACGGCGTGTTCCACCTTGACCGGGTCCTCTTCGGCGGTCCAGCGCCAACGTCGCACCAGCCGGCCGAAGTGCGTGTCGACCGTGATGCCCGGGATGTCGAAGGCGTTGCCCAGGATGACGTTCGCGGTCTTGCGTCCCACACCCGGCAGCGTGACCAGCTCGTCCAGGGTGTCGGGCACCTCGCCGTCGAAACGGGTGACCAGTTCCTGGCCCAGCCCCATGATCGACGTCGCCTTGTTGCGGTAGAAGCCGGTGGGCCGGATCAGCTCCTCGAGTTCGGTCCGGTTGGCCTGCGCATAGTCCAGCGCCGTCGGGTATTTGGCGAACAGCGCCGGCGTGGTGAGGTTCACCCTCTTATCCGTGCACTGCGCCGACAGGATCGTGGCCACCGCCAGCTCCAGCGGATTGGTGAAATCCAGCTCGCAGTAGACGTGCGGGAACGCTTGCGCCAGTTCACGATTCATTCTCCGAGCGCGACGCACCAGACCCAGGTGGGTTTCGCGGTCGTATTTTGCGGTGGATCGTCGCGCAGGCACGCCGGTAAGCGTACTGAGAGAAGTCGGTAAGGATACTTTGACCGGCGTCGTTTCGTGATCACCCTGAGACATTCGGCGTGTTTACTTCTGCGTGTGTCCTGGTTGCTCGTGGTGTGCATTCCCGGGTTGCTCATGTTGGCAACCTTCGGGTTGAGCCGCCTCGAAGCGATGCTGGATACGTCCAAGGAGACGTACACCGCGGCAGACGTCAAAGCCTTCGTCGAGAAGGTCAAGAACGCCTGGTCGGAACAGTCCGCATCCGCCGGTACGTTGCCGCACCGATCAGCACCCCGATTCGAGGAGCCGCGCGCCCTCGCGGCCCCGTCGCCGACGCGCGACAACCCGCTCGGCGCCTTCGGTGAGCCCGAATTACCCAGCCGCGCGTATGCCCACTATGCGAGCAATCCGCAATTTCGCGAGACTCGCCAGGCGAATCGTGTGTAGCGTGGCTGGTTGCGAAACGGCTTACCACTAGACTGACTTTGTTAACCAGTTCACTGGCTAGCTTGCGCGCGTTTTTTATCACTCACCAGCCTTAGGGAGCAACGTGGACGAGACCCTGGCGAGGGCCGGAATCTTCCAGGGTGTCGAGCCCACCGCGGTATCCGCACTGACCAAACAGCTGCAGCCTGTCGACTTTCCTCGCGGACACACCGTGTTCGCCGAAGGCGAGCCCGGCGACCGCCTCTACATCATCATCTCCGGCAAGGTGAAGATCGGCCGCCGGTCGCCGGACGGCCGGGAGAACCTGCTGACGATCATGGGTCCGTCGGACATGTTCGGTGAGCTGTCGATCTTCGACCCGGGTCCCCGGACGTCGAGCGCCATCACCATCACCGAGGTGCGCGCCGTCTCGATGGACCGTGAAGCGCTGCGGGCGTGGATCGCGGACCGTCCGGAGATCGCCGAGCAGCTGCTGCGCGTGCTCGCCCGCCGGTTGCGCCGCACCAACAACAACCTGGCCGACCTGATCTTCACCGACGTGCCCGGTCGCGTGGCCAAGCAGCTGCTGCAGCTGGCCCAGCGCTTCGGCACACAGGAGGGCGGCGCCCTGCGCGTCACCCACGACCTGACGCAAGAAGAGATCGCCCAGCTGGTCGGCGCCTCCCGCGAAACCGTGAACAAGGCACTCGCCGACTTCGCGCACCGCGGCTGGATCCGGCTCGAAGGCAAGAGCGTGCTGATCTCCGACTCGGAGCGGCTGGCCCGCCGAGCGCGGTAGTTCTGACAAGATGCCCCCGACACGCGTCGGGGGCATCTTTGTCTGGTTCAAGCAGTCCGCAGGTAGTCCAACTGGGCCTGCACCGATTTCTCGGCGGCGTCCCACAGCTTCTGGTCGACGTCGGTGTAGACGTGTTCGACCACCTGCCGCGCCGAGGCCTCTTCACCCAGCGCCTTCAGGGCGCCGCGCACCTGGTCCAGCCGTTCCTCGCGGTGCGCGAGGTACATGGCCGTCACCTGCGACAGGTCGGCCAGATCGGGACCATGGCCGGGCAGGACGGTCCGCTGCCCGAGGCCCTGCAGCCGCCGCAGTGATTCCAGGTAGTCGCGCAAGCTGCCGTCCTCGGCGTCGATGACGGTGGTGCCGCGGCCGAGGACCGTGTCCGCGGTGAGGACGGCGTCGTCCACCAGGAACGACAGCGAATCCGCGGTGTGCCCCGGTGTCGCCATGACCGTGATCCGCAGGCCCGCGGCGTCGATCACCTCGCCATCGGTGAGCGGCCCGCCGAGTCCTCGCAGGAACCCGCTGCCGACCGAGCGCACCACCGCACCCGTCATGCCGACCAGCTTGTCGATGCCGCCGGTGTGGTCGTCGTGCTTGTGACTGATCAGCACCAGCGGAATCTTGCCGAGTGCCGCGATGCGCTCGATGTGCGCATCGTCGTCAGGTCCCGGGTCGACGACGACCATCTCGTCACTACCGCGCCCGCGCAGCACCCAGGTGTTGGTGCCGTCGAGCGTCATGATCCCCGGGTTGTCGCACAGCAGTACAGAGGCTGCCTCCGTGACCGGCCGCAGCACTCCGTACGCGGGATGGGTCATACGACCTCGACGATCAGCTCCACCTCGACCGGCGCATTCAACGGTAACTCCGAGACCCCGACGGCCGAGCGGGCGTGCGCACCGGCCGGGCCGAACACCTCGCCCATCAGTTCGGACGCGCCGTTGATCACCGCGGGCTGGCCGTTGAAGCCCGGCGCCGAGGCGACGAAACCGACGACCTTGACGATCCGCACAACCGAGTCGATACCCACCAGCGCGTGCACGGCGGCCAACGCGTTGAGGCCGCAGATCCGGGCCAGGGCCTTGCCGTCCTCTGCACTGACCTCGCCGCCGACCTTGCCCTCGGCCGGCAACTGGCCGCCCTGCATGGGCAGCTGGCCGGAGGTGTAGACAAGGTTCCCGGTCCGGACGGCGGGGACGTAAGCGGCAAGGGGCTGGGCGACTTCCGGCAGCTCGATGCCGAGCTCGGCCAACCGGTCGGAGACGGTCACTTCGGCCGCTTCAGGTACGCGACGTGCTGCTCACCGCTCGGGTTGGCCAGCACCGACACCAGCTCCCACCCGTCCTGGCCCCACTGGTCCAGGATCTGCTTGGTGGCGTGGATCAGCAACGGGACGGTGGCGTACTCCCACCGGGTCGGTTCGCTCATGCCGCCGAGCTTATCGGCCGAGGGGTACCGCATGGTTAACATGCTGGGGTGACCTCCGAATCGACGGGCCGAACCCACACCGGTTGGCCCGCGCGCCTGGACCAGGCGCGCCTCCACTTCGTCACCGGCAAGGGCGGTACCGGTAAAACCACCGTCGCTGCCGCGCTGGCGCTGGCGCTGGCGGCCGGCGGCCGCAGCGTCCTGCTGGTCGAGGTCGAGGGGCGGCAGGGCATCGCGCAGCTTTTCGACGTGCCGCCGCTGCCGTACGGGGAGCAGAAGATCGCCACCGCCGAAGGCGGCGGGCAGGTGAACGCGCTGGCCATCGACACCGAGGCCGCGTTCCTGGAGTACCTGGACATGTTCTACAACCTCGGCATCGCCGGCCGCGCCATGAAGCGCATCGGCGCCGTCGAGTTCGCGACCACGATCGCTCCCGGCCTGCGTGACGTCCTGCTCACCGGCAAGATCAAAGAGGTCGTGGTCCGCAACGGCAAGACCGCCAAGGAACTCAAGGGTCAGCGCCCCTACGACGCCGTCGTGGTCGACGCCCCGCCGACGGGCCGCATCTCGCGCTTCCTCGACGTCACCAAGGCCGTCTCGGATCTCGCCAAGGGCGGGCCGGTGCACTCTCAGGCCGACGGCGTCGTGAAGCTGCTGCACTCGGAGCTCACCGCCATCCACCTGGTCACCCTGCTGGAGGCGCTGCCCGTGCAGGAGACCCTGGAAGCCATCGAAGAGCTGCGGGAGCTGGACCTGCCGATCGGCAGCGTCATCGTCAACCGCAACATCCCGGCGTACCTGTCGCAGGATGATCTGGCGAAGGCCGCCGAGGGCGTCGTCGACGCCGACGCGGTGCGCGCCGGGCTGGCCGACGCCGGAATCACGTTGTCCGACACCGACTTCGCCGGACTGCTCACCGAGACCATCCAGCACGCGACGCGCATGATGGCGCGCGCCGAGAGCGCCGAGGCGCTCGACGCCCTCGAAGTGCCCCGCCTGGAACTGCCCGCACTCCCCGACGGGGTCGACCTGGGCAGCCTGTACGAACTCGCCGAAGCACTCGAGCAGCAAGGGGTTGGCACCAAATGAGCGGCAAGCCCTTGAAGTTGGACATGCACGCGATCCTGTCGGACAAAGCGAACCGCGTCGTGGTGTGCTGCGGCGCGGGCGGCGTCGGCAAGACCACCACCGCCGCCGCGATGGCGCTGCGGGCCGCCGAGTACGGCCGCACCGTCGTGGTGCTGACCATCGACCCGGCCAAACGCCTGGCACAGGCCCTCGGCATCAAGGACCTCGGCAACACCCCGCAGCGGGTGCCGCTGGCTCCCGAGGTGCCGGGTGAGCTCTACGCGATGATGCTCGACATGCGCCGCACCTTCGACGAGATGGTGCTGCAGTACTCCGGCGAGGACCGGGCCGACGCGATTTTGGAGAACCAGTTCTACCAAACCGTCGCGACGTCGCTCTCGGGCACGCAGGAGTACATGGCGATGGAGAAGCTCGGCCAGCTGCTGGCCGAGGACAAGTGGGATCTGGTCGTCGTCGACACCCCGCCGTCGCGCAACGCGCTGGACTTCCTGGACGCGCCGAAGCGACTGGGCAACTTCATGGACAGCCGTCTGTGGCGGCTGCTGCTCGGGCCGGGCCGCGGCATCGGCCGGCTGGTCACCGGGGCCATGGGCCTGGCGATGAAGGCGCTGTCCACCGTGCTGGGTTCGCAGATGCTCTCCGACGCGGCCGGTTTCGTGCAGTCGCTTGACGCGACGTTCGGCGGGTTCCGGGAGAAGGCCGACCGCACCTACGAACTGCTCAAGCGCCCGGGTACCCGGTTCGTCGTCGTTTCAGCTGCCGAGCCCGACGCGCTGCGTGAGGCGTCGTTCTTCGTCGACCGGTTGTCGCAGGAGCAGATGCCACTGGCCGGCCTGATCCTCAACCGCACCCACCCGATGCTGTGTGACCTGACCGCCGATGCGGCCGACGAGGCCGCCGGCAAGCTGGAGCAGTCCGGTCAGGACACCGACGCGCTGGCCGCGGCGACCCTGCGGATCCACGCGAACCGCACCGTGATCTCCAAGCGTGAGGTGCGGCTGCTGTCGCGGTTCACCGGGGCCAACCCGCACGTGGCGTTGGTGGGGGTGCCGTCACTGCCGTTCGAGGTGTCCGATCTCGAGGCGCTGCGGGCCATCGCCGATCAGATCACGGGTGACGTCGTCAAGGCCTGACAGGCAACGGCTTTCAAATGCTTGTGCCCGGGATTTCCTAGGAAATCCCGGGCACAGCTGTTTCTACGTCTGTCAGACCGCGTTGCGGTGCTTGCGCTGGGTCGCGAAGAACTCGGCCCAGGACACCACCTCGGGGTGCTGTTTGAGCAGGGCACGACGCTGACGCTCGGTCATGCCGCCCCACACGCCGAACTCGACCCGGTTGTCGAGGGCGTCGGCACCGCATTCGACGATCACCGGGCAATGCCGGCAGATGACCGCGGCCTTGCGCTGTGCGGCACCGCGGACGAACAACTCATCCGGGTCGGCCTGTCGGCACCGGGCTTGGGACACCCAGGCGATGCGGGCTTCCGCTTCAGGTTGGACCACGCCCTGTATCGCGCCGTTTCCGGCCTGGGGAGCGATTGTCGTGCGAACTACTGGCTGTGTACCTGCCACCAGCGATCCCTTCGTCACACCGTCTCCCGACGGCCGAGTCCTCCCGAGTAGGTCGCTGATGCGATCTACGCCACATTGCGGCTAGTAGTGTTACCTAGATCGCATTGTGTGTTCAAGTTAGGTGGTCAGGGGCCTATTGCGCAATGGGTCTGGGGCCGCTTTTTTGGGACGTGTGTCCAAACGTTAATTTTTGCCCGTGTCGCAGCCCCCTAGATGCCCTAAGGACGTGGTAATCGACCAGCACTCAGCTGCTGGCCACCACGGTCGCTAGGCTGTACCCCATGCCCGAGCGACCGCAGAACCGTCCGCCGACCGCGGTCACCGTCATCAAGATGACGTGGTGCGTTCTGCTCGCCAGCGTGGTGCTCGCCGCGATGATGTTCCCGCTCATCGGGGGTGTCGGCCTGATGTCCAACCGGGCATCCGACGTCGTGGCCAACGGTTCGGCCCAGCTCGTCGAAGGTGACGCACCCGCCGTGTCCACCATGGTGGACGCCAAGGGCAACCCCATCGCGTGGCTGTATTCGCAGCGCCGTTTCGAGGTGCCGAGCGATCAGATCGCCAACACCATGAAGCTGGCCATCGTCTCGATCGAGGACAAACGGTTTGCCGAGCACAACGGGGTTGACTGGAAGGGCACCCTGACGGGCCTGTCCGGCTACATGTCGGGTTCGGCCGATACCCGCGGTGGATCCACCATCGAGCAGCAGTACGTGAAGAACTACCAGCTGCTCGTGGTCGCGCAGAGTGACGCCGAACGGCGGGCCGCCATCGAGACCACCCCAGCACGCAAGCTGCGCGAAATCCGCATGGCGCTGACCCTCGACAAGACGTTCACCAAGTCCGAGATCCTGACGCGCTACCTGAACCTGGTGTCGTTCGGCAACGGCGCGTTCGGCATCCAGGATGCCGCCCAGACGTACTTCGGCATCAACGCCAACCAGCTGAACTGGCAGCAGGCCGCACTGCTCGCCGGCATGGTGCAGTCGACCAGCGGACTGGATCCGTACGTCAACCCCGACGGCGCCCTGGCACGTCGAAACCTGGTGCTGGACACCATGATCCAGAACGTCCCGCAGGAAGCCGAGGCCCTGCGCGCCGCCAAGGCCGAGCCGCTCGGCATCCTACCGCAGCCCAACCAGCTGCCCCGCGGCTGCATCGCCGCCGGTGACCGCGCCTTCTTCTGCGACTACGTGCTCGACTATCTGTCGAAGGCCGGCATCAGCAAGGACCAGGTGGCCAAGGGCGGCTATCTGATCCGCACGACGATCGACCCGGACATCCAGAACGCGGTCAAGTCGTCGATCGACGGCATCGCCTCCCCCACCATCGACGGCATCGGCAGCGTCATGAGCGTCATCCGGCCCGGTAAGGACAACCACCAGGTGGTGGCGATGGCCAGCAACCGGACGTACGGCCTGAACACCGCGGCCGGGGAAACCATGCAGCCGCAACCGTTTTCACTGGTCGGTGACGGCGCCGGATCCATCTTCAAGCTGTTCACCACGGCCGCCGCCATGGACATGGGGATGGGCATCAACGCGCAGCTGGACGTGCCGGGCCGGTTCGAGGCCAAGGGCCTGGGCAGCGGCGGCGCCAAGGGCTGCCCCAAGGACAAGTGGTGCGTCGAGAACGACGGCCGCTACAAGGGCAGCATGAACGTCACCGAAGCGCTGGCGTCGTCGCCGAACACCGGCTTCGCCAAGCTGATCTCGCAGATCGGTGTCCCGCGCACCGTCGACATGGCGGTCAAGCTGGGGCTGCGGTCCTACGCCGCGCCGGGCACCGCCCGGCCGTACGACCCGAACAGCAACGAGAGCCTGGCCGACTTCATCAAGCGGCAGAACATCGGCTCGTTCACCCTGGGCCCGTTCGAGGTCAACGCGCTGGAGCTCTCGAACGTCGCGGCCACGCTGGCGTCGGGTGGCACCTGGTGCCCGCCGAACCCGGTGGACAAGGTGTTCGACCGGCACGGCAACGAGGTCTCGGTGACCACCCAGACCTGCGAGCAGGCGGTCCCCGAGGGTCTGGCCAACACCCTGGCCAACGCGATGAACAAGGACGCCATCAGCGGCACCGGTGCCGCGGCCGCACAGTCGGTCGGCTGGACGCTTCCTGTATCAGGCAAGACCGGCACCACCGAGGCCCACCGGTCGTCCGCGTTCCTGGGCTTCACGAGCGCCTACGCCGCCGCCAACTACATCTACGACGATTCACCGACGCCGTCCGACCTGTGTTCGTTCCCGCTGCGCCAGTGCGGCCGCGGTGACCTGTACGGCGGCCACGAGCCGGCCCGCACCTGGTTCACGGCGATGAAGCAGTTCACCCCGCCCAACGTGGTGATGCCGCCGACCGAACCGCGCTACGTGGACGGCGGGCCGGGCTCGAAGGTGCCGAGCGTCGCGGGCATGGACCTCGACCTGGCGCAGAACCGCATCAAGGAAGCCGGCTTCCAGTTGTCCGCGCAGCCGTCGTGGGTCAACAGCACCGCGCCATCGGGTCAAGTGGTCGGAACCTCGCCGTCGGGACAGACCATCCCCGGCTCGATCGTCACGATCCAGGTCAGCAACGGCATCGCGCCGCCGCCTCCGCCGCCACCGCCAGTGGGGATTCCGGGCCTCGACGGCCTGCCGCCGGTGCAGATCGGGTCGACGGTCGTGGAGATTCCGGGCCTGCCGCCCATCACCGTGCCGGTTCTCGGTCCCCCGCCCCCATAGGCCCGGCCGAAACCTCAGAACGACCTAAGCCAACCCTGTGGGCTTTCTAACGATGACCAGCGACAACGGGCCAATTGCTGCGCTGAGCAAGTAGGCTGCCTGCATGTCTGCCATCGCCCGCAACGCAGCCGTCACCGTCGCCGGAACCCTGGCTGCGGGCCTCGCCTACGCGTCGCTCATCGAGCGCAACGCGTTCGTGGTCCGCGAGGTCACCATGCCGGTGCTGACGCCCGGCTCGTCGCCGCTGCGGGTGCTGCATCTGAGCGATCTGCACATGATGCCGGCGCAGCGTCGCAAGCAGGCGTGGCTGCGCGAGCTGGCCCGCTGGGAGCCCGATCTGGTGGTCAACACCGGCGACAACCTCTCGCACCCCAAGTCGGTGCCGGCGGTGGTGCAGGCGATGGGCGATCTGCTGGCGGTGCCCGGCGTGTTCGTGTTCGGCAGCAACGACTACTTCGCGCCGAAGCCGAAGAACCCCGCCAACTACCTGTTCAGCAAGCACAAGCGGATCACCGGGCGGCCGCTGCCGTGGCAGGACCTGCGCGCGGCGTTCACCGAGCGCGGCTGGCTGGACATGACCCACACGCGGCGCGAGATCGAGGTCAACGGGCAGCTCATCGCCGTCGCCGGCGTCGACGATCCGCACCTCAACCGCGACCGCTACGACACCATCGCCGGACGGCCCAACCCGGCCGCCAACCTGTCGCTGGGCGTCACCCATGCGCCGTACACCCGCGTGCTGGACCGGTTCGCCGACGACGGCTACCAGCTGGTGCTGGCCGGCCACACGCACGGCGGGCAGCTGTGCGTGCCGTTCTACGGCGCGCTGGTGACCAACTGCGACATCGACACCTCCCGAGTGAAGGGCCCGTCACGCTGGGGCGCCCACACGCAGCTGCACGTGTCCGCCGGTCTGGGTACCTCGCCGTACACGCCGGTGCGCTTCTGCTGCCGGCCCGAGGTGACGCTGCTGACGCTGGTGGCCGCCCCGACCGGCGGCGGGCACGCCGGTATCGGCGCCGACGTGACGCAGCCGGCCATCTCGGCACGGTGAGCCGCGACTGGGTGGACAACGCGGTCCGCCTGATCGAGGCGGACGCCCGGCGCAGCGCCGACACTCATCTCCTGCGTTATCCCCTGCCGGCCGCGTGGAGCGCCGGCGTCGACGTCCAGCTCTATCTGAAGGACGAGAGCACCCACATCACCGGCAGCCTCAAACACCGGCTGGCCCGGTCGCTGTTCCTGTACGGGTTGTGCAACGGCTGGATCGGCCCGCAGACCACCGTCATCGAGGCGTCGTCGGGTTCGACGGCGGTGTCGGAGGCGTATTTCGCGGCGCTGCTGGGGTTGCCCTTCATCGCGGTGATGACGGCGTCGACGAGTCAGTCGAAGATCGCCCTGATCGAATCCCAAGGCGGCCGTTGCCATTTCGTCGAACAGTCGTCCCACGTGTACGACGAGGCGGAGCGCCTGGCGCGCGAGACGGGCGGCCACTACCTCGACCAGTTCACCAACGCCGAGCGCGCCACCGACTGGCGGGGCAACAACAACATCGCGGAGTCGATCTTCTCGCAGCTGCGTGAAGAGGCCCACCCGATCCCGGAGTGGATCGTGGTCGGGGCGGGCACCGGCGGTACGAGCGCCACGATCGGGCGGTTCCTGCGCTACCGGCGCCATGCCACGCGGCTGTGCGTGGTGGACCCGGAGAACTCGGCGTTCTATCCGTCGTGGGCCACGGGCGACCGAGAAGTGTTCACCGGGGCGTCGTCGCGTATCGAGGGCATCGGCCGGCCGCGGGTGGAGCCGTCGTTCCTGCCGGGCGTCGTGGACGCCATGGTGTGCGTGCCGGACGCGGCGTCGGTGGCCGCCGCGCGGCACGTGAGCAAGGTGCTGGGACGACGGGTGGGTCCGTCAACGGGGACGAACATCTGGGGCGCGTTCGGACTCCTGGCCGAGATGGTGGCGCAGGGCCGTAGCGGTTCGGTGGTGACGCTCCTGGCCGACAGCGGCGACCGCTACGCCGACACCTACTTCGACGACGCGTGGGTCAACAGTCGCGGGCTCGAGTCCGCCGACGCCGTGGCGGCACTGACGGAGTTCGAGCGCTCCGGCCGCTGGGCGTGATCCTGACGGCCCAGCCAGGCCGCCCGGTAGTCAGAAGTCGCGAACAGCCACAGCGCCGCGAGACCGAAGAATCCGCAGTAGAGCAAAGCTCCCAAGCCGGTCATGTTCGTTCCTCGCTTTCTGGCGTTCGGTTGCCGTTCATCAGAGTTACCCGTTTTAACGCACGTTGCGCAAAAATCCATCCCTCGAATGGACGTGATCTTCGCCGCTGACCCCGCCCACCAGCGGCTATCTCACCTGGCGAGGGCCGTTTGGCTTCTGAGGGCACCCGTGCGATAGGCTGTCGAAGCTTCACGCGGGGTGTGGCGCAGCTTGGTAGCGCGCTTCGTTCGGGACGAAGAGGTCGTGGGTTCGAATCCCGCCACCCCGACAAGTGAGCAAGGCCCTGACCAGGGAAATCTGGTCGGGGCCTTCTTCGTTTCTGGGGTCGGTGAGCCCCCACCTGCGACGTGATCACTCTCACCAGCCCCACATTGGGACATCAATGTCCCATTTTCGGCCAATCGTGCTATTTTTGACGCATGGCTGAGTTGAAATCGTTCGACACTGGCGTGCGGTCGCGCACCCGGAAGGCGATTCTCGATGCCGCCACCGCCGTCCTGGCGACCAACCCCGCGGCGTCCTTGACCGACATCGCCACCGCCGCGAACGTCGGCCGCAGCACTCTGCACCGGTACTTCCCCGAGCGCTCCGAGCTGATCCGCGCCGTCGCGCTGTACGTGCACGAGATGTGCAACACCGCCATCGACAAGGCCGAGCCGGCCTGTGGTCCCCCACTCGCCGCGCTGCGCCGGGTGGTCGAATCCCAGCTGGACCTCGGACCCATCGTGCCCTTCGTCTACAACGAGCCGACCATCGTGGCCGATCCGGAGTTGTCCGCGATCCTCGATACCGGCGACGAGGCGATAGCCGAAGTGCTGGCGCGGGTTTCGGCACGACCGCAGACCAGCCCACCGGAGTGGCCGCGCCTGGTTTTCTGGGCCCTGCTCGACGCCGGATATGAGGCACTGCGCCGGAACATCGCGCCGCGGGTCGAGATCGTCGACGCCATCATGGCCAGCCTGACGGCCGGCACCATCACCCCGGATCAGTCCTGATCCACCTGAATTTGTTTCACCGCAACGTATTTCATGCTGACTTCGGCTTGGACAGCCGCCGCATGAACAGTTAAGGAGCTCTCATGTCCACCAGTCTCGTCACCAAAGAGGTGACGAACCGGACCCCACAACGTCATTGGTGGGCGCTGGCAGTGCTGATGCTGCCCGTGCTGCTCGTCTCCATCGACAACACGGTGCTGGCCTTCGCGCTGCCCCGCATCGCCGAGGACTTCCGCCCGTCGGCCGCCACCCAGTTGTGGCTCGTCGACATCTATTCGCTCGTGCTGGCAACGCTTTTGGTGACCATGGGCAGCCTCGGTGACCGGTTCGGCCGGCGCCGGCTGTTGCTCATCGGCGCCGTCGGGTTCGCCGTCATCTCGGCTGCCGCGGCGTTCGCGCCCAGCGCCGGCTTCCTGGTCGCCGCGCGTGCCGCACTCGCCGTGTTCGGCGCCATGCTGATGCCGTCGACGCTGTCGCTGATCCGCAACATCTTCACCGAGGCCACATCGCGCCGCCTCGCGATCGCCATCTGGGCGTCGTGCTTCGCGGCCGGCTCGGCCCTCGGCCCGATCGTCGGCGGCCTGCTGCTGCAGCACTTCCACTGGGGCGCGGTCTTCATGATCGCCGTGCCGATCCTGCTGCCGCTGCTCGTGTTGGCGCCCAAGCTGGTGCCGGAATCGCGGGACCCGAACCCGGGCCCGGTCGACGCGCTGAGCGTGCTGCTGTCACTGGTGGCCATGCTGCCGATCGTGTGGGCGATCAAGACCTCCGCACACGACGGCATCTCGGCGGTGACGCTGGCGGCCGTCGCCCTGGGCGTCGCTGCGGGCGTCTGGTTCGTGCGTCGGCAGAACAGCAGTGCCACACCGATTCTCGACATGCGGTTGTTCCGGAACGGCCCGTTCACGGCGTCGATCCTGGCCAACTTCCTGTCGATGGTGGGCCTCATCGGGTTCCTGTTCTTCGTGTCGCAGCACCTGCAGCTGGTACTCGGACTGGCCCCGCTGACCGCCGCGCTGGTCATGTTGCCGGGAGCGGCGGCCTCGACCATCGCGGGCATCGCCGTGGTGCGGCTGACCAAGCGGTTCGCGCCGCAGACGCTGATGGTCACCGGTCTGCTGCTGGTGGCCGCCGGCTTCCTGCTCATCGTGCTGTTCCGTCACGACCTGACGATGGTCGGCGTCATCGCGTCGTTCACCGTGCTGGAGCTGGGTGTCGGTGTGTCGCAGACGATCTCGAACGACACCATCGTGGCGTCGGTGCCGTCGGAGAAGGCCGGCGCGGCGTCCGCGGTGTCAGAGACCGCCTACGAGCTGGGCGCGGTGATCGGCACTGCCGGACTGGGCACCATGTTCACCGCGTTCTACCGCGCGAACGTCGAACTGCCGGGCGCCCTGTCGCCCGCCCAGTCGGCCGACGCCGGCGAGAGCATCGGCGGCGCCATCTCGGTGGCTCGGACCCTGCCGACCGAGCTCGGCAACCACCTGATGGAGTCGGCGCGCGTCGCCTTCGATTCGGGGATCGGCGCCACTGCGGCGACAGCCGCGACGCTGGTTCTGATCGCCGCGGCAATCGTGGCCGCCGCCTTCCGCGGCCGGCAGTAGACGCTGAATGCACTGTGGCCCCATCGCCTTTCGGCGGTGGGGCCACAGTCGCGTAGTGAGTTACTTGCTACCGGAATCGCCCTTGGACGCCTTGGGCGCCTTCGGGGCCTTCGGTGCCTTGGTGGCACCCTTGATGGCGCCTGCGATCGACTTCGCGACCTTGGACACGGGGTTCTGCGCCTTCTTGGTCTTGGGCGCGGTGTCCTTGGGCGTCGTCACGGTGTCGGCATCCGTGGTGGCACCCTTGGTGTCCGTCGCCTTGGTGTCGGCATCCTTGGTCGCACCCTTGGCGTCGGCGTCCTTCGCGTCGGCGGCCTTGGTGTCAGCGGCCTTGGTGTCAGCGGCCTTGGTATCGGCAGCCTTGGTATCCGCGGCCTTGACGTCGGCGTCCTTCGCCGCGTCGGTCGCCGGGGCGGTCTCGGTCGAAGTTGCCGCCGCCGCCTTCTTCGTCGTCGTCGCCGTGTCAGCCGCTCCCGCGGCGGAGGACTCCGTGGCCGTCTTCGAGGTCTCGGCTGCCGGCGCCGCCGCCAGGGCGGCAGTTGTCGTTGCGGCAACGGGGACGGTGACGCCGCCCGGTGCGTTCGGGTTGACGTTCAGCGCCGTGATGATCCGGTTGACGATGTACGGGACGGTGCCGGTCTCAAAATCGGTGACATTCTTCTGAATGTTCTGCACGAGGCTCACCACATTGTTGAGCACGCCGTTGTAGATGGTGCCCGGATTGAGGGTCAGCACCGACTGCAGAATGCCCGTCACGCTCTTGACCACCTGCTGCACCACCGGCGTGGTTCCGAGGCACGAGCCGCAGCCGATGCCGACGGTCGAGATGGCCAGGCCGGCGACCAGAGCGGTGACCGAATCCAGCACCGCGGGCACCATGGCCTCCGCCACGGCCAACGGTTGCTGCAGGATGTTCTGCACCGGCCCGTTGATGCCCGTGATCAACTGCAGACCGCCGGGAAGCAGCCCGCCCACCAGCGAGTCGATGGCGCCGTTGACGTTGAGCGTGCCGAGGTTCCCCAGCACGTTGGCGAGGGTTCCCGGCAACGCGCCACCGAGGGTGAACGTCGCGCCGGTGATGTTGCCGATCAACTGCATGCCCTGCTGCACGCCGTAGTTCGCATCGAGCACCACCTGGCGCACCAGCGGGTTCACGCTGGTCTCCACCATGTAGCTGGTTTGCCCGACGGTCTCGGCGAGCGCGTTGTAGATGTTGCCCAGCGCCACGATCGGGTTGACCAATGCCGTCAGATGCACATCGGAAACCTGCACGTGCGAAACCGCAGGCAAGTGAGTTTCGGTCTGCGGCACCACCGGCGCCACAGCAATCACGCTCGCTCCTGCGAGGGCAATGCCCGCAGTGACATACGGCTTCATTGTGAGCTGCATTTGAGTCCTCCCAGTTATCGCGACACCCGTGTGGCGCAGAAATTTACCCCTAGTAGATAGGCATTTTTAACGAACCTACACATTTCCCAGCTAACCAAAATCGACCCGTCAGGAAATTGTCAATTCCGTTAGATTGCTGCCCTGACGAGCAAGTTAGCTGCGCTACCGAAACAGCAAATTGGTCGGGGTGAACCGCCCAAATCGCGACTCGGGCTGTTCATCGCATGACGAGACCCACGTCACACCACGGATTGAGTGGCTTACAAAACACACTGCAAATGGAAAGCGTCGAAAAATTGCAGTTTCAGCAAATTACGCTACGCATAACTTGCGCGCGCGTCAGTCGTAGCCGCGGACGGCGCACGCGGAGCGCACTCCACCGGCCGCGCGTCCACATGGTGAGACGGTGCGTCGGGCCGGACGCGACTGCGGAATTCACGCCGTCGCAGTTTGCCGACGCCGGGCGATCCCGCCGGCCACGGACGTCGCCACGACGGTCAGCAGCGCGCCGAGAATCAGCGCCGACGGCTCGCCCGGACTCAGCAGCTGCTGTTGCGTGCCCAGCGTGGCGGCGGCCACCGGCACGCCCAATTGCGCAGCCGCCAGCACCCCGAGCGACAGCGGCTGGCCGAGGAGCCGGCCGCTGAGGTGCGCGAGCACCGCTCCCACGCCCAGTGCCACACCCAACCCGATCAAGACCGGATGCTCACCCAGCTCCCGTACCTGCAAAGAGGCGCCGAGCCAGACGAAGAACAACGGCGCGAAGAACCCCTCGGTGATGCCGAACAGCTGGCGCGCCAGTCGACGTGGCTCGCCGATCGCCGAAAGGCAAAGGCCCAGCGCAAAACCCGCGAGCATGATCGACACGTGCGTCGACTTCGCCAGCGTCGCCAACCCGAACAGCACGATCAGGCTGATCCGCAGCTCGAGCGCCAGGTGCCGACTGTGCGAGTACTTGTGCATCCGCTTGAGCCACCCACGCTTGGCCTCATACCGCAGGAAGAAGTACAGGAGGACCGTGCATGCGGCGATCGCCAGGACTCCGACCGCCGCGCGCGGGGCGCCCGCCGGATTGATGACCAACGGCAACAGGACGATCGACGCGGCGTCGGCAATCGCGATCTGGGCGGTGACCGACAGCACCGGCGGTCCCGTCAGCCCCAGCGACTGGATGACCGGCAGCGCGAGCGCCGCCGAGGACGACGCCATGAGGACTGCGTACAACGGGGCGTGGCCCGTGCCGAACAGTTGCGTGACGACCACGCCCAACACCGCGGCGAACGCGCCCACCACGACCGCCCGCAAGAGCGCTCTGGGCAGGTCGCCCCGTAATGATCTGTCGCGCACCGGCACATGGGTCCCGACGATGAACATCACCAGTGCAAAGCCGATGTCCGCCAGCAGCATGAACGTCGGGTTGTCCGCGTCGACGATGCCGAAACCGGTGCGCCCCACGACGATTCCGGCAGCGAGTTCGCCGACGATCAAGGGCACCCGCAGCTTCGGCACCGCCGCCAGCAAGGGCCCCACGAGGCCGATGACGGCCACCAACGCGAGGGCATGAAATCCGAAGTCGCCCGCCATCGCCACACCCTAAACGCGGAGGCTCCGGTCGGCGCGTGACGCAGCCAACTCTCAGCAGACTGTTGCGCACCGATAGTTTCCGATATATCGTTAATGCATCGGAGGCGCATCGAGCGCCTCCCGCCGAAAGAGAGA
Source organism: Mycobacterium toneyamaense (assembly GCF_055384815.1). Taxonomy (NCBI): domain Bacteria; kingdom Bacillati; phylum Actinomycetota; class Actinomycetes; order Mycobacteriales; family Mycobacteriaceae; genus Mycobacterium; species Mycobacterium toneyamaense. The sequence continues at coordinate 5,475,639 of NZ_AP040333.1, forward strand.
ACACATCTATGGAAACCCCATTCACCCCACCCGGCCGCCCGTTCGACGGCGGCCCCTTCAATCGCCCCTCCCACGGAGGTGGCTTCGGCTTCACCCCCGGCGACCGCGCACCGTTCATCGGCCCCGCCGACCGGCGCGCTCGACATGACGAACGCCGCGCAGCCCGTCGCGAGATGCGCGAACAGTTCCGCGACCACGTGCGGGATCACCGCGGCGAAGGCGGCTTCGGCTTCGGGCCGGGCTTCGGCTTCGGCCCCGGCTTCGGCCCCGGCTTCGGTCCGGGCTTCGGCGCCGGCCCCTTCGGACCGGGCGGTCCCCGCGGGCGGCGTCATGGCGGCCGCGGCCGCGGCAGTGGTCGCAGCCGGCGCGGCGATGTCCGGGCCGCGATCCTCAAGCTGCTCACCGAGCGGCCGATGCACGGCTACGAGATGACGCAGGAGATCGCCGCGCGCAGCGACGGTCTGTGGAAGCCCAGCCCGGGCTCGATCTACCCGACCCTGCAACTGCTGGAGGACGAGGGTCTGATCAAGCCCGCCGAAAGTCATGGCAGCAAAAAGACTTTCGAGCTGACCGAGGACGGCCGCACCGCCGCCGACGCCATCGAGACCGCCCCGTGGGAAGAGATCGCCGAAGGCGCCGACCCGGCCGCCTTGAACCTGCGCAACGCGCTCGGGCAGTTGTTCGGCGCCGTCGCACAGTCGGTGCACTCGGCGAATGCCGAACAGCAGCAACGCATCCTGGACATCGTGAACAACGCCCGCCGCGAGATCTACCAGATTCTCGGCGAGTCCGACTAGCGTTAGCCTGGCTGCATGACGACGTACGCGCTCGGTCGGTACCAGGTCCACCGGATCGGATTCGGGGCCATGCAGCTGCCCGGGCCCGGCGTTTTCGGCCCACCACGTGACCACGACCAGGCGCTCGCCGTATTGCGACGCGCGGTCGAACTCGGCGTCAACCACATCGACACCGCGCAGTTCTACGGCCCGGACGTGGCCAACCAGCTGATCCGCGAGGCCCTGCATCCCTATCCGCAGGGCCTCGCGCTGGTCAGCAAGGTCGGTGCCCGCCGCGACGAGACCGGCGGCTGGCTGCCGGCACAGCAGCCCGATGAACTGCGGGCCGCGATCGAGCAGAACCTGGAAACCCTCGGCACCGACCGGCTCGCGGCGGTGAACCTGCGGGTGATGGGCGCCGACGGCGATCCCAGTGCGCCCGGCGATGTCGACCGGGACCTGTTCGACCGCCAGCTCACGGCCATGATCGCCGCCCGCGACGAGGGCCTGATCGACGGCATCGGCCTCAGCAGCATCTCCCTCGAGCATCTCGAGATCGCGCTGCAGCGCACCGACATCGCGTGCGTGCAGAACGCCTACAACCTCCTCGATCGAGCCTCGCAGCCGGTGCTGGACGCCTGCACCGCACGCGGCATCGCGTTCGTCCCGTTCTTCCCGCTGGGATCGGCGTTCAATCCGGAGAACCCGGTGCTCGGCCACCCCGAAATCCGCAAGACGGCAAGCAAACTCGGCCGGACGCCCGCGCAGGTCGCGTTGGCCTGGACCCTGGCCGCGGCACCCAACATGCTGCTCATCCCCGGCACGTCGTCGGTCGCGCATCTCGAGGAGAACCTCGCGGTGGCCGACATCGAGGTACCCGCCACGTTGACCGAGGCCCTCGGATGAGCGCCGACATCGATCGCATGCCGCGCGGCGGCCCGCAGGCGTCATGCCTCGATCGCGCGCTGCAGACCGATCAGCCCGAATACCTCGACCGCGACGACATCGATCCCGCGATCAAGCGCAGCGTGGTGCGCGCGCTGGAGCTCACCGGCAACTGGTTCGGTCTCCACGAACGCTTCGCCTACATCGTCATGGACGAAGTCGCCGAGGTTCCCGATCCGCGCATCCTCGAGCTGGGGGCCGGCCATGGGGGTCTGTCGAAGAAGGTGCTGGAGATGCATCCCACGGCAACCCTCACGGTCACCGACCTCGAGCCGGACTCGGTCGCGGCCATCACCGCCGGTGACCTGGGTTCCGATCCGCGGGTGACGGTGCGCGCCATGGACGCGACGGCCATCGACGCGGCCGACAGTGCTTATGCCCTGGCTGTTTTCGCGTTGTCGTTCCACCATCTACCGCCGTCTGCCGCCGTCCGGGTGCTCGCCGAGGGCACCCGGGTGGCGGACAAGTTGCTCATCATCGACCTGCCCCGGCCACCGTCGCCATTGCACCTGATGCGGCTGGCGGCCATGCTGCCGCTGGCCCCGTTCGTGCCGTTCGTGCACGACGGCGTCATCAGCTCGCTGCGGGCCTACAGTCCGTCCGCACTGCGGGCATTGGCCGACGCAGCAGGCGTCGACATCGAACTGCGCAGCGGCCTGTACTCGCCGCAAATTGCCGTCGCCACCCGGCGGCCGCCCGCGTAGGTTGGACGCATGACCGACTCGTCGAACGAAGTGATGGATTGGGACAGCGTCTACCGGCAGGAGGGCGGTTTCGACGGTCCGCCGCCGTGGAACATCGGCGAGCCGCAGCCTGAACTGGCTGCGCTGATCGACGCCGGTCAGGTCACCGGTGACGTCCTCGACGCGGGCTGTGGCCACGCGGAGCTGGCCCTCGCGCTGGCCGCCGCGGGTCACAACGTGGTGGGCATCGAACTCTCCCCCACCGCGGTTGCCGCCGCGAAACAGGCTGCCGCGGAACGGAATCTGACCAACGCGACATTCGTCGAAGACGACATCACCTCGTTCACCGGATTCGACGGACGATTCGACACCATCATGGACTCGACGTTGTTCCACTCGATTCCGGTCGAGGCCCGCGACGCCTACCAGCAGGCGGTGTTCCGCGCTGCCGCGCCGGGCGCCAAGTACTACATCCTGGTGTTCGCCAAGGGCGCGTTCCCGGCCGAGGCCGAGATGAAGCCCAACGAGGTCACCGAGGACGAGCTGCGTGAAGCCGTCGGCAAGTACTGGGCCATCGACGAAATCCGGCCGGCCTTCATCCACGCCGGTATGGTCGCGCCGCCATCGGTGCCGGGGCAGCCGCCGCTCGAGATGCCGCCGCACGCGCTCGACGAGAAGGGCCGGCTGAAGATGCCGGCGTTCCTGCTCACGGCACACAAGGCCTGACGGTCAGGTCGACGCGGCAGTCAGCGCACCGGCGAAGGACTCCAGTTCGTCGCCGGTGACGTCGACATGCGGCGAGACCCGCAGCACCGGGATCTTCATCTCGAAGGGCGCCCGCTCGATACCGGCCACGGTCGTGACGACATGGTGCTCGGTAATCAGCTTGGTGCGCACCGAGTTCGGGTCGGCGCCGCGCGTCGGCTCCAGCGTGGTGATGGCCGTCGGCTCGTCGACGTCCTCGACCACGCGCCACCCGGGCAGTCCGGCCAGCGCGGTGCGGGTCAGACGGCCCACCTCGGCCAGTCGGGCCCGGACCAGCTCGGGCCCGGCCACCAGATGCTCTTCGAGGGCCTTCGAAAAGGCCACGCGGGCAGCCACATTGGCCTCACCGAGGTCGAGCCGTTTCAGCACCGGTAGCGGTGTCCCCCATTCCGGCAGCGGGATGCGCGGCCGAAGCCGGTGCGACACAGATGAACTGATCGCCAGCACGCCGACGCCGCGCGGCCCGGCCAGCCATTTGCGCGACGACGCGTAGATGACGTCGGGAGCCACCGCGCAGTCCAGATGGCCCAGCGCCTGTGCGGCGTCCACCGCCACCGGCACCCCGATCGCATGGCACGCCGCGACGAACTCCGACAGCGGCTGGGCCACCCCGCGGTGACTGCCGAGTGCCGTCAGATGGGCCAGCGCGGGCGGGTCACCCTGCATCAGCGCGACCGCCACTTCGACGTCGAGCCGCCCCTGGCCGTCGACCGGCAGCTCCCGGACGGTGAATCCGTTGGCTTCCATCACCACCAGATTGGGGCCGTATTCGCCTGGCAGGCAGGCGATGGTCTTGTCGCCGTCCCAACTGCTGAGCAGGAGGTTGAGCGCGTTGTTGGAACCCGTGGTGAACACCACGTCGCCGGCGGCCATCCCGGTCAGCGCGGCCACGGCCGCCCGTCCGCCCTCCAACACGGGTTCCGCGGATTCTGCGGCGACATAGCCGCCGACCTGAGCTTCCAGCCGGGCATGCTGGGCCGCGGCGTCGATGACGGCGAAGCTCTGCCGCGAGCAAGCGGCGTTGTCGAGATGCAGGCCCGCCGGTGTGGGCCGGGCTGCGCGCCACAGGCGCGCGACGGCGGAATCGGCCCCGGTCACGTCCGCAGGTCCGGCTTGACCGCCAGCGACAGCCCGAAATCCCCGGCGGGGTCGGTCCACCAGTCGGTCTGCCGGAGTCCGGCGGCCGCCAACTCGGCCGCGACGCCCTCGGGGCGGAACTTGCACGACACCTCGGTCAACATCTCCTCACCCGCCTCGAACTCCACCGACAGATCCAGCTCGCGTATCTGAACCTGTTGCGCGGCAACAGACCTCAGCCACATCTCGATACGCTCGTGCTCGGTGTTCCATCGTGCCACATGTTCGAAGCGGTCGAGATCGAAATCCGCATCCAGCTCCCGGTTCACCACCGCCAGGACGTTGCGGTTGAACCGCGCGGTGACCCCGGCGCTGTCGTCGTAGGCGGCCACCAACCGGGCGGTGTCCTTCACCAGGTCGGTGCCGAGCAGCAGCGTGTCGCCCGGCCGCATCGCCGCGGCCAGGCTCTCGAGGAACTCCGCCCGCGGGCCGGCCGTCAGGTTGCCGATCGTCGACCCGAGGAACACGATGAGCCGACGGCCCACCACGGGCAGTTCGCCCAGATGCTGCTCGAAATCACCTCGCACGCCGCTGATCTCGACACCCTCGTACTCGTCGGACAACTGCGTGAGCGCGGCGCTGAGTACGTTCTCGTCGACGTCGAACGCCACGAACCGGCGCAGCGCCGCGGCGTCCCGGAACGCGTCGAGCAAGATGCGCGTCTTCTCCGACGTGCCGCTGCCGAGCTCGACGAGGGTGTCCGCGCCGGAGGCCGCCACGATGGCGGCCGCCGCCTCATGCAGGATGTGCGCCTCGGTGCGTGTCGGGTAGTACTCGGGCAGGCGGGTGATCTGATCGAACAGGTCACTGCCGACGGCATCGTAGAACCACTTGGGCGGCAACGATTTCGGCGACTGCGACAGGCCATCCCGGACATCACGCCGCAATGCACGGGGCGCCCAGTCGGCGGCGAGATGGTTGGTCAGCAGCGGTGCCGTCTTGCTCGGTGTCATCGTGGGTCCTCTTCCTCAGGTCAACGGCGTCATCGCGACGCCGGCGGCCGTCACCTCGACGAGGTGACGGTCTGGGATGTCCTGCCAGTCGGGGTGGTCGTCGTAGGGCTCGCTGGCCAGCACGACCCCGTCGGGCCGGCGCAGTATCGACACCGTCTCGCCCCACACGGTGGCCAGCATCCGGGAACCGTTGGCCGCCAGGATGTTCAGCCGCGCCGACGGATCGGACTCCCCGACCCGGCGCACGGTGTCGCCCAGGCTGTCCAGTCCCTCGGCGAAGATGTGCGCGGCCAGGATCGCGCTGTCGACCGTCGATTCCGCGGTTCGCGACACCGGCAGCACCGCCCGGTCGACGATGCCGTTGTGCGACAACAGCCACTCGCCGTCGGTGAACGGCGCCGATGCCGACGGCTCGATGGGCATTCCGACGGTGGCCGAGCGGACGGCGGCCACCACACACGCACTGCGCAGCGCCGGCGCCACCGATGCCAGCGACGCATCGCCCCACAACGGCGCGGCGCTGCGCCAGCGCCGCGGTGTCGCGCCGTCGAAGAAGCCGACACCCCAGCCGTCGGCATTGAGCAACCCGTGCTTCTGCCGTCGGGGTGAATAGGACTGCACCAGAAGCCCGTTCGCCGGTTCCAGGATCAGTGACGACACCGAGACGGGGTTGCCGAGCCAGCCCAGATGACGACACATCAGCCGCGCACCTCGTCAACCGACCAGGCCAGCCGCACGCCGGAGAAGATCTGACGACGGATCGGGTGGTCCCAGTTGCGGAAGCTGGGCCGCAGGATGTCGCCGGCCACGGCCCAGGAACCGCCGCGCAGCACCCGGTAGTCACCGCTGCCGGTGCCCTCGAAGAACGGCTGCGAATAGCGGTCGTAGATCATCGGCGTGAAACCCGGCCACGGGCGCAGCGGTGACGTGGTCCACTCCCAGACATCGCCGAGCAGCTGCTCGGCACCGTAGGCCGAGGCGCCCTCCGGGTAGGCCCCCGCGGGCGCGGGACGCAGCGCGTCGCCGCCGAGATTGGCGAGGTGCGCATCGGGTTCGGCGGCGCCCCAAGGGAATCGGCGCCGTTGTCCGGTCGTGGGATCCCACGCGCAGGCCTTCTCCCACTCCACCTCGGTGGGTAGCCGCGCCCCGGCCCAGGCGGCGTAGGCCTCGGCTTCGTAGAAGCTGACGTGCTGCACGGGCTCGTCGGGCGGCAGCTCCTCGACATGCCCGAACCGGACCCGCGTGGTGCCGTCGGCGTTCCAGAACTGTGGCGCCACCAGACCCGCCTGCTGCCGATGCGCCCAGCCGGCCGCCGACCACCACCGGGGCTGCCGGTAGCCACCGTCGGCGATGAACTCGCGCCATTCGGCGTTGGTGACCGGCACCCGGCCGATCCGGAACGACGGCACGTCGACGACGTGCGCCGGGCCCTCGTTGTCGAGCGCGAAAGGTTCGTCGGCCGCGTCGACACCGAGTACGAACGGTCCGCCGGGTACCAGCACCGAGGTGCCGGCGACCCCGTGACGCCCCCGCGGCAGGACGGCGCCCGGCCCCAACAATGGCGGGCCGCTGCGCAGGTTCAGGGCCTGCAGCATGGTCTCGTCGTGCTGGTTCTCGTGGCTGATCACCAGGGCGAACGGGAACTGGGCAGCGGCCTCGTCCGGCGCCCGGTCAAGGGCGTCAAAGGCTTTCGACCGGATGGTGCGGCAGAAGGCGCGCGCATCGGTCGGCGGCAATAGCGGCAACGACACCCGGCTGGCGCGCGAATGCACGAACGCGTCATACAGACCGTCCACGTCGGGCGGCAGCAGGCCGGGACGGTTCAGGTCGCCGCCGCGCAGCAGCCACAGTTCTTCCTGCTGACCGATGTGCGCGAGGTCCCACACCAGCGGACTCATCAGCGGGTCGTACTGACGCAGCAGTTCGGCGTCGTCGAACTCGACAAGGGCCAGAGTCCGGTCCCGGGCCCTGGTCAGCCCTCGGGCCAACAGCTCGCGCGTACTCACACCCCACCTTTCAGCCGGTCATCACATGCCAACCCGGTGATGGCCGAATCGATTCCGTGAGCGACGACCCGGTCCGCGAAGTCATCGGCCGCGCTGCGCCCTTGCCGTACCTGCCGCAGCAGCCGGTCCATCGAGTCCGCCACATCGGCCGGCGCGGCCTCGGCGGCCGCTTCCACACATCGCACCGCGGCCGCCTGCAGCCGCGGATCGGCCAGGCCCACCCGCGCCGCCTGATCCCATGCGGTGGCAACCGATTCCGTTGCCTCCCAAGCGATCTGCGACAGCCGAGCGTCGTCCAGCAGCGTCACCAGGGTGAACACGACAGCCGGCCACAGGTCGTCGGACACGGCGTCTAGGTAGCGGATCTCCAGCCAGCGCCGCGGCCGGACCGGCGGGAACAGCGTCGTCAGGTGGTAGTCGAGGTCGGCCTCGGTCGGCCGGCGCCCACCGAGCAGCGTGCGCCCGTCCGCCCAGTCGGCGAACGGCACCCATTCGGTGACCGGCTCAGCCTCCGGCGTGTGCACGAGCATCACCGGCGCCTTGAGGGCGTAGCGCGCCCAGTCGTTGGCCGGATCGTCGCCGCTGGCACCGAGAACGGGCCCGCAGCGGGCGGTGTCCAGCTGGCCCCAGATGCGCTGCCGCGTGCTCTGCCATCCGGTGAATTCGCCGCCCAGCATCGGCGAACTCGCCGACACCGCGGTCATGGTGGGGCCGAGCGCGTGGGCAAGCCGGACGCGGTCGGCCCAGCCCTCGCGCGGGCCGGCGTCGACATTGATCTGCAGCGAGGCGGTCGACGTCATCATCGCGGCCCCCGCGGCACCCGTCCCGCCGGCCGCGAAGAACGCCTCCATGGCCCGGTACCGGCCGCCGGGGTTCACCCGGGCCTGTGGCCGGAGCGGGTCCACGCCGACCTGCAGCAGGCCCAGACCACGGCGCCGCAACGACTCCCGGAGCACGGCCTGATCGGCCTGCATCGCCGCGATGGCGGCCCCGGCGCCGTCCATCGGCGGACCCGACAGTTCGATGGCGCCGCCGGGCTCCATGGTGATCGTGCTGCCACCGGGTAGCTGCGGAACGGCCTCGACGGCCTGCGTGAGCTCATCCCAGCCGGGACGCCGCGTCAGGTCGGACAGGTCGAAGCAGTGCGCCTCCAGTTCGAGGCCGACGCGGCCCACCGGTCCGTCCCGCAGGCACCCGCCGCCGGCCAACAGCGCGGCGCTGTACGCGCTCGACAACTCGGGGTATTCGGCGTGCGGACGACACATGGCGGTAGCGGTGCCCATCTGAACATCCCCTTCCGGGACCGGGGGCCTGGCCCCGCATCCGTTGGTTGGTGTTCCCGGACCAAGTCTGCGTTACACAGTCAGACGCGTCCCGAGCATTACCTGTTCGTCCGACGATGCCATGAGGCACCGACAAAAATCTGCGCAATATATGTGCGATGCCTGACTCACCCCGGACATGGTCATTGCCCCAACGCGTTCTGCATGGCTCCGGCCAGCACGTTGACCGCGAGGCCGGCGTTGCCGGATTGGCAGACTTTCGCCTGCAGCAGAACGTTCTCCCGCAGCCGGGTCTGCGCGAAACAGCGGCGATCGGTGCCCGCTTCCTGCTTGACCCACGCCTCGTCCGCCGGGCCGGCCTGCGCGCCCGCGAAGCTCCACACCTCGGTCCGGCCGTCCTCGAGGTGCATCGCGGTGGTCTGGCCCGAGCAGCCGGCGGTCCGGTCGACGACCCGGTGGAACGCCCGTGACGCGGCCTCGGCGGTCGCGAATACACCCACCACCTGCTTGGCCGCGTGGCTGTCATCGGTGGCCGCCGTCTGCGCCACGGCGCCGTTGAACGACGCCAGGTCCGGGTCGCCGTACACCTCGGGCAGTCCGATGTCGGCCCAGTTGTTGCACGCCGGGAGATCGACGAAGAAGCCCTGGAACGGCGCGGTGAAGGTGGACTCCCAGCCCATCGGTGCGCCGACCACATTGCCCACGGATCCCTTGCCCAGTACGGCGTACGACACCACACCCGGATCCGAAGGCCTGGCGGCAGCGGCCGGCGCCAGGGCCAGGGCCGCGGTGACGCAGGCTGTGAACCAGATCGGGCGCGCAGTCATGGCTTCGATGATGCCAGTTGCGGCCCTCTTGTCAGCCGGTCAACCGGGCGGTGGCCCCGGCATCGACCGGCAGGACCGTGCCGGTGATGTGGGTGCTGTCCGGGTGTGCCAGGAACATGACCGCGCGCGTGATCTCCGCGGGCTTCAGGAAGGGCACCGGCTGCAGGTGCAACGACGCGAACACCGATTCCACGTCGGCGAGCGTCGGTTTTTCGAGATCGGGTCGCATGGTTCCGAACAACGCGTCGTTGAAGGTCATCGGGGTTTCGACGTTGCCGGGCGCCACGGCATTGACGGTGATGCCGTACCCGGCCAGATCGTGCGCGGCGACCTTGGTCAGTCCGATGACGCCCCATTTGGAGGCGGCGTACGCGGCCTGCGCGAAGTTTCCGCTGCGGCCCAGCATCGAGGACACCGTGACGATCCGCCCGAACCGGCGCGCGATCATCCCCGGCGCCACCGCGGCGATGGTGTTGAACGTGCCGGTGAGATTGGACCCGATCACTTCGTCCCACTGCGCCGACGGGACATCGGGCAGCATCGCGATCGCACTGACGCCGGCGTTGGTGACAGCGATGTCCACGCGGCCGAGCTCCGACTCGACGCGGGCCACGAACTGCTCCAGCGCACCGCGGTCGGCCGTCGACAGTTTCGCTGTGAGACAACGCCTTCCGGTCGCCTCGACCATCTCGGCGGTGGTGGCCAGATCTGCTTCCGTCGCCAACGGGTATGCGATCTGTTCGTTGTTCTCGCACCGGTCGCAGATGGCGATATCCGCGCCTGCTTCGGCGAGTGCCACCGCGTGCGATCGGCCCATTCCTCTTGCGCCGCCGGTGATCAGCGCAACGCGGCCATCAAAGTCGCCCATACAGCTCCTATCTCAGTTCGGCTTGCCGGTGACCACGCAGTGGGTGCGGCTGTAGATGGTGGGCATGCACAGATTGCAGTGTGTGCAGCCCGATTTCACCGTCTTGTCGGCTCGAATGCGGTTGAGTAGGTCGGGTTCGGCGAGCAGCGCCCGGCCCATCGCAACGAACTCGAAACCCTCGGCCATGGCCAGATCCATGGTTTCGCGGTTGGTGATGCCACCGAGCAGGATCAGCGGCATCGACAGTTCGGCCCGGAACTGCCGGGCCTGCTCGAGCAGGTAGGCCTCCTGGTACGGGTACTCCCGGAAGAACTTGTGCCCGCTCATCCGGATACCCCAGCTGATCGGCGGCCTGAAGTTCGCCGCGAACTCTTTGACCGGCGCATCGCCGCGGAACAGGTACATCGGATTGACCAGCGAGCTGCCGGCGGTGAGTTCGAGCGCGTCCAGGGCGCCGTCCTCTTGCAGCCAGGTGGCGGTCTGCAGCGACTCGGCCATCGGGATACCGCCCCGGACGCCGTCGCTCATGTTGAGTTTGGCGATCACCGCGATCCGATCACCCACGGCCTCCCGTACGGCCTGCACCGTGCCGCGGGCCACCTTGGCCCGGTTGTACAGCGAGCCACCGAACTCATCGCGGCGCTTGTTGATCAACGGCGACAGGAACGAGGACGCGAAGTAGTTGTGGCCCAGGTGCACCTCGACGGCGTCGAACCCGGCCTCGATCGCCAGGCGGGCGGCGTTCGCGTGCGCGGCCATCACATCGTCGATGTCGGCGCGGGTGGCCTTGCGGGCGAACCGCATCGACAGCGGGTTGAACAACCGCACCGGCGCCAACGCGGTGGCCTTGTTGGTGCGGGCATTGGCGACCGGGCCGGCATGCCCGATCTGCGCGCTGATCGCCGCCCCCTCGGCATGCACCGCCGCGGTCAACTTCTGCAGCCCCGGGATCGCTTCCGGGCGCATCCACAACTGCCACCCATCGGTACGCCCACCCGGGGCCACCGCGCAATAGGCCACCGTCGTCATCCCCACCCCACCGGCGGCGGGCAGCCGGTGATAGCGGATCAGATCATCGGTGACCAGCGCATCCGGCGTCGCCGCCTCGAACGTCGCGGCCTTGATGATCCGATTACGCAACGTGATCGGACCGAGCTTGGCCGGCTGGAAGGGATCGGGTGCCATTCTGCGCGGAGTCCTTTCGATAAGTCGTGTTACAACAACGTCTTTCACGGCTTCGCACCGTGCTGGGTGGCAGTTCCGGGCGGAATCTGGAACGGGTCGGCGGCCTGGCCGGACAGATTGGCGAGCGCACCGATCAGGAAATCCGGCGGATTGACGATCTCGGACAGCCGCGGCATGTTCGGGTCGAGCGCCGAGGTGGTGAGCATGTTTTCGCCGAGCCGCCGCAGGGTGAGGTCGAATGTCGAAAAGACGTTGAGATAGTCGCCTCGAACGGCGTTGCGCAGGTACTTCTGGGAGAACGGGAACGTGGGCAGGATTTCCAGATCGTGAATGAAGTCATCGGCGTTGTCGTTGAGGGCCTTGATGATGGGAAATATGTCCCTGAGATCGGCAGCGAAGTCGTCCTTGGACTGCGACAGAACGCGTTCGGCAGTCGAGGCCAATCGGCGCAGTGCGGCGAACGCCGCGACGATGTTGGCGCGATTTCGGTTCAGGGCATCGAGTGCGGCGGGCAGCGTCTCCAGCGTCCGCGCCAGCGCGCCGGCGCCGTGCGCCAATGCTGCCGCTGTCCGGTCGACGCCTTCGATCGCCGTGATGATGGTGCCCGTTTGCGCATCGAGGAAGCCGGTCAACTCGGCCAGCTTCGCCACCAATCCGGTGAACGTGGTCGCGCGTTCGGCCACAGCTGCGTACGCCTCGTTCGTAATATCCTGCAGGGCACCGAGATTGCCGTTGTTGACGATGACACCGAGCGCGGCCAGCACCTCTTCGGTGGTGGGATAGTGACCTCCCCGGCCGAGCCGGAGGTGCGCGCCGTCGGCCAGCTTGGCGGGCACCGGCTGGTTCGACGGCACCAGTTCGACGTGCTGGGAGCCCAACAGCGAGGTTTGCCCGACCATCACCGACACGTTTTCGGGGAGATCAACGTGGCGGTCCAACGAAAGACGAACGGCCGCATACACGGTGCTGTCGGCGCGCTGCCTGACGGCGACCCCGGAGACGCTTCCCACGGTCACATCCCCGACCTTTACCGGCGAATTCTGCGGCAGGCCAACGACGTTGTCCAGCTCGACGGTCACCTCGAAGGAGCCCGGGCCGTGACCGGCCGTCCCCGGCAACGACAGCGAATTCAATCCGTCGAACTGGCACCCCGACAATGCGGCGGCGACACAGGCCAGGAGCGCGCAGCCGCGCAACCCGATACGACGATCACCCATTCTCCGAGCACCGGCCCTTCGATGGGTCGGGAGCTCCGCCGATGGGAATGATGATGTCGCTACCCGCCGGCCCGCTGAGCTTGATCTTGCTGGAGCAGAAGAAGATGTTGAAGAACGCACCATACGCGCCAAGTGAATTGAGCCGCAGATAGCTCTCGGCGAGGGGCTCGATGGCGGCGTTGACCTCCGCCTTGCGCTCGTAGACCCGCTGCGCAAAGGGACGCACATTCTCGAGGACGCCCTGGACCGGCCGCCGGGAGCGCTCCAGCATCTGGGTCAGCTCCGCCGACGACGCGGCCAGCGGCCCGATGGCTCCGGCGATGGGGTCACGGTCCTGCGCCAGACCGGTCAGCAGTTGCTGGAGCGTGTCGATACTGGTGCCGAACTGCCGGCTCTTCGAATCCACGCTGCCGAGAACCGCATTGAGGTTGGTGACGACGTCGCCGATGAGCTGATCCCGGCCGGATAGATTCTGCGCGAAGTTTCCTGTCGTCGAAAGCAGTTGGGACACAGCACCGCCCTGGCCCTGGAGCAGATCGATGACGGCGGCGGTGATGGCGTTGACCTTGTCGCCGTCGAGGCCCTTGAGCACGGGACGCAGGCCGCCCAAGAGCGCGTCGAGATCCACGGCGGGCTGGGTGTGACTCAGCGGGATGGTCGCCCCCGCAGCCAGCTCGTGCAAATCTCCTGCGGCGAAGGCCAATTCGAGATAGCGGTCACCGGTGAGGTTCAGATAGCGGATGACGGCCCTGGTCGACGTGTAGAGGCGGTAGCGCGAATCAACACTGAAGAGCACGTCGACGGTGTTGTCGGCGCCCAGCGACACGCGGTCGACCTTGCCCACCGGCAGCCCGGCCATCCGCACGTCCTGACCGACTGTCAGACGTGAGGCATCGGTGAACTGGGCGTGGTACCGCTCGCCCGTCCCGAACCGGAACTGGCCGAACACCACCACCAGCGCGGCGGCGACCAACAGCATCACCACGGTGAACGCAGTCACCTTCGCCCCGGCGGCCATCGCCAACCTCCTTAATTAGTGATCCAGTGGTACACTAATTACCGGCATGGCGTCAATGGCATCGCCGACAGTCGGGTGCTGTGATGATGGACCCGTGAGCAGTCAGTCAGGCCCGGGCCGGCCACGGGACGCGAGTATCGACGATCGCGTCCTGACGGCAACCCGAGAGCTCCTGTCAGAGGTCGGGTTTCAGGATTTGAGCATGCGCCTCGTCGCGCAGCGCTCCGGCGTCACGCGCGCCAGCCTGGCTCGGCGATGGCCGTCGAAGGGCGCGTTGGTCATCGATGCGGTGATGGGCGTGGCACCCGACCTGACGCCGTTCGATGGCACCGATGTCTACGGCTGGATAGATTTCGTCGTCCGCGGCAGCCGGGCCCTGTTCAACCGCCCCGATATGAAGGCTGCGGCACCCGACCTCACCCAGGCCCTGGTCGAAGACAAACAGCTGGGGCGGTCGCTGTGGAATCGGTTCACGGGACCGGCGGTCGAACTGTTCGCCGACGACGTCGGAGCACAGACCGCCGAAGAGCGGCGCAGTGCGGAACTGGATGCGCGCGCCGTCCTGATCATGGCGGCGGGTGCCGCCATGTACGTCTCCACCATCGCCGCCGACGACGACTCCACCGAGCTCGAGGAACGGATCGTCGAACTGCTGACCACCGGCTATCGAGCAGTGGTCGCGAACCGCCTGGCGGCCGAAGGGCAGGCCTAGAGCAGACGACAGGCCGCACCCTGCGCGGGCACGGCCTGTCGTGTGACGCGGGACTGTGGTGGGGTCAGCGACCGGGCTGGGCCGGTCCGGGCTGGCCGGGTGCTTGCGGTCCGGGGCCACCGGGGCCCTGTCCGCCGGGACCACCGGGGCCCTGTCCGCCGGGCCCACCGGGGCCCTGTCCGCCGGGACCCTGCCAGCCGGGGCCGCCGGGGAACATCGGATGCCACATGCCGCCGCCGCGCGGTCCGTGGCCCTCGCGGAACTCCGCGGTGTCATGCCCGCGGTGGTGCTTGTGCCAGCCGTGGTGGCCGCCGCCGGAATGCGCGCCGAGAATGAAGCCGGAGAAGAAAATCGTCGCGACGATGAACACGATGCCCGCGACGATGCCAACCCACGCCAGCACCTTGTTCAGCTTGCTGGGCTCGTGCTCGGCGGGCGGGGTGGCCACTGCGGTGGCCGTTGCTACGGGCGGGAAGGAGTCCGTCGGGGTGTCCGGCGCCTCTGGCGTTTCTTTAGGGGTTTCGTCACTCATGCCATCGATGATCCGTCCGTCAACCACTGCGGTGGCTAGGTTGCGCGTAAGAATCAGCTATGAGGCGCGCGGCGCGGTAGCGTGGCCTGTGTAGCGGAGCTTCGGCCGGGCTTTGGGGGCCGGCCGACGCTCCGATATCAGCACGCGCGGCAGAAAAGGTGAGATGTCCAGAACCACCCTGCGCGCCGCGGCTCTCGCCTGCGGCACCGCGTTGCTCCTGACCCTCACCCCGGCGTGCGCGAAGCAGACCGCCGTGCTGACGGGCCCGGCTCCGACGGCGTCGCCCACGGCTGCCTCCCACACCCAAGCGCCGGCACCGACGACCAAGAGCAAGTCCGGGCTGCCCGTCTGCCAGCTGTCGTCGCTGCCACCCGAGACCACCACCACGGTCGACCTGATCCACCGCGGCGGGCCGTTCCCCTATTCACGCGACGGCATCGTGTTCGGCAACTTCGAGCGCCGGCTGCCGAACCAGCAGCGCGGCTACTACCACGAGTACACGGTGCCCACGCCGGGCGCGAAGACGCGCGGCACCCGACGGGTCATCACCGGCGGCGAGCCGCCGACCAACCCACCGGAGTTCTACTACACCGGCGACCACTACGAGACGTTCTGCCAGATCGGAGGAGCGTGAAGACGTTCACCGTGCGGGGTGCGCGGATCCATTCCCGCGCAGACCTTTTCACCGAGCTGGGGCACGCCGTCAACGGCAGCGGCGGCTACTTCGGCAGCAATCTGGACGCACTGGCCGACTGCCTCGGCGGCGGCTTCGGCACGCCGGACGACGAGCCGTTCCGCTTCGTGCTGACCGACAGTTCAAAAGCCAAGAAGGCGTTGGATTCTCACACCTGGAGCGGACTGCTCGAGGTGTTCGACAGCGCCGGCGTCGACCTGGTGCTGCGCTGACAACAGCGCCTAGGTGTACTCGGCCATGACGTTGGTAGCGGGCGTGTTGGCTTGATGTGGGGAGAACCTCCGGGTGAGGTGTGGCTTGTCGAAGGCCCATCACCAACCCGGAGGTTCTCGTGTCCCACCGTAATGCCCGTACGACGTTGCACGGCCGGCTGCTGATTGTGCAGCGGCATCAGCAGGGCTGGAAACAAGCCCATATCGCTTCAGCGATGGGCATTTCCCGCAAATGCGTCCACACCTGGATCAGCCGTTATGCCCTCGAGGGAGAGGCCGGACTTCACGACCGGTCCTCACGACCGCACCACAGTCCGACCAAGACCCCAGCGCGGGTGGAACGACAGGTGGTGGCGGCGCGCCGCCGGCATCGCCGGGGCCCGGACTGGCTGGGTGCCGAACTTGGGATCCCCGCGCGGACCGTCGGACGGATTCTTCATCGTCGGGGCGTACCTCATCTGCGCGACTGCGATCCGATGACCGGCGCGGTGATCAAGGCATCGAAGGCCACTGCGGTGCGCTACGAGCGCGACCATCCTGGCGAACTGGTCCACGTCGATGTCAAGAAGCTCGGCCGCATCCCCGACGGGGGCGGGTGGCGCGCTCACGGGCGCAGCGAAGAGGTCCGCGGCCGCGGCATCGGGTATGACTACGTGCACTCGATGGTCGATGACCACAGCCGGCTGGCGTACTCAGAGATCCATCCCGATGAGAAGGGATCAACATGTGCCGGGTTCATCGCTCGGGCGGCTGAATACTTTCAATCACAAGGGATTTCGAGTATCGAACGAGTCATCACTGACAACCATTTCAGCTATCGACGCTCGGCCGACGTCGCGGCGATCATCGACCAGCTGCATGCTAAACACCTCTTCATCAGGCCTCACTGCCCGTGGCAGAACGGCAAGGTGGAGCGCTACAACCGGACGCTGCAAGGCGAATGGTCCTATCGCCGGGTTTTCGCCTCCAACGCAGACCGCGCCCGAGCCCTTGCACCCTGGGTCGAGTTCTACAACACTCAACGCCGCCACAGCGCACTCGACGGACTACCACCCATCAGCCGACTGCGACCAACCTGATGGCCGAGTACACCTAGGGCTTGACCGGATTCACGGCGAACTGGATGACGCGGTAGGGCGCGGTATCGCGCGGCGTGGTGTTCCACTGGCTGACCAGGATGCGCAGTTCATCGAGCGTCGAGCCCGGCGAGATGTAGCCGCCGTACGGCTGTGCCAGCTGATTGTCTTGCGGCTCAGGCAGTTCGTCGGCCTGCTCGGGCCAGCCGCCGGCCACGACGACCGTCGTCACCGGCGCGGTGCCGAGTTCCGTCGGCGAGTTCGCGACGCGGACCTCCATGTTGCCGGTGCTGCTGTTGAAGTACGACAGCACGGTCTTGCCGTCGACCTGCTTCATGCTCATCTCGCCGATCAGGTCGCGCCACAACGGAGTTGGCGGTTTGCCCCAGCCCGCCGTGGCGGACCAGCCCTGCCAGCTGGATCGGTCCGTGAACGCCTGCGGCGTGGCCCGGTAGAGGTAGGCCGGGCTGCTGCGGTCAAAGTTGTTGGCGACCAGGTAAACCCAGCCACGCGGCGAATCTGCGGTGGGCACCGGGTCGTAATAGCCCGTGATCTGACTCTGCGCTCCCCCGGCATAGCCGGCCGGCCGCACAGAGCCCGGCACGGTCGGCCAGGCCGCGCGCGCCGGGTCGGCCTTGACCAGTCGCGAGCTCGCCGGCTTCAGGTCGCGCGTCGTGGTGATCAACAGGTAGTTCTCCCGGTTGATGCTCACCACGCCGGCCGGAAGTTGGGACGTGCCAGGAGCCTTGGCGTCGGCCAACAACGGCTTGTCGACGCCCATGACACCGCGGTACCGCAGGCCGTCCGGAGAGTTGACGGAGTCGGTCTCGACGTGCAGCGCGACGGGCGCATACCAGCCCCCGAATCCGACGCCCTGCCCCGCGAAGCTGTCGCCGCAGATCTGCAGGATGCCGCTCGGGAACTCCATGAACTCGCAGAGGTCCGTCGCACCGATGCCGTAATCGGCTGTCGGCGTGCCGGTCCCGGCGACCGGGCCGATGCGTGTCACCTGCCCGACGACCAGCGGTTTCAGCACCGGAGTCGGTACCGGCGCAGGCGGATCAGCCTGCGCCGCCGGCATCCCCATGCCGAGCCCGAGCACCAGCGCCGCGATCGACGCCGCCCCCGCCCGCAAGATCAGCGCGTGGCGAGCAGTTCGGCGATCTGAACAGTGTTGAGCGCCGCGCCCTTTCGCAGGTTGTCACCCGAGACGAACAGCGCGAGGCCACGACCGTCCGGCACGCCGGGGTCCTGGCGGATGCGGCCGACCAGCGAGTCGTCGGCGCCGGCGGCAGCCAGCGGCGTCGGCACGTCGACCAGCGCCACCCCGGCCGCGTCGGCCAGCAGTTCGCGGGCCCGCTGCACCGAAAGCGGCTGCGCGAATTCGGCATTGATCGACAGCGAGTGCCCGGTGAACACCGGCACGCGCACGCAGGTACCGCTCACGGCCAGCTCCGGGATGCCGAGGATCTTGCGGCTCTCGTTGCGCAGCTTCTGGTCCTCGTCGGTCTCGCCCGAGTCGTCGTCGACGAGCGAGCCGGCCAGCGGGATGACGTTGAAGGCAATGGGCGCAACGTATTTCACGGGCGCCGGGAACTCGAGCGCCGATCCGTCGTGCACCAGTTGCTCGGCGCCACCGATGACCGCGCGGGCCTGCGAGGCCAGTTCGTCGACACCGGCGAGACCGGAACCGGACACGGCCTGGTAGCTCGACACGATGAGCCGGGTCAGTCCGGCCTCGTCGTGCAGCGGCTTGAGCACCGGCATGGCGGCCATGGTGGTGCAGTTCGGGTTGGCGATGATGCCCTTGGCGAGCTGCTTGCCGCGGACGTCGCGATCGAAGTTGACCTCCGAAACCACCAGCGGCACATCGGGATCCTTGCGCCATGCCGACGAGTTGTCGATCACCGTGACGCCGGCGGCGGCGAAGCGCGGGGCCTGCACGCGCGACATGGTCGCGCCGGCGGAGAACAGCGCGATGTCCAGACCCGACGGGTCGGCGGTCTCGCTGTTCTCGACCTCGATCTCCTGGCCGCGGAACGTCAGCTTCTTGCCCTCGGACCGCGCCGAGGCGAAGAACCGCACGGAGGTCGCCGGGAAGTCGCGCTCCTCGAGGAGCTTGCGCATGACCTGGCCGACCTGACCGGTCGCACCCACCACACCGATGTTCACCATGACTAGCGCCCCGTCCCGCCGTATACGACCGCGGCCTCTTCGCTGGCGAAACCGAAGGCCTCGTGCAGCGCGGCGACAGCCTTGTCCAGCTCGGTGTCCTTGACCAGCACCGAGATTCGGATCTCGGAGGTCGAGATCAGATCGATGTTGACGCCGACCTCGGCCAGCGTCTCGCAGAACTTCGCGGTGACGCCCGGGTGGCTGCGCATACCGGCGCCGACCAGCGACACCTTGCCGATGTGATCGTCGTACAGCACCTGAGAGAAACCGATCTCGTCTTTGAGGGACGTCAGCTTCTCGACGGCGCCGGGGCCGTTCTCGCGCGAACAGGTGAAGGTGATGTCGGTCTTGCCGTCCTCCACCTTCGAGATGTTCTGCAGCACCATGTCGATGTTCACGTCGGCGTCGGCGACCGCGCGGAACACCTTGGCGGCGTAGCCCGGAACGTCGGGAACGCCGACGACGGTGACCTTCGCCTCGCTGCGGTCGTGCGCGACTCCGGTGAGGATGGCGTCTTCCATGGGGATGTCCTCGATCGATCCTTTGACGATGGTGCCGGTCTTGTTGGAGTACGAGGACCGGACGTGAATCGGAACGTTGTAGCGGCGGGCGTATTCCACGCAGCGCAGCATCAACACTTTGGCCCCGCAGGCCGCCATCTCCAGCATCTCCTCGAAGGAGACGGTGTCCAGGTGGCGGGCGTTGGGCACAATGCGCGGATCGGCGGTGAAGATGCCGTCCACGTCGGTGTAAATCTCACAGACGTCGGCGTTCAGCGCGGCGGCCAGCGCCACGGCGGTGGTGTCCGAGCCGCCACGGCCCAGCGTGGTGACGTCCTTGCTGTCCTGGCTGACGCCCTGGAAGCCGGCGACCAGCACGATCAGGCCCTCGTCGAGCGCGTCGCGCAGACGGCCCGGGGTGACGTCGATGATCTTGGCGTTGCCGTGCGTGCCGGTGGTGATCACGCCGGCCTGCGAACCGGTGAACGACCGGGCCTGCGCGCCGAGGGACTCGATGGCCATGGCGACCAGCGCGTTCGAGATGCGCTCACCTGCGGTGAGCAGCATGTCCATCTCACGGGCGGGCGGCGCCGGGGACACCTGGCGAGCGAGATCGAGCAGATCATCGGTGGTGTCGCCCATGGCCGAGACCACGACGACGACGTCATTGCCGGCCTTCTTGGTTTCGACGATTCGCTCGGCGACTCGGCGGATCCGCTCGGCGTCAGACACCGAGGATCCGCCGTACTTCTGGACGACGAGCGCCACTGTTCGCGTTCCTTCTCTGAATTGGCAGCAAGCATTCGCATCAATGCTGCCCACAAGGATAAGGGAGGGACGAAGCCGTTTTTGTTGCCCGGTCGCCTGCCCGACCTGCAACGCGCGAGACGTTCGTCACTCTCGCCCGGGTCAGAAGATGTCGGTGAGCTTCCGCTGCGCCGGGCAGGCGTCGGTCAACGCCTTCATCTGTTCGGTGATCTGCGCGTTGATCGCCGACAGCTGGTAGGCCTCGGTGGGCGCGGGGGCGCCGGGTGCCCGGCCCTGGGCGGCGATCCGGTAGGCGTCCAGCGCCGAGGTGAACTGCGAGGCCAGCGCCGCCAGCTGCACGGCGTTGGCGGCGACCTTGTCACCGGTCACCTTCTGCGCCCGCTCTGCCATGCCGTCGGCCCAGGCCCGGTAGGCCGTCTCCTCGGCGATGGTCGGGACGCCGTTGCCGTTCTTGTCGATCTTCGACTCGATCTGCGCGGCTTGCGCCTTGTTGTAGTCGAGCATGTCGCGCACCGGCTTGCACTCCGGCGTCGGCCCGCGGAACTCGGTCTGCCACACCACGAGGCCGATGACGACGGCGAGCGCGACCGCGATGCCGATCTTCCAGCTGCGGTCCAGGCTCAACAACCATCTCGTCAACACGGTCGAACTGTATCGGCACAGTGAGTGCGCTGCCCATTACACCTGGCCAGGACGTTGTCACCCGGCAGCCCCACCTCGTTTTGGCGATCTACCGGACGGGAGTAAACTCGTCACCGATGTATAGCGCGCGGGTGCTCCTCCTCGGACGCCGCGACGGGGTCTGATCCGACCGGCCTCCCGTCGCGGGGGTTTGAGATGCGCCGGTCCTGACCTTCTAGGTCCCATCCAGACAGACCGGAGCAAAAAACCGTGACCACCTACTCTCCCGATTCTTCTGCCGACTCCTTCTCGTCGGTACGCGCCATCACCACCCCGTCCGGCCCGCGCCGCGAAGGCCAGCCGTCCTGGAACACCCAGCGCAACTCCGCGATGCCGGTCAACCGGTACCGCAGCTTCGCCGCCGAGGTCGAGAACATCTCCCTGCCCGACCGCACGTGGCCCGACAAGGTCGCCACCGTCGCGCCCGGCTGGTGTGCGGTCGACCTGCGCGACGGCAACCAGGCCCTGATCGATCCGATGAGCCCCGAGCGCAAGCGCCGGATGTTCGACCTGCTGGTCCGCATGGGCTACAAGGAGATCGAGGTCGGCTTCCCGTCGGCCAGCCAGACCGACTTCGACTTCGTCCGCGAGATCATCGAGCAGGGCGCGATCCCCGACGACGTCACCATCCAGGTGCTGACGCAGTGCCGGCCCGAGCTGATCGAGCGCACCTTCGAGGCCTGCAACGGCGCACCGCGCGTCATCGTGCACTTCTACAACTCGACGTCCATCCTGCAGCGCCGCGTGGTGTTCCGCGCGGACCGCGAGGCCGTCAAGAAGATCGCCACCGACGGCGCCAAGCTGTGCGTCGAGGAGGCCAAGAAATACCCGGGCACGCTGTGGCGGTTCGAGTACTCGCCGGAGTCCTACACCGGTACCGAGCTGGAGTACGCCGTCGAGGTGTGCAACGCGGTCGCCGAGATCGTGCAGCCGACCCCGGACTGGCCACTGATCGTCAACCTGCCGGCGACCGTCGAGATGGCGACGCCCAACGTCTACGCCGACTCGATCGAGTGGATGAACCGGCACCTGGCGCCGCGTGACTCGATCATCCTGAGCCTGCACCCGCACAACGACCGCGGCGAGGGCGTCGCGGCCGCCGAGCTGGGCTACCTGGCCGGCGCCGACCGCATCGAGGGCTGCCTGTTCGGCAACGGTGAGCGCACCGGCAACGTCTGCCTGGTGACGCTGGGTCTGAATCTGTTCAGCCGTGGCGTCGATCCGCAGATCGACTTCTCCAACATCGACGAGATCCGTCGCACGGTCGAGTACTGCAACCAGCTGCCCGTCGCCGAGCGCCACCCCTACGGCGGCGACCTGGTGTACACGGCGTTCTCCGGCAGCCACCAGGACGCCATCAACAAGGGCCTGGACCAGATGAAGGTGGATGCCGACGAGGCCGATCAGGACGTCGACGACATCCTGTGGCAGGTGCCCTACCTGCCCATCGACCCCAAGGACGTCGGCCGCACGTACGAGGCCGTCATCCGCGTGAACTCGCAGTCCGGCAAGGGCGGCGTCGCCTACATCATGAAGGCCGACCACGGGCTGGTGCTGCCGCGCCGCCTGCAGATGGAGTTCAGCCAGGCCATCCAGAAGATCACCGACGGTGAAGGCGGCGAGGTCTCCCCGAAGGAGATGTGGGACGTCTTCAACGAGGAGTACCTGGCGCCCATCACCCCGCTGGAGCGCATGCGGCAGCGGGTCGACGCGGCCGAAGAGGATGGCGGCACCGACACCATCACCGCCATCGTGAAGATCGACGGCGAGGAGCGCGAGATCGTCGGGGCCGGTAACGGTCCGCTGGCGGCCTTCACCGACGCGCTGGGCGCCGTCGGCTTCCACGTCAACGTGCTGGACTACTCCGAGCACGCCATGTCGGCCGGCGAGGAAGCACAGGCCGCGGCCTACGTCGAGGCGTCGATCGGCGGCAAGACGGTGTGGGGCGTCGGCATCGCGCCGTCGATCACCACGGCGTCGCTGCGAGCCGTCGTCTCGGCGGTGAACCGGGCCGCGCGCGGCTAGCCGAAGTCACCAGCCCGGCGCACCCGGCTCCTCCGGCACCCGGAGGACCCGGGCGCACCAATTGACCGCCTGCTCGGCAAAGTCTTGTGCGGTAACGGCTTTCGACTCGCCGAGCAGCCGTTCGTTGATCAGGGTGGCCACCCCGCCGACGCAGAACAGGGCCGCGTCGAAGCTCTCCTGATCGGCGTCGCGGTCGGGCTGCAGCAGCGCCAGGATGGCGGCAGCCACCCGGTGCTGCGCGATGCGGATGTGCTCGGAGACCGATTCGATGTGCCGGGCGTCGGTCAGGAAGATCCGGACGGCCAGCGGGTCGCTCTCGGCATGCTCGATGAACCCGGCCAGCCCCAGCGTCAGCCGGGTCTGGACCGTCGCCGACTCGGGCGCGCTGCCCCCGGCCAGCATCGCGGCGAAGGGCCCCTCCAACACGTCGTCGATGACGGCGCCGATCAGCGCACCGAGGCCGGCAAACTGCTCGTAGAAGTAGCGGTCGGTGAGTTTCGCGCGGGCCGAGACCGCACGGACGCTCAGTGCCGACAGTCCGCCCTCGCGCCACAGCGCCTCGGCCGCGTCCAGCAGCAGCCGCCGCCGATCGGCCCGTCGCTCCTCCGCTGACCTGCCGGAGTACCGTCGCTGCGGCGCGGCACCTGAACCGGCGCCCGATCCGTCGTCAGCCATCTGGCGCAACCCCTCCCTCCGACTGCCACATGATGTCGAAATCCGAAGAAGGAAGACGGACTCCCGTTTCAAACGCGGTCTTCTGGCAATATTACCGACGAGTAAGGTTCAGGGTTCATCTACATAGTGGGGTGGAACATGGCAGCACAGCTCGCCGAGCAGGTCACCGTGGTGGCCGGGGCCGGAACCGAAGGCGGGGGCGCTGCCCTCGACCAGGTGCTCGGGATGTCCGTGGCCACGGGCATCATCACGGCCGGCCTGTTGTGGATCGGCTATCTGCACCGGCAACGCCGCATCACCTGGCTGCAGGATCTGGCGGACAAGGCCGGCCGCAAGATGAACCGGCCCAGCTGGGTGGCCCTGCCCTCGCTGCTGTTCATCTCGACGATCATCTGCGCGATGTTCGGCTTCATCTGGGACGTCAGCCTGCACATCGGCAAGGGCCGCGACGCCGGCCCGCTCGCCAACCCGGCGCACTACTTCATCCTGGTCGGTCTGTTCCTGCTGTTCATCGCCGGCTCGCTGTCGATCATCCTGCCGTATGACAAACCCGGTCCGGCCGCCATCAAGATCACCAAAACCTGGTACGCGCCGGTCGGCGGCGTGCTGATGGCCGGTTGCGGGCTGTACGCGCTCATCGGCTTTCCGCTCGACGACATCTGGCACCGGATCTTCGGTCAGGACGTCACGCTGTGGGGCCCGACACATTTGATGCTCATCGGCGGCGCCGGTCTGTCGCTGGTCGCCACGCTGCTCCTGGAGCGCGAAGGCGATATCGCGATGGGCGCCGACGCCCCGCCCGCCCGCAGCAAGGTGCTGCCGTACCTGGCCTTCGGTGGTCTGGTGATCGGCCTGTCGGTGTTCCCCGTCGAATACGACTTCGGCGTCGAACAGTTCCGGCTGGTGCTGCACCCCATGCTGATCGCCGCCGCGGCGGCGATGTCGCTGGTGGCCACCCGACTCACGCTGGGCCGCTTCTCCACCTTCGGGGCCATCGCCTTCGCGTTGTTCATCCGCGGACTCGTCGCACTGGCAGTCGGACCCATCCTGGGTTCGCCGTACAGCTGGTGTGCGCTGTACCTGGGCTCCGCGATCGTCGTCGAGCTGATCGGCCTGACCCCGCTCGTCAACCGCCCCATCCTGTTCGGCGCGGTGGCCGGGCTGGGCGTGGGCACCGTCGGCATGTGGCTGGAATCGTTCTGGGTCGACGCCCTGTTCCGCACCCCGTGGCCCAGCAGCATGTGGGGCGAGGCGCTGACGATGTCGACGCCCGTTGCCATCGGCATGGGAATGTGCGGCGCCCTGCTGGCCATCGTCCTGGCGGGCCAGCGCCTGCCCGCGCGTCCGATCGGCATCGGCATCGTGGTCGCCACGGTCCTGGTGATCGGCGCAGCCGTGGCCAACGGGCTGAACGTCACGGTGCCGGAGCACGCCCGCGCGCAGATCACCCTCACCGAGGCACCGAGCCCAGCTGGGCAGCGGTTGGTCAACGCCGACATCCAGGTCACACCGACCAATCTGATCAGTGACGACCCGGAATGGGTCACGCTGATGGCGTGGCAGGGCAAGCTCGAACATGAGCGCGGCCTGGTGGCCGACCACCTGCAGCAGGTCGGCCCCGGGCACTACCGGTCGACCCGGCCGATCCCGGTCTGGGGCACGTGGAAGACGGTGCTGCGCGTGCAGGACGGCCGGACCATGGCGGCCGTCCCGGTCTACCTGCCTGCCGATCCTGGCATCGGCGCCGAGGAGACACCGGCGATCTCGACAACCCGTGACTTCATGGAGGAGATCAAGGTTCTGCAGCGCGAACGCAACCTCGATGTGCCGTCGTGGCTGTACCCGGCCGCCTCGCTGATCGTGCTGGTGTGCTCGCTGATCCTGATCGCGTTGCTGAGTTGGGGTGCGGGACGGATCAATTCGCGCGAGCAGTTCAGCGCCACGGAGACCAGGGAACCCGTCGGACAGCCGTGACCTATCTGGCCGATCACTCGCTATTGTTGGCGCTGCCGGCGTTCGCCCCGGCGTTCGTCGTGGCCGGCGTGGTCGCCTGGGTGGCCATGAAGGACCGGCGGGCGCACGACAGCTCCACCTCCGACGGCGACGAAACCGAATCGGAGACACCAGGTTCAACCGATGAGGATGGTTCCACGTGACCTTTGTGAAGACCTTCGCCGTGGCCGGCGTCGTCGCGCTGGCGCTCGCCGGCTGCAGCAAGACCGAGTCGACGCCCAGCGGTTCGTCGAGCGCCTCCACAACGAGCACAACGCAACTGAGCAACCCCCAGGCCCCGCCTGCGCGCGTGTACATCGACGTGACCATCGCGGGCGGCACCGCGACGCCGATCAACCAGCAGGTGCAGGCGAAGCTCGGCCAGCCGATCATCGTCCGCGTCAACAGTGACGCCGCCGACCAGCTGCACGTGCACTCGAGCCCCGAGCACACCTTCGACATCAAGCCGGAGAAGGGACAGGAGTTCCAGTTCACGGTGGACGTGCCGGGCAAGGTCGACGTCGAGCTGCACCACCTGGACAAGACCGTCGCCACCATCACGGTGCAGTAAGCACTGTGCGTCCCGACGCCGTGACCTCGACCGTCCTGGCACACGGGCTTGGCGGGTCCAGTGATCTTCCGATCCCGCTGACGTACGCGCTGATCGGCGCCGCGTGGGCCTTGACCTTCACCTTCGCGGTGGTGGCACTGGCCTGGCGCAAGCCGCGGTTCGATCCGGAGGCGCCGGGACGGCCATTGCCGCGCTGGGTGACGACGGCCGTCGACGCGCCTGCGACGCGGTGGGCGGTCGGGCTGCTGGCGCTGGCGTTCGCCGGGTGGGTCGCGGTGGTGTCCGTCGCCGGGCCGTCCGGGTCCGGCAACCCGTTACCAGGCGTGTTCTACGTGCTGCTGTGGGTCGGAATCGTCGCGCTGTCAGTGCTTTTCGGCCCGGTGTGGCGGGTGCTGTCGCCGGTGCGGACCATTGCCCGGTTGCTGCGGCTGAGCCGCGATGCGTATCCCGCGCAGCTCGGCTACTGGCCCGCGGCCGCCGGGCTGTTCGCGTTCGTCTGGCTCGAGTTGGCCAGCCCCGACCCGGGTTCTGTTGGCGCTGTGCGGATCTGGCTGCTGATCTACTTCTGCGTGACGCTGGCCGGGGCCGCGGCGTGCGGCACCCGCTGGTGCTCGCACGCCGACCCGTTCGAGGTGTACAGCGTGGTGGCCTCGCGATGCGCCCCGGTGCGGCGCAACGCCGACGGCCGGATCGCCGTCGGCAATCCGTTCAATCACCTGCCCACATTGCCGATCCGGCCTGGCACGGTGACGGTGCTCGCGGTGCTGCTGGGCTCGACGGCCTTCGACAGCTTCTCGGCGACGCCGACGTGGCGGGGGGTCGTCGAAGCGCATGCGCACGGCGGGTGGCAGGTCACTGCGATGAAAACCGTTGGGTTGGCGGTATTTGTCACGACGGTCGCGGTGTCGTTCAGCCTCGCCGCCTGCGCCACCGGCGGGGTGGATCGCGCGCGGCGCCGGCAGCTGCCCGGATTGCTGGCGCACTCCCTCATCCCGATCGTCATCGGCTATGTGTTCGCGCACTACCTGACCTATCTCGTCGAAAAGGGGCAGCAGACCGTCTTCCAGCTGTTGGGCCTGCACGACGCGCACGTGTATTACCTGCTGTCGAAGCACCCTTCGCTGCTGGCCACGACCAAGGTGCTGTTCGTGGTGGCCGGGCACATCGCGGGCGTGGTGGCCGCGCACGACTGTGCGCTGCGCGTGCTGCCCAAGCGGCATCAACTCACCGGGCAGCTGGCGATGATGCTGGTGATGGTCGGCTACACCTTCACGGGGCTGTACCTGCTGTTCGGCGGTTAGCTCGCCGAAGGGGCCGTGCGTCTGCACGGTCCCCAGAACACGAATGTGCGTACAGATCGCCAATTTCACCGTGAAGACCTTCTGGCCGCACAGTCGCGGCCGGGTCTGCTTCGACGACTCTGCCAATGTGCGCGTAGATCGCGACAACTGCGAAATCGGCAATCTGTACGCACGCTCGCCCGGATTTTTCGTCGAGGTTGATGGGGCCCGGACTTGCGGCGGGGTCCGTGGTGAGGGTGGTTTTTTGCGGCCTCGGGGCGTGGTGGGGTGATCCCGTGTCGCCGGGAGGGGCGGGCTTTCCCAGTGCCAGTTGGCCTTTCGTGGTCGATCGGAGATGGGGCTGTCGGTCAACCGAAGGCGGTGCGGATCTTCTGCCAGGCGGTCGCGATCTGGGCGGCCCACCGCCAGGTGGCATCGATGCGCAACCGGACTTGGCGGGCGCTGCGGGTGATGCGGGCGGCCACGTGCAGGACCCGGTAGCGGAACGTGGCGATCTCGGCACGGGCCAAACCGGGATGGGTGCGGAATCCGATGAGTCGGCACCAGGTGACCAGGTCGGCGGCGGCCAGGGCGATTTCGAGCCAGGCGGCGTTGGCCCAAAAACCGTGACACGGCAGGTTACGCAGGCCGGTGGCCTTCAGTTCGCGGATCCGGTCTTCGACGCGGGCGTGTTGGCGGTGCCGTAGTTCCAGACCGGCGACCTGCCCTGGAACAACACCGGGTGGTGTGTCGGTGATGAACGCGGTGACCCGCATCCCGTCAGCATCGGTGAACCGCAACTGCGCACCGGGATGCGGGCGCTCCTTGCGCAGGATCAACCGCGTTCCGGGCGGCCAGGAGTCCAAGCTCACCAGATCGGTGGCCTCGGCGACCCAGGCACCGTCACGCAGACCACCGGCGCCCTCGATCGCCGGATACCAGCACGCCCCGAGGTTGAGGGTGTCCACGGCGTCCTGGACCCGGGCATCGACGGGGTAGCCGAAGGAGAACCCGACTCCCGCGGTGCGGCAGGCTGCGGCGAATCGGTGGGTGGCCCCGGCGGTGTCGCAGCGCACCAGCACCTGCGGTCGGGGGACATCCTGGTCGCGATTCGGGTCGGGTCGCCACCCCGGCGGGAGGGCCGCCAGCGCCTGGGCCAAGACGATGATGTGGTCGGAGGCGGTGTTGGAGCCGGCGTTGCCGGTGCGCAGCAGCCCGGCCAGGGCTTCCCCACCGGCGATCTCGGGGCGGTCCAGAAAGGCCAGCAGCGGGTGGTGGCCGAACGTTTTCTTCCAGGTCGGCGTGGCACCGTGCTTGTTGTCGGAGTGATCGATCACCAGGGTGGCATCGATGTCGATGTGCAGCCAATCGCCCGAGATGGGGGCGGCGCCGGCCTCCCACGCCGCCACCCGTGCGGCGGCTCGTGCTGCCCGCACCGCGGGCAGATGTGCGGCGTCGATCCGTTGGTCGATTAGCCGCCACATCGTGGTCGTGGAGGCTTTCGCGCCGAAGGCGTGCTCCCGGTCGCCGCACAGTTGGCCGACGGCGTCGATGCAGTCCGCTCCGTCGGCGACCGCGGCCGCCAGGTCGGCGAACACCTCCCCGGGGGCATACACCCACGGGCCGCGGTAGGTGTCGGCCAACGCGGCGGTGACCTGCGCCGATAGCCCGGTCCGGTCCGCGAGTTCCCGCAACATGGCCATCCCGGCATGCGACACGACGCCGTGGCCGTCGGCGGACACTTTCACCCGTGCTGCGGTCGCGATATTCTTCACCTGCGAGGTGCCTTCCCGCTGGAACGATCCGAACCTTAGACAAGTCCGATTATTCCTTGCAGGACAGGCACTTTCGCTTATCTACACACCCTCACCAGCAACAATCCGCGAAAAATTCGGGCTCGGAGCGGGCGATAAGTGGCGATTCGGCCTGAAACCTTGACATCGACAGGCTCGGGCTCAAAACTGAGGACAGATGTCCTCAGATAGAGGTTGTATGACCCGTTGCGGCCCAACATCCCCACGCTGTTGCGCACCCGATCACTGGCGAAAGCCCTGGAATACCAGACCCGCAACGGGGCGACGCGATTCGCCCTGGTGCCGCGCGACGGGTCCAAGCCCCGCATCATCGAGCACGAGGCGCTGACGCACATCCACGTCACCAACGCATTCGAAGACGGTTCCGACACCGTGGTGGAGTTCTTCCGGTTCGAGGACTCGGACATCTTCGGCAAGCTCGGTAAGGCCTGGCAGGACCCGTCGGACCCCACCGACCCCCGCGCGCACCTGACCATCGACGAGTGGCCCCGCGGGCACCTGTCGCGGTTCCGGATCAGCAAGTCCGGACGGATCACCGAGACGGTGCTATCGGCAACGGCCCCAATGGAATTCCCCCAGTACGACTGGCGTCGCTCGACGCTGGAGCACAACGTCACCTACGCCTGCAAGGCCACCGAGGACGTCGGCCATTACAACGCGGTGACGCGCATCGACCACCGCACCGGGGATCAGACCACGTTCGACTTCGGCCTGGCCCAGACGGGCGAACCGTTGTTCGTGCCCCGTACCCGCACCGCTGCCGAGGACGACGGCTGGCTGCTGGTGCTCAATCACGATCTGCGGAAGCATCGTTCGCAGCTGGTGATCTTCGATGCCCGCACCATCGAGGACGGGCCGCTGGCCACCGCGCATCTGGAACACCACCTGCCGATCGGGTTCCACGGCACGTTCACGCGGCGTGTCGCCGGCTGACGCTGCCTTCCGGCACGAGGCAGCCCGCCACGCGGAAATAACACCTGAGTTCGGACATTTGGCCTAGTACCCGGGTTTGATGCCGAGGTCGGTGAGGATCTGGCGCTGGGCGTCGGGAATGGCTGGCGGGAACGTCTGTGTCGTTCCGTTGATGTTGATGGTGGCGCTGCGCAGTGGTCGGAGTTGCTTGACGACCTTGGCGATGGACAGTCCGGTGCGTGACTGGATGGCGTGGGCGACGGCCAGGGCGGTGAACACGATGGTCAGGTGGGCCTCGATGGCTGCGCGGGTGTGGTGAAACATGGGCCGTCCACGAAGGTCGCTCTTGGACATGCGAAATGACTTCTCCACGTGCCACAGGTCGTGATACTTGGCGATCACCTCGGTGGGGGGCATGACCGTGATCGGCACGTTGGTCACGTAACCCTTGAGGCCGATCAGGGATTGGGCGCGGGCGAGGTTGGTCTCATCGAGGGTGCGGTCATCGCCGCGGACTTTCACGAATCGCGCGGCCTTGGCCTTCTTGTCGCCGGCGACGATCGCCCGTGCGCGGGCTTCCTGGGCGGCCAAGGTTTTCTGGTCGCGCCGGGCCCGTTTGGCCGAGTATGACCAGATCGCCCGCCAGGCCCCCGAGTCGTGTTCGGGATCCCAGACGGGTTCGGCACGCAGCTTGGTGTCGTTGACCTTGGTGTTGCCGTGGCGGGGCGTGACGGTGTCGATGACCTGGCCGTCGGTGAAAACATCACCGTACCAATGGAAATGGGATTCAAGGTCCCGGGGTGCTTTCGTGACTCGCGAGCCGACGATGAACGACAAGCCCAACTCGTCGAGCGCTTTGAGATTGCTCTGCGAGAGCATCCCGGCGTCAGCGGCCACGACCATCGGCGTGTCCTTGAGGCCGTGGCGGTCCAGGAAACTGGTGATGATCGGCACGATGGTCGTCGTCTCGGCGGTGTTTCCTTCGAAACAGCCGATTTCCAAGGGGAATCCGGTCCGGTCGACGAGCAGTCCGACGACGATTTGAGGGTCGATCCGGCGTTCCTTGCTGAACCCTACTTTGCGGAGATCATCCTCGTTCTCGGCCTCGAAATAGAGCGTGGTCACGTCGTACAACAGAAGGGACAATCCGCCGCAATTGCCGCTGTAGTCAAAGCATTTGGCGGCGATCGCATCCCGATACCCACCCGGCCCGACCTGGTCGAGGTGACGAGCCATCGTGCGGTAACACACCGTCGATGCACCCAGATCGGTCAACACCCGCTCTGCATCGGCCTTGCTGGTGGGCTCAACGATCCGGGCGATCACCAGATCCCGGAACACGCTGTCGGCGACCCCATTGAACCCGAGCCAATCATAGACCCCCGAGACGACGTCGTAGAGCAACCGCGAACAGGTGCCCATCGTGCGTCCCGGCGGCACCACTGGCGCCACGCTCGCCCCGACGGATTCGGCGATCAGCGACCGCTGCATGCGGAAGTCAGGCACCTCGGTCATCGACTCCGCACGCGCGGCCACCTCGAAATCGAGTGCCGCCTGCCCGCCGGCAACGATCTGGCGCGCCGCGTCGAGCAAAATGCCCAGCTCAGCATCGGTATGCGCCGAACCCAGGTGCGCCAAAATCACCACTTTGCCCTGGTCCTTGCGCGCGACCTGCACCGCCACCGCGCCCGAGGTCGTGCGCACCTTCCGCACGTACGCCACCGCCCGAACCTACCCGCCTAGTACCCCAAACACAGCACCGAGACAGACAAACCCGCAGGTCACGGACCTATCAGATCGAAAGCCCGCCGACCGTGTCCGAAGTCAGGAGCTCGGTAAGGCCTGGCAGGACCCGTCGGACCCCACCGACCCCCGCGCGCACCTGACCATCGACGAGTGGCCCCGCGGGCACCTGTCGCGGTTCCGGATCAGCAAGTCCGGACGGATCACCGAGACGGTGCTATCGGCAACGGCCCCAATGGAATTCCCCCAGTACGACTGGCGTCGCTCGACGCTGGAGCACAACGTCACCTACGCCTGCAAGGCCACCGAGGACGTCGGCCATTACAACGCGGTGACGCGCATCGACCACCGCACCGGGGATCAGACCACGTTCGACTTCGGCCTGGCCCAGACGGGCGAACCGTTGTTCGTGCCCCGTACCGCACCGCTGCCGAGGACGACGGCTGGCTGCTGGTGCTCAATCACGATCTGCGGAAGCATCGTTCGCAGCTGGTGATCTTCGATGCCCGCACCATCGAGGACGGGCCGCTGGCCACCGCGCATCTGGAACACCACCTGCCGATCGGGTTCCACGGCACGTTCACGCGGCGTGTCGCCGGCTGACGCTGCCTTCCGGCACGAGGCAGCCCGCCACGCGGAAATAACAGTCAGGTCGGGATCGGGCCAGGGACACGCAGGCCAGAGACAACGATTGCACTCGGGTCGAATAGATGTCGCGACTGCTACTCGGTCAGCGATGCTCTGCTTTCCTAGGCGGCGGTATCCGGCCAGCCAGGAACCGGTGGGTCTGCGACCGGTGCTGAATCAAGCACGCTCATGAGGATTTGAGCTCGCTGCTGGGGGTTGTGCGGCATCGCCTTGCTGCATTGTTCTAGTCGCTGGAGGTACTCGGGCGCCTGGGGCGTCGGTGAATCGTCTACCGGACCCCAGAAGTTACCCATAGCTGCGCCGTCAATGCGCCAGCGACCGAATACGTCCCCAATCGGCGCGGGGTTAGGGCCCTTCTGTGGAGTTCCCTTGTCCAGCCCTTTAGTTTTGTTGCTGAATTCAATGCGCCAAACGTTAAGAGCGTCTCTCTCACGTTTTTGGGCATCAGAGTTCGATCCCGACCGATAGTCCTCGATGGAGGTGTATTTTCCCGGGTTCCCCACCGCCGGATGAAATACATTGTATGAACCATCACATACATACGCGCGATATCCGTCAGGAGTAGTCGCAATTTCGAGGACGTGGAAATACTCGTTGCCGTAAAATGGGCCGTTGCCGAAGTTGATGTGTTCATCAATGGCAGGCCTTATCCATTCGAGTTGGAACGGCAGTCGGTTCCATTCCGCGGCAGCCGACCCACTGCTAGCTGGGATCGGAATTTCGGGTACCGCACGCTGAAATCCTGGGTATACCGTGTCGATCGTTTTGGTCATGTAGCCGACGCGATAGGACTCAAGATACGCCCGCAACGGGACCGCGGGACCCGTCAGCAAATCGATGCCCGGTTCGGCTGTCCAGCGGAACCTCAAGCCGTCGAGTTCGTTGGGCCAATTGGGAATCTTGGTCTTTGCGGCTGGTGGTGGTGGTGTTGCCGCGGGGTGACTCGCACAAGCCCCGAAAGTCGTCACGGCGACGAGGAAGGCGAGAAACGAAGCGAACTGTTTCATTGAATACTTCACCTATGCTAGCTGCCGAATTTCGGTGGTTGGTGCGGAAGCGTCGATTGGTAGGTGTTCTCTGCTCCGTTTAGATCACTGGCAATTTCACTTCCGAGATAGCGCTGAACAGTGCTTCTCAAGACGCCTTGATCGTTGACGTAATCCTGGTAGGTGGGAAATCCATTTGGGAATAGGTTTCGGTCACCGTAGCCTTGCTGGAACAGCTGTTGAGCAATCTGATACTGCGTCGCGCCGCCACTGTTAACCGGAATGTGGGGCACCACCTGCTCCTCAGGCTGCTTGCCAACCAGCATATCTTTGAGCATGGCATCACCGCCCGGAATATTGCCGAGATCATTGATGACGGAGTTGACGCCCGGAATCGAACTACCCGCGGTCTTGAGAGCGTCATAGGCGGCAGATTTGTCGTTATAGATTTCGAGAGCGCGAGCGTGGTCGAGAGCACCTTGTTGTGCGTGCGACATACTGGAGGCGACATCGTCGAGTCCCTGGAGCCGACTGGCAGCGTTGAGCGCATCGACATCAGGGGTGTTGTGACTGGCGATGGAGTCGGTGAATTGCTTGTGGTAGCCCAGCCGATCCTGATCAATCGCGGCGTGCAGGGTTTTGGCGGCTTCGGGATCGGACTCCAGGATGCCGAGCAAGTCGCGGGTGTGCGGCATATTCGCGTCTGTGCGGTCGTCTAGCGGCGTGAAGCCACGGCTGTGGTCAAGGTTGTGCCCCATCATGTCATCAAGGAACGGCGTGTTCGCCTCGGACAAAGCGCGAACCAACTCGGGATCGGCCTTGCCGAACATTTCATTTGTCCGGTAGACCGGCCCGTCACCATGCCAATGGTCCTTGGGTTCGAGGGCAGTCATGCTGGTGAACTCTTTGCCATGCGAACCGATGTACTGGTCGAACGCGTGCACGGTTTCACCGGCTCGGGTCGCAGCACCGAGTTGTGTGGTGTCATTGGCAACTGGCGCCAGTCCATGCAGTAGCGTGCCGGCGGCTGCGCCGCCGTCGTCCCAATGGTGCCGCAGCAGGTTGCTGATGTACTCGTTGTTGGGCGACTTGCCATCTGCGCCGGCCACCAAGTCGTGCACGGCCCAGTGATCCCGTCCGGCCGCTGACAACATGTCTTTGAGCGCCGGATTGGCCGATAGCTCCCATCCCTGCTTGTACGTCCCGTCCGGAGCCCCTTTGAGGATCTGTTCGGTCTGCTTGAGCACTGACCGGTCCAGGTCGGAGCCGTGCAAAAAATCGGTGCTGCCTTTCATCATGATGGCGGCCAGGTCTCGGCGATCTTGAGCATGGATATCGCCAGGACTTGACGGCAACCCGGCGGCCACGTTCTTGATCCCAGTCGGCAGCCGATCCAAGCCACCTTTGATCCCGCCGCCCGCAGCTTGCACCTTCGGATCGGACAGCATCTGGAGCCCGTTCATGAGATTTGCGCTGGCACCGGGATTAGTCTTGTCGAGCTGGTCCATCATGGCTCGCACCTGCTGAATGTTCTTGCCGTCCAGGGACCGAGCCAGCGAGTTCAGATAGTCCATTTGCGATTGCGGCAGCTCGAGCTTGCCCGCCTCCCACGCCTTGATCTGCTCAGGGGTCAGCTGCGTTGCGGCTTTGAGTCGATCCAACTCTTCCGGGGTAAGTTTGCCGCTACTCAGGGCATTGCCGTCCTCGGTGCCGTCTTTGCTGGTCGGTGCTACCTGCCCTCCGGTGCCGGTCCTGATGGCATTGGCGAATTCGAAATCGGCTTCCTGACCCTCAGACAGGACCTTCTGCATCTGCTTTTGCAGGTCACCGAACTTCATCTCCGCAGCAGCCTTGGCTTGGTCGGTCAGGAAACTCGTGTTAGGTGGAGAGATGGTATTGGTGGCCTCATCGATGTGGCACGCGGGTTGCTGCTCGGCGTAGTTCACCAGAGCGTTCAGATCGGTGACCGTCTTTTGAGCCCGTTCATGGGCTGCGGTCGCGGCTGCGACCATGGCCATGTCTTTCTCATGGGAGGCATCGAACGCACTAACTCGGCGATTCAAGGCATCGTCGGCGGCGTCGCGCGCGGTGCCTTTCCACTGTGTTGCATCCCGTAGCGACTTGATTTCGCTGGCAGCGTCCGCGCTGCCATTGGCGCGTTTTTGCGCCGCGTCACGAAATTCATCAATCAGCTCGGGCAGCTTGCGCAACTGAGCCAATGTCAGCCCCACCTTGGACCCGGCTTCTACAGCGCCGAGCCGGCAGCGTCGATGCTGTGCCGCCCATCGTCATCGGCAGCGGTGTACTTGGTTGCCGCGCTGCGGTGATGATCAGCCAGCCCGATCATGTCCTTGTGATGGGCTTGCGTTTCCTGTTCCCAAGTGCCCAAGACATCAGCGATAGCCGCTCCGGACACACTGTCGCCAAAGTGCGGCAGCACGCGGGCCACATCAGCGTGCGCCGTCGAGTGCTCCGTGTGCACCGCAGAAGCGGCCACGTCCAGACGCGCTGCTCGGACGTGCAAATCGTCCACGCGGACCCGTAACTCGTTTCCCGCCATGACCTAACCCCCAAAACCCGTGACATATGCGGAATGCCCCCAACCGCAACGTGCATCAAGGCTACCTGAACCGCCCCAGGTTTGATGCCGCTGCTGTTTGAGTCCGGAAGGATGAGCAGCATGCCTAAGAAGATCGATCCTGCGTTGCGTGACCGTGCGGTGCGGTTGGTGACCGAACATCAGCAGGAGTATTCGTCGTTGACCGCGGCCTCCGAGGCGGTCGCGCGCCAACTCGGCGTGGGCAAGGAATCGGTGCGTCGCTGGGTGGTCCAAGCCCAGATTGATGGCGGACAACGCCCGGGTGTAACGAGCGAAGAAATCGACGAAATCAAACGACTGAAAGCTGAAAACCGAAGGCTGCGTGAGGATGTCGCGATTCTGAAAGCGGCAACGACTTTCTTCGCGGGGGAACTGTGCGCCACGAGGCGCTGGGTATATCGAGAGGCGGTGAGAGACCGTCTCCTTTGGGTCGTCGCAGCGGCCTGAGGAAGCATCGGGGCAGCCGATCGCCGGGAACGACGGTGAGCGGTGGCAAGCGGTCCCGAGAAGGCGAGCCGTGCCGGTACTGCCAGACGGTGCGGGCTTGTCGAGCAAGGTCAGAAGGTGCAGCGTAAGCGAACCAGTGTCAGACGCTCCGTAACCGCGAAGCCGGCTCCAATCTGGTGGATATGGGCCGGTGTGCAGTGCACGAACCCGAGCGGGTGGGGTTTGACTCCGAAGCCGTTTAGTTCCAGCGGTGGGGAGGCCACGGTGAAGGCCTGCGGCGTAGCCGTGGCGATGCTGCCGGAGTAGAGCTGGGCGCCTCCCTGACCAATCGATGACCTGGTGAACGTGGGAACCACCCTGCGGGACCGCTCATTTCGTTTCCGGCAGCCAGTCGGGGCGGGTGTGACGACTCGGGTTCGGAGTCAAGGAACCGCATTTCAGGGTGGGGCGGAGGCCTCGTAGTAGTCGCGGGCGGTGACGTGCCCGTCGTGGAGACCGAGAAAGGCGGTCACAGGGCGAAGGGGGCCAGCAAGACATGCAGTGCGGAAACTGGAAGGTCAGGAGAGGAAGTTATGTCGCCGGTGAATACCGACGAGCTGGAGTTGGCGCTGATGCTGGCGCGGCAACGGGTACTGAAGATCCAGACCAAGCTGCACCGTTGGGCACGCGATGATCCTGATCGCCGGTTCGACGATCTGTTCAACCTCGTCGCCGATCCCGCGTTCGTGTTGGTGGCGTGGGATCGGGTCAGCGGGAATAAGGGTGCCGCCACGGCCGGGGTGGATCGGCGCACCGCGTCGTCCATCACTGCCGGGCAGGGCATCGAGGTGTTCCTCGATGAACTGCGGTCGCAGTTGAAGGACCGCAGTTTCCGCCCGTTGCCGGTGCGCGAGCGGATGATCCCCAAGACCGGTGGTGCGTTGCGCCGCTTGGGGATTCCCACCGTGGCCGATCGGGTGGTCCAGGCATCGTTGAAGTTGGTGTTGGAGCCGATCTTTGAGGCGGATTTCCTGCCGTGTTCCTACGGTTTCCGTCCGAAGCGCCGCGCTCATGATGCGGTGGCCGAAGTGCGTTATCTCGCAACACGTCCCCGGTGTTATGACTGGGTTGTTGAGGGAGACATCAAGGCCTGTTTCGATGAGATCGACCACACCGCTCTGATGGGGCGGGTGCGTCGACGCGTCGGTGACAACCGTGTCTTGGGGTTGGTGAAGGCGTTCCTCAAGGCGGGCATCCTCACCGAGGACGGCCTGCTGGCGGACAGCACCGCCGGAACTCCGCAGGGTGGGATTCTTTCGCCGCTGTTGGCCAATGTGGCGTTGTCGGTGCTCGATGAACACATTGCCGGGTTGCCGGGTGGTCCGGCTACCGGCTCGGTTGAGCGCGCTCGACGACTTCGTCACGGGCAGCCGAACTTTCGGCTGGTCCGCTATGCCGACGACTGGTGTCTGATGGTGCGGGGCACCAGAGCCCACGCCGAAGCACTACAGGAGGACATCGCCGCCGTGTTGGCGACGATGGGGTTGCGTCTGGCACCGGACAAGACCCTGATCACCCATATCGACGAGGGGCTGGACTTCCTCGGGTGGCGCATCCAGCGTCGCCGCAAGCGGGGCACCAGCTGCAGCTACGTCTATGTTCATCCGTCCACGAAGGCCGTGTTGGCGGTCAAACGGAAGATCAAGACGCTGCGCCGAACAGTTGAACTCAACCAGCCGCTCGATGACCTGCTGCGCCGCATCAACGCGACGCTGCAGGGATGGGCGGGCTATTTCCGGGCCGGGGTGTCCTCGGCGACCTTCTCCTACCTCAGTCACTACACGTGGCAGACGGTGTGGCGCTGGCTCCGACGAAAACACCGCAAGTCGACCTGGAAAGACCTGCGCCGCCAATATTGCGGCGGCGGCTGGTGGCCAGCCACCGAGGACCGTGTGCTGATCGATCTGGAGAAGATCGGCACGACCCGCTACCGCTACCGCGGTGCGGTCATTCCCTCGCCCTGGCCGACCGACGAGGAGGACACCACAGCAGCCTGACCGGGTCTTGTGGAGAGCCCGGTGCATTGAAAGGTGCACGCCGGGTTCGGGAAGCGGCCCGGGAAAACGGAACAGCCCCAACGGTTGTCACCGCGTCCCGGGCCGACTTTCACCGACCCCCGCAACCGTTGATCGCCGCGTTCATCGACGATCAACGCGCCGCCGGGCACGCGGTCGAGTCGATCTGCCGGGTCCTGCACGAGCAGGGCTGCCAGATCGCCGCGCGCACCTACCGGTCCTGGAAGCAACCGGGCCGGGCCGTAGCGGCCCGCACCATCACCGACGCCCAGGTCATCGACGCCGTCCACGAGGTCGCCTGGTCGACTAACGCTGCCGGGCAGAAGGTACTGGCGCCCGAGGGGCTCTACGGGCGGCGCAAAATGACCGCCCTGATCCGCCGTACCGCCCTGCCGGACGCATCCGCTGGGGCCGTGGACCGAGCTATGCGCACATTGGGTTTACAGGGCATCCGGCGGTCCAAGAAGGTGCGCACCACGATCCCGGACGCCGGCGGCTCTCGGGCGCCGGATCTGCTCAACCGCAACTTCTGTGCCGATGCCCCGAACCGGGTGTGGGTCACCGACTTCACCTACGTGCGCAGCTGGGCCGGATTTGTCTACGTGGCGTTCATCGTGGACGTGTTCGCCCAGCGGATCGTGGCCTGGCACGCCTCGACGTCCAAGGCCACGGATCTGGTCATGACCCCATTACGCATGGCGGTATGGCAACGCGACCACGAAGGCCACCCCACCACGGCCGGCGCACTGATCCATCATAGCGACGCGGGCAGCCAGTACACGTCGATCAGATTCACCGAACACCTTGAACTGGAAGGGATTTCACCATCGATCGGCAGCGTGGGAGACGCCTATGACAATGCGTTGATGGAGACCATCAACGGCCTGTACAAGACCGAATGCATCCGCACCACGGTGTTCCAGCCGGGCCCGTTCCGCACCGTCGCCGACGTCGAGTACGCGACAGCGGCCTGGGTCGAGTGGTACAACAACCGACGGCTGCACTCAACTCTGGGCATGGTCACCCCAGTCGAATACGAGCAAGCCCACTACGACGCCCTCAACCGAGAGCGTCAACCCATATAGCAGCGGCGGAGAACCTGGGGCGGTTCAACCAGCGTCGATGAAGCTCGACCTGCACCAAAAAATTCTCGCGTGATGTGCCGGCGCAATCGCTCGAAAACCTTTGCTGCGACAAACTGCGACTGTGTCCGAAGCCTCGATGTCATGCCCGCAACCCCAGCGTCCTGACGCAGGACTAGTCCGACAACCACCGCGGGGCCAACGCCCAAACGATGCCGGACCAGGCAGATCGGCCCAGAACACAGAGGACGTGACGTGGTGGCCGTTCTCACCGCGCACGTCTGATCACCGAAATGAATTCCCCTGGGCTGCGCCGCTACGTCAGCTACCTACCGTGGCCAGCGCAAACAAGGTGACCAAAGTGTTTCAGCGGAGACCGCTAGTGGTGTGTCTCAGTTTTGATTGACTGCTTGTTGGAGTTTGGTGCGTGCGCGGCGAACTTTGGCGAGGATGGATTCGGCGGTGGCCGTCCACACGTAGGGCTTGGGATCGGCGTTGTGGGCGTTGAGGTATGACTCGATGCTGGCGATCAACTCGGGCACACTGCCGAAGATACCGCGGCGTAGGTTCTTGTCGGTCAGGTCGCGGAACCACCGTTCGACCTGGTTGAGCCATGACGATGAGGTCGGGGTGAAATGGAAATGAAACCGCTTGTGCCGCTTCATCCAGTTCGTGACCTCGACGTGCTTGTGGGTGGCGTAATTGTCCAAGATCAGGTGGACCTGTAACCCCCGGGGAACTTCGCGGTCGATTGTGTTGAGGAATTTGATGAACTCGGTGTGGCGGTGTCGGGGCAGGCATTGGCCGATCACCGTGCCGGTCAGCACGTCCAGTGCGGCGAACAGCGTGGTGGTGCCGTTTCGTTTGTAGTCATGGGTCATGGTGGCGGCCCGCCCCTTGACCATCGGCAGTGACGCCTGGGTGCGGTCCAACGCCTGGATCTGGGACTTCTCATCCATGCACAACACGATGGCCTGCTCGGGCGGATTCAGATACAACCCGACCACATCGATGAGTTTGTCCTCAAACGTGGGATCCCCTGACACCTTGAACGTGTCCACCCGATGGGGCTTGAGACCTAAGTCGGACCAAATCCGTTGCACCGTAGCCGAACTGACCCCGACTCGCTTGGCCATCGTGCGACATGACCAATGCGTGGCACCATCGGGAGTTGTCGTCGTGGTCAACCGCACAATCTCGGCGATCGTCTCCTCCGAAATCGACGGCTTGCGGCCGCGCCCGACCCGGATCTTGCCCAGCCCGGCAAGCCCGTCCTGACTGAACCGCTCACGCCAGCTGCGCACCGTCACCGGTGTCACCCCAACTTCCTCGGCGATCCGGGTATTGGCCTCACCGTCGGCGGCCATCAGCAGCACCTTCGCCCGCAGCACCTGCTGATGCGGCGCAGTGTGCGACCGTTCCAGCTTCTCCAACGTTTCACGCTCGGCCGGCGTCATTGGCAAGGCCGCTGCTGGTGATGCACTCACCCAGACAGAATAACCAACATACGACTATTTATTTACGAGACACACCACTAGAACAACATGAATTGGTCGCCGGCCGGCGTGCGGTCGACGAACTCTTCGACGTCCGAACCGCCGACGACGTGGCCCAGGAGCGCCATGAAGTCGGCGTCGGAGACCAGCGGGACGCCGAGCTCCCTGGCCTGGTAGCCCTTGCCCTGAGCGGGCGCCGGGTCGTTGCAGATGACCAGCGAGGTATGGGCGTCGACGCTGTCGGAGTAGGACAGTCCGACGTGCACGATGCGCTCGATGACTTCTTCGTGCGTGCGCTGCATCTCACCCGACAGCGCCACCCGCATGCCCTGCACCAACGGCTGGCCGGCGACGAACCGGCCGGGGTTGGCGTAGGCACACGGCAGTCGCGACGCCAGGACTTTCAGCGGCCGGAGTTCGTCGTGCGTGATGGCGCCGCTCGGCCAGCGCTTGCGGCCCACGTTGCGGATGGGCAGCCAGCGCCGGTGCTCGCGCGCCGCGGCCAGTGCCGGTTTGAGGATCTGGGCCAGCACCATGGCGTCGTCGAGGGCATCGTGCGGACGGATCTGCGTCGCGCCGTAGTGCGTCGCCAGGGTCTCCAGGCGCAGGTTCTCGGTGCCCAGGTTGAGCCGGCGGGTCAGTTCGACGGTGCACATGACGCTGTCGACGGGCAGGACCGCGCCGACGCGCTCGCACTCGGCGGCCAGGAAGGCGTAATCGAAACCGGCGTTGTGAGCGACCAGCGTGCGACCGGACAGCACGGCGGCCAGGTCGCCGACGACCTCACCGAAGGTCGGCTGGCCCGCCAGCATCTCGGAGGTCAATCCGTGCACGTGCGTGGGGCCGGGATCGACTCCGGGATTCAGCAGGCTGCTGAACGAGTGCTCCACATTGCCGTCGTCTCCGAGGGCCAGCGCCGCGACGCTGATGACCCGGGCGTGGCCGGGGTCGAATCCCGATGTCTCGACGTCGACGACAGCCCAACCCGCGCCGGCCTCAGTGGCCGGTCGGCCCCAGCCGAGGTTGGTTTCGTCCACGTGGCAAGGATGGCATGGACCCCCGACAGATTTGGCGGGCAGCGCAGCGTGTCGCCGATCGGAGCCGGATCAGACCCGGACACGCAGACCGTCTGCGACCGTGGCCAGGTATGCCGCGAGCAGTCGGTCGATTTCTTCTGGGCCGGACCGCAGCGCTCCCGGACGCCAGGACAGGGCCAGCAGACCGTTGAAGGTCGCCCAGAACATCGTCGCGAGGTCGTCGGGGTCGAGAGCGGGATTCACCAACCCGGCTTCGATACCGGTGCGCAGCACGGCCGCGAGTTTCGCGTTCTGGGTACGGGTCAGCTCGGCGATGCGGTCGACCGCGTCCGGGACGTCCGGCGGTTCGACGAGGATCTGGAATTCGTGCGGACGTTCGCGGGCAAAGCGGGCATACGCGTTGGCCGCCAGCATTATTCGCTCTTCCACCGTGCCGTCGGCCGCGTACGCCGCATCCATGTAGGCCCGGTTCTCCTCCATCGCCTGCTCGGCGACTGCGGTGAGCAATGCGGCCCGCCCGCCCACGCGGTTGTAGACGGTCTGCAGTGCGACGTCGGCCCGCTCGGCGACGGCCTCGAGATTCAGCCCGTGCACACCTTCGGTCGCGATGATCTCGCGGGCAGCGTCGACGACGGCGCGACGGTTGGCCTCGGCCCGTCGCTGCGTTCTGGTCATCCCGGGATCGGCCACGCCCAGAGTGTAACCGGTACCACTTTTGTAAGTACTTACAATTTTGGGGTTACTTACATATCGTCGCTTCATGACCCGCACCGATGTGACTTTCCCGTCGGGCGACGCCACCTGCGCCGCCTGGCTGTACACGCCCAAAACCCCCGCCACCGGAAAGCGGCCGATCATCGTGATGGCCCACGGTCTCGGCGGCGTCAAGGAAATGCGCCTCGACGCCTTTGCCGAGCGCTTCACCGCCGCCGGCTACGCCTGCGTCGTCTTCGACTACCGGCACTTCGGCGCCAGCGCGGGCGAACCGCGCCAGCTGCTCGATATCGACAGGCAACTCGAAGACTGGCGCAGCGCCATCGCGTACGCCCACACCCTCGACGGCGTCGATCCCGACCGCGTCGTGGTCTGGGGAACCTCGTTCGGCGGCGGGCACGTGATCGTCACGGCCGCGCAGGACAAGCGGCTTGCCGCGGCAATCGCGCAGTGCCCGTTCACCGACGGCTTCGCGTCGTCGTTCGCCATCCCGCCGTCGACGTCGGCCAAGGTCACCGCCCTCGCGGTGCGCGACCAGATCGGCGCCCTCCTCGGCCGCGATCCCGTCATGGTTCCGACGTACGGACCGCCCGGGTCGACGGCGCTGATGACCTCACCCGATTCGGTCGCGGGGATCCAGAACCTCTTGCCACCGGACGCCGAAATCGAACGCGACGTCGCAGCGCGCTTCGCCCTGCAGATCGTGCGCCACTTCCCCGGCCGCCGGGCCCGCAACGTCACCTGCCCGATCTTCTTCGCCATCTGCGAGCAGGACGCCGTCGCCCCGCCGGGGCCGACCCGGAAGTACGCCGCGCAGGCACCCCGGGGCGAGATCAAGCTCTACGACACCGGCCATTTCGACATCTATGTCGGCGAGGAGTTCGAACGCAACGTCACCGACCAGCTCGACTTCCTGTCGCGCCACGTTCCGGCGGCCACATCGTGACCGGCGGCAACAAATCTGGATTGTGGGAGATGAA
Source organism: Mycobacterium toneyamaense (assembly GCF_055384815.1). NCBI lineage: Bacteria > Bacillati > Actinomycetota > Actinomycetes > Mycobacteriales > Mycobacteriaceae > Mycobacterium > Mycobacterium toneyamaense. The sequence continues at coordinate 5,519,707 of NZ_AP040333.1, forward strand.
CCCCTCGGCGAGGTGCTCGACGCTATCGTCACGGGCATGACCACGATCGCCCCCGACGCCCCCGTCCTCGTCACCGGCGCCAGCGGGTATATCGGCAGCTGGATCGTCCGCTACCTCCTCGAAGCCGGGCATACCGTGCACGGCACGGTGCGCAACCCGCAGAAGCCGACAGGCCTCGAGCACCTGCACAAGCTGTCGGCCGACCATCCCGGCAAGCTCACGCTCTTCAAGGCGGATCTGCTCGACATCGGCAGCTTCGACGAGGCGATGGCCGGCTGCGAGCTCGTCATGCACACCGCGTCACCGTTCCTGCTGCAGGGCGTCACCGACGCGCAGGAGTCGCTCGTGCGCCCCGCGCTGGAAGGCACCCGCAACGTGCTGGATTCGGTCAACCGCACCGAGAGCGTCAAGCGCGTGGTGCTGACCAGCAGCGTGGTGGCGATCTACGGTGACGCCCGCGAATCCCGCGACGTCCCCGGCGGCGTCTTCACCGAGGACCAGTGGAACACCACCAGCAGTGTCGACCACCAGCCGTACTCGTATTCCAAGACCGTGGCCGAGCAGGAGGCCTGGAAGTACCAGAAGGCGCAGAACCGCTGGGATCTGGTCACCATCCACCCCGGCCTGGTGCTCGGGCCCTCCCTGACCAGCGCCAGCGACTCGGCCAGCCTGGCCACCATGAAGCAGTTCGCCGACGGCACCATGCTGACCGGCGCACCGGAGCTGACCTCTGGCGTCGTGGACGTCCGCGATGTCGCCGACGCCCACGTGCGCGCCGGCTTCACCCCCGAGGCGCACGACCGCTACCTCGTCAACGCCGCGTCGCTGAGCCTGCTCGAGATCGGCCAGATCCTGCGCGGCGAGTTCGGCGTGCTGTATCCGTTCCCGTGGCTCAACGTGCCCAAGGTCGCCGTGAAGGCTGTCGCGCCGGTGCTCGGGCTGACGCGCGAGTTCGTGGACACCAACGTGGGATACCCGCTGGTCTTCGACGCCAGCCGCAGCCAGAGCGAACTGGGATTGGTGTACCGGCCCATCGAGCAAACGGTCATCGACCACTTCCAGCAGATGCTCGACGACGGCATCGTGCGCAAGCGGCCGAGCATCCGACTGCCGTAAGTGGGCACCCTCACACGTGTCGTCACATCCGGGGCTGCCCTCTTAGACTTCCGGGGATGATCACCGCACGAGGACGTGTCGCGCTGGGCGCGGGCGCCGCCGCCCGTTGGGCGTCACGCGTGACGGGCCGCGGTGCCGGCGCCATGATCGGCGGGCTCGTCGCGATGAAGCTGGACCCGTCGATCCTGGGGCAGCTCGGTTCCGGGCGGCGGTCCGTCGTTGTCACCGGCACCAACGGCAAGTCCACGACGACGCGGATGACGGCCGCGGCGCTGGCGACCATCGGGCCGGTGGCCTCCAACAGCGAGGGCGCCAACATGGACGCGGGCCTCATCGCCGCGTTGGCTGGTTCCCGTAAGGCGACACTGGCCGCCCTCGAAGTCGACGAGATGCACGTACCGCACGTTTCCGACGCGGTCGACCCGTCGGTGATCGTGTTGCTCAACCTGTCCCGTGACCAGCTGGACCGGGTCGGCGAGATCAACCACATCGAACGGACGTTGCGCGCCGGGTTGGCCCGGCACCCGTCGGCTGTGGTGGTGGCCAACTGTGACGACGTGCTGGTGACATCGGCGGCGTACGACAGTCCCAACGTGGTGTGGGTGGCCGCCGGCGGCGGTTGGTCGGGCGACTCGGTGAGCTGTCCGCGCAGCGGTGAGGTGATCGTCCGGGAGAACGGGCACTGGTATTCGACCGGTTGCGATTTTTCCCGGCCGGCTCCGCAGTGGTGGTACGACGAGACGAACATCTATGGGCCCGAAGGCTTTACCGCACCCATGACGCTGGCCCTGCCCGGCACGGTGAACCGCGGCAACGCGACGCAGGCAGTCGCCGCGGCGGTGGCGCTGGGCGCGTCGCCCGCCGCGGCGGTGGCGGCGGTGTCGACGGTCGACGAGGTCGCCGGCCGCTACCGGACCCTGCAGGTCGGCGAGCACACCGTGCGCATGCTGCTGGCCAAGAACCCCGCCGGCTGGCAGGAGGCGCTGTCGATGGTCTCCAGTGACGTTGCCGGAGCGGTCATTTCGGTGAACGGCCAGGTGCCCGACGGCGAAGACCTGTCCTGGCTGTGGGACGTGAACTTCGAGCACTTCGTCGACTTCCCGGCGCCCATCGTGTCGGCCGGCGAACGCGGCACCGATCTTGCGGTGCGCCTGGGTTACGCGGGCGTCGACCACACGCTGGTGCACGACACGCTGGCCGCCATCAAGTCCTGCCCGCCCGGGCACGTCGAGGTCATCGCGAACTACACGGCGTTCCTGCAGCTGAGCCGGGAGCTGGCATGAGCACGCCCGTACGCATCGGTCTGGTGCTGCCCGACGTCATGGGCACCTACGGCGACGGTGGCAACGCCGTCGTCCTGCGACAGCGCTTGCAGATCAGGGGAATTGATGCCGAGATCGTCGAGATCACCCTGAACGACCCGGTGCCCGATTCGATGGACCTCTACACCCTCGGCGGCGCCGAGGACTACGCCCAGCGACTCGCCACCCGGCACCTGCTGCAGTACCCGGGCCTGCAACGCGCCGCCGAACGCGGCGCTCCCGTGCTGGCCATCTGCGCCGCCATCCAGGTCCTCGGGCACTGGTACGAGACCTCGTCGGGCGAGCGCGTCGACGGCGTCGGACTGCTCGACGTCACGACCTCACCCCAGCCCGAGCGCACCATCGGCGAAGTGACGTCGGTTCCGGTGATCGCGGGCCTGACCCAGAAGCTGACGGGCTTCGAAAACCACCGCGGCGGAACCGATCTGGGCCCTCTGGCCCAGCCGCTGGCACGCGTCGAGAAGGGCGCCGGCAATCGCGCCGGCTCCGGCTACGACGGTGTCGTGCAGGGCAGCGTCGTAGCGACCTATCTGCACGGCCCGTGCCTGGCCCGCAACCCCGAGCTGGCCGACTACCTGCTGGCTCAGGTCGTCGGCGACCTGCCGCCCCTGGACCTGCCCGAGGTCGACCTGCTCCGCCGCGAGCGCCTCGCCGCGCCCCGTCGCGCTTAATCCCTGCCGCGCAGGTTAGCCGATGGCGCACCGGTATCCGGCAGTAGCTCACTCGGAGCCCCAGTGTGCAAGACCACCAACACATCTCGCGCGCGAGTGGCTGCGACGTATAGCAGCGACCGCTCACGCCGAAGTGCATCTGCGCGTTCAGCTTCAGGAAGTGACTTCAGCCGGTACTCCGACGGCAGACTGTCCCTCCCTACTCCAACCAGAATCACCCGGGAGAACTCCATGCCCTTCGAGCGGTGCATGGTCATCACAGCAGCTTTCCCAGACGCGGCCTGGCCGTCGCGGTCGACGAACCGCACCTCGGCGCCGTATTCGGCCAGCACCCGCGGCAGTCGCTCACCTTCGTTGCGCGTCGACACGAGCAGGCCAACCGGACCAACGGCATCGCCCCACTCCTTCACGAAGCCCGCTGCCCGCTCATAGAGTGCGCTGAGCGATTCACATTGCACAACAAACGGTTTCGGCCCACTGCGCGCAGACCGATAGCCATCAGATGACACGGCCTCTTCGTTCAGGTCCACGAATTGCTCGCCGCTGAGAATCCCGAGCGCGTACCGCAAATTCTGGTCAGTCGTCCGGTAGTTCAAGGTGAGTCGTTTGGACCGCCCGACGATGTTGATGCCGAACCGCTTGAGTGCCACTTGGTTCCCGTAGATCCGTTGATGCGAATCTTCTGCCAGGAAAAGATCATTCGGCCCGGGGGCCACCAGAGCCCGCAAGAGCATCAGCCGGGTCGGGCTGAGGTCCTGCGCCTCGTCGACCAGGATGTGGTCAGCGAACCGCAGGCCCGTCGTGTCCAGGTAGGTCGCGGCGATGGCGGCCCGCTCGTCCCAGTCGGTCGCGCCGTTGGCGGCTGCGGTGGAACGGTACGCCTCGATGATGTCCCAGACCTGCCCACGTTTGCCGCGGTCGAGCGCAACGCCGCGCCCGGGTCGGCGGACTTTCAAGTACTGCTCACGCGAGGTGATTCGGTTGGGCAGCACGATCATTCCGTACTCGGCCGCCAAGAAACCCGGCGAACGAAGCTCTGCCGACAGGTCCGACCCCGCCGCCGCATTGGCCCACTCCCCGTCACCGACGACACCCAGAACATCCGCGCCCCGTGGGCCGAGCACCGATGTGACGGCAGCGCTGTCGGCCATCGTCAGCACACGATGCGCGATCGCATCGACGCCGCCAACATAGATACCGGGCTCCCCCAGCGCATTGGCGATTGGCAGGTCACGGTCGAGCACTTTCAACTGGTCGCGCAATCCATCGGCGAGTGTTCTGTTGAACGTTGTCAGCACGATTCGTGCAGACGGATTCGCCTTGGCCAGCGCACGGGCTCGATGCAACAGAACGACGGTCTTGCCGGTTCCGGCGCCACCGGATAATCGAGCGGAGCTGTTGTAGCGCTTGTCGACGAACATCCGTTGTTCGGGATGCAGGTAAACCCGCCATGCATGAAAGTCGTTCTTCTCCAGGATGTCCCGCAGCGAGTCGTCGTCACCGTTGATGAACGCGAACTCCATCTGGGCCGCGGGATGCTTCAACGCCTCGAGCAGGTCGTCGTCTGATTCGTCATCGGTCTTCGTGTCACGAATCGAGTAGGCGTCGCGGACGTCCGACAGTGGCTTGCCGGTGTAGATGTCGAGCAGCGCTTCGCCCTGCCACTTGGCAGACGCTGTGGCTGCATAGTCGAGAAGTTCTGAAGAGTCGGTGATGTCGAGCACGCCTTCGGCGAAGTCGGCGTCGATGCCGAGATCGGTGAACATATCGACGGTGAATTCCCGTTCACGCAACGACTTTTCGACCGTGGATACAACTTCGGTCGTCGCCGGCTGGGGCGTCGGCGGCTTTGGTGCCGCCGCCTCGGCGTCCTGGTCGGCTTTGATCAGCTCGGCAATTCCATTGCGCGGGTTGATCGACACCTTGACCTTGCGCGCCTGCTCGATCGCGTCGTCGTGCGGAAGGGTGCCGAGGTAGACGTAGTGTGCCTCGGCGCCAGAGCCCTGGACCTTGACCATAACTGCGCGGTAGAAGTCGTTGACTCGGCCCGTTCGTACTCTCGGGTCGATGCAATTGTTGATCGGCTCGATGTGCAGTCCCGGTGCGGTGTCGTCCTTTTGGAGTTTGGCCAGAAACGCATACACCGCCTTCTGGGTACTGCCGTCGACATCACCGAGTTGGGGACCGAAAACGATCTGCGGCATTACGAGGACACCTTTCCGATCACCGCTGAAATCTCTGACGCCTCGGCTGCAACCAGCCGCCAACCGAGATCGACCAAATCTGTGCGGTCCTCGTCGTACAGCTCCAAGTCCACAGCGATCTTGTACTCGGGCCACGCAATGCTGGTCATTATTCCTTCCACCTCGGCGCCGACGGTCGGCTTCGGCAGCTTCAACTCGTCGATCCGCGCCAGCAGCCTGGCCTCGACTTCTGTTGCACCGTCTGCATTTTCCGCCTCTGGCACCACAACCGACCCGAGCTTCATGTGGTTACGCGTGGTGATGACGGTTTCGGCTTGCCGCAGGCTGAGCAGATTGGACAGCCAGAGCCATTCCTGCCAGGAGGCCTTGCCGTCGGGTCCGGCTTCCGCGTCGTCGAGCACGACGGCGGTGGCGAATGTGAACGTTGCCTGGTCGACGTGACGAAGGACGACGGCCAGTCGGTCGCGTCGCCATACCGTGGCGACGGCATCGCCTGCCGCAGGCGCACCCCCATCGAGGACGTCAAGACCCACCTGCGCCAGGTGGGCATCCGACCGCATTGGCAATTGTGTGACACCGTCGGGGACGAGGAAGAACGGCACCCAGTGGGCCAGGTCTCGACGCTCGTCTGCCGAGGGCGCCTGAATCCAGGCCAACAGGGATTCCATCGGCCCGCGCGGAATGAGGTCCACCGCTTTCGCTGACAGCTTGTCGCCGGCTGCGGCCAACACCGGGGACACGGTCTGCGCCGAGTACCACGACGGCGGTTTCGCCTCTTTGAGGTCATCCCAAGTGAAAGCCATCACGAAATATCCTTGGCCGCGCAGATTTTGCCGCTTCTCGGCGTCGTCCCACAGTCGGTTATTGGTGATGCTGGCGTGGAAGTCGAATCCGTCGGTGAAGATCGCGACCGGCGGCACGCCGGGCTTTTTGGACCGAAGCACGAAGTCGGGCTTGCACCCGGAAATGTTCTGCTGCGGCTGAAGTGTCCACTCTCGTCCGGCTCCCAGCGAGAAATTCCACGCGATGCCAGAGCCGGTCCAGAACGGTTCGATGGTGGCGCCGAGAGTCTTGAGCCGTTCTTCCAGTACCCGACGGAATTCGAGTTCGAGAGTCGATTCGTGGGACTTCGTGTCCGGCCACTCTTCCTTCAAGTTCCACGTCATTGTGGTGGGGGCGCCGAGCAGTTCGCGCAGCCGGTTCTCCGCGTACGCACGGTCGGTGTACTTCACCTGATGCAGCGACGCGAACGGCAGCAGGCATTTGTCGCAGGCCAGCTTGCCGTCATCCTGGCACGGGCACGCCGCGACAACGTCGAGTGCCAACCGCAGGATCGTCCACACAATCTCCGGGTTGGCGAGCTCGGCCAGATATCCGGTCCCGCCCGGGACGATGTCGTGGATCAGGAGTGCACGGGCTCCGCTGTCGGGATCGCGGATCGGCTGGACCTGCAGGTGGTCGGGCGCGCCGCCGATGTGTTGTTGCAGCCCGAGCAGCAGCGCGGCGGTCATGGACGGGATCGCGAAAGGGTCTGCGCCGACGGTCCATTCGATGGGCAGTCGCATGACGAGCCCCTCAGTGACCATCTTGCGGCCCAGCGCGATGCTGACGGTCTTCTCGTTCTGAGCCGTACGCAACGAGCACCACGGCCGGTGCTCGCGGGGCGAGTTCGAGCCGGTGGCGAGGTCGAGCTTGCCGCACTCGGAGCACAGCCGGAACATGGCCGCGTTCCACTCGTCCCCGGAGATGAACCGCGACGTGCCCGGCGCGTGGGTCTTGCCGATGTTGAGCCACCGCAAAGTCAGGCCACGAATGTGCTTGGCCCCCAACCCGACATCGTTGGCGTACCAGGTGCGGGACGTACCGGCTCCGTCGATGTCGGCAGCGAACACGATGTCGAAGCGCTCGCGGGTCCGTTCATCGCGCACGTCGTCGATGGTGGCTTCTTCGCGGCGGATCGCCGAAGACACCGCGGTCAACTCCACCACAGGGATGCGTTGCCCGACGTCGGCGATACCTGTTGCCTCGCAGCGTGGACACTTCGCGGGCGAGGCTTCCTCGTCGATGAATCCGCAGTCCGGGCAGCACGCCCACGCCCGCATCGCCTCACCCTCGACGCCCAGATCGACGGCGTCGATCGCGATCGCGAATCCGTTGGCGTAAAACGTTGAGCCGGGTGCGAAATCGCGTAGCGCCGCAGCCGATCCCCGGGAGAGTTCGAAGGAGGTGTCGTCGTAGGACTGGGTTTCGGGGTCCATCCACGACACCGACACGGCGAGGGTCACGGAGTCGTCGAGCAGTGTGTAGTTCGGGAACAACCCGAACGTTTCCAGCGTGCTGATCCAGTATTCGCTGCGCAGATCGCTGATCTGACGGTTGGTGAGGTTCAATGCTGCGAGCGCGGTGCGGTATTCGCGTCGGTCGTCTTCGGTGGCGGCCGCAGAATTCGCCTTTTCTTGCAATGCGGGAAGCACACCCTGAACCTGTGTGCGCCGATGTCCCAGTGTTTCAAGGCGTTTCGACCACGCCAACGATGCTTGATGGCATCGGTCCGCGAGGCCGCCACCGGGCGTGGCCCACTCGCGCAGCCGCTTGACCACATCACGATCAAGGGAGCTGAACCCGCCGACGAATGCATCGATGAGTGCGGGGTTGGTCTCGGCCTCGTGGATGAGCGTCCCGAGGTAGGTTCCGGCGACGGTGGATGACAACGCCTCCACGGTGTTGCGTGGGTGCGGCATGTCCTTGTCGCGGGCCAGGCGATCGGCGACCGACGCTACGAACTGGCGGCGCAGAATCTCTTCGGCGTCAAGGTAAGTGGCGGGCGGTCGCACCGCACCGTTGATGATGTCCAGTGGCCGGTAAAACCTCGGTAGCTGGTCACCTCGGGCGGTGACGAACGCGAGGTTGAACGCATTGCCGGTGATGCGGCCGGCGCGGCCCACCCGCTGCAGGTAATTGGCGACGGTCTTGGGCACCGATGCCAACATGACGGCCGACAGGTCGCCGATGTCGATACCCATCTCCAGCGTGGGTGTCGCAACCAAGACGTTGGGCGCATTGGGCGCGGGATTGCGGGCCTTGAACTGGTTCTCGTACTCCAGCCGAACCTTGTCCTCCAAGAGGCTGGTGTGCTCGCGTGCCACCACCCGCTGAATGTCGGACGATTCGTACATCTGGCGATAGAAGTTGTCCTGCAACGGAAAGGCACGCTGGAGACCAGCGCAGCGCGGGACAAAGCAAGGGCCGCCGACCAGTCGGGCCACTGCATCCGGCGCGGCCACGGTGACCGCGTGGCAATCGTCGCACTGCAGCGCCACTTCGCCGCCCGCCATCTCGTCGGGCACGACAGCGCGCACGATCAGCGCGCGCGGATCGAGGTGATAGGTGGTGGCACCTGTCTTGGAGGTGACGGTTCCGATGACGCCGCGATCGGCCAGCTGCTCGAACAGCAGCCGGGCGAGGGTGGCGCCGTCGTTGGCGGTATCCAGGCCGAGCACCTTCTTGGTCCATGCGGCATACCAGCCTCGGACGGAGGCCACCGGTTCCAGATCGGTATCACCACTGCCGCGCTTGCCGGCTACCGGGAATCCCGGCGTGGAGCTTCCTTTGCCGAAGCCGGGCATGCCTTCTTGGCGTTTGCGGCCACCGGTGATCCACCAGCGGTTCCCGTCCTCCTGCCGGAACTTGGCGAACCATTCGTGGTCGATCGCGCCCCGTGTGCGCATCCGCTCGATGACGCCGACGACCCACCGCAGCAGCAGATCGTCGGTTGTGTTGATGATGCTCGACTGCGTTCCCGCGGCGGCCTCCCACGCGGATCGGGCGCAGCGGGTCAGCAGGCCGGGGTTCGCGTCGAGCTCAGCGACGGCACTGCCCGAAAGCTCAAGCGTGCGACCGACATTCGAGCGCAAACCGAATTCCAGCTCGATGTCGAGCAGCAACCGTTTCTCCACCCAGCCACGCACCTGCCGCGGAACCTGCCGCAGAGTCGGCGTCGACCAGAACTTCTCGAACTTCTCCCGCGCGGCGAGCTCGGGCGGCAGCACGCGATAGCGCTTGCTCTGGTCATCGCCGGCCAGATCCACGACGCGCGCGGCCAGTTTCGCGAGGTCGATGTCGTCGTCGCCGATCGCCTGGCGCACCAGCGAGCGCAGAGTCAGCGCGTGGGAGCGGGCCTGGACGAATCCGGCCCGGTGCGCCGCGTCCTGCACGCTGTCGGTGAACACCAGGGCTTTCTTCTCCCGCGGGTCCAATCCTGGTGTGCCGAACAGCCCTGACAGCGACACCGACAGCATGGTCGCGATCGCCGAACCCAGGAACCGAATCCCCTCCGCACGAAGACACGACGGGCAGGTGTCCTTCTTCGAGAGGTCTCCCGCGTTGTCGCCCTTGTGGGTCAGCACCGGAAGTACGACGGACTCTTCGCCGCCGCCGCACGCGGACACCAGTTGCCGCGCGTCGACGTCGAACCACATCAGGTTGGAGTCTTCGCCTGCCTCCGGTTCGCGGTCCCCGTCAGCGGGAGCGTAGATAAGTGGTCGGAACCGTTCATCGCCCTTCATGTGCTTCGTGCGGATCGCGTCATCGCTGGAGTCCAGTTCCCAGCCGGTGGGCGCCAGGATCACGCCCCAGCCGGAGCGGTGGCAGTGCCGGCAGTAGATCGCCGGGAACGTCGGCAGCGCGTGGCCCGAGGCGTCGGCGACGATGCCGTCGTCCTCCCAGATCAGCCGAGGCGAACCGGCCGCCTCACGCCCGACACGGGTCAGCTCACGGATCCACAAGTGTGCCTCTAGCGAAACCGCTTCGCGGCCGCACTCCTTACGGAGGTGGCTGAGCATCCCCAGCACCGCTTCGAAGAACGCCTCGACATCGGCCGGCCTGGCCACCGCGATCTCGCGAGGATTCACGGTCTCCGCCGCGAGGTCAGCCAACGACATCGCGTCGCCCGACGCCGAAACGACCGCTTGGACCAACGGATGCTGTTTGGCCAAGTTGAGCAACGCTTCAGCGTCAGCATCCTCGATCGCCTCACGTGGCGCCGAATCATACAGCGCTGCCAGGACTTCAACCGCAATGGCGGCGGGAGGTGTCGGCTTCTGAAGTGCCCGAACCCGGTGAACAACCCCGCTAATCACCGATGCGTCAACATCATTCGGAGGCCACGGTGGAGGTGCACCCGCCGCCCATTCGTCGATGCCGAACCGCGACTCGGTGACGACCGCCGATTGGTCGAACGGCTCGCCGAATACGGTTTCGGCGAAGTCCAGCATGGTGCGTGGATCGCCCTTGTCCCCCAAGGTCGCCGACGTCGCGATCGGTGTGATGCGACCCAGCGGCCGCCTCCAGTCTTCCTCGGTCAGGCTCTGGTCGGCGGCGTTCCAGTAGCTTTTCAGCGTTAACCCGAGACGGCGCAACAGCATTGACACGTCGGTGCCTTGGGCGCCGTCATAGGTGTGGAATTCGTCGAGCACCAGGTACTGCAGGCTGTGTGCGCTCTGCCGCCAGATGCCTGCGTCAGCGTGACGAAGCAGTAGCTGGTCGAGCATCTTGTAATTGGTGAGCAGGATGTCGGGCGCGCAGTCGCGGATGATGTCGCGGCTCGCAATCAGTCCGTCGGCGCTGACTTTGGAGCGTTCGGGACCTTCCTGACCGGTGTAGAGGGCGGCGGTGACGCCGCTGATCGGCTCGTTGCAAACGATAATCGACGCCAGACGGCTCGCCTGATCGTTGGCCAGCGCGTTCATCGGGTACAGGATGATCGCTTTCGTCCCGGTGATGCCCTGGCGTTTGGCGCGCTGAACGTGATCGAGGATCGGATACAGGAACGACTCGGTCTTACCCGACCCGGTACCCGTGGTGACCAACGTCGGTAAAGGACGGGGCTTGTCGGCGGTGAGGTTGAAACTGCTCAGCCGCTCAAAGGCCGCCGCCTGATGGCCGTAGGGTGTGAAGCCCTCGTACCACTCCAGACTGTCGCGCCACCCGGGATCGGCGGGACGGAACGGCAGACGGAGACGCACATACGGCCCCCGGAACAACCCGGTTTCCGGATGCTGCAGAAATTCGTCCAGCGCATAGCGCGCATCTGGATCGGCAAGGGCGAACGTCGTTCCCAAGTAATCGAGCAAGCTGTCCCGGATGGACGCGGCCTGCGAGATCGGGAGCAGCTCAAAGGCCTCCGTGCCGGTGGAGGTGCCAGATTGCGCCTGTCGCATCGCCGGATTCTACGTCTGACGTCTGACAGGCAATTGACAGACTTACCTCACGGATGCCATCTGCGAGACCGCTCGAGAATCGCATCCCGCACCTTGGAGTCGTCGACGGCGATGTAGCGCTGGGTCGTCGCCACGGACGCATGGCCGAGGAGCGTCTGAACGAGGCGTAGGTCATGAGTCGCGTCGTGGATTTCGGTTGCGCACAGATGCCGAAGCTGGTGCATCGTCGTGCCATCTACGAGAGCCCGGGAGACCAAGGTCCCAACCCAGTGCGGCGACAAATGTCCACCCGTCTGGTTCGGAAAGAGGTACCCGGGCGGGGCTGCGCGCAGCACATCCGCCAACTCGTTCGGCAGCGGCAACACGCGGTTCTTTGCGCCCTTCCCATGAACGACGAGCGACCATCCAACGAGGTCGTGGACGAGGTCGTCCTCGGGGCGCACCTGCGCGACTTCCCCACGGCGCATGCCTAATTCATTCGCGAGTCGGAGCATCAGACCCACCCGGCCGTCCGCAGAACCGATCGCTCCGGCGACAACCGCGGGCGCTGCGGGACGTGGCAACGGCTGGCCGGGACGAACCGGTGGCAGCACGTCGGCCAGGTTCACGTCAGTCCGGCCGGTCTCGACCCCCCAAGCCCAAAATCTGCGAAACGACGAACGGACAGCACGGGCAGTCTCTCGTGCCCACTGATGGCCACCAGCCCATTCCAGGAGATCACTTGGGCCCAATGTCCAGGGAGACCCTGACAGGCCTGCCCTGCCGAGTCTCCGCACATGATACATCCGAAGTTCGATGGTCTGGGGCGATTGCCGCATCGCTTGGAGTGCCAACTGCCAGGCGGATAGTTCGGAGGTCCACAACGGACCGATCGAAGGTTGAGTAGTAGTCATGACCGATTGCACGCCCCAACAGGCGGCAGGGCGATGGGATCGACGGACGCGCCACCGAACCGCAGCCGGAACAACAGGTTCGGTCGGCCTCATTCATCCCGAGACGCATTTCACGGACGAGAAGGCGGGGTTGTTGCGGTCTGCGACGTATCGGAGGTTGCGGCGGCACTGGCAGTTCTTGAACGAGCTTCAGCTGTTTGAGGAGATTGACCACCATGTTGGGTACGGCATCCACGTTTACAGCGGGGAGCGCGCGCCGACCTTCAGCCACGCTACGTCGCTCTATCACCCCGATACGGTTCTTCGGTCGCTCGAACATGATGGTTCAGGAACCGAACCCGGCTTGAAGGACGCCGACGGCAAATGGGACTTACGTGGCTCTTCGCAGTTGAGGGTGTAGAGGTCATCGGCGCGTCGTTGCCGGGATAGGGGTCGAGGTCTCTCGAAGATGAAGGTTCCTACACTCCTCATCCGAAAGACCTCGACGTGCCTGACGCTACCGGTCGGGCGGGCTTCGCCTGCGCTGACCTGACGACTTTCTGCCGCCTCGACGAACTTGGGCTGCAGGTGACCGGACAACGCCTTGAGCCCGGCCGTGCTGTGCTGGCGTGCCGGGTGACCGACGAGGACCGGTGGTGTCGTCGCTGCGGCGAAGAAGGCATCCCACGCGACAGCCTCACCCGTACTCTGGCCCATGAGCCGTTCGGGTGGCGCCCCACCACACTGCTGGTGACCATCCGTCGCTACCGGTGCGCCGGCTGCGCCCACGTGTGGCGACAAGACACCACCAGGATGGCCGAACCACGTGCCAAGCTGTCGCGGCGTGCTCTGCGGTGGGCGCTGGAAGCCATTGTCTGCCAGCATCTATCCGTGGCTCGCATCGCCGAAGCGCTCGCGGTGTCGTGGAACACCGCCAACAACGCGGTGCTGGCAGAAGGCCGACGGGTGCTGATCGCCGATCCGGCCCGTTTCGACGGCGTGGCGGTGATCGGCGTCGATGAGCACGTCTGGCGGCACACCCGTCGCGGTGACAGGTACGTCACCGTCATCATCGATCTCACCCCTGTGCGTGACGGGACCGGTCCGGCTCGGCTGCTCGACATGGTCGAGGGTCGCTCAAAAAAGGCGTTTCAGGACTGGTTGGCCGAGCGGCCGCAGGACTGGCGTGACGGCGTGGACGTTGTTGCTATGGATGGCTTCTCCGGGTTCAAGACCGCTACCGCCGAGGAACTGCCCGAGGCGGCGACGGTGATGGACCCTTTCCACGTGGTGCGCCTGGCTGGCAACGCCCTCGATGAGTGCCGCCGCCGGGTGCAGCTGGCGACATGTGGGCACCGCGGCCGCAAGTCCGACCCGCTCTACACCTGCCGACGCACCCTGCACACCGGTGCCGATCTGCTCACCGACCGCCAGCGCACCCGGCTGGCCGCCTTGTTCGCCGCCGACGCCCACGCAGAAGTCGAGGCCACCTGGCAGATGTATCAGCGCACCGTGGCCGCGTATCGTGAACCCGACCGCACGAAAGGCCGCACGATGATGGCGGCGCTGATCACCACGCTGAGCACCGGCGTTCCCAAGCCGCTGACCGAACTGATCACCCTGGGACGGACCCTGAAGAAGCGTGCCGCCGACGTGCTGGCCTACTTCGACCGCCCCGGCACCTCCAACGGGCCCACCGAAGCGATCAACGGCCGCCTCGAACACCTGCGCGGATCCGCGCTGGGCTTCCGCAACCTCACCAACTACATCGCCCGGTCACTGCTCGAGACCGGAGGCTTCCGAACTCAGCTCCTTGCACCTCGGCAGTGAAGAGTCCTCAACGCATATTCGACGCGGCCAGAGCGTCATTGGTCTCGGTCACCGAGAAACGATCGGGGTGCCAGCCTCGGGGCAGCCAGTCGCGCATCTCCTGCGCACCCAGCCCCATCGGTGTTGCCCGCGGGTCGTACCCGCCACGAACCCACGCAGCCAATTCCTCATAGCCGCCCAAGCCACCACAATCCTCCGGCGGGCAGGCCATCTTGCCCGCCAGGCACGCCGGAGCCGAAGGTGGATCATCGAGAACGTCTTCGACCACCAGCACGTGCTCCCATCCGTCGCCGAAGTCGTAGTCATAGAACAACCGGTCGCCCTTACCGGAGACCACCTGATCCAGGCGCACACCGTCCTCGACGAGACCGTCGTCGCCTTCGCTGAGATCAAATCTGGTGACGAAGTAGGCACGGGTACGCCGGTCCGCCCCGACACCGAACTTATGCAGATGGCCGTCCTGCCAGCCCATCGCAACCTGCAGCACGTCATGCAGCTCATCGAGCACGAGGTCACCCGGCAGGACCAGACGACGCCAGATCGGCGGCTTGGCGTACATCAGGTCGACCCGCACCCGGAAACCCCGCACACGCTCCGGCACAGCTCCCACCTCGGGTGTCGGTTCATCGAACACTCCCGCGAACAAATCCCGGCCAGCATCGGCCATCAGCTGTTGCAGCATCGACAGGTCCACACCACCCCCGGACACCGCGCTCTTCCTCTTACTCTTCCGCTTCTCCTCCGGCACACACCCAGCCAACCAGACACCCCAATCACAGGCCGACAGCAGCTGACCGTTCTACACCCTCAATCATGAAGAGCCACTTACGTGCCCACGCCGGACGCATCATCACCGTCGACAACCACGTGCTCCGGTCCTGGAACGACATCCTCGAAGAAGGTCAGGTTCCGGTCGAGCAGTCACGGATGGTCTATACCGTCAACAAATCCGTCGCGAGCGTGCTCGAAAAGCTTGCGGACGCACCGAGGATCGGTTCGTTGAACCTGCTGTTCAGTTCCGGCTGGCACGAGAAGAACGACCGGACCAAGGGATATTTCGAGTCAGATTGGGGCGTTCCTGAATCGTGGGATCAGGTCATCCTGCAAGGACCGCACCTGCACGTCGCCACCCCGTTGTACAAGTCGCCGAACCCCACGATGCTGCACAACCAAGACTGGACCGCCACCGACTTCACCACATTGACCGAAGACGCGATACCCGCCACGTCCTACAAACCGGCAGGTAGCCGCGCAAAATACGACGCCGACTACACGAGCTGGCGAATAGACGGGGAAGAGGTCCGAGCGCGGGACAGCTACCGCGTGGCATGGCGGCGAATGGCTGCCAACACGGGCGAACGAACGTTGATCCCGGCGGTCGTTCCGCCGGGGGCGGCGCACGTCAACGCGGTACACACAGTTGCCACCAGCAGCGGAAGCGAACTCGCACTCGTCGCAGGCGTCGTGTCGTCGTTGCTGACAGACTTCGCGGTTCGGTCGGCCCCAAAGTCGGAGATCTTGCTCAGCACGCTGAATCGTCTGCCACTGGTCACAGCACCGAAGCTGCAGCCAATCTTGATCGAGCGCGCCCTTCGCCTCAACTGCGTCACCAATGCCTACGCCGACCTCTGGTACGACGTCGTGGGAACCACGTGGACCTGGGACACCCCACACCGTAAACCCGAGGACCGCCGCCAAGCCCTCGTCGAAATCGACGCGCTCGTAGCACTCGGCCTGAACCTCACCGCCGACGAGCTGTGCACGATCTACCGCACCCAATTCCCCGTCCTGTACGGCTACGACCGCAAAGCCGGCTTCGGCCGCGAAGCGGCCATGCGCGAGGCATTTCATCGGTTCCAAGCCGTGTAAAGAAACGCCAACAGCGCCACCGCGAGTGCCAGGTCGATATTCGACGGGGAAGCTCCGGAGAAGGAAGCTCGGCGAGGAGGCAGCTGAACCCCCTGGTTTGTGCGAACAAAAGCGTGTATACACGTTGTTAGAGAATAAGTCCAACAACCGAACATGATGATTCAGCATTTCGGTTGTATCTGCAGTCTAGGGGCTGGCCAATGAGCGGATCTGCCGCGTTCGGACTTCTCGGCGAGGCTGGTATTCAAGTCTCGGGCGGCATGCATGAGCTGGACCTGGCGTTGCCTGACGGTTCGCGTGTCGCGGCAACGGCGCGGCTGGGTAGCAGTCCCAATCCGGCCCAGATTGCGGCAGACCGTCGCACTGCGGGTGGCCGGCGCGTTCTCTATTGCCTGCATAGCGCCGGTGCCGCTGTCGTCGGCGCGGCCCAGCGCGGAGAGGTCGACCTGGTTACGTTTGATGAGCGTCGGGTGGTCATCGGCGCCAAAGACTTTCTCGACCCACCATCGACGTTTAGAGCCGAACCCCGACGGCGGCCATGGGGTCGATGGGCGATTGAGCGAGTCCGCCTGCTCGACCCGAAAACCGTTCGGCAGGCAGACATTGCCGCCGCTGTCGGCGCCTCCCAACAGGCGGTCGCCAAGAGCCTCAAGGCGATGCCTTCCAAACCGGCGACGGTGCGTGAATGGCTGGGCACCTATCCCGGCGCAGGAGGGCTCAAGCAATGGTGGTACCACCTGGAAGGTGTTGCGCCGCAAGGTGATATAGCCGCACGTGCGCTTGCCGAGCTCGGCCTTTCCGGGTGTATATCAGGAGACCTGGCTGCCGACCGCTACGCACCGTGGAGGCTCCCCGTCCAGGCCCACGTGTACACACCCGAACTAGTGGACCTGACACCGTGGGGATTCGTCAGCGCCAGTCAAGCCGAGGCCACTCTGGTCATGCAGGTCCCTGAGGACAGGACACTGTGGGCTACCGCCGCCTGGTACCAACCCCAGGGGGACCTTGTCGATCCGCTCATCGCGCTATGGGATGTCGCGCATGCGCCCGGCAGCGATGCACTTGATGCCGCCGAGAAGTTGGCAGAGGCCATCATGAGGCACACCGACGGTGCGTAGGCGGTTAGATATCGTGTCGACGTCGAACGCGAGTGACCTCGGGTTCCTGGCGTTATCCGATCTTGCGTCCGCAGCGGAGCGGACCGATTACCGCGTGGTGGGCGGCCACATGGTTGCCCTCCTGGGCTACAGCTTTCCAACTCCTGGCGCCACGATCCGCGCGACCACCGACGCCGATGTAGGCATCGCGCGCCTCGCAGCAGCAGGCGGTGAGCTTCACACGGCGCTCCAATTGCACGGATACCAGCCGGTCTTGGGAAACCAGTACGTCAAGTCAGTTGGCGAAGGCGAATTGTCCATCGATGTGCTGGTGCCCCGCACCACATCGGATGGAACGGCCATTCTTGGCGGTCGCGGGTTCGATCCGATACCGGGCCTGTCGCTGGCATTGGCGATCGACCCGATTCAGATCGAAACCCGCGTAACACTGCGGGATGGAGCCGTCCGGGAATTCGTGGTCCCCGTACCCTCGGTCGAAAGCGCGGTGGTTCTGAAAGTCCTTGCCTGGGACAAACGAATGGCGGACAAGGACCTGGCCGACCTTGCCGCCTTGCTCGAAATTGCCGCAGCGTTCAGGGCCGAAATCGATTGGCAGCTCGACCAAATCCCGCTGCGCGGCGAACGCCTGGACTGCGCACGTGCGGCGCAACGTTTGCTACGGCTCCCCCGAAAACTCCCTGCCCGGACCAGGGCATTGCTGCAGTCATTCATTGGGCAGGCGTAGTCACGCCTCATGAAGACCTGAGAGCCGCGAACTGCAGGAAAGCCGTCTGCATGGCCGCTTCGCGGTCGAAGCCGGCTTTGCGGTCGTAGCCGTACAGGACGGGGAATTGGGTGCGGTAGATCGTGCACAGCTCGTCGGCGGTGAGGTTCAGGCCGAGTGCTACGAGCGCGTCGATTTCGACGAGGGCTTGGCGGCGGTCCTCGGGTTTACGGTGTGGGGTGTCCCAGGTCCACGTGGTTCCCACGACGTCGTACCAGAGGTCGGCGTAGGCATTGGTGACGCAGTTGAGGCGAAGGACACGCTCGACTAGATCGGGGCGAATTGTATCTGATGATGTGACCGGCAACCGTGCGATCGTTGACAACCGAATGCTCGACTTTGGGGCCGCACGAACAGCGAAGTCGGCAACTAGAGACGATAGACAGGCTGCGGTCAAGGACAGGTCCGTATCATCGTCCATCGCAACTGACAGGACCGACTGGCGGAGGTGAATTGCCCCAGGTGGAATGATCGCCGGAATCAACGTCCGCTCGCCAGTATTTGCTGCCATGCTGCGCCAGACGATTCGAAAACGACTCCGCGCGGTCACATTCCGCCCGTCGACATTCCAGCTCATACAGGCCGCGGCGAACCGGTCTGCCGAAACAGCTCTGCGGTATGAAGTAGCCGGAACCGCGCCTGCTGCGAGGGTTTGAAAGTCGGTCGCTGTCCAGTCTTGGTTGTTCAGCATCGTGGGGTTGGGTGACTTATATAGCGGGGTGGCGACGTGAATGTGTGGGCCTTGCAGTATGACGTCGTCCCATGATGAAGGGACGCCCCACACCGAATCGAAATAACCTTGAGCACGGTCAGTTGACTCGTCCATTCCGCGCCAATAATGCAGGCGCTTCCCTCCAATGCGTGGTGCATCGGCGATCTTTTCGAGCACGCTCGCGACGGATCGGTTGACGGTATAGACCATCCGTGACTGCTCGACCGGAACCTGACCTTCTTCGAGGATGTCGTTCCAGGACCGGAGCACGTGGTTGTCGACGGTGATGATGCGTCCGGCGTGGGCACGTAAGTCCCATTTGCCGTCGGCGTCCTTCAAGCCGGGTTCGGTTCCTGAACCATCATGTTCGAGCGACCGAAGAACCGTATCGGGGTGATAGAGCGACGTAGCGTGGCTGAAGGTCGGCGCACGCTCCCCGGCGTACACGTGGATTCCGTACGAAACGAGATGGTGCACTTCGTCGAACAGCTGAAGCTCGTTCAAGAACTGCCAGTGCCGCCGCAACCTCCGATACGTCGCAGACCGCAACAACCCCGCCTTCTCGTCTGTGAAATGCGTCTCGGGATGAATGAGGCCGACCGAACCTGTTGATTTGGCGTTTCGCCAGGTCCGTTCCATGAAACACCGGTAGAGGTCCGGCTGGAGGCCTTTCAGATGCGGGTACATCCGCTCGTCGCCGACAAATGCCGCGGTGCAGGCAACTTCGGCTGTCCCGCCGATAACCAGATCACGAATCCCCGGCCGGTCCAAAGCTGCCTCCCGGTGCTGGGCAACTTCGGCTTGCGTCGCCTTCGCCTTCAATGAGAACCACGGGTCGCCCTCGGCGAGCAGCGCCTCGACATCCGAGCGGGGCCGCACCCAGGGCGGGTTTCCGACCTGTAGATCGAATCCGCCGTTCTCGAAGACCGGCGCGAATTCGAGCTCCCAGTGGAAGAACCCGTACCGATTCGCGATGCGTTCGCATTCGCCCAACCACGGATTGTCGGCCACAAGCCGTGGAACGTCCGCAACAAAAGCAAAGGCCAGATCGGTTGCCTCGGCCTCTTCCAATTCGTCCCAAGTAACGGCGTCGCCGAAAGTCAGCTGCTCTTCGTGCCCACGCTTCACCTTGCCCTCAACTCCGAGCAGGGCCTTCATCACCTCGATCCACTGGCCAACCGTCGGCGGGGCAACATCGGTGGTCAGCGGCCAGAACCACAGCGCGCACCACGCGTCCATGGCACGGCGAAGACGCCGGTAGGCACCGCTCGAATCCGCAAGCGAAGCCTCGACCTGCTCGCGGGTAACAGCGCCACCGACGGGGAGGTCTGTGGCACCCCATACCTCGATGTTGCGCCGGATTTCCGCCTCGGCGATCTGTAGACGGCGGGCCGCGAAATCCCAGAGTCGTTCGGCACGACTCGTCAGCGCCTTCAATTCCTTGACCTGCGCCGCAGTCAGCTTTGGCTTGAGCACCTTGCGCCACTCCTGCAAGCGCTTCAGTTCAACGGGCGCAAGAGTCTTTGCCTCCTTCGCCTCGACCGTGCTCCCCCAGCCGGCGCTCGGCTTCAGAAACTCAAATACGCCACCGTCCAGTACCTTTCGGGCGCCGATAAGGGAGTTTCCGCGCCGCAGATGCAGACCGAACCACGGCGCCGCCAGACCCTTGCCCATGGTCGCCAGCCACAGGGAGATTTCCGCGAATTCGACCGCCGTCGCATTCAGGTCTACCCCGTAGACCTGATGTAATGCCAAGTACGCCTTGACCTTTTGCAGTTCTGCCGCGTACTGGTCCGGGTCGATGCGCTCGCCCAGTTCGTGCTGGCGGCGGGTGAGGTATTGCTCGGCGAGCTGCGTCACGGCCTCGATCGCGAACGCCCCGGACCCGAGTGCGGGCTCGCACACAGTGAGGTCGAGAATCTCGCGGGCAGTCGTCGTTCTGCCGTCCTGGTCGAGCAGCTCCGCGAGGGCTTGACTCACCGTGAAGCGGGTCAACACCTCAGGGGTGTAGTAGGAGGCCGATTGCTGGCGTTCACGGCCGGCCAGCCGGAACACGAAGGTTCCGCGCTGGTGCAAAACTGGCTTGCTCTCGCCAGTGTTCTCGTCGACGGCACGGACGAAGTCGGCCTCGCTGATGCCGTCGATCCGATCATGCGGAACGACCCAGGAGCCTTTCGACGAATCCCCGTTCTTCGCAACCTCATACAAGTCAGTCCCGGCAAAAAAGCCGGTGTAACTCATCAGGCCCTCGTATACGGCGCCGAGTTGGTTGATGCCCAGCTCCGCGTACGAGATGAAGCCACGGTCGCGGCCGGCCTGCTTCTTGCTGAGCAGCAGATGTCGCAGCACCCGCTGCAGCTCACCGTTGCCGAGCTTCACCTCGTCGATCAACGCGGTGGCGCGACCGAGGAACAGGTCGGCTTTCAGCGCGTTGAACGTCAACCCTTGTGCACGCGAACCTTCTTCGTCGTTCTCGACGCCGCCGTCATGTCCCTTGTCGATACGCGTGAACAGCACACCCAGCGAATCGAACAGATGGGTCCCATTCAGTGACCGTGGGCTTGCCAACTCAACGAGAGTCAGATCACGCAGCCGGTCCAGGCTGTAGCCACGCTCGTAGGCATGTTCACCGACCGGCAGCACACCCATCTCGGGCGACGCTTCGGCATAGAGCAGAAACAGGATTCGGTACAGGAAGCGCAGCGACTGCCGCGCCAGCACCTGGGCCTGATCCTGCGGCAGCGGTTCCAGACCCTGTGCCCGGCGGCGGCTCACCACCTCGTTGGCGATGATCTCGATCGACAACCGCACACCTTCACGCAGGTCCTGCGAGACACCGACGGTGTGCTTGACCGATTCGTCGAAAACGTCTGTCCACCAGATGTTTCCCTCGGCGTCCGGAGCCACCGACTCAGCACATATGCAGGCCAAGGCGGTGTCGATTTCACCGGCCTTGGTGGCGTCCGCGCGCTCCCCCACCAGCTGCAAATCAACAGCGAGGTAACGGCCTTCGGGCCAGCGTTCGCGCTCGGCCAGCAGCACAATCGACCCGGCGAAAACCAGTGCGAACTGAGGTCCATCCTCGGCGACAAACAGGTGCGACAGCAGTCGGGCCACCGAAGTCAGCTCGGTCTTCTCATCCACCGAGAACGGCTGCAGCAGATTGTCGTTGTCCTTGTCGAGCAACGCCTCCAACTCTTGGTTCGCCTGCGCGTCGATCAGCGCCAACGGCGCGGCACCGGACAGGCCGCTGGCACGGATGGTCAGGATGGAATCCCTTGGCTCGATGTCGAATCCGAGTCCCTCGAATCCCAGAGCGGTGCGCAGTTGGCCATAGAGGCCGGGCAGGTCGACGGTGCCTTCATCGAGCGCCGCGAAGGACTTGCCCAGCTGGTCGCGGGCCTCCATATAGCGCGATCGGACCGTCGGCTCGACGCTGGCTTTCACCTCGTCCCACACCTTACGGCAGGCCAGAACCCGCGAGCGAAATGACTGCTTGGTCGCGTCGGTGCCGAAGTAGTGCTCGCTGACGAACTCGCCGCCGAGGATGATCGCGTCACTCATCGGCTCTCTCCGATCAGGTCAGCCACGGATGTACCAGCAGGGATGACCACGAGCAGAGGCCGGATCAACGTCCGGTCCGGATTCATCTCCTCGGCCAGCACAGCCTCTTCGCGCACGCGGGTCCGCCTGTCCTTCAATTCTTTTCGCTGGACGAGCGCGTCGGCTTCGTCGTCCCACTTCTTGCTGCGCTCCACCCAGCGGTCGATGCGGCCGCGTGTCTCGGCCTTGATGGCATCGATCTGGCCCTCGACCACCGCCTCCGCCGAGGCCACCGCATGCTTCACGTACGGCTGCAGCTGATCGGCGTCCGCGATGTCGCCGGTGTTGATGCTTGCCAGCTTGAGGTGACCGATAGCCTCCTCGGCGGACGGATAGGGACGGGCGAATCCGCTGAATGCGTAGGGAAATTCGACGTTGATATAGCTCGACGCGACAACCTGCCCGAGCGTGTTCGTCAGGGTAGCCTGCGCTAGGACGGTCGGAGCATTGACGTCGCCGCGCACCACGAACACCTCGTTGCGGCCGAGCTCGGCCAGTGCCCGGTCGCTGGCCCAGTCCATAATCGGGTGCAGCGGCGCGAGGTAATGCGCCTCCGGCCATGCCGAGGTGGACTGTCCCGACCGAGCCGCCGTGAGCTCCTGCTGCCCGCGCGCCACTGTGAACGCCAACCGGAACAGCTCAGTTACCTTGCGCGCCGACAAGTAGGACTGCGGCAGCACCTGCAGGCGCTGTTTCAAGTCCTTCGGCGGTTTGAGCACCGCGGACTTGTGCTGGTCGTTGCGCTGCCACGCCACTCCCAACGGCGGCTCCAGACCCGGTGTCTTAAGGAACTCGTCGAGGGCGTCGGACAGATAGTCGATATCGGTGGCATAGATGCCTCGGTGCTCCGTCGTCGGCTGTTCCGACGCGGCCTGGGTGGGCATCGTCATCAGGCGAGCCAGCAGTCCGTCCATGCCGCCGGACGCCTGCACCTGGGCGACCGTCTTGACGACATCGTCAAGATTTTTCTTGCGGGCCAGCACATCTCGGATCGCGTCCTCTTCGGCCTTGACCTCGTAGGTTCCGATTAGCGACGCCGAGTCACCGAGAGCCTTGTGCGCTTCGTGTTCACGCTCGATCAGGCGGGTGAGAACCCTGATGTCCCCAGCAAATTCGTCAGTGTCGGGCTCCAACAGCAGCGTGGTGATCTCCGGGCGATGCTTCTGGCCGTAACGGTCGATGCGCCCGTTGCGCTGCTCGATCCTGATGAGCGACCATGGTATGTCGAAGTGGATCAGGTGGTGGCACTGGCTGTGCAAGTTCACGCCTTCGGAGGCGACATCGCCGGTGACCAGGATGCGAATCGGCGAGGATTCCAGCTTGAAAGACTCCACAATGTCCTGCTGCTCAACATCCGACAGACCACCGTGCAGGATCGCTACCTGATCCTTGGTGATCCCGAAGTCCTTCATTAGGCGCTTCTGCAGCCAACCTAGGGTGGCCACCCGTTCGGCGAACACGACCGCGCGGGTCGCATTACCTTTCCTGACACCGATTTTGGCGAGATACTCGACCAGAGCGTCGTACTTCGCGGATTTTCCGGCCTCGGCCTGCTGAGCGAGTGTCAGCAGATTATTCAGTGCGGCTTGCTCTTTCGGCTCCACCTGCCGCTTGAGACGTTCCTTGCAGGACTGGGCGAGCGCGGCGGGCGACGATAGGAATGCCTTGGCGAGGGTCCACGGAAACAGCGGGACGCTGGTCGGCGCGCTGCCCTGTGGGTGCAGCCACACATCATTGAGCTCACGGGCGATCTGATTCTCGATCGGCGAAGCCTTGACGAGCAGATTGCGTGGCTCCAGACGCTCGGCCCAGTCCGAACCGACCTCGCCCTTCACATCCGGGTGATGACGGTGCCGGCGGATGATGAGGCGCCTGACCTGCTCTTCGTCGATGGTGCCGTCGGCCTTCACCGCGCTGGGTTCGAGCATGCGGATCAGCTCGGCGAACGACTCGGCCTTACCGTTGTGCGGGGTTGCCGAGGCGAGGATCAACGCGTCAGACCGGGCGGCCAGTAGACGAGCCAAGCGGTTGTTCTGCGACATCGCGTTGGTGACGTTGTGCGACTCGTCGATGACCACCGCGTCCCAGCGCTGCTTGCGCAGATGCGCAATGTACTTGTCGCTCTTGAGCGTATCGATCGAGATGATGATCCGCTTGTAGTACGTGAACGGGTTGCGATTGGCCGGTAGCTCGCGGCGAATGCGCTGAATACCTGCCGAGTCCAGCCGGACGAACGGCAGGGCGAAGCGGGTCCACATCTCCATCTGGAACTGCTCGAGCACGTGTTTTGGGGTGACTACCAGGATGCGTTCACCGCGGCCGCGGCGGACCAGCTCCGCGAGGATCATGCCGATTTCGAGGGTCTTGCCGAGGCCGACAGCATCGGCGAGCAGGATGCGCGGCCGCAGATTGTCGGGGTCGAGGGCTTGCCGCACGGCCTTGAGCTGGTACTTGAGCGTGTCGGCGAGACCTCGATTGGCGACCGTCAGTTCGGGGTCGGCGATCGGCACGGGCGTCTTGCGCAGCATCGCTTCCAGCCAGAGTTTCGTCTTGCGGAAGCCATGAGAGTCGTCACCCTTGACCTGCACCCCTGCCGGGTCGGATTCGATGATCTCGTCCAGTGCGGTCGAGAACGTCGCCTCAGTGTCGCGGACCAACTCAGACAGGCCGACTACGTGGACAAAGAAGCCGTCGGTCGCTGGGTCGATCTTGGTGACGAGCCAATCCTCGTCGCGGACAACAACAGTGGAACCTGGGGCGGCGGTAAAAGTTGCGGTCAACCTCGTGTTCCTCCTGTACGCACACCCGAGCAACGAATCGTCATCCGTTTCCCGTCGGCCCAGGCCAGACAGCGCAGACCGCCGCGGCCATTCTCCGTGAGCGTTCCGCAATATCGTCGTCGGTCCAGGATTCGACATGGTCCTTCAGGATTGATTTATTCAGGACGAGCAGGCTGAAGGAATCAATCAGGCTGCGCTTACCCATGCCAGGCTGACCACCTTCCATCAGCCCCGTTGCCTGCACGTCAGTCCAAGGCCTGTTCGACAGCGACGCGTTGAGCGATTTGGTCACCAGCGTCAGATTTCCAATCGTATTGATGTATTTGTCGCGCTTCGCCGCGTCTTCGGGCGACATCGGAGGCACCGTGTCCCAGTGAGTGCGCCAGCCACGGGGCATAACATGTTCGATCTCCAAACCAGCCGGCAACGAGATGTCTTCATACATTGCACTTTGTGCGCGCAAGTGGTGCTCAATGGCTCCGAGCACCACGCGCAGTCGGCCCTGGCGAATTACGCCGTAGAGCTTAACTTCCGGAAGCTGCGTCCGTAGATCGAGATCGGTGGGCCAGAGGCGGGTCTCGGCGGTCTGTGAGGCGAGATACTCACGCAGCTTCTCACCTACCTCGGCTGCACTAATGTCGTTGAGCGACTTAAGGATCGCGACGACAAACTTGTTGACGTCCTTGGTCGTCATGCGTAGCAATGTCCTACGAATGACCCAGCTCTCCAGTGATTCGAAGCCGATCCGCAGCTGACGAGCTGGAACGTGGTGGTTCGGCGACAACAGCCACAGAAACACCGGCGTGATGGCGGCGAGCTCCATCGTCTCGATGACTCGGGAATAAAAACGACCTTCGGGCGTCGTCGGAGCGAGTTGCGCGAAGGTTCGATAGGAATCGGCATCCTGCCGAAGCTCAGCCAGGAGGGCGTCGGCGCAACCTGCTGACGTGAAGTGAGGTCCGGCGTAGGAAACGAAGATTCGGAAAATGTCCTCTGCCTTGACCTCGTCCTGGGTCCGCATGGTCAGCCAGTATTGGAGGAAGATGTCGATGCGAGACCTCACATGCCGGCCTTGCGCTATTTCCTCCCGCCACCACGCATCGTCAAACTCGGCCCAATGGGTAACCGACCACTTCTCGACAGTCGCCCCAATGGCTTCACCCGTTCGGAAGACCCAGTTCTTGATCAAATCGGCCTTCAACAGAGGAGTTCCACGATCGTTCAGGGTCTCGAAGATCAGCTGTGCGTCATCGTGACCAGTGAGGTCGATCGCGACGAGTATCAGTCGGTCCTGCAATGTGGAGGTCAGCGCTTCGACGCGCAATCCCTCGGTGCTCGGCGGAACATCCCCGTCGTCATCCGGTTCGCCGCTCAGCCAACGAGTAGCTTCTCGTCGAAAGAATTTGTGAGCATCCAGGATTCGGTGCTCGCCATCACTGGGCGCCGCCGGGTCCATGGCTGCGGCAAAGGCCAGGCGATCGGCTTGCGACGGCCAGAGCTTGAACCGTTCGCGCTGGTCTATGAACGCCTTTTGCTTGTTGAGGATGAGGCCTTCCAGCGCCTCTGCAAGATCTTCGTGACCACGCTCGTCGATCACCTGCTGGACTGCGTCAAGCAGCAATTGCAGGGTAGTCATGCGTTGTTGACCGTCGATGACCTCATGACGGGTCACGTCGCCGGTGACCGGCGGCCTTGTCTCGTAAACCACCGCGCCGAGAAAGTGCTGTCGGATTGCGGGTTCTGTGCCAGATTCCTTTGCTGCAATATAGCTTTCTGCGACCCGGAGCACGTCGTCCCACAGCGGTGCCCACTGATCTTCTTCATTCCAGACATACGGCCGCTGAAAGGCGGGGATCTCGTAATGTTCTTTGCCCTCGAACAGCACTCGGGGGCTACGGGGATGCGCTTCCATGCCTCAGGACCTCACGCGACCGATGCCGGGAGCACCAGAGTTCCGATCTGCTGCGCCAGCGGGCTGATCGCACCGAGCGAGATTCCCCTCGACCGATCGACATTGACCGACAGCGGATGAGCCTCAACCGTAGCTACCCGGGAGTCCGCGAACGCCGCCAGTGCAGAACGCGTCTCAGTGAGACGCGCAGGTGTCAGCTCGTCAGCCGTCGGGACCGCCACAATCAAACCTTCTTCGGTCCCGAGCATCCAAACGGAACTAGCACGTCGTCGTGGCCGTCGTTCACCTGTTCCTCACTCATCATTACCCGTCATTTTTGGCATCGGTGGGAGTGTAGGACCACCTACCGACGGAGATGTGTTCTCGACGCTATGTGCAAAGTTTGACATGCCACCAGAGCATCAATCTCGGGGCACCCACTGATCGCTTTGCGGGTTGCCTGCGCAATCCCATCGAACGGGCCACGCAGCGCGTAAGCACCGGACCCGTTCAGGAGATCGTCGTCCCTCTGCCCTCGGGCTCGCCGGCGGCTGCCGGACACCGCTACGCGCGAGGCGGGGATGGAACGACTGCCGAACCCGCCGTTGCGCAGAGAAAGTGCGGGTAGCGGCCTGCTGGAATGGCGTTTCGGCGATAGCTACCCGAGTAAGCCCGAGCCCTGGGCGACGAACGCCAGTCCGACGAGCGTCACGATCGCCACCACGATCTGCTGCCGGTAGCCGCCGACCCTGTCGTGCACTTTCCGCAGTGCCGCTTGGGTTTTCACCGGGGAGACGACGTTGCAGAGCAGCACCACTTCCACGACGGCGAGGCTCACCACGATGAAAACCAGTGCGACGCCGATCTGCGTGCCGATGGCGGCGCCGGATGCCAGGATCGTCGTCAGGGCGAACAGCACCAGCGACGGGTTGGGGCCGGCCCAGAAGCCGATCACCGCGGCGACCCACAGCGCCCCGCTCTCCCAGGCCCGTTGCGCCCGTCCCAGCAATCCGCCCCGTGGCGGCGCGTCGGGGTCGCGCTGCAACAGTTTCGAGATGGGTGAGGCGTCCGTGTCCGGCGCGCGCCGGCGCGTCACCATCCGCATGGCCGTCACCGCCGCGATGACCAGCAGCAGCACGCCGACGAACACCTGGACATGCCGCATGGTCGCGCTCGCGGTGGTGCGGGGATTGGCCAGATCGTGCACCCACGCCAGATCGGTGAAATGCAGCGCCAGCAGCGGGAGCAACAGCAGCATGACGCTCGCGGTCACACATCCGACCCAGTACACCAGCAGGTTCTGCGCCGGCCGTGGCCGGGAGATCAGCAGCAGGTTGACCCCGAGACGTACCGGATCGAACGCGATCGGCAGCGCCAGCACCGCCACAGAACCCCACATTGCCGCCAACTTACCGGTCGCGGCGCGAAGCTAGCTGGGCCGCAGCACCGGTATCAGCGCATCGATCACCGAGCTGTCCTCGATGGTCGACGGCACGACGTAGTCGGTGCCTTCGGCGATCTGCCGCATGGTCTTTCGCAGAATCTTCCCCGACCGGGTCTTGGGCAGCGCGCCCACGACCGTGACGTCGCGGAAAGTGGCGACAGCGCCGATCTGGTCCCGCACCATCGCCGCGAGTTCCTGTTGCAGCACCGCGCCGTCGACGTCCGCACCGGCCTTCAGCACGACATAACCGCTGGGCCGCTGCCCTTTGAGGTCGTCGTGGATGCCGATGACGGCGCACTCCGCGACAGCCCGGTGGCCGGCGATGACGGCTTCGATGCTTCCGGTCGAAAGCCGGTGGCCCGCAACGTTGATGACGTCGTCGGTGCGGCCCAGCACGGTCAGGTAGCCGTCGTCGTCGACGTAGCCGAAGTCACCCGTCAAGTAGTAGCCCGGGAACGCCGACAGGTACGACTGCACGAAGCCCTTGTCGTTCTGCCACAGCCCGGCGAGGGTGCCCGGCGGCAACGGCAGTTTGATGACGATGTTGCCTTCGACGCCGGGCGCGACCGGATTACCCGACGCATCGACGATGCTGACGCGGTAGCCCGGTACCGGGACGGTCGGTGAGCCGGCTTTGATGGGCATGGGTTCGAGGCCGCGCAGGTTCGCGCAGATGGCCCAGCCGGTTTCGGTCTGCCACCAGTGGTCGACGACGGGGCAGTGCAACTTCTCCGATGCCCATTCGTAGGTGTCGGGGTCCAGCCGTTCCCCGGCGACGAACAGTGTGCGCAGCGTCGAAATGTCATGTCCGGCAAGCATCGACGCGTCGGGATCGGCTTTGCGGATGGCGCGCAGCGCGGTCGGCGCGGTGAACAGCGCCTCCACCCCGTGCTGTTCGATGACCCGCCAGAACGCGCCGGCGTCGGGGGTGCCGACGGGCTTGCCTTCGTAGAGCACCGTGGTGGCGCCGGCGATCAGCGGCCCGTACACGATGTACGAGCTGCCGACGACCCACCCGATGTCCGAGGCGGTCCACATCACCTGGCCCGCGCTGATGTCGTAGACGTTCTTCATCGACCAGGCCAGCGCGACGGCGTGCCCACCGTTGTCGCGCACGACGCCCTTGGGCCGGCCGGTCGTCCCGGAGGTGTAGAGGATGTAGAGCGGGTCGGTGGCGGCCACCGGCACCGGAGCTACTGGCTCGGCGCCGGCCACCAGCTCGTCCCAGTCGAGGTAGCCCGGGTAGTCGGTGGCCTCGCCCGCGATCTCCCCGCGGTTCTTGACGATCACCGTGGCCGGCGCGGCGTCGGTCAGTGTCAGCGCCTTGGCGACGACGGGCAGGTATTCGACGGTGCGTCCCGGTTCCAGACCACCGGAGGCCGTGAGCAGGGCCACCGGCTGCGCATCGTCGATGCGCGCGGCGAGTTCGTTGGCGGCGAACCCGCCGAAGACCACCGAATGCACGGCGCCGATGCGGGCGCACGCGAGCATCGCGACGACGGCTTCGGGGATCATCGGCATGTAGATCACGACGCGGTCGCCCTTGGTGACGCCTTGTGCGGCAAGCACTCCGGCGAAGCGCGCCACGCGGTCGAGCAGGTCGGCATACGTGAAGGACTGCTGCACGCCGACCATCGCCGAGTCGTAGATCAGCGCGGTGCGGTCGCCGTTGCCGGCCTCGACGTGCCGGTCGAGGGCGTTGTAGCAGGTGTTGAGCTGCCCGTCGGGGAACCAGCGGTAGTGCGGCGCCGCCGAGTCGTCGAGCGCGCGGGTCGGCGCGACGGTCCAGTCGATGGCCTGCGCGGCCGTCAGCCAGAAGTCGTCGGGCCGCTCGGCGGCAGCCTCGAACGCCTCACGATAAGCACTCACGCGAGCTCCTTGACGACGGCAGAGAACACCGTCATGAACCAGTCGAGGTCCGACATCGAGAACACCAGAGGGGGTCGCACTTTGAGGATGTTGCCATGTCCGCCGCACACAGAGATCAGAACGCGGTTATCGCGCATCATGTCGACGATGCGCTGCGCTGTGCCCCTGTCGTGTTCCTTGGTGTCGGGGTCGGCGACGATCTCGACGCCGGTGTACAGGCCCGCGCCGCGGACGTCGCCGACGAACGGGTAGTCCTTCGCCAGCGCGCGCAGTTCGGCGCGCAGTTGGTCACCGACCTCGACGGCGTGCGCGGCCAGCCCGTCGCCCTGGATGACGTCGAGGACGGCCTGCGCCGCGGCCATCGAGACGGGGTTGCCGCCAAAGGTGTTGAAGTAGGGCGTCTCCTGTGCGAAGGCGTCGAGAATCTCCGGGCGGGCGGCCATCGCCGCGACAGGAATGCCGTTGCCCATGGGCTTGCCCATCGTCACCAGGTCGGGCACCACGCCGTGCCGCTGGAAACCCCACATCGCCTCGCCGGTCCGCGAGAAGCCCGGCTGCACCTCGTCGGCGATGAACACGCCGCCGGCGCGGTGGACGACCTCGACAGCGGGCGCCAGCACCGATGGATCGACGTAGATGCCGTCGGAGGAGAAGATCGAATCCAGCAGCAGCGCGCTGAACTTGTGGCCGTGCCGCTCCAGATCGGCGATCGCGGCGCTGACCTGGTCGGCGAACCACTGGCCCAGCACCGCCGGGTCGATGCGGTACGAGTCCGGCGCCGGCACCGTGCGCACGTTGGCGCCCAGTGGCACACCGACGCCCAGCGACGGCGACATCGCCGAGATCAGCGCACTGTTGCCGTGGTACGCCTCCTCGGTGACGATGACCCCGGTGCCGCCGCTGTACTGTTCGGCGACCCGGACGGCCAGGTCGTTGGCCTCGGATCCCGTGCAGGTGTACATGATCGACGAGATCTCCGCCGGGAACGTGGCCAGCAGCTTCTCGGAGTAGTCGAGGATGCCGCCGTGCAGGTACCGGGTGTGGGTGTTGAGCTCCGACATCTGCCGGGTGACGGCCTCGATGACCCGCGGGTTGCAGTGCCCGACGCTGGCCACGTTGTTGTAGGCGTCGAGGTACTTGTTGCCGTCGGCGTCATAGAGATGGGCGCCCGAGCCTTTGACCAGGTGGACGGGCCGGTTGTAGAAGAGCCGATAGGACGGACCCAGCGTCGATCGCCGCTTCTCGACCATGGCATCGGTGGTGGGGTCGAGATCTTCCCCTCCGGTGTAGCTGTTGGAGTCCATGATTGTGGAGAAAGCCATGTTCGTTGTCCTTGCGGTAGAAAGCGATCGGCGCGGTGTGACGAGGTGACGGCGGATGCTGGATGACGCCTACGGCGTCAACGTTCTTCGTCGAGCACGACGCGCCCCAATCGGTCGTAGCGCTGCGGGGACCGGGCCCGAAGTACCAGGGCGACAACGATTCCGGCGATCGCGGTGCCACCGACGACCCAGGGAATCGAATCGAAGACGATGTCGTCCTTGGCCGTACCCGCCGCGAACGAGGCGTTCTTGATCAGCAGGTAGATGACGTACAGCATGCCGATGCCGCCGAGCCCGGGGGCGACCAAGGTGCGGAACCAGTGCGTGGTCTCCGGATGTTGCTTGCGCACATGGAAGTACGAGACCACCGAGAACGCCGCCATCGCCTGCACGATGAGAATGGCGGATGTGCCCAGCAGCGCGGCAAGGCCGTAGAGCCCGCTGTAGGGATCGCGACCGGAGACCGCGAACCACAGCACGATCACCAGGGTGATGGCCGTCTGCACGAAGCCCGCGAAGTGCGGGGATCCGTGGATGTGGTGGGTACGGCCAATGGTTTTCGCGGTTCCGGGGAGGATGTCTTCCCGGCCGAGCGCGTAGATGTAGCGGGCAGCGCAGTTGTGGAAGGCCATGCCGCACGCGTACGAGCCGGTGGTGAGCAGGATCTGGAACATGGTCACGGCCCAGCCACCGAGGTGCTCACGCACCGGGGTGAAGAAGATCTCCCCGGCGGTGTTCGTATCCTGCGCCAGCGCAATGGATTTGCTGGGTCCGGTGCCCACGATCGCCAGCCACGACACCACGATGTAGAACGCCCCGATGCCGAGCACCGACGACATGATCGCAACGGGGATGATCTTCTTGGGGTTCTTGGACTCTTCGCCGTACATGGCGCTGGACTCGAATCCCACCCAGGACCAGAAGGCGAAGAACAAGCCGATCCCGGCGGAGCCTGCCACGGCCATGGTGCCCGCGCCGCTGACGTTTGGGACGACGGCGTCGAGCCCCTTCAGCCCGTTGATCGGGTTGAGAGATGACAGCGACCAGCCTTCCGGGCCACCGCCGCTGACGACCACCGAACCCGCCATCAGCGTCAACATCACAATCTCGGTGATCAGCAGTCCGCCAAGCACTTTCGCGGCCAAGTTGACATCGAAGTAGGTGAGTACCGCATTGGCGACGATCATCACCACGGCGAACAGCAGCCACGGCAGATGCACGTTGAACAGTGAGGCGAACAGATCCCGTGAGAAGAACGAGAAAATGCCGACCAGGGACGCCTCGAAAACCACGTACGCCAGGACCGTCAGGAAACCGGCCGACAGACCGAGCACCCGCCCGAGTCCGTGCGAGATGTAGCCGTAGAACGCACCGGTGGCGGTGATGTGCTTCGACATCGCCGCATATCCGACAGCGAAGAGGCCCAGCACGATGGTGGCGATGAGGTACCCGGCAGGAGCGGCGGCGCCGTTACCGGACCCGACGGCGATCGGGACGTTGCCGACCATCGCGGTGATCGGGGCGGCGGTGGCCACCGCCATGAACAGCACGCCGATCAAGCCGACGGCGTTGGGTTTGAGGCGCTGCACGCCGGGGCCGCTGTCGGGCGGTGCCGGTGTCAGCGGGGCGGTTCGTGGGTGGTCGTCGATTTCACTCATGGGTGCTGACCGATCCGATCTGATGGGAGATGGGTCCGGGCCACGCTGGCCGGTTTTGGGTTTATTTGGTCTGCTCTGTCGAGCGGCACTTCAGCTAATCCGATGGACCAATGGACCCCCACGCCATCGGCACAGGGCTATTGGTACCAGACCGCCCCGACGTGGTCAATACCCGAACTACCTGCACACTTCCTGTGCGCCCTGCCAAAATCGCGCCATATTTCCGGCCCGTAAAGCCGTCGTTACCAATTTTCGGTTTTGGTTCACTTTCGAGCCAAAGTGCGCTACAACTGACCAGACCAAATAGTGACCGTGCCCATACCGCCAGTTCAGGAGAGCCACAATGAGCGACATGGCCGCCACCGACTACGAACGCTTCGCGCGCGCTGCGCTCCCGCACTATGGGCTCGATTCGGCAACCGTGACGCTGCTGAGCTACTCGGAGAACGGCACCTTCCTGGTGGAATCGGGGACCGAACGCCAGGTCCTGCGCGTGCACCGGCCCGGCTACCACTCGCTGGCCGCCATCGAATCCGAACTCGACTGGATGGAGAGCCTGCGCCGCGACTCCGCGATCACGACACCGCAGGTGATTCCCGCCCCCGACGGACGCCGGGTGGTGGAGGCCCGCATCGGCGACCAGAGCTGTCTCGTCGACCTGTTCACGTTCGTGGAAGGCACCATCGCCGAGGACGACGCCTCGGACATCAGCTTCAGCGAGTTGGGCGCGATCACGGCGACGCTGCACGACCACGTCCAGCGCTGGCAGCGACCGGAGGCTTTCACACGCTTCCGGTGGGACCTCGACACCATGCTCGGCGCCGCCGGCCGGTGGGGTGACTGGCGGGACGCGCCGGCCCTGTCGGCCGGCGATGCCGCCGTCATCGAGGAGGCCGAGCGCAAGGTCATCGAACGCCTCACCGACTACGGCATGGGCCCCGACCGCTTCGGGCTGGTCCACGCCGACCTGCGGATGTCGAACCTGATGGTGCACAAGGGCAAGATCACCGTCATCGACTTCGACGACTGCGGCTGGTCGTGGTACCTCGCCGACCTGGGTGCGGTGGTGTCGTTCGTCGAGGACACCCCGGACGCCGCCCGCATCATCGACGAATGGCTCGCCGGCTACCGCACCGTCCGCGACATCCCCGCCGCCGACCTCGCCGAGATCCCCACCTTCGTCATGCTGCGCCGCCTGATGCTCACAGCCTGGATCGGCAGCCATCCCGAATCCGGACCGGCACAGACCCTCGGGCACCGATACGCCTCCGGCACAGCACAATTGGCGCAGTCCTACCTAACCGACCCATCGTGGTTCCGGGTTGATGTGCCCGCGACCGCTCCCACTCTCTCCCACTGACAGGACACCGCGCACCATGTTCGATCTCACCAACAAGAACGTCATCGTCACCGGCGCCACCAAGGGCATCGGCTACGGCATCGCCGCGGTCTTCGCCACCGCGGGCGCCAATGTCGCCGTGGCGGCCCGCTCACTGCACGACCTCGACACCGCCGTCTCCGGCCTGGACGGGCTCGGGTCCGGCAAGATCATCGGGGTCGCGGTCGACGTGGCCGATCCCCGGTCCTGCCACGCGATGGCCGAGGCTGCCGTCGACGCCTTCGGCGGCATCGACGTGCTGTGCGCCAACGCCGGCATCTTCCCCGAGGCACCGCTGGCCACCATGACACCCGACGATCTCGCCACCGTGCTCGACGTCAACGTCAAGGGCACCGTCTACAGCGTGCAGGCCTGTCTCGAGGCGCTCACCCGCAGCGGCGCCGGCCGTGTCATCCTCACCTCGTCGATCACCGGTCCGGTGACGGGCTTCCCCGGCTGGTCGCACTACGGCGCATCCAAGGCCGCACAGCTGGGCTTCATGCGCACCGCGGCAATCGAACTCGCGCCCAAGCGCATCACCGTCAACGCCATCCTGCCCGGCAACATCCTCACCGAGGGTCTGCAGGAGATGGGCGAGGACTACATCGCCGGCATGGCCCGCTCCATCCCCGCCGGGACGCTGGGCACTCCCGAAGACATCGGCCACGTCGCCGCGTTCCTCGCCAGCGACGAGGCCCGTTACCTCACCGGCCAGTCCATCGTCGTCGACGGCGGGCAAATCCTGCCGGAATCCCTGGACGCCGTCGCCGGGTGATACCAGGTCGGTACGGTGAACGACATGGACGAGTCCGAGGGTGGCCCGGTAGCCGAGGATGTGCGGCGCCGCATCGTCAGCATGCTCGACGCCGGAACGCTCCGTCCCGGTGACCGTCTCGGTTCCGAACGCGAGATGGCCGAGCAGTTCTCCGTCTCGCGGGCGACGCTGCGCAGTGCCCTGGTTCCGCTGAGCCGCGCCGGCATCCTGGAGCGGCGCAGCGGCCGTGCGGGCGGCACGTTCATCAAGACCGTGCTCGTGGAACGCAACGTCGCCGAGCTGTCGGGCCTGCCGAATCGGCTGAAGCAGGGCGGTCATTCCACGACCCGCAGCCGGGTG
Organism: Mycobacterium toneyamaense; assembly: GCF_055384815.1. Taxonomy (NCBI): domain Bacteria; kingdom Bacillati; phylum Actinomycetota; class Actinomycetes; order Mycobacteriales; family Mycobacteriaceae; genus Mycobacterium; species Mycobacterium toneyamaense. The sequence continues at coordinate 5,555,461 of NZ_AP040333.1, forward strand.
CTGTCGACGGCCCTGCGCGGCGCCACGGCCATCGAGGCGCAACGCCTGGGCATCGAGCCCGACACCGAACTCGTCGTCATCCAGCGCCTGCGCTATGCCGACGGCTTCCCGCTGTCGGTCGACTGCGCGCACTTCCCCGCCGACCTCGTTCCGGACCTGCTCGAGCAACCTCTCGGCGGGTCGCTCTACGACATCTTGGCCGTCCGCTACGACCTGCGGCCGGTCACCTCGGTCGAGAGCATCGAGGTCGTCAGCGCCAATCCCCGTGAAGCGTCCTGGCTCGAAATCCCGACGCGCACTCCCCTGCTGGCGATGACGCGTGTCGCCTCGGATGCGGGCGGGCGGCCGTTCGAATACTCCGAGGATCTGTTCCGCGCCGACCGGGTCCGGCTCGTCGCCAAGACCTCCGCGCTGGCCGAGCGCGAGACCCTCGGCACCGACGGCCGCGTCGAGCTCACCGTCACGGCCTAGCTGTCCCACCGAGCGCGCCGAGAATGCCCAGGGATTTCCACTAGCTCCAGCTCATTTAGGCTGCGACACAAGTGAAAACAAGTCGTTCGCGCCGCGACCCAGCAGCGTGGTGTTGACCCTCCATACTTCCCGCACAGTCACGTCTGGGGAGCTTGTGCCTGGCATGGCCCACGCGGTTTCACATGTCGCCATATCCATGCCATAGGCGACCGGTGACGGCTCGCCCGTCAGGATGGCGATCGCGCCATCAGAGCCGATGTAGCTGGTGGACAGGCCTTCGGCATCGCAGGCCTTTCCCTTGGCGCCCGTTCGCAGGTCGAATTGCTGCCAACTTCGAAGCCGCTTGTCGGAGGCGACGTACAGGGTCGTACCAATGAGCCGTGCGTATAGCCGTAACGTCGGCTTGGGGATTTCGAGCAGTTGCCGCCCACTCATCGTGACGACTCGAAGCTGCGACTCGTCCTCCACGATCGGCACGTCGGGCGAGGTATTCACAAGGCCTCCGGCTATCTGCGCCGATAACCGGCCGGATTCATCAAGCAGCGCAACGCGTTCCGAGCCGTCTTGATCGTGATAGCTGAACCCGAACCCACCGGCGTAGACGATGGCACCCCCGACTGATGCGTCACGCCCCGCTGAAGGCTTCACCGAGACGCCGTCGACAACCGAGAAAACGATGTCCGGCGCCCTGAAAACACCTTGCGACGCAAACTTCATCGGCTGAAGGTCCGAATTGGCTCCCGCAGAATCCCCGAGCAGACCATCGCCCGGGACAAACCATGTGAGCTCGGCATGCGGGCCGACCCCATGAACACCACTGTCCGGCACCGCGGCAACCACGTAGTCACCTACCTGGCTCAAGCGTGGTTCGGGACCTGATCCGTATGCTCGTAGTTCAGTCGGGCCGTCGAACATCACGGCCCCAGTCTCGGTGTTGACGACCCACGCCCGCCGCGGCTGTCCCGAAGCCTCCCATACGCACAACAACATCGCCGGCCCATTCACGAAACAGCGAGTACTGGCCGCGCGTGCGTTGGGGCCCAGCCGAACCGGAGCGAACAGCCGGTGACCATCCGCCACGTTGACCCCGACAACTCGCCACCCGTCGCTCGAGGCACCGAGAAAGAATCCACGGTCCCCCACATTGCCGGCCGGATGGATCATCGAATCTGCCGGTAGCCCCAGCTCGGCTGCCGTCACGTGCCAGCCGAACACCGGTTGCTTCCGCATCGACTGAGACAGCAACAACTGGTTGGGCAACCCCAACTGCTCTGCGGTGGCCAGCGGTGGCGCAGACTGTGGCCTGCCGTCGACCGGTCGCTGGACGACGATCACGGCAGCCACCACCGCAGCAGCCAAAGCCAGCGCACCAGCCACCAGCCACCATTTGCGAAGCCCGCCTCGACGGATCATTCGACCTCGAAGTCCTGCGCCCGCAACCGTTCGATCGCCCGGCCATTGGCGAGCTCACCGCGGTTCTCCGGATACAGCCAGTAATGCCGGATAGCCCAGTAGAGCGCAGCTCCATTCGCCTGGTAGGTAGGCAAGCTGTTGATGGTCTGCGTTTCACCATCTGTCATCACCATCACCGCCGGACAGCTCACGGCCTTGCCCTTGGGCGCCTGGTCAATGACATCCACCACGTCATCCCACGCTCCACTGGCGGTCGTGGTTACGGAGTTTGAGACCTCAAACCCTTCCGGCGACAGTTTCAGATATCCCCAGCCGTTCGACCTACCGCGCAGGAGAAGGTAGGCAAACCAACACACCATTCCGGCAACAATAATGGGGTAATAGATTTGCCTGGCCCCACCGATTCCGATTGCGAGCCGCCCGCTAGGAACGTAGCAAACAAAAGAAATTCCACTAACTATCGCGCTGACAATCGATAGCTCCAGGAACCGGGTCTTTGCGTGTGGTGGACGGAAATATGTGCCGTCGGCTTCACTGGTTGCCTGAGGAACAACGCGACCCAGCCGAACCTGTAGTGCCAAAACAAGCAGAAACAGGAAACACAGTAGTAGTCCGACAGCGAATACAGAAGTTAGATAGTCACGACGGCCAAGTAGATAGAGAACCCAGATGAGGCAAAGCGCAACGAGAACCGCAAAAACCGAGATAGAAAAATTCGCGGCCACTCTTGGATTTTTCCAGTGCTCGGGCATCTGTAATTCTATTTCGGGCAAAATGCACCACCAACCTGATTTCCTATCCACTCCATTCCCTTGCCCCCGCCGAACGCACCCCCGACCGCAAACACTGGCACTGTAAACGCCGCCACCTCGGGCCCAAACGGCGCACCGACTACGGCACCGAGCTTTGCACCGCCCCAGCCTCCGGCGTAATCACCGCCAACCCCGAAAACCCCAGAGATGCCTGCGACACAGGCCTCATGCGGAGTCGGCGCAGCGGCAAACTTATACATTGTTGTCAATAGTCCCAGAGCTGGCCCGCCGTATCTGGCAGCCTTACCGATGTCCTTGACGGAGTCCGGGGTCAGCCCCGGCAGGCTGCCGCCTCGGCCCACGTGTGCATCGAGGCCTGTGAGTGCCCCGCCGACCACCGTCGGCGCGTCGCTGGTAAAGAACGGATTGTCGGGCGGCAACGCTCCGTGCCGCCCATCCGGCATTGTCCAACCCGCTGTTTGGTGTCCGTCCGGGGTCTCGGTGGCGAGGAAGAATGCACCGTTGTTCCCGAAATCCATCTGGGTGTATTTCACCTTTGTTCCAGGGTCAACCCAGGACGCCGTGTGACAAAGCAAATTGCCGTTCTTGTCGAACCAATTCGACCCCACATGTTCCATCTTCTTCGTATTATTGAAGTCATACGTCGTGATGACCTTCTTGCCGCCGTCCGCCATTGTCAACGTGGTGACGTGATTTCCGTCCTTGTCAATCGATTCGGTCGTGGCAATTCTGATAGTCGCCATATCTTCGCCACGGACGATGCCTTGCTGCATCAATCCGTCCATGGTGAGCGGGTTTGGAACCTCGTCCGCCGGTTGCACCGGCCCGGTCGTCGGGAACCCCAAGCCGATGTCACTCGGCGCAGGCAACGCGAAGCCAAAATTCTTCGCAGCAGCCTGCACCGCAGCTGCCGTACCACTATCGGCGCCACCGACGGCCACCAGCAGCCGGTTGACTTCTACCTGCTCCACTTCCGCTTGACGCTGGAGCGCGGCGGCCTTCTCCTCTGACATCTCGGCTGGTTTGATCAGCACTACCCACTGATCGCTGACGTGAAGTTCGGTCCGATCGATCGCGTCGGCTTTGTTGATGAGCGCGGCCCTTGCATTGCCAATATCTGACGCGCCCTTGGCGAGTGCCGATTTCACCGAGCTCGTGTACTTCGCGAAATCATCAGCGGCTCTCGTCGCCCGGCCGAACATCGCGGTCGCTGCGTCATGTGCGGAGCCCGACCATGCGCTCGCCTCAGGCATCCGCCTGATCTGGTCGTCGAGAGATCGAACGGCTGACGCGATATCGTCGCCGCTCTTTCCCAGTGCACTCCCCGCCGAGACGAGGGAATCTGGCGACCATTTCTCCAACCGGGGTCTCGACGGCAACATCGGTCAGAACAGCCCTTTGAACGCCCCGGCGAGGTCGCTGTCGGTCACCTCGTACTTGTCGCCGGCCCCGCGAACCGCCGCCCCCATACGCGTGATGCTGCTTGCGATCTTCTCAGCCTCGGCGGCGATATGGGCTCCGACAACGCGGCAGGCCCATTGCGTAGTGGAACCAGGTAGCCCATCTCCGGCGCTACTCGCCTTGCTCCCCATGTCCGCGGCACGGATCGCATTGGATGCGATACCAACTTGATCTGCGAACGCCCGCAAAATCTCAGGGTCAACCAGCATTCGGATCCTCCCCACCCTCGCGTTCGAGGATATCGCGCACCGCGAGGGCGAACCGTCAGCAAAATCAGAATTGACCGATCTTTACTGGATGCCGAGACTTGACCGATCCGCAGCGCCCGTTGAGTAGATGGCCTGCTGGCCGCGGATTCACCCGAACAGGTCGACGGCCGCGGCGATGCGGGCCGCGGCATCGCCGACGATCGCCTCACCGTGGCCGAACCCGGCGATGCGGGCGCCGGTCGCCGCGATGATGCCGGCGGCCCGGACCGCGGCGGGCCGGTCGGTGTTGAAGACACCCACGGCCACTTGACCGTTCACCTCCGCGACGGCGTCGCCGGTGAGCACGGCATCGTCGTCCGACAGGTACAGCGCGATACTGCCCGGCGTGTGACCCGGGACGGCGATGACGCGGGCGCCGCCGGCGAAGTCGAGGATGTCACCATCGGCCACCGTGCGGTCGACAGGGCAGGCCGGGCCGTGCGGTGCGGCGTCGAAGTCCGGCCGCAGCGTCCGCTCGGCATCGGTGAGGACCGGTACCGGCCCGTCGGCGGCACCCGTGATGTACGACGAATCCAGCTCCCCGGCAATCACTTCGGCACCGGACCAGCCGGCGATCTCCGCGGCGGCGCCGCAGTGGTCCTCGTGAAAGTGCGTCAGCACAATACGTTTCACATCGGCGGGCTCCCGGCCGAGTGCGGTGAGGGCGTCGGCGACCAGTGCGGCGCTGTCGGGCCAGCCGGTATCGACGAGCGTCACACCGTCGGGGTCGAGCCGCAGATAGCAGTTGAGCAGATGGGCCCGCTCGCCAGGGATCCGCAGTCGGTACAACAACGGGGTCAGCGCGAGCAGTTCGGCCATGTCCCCACGCTAGCCGAGGACGGGCGCCGGCCTCCGCTTGGAACCGCTCCTGTTTCTCGATGTCCACCAGTTGTACTTGCCGACCAGTACGGCCAGCGCCGGCACGGTGACGGTGCGGACGATGAGGGTGTCGATCAGCAGGCCCACGCCGATGATGAAGCCGCCCTGCACCATCGAGCCGATGCTGCTGAACAGCATGGCGAACATGGGTGCGGCGAAGATCATTCCGGCAGAGGTGATCACGCTGCCGGTGCTCCGCACCGTGCGGATGACGCCCGAACGGATGCCGTTCGGCGATTCGTCGCGGATCCGGGAGATCAGCAGCATGTTGTAGTCGGCGCCGACGGCCACCAGCACGATGAAGGCCATGCCCGGAGTACTCGCCGCCATGGGCTGACCGCCGAGAATCTGCAACACGATGACCCCGATGCCGAGCGACGACAGGCACGAGAGGATCACGGTGCCAACGAGATACAGCGGTGCGACGACGGCCCGCAGCAGCAGCACCAGGATCAGGAAAACCACGATGACGGTCATCAGCACGATGTACCGCAGGTCCTTGTTGAAGTAGTCGCGCAGTTCCGCGTAGTACGGCGTCATGCCCGACATCGCGATCTTGGCGTCCGCCAGCGACGTATTGGCCTGTGCGCCTTGCGCGGCGGCGAGAATCGCCTTGACCTGATCCATGGCCTTGGTGTCGTAGGGGTTCAGCTTGGACTCGACCAGGTACCGCGCCGAATGCCCGTCCGGGGACATGAAGACCCGGGCCAGGTCCTTGAATTTGTCATTGCCGAGGATCTCCGGGGAGATGTAGAAGCCCGCGGCTCCCGGCTCCGAGGCGTGCAGTTTCATCGCCAGCAGGAATGCCGACGCGTGCGAGAGGCCTTCGCCGAGCTGCTTGGTCTGGTCGTCGAGGACGCGCAGCCCCTCGGCGATCTTGCGGCTGCCCTCGGCCAGCGCGTTGGCGCCCTCCTGCAGCGACGCCATGTTCTGCTTCATGCTCGCCGGGCTGGCGCCCGCACCACTGCCGCCAAGGGAGCGAAGGGCTTTGGCCGCCGAGTCCAAAGAGGGCTGCATCTTGTGCAGGCCGTCCGAGAGCCGCTGCAGTTGGTCGCGCTGCCCCGCGCAATCGGGATCGGCATCGCAACCCGGGTTGTCCTTGCGCTGCTGCAGCAGCGCGTCGGCCATGGCGACCATGTCCTGGAAGTTCTGGCTGCCCGACCGCGGCGGGATGTTCGGCACGTCACCGGAATTGCGCACGCTGTCCAGTTGCCGCTGCGCGTCCTGGAACTCCTGTGAGCTCTCCAGTTGGTCCTTGATGCTCGCCATGCTCTTGTTCAGGCTGTCGATCACGCCCATGGTCTTGGTCAGCTGGGTGCGCACCGTGGCGAGGCTGTCGGCGAGCTTGCCCGCACCGCCGACGAGAGCCTGCCGTTGGTCGACGCTGCCGTTGATCTTGTTGGTGGCCTCGGCGAGCTTGTCGCCGATCTCGCCGGCCTGGTAACTCAGCGTCGCCTGCTCCAGCGGGGCGCCGGTCGGGCGGGTGACGCCGCGGACGGCGGCGATGTCGGGCAGCTGCGCGACGCGCTGCGCCATCTGTTCGAGGTCGGCGAGGCCCTTGGTCGTCCGCAGGTCGTGCGGCGACTGGACGAAAAGGTATTGCGGCGCCGTCACACTCGCCGGGAAGTGCCGCTCGATGGCGGCCATGCCGATGTTGCTCTCGGCCGTCGCGGGCAGTGCGGTGCGGGCGTCGTAGCTGGTGTGCAGCCAGCCGACGCCGGCCGCCAGCGCGATCAGCACGACGAGACTGCCGACCAGGTGGACCACGGGGCGCCGCACGATGTTGATGCCGGACCGGTGCCAGAAGCGGCTGGTCAGTTCCTTGCGGGGCCGGGCCCAGCCGCGCCGCCCGACGAGCGTGAGGATCGCCGGCAACAACGTGATGGACGACAGGAACGCCACCGCGATCGTGACCGCCAGCGCCGGACCCGTCGTCGAGAAGACCTTGAGGCTGGTGAAACTCATGCCCAGGAACGTCACCGCGACGGTGGCCGCCGACGCCGCGATGACCTTGCCGATGGCGGTCAGCGCCCGCGCCACGGCCTCGTCGGAATCGAGTCCCTGCCTGAGGTATTCGTGGTAGCGGCTGATCAGGAAGACGGCGTAGTCCACGCCGGCGCCGATCATCATGGCGCTCATGAACACGACGGTCTGCTGCGAGATGGGCAGCCCCCATGTCGCCAGCGCCGCCACGCCCTGCGTCGCGGCGGCCTGCGACACCGTGATGGTCGCCAGCGGCACCAGGATCGTGACGATGTTGCGGTACACCACAAAGAGGATCAGCAGCACCATGGCGACGGTGGCGGTCTCGATGACCCGCAGATCACGCAGCCCGAGCTGTTCGCGCTCGGCGACGGTGGCCGTCAGGCCCGTCATGTGGACCGTCAGAGTCGAGCCGGAGACGGTGTGGTCGACGATGCCGACGACGCGTTTGTACGCCTCGCTGGACTCCGGTGAGCCGAGCTCACCCCGGATACCGACGGGGATGAACCACGCCTTGTTGTCCTTGCTGGCCAACACTTCTCGCATGGGTGGTTGCGAGATGAAGTCCTGCACCATCACCACGTCGGCGGTGTCGCGGTGCAGGCTGTCGACCAGGGTGCGGTAGACGTCTTCGTCGGCCTTGGTCAGGCCGTTCTCGTCGGTGAGGACCACCAGCGCGATGTTCTGGATCCCGGGTTCGTGGAACGCGGACGTCATGTCCCGGGTCGCCGCCATGACCGCGGAGTTGCTCGGCAACAGCTCCTGGTTGCGGTCGCTCGCCAGCTTCATCAGCGGCGGCACGGCCGCCGACAGCGCCACGACGAGCAGCAGCCAGGCGCCGATCACGGCCCAGGGCCGGCGTAGCACCAATCGCGCCAGCAGCTCGAAAGCCCCGGCGAACACACCCTTGCCCGACCGAGCTATCACGTTGCCTCACCGCTCAGATACCTGCCGTACTCGGCAAGCGCTTCGCCGGTCAGCATCTCATGGTGTCCGCGCCGCACCTCGTGCACCGTGACGGTGCCGGCCACGTGCGGGCGCCAGCTCTGTGCGAGGAAGGCGCCGCGCTCGGCGTCATCCGCGGCCGCCGCGATCACCACGACATCGCCGTCGAACCGGCCGGCCTCGTGCTCCCGGTACAGCGCGACGTTGGTGTCGAAGTTGCGCACCAACAGGTCCATCAGACCGTCGTCCACGATGCCGGCCAGCTGATCCCGGTCGACCGCCTGGTTCGCGACGCGCAGGCTCGGCTCGGCGTCGAGCAGCACCAGCCGGGCGACAGTGCCGCCGCGCCGCTGCAGCTCGACCGCGACGGCATGCGCGACGACACCGCCGAACGACCAGCCCAGCAGGTGGTACGGGCCGGACGGCTGCTCGGCCTGAATCCGGTCGGCGTAGGTCGCCGCCATGTCGCTCAGCGATCCCGGGGTGTCCGCGGCGGGTTGCTGAATGCCGATGATCGGACCGTCGACGTGGCCGCCGAGCACCTGGTACGGCCAGCTGATGCCGCTGACCGCGTGCAGGCAGAACAGTGGGACGCCCGTACCGGTCTTCAGCACCTGCACCGGGGCGATCTCGGGTGCCGCCGCGCTGTCTTCCGTCAGCCGCTCGGCGAGCTCCTGCACCGTGGGCGCCTCGAACACCGCCGTGACCGACAGCTCGGTGCCGAGGTCGGCGCGGATCGCCGCAACGAAGCGCATCGCCGAGATGCTGTCGCCACCGAGGTCGAAGAACGACTCGTCCACACCGACCCGTTCGACACCGAGGACCCGGCCGTACACGGCGGCCAGCGCCACCTCGGTGGCGGTGCGCGGAGCCAGGTAGGCGCCCGCCCGGTATTCGGGCGCGGGCAGCGCGCGGACGTCGAGCTTGCCGTTGATCGTGACGGGCAGCGCCGGCAGGACGACGACGGCGGCCGGGACCGCGTGGGCCGGCAGCAGGTCGGCGAGCTGAGTGCGCAGTGCCGCGGGATCGGCGGTGCCGGTGATGTAGCCGACGAGGCGCTTGTCGCCGGCGCGGTCCTCGCGGACGATCACCGCCGCCTGCTCCACGCCGTCGAGGCGTGCCAAAACCGTTTGTACTTCGCCGAGTTCGATGCGGAAGCCACGAATCTTGACCTGCTCGTCGGCGCGGCCGACGTAGTGCAGACGACCGTCGTCGTCCCAGCGCACCAGGTCGCCGGTGCGGTACATCCGCTCCCCCACGCCCGGGAACGGGCAGGCCACGAACCGGCCCGCGGTCAGCCCCGGCCGGCCGGCGTAGCCGACACCCACGCCGGCACCCGCGACGTACAGCTCGCCGACGACGCCCGTGGGAACCGGGCGCAACCAGCCGTCCAGCACGAACAGCGCCGTGCCGGGCACCGGCGTGCCGATGGGTACCGAGGCCGTGCCGGCTGTCAGCGGTTCGGTCACCGCCGCGTACACCGTGGTCTCGGTGGGGCCGTAGGCGTTGACGACGGTGTGCCCGCAGGCCGTCCAGCGGTCGACCAATTCGGTCGGGCAGGCCTCACCGCCGAGCAGCAGCGCCAGTGGCGCCAGTGCATCCGGCACCAACGCGCCTGCTGCGGAAGGGGTTTGGGTGAGGACGTTGACGTGCTCGGCCGCGAGCAGGCGCTGGAACTCGTCGGGGCTCGCCGTCACCGACTCGGGCACGATCACCAGCCGGGCACCGTGCAGCAGCGCGGCCCAGATCTCCCACACCGAGAAGTCGAACGCGTACGAATGGCACTGCGTCCACACCGGATCGGCGGGCAGACCCGCAAGCGGTGTCGCGAATTGGCGCGCCACGTTGCGGTGCGCCACCGCCACGCCCTTGGGCAGGCCGGTGGTACCGGAGGTGTAGATCAGGTAGGCGACGCTGTCGGGGTCCGGGTCCGGAAGCCTTGTGGCAGGAGAGTTTTCGGTGGCAGCGTCGACGATGACCGGGCCGTCGAAGTCACCGAGCCGGCCGGCCAGGTCTGCCGTCGTGACCGCGACGCTCGGCGTCGCATCGGACAGCAGGAACGCGAGCCGCTCCGCCGGCAGCGCCGGATCGATCGGCAGGTACGCCGCCCCGGCCTTGAGGACCGCGAGGATCGCCACCACGGCGTCGACCGACCGGGGGAACAGCAGTGCCACGGTCCGCCCCGGACCGGCGCCGGCATCGATCAGGTGGTGTGCCAACCGATTCGCGGCCTCGTCGAGATCGCGGTAGGTCAGCGAGCGGTCCGGTCCGGTGAGCGCGACAGCCTCCGGGGTGCGGTCGACCTGGGCGGCGAAGAGTTCCGGAATCGATGCCTGCGCCTCGGCTGTGGCGGCCCGGTTGCCGATCCGATCCAGTTGCGAGCACTCTTCGGCAGCAAGCAGATTCACCGACGCAAGCCGCCCGGTGGGCGCGGTGGTCATCGCGACCAGCACGCGTTCGAACCGCTCGACGAGCCGGTCGATGTCGGCCGCCTCGAACACCGCGGTGTCGTACTCGAGGCGCAGGCCGAGTTCGTCACCCGGCATGGCCTGCACCGTCAACGGATAGTGGTTCTGCTCATGGCTGCTGAACTCGGTGATGGTCAGGTCCCCGACGCCGCCTGACGCGGCGGCGCCCAGCGGGTAGTTCTCGTACGCGAACAGCGTGTCGAAAAGCCGGTCCTGGCCGGTGATCCGGTGCATCTCGGCGAGTGACAGGTGCTGATGATCGAGCGTCCGGTTGTGCGCGTCCTGCATCTGGTCGAGCAGTTCGGCCACGGTGGTGACCGCGGTCGCGGTGGCCCGCACCGGGACGGTGTTGATCATCAGGCCGACCATCTCGTCCGCGCCGGCCACGTCGGTCGGGCGGCCCGACACCGCGGTTCCGAACACCACGTCGTGCCGGCCCGTCAGCTGCATGAGCAGCTGCGCGTAGGCCGCCTGCAGGACGACGTTCACGGTGGTGTGACGGGCCCGCGCCAGCTCTGCGACGGCACGTGTGGTTTCGGCTGACAGCGCAGCGGATTTCACGCCACGGCCACCCGATGCGGTCCGTGCGGCAACCAGTGTCGGAGTGTCGACACCGGCCAGCACCTCGGCCCAGGCGGTGCGCGCGGCATCGAGATCCCGGTCGGAGAGCCAGGTGACGAAGCGGCGGTACGGCACCGCGGCGGGCAGCCGGTAGCCGTGATAGCCCGCGAAGATCTCGCGCAGCAGGACCGGCAGTGACCAGCCGTCCATCACGACGTGGTGGTTGGTGAGCACCAGCCGGTGCCGCTGTTCGCCGGCGCGGATCAACGCAACCCGGAAGGGCGGCTGGTCGCCGAGGTCGCACACCGCGGCGCGTTCGGCGGCGCAGATGTGCGTGACCTCGTCGTCGGTTGCGTCCAGCACCCGCCACGCTACGTCGGGTGCCGCCGGGATGACCTGCACCTCCAGGCCGGCGTAGAAGTGGGCCGCGATGTTCGGGTGCCGTTGCACCACCGTCTGCACGGCGTCGCGGAGCCGCTGCGCGTCGAGCGGTCCGGCCAGCGTCAGATCCAGTTGCACCGCATACAGATCGGCCTCGGCGCCGGTCTGCGCGGCGTGGAAGAGCAGGCCCTGTTGTAGCGGCGTCACCGGCAGGATGTCGGCGATCGCGTGTTCACGCTCCAGCTCGTCGATCTGCTGCTGGCTCAGTGCGGCCGGTGCGATGTCCGACGGGGTCAGCCCACCACCGCCGGCACGCACGAGGGTGCAGATGCCGGTCAGCGCATCGAACCACAACCGGCTGAGCCGCTCGACCTGCTCGCCGTCGAGCGCCGACGGTGCCCACGTCCAATTGGCGTGCAGCTGCGGGCCGGCGTCGGTGTCGACTGTGCCGGCGTTGAGCTCGAGGGTGTGCATCAACGGCATCGGTACCGCGGTCGCCAGACCGGTGACCTCAGCTGCCGCCGCACCGTCCCGGCCGACCTGCCACAGCTCGTCGGACAGCTCGGACCCACCACCGAGTCGGCCCAGATAGTTGAATCCGATTGCTGGATCGGCGGTTTCGAGATCGATGTCGTCGTTGAGGTAGCGCAGCAGGCCATAGGTCAGGCCGTCCGGCAGTGCGCGCAGCTGCTCCTTGGCGTGCTTGAGCACCGCGCCCAGGGCGGCCTCGCCGGACGTCACCTGGCTCCAGGACAGCTCCCCGACCGTGACGGCCACCGGGTACTTGGTTGTGAACCAGCCGACGGTGCGCGACAGATCGACGTTATCGGTGATCTCGTCGTGCCGGCCATGGCCTTCCACGTCGATACCGATGGTGCGGCCGCTACCGGCGAATTCGGCCATCGCCAGGGCGAACCCGATCAGCAGGACGTCGTTGATGCCGGCATGGAACGCCGCCGGGGCCTCGCGCAAAAGCGTCTGGACGGTGTCGACGTCGTCCAGCGTGACCGACAGCTGCCCGGCCGTGGCGAAGGTGTCCCGCTCCGGCTGCACGGCGGGCAACAGTGCGGGCGTCGCCGCCGCCTCCCGCCACGCCTCGGCCTGCGCAACCACCTCGGGCGCCGCCGCGTGTTCGACGAGGACCTGCGCCCAGCGCTGGAACGACGTGCCACTCGCCGGAAGCTCGACCGGCTGCCCCGCGCGGGACTGCAGCCACGCGACGTTCAAGTCCTCCAGCAGGATTCGCCACGACACGCCGTCCACGGCGAGGTGGTGGATGATCAGCACGAGCTGACGCGCCGGCGCCACCCACAGCGCGCTGAGCATCACACCGGCCGCCGGATTCAGCCGCGACCGTGCCGCGGAGACCGCGTCTTCCGTCAGCTCGTCGACCGTGTGCAGGCACTCCCGAGCATCGACAGTGCCCGCGTCGGGCACGTGCAGCGACCAGTCGGTGCCGGCCCGCAGTCGCAGCATGGCGTGCCGATCCAGCAGGGCCTGCAACAGCATTGCGACGTCGGCCTCGGTGGCGCCTGCCGGAGCCTGCACCACCATGGTCTGGTTGAAGTGGTCCGTCGGACCGTCGACACCTGCCAGCCATCGCATGATCGGTGTCGCGACCACCGGGCCGACACCCGCGTCGGCGACATCGGCGGTGTCGCCGACGGTTTCGACCACGAGGGCCAGGCGCGCCACCGTCTGCTCGACGAAGACGTCGCGCGGCCGGCAGCTCAGACCGGCCGCCCGGGCCCGGGCCACCACCTGCATCGACATGATGCTGTCGCCGCCCAGCTCGAAGAACGAATCGTCCACGCCGACGCGCTCGACGCCGAGGACGTCGGCGTAGACCGCGGCGAGCGTCTCCTCGACCGGCGTTCGCGGCGCCCGGTACTGGTCGGCGTTGCCGTACGTCGGTGCCGGGAGCGCGCGCCGGTCCAGCTTGCCGTTGGGGGTCAGCGGCAGCGTCGCCATCGCGACCACCGCGGCCGGAACCATGTACGCCGGAAGGTGTTTGGCCACCGCGGCCCGCGCCTCGGCCGGGTCGGCGGTGCCGGTGATGTAGCCGACGAGGCGCTTGTCGCCCGGGCGGTCCTCGCGCACGATCACCGCGGCCTGGCGGACGCCGTCGAGACCGGCCAAAGCCGTTTGCACGTCACCCAGTTCGATGCGGTAGCCACGAATCTTGACCTGCTCGTCGGCCCGCCCCAGGTACTGCAGCTGGCCATCGGCGCCCCACCGCACGAGGTCACCGGTGCGGTACATGCGTTGTCCCGGCGCGCCGAACGGGCACGCCACGAAGCGCGACGCGGTCAATCCGCCGCGCTGCACGTATCCGGCCGCGACGCCCGAGCCGGCGACGTACAACTCACCGACCACGCCGACCGGCACGGGGCGCAACCGCTCGTCCAGGACGAAGGCCGCCGCACCCGACACCGGCGTGCCGATCGGTGCGACGGGCGAACCCGCGGTGAGCGGCGCGCTCACCGCGGCGTAGATGGTGGCCTCGGTCGGGCCGTAGGCGTTGAGCATGACGCGGCCCGCTCGGGCACTGTCGGTCGCCCAGCGATCGACGAGCTCGGGCGGGCAGGCTTCGCCCGCGACCACCAGCGACGTCGACTCCAGCCCCGCCGGCGACAACATCATTGCGGCGGAGGGAGTTTGGGTCAGCATCGTGACACCCTCGGCAGCCAGCAGCTCGTGCAGTTCCTCCGGCGAGCGAGCCACCGTCTCGGACACCACGACGAGGCGTCCACCGTGCAGCAGCGCACCGAAGATCTCCCACACCGAGACGTCGAAGGCCAGTGAATGCCACTGGCTCCACACGCGTGCCGTCGGCAGCTGGTCTTTCAGCTCACCGAGCAGACCCACGACGTTGCGGTGCGTGATGGCAACACCTTTGGGCACGCCGGTGGTGCCGGAGGTGTAGATCAGGTACGCGATGTCACCCAGGCTGGGTGCCGGAGGCGTTGTGGCGGGCTGGTTTTCGATATCCGCGTCGGCGACGTCCAGGACGGGCCGGTCGAATCCGGCCAAGCGCTCGACCAGATCGCCGGTGGTGACGGCGGCGACCGGTGCGGCGTCGCCGAGCATGAACTCGATGCGCGCCGACGGCAGGGCGGGATCGATCGGCAGGTACGCCGCCCCCGTCTTGAGCACCGCGAGGATCGAGACGATCGCGTCGGCAGACCGGTGGAACAGCAGTGCCACCGTCTGCCCCGGACCGGCACCGAGACCGATCAGTGCGTGTGCCAACCGATTTGCCGCCGCGTCCAGTTCCGCGTAGGTCAGGGTCCGGCCCTGCCAGGTGAGCGCACCCGCGTCCGGAGTGCGGGCCACCTGCGCGGCGAACAACTCCGGGATGGAGCCGGCTGCCCCGGCCGGCGCGGTGAGCACCGCACGGTGCCCGAGCTCGTCGAGGCGGACCTGTTCGGCGGCGTCGACCAGACTCACCGACGACAGCGCCCGCTGCGGCTCAGCGGTCATCGCCGCCAGCAGCAATTCCATCCGGTTGACCAGCGCGGCAACGGTTTCCGCGTCGAACACGTCGGTGCGGAACTCCACCTCGCCGCCGATGCCGGCGGGTGCACCTGTCGCAGTCCAGCGTTCGGAAAGCGAGAAGGTCAGGTCCATGCGGGCGGACTGGGTGCCCAGCGGGATCGACGTGACGTCCAAGCCCTTCAACCCGGAACCGGCGGCGGGGTCGGTCAGGCCGGTGAAGTTCTGCCACGACAGCATGACCTGCACCAGCGGATGGTGGGTGAGGCTGCGCGCCGGATTCAGCCGCTCCACCAACAGCTCGAACGGCACGTCCTGGTGCTCGAAGGCCTCCAGGCTGCGGCTGCGGACCTGGTTCAGCAGGTCGGCGAATGTCGGGTCGCCGGTCAGGTCGGCGCGTAGCACGAGAGTGTTGACGAAGAAACCGACCAGGTCATCGAGTGCGGGATCGCGTCGTCCGGCGATCGGGAAGCCCACGGCGACATCGGCATTCGCGCTGACCTTGGCGAGCAGCGCCAGCAAGGCGGCCTGCACGACCATGAAGGTCGTGGCATTGTGCTCGCGGGCCAGCCGGGCGACCTGTTCCTGCAACTCGGCGGGCCACTGCACGGCGACCGTCGCGCCGGCCATGTCGGCGACCAACGGGTAAGGCCGGTCAGTCGGCAGCTGTACGCGCTCGGGCAGGCCGGCGAGCGCGTCCTCCCAGTACGCCAGCTGCGCCGCCACCCGGCTGCCACGGTCGTCGAGGCGGCCGAATTGTGCGCGTTGCCAGAGGGTGTAGTCGATGTACTGCACCGGCAGCGGTGCCCAGTCGGGCGCCTGCCCGGCGCACCGGCTGGCGTAGGCCAGTCCCAGATCCGCGACCAGCGGCCGCAGCGACCAACCGTCGGCGGCGATGTGATGCACCACGGCCACCAGCACGTGTTCGTCGTCCGCGACGCGGAAGAGTTTCGCCCGCAACGGGATATCGACGGCCAGGTCGAAGGTGCTCCGCGCGGTGGCCTCGAGAGCGTCGTGCAGCCGGCTCGCCGACCACTGCGTGGCGTCGACGACGTTCCAGCCGAAATCGGCACGCGCCGCGGGAATCACGACCTGCTGGGGCGTGCCGTCGGGTGCGGTGAGCAGCGTGCGCAGGCTCTCGTGCCGGCCGACGACATCGGTCAGCGCCGCGCCGAGGGCCTCGACGTTCAGTGCGCCTTCGATCCGCAGGGCCGTCGCCATGTTGTAGACCGGCGAAGGCCCCTGCACCTGGTCGACGAGCCACAACCGGTTCTGCGCGAACGACAGCGGCACCACGTCGGGCCGCGCCGCCACGGTCAGCGGCTGCAGGCCACGCTCGCCGGCGACGATTCGCGGCGCCAGCTGTGCGACGGTGGGTGCCTCGAAGACCGTGCGGACCGGGAGGTCGACGTCCAGTGCGGAGTTGATGGCCGCGACCAGCCGCATCGTCGACAGCGAATCGCCACCGAGGTCGAAGAACGAATCGTCAACACCCACCCGTTCGATGCCGAGCACCTGCGCGTAGACGCCGGCCAGGATCTCCTCGGTGAGGCTGCCCGGCGCGCGGTACACGCCCGCAACGTATTCCGGTTCCGGCAGCGCGCGGGTGTCGAGCTTGCCGTTGACCGTGACGGGAAGTTCGGCCAGGCCGAGAACGGCCGCCGGCACCATATAGCCGGGCAGACGCTGCGCCAGCGCGGCACGCACCTCGGCCGGATTCACCGACCCGACGACGTAGCCGACCAGACGCTTGCCGCCGGCTTCGTCCTCGCGGGTGACCACCACCGCCTGCTCGACGCCGGCCACCGCCGCCAGAGCAGACCGCACTTCACCCAGTTCGATGCGATGGCCGCGGATCTTGACCTGTTCGTCGGCGCGGCCGAGGTAGCGCAGCTGCCCGTCGGGACCCCAGCTCGCCAGGTCGCCCGTCCGGTACATGCGCGTTCCGGGCGCGCCGAACGGGCACGCCATGAAACGTGTTGCGGTCAAGGCGGATCGGCCCCAGTAGCCGACCCCGACGCCGCGGCCCGCCACGTAGAGTTCGCCGATCGCGCCCGGCCGCACCGGCCGCAGCCACTCGTCGAGCACGAACAGCGCGGCGCCCGGGACCGGCGAACCGATCGGCGGCGCACCGGACCCCGCGGTCAGCCGCGTGCTCTTGGAGACCCACATGGTGGTCTCGGTCGGGCCGTAGACGTTGAGCATCACACGCCCCGGCGCCCACCGGTCCACCAGTTCCGGCGGGCAGGCCTCGGCACCGATCAGCAAGGCCATCGACTCCAGACCCTGCGGCGACAGCAGACTGACCGCCGACGGTGTCTGCGCCAGCACGGTGACGCCCTCGCGAACGAGCAAGGCGTGGAACTCATCCGGCGACCGGACCACCGCGTCGGAGACCACCACGAGGCGCCCGCCGTGCAGCAGGGCCGCCCAGATCTCCCACACCGAGAAGTCGAACGAGTACGAATGGAACTGCGCCCACACCTGTTCCGGACCCAGGTCGAAGCCGAGGTCCAGCCCGGCGAAGAGCTGCGTCACGTTGCGGTGCGTGACAGCGACGCCCTTGGGCTGCCCGGTGGTTCCGGAGGTGTAGATGATGTGCGCGATGTCGTCGGGGCCCGGTCCGGAAACCGCTGTGACGGTGCCGTTGCGCTGTTCCGCGACGGTGTCCACGTCCAGCACGGGGACACCCGGTCCCGACATCTCGGCGACCAGTTCCGGGGTGGTGAACAGCAGCACCGGCGCCGCGTCGGCGACCATGAACTCGACGCGTTCCGTGGGTAGTGCGGGGTCGATCGGCAGGTAGGCCGCGCCGGTCTTGAGCACCGCCAGGACCGCGATGACCGCGTCGGCCGAGCGGGGGAACATCAGTGCCACGGTCTGTCCCGGACCCGCGCCGCGAGCCGCCAACGCGTGAGCCAACCGGTCCGCGGTGTCGTTCAGGTCCCGGTACGTCCAGGCCGAGTCCTGGTAGGTCAGGGCCACCGCATCGGGGGTGCGAGACACCTGCGCGGCGAACAGTTCCGGAACCGTCTGCCCGGCGACGGGTTCGGTCAGGACGGCGCGCCCGCTCCACCGATCGACCGTGGCCCGCTCGTCCGGCTCGAGGGCATCGATCGCCGACAGCGGCCGGTCCGGATCGGCGGCCATGGCCGCCAGCACGGTCTGCAGCCGCTCGACCATCGCCGCGATGTCGGCCGTGCCGAAGACCGTCGTGTCGTACTCGACGCGGATGGTCAGCTCGCGGCCCGGTTGCGCCTGCACGGTCAGCGGGTAGTGCGTGGATTCGTGGGTCGCCACATCGGTGACGGCCAGCTCGGCATCGCTGGACAGGGCCGCGGTGTCGACGGGGTAGTTCTCGAACGCGAACAGCGTGTCGAACAGCTGGTCCTGACCGGTGATGCGGTGAATGTCATTGAGCGCCAGGTACTGATGCTCCAACGTGTCGTTGTACCCACCCTGCAGTTGGTCGAGCAGCGCGGCGGCCGTGGTGGTCGCGGTGAGGTTGGCGCGCACCGGCACGGTGTTGATGAACAGGCCCACCATCGATTCGACGCCGGCGACCTCGGCGGGCCGGCCGGAGACCGTGGTGCCGAACACGACGTCGTGGCTGCCGGTGAGCCAGCACAGGAGCTGGGCGTACGCGGCCTGCAGCACGGTGTTGACGGTGGTGTGCCGGGCGCGTGCCAATTCGGCGGCCGCCGTGGCGATTTCCGCCGGGAGCGTGACGGTCTCGACACCGCGCGGCCCCGATTCCGTGCGACCGGCGGGTCCGACCAAGGTGGGCGTATCGAGGCCGCGGAGCAGTTCGCCCCATGCGGCGGTGGCCGCGTCGTGGTCCCGATCGGTCAGCCAGCTGACGTAGTTGCGGTACGGCGTGGCCGGCGGGAGCCGGTGACCGTGGTAGTTCGCGAAGATCTCCGCCAGCAGGATCGGCATCGACCAGCCGTCGAGCACGATGTGGTGGTTTGTCAGCACGAACCGGTACCGGTCGGGTGCGACCCGGATCAGCGCGGCGCGGAAGACCGGCCCGGCACCGAGGTCGCACACCGCGGCACGCTCGGCTGCGCGGAGCTGTGTCACCTGCGCGTCGCTGTCGAGTTCCAGGTACTGCCAGCCGATTTCGGGCTCGGCCGGGATGACCTGGACCGGCTGGCCGAACCTCGAGTGGAAGCTCGCCACCAGATGCGGATGCCGGGCGACCGCGGCGCGCACGGCGGTGTGCAGCCGGTCGGCGTCGAGCCGGCCGGTGACGCCGATGTCGAGCTGTCCGGCGTAGAGGTCACCGTCGCTCTGGGCGGTGGTGGCGTGGAAGAGCAGGCCCTCCTGCACCGGGGTCAGTGGTAGTACGTCGGCGACTGCGCGCTGCCGTTCCAGCTCATCGAGCTGCTGCTGGCTGAGGCGGGCCGGCGCGATGTCGGACGGTGTCAGGCCGCCACCGCCGTCCGACACGTGGGCGCAGATGCCGGACAGCGCTTCGAACCACAGCCGGCTCAGGCGCGTCACCTGTTCCGCGTCGAGTGCCGATGGCGCCCAGGTCCAATTGGCATGCAGCCGTGGACCGTCGGGAGTCTCGACGGCGCCGGCCCCCAGTTCCAGGGTGTGCATGAGCGGCATGGGGATCGCCAGGGCCGCGGAGGGGGTCCGGTCCCCGATGCGCCAGAGGTCCTCGGACAGTTCGGTGGTACCGCCCTGTCGCCCGAGGTAGTTGAAGCCGACGGTCGGATCGTTGCCGTCCACAACGGGATTCAGGTACCGCAGCAAGCCGTAGCTGAGCGGGTCCGGCAGTGCCCGGAGTTGCTCCTTGGCGTCCTTGACGACGGCGCCCAGCGCCGTGTCACCGGCGATCACCTGTGCCCAGGTGATGTCCCCGAGGGTGATCGACACCGGGGACTTGGTGGTGAACCAGCCGACGGTCCGGGTCAGGTCGATATCGGCGCCGAGGTCTTCATGACGCCCGTGCCCCTCGACATCGATGCCGATCGTCCCGCCGTGCTCACCCGCGAATTCCGCCAGGGCCAAGGCGAATCCGATGACCAGGATGTCGTTGATCCCGGCGTGGAACGCCGACGGCACGGCGCTCAGCAGCGTCGCGGTGGTCTCGGCATCCAGTTCGGCGGCGAGGTGCCCCGCACTGGCGAAGGTGTCGATCGCGGGCTGCACGGCAGGCAATACGGCCGGCGCCTGCGTGACGCGCTGCCAGGCCGCGGCGTGAGCGGCGACGTCGGTCGTCTGGGCATGCTCGGCGAGCACCTGCGCCCACCGCCGGAACGAGGTACCACCCGCCGGCAATGCCACGGGCTGTCCGGCCCGGTGCTGCACCCACGCGATGTTCAGGTCTTCCAACAGGATTCGCCACGACACGGCGTCGACCGCCAAGTGGTGGATGATGATCGCGAGTTGCCGGCTGTCGGCCACCCACAGCGCGCTCAGCATGGCCCCGGCAGCGGGGTTCAGCTGCGCGCGCGCCGCGGCGAGCGCGTCGTCGGTCCAGGTGTCGGCGGTGTGCAGGCAATCGCGGACGTCCACGGCGCCGGGCTCAGCGGTGCTCAACTCACCGTCCTCGACGCGCAGGCGCAGCGTGGCGTGGCGATCGAGCAAGGCCTGCAGCAGGATCGCCGCGTCCGCGTCGGTGGCGTGCGCCGGGGCCTGCAGCACGACGGTCTGGTTGAACTGGTCGGTGGGGCCGTCGACGGTGCGCAGCCATTCGATGATCGGGGTGGCCGGCAGCGGGCCGACACCCGAATCGGCGTCCCCGTCGGGGTTTTCGCTCACCTCGACCACCCGGGCCAGCCGGGCGACGGTCTGCTCGACGAACAGGTCCTTGGTCCGGCAGATCAGGCCTGCCGCCCGCGCGCGGGTCACGACCTGCATCGACGAAATGCTGTCGCCACCGAGGTCGAAGAACGAGTCGTCGACGCCGACGCGCTCGACACCGAGTACCGCGGCGTAGATGCCGGCGAGGACTTCCTCGATGGCGTTGGCGGGCGCTCGGTAATCACCCGCGGCATATTCGGGCGCCGGAAGCGCCCGGACATCGAGTTTGCCGTTGGCGGTCAGCGGCAGTTCCGGCACCACAACCACCGCGGCCGGAATCATGTACGCCGGCAACCGGTCTGCCAGCGCGGCGCGAACCGTCTCCGGGTCGGCCGAGCCGGTGAGATAGCCGACGAGTCGCTTGTCCCCCGGCCGATCTTCGCGGGCGATCACCGCGGCCTGGTCCACACCGTCCAGGTCCGCCAGCGCGGCCTGGATATCGCCCAGTTCGATGCGGTAGCCACGGATCTTGACCTGATCGTCGGCCCGGCCCAGGTAGTCCAATTGGCCGTCGGCCCGCCACCGCACCAGGTCACCGGTGCGGTACATGCGGGCGCCGGGCGCGCCGAACGGACACGCCACGAAGCGTGCGGCGGTCAGTCCGCCGCGGCGCAGATACCCTGCCGCCACTCCCCCGCCGGCGAGGTACAGCTCACCGACGACACCGACCGGAACCGGCCGTAAGTGACTGTCCAGCACGAACGTTGCGCCGTTCGGCACCGGCGAGCCGATCGGCACCGTCGGCTCACCGGCTGTGAGCGGTGCGCTGATCGCGGCATAGATGGTCGCCTCGGTGGGTCCGTAGGCGTTGATCATGACGCGGCCGGCCCAGCGGTCGACCAGATCGGTGGGGCACGCCTCGCCCGCGACCACCAGGGTGACGCCGTCCAGGCCGTCGGTCGAAAGTGCGCCTGCCGCAGAGGGAGTCAGGCTCAGTACGGTGACCCGCTCGGCCACCACGAGCGCGTGGAGGTCCTCCGGTGCCCGCGCCACCGACTCGGGCACGACGACCAGGCGGCCGCCGTTCAGCAGCGCACCGAAGATTTCCCACACCGAGACGTCGAACGCCAGCGAGTGCCACTGGCTCCACACACCGGCGGTCGGCAGCCCGGAGTCCGGGGCGCCGATCAGCTGGGTCACGTTACGGTGCGCGACGGCAACGCCTTTCGGGACACCGGTGGTGCCGGAGGTGTAGATCAGGTAGGCGATGTCGTCTGCTGCGGGTCCGGCCAGGGCGGTGTCGGGCCGGCCGGCCACGGACGGCTCGTCCACATCGAGCACCGCGATGTCGATGCCGGAGACGCGGTCTGCCAGGTCGCCGGTGGTGATCACCGCGACCGGCGCCGCGTCCGCGAGCACGAATTCGACGCGGGACGCCGGCAGCGCCGGATCCAATGGCAGGTAGGCCGCCCCGGTCTTGAGTACCGCCAGGATCGCCACGATGGCTTCCGCGGACCGGGGCAGCAGCAGCGCCACAGTCTGTCCCGGACCGGCGCCGTGCGTCGCGAGCAGGTGCGCGAACTGGTTGGCCCGCCGATCGAGTTCGCGGTAGGTCAGGGTGTCGCCCGCGCAACTGACTGCGTGCGCGTCCGGCGTGCGCGCGGCGACGCCGGCGAACAGTTCCGGGATCGATACGTCAGGGGCGGGCCGCTGGAGCGCCGCACGGTTGGCGAGCTCGTCGAGGCGCGTGTGCTCGGCGTCGTCGAGCAACGTGACCTTGGACACCGGCGCCGTGGGATCGGCACTGACGGAGGCCAATACGCGCTGCAGCCGCTCGATCAGTGTCTCGATGCTCGGCGCGTCGAACACGTCGGTGCGATATTCGACGGTTCCCGCGATGCCGGCGGGAGCGCCGTCGTCGGCCCAGCGCTCGCCGAGCGAGAACGTCAGGTCCATGCGCGCGGTCTGGGTGTCGACCGGGACCGGCGTCACCTCGAGGTCACCGAGCGTCAACCCGGCGCCGTGCGCCTGCTGGCCTGGGAGGTTCTGCCACGCCAGGAGCACCTGCACCAGCGGATGATGCGTCAGGTTCCGCGTCGGGTTCAGCCGCTCGACGAGTACCTCGAACGGCACGTCCTGGTTCTCGTAGGCCGCGAGGCTGCGCTGCTGCACCTGCGCCAGCAGGTCGGCGAACGTCGGGTCGCCGGACAGGTCGACACGCAGCACCAGGGTGTTGACGAAGAAGCCGACGAGGTCGTCGAGCGCCGGGTCGGTGCGGCCGGCGATCGGGAAACCCACGGCGACATCGGGACTCGCGCTGACGGCCGACAGCAGCAGGGCCAGAGCCGCCTGCACCACCATGAATCCGGTGGCGTTGTGGTCACGCGCCACCTGCGCGATCTGCTGCTGCAGCGCGGCCGGCCAGTCGATGGCGACGGTCGCGCCGTGCTGATCCGCCACGAGCGGGTACGGCCGGTCGGTCGGCAGTTGCAGGCGCTCGGGCAGCCCCGCCAACGCGTCCTGCCAGTAGTCGAGCTGCGCCGCGATCGGGCTGTCACTGTCGTGCAGATCCCCGAATTGCGCACGCTGCCACAGCGTGTAGTCGACGTACTGCACCGGCAGCTCGGACCACTGCGGTGTCAGTCCGGCGCACCGACTCGCGTAGGCGACGCCCAGATCGCGCGCCAGCGGCGTGATCGACCAGCCGTCGGCCGCGATGTGATGCACGGCGGCGACCAGGATGTGGTCGTCGTCGGCAACCCGGAACAGGCTGGCCCGCAACGGAATCTCGGTGGCGATGTCGAAGGCGTACCGGGCCGCGTCGGCTACGGCAGCGTCCAGCCGGTCCCTGGACCAGCCGGTCGCATCGGTGCTCTCCCAACCGATGTCGGCCCGGGAGGCGGGCAGCACCACCTGCTGCGGCACGCCGTCCGGGGCGACGAACACGGTCCGCAGCGCCTCGTGCCGGGCCACGACATCGACGAGCGCGGCGTGCAGCGCGCCGGCGTCGAGCTCTCCGGTGAGACGCAGCACCGTGGCGAGGTTGTAGGTCGCGGACGGGCCCTGCAGTTGTTCCAGGAACCACAGGCGATTCTGGGCAAAGGACAGCGGGATGACGTCCGGCCGTTCCCCGGGTACCAGCGGCTCGCGCCGCGGCGCGGCCGTCCCGATCCGCGGCGCCAACTCGGCGATCGTCGGCGCCTCGAACACGGTGCGCACCGCCAGGTCCGTGTCCAGTGCGGCGTTGATCGCGGCGGTCAGGCGCATGGCGGCGATGCTGTCGCCACCGAGATCGAAGAACGAATCGTCCACACCGACACGGCTGTGTCCCAACAGATTCGCGAAGATGCCGGCCAGGATTTCCTCGACCGCGGTGGCCGGTGCCCGGTAGTCGCCTGCCACGTAGTCGGGCGCGGGCAGGGCCCGGGTATCCAGCTTGCCGTTGGCGGTCAGCGGCAAGCGGTCCAGCGTCATGATCGCGGCCGGCACCATGTAGCCCGGAAGCCGGTGCGCCAGTTCGGCCCGCGCCGCGGCCGGGTCGACCGCGCCGGTCACGTAGCCGACCAGGCGCCTGTCACCCGGCCGGTCCTCACGGGCGATCACGACGGCCTGCTGCACTCCGTCGACGGCGGCCAAAGCGCTTTGCACGTCACCGAGTTCGATGCGGTAGCCGCGAATCTTGACCTGCTCGTCGGCACGGCCCAGGTACGTCAACTGTCCGTCGGCACCCCAGCGCACCAGGTCGCCGGTGCGGTACATCCGCTCTCCGGGCGCCCCGAACGGGCATGCCACGAAACGCGATGCGCTCAGCCCGGCGCGTCCCAGATAGCCGACACCCACACCGGCACCGGCGACATACAGCTCGCCGACGACCCCGGGCGGCACCGGCTGCAACGAGTCGTCGAGTACGAACAGCGCCGCGCCGCCCACCGGTGAACCGATGGGCACCACAGCGGATTCCGATACCGATTCAGCCGTCAGCGGCGCGCTGATCGCGACGCACATCGTGGTCTCGGTCGGCCCGTAGGCGTTGACCATCAGGCGACCGCCGGTCGCCCAGCGCTGCACCACCTCGGGCGGGCAGGCCTCACCCACCGCGACAAGGGCCGCATCTTCCAGTCCGGCCGGCGACAACACCGCTGCCGCCGTCGGGGTCTGGGTCAAGACCGTGACGCTTTCGCGCACCAGAGTCTGATGCAACTCCGCCGAAGACCGGGCCACGTCGTCACCGATCACCACGACGCGGCCGCCACGGAGCAGCGGCCCGAAGATCTCCCACACCGAGACGTCGAACGCCAGCGAATGCGCGTGGCTCCAGACCCCGGCAGCCGGGAGGCCCGCGTCGACCGGCCCGAGCAGCTGCGTCACATTGGCGTGCGTGAGCCCGACACCCTTGGGTACTCCGGTGGTACCGGAGGTGTAGATCAGGTAGGCCGGCGCATCGGCATTCGGCACCGGCAGCGCTGAATCAGCTTGTCCGGCAGCGTCGGCGACCGAGACCACCGCTCCACTGAAGCCCGACAACAGGTCCGGCTCGGTACTGATCGCCGCCACCGGTGCCGCGTCATCGAGGACGAACGCGATGCGCGCCGACGGCCACGTGACATCGATCGGCAGATAGGCCGCGCCGGCCTTGAGCACACCGAGCATCGCGACAATGGCGTCGGCCGAGCGGGAAAGCAGCAGCGCGACAACCGAACCCGGACCGACGCCGCGGTCGGCCAACAGGTGGGCAACGCGGTTCGACGCCGCATCGAGCTCCGCGTAGGTCAGCTCGGCACCCGCGTCGGTGATCGCGACCGCATCGGGCACGGCACGGACGTGGGTGGCGAACAGCTCGGGGATCGACGGCGGACTCGATGGCCGCGTCAACACGTCCCGGTGGCCGATGGCCGCGATCCGGTCGCGCTCCTGGGGCGTCAGCAGATCCACCGTGGACAGCGTTCGGGCGGGATCGGCTGTCATGGCCGCCAACACACCCTGCATCCGATGCACCAGCGCTTCGACGCTCGCCGCGTCGAAAACGTCGGTGCGGAACTCGACGATGCCGCCGATGCCCGCGGGTTCTCCTGTGGCAGTCCAGCGTTCGGACAACGAGAACGCCAGGTCCATGCGCGCGGCCTGGGTTTCCACCGGCAGCGGCGTGACCGTGAGGTCACCCAGCGCCAGGCCACCCGCGGTATCGATGTGCTGCCAGGGCAGGTTCTGCCAGCCGAGCAGCACCTGCACCAGCGGGTGGTGCGACAGGGAACGTGCCGGGTTCAGGCGCTCGACCAGTACCTCGAAGGGCACGTCCTGATGTTCGTAGGCCGCGAGGCTGCGTGCGCGCACCTGCGCCAAGAGCTCTTCGACGGTCGGGTTTCCGGTGAGGTCGACGCGCAGCACCAGGGTGTTGACGAAGAAGCCCACGAGGTCGTCGAGGGCGGGATCGCGCCGCCCCGCGATCGGAAAGCCGATGGCGACATCGGAACTCGCGCTGAGCTTGGCCAGCATGACGGCGAGCGCTGCTTGCACCACCATGAAGCTGGTCGCGTTGTGCTCACGTGCCACGCGCGCGATCTGCTGCTGCAACTCGGCGGGCCAGTCCACGTCGATGGTCGCGCCCTGGAGATCGGCGACCGCGGGGTACGGCCGGTCGGTCGGCAGGTTGATCCGGTCGGGGATGCCGGCCAAGGCCTCGGTCCAGTAGGTCAGCTGGGCCGCGACCTCGCTGTCGGGTGCGTCGAGTTCGCCGAGTTGCGCACGCTGCCACAAGGTGTAGTCGACGTACTGCACGGCCAACGGCGCCCAGCCCGGCGCTTGCCCGGCACAGCGGCTGACGTACGCCGTGCCGAGATCGGTGACGAGCGGCTGCAGCGACCAGCCGTCCGCGGCGATGTGATGCACGACTGCCACCAGCAGGTGCTCATCGTCGGCGAGGCGGAACAGGCTGGCGCGCACCGGGATTTCGGTGGACAGGTCGAACACGTACTGTGCGGCCGCACGCACCGCATCTGTGCGCTGCTCATCGGTCCAGGCGCCGGCATCGACGACGTCCCAGCCGAGTTCCATCTGGTCGGCGGGCACGACCACCTGCCGGGGCGTGCCACCGGTCGCCGTGAACACCGTGCGCAGGCTCTC
Organism: Mycobacterium toneyamaense; assembly: GCF_055384815.1. Classification (NCBI taxonomy): domain Bacteria; kingdom Bacillati; phylum Actinomycetota; class Actinomycetes; order Mycobacteriales; family Mycobacteriaceae; genus Mycobacterium; species Mycobacterium toneyamaense. Next base: position 5,582,416 of record NZ_AP040333.1, read on the forward strand.
GTGCCGGCCGACCACGTCGGCCAGCGCTGCCCGCAACGCGTCGGCATCGAGCCGGCCCTGCAACCGCAGCATCACCGGCATGTTGTAAAGCGCTGACGCACCCTGCAATTGGTCGACGAACCACAACCGGTTCTGGGCGAAGGACAGCGGGATGGTGTCGGGTCGCTCGACAGCCACCAGCGGCGCGCGCCGCGTCGCCCCGTCGCCGATCCGCGCGGCGAGCTGAGCCACGGTGGGTGCCTCGAAGACCGTGCGCACCGGCAGCTCGACATCGAGCGCCGCGTTGATGCCGGCGATCAATCGCATGGTGGACAACGAATCTCCGCCGAGGTCGAAGAACGAATCGTCGACGCCGACCCGCTCGACACCGAGAAGTTCGGCGTAGATGGCTGTCAGGGTTTCCTCGACCGGCCCCGAGGGCGCCCGGTACCGCGCGGCGTCCTGGTAGTCCGGCGCCGGCAGTGCCCGCGTGTCCAGCTTGCCGTTGACGGTGACCGGAAGTGCCGGCACCGCGATGACGGCGGCCGGGACCATGTAGCCCGGCAACCGGTGCGCCAGTGCGGTGCGCGCCTCGGCCGGGTCCGCCGGGCCGACGATGTAGCCGACCAGGCGCTTGTCGCCGGGACGGTCCTCGCGCGCGATCACGGCCGCGTGTTCGACACCCGGCAGCTCGGCCAACGCCGAACGGACATCACCCAATTCGATGCGGTAGCCGCGCACCTTGACCTGCTCGTCGGCGCGCCCGAAGTAGTCGAGCTGCCCGTCGGGGCGCCACGACACCAGGTCGCCGGTGCGGTACATGCGCGTGCCCGGTTCGCCGAACGGGCAGGCCATGAAACGCGTTGCCGTCAGGCCGGACCGGCGCCAGTAGCCGATGCCGACGCCGCGGCCCGCGAGGTACAGCTCACCGACGACGCCCGGCGGCACGGGGCGCAACGACTCGTCGAGGACGAAGAATGCCGCGCCCGCCGTGGGCGAGCCGATCGGCGGCGCCCCGGAGCCCGCGGTCAGCGGCAGGCTCTTGCACAGCCACATGGTCGTCTCGGTCGGACCGTAGACGTTGACCATGGTCCGGCCGGGTGCCCAGCGGTCGACCATCTCGGGCGGGCAGGCCTCGGCGCCGATGACCAGGTCGGCCGCGTCCAGCCCATCGGTGGACAACACCGCTGCCGCGGAAGGGGTTTGGGTGAGGACGGTGACGCGCTCGCGCACCAGCAGGTCGTGGAAGTCATCGGCGGAGCGGGCCACCGCGTCGGGGACCACCACGAGCCGCCCGCCGTGCAGCAGCGCGCCCCAGATCTCCCACACCGAGAAGTCGAACGCGTAGGAGTGGAACTGCGTCCACACCTGTGCATTTCCCGTCGCTTCGCTCGCCCCGGCTGCCGGCGACAACTCGATGCCGATCTCCAGGCCCTGGAACAACTGGACGACGTTGTATTGCGTGACCGCAACGCCTTTGGGCGTCCCGGTGGTGCCCGAGGTGTAGATCAGGTGAGCCACGTCGTCGGGCGCGGGGCCCTGCGGCGGGGTGCTGCGCTGCGTCGCCACCCGCGGATCGGCCACGTCGATCACCGTGACGCCGAATCCGTCGAATCGGTCGGCGAGCTCGGCGGTGGTGACAACCGCGATCGGTGCGGCATCACCGAGCATGAACTCGATGCGCGATGCCGGCAGCGCCGGGTCGAACGGCAGGTATGCCGCGCCGGACTTCTGCACCGCGAGGATCGCCACGATCGCTTCGGCCGAGCGCGGGAACAGCAGGGCGACAATCTGTCCCGGCCCGGCGCCCTGCGCGGTCAGCAGGTTCGCCAGCCGGTTCGACGCCGCGTCGAGTTCCCGGTAGGTCAGGGACCGGTCGCCACACACCACCGCGACCGCATCGGGGGTGCGGGCGGCCTGGGCGGCGAACACCTCGGGCACCGTCGTCACCACTGCCGGCTGACCCAGCACGGCGCGGTTGCCCCAGCGGTCCAGCCGGGCCTGCTCGACGTCGTCGAGGAGGTTCACCGACGACAGCCGCTGCTCCGGATCGGCGCTGAACGCCGACACCATTCGCTCGAATCGGCCGACCAGCGCCTGGATGCTCTCCGCGTCGAAGATGTCCGTGCGGAACTCCACCATCACGTCGAGCCCGTCGGGTTCGCCGTCACCGTCCCAGCGCTCGCCCAGGGAGAACGCCAGATCCATCCGGGCGGTCTGGGTATCGACCGTCAGCGGCGTCACCTGCAGGTCGCCGAGGGCCAGCCCGGCCGCATCGCCGGCCTGCCAGGAGAAGTTCTGCCAGCCCAGCAGCACCTGGACCACCGGGTGATGGGTGAGGCTGCGGGTGGGATTCAGCCGCTCGACGAGCATCTCGAACGGCACGTCCTGGTGCTCGTACGCCGCCAGGCTCCGTCGGCGGACCTGCGCGAGGAGGTCGACGAACGTGGGGTCGCCGCCCGGGAACTCGCCCAGGTCGACGCGCAGCACCAGGGTGTTGACGAAGAAGCCGACCAGATCATCGAGTGCGGCGTCACGCCGGCCCGCGATCGGAAAGCCCACCGCCACATCGGAAGTCGAGCTGATGCGTGCCAGCAGTGCCGCGAAGGCCGCCTGGATCACCATGAAGCTGGTCGCGTTGTGCTCCCGGGCGACGCGGCGGATCTGCTGCTGCAGCGCTACCGGCCACTGCACGGTGACCCGGGCGCCGTGGTGGTCGGCCGTCGGCGGATAGGGGCGGTCGGTGGGCAGGTCGAGACGCTCCGGCAGGCCGGCCAGGGTGTCCTGCCAGAAGTCGAGCTGGGCGGCGATGGGACCGTCGGCATCGTCGAGTTCGCCGAATTGTGCACGCTGCCACAGCGTGTAGTCGACGTACTGCACCGGCAGCGGCGACCAGTCGGGAGACCGTCCCGCGCACCGGCTGGCATAGGCCAGTCCGAGATCGCGCACCAGCGGCGTGACCGACGAGCCGTCGGCCGCGATGTGGTGCACCACGACGACCAGGATGTGATTGTCGTCGGTGATGCGGAAGAGCTTGGCGTGGAACGGGATCTGCGCCGACAGGTCGAAGGTGTGCCGGGCTGCCGCGCCCACCGCGTCGTCGACCCGATGTGCCGGCCAGCCGCCGGCGTCGATGGTCTCCCACCCGATGTCGGCCTGGTCCGCGGGGATGATCACCTGCTGGGGTGCGCCCTCCGGCGCCACGAACAACGTCCGCAGGCTTTCATGGCGGGCCACCACGTCGGCCAACGCGCGGCCGAGTGCGTCGGTGTCGAGGCGGCCGCGCAGCCGCAGCGCCACGGCCAGGTTGTAGATGGCCGACGGTCCCTGCAACTGGTCGAAGAACCACAAGCGGTTCTGCGCGAACGACAGCGGAAGTACCTCGGGCCGGTCGCCGGCTTCCAGCGGAGCCAGGCGCGTGGCGTCGCCACCGATGCGCGGGGCCAGCTGCGCCACGGTGGGTGCCTCGAACAGGGCGCGCACCGAAAGGTCCACGGCCAGGCTCGAATTGACCGCGCCGATCAGCCGCATCGCGGACAGCGAGTCGCCGCCCAGGTCGAAGAACGAATCGTCCACCCCGACGCGCTGCACACCCAGCACCTGGGCGTAGATGTCCGCGAGGATCTCTTCCACCACACCGGCCGGGGCCCGGTAGCCGTCGGTGTCGGTGTACTCGGGCGCCGGCAGCGCCTTGCGGTCGAGCTTGCCCGATGTGGTCAACGGCATCTCGTCGAGCACCACGATGTGCTGCGGCACCATGTAATCGGGCAGCCACGCGCTCAGGCGGTTCCGGACGGCGCCGATCTTCGTGCTGCTGTGCGGTTCGTTGGCGTGCACGCCGGTGTGCGCGAGCGGCCGGTACAGGTCGGTCAGCGGGCTGTCACCCGGACTGACGAAGACGGCGTCGACGCTGCCCGGTGCGGCACCCCAGGTGACGGCGACCTGATATCCCGCCTGTTCGCCGACGCGGTGCAGTTCTTCCGTTGTGGCCTCGGGGATTTCGGTGTCCGCGGGGATCCCAGCGAGCTCCTGTTCCAGCCGGACGTCGATGCGCACGCCCGCGCGGGGGATGTCGGTGATGCGGATGGCCTCGGGCCGCAGGTCGGCCAGCCGGTGCTGCAGGCCGGCCAGGTCGGCGCAGTCGTCCCACGTCCAGGTCGGGATGTCGGCCACCGACCGGCCGGACGCGGGCGCCTTGTGGATGGTGACGTCGTACCGGTAGCGGTTGAGTTCGTTGTCCGCGGTACCGCGCTTGATCCGAATGGCCAGTCCGACAGCGGATTCCCGCCGCGCGGCCCAGGTCGTGAAGTACTCGGGCGCCAGGAGCAGCTCGGCCTCACCGAGCACGGCATGCTCGACACGCTGCCGGAGCACGGCGGCATCGGTGCCGGCGTTCTCGCTGCGGGCCAGCACGATGGCGGTCTGGAAAGTGTGCTGCAGACTGTGATTACGGATGTCGCCGAGGAACAGGGTGCCGCCGGGCGCCAGCAGCTCGACGGCCTTGTCGATGACCTCGGTCAGGTATGCCGCATTGGGGAAGTACTGGACCACCGAGTTCACGATGATGGTGTCGAAATGGCCGCGGGGCAGCCCATCGGTGACGTGCGCCGGTCGTGCCATGAACTCGACGCGGTCACGCCACGGAATGTCCAACTCGCGCAACGACCGCGCCAGCTTGTCCACCGCCGCCGATGACACGTCGGTCGCGACGTACTGCTCGCAGTGCGGTGCGATCTGGGACAGGATCAGGCCGGAACCGGCACCGATCTCGAGGACGCGCCGCGGCCGCAGCTCCATGATCCGGTCGATCGTGGCGGCCCGCCACTGCTCCATCTCGGCCAGCGGAATCGGCTCGCCGGTGTAGCTGCTGTTCCAGCCCCGGAAGTCCGAACCGAACTCGGGCGCTTCACCTTCCGCGTCGTCGGCGGCGTAAAGCTCGTCGTAGATGTCCTGCCACTCCCCGACGATCTCCGCGTCGTGTTCGGTGTCGCGGGTGCCGTCGGTGGCATGTTCGAACGTGATGTAGCCGACGAGTTGGGCGCCGCCGGTGCCGTGGTGCACGGTGGCGGCCGCCTGGCTGACCTGCGGGCAGGCCAGCAGCGCGCTCTCGATCTCACCGAGTTCGATGCGCTGGCCGCGCAGCTTGATCTGGGTGTCGGCCCGGCCCAGGTAGTCCAGCGTGCCGTCGGCGTTCCAGCGCGCCAGGTCGCCGGTCCGGTACATCCGGCTGCCGGAATCATCTTGACGGCCATGCGGATTGGCGACGAACCGCTCGGCGGTCAGCGTCGGACGGCCCACATAGCCGAGCGCGACGGCGGGGCCGGCCAGGTACAGCTCACCCGTCACGCCCGGCGGTACGGGGTTGAGCTGCGCGTCGAGCACCAGGGTCCGGGTACCCGCGATGGGCGTCCCGATGTTCACCGGCCGCCCCGGCGTCAGCGGCGTGCCGGTGGCCCAGATGGTGGATTCGCTGGGTCCGTACGCGTTGAACATGCGGCGCCCGGGTGCCCACGCCTGCACCAGTTCTTCGGGGCAGGCCTCACCGCCGGTGATCAGTGTGGTCAGTCCGTCGAGCCGCGCCCGATCCAGCGATGCCACCACCGTCGGGGTCAGCAGCGTCGCGCTGACCCGGTGTTGTTGCATCAGGTCGACGAGCGCCTCACCGGCGTACACGTCCCGCGGCGCCACCACCAACGCGGCGGCCGCGCCGGTCGCCATCAGCATCTCGAACAGCGACGCGTCGAAGGTCGGGGCGGCGACCATCAGCACGCGCGCGTCGGCCGTCAGGCGGTACGAGTCGTGTTGTGCCGCAGCGGCACCCAGCAGACCGGCATGGCTGACCGCGACGCCCTTGGGCTCGCCCGTCGAGCCCGACGTGAAGATGACGTAGGCGGTGTTGTCGACCGTCAGCGGCGCCGAGCGCTCGGCGTCGGTGACCGGTTCGGCGCTGTGGTCCGACAAGTCGGTATCCGCCCGGAGTACCGGACGTGATCCCGCGCCACCGATCTGGTCGGTGTCCCGGGTGAGTACGCACGTGGCGGCAACCGAATCCAGCACCGTGGCAATGCGTTCGACGGGATGGGTGCGGTCCACCGGCACGTACACGCCGCCGGCCTTGAGCACCGCCCACCATGCCACCACCAGTTCGGCGCACCGGTCCATCGCGACACCCACGGCGCGTTCGGGACCGACGCCGCCCGCGATCAGCAGGCGCGCCAATCGATTCGAGGCTTCGTCGAGCTCGCGATACGTCAGACTGTGGGCTCCGTCGATGACGGCGACTGCATCCGGATCGGCCGCGACGGCCGCGGCCAGGAGCTCGGGCCCGAGGCCGATCGGTGCCCGTACGCCGGCACCCGACCAGCGCCGCAACTCGTCCTGCTCGGCCGCGTCGAGGAGGTTGATGGACAACAGCTTTCGCGCCGGGTCCGCGGTCATCGCCACCAGCAGCCGGCTGAGCCTGCCGATCAGCGCATCGATACCGGCGGCGCTGAACACCTCGGTGTCGTATTCGATGTGCAGCCCGAGTTCATCGCCCGGGAACGCCTCGACGGTCAGCGGGTAGTGGTTGAACTCGCGGTTCGCGAACTCGGCGATGGCGAGGTCGTCGACCCCGACAGACATGCCGGCCTCGACCGGGTAGTTCTCGTACACGAACAGCGTGTCGAACAGCTGGTCGTGGCCGGCGACGCGGTGAATCTCGCCCAGCGCCAGGTGCTGGTGGTCGAGGGTGTCGTTGTGCGCGGTCTGCAGCTGGTCGAGCAGGCCGGTGACGGTGGTGCCCGCGGTTAGGTTGGCGCGCACCGGCACAGTGTTGATCAGCAGGCCCACCATCGATTCGGTGTCGCCCACATCGAGCTGGCCGAGCCGCGACCGCGCGGTTCCGAACGCCACGTCGTGCTTGCCGGTCAAGGACGTCAGCAGCACGGCCCACGCACCTTGCAGCACGGTGCTGACGGTGGTCTGGCAGGAGCGCGCCAGCTCGCCGAGGGCGCGCGTGGTCTCCGCCGGAACCTGGAACGACGCAAAGCCGCGCTGGCCGCGACCCAGGCGGTCCTGAAGCCGGTCCTGCGGGCCCACCAGCGTCGGTGTCTCGAAGCCCGCGAGCACCGCACCCCACGCCGCGCGCGCCGCATCGAGATCGCGGTCGGCGAGCCAGGTGATGAACTTCCGGTACGACGCCGCGGGCGGCAACCGGTGCCCGGCGTAACCGGCGAAGATTTCCCGCAACAGGATCGGCAGCGACCAGCCGTCGAGCACGATGTGGTGATTGGTCAGCACGAACCGGTGCCGGTCCGGAGCGATGCGGATCAGCAGCGCCCGGAACGGCGGCTCACCGGCGAGGTCGCCGACCGCGATACGTTCGGCGGCGCACAGCCGCTGAATCTCGTCTTCGTCGAGCACGCCCGTCGCGCCGAAATCGACGAATCGCCAGGCGATTTCGGGCTCGGCCAGGATCACCTGCACCGGATCGTCGAACTGCTGGCAGAAGGTGGCCGCCAGGTGGGGATGCCGGTTGACGGTGCGTTGCACGGCGTCGCGGAGCCGCTGCGGGTCCAGCGCGCCGGTCAGTGTGAAGTCCAGCTGCACCGAGTACATCTCGGCCGCGACGTCCGCCCGCTCGTGCGCGGTGCTGCTGTGGAACAGCAGACCCTGCTGCAACGGCGTCAGCGGCAGGATGTCGGCGACCCGGTATTGCTGCTGCAGCTGGTCGATCTGCTGCTGCCCCAGGTGCGCCGGCGCGATGTCCGACGGCGTCAGGCCGCCGCCACCCGCCCGGACGTGTGCGCAGATGCCGGCCAGCGCCTCGAACCACAACCGGCTCAACCGGTTCAGCTGAGCGTCGTCGAGAACCGAGGTCGCCCAGGTCCAGTCGGCCTGCAGTTGCGGTCCGGCGTCGGTGTCGACGGTGCCGGCGTTGAGTTCCACGGTGTGGAACAGCGGCAGCGGGGCCGCGGCGCCGGCCAGGGACAGTTCGTCGCGTCCGAGACGCCACAGTTCTTCGACACCGGCGATCTGCGGAAAGCCGAGGCGCCCAAGGTAGTTGAACCCGATGCTCGGCTCCGCGCCATCGAGATCGATGTCGTCGTCGAGGTAGCGCAGCAGCCCGTAGGTCAGGCCCGCGGGCTGTGCACGCAGCTGTTCCTTGGCCGCCTTGACAACTGCGCCGAGCGCCTCGTCGCCCGAGGTGATCTGGGACCAGGACAGCTGGCGCATCGCCAGCGAGACCGGGTATTTGGCGGTGAACCAGCCGACGGTCCGCGACAGGTCGACAGCGTCGGCGATGTCTTCGTCACGCCCGTGGCCTTCGACGTCGATGCCGACGGGCGACCCACCGGTGCCCAGGAATTCGGTGACCGCGAGGGCGAAACCGATCAGCAGGATGTCCTGCACGCCGGCGTGGAATGCCGCCGGCACCTCGCCGAGGAGGGCCCTGGTGTGCTCGGCGTCGAGCGTCACCGACAGCCGGCCCGCGGTGGCGTAGGTGTCCACATCGGGGTCCGCGGCCGGCAGCGCCGCCGGTACCGAGGCCGCCCGTTGCCAGGCCACCGCCTGCGCCCGCACGTCCGGATGGTGCGCGTACTCGCTGAGCAGCGTGGCCCACCGCTGGAACGACGTGCCTGTCGTCGTCAGCTCCACCGGCTGGCCGGCGCGATGCTGCGCCCACGCAATGTTGATGTCTTCCAGCAGGATTCGCCACGACACCCCGTCAACCGCGAGGTGATGGACGATCAGGACCAGCTGCCGGCCGGGGCCGACCCACAACGCGCTGACCATCACTCCGGCACCCGGGTTCAGCCGTCGCCGCGCCGCGGCCACGGCGGCCTCTGACAGCTCGCCGACCTCGACGACGCAGTCGCGGGCATCGACAGAGCCGGCCTCGGGTACCGACAGTTGCCCGTCGGCGCCGACCCGCAGCCGCAGCATGGCGTGCCGATTCATCAAGGCCTGCAACAACATCACCGCGTCGTCCCCGGTGGCGCCGTGCGGCGCCTGCAACACCAGGGTCTGGTTGAACTCGTCGACCGGTCCTTCGATCCCGGCGAACCACCGGATGATCGGGGTGGCCGGCACCGATCCGATGCCCTCGTCGACGACATCGTCCGCGTCGTCGGTCACGGTCACCGTCTGCGCGAGGCGCGCCACCGTCTGTTCGACGAACACGTCACGCGGGCGGCATGCCAGGCCGGCGGCCCGGGCGCGCGCCGCCACCTGCATCGCGAGAATGCTGTCGCCGCCCAGCTCGAAGAACGAGTCGTCGACGCTGACGGCCGCCGGCTCCAGGCCGAGGATCTCGGCATAGATGGCGGCCAGAATCTCTTCGACCGGGCTGTCCGGCGCGCGGTAGTCGTCGCCCGTGTACTCCGGGGCGGGCAGGCCACGGGTGTCGAGCTTGCCGCTGGTGGTGAGCGGCAGCTCGGTCAGCGCCACGACCGCGGCCGGAACCAGGTACGCCGGCAGGCGCTCGACGAGGGCGGCCCGCACCTCGACCGGATCGACGGCGCCGGTGACGTAACCGACGAGGCGCTTGTCGCCGGGACGGTCTTCCCGGACGATCACCGCCGCCTGCACGACGCCGTCGACTGCGGCCAAAGCTGTTTGGACTTCACCCAATTCGATGCGGTAGCCACGGATCTTGACCTGGGCGTCGGCGCGCCCGACGTACCGCAGTTGTCCGTCCTCGCCCCAGTACACCAGGTCTCCCGTGCGGTACATCCGTTCGCCGGGCCTGCCGAACGGGCATGGCACGAAACGTGATCCGGTCACGGCGGTCCGGTGCAGATACCCGACACCCACCCCGGCACCGGCCACATACAGTTCGCCGACCACGCCGGGCTGCACCGGCCGCATCCAGCCGTCCAGCACGAACAATGCCGTGCCGCGCGGTGGCGCGCCGATCGGCGCCGCGCCGGCGTCGGCCGCCAGCGGCGCGCTGATCGCGGCGTAGATCGTGGTCTCGGTCGGACCGTAGCCGTTGACCATCGTGCGGCCCGGCGCCCACTGTTCGACCACCTCGGCCGGGCACGCCTCGCCGCCCATCACCAGCGCGCAGGACTCCAGCCCTGCCATGTCCAACATCCCGATGGCAGAGGGCGTTTGGGTGAGAACGGTGACTTTTTCGGCGATCAGGAAGTCATGGAACTCGGCCGGATCGGCGGACACCGACTCGGGCACCACCACCAGCCGACCGCCGCGCAGCAGCGCCGAGAAAATCTCCCACACCGAGAAATCGAAGGCGTACGAATGCCAATGCGACCAGGCCTGCTCGGACGGCAGGCCGGCATCCTGCGAAGCAATCAGCTGCGTCAGGTTCTGATGGGCGATCGCAACGCCTTTCGGCGTCCCGGTCGTGCCCGAGGTGTAGATGACGTAGGCGACATCGTCGGGCTCCGGGCCGGCTGCGGCCGGCCAGTCGTCGGGCCCGTCGGACAGCTCCCGCACATCGATGACGACGCCGTCGAAGCCGTCGAACCGGTCAGCCAGGGCCGTGGTGGTGACGGCCGCGAACGGTGCGGAATCGTCGAACATGAAGGCGATTCGGGACGCCGGCAGTGCCGGGTCGATAGGCAGGTACGCCGCGCCGGTCTTGAGCACGCCCAGGATGGTCACGATGGCCTCGGCGGAACGCGGCAGCATCACCGCGACTCGGCGCCCCGGACCCGCGCCGCGGTCGGCGAGAAGCTGAGCCATGCGGTTCGACGCGCGGTCCAGCTCCCGGTAGGTCAGGGGCCGACCATCACCGCTAAGCGCAACGGCCTCCGGCACGCGAGCCACCTGAGCCTCGAAAAGTGCCGGGATCGACAGCGGCACTGTCGTTTCGGCGGCAAGCGTCGCCCAGTTTCCGAGCTCCGCCAGCCGGTCCTCGACCGGTGCACCGAGTACCGGCAACGCCGACAGACGCTGCGCCGGGTCCGCCGTCATGGCGGTCAGGACGCGGTGCAGCTGGTCCGCCAGTTCCACGACGTCGAGCTGCCGGGTACCGAACGTCGTGACGGAGAGTTCGTCGCCCGTACCCGAGAACGCCAGTCCGGAGCCGCGTCCGAGCCCGGAGATCAGCTGAGCTGCCGCGGTGGCCTCGCCCAGCGGCACGGTGAATCCCGACGGCAGGAAGTCCACCACGATCCGGTCCGCACCCGGCCCGTGAATCTTGCGCTCCAGGGCCTGCACGGGAAATCGCTGATGGCGCACCGCTTCTCGGGTTCGGGTGTGCACATGCGCGCAGAATTCGGCGACCGTGGCGTCGGGGGAAACCTGCAGCACCAGCGGGACCACCCCGGCGACCATGCCGGGCAACGTCTTCGACACCTGCAGCACGCGCCGCGTCACCGGCAGGTCGAGCACGACCTCGTGGCCCTCGGCCGCCCGGCCACGCAGGACCAGTGCGCACGCCGCGATGAGCACCGTGGACCGGCGCACGTCCCAGTCCGCACACAGTCGTTCGACCTGGGACAGCAGCGCGGGGGCGAGCGGGATCGGCTCTGACGAGCCGTCGGCGCCCGCGACGTCATCAGGCGGTAGTTCGCGCGTCGGCTCTGCGGGCAGGTTGGCCGCCCAGTACGCCTCGTCCTCGGCGTAGTCCGGGGAGGCCTCGTACGCTTCCTCCGACTCCAGCAGGTCCCGCAGCGAACTGAAGTAGGAGGGCTGAATCGCCACTCCCGCAACGGATTCCGAGTAGACCGCGGCGATGCGCTGCAGGACCAGCGCCAGTCCGATGCCGTCGGCGACGATGTGGTGGCAGCAGGCGAAGAAGAAGGACTGGTCGGCGCCGGCCCGGAAGTAGGCGAAGCGCAGCAGTGGGCCGTCGAGCGGCATGGGGGTGCGCTGCAGCGCCGAGGCCGTCGCGCGCGCCTCGGCCATCGGCTGGTCGGCGTGGGTCAGATCGTGAAAGGCCACCTCAATGTCGGCGACGTCGAGCAACCGCTGCCGCACCTGCCCATCGGATTCCGAGAACGTCGCCCGCACCGGGTCGGCCTCGCCCACGACGTGGCGGATCGATTGCTCGAAGATCTCGAAATCAACCGGCCCGTCAATTTTTACGAAGATGCCGAGCTGCCACTCCGCAGCCGATTGACCGGTTTCCTGCGCGAGCCAGATGTCCAACTGCCCACGCGTGACAGGCAACGACGAATCGCCGAGATCCATCCCAAACACTGAAATGACGAACTACCCCTGAACTAACGAAGGCTCAGCGCGGCTGCCCAACCGACAGTCGGTCACGCAAGCTCTTGGGCCGGATATCGGTCCATTCCCGTTCGATGTACTCCAGGCACGAGGCACGGTCGGCTTCGCCGTGCACCACTCGCCAACCCTCGGGAACGTCCGCGAACGTGGGCCACAGGCTGTGCTGCTCCTCGTCGTTGACCAACACAAAAAAGGTGCCATTGTCGTCATCGAACGGGTTGGTGCTCATGGTGCTCCCCAAAAGAATTGACGCTCAAGATAATTGGGGCTTCCGATCCTCCGGTTGGCCCGTGCGCGAATGCTACATGCCCACACTGAGTTCCCACACACGTGTTTGCCAACGGGCCGCAGCCGCGCGATCGACGCGAAATCCCCAAGGAAACAACAACTTTGGCGCAATTCTTTGCCGGATGCCGATACCGGTACGGACTTCCCAGTACACGCCCCTCACCCGCCGCGTCAGCTCGTTAGCCAAATCTGCGGAAACGGTAATTTGGCAGGGAAAATGGGTGACGGGGCCAGACCGAATGCGGTTTCGGCGGGGAGCGAGTTGAACCGGGGCGGATGAGCTTGCCGGGCCGGGCGTCAGACAACCGCGGCCGAGCCGCGCGTCAGACCATCGCGCGGCGGCCGGCCAGGGCCCGGCCCAGCGTCAGCTCGTCGGCGAACTCGAGGTCGCCACCCATCGGCAGACCCGACGCGATGCGCGTCACCGTCAGCCCCGGAATGTCGCGCAGCATGCGGACCAGGTACGTCGCCGTGGCCTCGCCCTCGGTGTTGGGGTCGGTCGCGATGATCACCTCGACGATGTCCACGCCGTCGACCCGCTGCCCAATCCTGTTGAGCAGCTCGCGAATTCGCAGCTGTTCCGGCCCGACGCCGGACAGCGGATCCAGTGCGCCGCCCAGGACGTGGTAGCGCCCGCGGAATTCGCGGGTGCGCTCCACCGCCTGGACGTCCTTGGGCTCCTCGACGACACACACCAGGGAGCCGTCGCGGCGCGGATCGCTGCAGATGCGGCACCGGTCGTCGTCGGACACGTTGCCGCACACCGCACAGAACTTGACGCCGTCACGCACCCGGTTCAGCACCGCGGTCAGCCGGTCGATGTCCGGCGGCTCCACCGACAGCAGGTGGAACGCGATGCGCTGGGCACTCTTCGGCCCGATCCCCGGCAGCTTGCCGAGTTCGTCGATCAAATCCTGTACGGGTCCTTCAAACACATCAGAACCCGGGCAGGCCCATGCCCTGCATGCCGCCGGCCAGCGGGCCGAGGCGCTGCTGCGCCATCAGCGTCACCTGCTCGGAGGCGTCGCCCAGGGCACCCACGATGAGGTCCTGCAGCGTCTCGATGTCGTCGGGATCGACGACCTTCGGGTCGATGGTGAGCGCGGTGATCTCACCGCTGCCCATCATGGTGACCTTGACCAGACCGCCACCGGCCTGACCGGTCACCGACGAGGTGGCCAGGGACTCCTGCGCCGCCATGAGCTGCTGCTGCATCTGCTGCGCCTGAGCGAGCAGCGCGGACATATCGGGCTGGCCACCGGGTTGCATGACGGTCCCCTCGAGTTTCGATGATCGGGTGTGCGCGCCAGCCTAGTCGCCCGACGGATCACCGGGCGACCGACTGGCCGCGAAAAGAATCTCCGTGCGCCGAAGAGCTAGCCTTCGACAACCTTCTTCAGGTTGCCGAGCACCTCGTCCTGGATCTTGCGCAGGCCCAGCGGGGCGAAGGTCTTCTCGAAGAAGCCGCCGATACCGCCGGCACCCTGCCACGCCGTCTTGACGGTGACGGTCGAGCCGGTGCCCGCCGGGGCGACGGTCCACGTGGTCACCATCGACGAGTTGGCGTCCTTCTCGATGACGCTCTTGCCTGCGACGTCGACGGTGGCCTTGACCTCACGCGAGCGCTTCTTGGTGGCCTGCAGCTTCCAGGTGGCGACGGTGCCGGCGCCCTGTCCGCCTTCGAGCACCTGGTAGCCGCTGTAGTTCGACGAGAGGATCTTCGGGCGCACCGTCTGGTAGTCGGCGACTGCTGCCAGCACCTTCTCCGGTTCGGCGAGAATCAACACGGTGCTGGACGCACTGACCTGTCCCATCAGGTAAAACTCCTGTTCATACGGCTTCCCTTGCGGTCGCGAGGACCGCGATCTCGGTCTAGCGTATATGTGTGACTGCTGTCACGAGCGATGCGACGGCCGCCCACGAGGCGGCCGTTCAGCGACTGCTGGACAGCTATCGCGCCATCCCGCGGGGGGCGACGGTGCGGCTGGCGAAACCGACGTCGAACCTGTTCCGGGCGCGTGCGCGCACCAAGACCAAGGGGCTCGACGTCTCGGGGCTGAACGGCGTGCTGGCCGTCGACACCGAGAATCGCACCGCGGACGTGCAGGGCATGTGCACCTACGAGACGCTGGTCGCCGCGACGCTGCCGTTCGGCCTGGCGCCGCTTGTCGTGCCGCAGCTCAAGACCATCACCCTCGGGGGCGCGGTCACCGGGCTGGGCATCGAGTCGACGTCGTTCCGCAACGGCCTGCCGCACGAGTCCGTGCAGGAACTCGACATTCTCACCGGGGCCGGCGAACTGATCCGGGCATCACCGCACACCCACTCCGACCTGTTCTACGCCTTCCCGAATTCCTATGGGACGCTGGGCTATTCGGTACGGTTGCGCATCGAGCTGGAGCCGGTCCGCCCGTTCGTGAAGCTGCGGCACCTGCGTTTCCACCGGGTGGCCGATCTGGTGGACGAGCTGCAGCGCATCCTCGACACCGGCGGCCACGACGGTGTGCCGGTGGACTACCTCGACGGCGTCGTGTTCGGGCCCGACGAAAGCTACCTGTGCCTCGGCATGAAGACCGGGACCGACGGCCCGGTCAGCGACTACACCGGTCAGCGCATCTTCTACCGCTCCATCCAGCACGACTCCGGTGAGCGGCACGACCGGCTCACCACGCAGGACTATCTCTGGCGCTGGGACACCGACTGGTTCTGGTGTTCGGCGGCCTTCGGCGCACAACGCCCACTCATCCGGCGGTTGTGGCCCCGCCGGTACCGGCGCAGCAGCGTCTACTGGAAGCTCGTCGGCCTCGACCAGCGCTTCCGGATCGCCGACCGGATCGAGCGCCGCAGCCTCCTGGCCCCGGAAAAGCCGTTGCGCGAACGGGTGGTGCAGGACGTCGAGGTGCCGGTCGAGCGCGTCGTCGACTTTCTCGAGTGGTTCCTGGCACGTGTGCCCATCACCCCGATCTGGTTGTGCCCCTTGCGGTTACGCGATGACACCCGCTGGCCGCTGTATCCCATCCAGCCCCACCGCAACTACGTCAACGTCGGGTTCTGGTCATCGGTCCCGGCCGGACAGGTGGCCGGTGAGACGAACCGCCTGATCGAGGACAAGGTCGACGAATGCGGCGGCCACAAGTCCCTGTACTCCGAGTCGTTCTATTCGCGTGAGGAATTCGACCGGCGCTACGGCGGCGCGGAGTACCAGAAGGTCAAAGACGTTTACGACCCCGAATCGCGGCTACTAGGTCTCTATGAGAAGGCGGTACAACGGCAATGACGACAACTGACGATCGAGGGACGACCGCCGGCAGGCTCACGCTGGCCGAGGTCCTGGAGAGCTTCTCGAGTGGTCGGCTGCCCCTCAAATTCGAGGCGTACGACGGCAGTTCGGCCGGCCCCGAGGACGCCGAGCTGGGGCTGAGCCTGCTCACCCCGCGCGGCACCACCTATCTGGCGACCGCACCCGGCGATCTGGGCCTGGCCCGGGCCTACGTCGCAGGCGATCTCGCTGCGCTCGGCGTGCATCCGGGCGACCCCTACGAACTGCTCAAGGCGCTGGCCGACAAGGTGGAATTCAAGCGTCCGCCGATCCGGGTGCTGGCGAACATCGTGCGGTCCATCGGATTCGAACACCTGCTGCCGATCGCCCCGCCCCCGCAGGAGGCGCTGCCGAGATGGCGCCGGATGGCAGAAGGGCTGCGGCACAGCCGAATCCGGGATGCCGAGGCCATCCATCACCACTACGACGTCTCCAACGCGTTCTACGAACGGGTGCTCGGGCCGTCGATGACGTACACCTGCGCCTGCTACCCGCGGCCCGACGCCACGCTCGAGGAAGCCCAGGAGAACAAGTACCGGCTGGTGTTCGACAAGCTGCGCCTGCAGCCCGGCGACCGGCTGCTCGACGTCGGCTGCGGCTGGGGTGGCATGGTCCGGTACGCCGCCCGGCACGGTGTGCAGGCCACCGGTGTCACGCTGTCGGCGGAGCAGGCCGGCTGGGCGCAGCGCGCCATCGCCGACGAAGGCCTGGCCGATCTCGCCCGCGTCGTGCACGGCGACTACCGCGATGTGCGGGAAGGAAATTTCGACGCGGTGTCCTCGATCGGTCTGACCGAGCACATCGGTGTCGCCAACTACCCGGCCTACTTCCGGTTCCTACACGACCGGCTGCGCCCCGGCGGACTGCTGCTCAACCACTGCATCACCCGGCCGCACAACCGCGCCGGGAACATCGGCGGGTTCATCGACCGCTACGTCTTCCCCGACGGAGAGCTGACCGGCTCGGGGCGGATCATCGCCACCGCCCAGGATGTCGGGCTGGAGGTGCTGCACGAGGAGAACCTGCGCCCGCATTACGCCCTGACGCTGCGCGACTGGTGCGCCAACCTGGTGCGGAACTGGGACGAAGCGGTCGCCGAGGTCGGCCTGGCCACGGCCAAGGTCTGGGGCATGTACATGGCCGGTTCCCGCGTGGGATTCGAGACCAATGTCGTTCAGCTGCACCAGGTCCTGGCCGTCAAACTCGACGAGCACGGGGCCAACGGCGGGCTGCCGCTGCGGCCCTGGTGGACGCCCTGATCACTCCCCGATGGGGCGGGCGCCCAGCTCGCTCTTGAGCAGTTCGAGCGCCACCTCTTCGGGGTCGCGGCGGGGCACGTCCGTGCCGCGGTCGTTGGCGGCGTCGGCCAGCATGTCCTCTTCTTCGGCCCGCTCCACGGCGGCCTGCTGCTCGGGCGTCGGGGCCGCCGGACGCGGGGCTGCCGCCGCGGGCGCGGAACCGGCCGACGGGCCCCCGGCCGCACCCGCAGGTGCCGCACCGGCGTCGCACCGCACCCGCCAGTTCACCCCGAGGGCATCCTTGAGCGCCTCGCGGATGACGTCGGCGTTGTGCTGCTCGCTGAGGCGCCTCGCCAGCGGCGGGGCCGGGTGCGCCAACACCAAAGTGTCCGCCTCGATACCGCGGACCGTCGCCTCCATGAGCATGGCTTCCAGCGAGCGGCTGCGCATGCGGACCTTCTCGCGCACCGTCGTCCACATGGCGCGCACGGCGGCGGCATCGGGCTCACCGGGTGTCGCGGCGGCCGGCTGCACGGGCGCCGCCGCTGCCGGTGCGGCAGCCGGCGGGGCGACGGGTTCAGGTGATGTTTCACGTTGAACCGGCGCCGGTTCGGGCGCCGGACGCGGCTCGGGCCGCGGCGCCGGAGGTGCGGGTGGCGGCGTCGGCTCCGGTTCGGGTGCCGAAACCGATTGCGGGGCTTGACTTCTCCGCGTGAACTGCCGATTTCCTGCCGAACCCGACGGAGCCGGCGGAGCGCTCGGGGCGCTCGGGGCCTCCGCGAACGACTCGGCGGCCGGTGCCGGGACCGGGGCCGCCACCGGAGCGGGACGCGGGGCAGCAACGGCCCCGCCCTCCGAAGCCGGGATCGACACGTTCATCCGGGTCTCGATGCGCTCGATGCGTTGCAGCAGAGCGGCTTCGGTGTCACTGGCCGACGGCAGCAGCAGCCGGGCGCACACCACTTCGAGCAGCAGCCGCGGTGCCGTCGCGCCGCGCATCTCCCCGAGCCCGGCGTGCATCACCTCGGCGTACCGGGTCAGCGTCGCGGTGCCGATCTGTGCGGCCTGGTCCCGCATGCGCTCCATGACGTCGTCCGGCGCGTCGACCACACCGCGGGCCGCGGCGTCCGGAACCACCTGCAGGACAATCAGATCCCGGAAGCGCTCCAGCAGGTCGGTGCCGAACCGGCGTGGGTCGTGCCCGGCGTCGATCACCGACTCCACGGCTCCGAAGAGCGCGGCGCCGTCGCCGGCGGCCAGCGCGTCGACGGCGCGGTCGATCAGCGCGAGGTCGGTGGCGCCGAGCAGCGACAGCGCCCGCTGGTACACGACGCGGTTCTGCTCGGCCCCGGCCAGCAGCTGGTCGAGCACCGACAACGTGTCACGCGGCGAGCCGCCACCGGCCCGGATGACCAGCGGGTACACCGCATCGTCGACCTGCACGTCTTCTTGCGCGCAGATCTTCTCGAGCAGGCCGCGCATGGTCTTCGGCGGCAGCAGCCGGAACGGGTAGTGATGGGTGCGCGACCGGATGGTCGGCAGCACCTTCTCCGGCTCCGTGGTGGCGAACACGAAGATCAGGTGCTCCGGCGGCTCCTCGACGATCTTCAGCAGCGCGTTGAAACCGGCATTGGTGACCATGTGCGCTTCGTCGATGATGAAGATGCGGTACCGCGACTGCGCCGGCGCGTAGAACGCCCGGTCACGGAGTTCGCGGGTGTCGTCGACACCACCGTGGCTGGCGGCGTCGAGTTCGACGACGTCGATGTTGCCAGGCCCGTTCGGCGCCAGCGCCACGCACGAATGGCATTCGCCGCACGGATTGGCCGTCGGCCCCTGCTCGCAGTTCAGTGAGCGGGCCAGGATGCGCGCCGACGACGTCTTGCCGCAGCCGCGCGGCCCGGAGAACAGGTAGGCGTGGTTGATGCGGCCCGATTCCAGCGCGTTGCACAGCGGCTCGGTGACATGCTCCTGCCCGACTACCTCAGCGAAACTTGCCGGTCGGTACTTGCGGTAGAGAGCCACGGAAGAAGGCTACCGAGCGGGTCCGACTCGTGCTCTGGTGGATTCGCCATTCCGCGAAGCTGACGTGGTGGCGGAAAATCAGGCCGCAAATCGCCGTGCAGTCAGGCTCGGCGAACACGACCACCACGACTCGATTGACCCTGTGCCTGCGCACCCCGCTACTCGCACAACTGCGCCCTCAGTACAGAGTCAACGCACAGAGCAGGCAGGACCTCAGTCCTTGAGCAGCGCCTCGGTCGCGGCCAGCAGCGCGCACGTCGCCAAGCCGTCGATGGCGAGGCGCAGGTCCGGCAGCGGCGGGAACGAAGGCGCGATCCGGATGTTTTTGTCCTCCGGGTCCTTCTTGTACGGGAACGATGCGCCTGCCGCCGTCACCGCGATGCCGGCGTCCTTGGCCAGCGCCACGGTCCGCTTCGCGGTGCCCGGCCACACGTCGAGGCTGACGAAGTAGCCACCCTTGGGGTCGGTCCACGACGCGATCTTCGACGCGCTGAGTCGGTCGTCGAGAATCTCGGCGACGGCCGCGAACTTGGGCGCCATCAGCGCCTGGTGCCGCTGCATGTGCAGCCGCACGCCGTCGGCGTCACCGAAGAACCGGAGGTGCCGCAGCTGGTTGACCTTGTCCGGGCCGATGGTCTTCTTCTCGGCGTGCTGCAGGTACCAGGCGATGTTGCCGAGCGAGCCGCCGAAGAAGCTGACGCCGGCGCCGGCGAAGGTGATCTTGGACGTCGAGGCGAAGACGTACGGCCGGTTCGGGTTGCCCGCGGTGGCGGCCAGGCCGACGACGTCGACGTTCTGGACCGACTCGTGCGTCAGCGTGTGCACGGCGTAGGCGTTGTCCCAGAACAGCCGGAAGTCCGGTGCCGCCGTCTGCATCTGCACCAGCCGGCGAGTGGCCTCCCACGAGTAGGTGACGCCGGTCGGGTTACCGAAGACCGGCACGCACCACATGCCCTTGATCGCCGGGTCGGCGGCCACCAGCTCCTCGATGAGGTCGACGTCGGGACCGTCCTCGAGCATCGGGACCGGGATCATCTCGATGCCGAAGCTCTCGGTGATCGCGAAGTGCCGGTCGTAGCCGGGCGACGGACACAGGAACTTCAGGGCGGGTTCTTGCACCCAGGGGCGCGGCGAATCGACGCCGCCGTGCAGCAGCGAGAACACGATGACGTCGTGCATCAACTCGAGGCTGGCGTTGTTGCCGGCGATCAGGTTCTGCACGGGCAGCCCGAGCAGTTCACCGAAGATGGCCCGCAGCTCGGGCAGGCCGTGCAGGCCGCCGTAGTTGCGGGTATCGGTGCCGTTGCCGTCCAGGTAGGAACCGGGGGTGTCTCCCGGCAGGCTCAGCATGGCGTTCGACAGGTCGAGCTGTTCTGCCGACGGCTTGCCGCGAGTCAGGTCGAGGGCCAGGTTGCGGGCCTGCAGTTCGGCGTAATTGCGCTGTTGCAGATCGTGCTGGGCCTGCAATTCGTCACGGCCGAGGGACAGAAACGACACGGCGCGCCTCTCGCATCAGATCGCGAAAACATAGGGGACCCCGCGCACCCGCCAGAGCCCGTTGACCCTTGCTGCCTTCCGGCCCTGGGGGAGTTCACAGGATGGACGCCGCGCGGGGTCCGGCCACGAGTGTAGTACCCACCCAGTGGCACACGAGTAGGGCGTCGGATCCGGGTCGGGTACCCTTGTCGACGGAGGATTCGCCTAGTGGCCTATGGCGCTCGCCTGGAACGCGGGTTGGGTTAACAGCCCTCAGGGGTTCAAATCCCCTATCCTCCGCACTCGGTCCGGGGTGCGACCAGCTGATCAGCCGGTCGCACCCCGGCCCACTATCAGAGCGAAAAACCCTCGAGGAGCAGTATGCGGCGGCCGGTAGCGATCATTTGGCACGCGTCGTTCCTCATCCTCGCCGGGCTGCTGTACTTCTTCTTCGCGCTGCCCCGGTGGAACGAGCTGACCGGCGACTGGTCGCACACCCTCGGCACCGCGATGCGCATCGTCTGCGGCCTGATCGTCGCGTTGTCGGCGCTGCCGGTCCTGTTCACCCGCCAGCGCACCGCCCTGCCGGAGTACGGCACCCCGCAGCTGGCGCTGACCTTGCGCACCTGGTCGATCGTCCTGCACATCGCCGCGGGCGTCCTGATCATCGGCGCTGCGATCAGCGAGATCTGGCTGACCCTGGATCAGGCCGGCACCTGGCTCTTCGGTATCTACGGCGGCGCGGCCGGCCTGGCCCTGCTCGCCGCCCTGGCGTTCTACCTGGCCTTCGTCGCCGAGTTGCCGCCTCCGCCGCCGGCGCCGCTGAAGGTCAACGACAGCAAGCGCCGCGGCCGCCGCAAGGCCGAGGCCGCCGATGAGGCCCCGGCCGTCGCCGCTGAAGTCGCGGAAGCCGGCGATGAGAGCGAGACTGACACCGAAGCCGAGGCCGAAGAAGAGGCCACGGACAAGGCCGACGACGACGCGGCCGAGACCACCGAAGCCGACGACGCTGGTAACGCCGACGCCGCAGAATCCGATGAAGCGGCCAAGACGTCCGGCGAAGAGACCGCCGACACCAACGAGGACGAGGCGGAAGAAACGGCCACTGACGACGCCCCCGCCGGTAAGCTGCGCAACCGCCGCTCCGGCAAAGGCTCCGGCTTGTTCGGGCGCGGAGCCTAAGGGCCATTCGCAGGGCCATCACCTCGCAGTCCGGAGGACAGCACATGGGCGGGTTCCGCTTCTGCCGTCGGCTCGGCACCGCGGCCACCGCGGCGGCCGTTGCCGTGGCCACCATCAGCCTCGCCCCCGTCACCCACGCTGACCCGTCCGCGGCCGCAGCCGTCGTCGAACCCGCGACCGCGCGCGTCGACACCGTCATCAACTACCAGCACGCCATCGGTGCCGGTACCGGCTTCGTCCTGGACTCGGGCGGCGCGCTGCTGACCAACTTCCACGTCGTACAGGGCGCCGACAAGGTGACCGCGACCATCGGTGGGCGGCCATACCGCGCTGACCTGGTCGGCTACGACCGGCACCGCGACATCGCGGTGCTGCAGCTGCGCGGCGCGGCCGACCTGCCGGTCGCCCCGCTGGGCGACTCGTCGGCGGTGGCCGTCGGCGACGAGGTCGTCGCACTGGGCAACGCCGACGGCAGTGGCAACTCACTGACCCACGAGGCCGGTCACGTCATCGGGCTGAACCGCACCATCACCGCCAAGGACGAGTTGACGGGCAGTTCCGAGCAGGTGACGGGCCTGATCCAGTTCGCGGCCCCGGTCCGCGCCGGCGATTCGGGCGGCCCGCTGGTCTCCGCCGACGGCCGGGTGGTCGGGATGACGGTCGCGGCGACGCTGAACTTCCACATGGGCCCGGGCGGCGAGGGCTTCGCGATCCCGATCAACGAGGCGCTGGCGACGGCCGCGCAGATCCGGGCCGGCGCGGCGTCGAACAACATCCACATCGGGCAGCCCACGCTGCTCGGCGTCGGCGTCGGCGGCACCGACGAGCACTCGCAGCTGCCCGGTGTGCTCATCCGCGACGTGATCAGCGGCGGCCCCGCGCAAATCGCCGGGATGGTCCCGGGTGACGTGCTGGTGAGCATCGACGCCGTCACGGTGAGCTCGGCGAGTGCGCTCACCAGCGTGCTGGACCGGCACTACCCCGGCGACGTCGTCGAGCTGTTCTGGATCGACCGCGCGGGCCAGCAGCACACCGCCAAGGCCGTGCTGACGTCCTGACACGTAACTTTCTGGCAAAAAAATCTACTAGTCCGTCAAAGTAGCTGGATACCGGCACTAAGCGGGTACCGCGCGTGAAGGCTATTTGCCACGGCCCCCTGACGTGCCGAAATGCGGTTTTGCCGACTGACGAGGCCCTTGGCGGGGACACCATCGCGAGTTAGATTGGCGACACATTCACCTGCAAATGAGCCTTCGGTCACAGCTGTTCACGCGGCGGTTACCCGGTCAAAGGGAGTAGCCCAGTGGTCCACCTCTACGTGGAGGCGTACACAGCGATATGGGCTGTGGTGACCCTGGCGACGTATCTCCTCGGCCGCCGATTCAGCAACGACGAGCGACCCGACCACCAGCTCCTCACGAGCGTGCTGGCCGGAGCCATGTGGCCCGTCGTCGTGGTCGGACTCCTGGAGGCGTTCACCGTCGCATTGATGTCCGGCAGCCACGCATGGCGCGACCCGGCGCCGGTGGAGCCGGCCTGCGTCGCTCCCGTCGCGCCACTGCCGTAGTACTCAGGCCGCCGTACTCACGCCACCCCGCGCAGGTGGGACGCCGACGCCCCGATGGTCGCCTCATCCCCGCCGATCATGGTGCGCAGCAGGGCTTTCTGCTCGCGTAGCCCGCGGTCTGCCGCGCGGTCCGAACCGCCCGGCAGCACCAGCGCCGCGATGCTGCGCACGCCGTTGACGGGGATACGGAGCACCGGGTACCACGGCGGCATGTAGGACGGCAGCCCCAGCGTGCGCATCACCCGCGGGCCCAGGAAGGCCGTCGTCACCGACAGGTGCTGCGCCCACGCCAGCCGCCGGCGGAGGCCCGTCGCACCGCGGTAATGCCAGCTCAGCGGGTCACGCGCCATCGGTACCGACAGCTGTTTGGTGGTCTCGTCGGAGACCGCCAGTGCGGTGGACGTGTGATAGAGGATGCGGACGCTGTCCCGGAAGGACCGTGGCAGCCACTCGTCCTGCACGCCCATCAACCAGCCGACGTAGCGCGTGAGGTGCGCGATGGCGCTCAACTCGGCGGGTGTGGCCACGATGCCCATGGCCAGGCCGCCGAGAACCGGCGCGATCAGGGCGCCCACCAGCGTGGCCGCCATGTCGGTCTGATTGACCGGCAGGCCCCACTGCTCGGCGCGCCAGTCCGGCATCGCCTGCACATGCCGTCGCACCATGGCGTGTACGAAGCGGACGCGGACGGTGGACCGGTATCCGGAACCGAACTTCTCCAGCCCGCCGGCGTCGATCACGTCGAGCGCCCACTGCATGGTTTCGGCGAACCGCTGGTTGGAGCCCTTTTCCAGGGCTCCGGTGCGCAGCAGGGTCTGGTTGAAACCGGAGAACTGGTAGCCGCCCAACAGCGCGACGTCCCGGGCGATGTACATGCCGTCGGCACCGCCCCGGCGCAACGTGCGCTGTCCGATCCGCAGCGCTTCAGGGTCGACCCAGTCCGGGGTCGCCTCGACCTCTTCGAAGAACCGGCGCAGCGGCTCCGGCGCCTCCGGAACGGTGGCGATGCCGTCGGTGAGCGCGCGGTCGAACAGCGGCCGCAGCTGCTTCGTCCCCTGCTCCGACATCCAGGCGACCAGGGCATCCATGGGTTCGTCGCCCACATTGAGGCGTTCGCCCAGCCGCTGCCACTGCGTGGCGTCGGGCTTCCCGATGGCCAGCATGGTGGCGAACGAACCGATCGCCGCAGGTACCGGTTGCGGCCGGTCGGGATGACGTGCCGGGATCGGCAGGGACATCGCGCGTACTCCTTGTCACCGTTGACAACGTATGTAGTCAAAACTAGGCGGTACCGGCGGTCTCGTCAATGGCAAATGGGGCACGAGCGCATAGGCTGGCCCTCATGTGGCGGGGAGAACAGTCCAAACACCAGCGTCGGAACACAGTGGCAGCCGCGATCGCGGCGCTCGGGATCGGCGTCGCTCTCGGCGGAGCACCGGTCGCGGCAGCGGCCGACGCACCCGACCAGGTGGCCATGACGGCCATCGACGACATCGCCGCGGGCAACTACGCCGCCGTCACCGCGCGGTTCGATCCGGAGCTGCAGAAACGGTTGTCCCCCAAGGCATTACAGCAGGTATGGGACGGCTACCAGCGCACGTTCGGGGCGTACCAGTCGCACGGCGGCCCCGAGGACACCGCGCGCGGCGACCTCACCGTGGTGAACGTCCCGCTGCAGATGGACCGCATGCCCGGCCAGTTCCGGGTGAAGATCCATCCCGATGGCACCATCGCGGGCGTGTACTTCCTGCGCGAAGGTGTGCCGGTCCCCTGACCGTCACGCCCGCCGGGGGTCGATCAACGTGACTCCCACCGGGCTGGCGGCGCCGAACTCCGGCAGCAGGCGCGCGCCTTCGGCGAGCCCCACCACCCGCTCGACCAACGCCTGCGGGCGCAGCTTGCCCGCCGCGACCTGGTCGAGCATCTCGGGGTAGTCCGCGCTGGCCATGCCATGCGACCCCAAAACATCCAATTCCCAAGCGATTACGCGATCCATGGGCACCTGCGGATGCCCGTCGACGTTGGGCAGCAGGCCCACCTGCACATGGCGTCCCTGCCGGCGCAGGCTGTGGATCGCATCGGCGCACGTCCCCGCGGTGCCCACCGCGTCGACCGCGACATGGCTACCGCCGCCGGTGATCTCGTGCACCGCTGGCGCCACCTCGGCGCCGTTGGCGAGGACGGTCTCGGCGGCACCGAGGCTGCGCGCGAGTTCCAGTGCCGCCGGCGTGCGGTCGACGGCGATGACGTTGGCACCGGCCGCGGCCGCCACCTGGACAGCGCTGAGGCCCACACCCCCGACACCGATCACCGTGACCCACTCGCCGGGCTTGACGTCGGCACGGGCCCGCAGCGCGCGGTAGGCGGTGGCGAAGCGGCAACCCAGCGCGGCCGCCGCGGCGTCGTCGATATCTTCCGACACCGCAACGAGATTCGTGTCCGCCGCGTGCAGCGCCACGTACTCACCGAACGAGCCCCAGTGGGTGAAACCCGGCTGGGTCTGGTCCGGGCACACCTGCGCCTGGCCGCCGGCACACCATTCGCAGGTGCCGCACCCGCACACGAACGGTGTGGTGACGCGGTCACCGACCCGCCAGCGCCGGACGTCGGTGCCGACCGCGACCACTTCTCCGACCAGTTCATGTCCGGGCACATGCGGGAGGGCGACGCCGTCGTCGTGCCCGGCCCAGGCGTGCCAGTCGCTGCGGCACAACCCGGTTGCGTGCACCTGCACCACGACGCCGCCGGGCGACGGCGTCGGGTCGGCCACCGACCTGACGTCCACGGGGCCACCGAACTGCTCGAAGATCACCGCGCGCATCAGGTCATCGTTGCACGCCCCGGACGCGCCGGAGGCACCGCTGCGAGCAACGCGCGCGTGTACTCGTGTTCCGGATGCGCGAACAACTCGGCGGCAGAGCGGTATTCCACCGATTCGCCGCCGCGCAGCACCAGGACGTCGTGGCTCATCCGCTCGATCACGGCCAGGTCGTGGCCGATGAACAGGTAGGTCAGGCCACGGTCCTGCTGCAGCCGGGTCAGCAGGTCCAGCACCTTGGCCTGCACCGAGACATCGAGTGACGCGGTCGCTTCGTCGAGGATCAACAGCTCGGGCGCCACGGCCAGCGCCCGGGCGATGTTGACGCGCTGCCGCTCGCCGCCCGACAGTTCGTGCGGATACCGTGCCGCGTAGTCCGCCGGGAGCTCGACGGAGTCCAGCAGCTCACGCACCTGCGCCCGTCGGTCCCTGGCCGCACCCGCCAAGGGCTCGGCGATCGAAAGACCCACCGGGATACGCGGATTGAGCGACGAGAACGAATCCTGGAACACCAGAGCGATCCGGCGGCGTACCGCCTTGCGGTCACGGCGCTTGACCGTCAGCACGTCGGTGCCGTCGAGGAGTGCGCGACCGCCGTCGGGCGCGACGAGACCGGTCAGCGCGGCCGCCACGGTCGACTTTCCCGAACCCGACTCGCCCACCAGCCCGAGGGTCGTCCCCCGGCGGATGCGGAACGACACGTCCTTGACCGCGTGGACCACCATCCGGCCCGTCGGCGTGCTCACGGGAAACCTGACGTCCAGATGGGAGACGTCCAGCAGTGTCGGGGTGTCCGGAACTTCGCGGGCGGGGTGTCCCAAAACCGGCCTGGCATCGAGCAATTCGCGGGTGTAGGCCTGCTGCGGCGCATCGAATATCGCGTCGACCGGTGCCTGTTCGACGGCCGCACCGCCGCGCAGCACGGTGATGGTGTCGGCGACCTCGCCGATCACCCCGAGGTCGTGACTGATCCACACCACGGCGGTACCGAACCCGCGCTGCAGCTCCCTCACCAGCTCGATGATCTGGGCCTGTGTCGTGACGTCGAGGGCCGTCGTCGGCTCGTCGGCGATCAGCAGTTCAGGGTCGCAGGCCAGGGCGATCGCGATCATCACCCGCTGACGCTGGCCGCCCGAGAGCTGATGCGGATAGCTGCGCAGCCGCCGTTGCGGGTCGGGCAGGCCCACGGCCTCCAGCAGTTCCAGGGCGCGCACCGCGGCGTGCCGGCGGGTCACCTGCTTGTGTGTTTCAAGAGATTCGGTGATCTGCCGTTCGATGGTCAGCAGCGGGTTCAGCGAGGTTCCGGGATCCTGGAAGACGAACCCGATCCGGCCGCCGTGCACGCGCCGCAACGTCCGTGCCGGGGCGCCGACGAGTTCCTGTTGTCCGCCAAGGAGACTCGATCCGGTCACGATCGCACCGGGCGCGTCGAGCAGTCCCGTCGCGGCGAGCACCGTCGTCGACTTCCCCGAGCCGGACTCACCGACGATGCCGAGCGTCTGCTCGGGCTCGACGACCAACGACACACCGCGCACGATGTCGCGGCGCCCGATCCGGACGGACAGATCGTCGACCGACAGCACGCTCATGACTGCCGCCGCGCTTCGATCATCGTGCGCTGCTTGGGATCGAGGACATCACGCAGCCCGTCACCGAGCAGGTTGCAGGCCAGCACGATGACGACTATCGCGGCGCCGGGGAACACCGCCATCCACCAGGCCAGTGTGACGAAGCCCTGCGAATCGAAGATCATCCGGCCCAGCGACGGCTGCGGCGGCTGGATGCCCAGCCCCAGGAAGGACAGCGCGGCCTCGGACAGGATGGCGAACGCCAGCGACAGCGACGTCTGGACGATGAGCGGCCCGGTGATGTTCGGCAGGACGTGCCGGGCCAGGATGTAGGCCGTCCCCGTGCCCATGGTGCGCGACACCGCCACGTACGGTTCCTCCCGCACCGCCAGGGTGCTGGCCCGGGCCACCCGCGCGAAGATCGGCACGTAGACGACGCTGATCGCGGCGATCGTCGTCGCCAGCCCGGGCCCGAGCACCGCGACGATCGCCATGGCCAACAGCAGCACCGGGAACGCGAACATCACGTCGACGACCCGCATCACCACGGTGTCCAGCCAGCCGCCGCGGTACCCGGCCATGACACCCAGCGCGGTGCCGACCACCGCGGCGCACGCCACGCTGACCACCGCCACCGTCATCGACGCCTGCAGGCCCGTCAGCACGCGGGACAGCACATCGCGGCCCAGCTCGTCGGTGCCGAACCAGTGTGCGCCGCTCGGTGGCCGCAGTGCCTGCGGTACGTCGACGTCGTTGATGCCGTACGGCGCCAGCCACCCGGCGCCCACGGCAACGACCACAGCGGCCGCGACGACGGCGGCGCTGAGCACGGTGACGGGGTTCGTGCGCAGTCTCATGACAGCCGAATCCTCGGGTCGACAAGGGCGTACAGCACATCCACCACCAGGTTGACCGTCAGGAACAGGACCGCGATGAGCAGCACCGCGCCCTGGATCACGGGGTAGTCACGCGCGGCCACCGAAAGGTAGACCAGCCGGCCCAGGCCCGGCCAGGCGAACACCACCTCGACCACGATGACACCGCCGAGAATCGTCGCCAGCTGGATACCGGTGATGGTGAGGATGGGCACCAGGGCGTTGCGCACGACGTGTCGCAGCGTGATCACCCGTGGCGGTAGGCCTTTCGAGCGCGCGGTCCGGACGTAACCCATCGCGGACACCTCCAGCACCGCGGCGCGGACGTAGCGCGTCATGATCGCCGCGGCCACCAGGCCCACGGTCAGGCCCGGCAGGATCACGTGGCGCAGCCAGCCCGCCGGATCGTCGAGCAGCGGCCGGTAGCCCGATGTCGGCAACCAGCCCAGCACCGTGGAGAACAGCGAGATGAGCAGGATGCCCAGCCAGAAGTCCGGGACGGATACCCCGAATTGGCTTGTGACGCGGACGATCACGTCGCTGAGCCGGCCCTCGTGCGCGGCCGCGTAGATACCGGCCGGCAGCGCGATCACGAGCGCCAGGACGATGCCGACCACGGCCAGGGAGACGGTGGCGGGCAACCGTTCGGCCAGCACCTGGGCCACCGGGTCACCGCTGCGGAAGCTGACGCCGAGATTCCCCGTCGCGGCATGGCCGAGGTAGTTGACGAACTGGGCGGCCAGCGGCCGGTCCAGACCACTCGCATGCCGCAGGGCGTCGTACGCCTCGGGCGTGTACCGCGTGCCCAGGGCGATGCGCACCGGATCACCGGGAACCAGATGGACCAGGGCGAACACCACGATGAGAACGCCCACCAGAACCACCAGCGAGTAGACGAGCCGGCGGGCCAGGAATCGCAGGATGGTCATGGCCGGTCACCCCCGAGTACCGCGCCCCGGAAACGAATTGCCTTGTCGCGCCTGGCCTCATAGCCCGTCAGCCGCGGCGACCAGGCCTGCACCACGGCAGGGTTGTACAGGTAGAGGTAGCTCACCTGGTCCGCGATGAGCGTCGCGGCCTGCGTGTAATCCTGGTGCCGCACTTGCTGATCGGTCTCGGTACGGCCGGCGTCCAGCAGCGCGTCGACGCGCGGATCCGAGAACTTCTGGGCATTGCTCGCACCGCCGGTGTGGTGCTGCGCGTAGTAGAAGTCGTCGGGGTCGATGTTGCCGAGCCAGCCCATCATCAGCATGTCGAAGTGGCCGTTGTGCTGTTCGTCGAGCCACGTCCCGAAATCGACGGTGCGGATGGTGACCCGGATGCCCAGCGGCGCAAGGTTGTCGGCGATCACCTGGGCGGCGGTGACCGTCTGCGGGTACTCGCTGGTGACCAGCAGGTCCATGGCGGCCGGCGCCGAACCGGCCTGCCGCAGCAGCGCCTTGGCGTGGTCGATGTCGTAGCGGTACTTGTCATAGGGCGTGTACCACGGGTTGCCCTGCGGGATCGCGAGCTGATTGGCCTGCGCCGCACCGTAACTGGTGGCCTGCACGATCGAGGCCCGGTCGATGGCGTAGGCGACGGCCTGCCGCACCCGCACGTCCTGCCACGGCGGCCGGGCCTCGTTGAGGGCCAGGTACCAGTAGTCATTGCTCGGCGTCACCGCAAGATGGAGCGAATCATCGCCCCGCAGCTGGGCGATCCGCTGCGGCGGCACCGCGTCGGTCCAGTCGATCTCACCGGCTTGCAGCGCCGACAGCGCCGTCGACGGCTCGCTGATGAAGCGGAACGTCACGCCCGGAATCCGCGGGGCCCCGGCCCAGTAGCCCGGATTTGCGCGCAGCGTGATCGCATCTCCACTGCGCTGGCCGGCGAAGGCGAACGGCCCGGTGCCGATGGGGTGGCTCGCGATCTGCCCGTCCTCGACGTTGCGACGCTGCACGATCGCCACGCCCTTGAACCCCCCGAGATTGGTCAGCAGGTTCGGCGTCGGGTGGGCCACGGTGATCCGGACCGTGTGGTCGTCGGTGGCGGTGACGTCGGTGACGGCGCTGAGCTTGTCGGCATTGGCCAGCTTGCCGTCGATGATCCGGCGGTAGGAGTAGACGACGTCCGACGCGGCGAGCGGGCTGCCGTCGTGGAACGTGACGCCGGGCCGCAGGTGGAACGTCCATGCCAGTTGATCAGGAGAGACGTCCCACGACTGCGCGAGGGCGGGCCGCATGATCAGGTCGGCGTCCGGTTCCACGAGGGTGTCGAAGACGTTCTCCAGAACCTCGAAGGAGAAGTACGCGCTGGTTTTCTGCGGATCGAGTTGGTCGGGCTCGCCGGAGATCGCGGCGATCAGGTATCCCGCATCCCGGCCCAGGTCAACGCGCTGCGCGGGCGCGCACGACGTCGCGAGGAGGACGGAAACGACAGCGAGCACGGCCGCAACCAGTCGCATGTCCGTCACTTCCGGGCCGGGGCCGGCAGACAGCGGAGGCCGGCGCTCTCCTGCCGTCCGCATACCCCGCGGAAGGCCGGTTCACACCTGACATCGATATGTGCAGTTCAGGGTGCGCACGGGCATCGAACTGAGCTAAGATGCCGAGCGGACGTTTCTTCCTAACGTCCGCTCTACATGAGAGAAGTTGGTATATGCCACAGGGAACTGTGAAATGGTTCAACAGTGAGAAGGGCTTCGGCTTCATCACTCCCGACGACGGCTCCAAGGATCTGTTCGTCCATTACTCGGAGATCAAGAGCAACGGTTTCCGCACCCTCGACGAGGGCCAGCGGGTCGAGTTCGAGGTCGGTCAGGGCAGCAAGGGCCCGGCTGCGACCGGAGTCACCGCGGTCTAACTGAGCCCGAAAGCTCAGTCGGCTGGTGCGGACCGCTTCGCACCAGCCACAATTCTTTTCACACTGTCGCGCGGATGCGCAGGTCTGTGACCTGGGCATCCGCGCGACGGCGTCTCTACCGGAGTTTTCCGGTCAGGAACAGCTGTCGCCTCGGGCTGCCCTAGAGCCACCCGAGCGCACGTGCGCCGTTGTGCAGCACCATCGCGCCGATGACGACCATCACCACCGCCATCAGTGCGGCGTTGTTCTTCTCCATCCAATCTTTGAGCCGCCGCATCGTGTCGTCGAGCCGGGCACCGGCGATTGCGTAGGCCACGGTGGGGATCGCCACTGTCGACGCGGCGACGATGACGAAGAAGGCTGCGGCCAGCCAGTCACCCTCGAGGCCGAGCCCCGCGGTGCCGATCGCCAATCCGGCTGGCACACAGATCAATACGACGTCGGGGCGCACCGCGACCAGCGCCCCACCCATCGCCGCCGCGCGGGCCGGGGTGAGGGTCGCGATCTTTTTCATCCAGCCCGGCGAATCGGTGCTGTCGTGCCGGGTGAACCAACGATAGATACCGAAGACGATGAGCGCGGCGCCCAGCACCACCCGCAGCCACGACGCCCACTCGGGCGGCGACTTGTGGTCATGGTGCGCGCCACCGAGCAGGTGTGAGGCCTGGACGCAGACGGCCGTCACCACCGCCAGGCCGACGGCCCAGCCGGCGAGGAACGCCAGTCCCGTCGGCCGGGGTCGCGGCGCCTGCAGGACCAACACCGCCGGGATGACGGTGATGGGCGACAGCGCCACCACCAGTCCGAGCGGAACGAGCCCGGTCAACACGGTGCCCCAACTTCCAGTCATGGGCAGCAATCTACCCAGTGGATCGGCCCGGAGCCGCCGCGATCGTCAATATGCGCCAATGTACGATCTCAGCGAACTTGTTCGGCGATTTCTGGCTACCAAACGGTGCCTACCGGTAGGTTGCCAGTAACTAGGCAATATTCACACTGAGGAGGTGGCATTGT
This sequence comes from Mycobacterium toneyamaense, assembly GCF_055384815.1. Classification (NCBI taxonomy): domain Bacteria; kingdom Bacillati; phylum Actinomycetota; class Actinomycetes; order Mycobacteriales; family Mycobacteriaceae; genus Mycobacterium; species Mycobacterium toneyamaense. Next base: position 5,614,789 of record NZ_AP040333.1, read on the forward strand.
GCGAAACCAGCAAAATATTTCACCTGGCGTCAGCGACTCATCGGAACACCAGGTGAATACCCGTTCGTGGCGTGGAAAGCCCCTCCGCTACCTCGCCGTGCTGGCACTGCTGGTCTCGGCAACGGCGCTCGGCTGCGGCACCGATGATCTCCAGGCACTGCCCAGCCCGCAGGGCGTGACGCACACGTGTTCCCCGTGATCACCCGGTCCTAGGAGTCCTTGAGGTCCCGGTCCTTGCTCGGCTGCACCCGCTTCGGCTCCCCCGGCATCTTGGGATAGTTCGGCGGATACGGCAGATCACCCAGCCCCCGGTCCTCGTCCGCCTGCACCATGTCGAGCAACGGCTCCAGGGAATGCGCCACGTCGTCGATGCCGGCCCACGGATCATCGCGCTGCGCAAGCAGTTTCGGCACCGTGGCCATGGTGTAGTCGTCGGGGTCGGCGTCGGCGAGCTGCGCCCACGACAGTGGCGTCGACACCGTCGCGATCGGCGTCTTGCGCACCGAGTACGCCGAGGCGAAGGTCCGGTCCCGGGCATTCTGGTTGTAGTCGATGAACAGTCGCTCGCCGCGCTCCTCCTTCCACCACGACGTCGTCACCGCATCGGGCGCGCGCCGCTCCACCTCACGGGCCAAGGCGATACCGGCCCGGCGCACGGCGATGAAGTCCCACTCCGGCTTGATCCGGACGAAGACGTGGACGCCGCGGCCGCCCGACGTCTTGGGATAACCGGTCAGGCCGAGTTCGTCGAGGATCGGTTTGAGCACCCCGGTCGCGATCTCCCGGGCTTCTTTGAACCCGGTCCCCGGCTGCGGATCGAGGTCGATGCGCAGTTCGTCGGGGTGTTCGACGTCCGGACAGCGCACCTGCCAAGGGTGCAGCGTGATGGTGCCCATCTGCGCGGCCCAGATGATGGCCGAGGGATGCGTCACCTTGAGTGCATCGGCGGTGCGGCCCGACGGGAAGGTCACCGTGCAGGTCTTCAGATAGTCGGGACGCTTCACCGGCACCCGCTTCTGGTAGATCTCCTCACCTTCGATGCCGTCCGGGAAGCGTTGCAGATGAGTGGGCCGGTCCCGCAGCAGTGTCACCATCCGGTCGGCGACCGCCAGGTAGTAGTCGACCATGGTGCGCTTGGTGCCCTTGCTCCCGAGCTGCGGGAAGTACACCTTGTCCGGGTTGGTGAACCGGACGGCGACGCCGTCGACGTCGAGTTCTTCTGCGGCGCTTGCCATCACGAGTTCTCCAGGACGTCATAGAGGTCATAGTTGAGCGGCACGTCGAGCTGGTCGAAGGTACAGCTCTCCGGATCCCGGTCCGGGCGCCAGCGCCGGAACTTCACCGTGTGCCGGAACCGTCTGCCATGCACGCTGTTTCCCTCCATCTGGTCGTATGCCACCTCGCATACCCGCTCCGGACGAATCGGAATCCAGGTCTTGTCGGCGGCCGAATTCCAGCGGCTCGGTTCACCATCTTGGGCATCCCCGGTGCGCAGCGGCTCCAATTCGGCCAACAATGCAATCCGGTCTTTCACGGTGAAAGACGCTGCGCCACCGACCATATGGAGATCGCCGGCGTCGGTGTAGAGCCCGAGCAGGATGGACCCGATACCCTCGCCGCTCTTGTGGATGCGATAACCGATCGCCACACAATCGGCGTCGCGGGCGTGCTTGACCTTGATCATCTCCCGCTTGCCCGGCAGATAGGCGCCGTCGAGACGCTTGGCGATCACGCCGTCCAGTCCCGCACCCTCGAACGTCGTCAGCCAATGCGCGCCCAGTTCGGGATCCTCGGTGGTCCGCGTGACGTGACACCACTGCTTCTCACTCACCAGGTCCTGCAAAGCGGCGCGGCGGACGCGGAACGGCTCGGCCAGCAGGCCGCGGTCACCGTCGGCCAGCGCGTCGAATCCGATGAAATGCGCCGGCGTCTGCTCGGCCAGCATCTGCACCCGGCTGGCCGCGGGATGGATGCGCTGGCTCAGCGATTCCCAGTCGAGCCGGATACGGCCGTTGATCTCCCGCGGCACCACCACCTCACCATCGAGCACACACCGCGGCGCGATCTCGTCCCGCAGCGCCGCGAGCAGTTCCGGGAAGTACCTACCCAGCTCTTTGCCGTTGCGCGACTGCAGCACCACCTCGTCACCGTCGCGGAACACCAGGGCGCGGAACCCGTCCCATTTCGGTTCGTATGACCACAGCCCGGCCTCGTCCGGCACCTTCGCGGCGGCCTTGGCCAGCATGGGGTCTATCGGTGGCTGCACGGGTAGGTCCACACTCCTCATACTCACGTAGACCGGCGCGAGTGGGCAATCTCATCGCACGGCGCGTTACATTGCGGTCGTGTCCCATTCCCCCGCCGGCCGGTTCGCGCCGAGCCCGTCCGCCGATCTGCACATCGGCAACGTGCGCACCGCGGTGCTGGCGTGGTTGTTCGCGCGGTCCACGGGCCGGCGGTTCCTGGTACGGGTCGAGGATCTGGACGACCGTACGTTCCCCGAAGTGGCGCAGCGGCAGCTGGACGATCTGGCGGCTGTCGGGCTGACCTGGGATGAACCACCGGAATACCAGGCCTCGCACGGGGGCCGCTATCTCGCCGTCGTCGACGACCTCACCGAGCGCGGCCTGACGTTCGAATGCTTCTGCAGCAGAAAGGACATCCTGCAGGCGCCGCGGGCCCCGCATGCGCCGGAAGGCGCGTATCCGGGCACCTGCCGGAACCTCAGCGCCGACGAGCGTGCCCAACGCCGGGCCACCGGCCGGGCGCCGGCCATCCGATTACGCTCGGACACAGCCGAATACACCGTCACCGACCTGCTGCACGGCAGCTACACCGGCGTCGTCGACGACTTCGTGCTGCGCCGCGGCGACAACGTCCCGGCCTACAACCTGGCCGTCGTGGTGGACGACGCCGCGCAGGGCATCGACCAAGTGGTCCGCGGCGACGATCTGCTCTCGTCCTCGCCGCGACAGGCGTATCTGGCTGCGCTGCTGGGCTATTCGCCGCCCGTCTACGCGCATGTTCCGTTGGTTCTCAACGCCGACGGCAAGCGACTCGCCAAACGCGATGGCGCGGTGACGGTTTCGGAGATCGGCGCGGAGGCGGCGTTGGCACAGATCGCGGCGTCGCTGGACTACACCGCCACGACGCTCGACGGCATGCTCGCGCAGTTCGACCCGGCCAGGCTGCCGCGCGAGCCGTGGATCTTCCGGCCCGAGTAGGCGTCTAGTTGGTCGACGGTGTGGGTGGTGGTTCGAAGGGTTGGTACCACCACCATTGGGCGCGTTCCCCGGTGGGTCCGGGGCAGGGCGGCACATCAGGGAAGGGGGTGGTGGGTGGCCTTGCCAGGGATCCGCCGTCGAGTTGGCGGCCCGCGGCATCGGTGACGACCAGCCGATCAGCCGGACCGGTGATGGTGATGACCCGCTGGTGATGCAACCGGTGGTGATACGGGCAGACCAGCACCAGGTTGTGCAGCTCGGTGTCCCCGCCGTTCTCCCAATGAATGATGTGATGGGCATGCAGGCCGCGGGTGGCCCCGCACCCGGGGACCCGGCAGCAGCGGTCGCGGTGTTCCAGGGCGCGGCGCAGGCGGCGGCTGATGGTGCGGGTGCTGCGCCCGGCGCCAATCGGCTGACCATGTTTCTCCAGCCACACCTCGCACGTCGCATCGCACAACAACAGCCGGCGTTCCTCGTCGGTGAGCAGCAACCCCAGATGCAATGCGGCCGCGCGCTTTTCGAGGTCAAAGTGCACCACCACGGCGGTGTGCTGCCCATGCGGACGACGTTCCACATCGCTGTCCCACCCGGCCTCAATCAGGCTCATGAACCCATCGACCTGGTTCGGGAACGGCGGCACCACATCCGACACCGGGTCACCGGTTTCTGAATTCTCGTGGTCGCGTTTCCAGTCCGCCACCAACGCATCCTGATGCGACGCCACCGCGGCATCGAACTTCGCCGCCTCCAACTTCGGCAGCCGGATCTTGTACGTGGCCGACCCGTCCTCATGGCTGGTCTTGCGGATCGACCGCTCCGGCTCCGGCGCCGGTTCCGGCTCGGGATCGGGGCGCGGCTCCAGCTTCACCGCAGTCCGCAACTGGGTGACCGTGGCGCTCTCGGCGAACTGGGCGTAATGCTCATCCGAACCGTCGGCCGCGTGTTCGGCGACCACCCCAACCTGATCCAACGACAACCGGCCCGCCCGCATCGCCTCAGCGCACCGCGGGAACTCCTCCAGGCGGTGCGCCACCGCGACCATGACTTCCGCATTGCGGGGCGACACCCCGGTTTTCCACGCCACCAACGACGGCAATGACCGGGCGCCCGTCGCGCCCCACAGCCCGTCGCGGTCGATCTCGGCCACGATCTCCACCAGACGGCCGTCAATTGCGTTGCGCTGACCGATCAGCTCCGACACCTCAACCGACAACGCATCGAAACGCTCACACGGCGACGGCGCCTCAACCTCGAAAGCCGTTGCCGTGCTGGACATGACACCATCAAAGCAGAACGGTACGACAAATTTCTGACCCTAAAACGCTGCCGGCGAGAAGCCCGGAGTCGTCACACCCGCCGCGGCACTCCGAAGACCTTGGCCAGCAAGAACCCGCGGACGGACGCCGGGATGTTCGTCATGAGCGCGGCCTGCAACTTCGGCCCCAGCCCGACGATGTACCGCGCCTTGGGCCGCCGCGCGGTGAGCGCTTCCTCCACCACCGCAACGACTTTCGCCGGATCGACCGCCATCTTCTGCGACAGCGGCACCATCTTCTTCATGCCCGCGATATGCCGGCCGTACAGCGCGTGGTGCGCCGGCGAAACGCCGGCCTCGAGCTCGGTGACCATGTCGTCGGCCTTGCGCCACATGTCCGTATCGGTCTGCGAGGGCTCCACGACCACCACCGGGACACCCCAGGGCCGCAGTTCGATTCGCAGTGCCTCGGCACCGGCTTCCAGCGCGAACTTCGACGCCGCATAGGCGCCGATCATCGGCGTCGACAGCTGGCCGTTGACGCTGGAGATGAACACCACGCGGCCCCGGGACTCCCGCAGCTTGGGCAGCACCGCCGCCGTCACGGCGAACTGACCGACCACGTTGACGTCCAACTGCTTCCGCCAGTCCGCCGGGGTCAGTGTCTCGACGGGACCGGCAACAACGATGCCGGCGTTGTTCACCACTGCGTCGAGCCGGTCCGGCAATGCCGCCGACAGGGCCGCGACGTCATCTTCGGAGGTGACATCGAGGATCACCGCCGAAATCCGTTGCGGGGCCAGCGCCACGACCGCGGCGGCGTCGGCCTTGCTGCGCACTCCGGCGATGACGTCCCATCCGGTGGCGGCGAGGTGCTGCGTGATGGCCAGCCCGATGCCGCGACCGGCGCCGGTGACGAGAACTGAAGGCATGTCCGCGAGGGTAATGGCCCGGGTCAGACAGTGACCGGCAGGCTCGCCAGGCCTCGCAGCGTCAGGTTGGGCTTGTACACGGGCTCACCGGCCAGCTGCGCGTTCGGGAATCGCGCCGCCAGCGCCGACAGCGCGACCGACGCCTCCAACCGGGCCAGCGGCGCGCCGAGACAGAAGTGCGGACCCTTGCCGAACGCCAGATGCTTGATCACGCCACGGTCCGGGTCGAATTCGCCGGGCCGGTCGTACATGCGCGGATCCCGTTGCGCGGCAGCCAGAAGCAGCATCATGATGTCGCCCTTGGGCACCGCCACGTCGCCGATCTGGATGTCCTCCACGGCGACGCGGCTGGTCAGCTGCACCGGCGGATCGAACCGCAATGTCTCCTCGACGATCGCCGACGCCCGCGACGGGTCCGCCGCCAGCGCCGCCCAGTGCTGCGGGTGCCGCAGCATGGCCAGCGCCGCGTTGGCGATGAGGTTGACCGTGGTCTCGTGCCCGGCGATCAGCAGCAGATTGCAGGTCGCGACGATCTCTTCGGAGGTCAGCTGGTCGCCGTCCTCTTCGGCGGCGATCAGCGCGGAGATCAGGTCCTCCCCCGGCGAGCTACGCCGCTCCTCGATGAGGTCCCGCAGATACCCGCGCAGCCAGAGGCCGGCCTCCATCAGGTCGGCGGTGTCATCGGCCGTCTCGTCGTCGACCGCGACAAACGGGTCCAACCCGCCTGCCAGCAACGCCGACGCCCGGCTGAACAGCGGCTCGTCCGCCATCGGCACCCCGAGCAGCCGGCAGATCACCGCAACCGGCAACGGATAGGCCAGGTCGGCCACCACATCCATCGTGCCCGTGACACCCTCGAGCAGCCCGTCCACCATGGTCACGATGTCGGCCTCGAGCGCCTTGATCACCTTGGGCGCGAACGCTTTCTGTGCCAGCCCGCGCAGCCGGGTGTGGTCCGGCGGATCGAGGAACAGGAACCCCGGTTCACCGAAGGGCCGGGCCTGCCGCTGGCCGGCGGCGATCTGCTTCTGCGTCAGCGTCGACTTCAACCGGTCGTTGGCCGATGCCGGGTGCCGCAGCACCTCGTCGCACTCGGCGAAGCCGGGAAACACCACCAGATTCGCGTCGGGCAGTGCCAGCGGTCCGCTGTCCAGGAATCGCTCGTACAGCGGGTACGGATCGGCCCGGTTGCCCGGATCCATCAACCCGAGAAGCAAGGTTTGCGGGTCGATCACTCCGGGTGCACCAGTCATACAAGCAATTGTGCACAGCGCCGGATCGCCGCAGGTGGCCAGCTATCGGGACCCGTAGTAGCGCCCCAGCACGTGGTCCCGCAGCTCGTCGAACTCACCGGCGCCGATCGCGGCGCGGATCTGGTCGACGAGCCGGATGATGAACCGCTCGTTGTGGATCGTCCCCAGCGTGGACGCCAGAATCTCCTTGGCCTTGAACAGGTGGTGCATGTACGCCCGGGTGTAGTTGGCGCAGGTGTAGCAATCGCATTCGGCGTCAATGGGATTGAAGTCGCGCTTGAACCGGGCGTTGGTGACGTTGAAACGGCCGGTCGCCGAGTACATCGCGGCGTTACGGGCGACCCGCGACGGCGACACGCAGTCGAAGGTGTCGGCGCCGGCCTCGATGGCGGCGAACAGGTCATCGGGCTCGCTGATACCGAGCAGATGCCGCGGTTTGTCGTCGGGCAGTTCGTCGGTGACCCAGCCGACGATGGTCGCCAGGTTCTGCTTCTCGAGCGCGCCCCCGATGCCGTATCCGTCGAAGCCGTGCCCGTCGTCGTCGACGATGCCGACGAGCCCCTTGGTGGCCTGGCGGCGCAGGTCTTCGTACTGCGCGCCCTGCACCACCCCGAACAGCGCCTGCGCCGGCTTGCCCGCGCGTTCGATGCTCAGTCGGCGGTGTTCGGCCAGGCAGCGCACCGCCCACCGGTGGGTGCGTTCCACCGAACGTTCTTGATAGGCACGGGTGTTCACCAGGGTGGTCAACTCGTCGAAGGCGAAGATGATGTCCGCGCCCAGCTGGTGCTGGATGCCGATGGACACCTCGGGTGTGAAGCGGTGTTTGTCGCCGTTGAGGTGCGAGCGGAACGTCACGCCGTCTTCGTCGACATGGGCCAGCCGCTCTTTTCCCTCGGCAATGATGTCGTCGGCCTGCAACCGGGCCGTGTCCATGGCCAGCACCTTCTTGAAGCCCACCCCGAGCGACATCACCTGAAAGCCGCCGCTGTCGGTGAACGTCGGCCCGGGCCAGTTCATGAATGCGCCGAGCCCGCCCGCCTCGTCCACAACATCGGGCCCGGGCTGCAGGTACAGGTGGTAGGCGTTGGACAGAAGCGCCTGCACCCCAAGCGATTTCATGGTCTCCGGCAGGACGCCCTTGACCGTCGCCGCGGTACCGACGGCGATGAACGCCGGGGTCTGGATGTCACCGTGCGGAGTGTGGATCACGCCGGCCCGGCCGCGCCGGCCCGGCAGCTGCGCGGTGACTTCGAAGAACTGCTGACTCACCGCTGTATTCAATCAATTGTCCGCCCCGACTCCCGAATGCCGGCTAACTACGCGGAAACAAACAGGTCAGGACGGTTACAGGGATTTTCTGTGAATTTGGTGAAAGGGCGGTTGGCGGACCCCATAATGCACTGGATGACCCGCCGTCCGGACGGTTCGCACAAATTAGGAGCACAAGTTATGAAGCGTGGTTTGGTTGTCGCGGTCGCTGGTGCCGCGGTTCTGGCCGCCGGTCTGACCGGCTGTTCCAAGGATGACAAGAAGTCGTCCGGCTCGTCGGCCACCGCGTCGGCCTCGGCGTCGTCGGCTGCGGGTAACTCCACCGCGGGCTCCGGCACCGCGAAGGTCAGCATCGACGGCAAGGCCCAGGACGTTCAGGGCCAGATCGGCTGCACCACGGCGGCCGGCAACCTGGTCATCGCCATCGGCAACGCCTCGGGCGGCCTGGGCGTCACCCTGACCGACGCCGACCCGCCGGTCGTCAAGACCGTCGGCCTGGGCGCCGTCAACGGCGTCACCCTGGGTTACACCGACGGTGTCCCGGGCGGCGAAGCCAAGGCCACCAAGGACGGCAAGACCTACAAGATCAGCGGCACCGCAACCGGGGTCGACATGGCCAACCCGATGGAGCCCACCAAGAAGCCCTTCGAGATCGAGGTGACCTGCCCCTAGCAGGCACTCACGAGAGACACGGGTGGTGTTCCGGATTATCGGAACACCACCCGTTTTCTGTTCCGGGGGAAGTTGCAAATTCCCATCTAAAGGCCTGGTCGCGGGAGTAGCGTCCGGTTCACGCCTAGTCGGGGGAGCGTCGATGTCAGTGCAGATGTTGCCGGCCATCAGTCCTGCCGTTCGCGGAATGCCACGCGTCTTCCTGTTGGTCGCACTGTGCTGTGCACTGCTCGTGAGTCCGGCCACCAACATCACGTCGAGCTTCGTCGTCGGCCTGATGAACACCGTGATCGGCATCGGTGGCCGGGGCGATCCGACGTCGGCCAACATCCCGGCCAAGCTCAACCACACCGTCGTGCCGCCCGGCTACGCCTACCTGCCCATCAACTACCCGGCGTCGATCCAGCTGTCGGCGAGCACGACGGTCTCCGGGCCGAAGGTGTACGACGCCATCACGTCCCGGCCTGGCGAGCAGCTGATCGTCGCCGGCTATTCGGAAGGCAGTCTGGGCGCCGAGTGGGCCAAACGTCGGCTGCTGGCCAATGGCACCGGCCCCGCGCCATCGCAATTGTCGTTCGTGATGATCGGCTCGCCGTTCGCCGGCAACGGCGGCATCTTCGAGCGGTTCCCCGGCATGAATGTGCCCTTCATCGTCAACAATCAGGGCCCGTCCGCACCGTCGCCCTACGACACCACGTTCTATACGCGTGAGTACGACCCGTACGCCGACTTCCCGGCCTATTTCAATCCACTCTCGTTGGCCAACAGCCTGCTCGGCGTGATGTACGCACACCCCGATGCGTACTACGACTCGTACATCCCCGGCACCACGCCCGCCATCATCACCGTCGTGCCCGACAACGGCGCCGGCGGCACGGACACCTACGTGTTCATCAGGACTCCCGATCTGCCGCTGCTGGTGCCGCTGCGCATCGGCGCCGGAGCCATCGGATTGACACCGTTGGTCAAACCGCTGCTGGACGCTGTCGAGCCGCTGCTGCGGGTGCTGGTCGACATGGGCTACACCGACCGCGACAACCTGAATCCGGCCAAGAAGACACCGTTCTCGTTGTTCACGCCGCTGTCGAAGATCGTCGAGACGCTGAACGCGATACCCGGTGCCCTGCAGGAAGGCGCCAACAACTTCGTCGACGACATCCGGGCCGAACTGCACCTGCCGCCCCTGGCGGCGACACCAGCGGTCACTCCCCCGGTGACCACTCTGGATGTCTCCGCCAAGAAGACCGCGACTCTGGCGCCCGTGGCGGCGACGGTCGAGGACAAGCCCGCGGCGGGCACGAAGGTCGACGACACCGACACCAAGACCGACGTGAAGACCGACCCGAAGACCGACGTCAAGACGGACCCGAAGGCCGACGTCAAGAGCGAGCCGGCGCAATCGCCCGCCGCGACGCCGGCCACCGACACCGATCAGAAGCCGGCCGACGCCACCGACCCTGAACCGAAATCGACCAAGCCGCAGTCAGATCCGGACACGCCACCGGTCAAGTCGACCAAGCCGAAGACCGATCCCGACGCGCCGCCGGTGAAGGTCACCAAGCCGAAGAAAAAGAAGAACGCGCCCACCACGGACGCCGACACCCCCAAAGATGCCTCGAAGACCGGGCCGAAGACGGGTGCCACGGCCGGAGCGAAGGACAACCCCAAGACCGAGCCCAGCCCAGCCGCGGCCTGAGTCGCCGTCAGGACGTCGGTTCGGGCCGCGTGATGCGCCAACCGAGTTCGGCCCGCGACCGGATCCCCAACTTCCGATAAATCCGGGACAAGTGCACCTCCACCGTCTTGGCACTGACGAACAACTTCGCCGCCACCTCACGATTACTCATCCCCGACGCCACCAACTCGGCAATCCGACGCTCCGACGCCGTCAGCACCGCACCCCGATCAGACCGCTCATCGATCCGACCCAACGCACGCCGCGCCTGCTCCGCCCACAACGGCGTACCCAGCCCCTCGAACGCCCCCAACGCCTCCTGCAACGTCACCACCGCCACCGCCCGCCGACGCTGACGACGCTGCAACTGCCCCAACACCAACACCGTGCGCGCCCGCTCAAAAGGCATCCACAACCCGTCATGCTCGACCAACGCACACTCAGCGACCGCCACCGCCTCATCCACACGGCCCAGCGCACCCAACACCAGAGCCCGGCACCGCCCACCGACCGCCAACATCCACCCACGACCCAACCGCCGACCATTGGCCTCCAAAGCCACCACCAACGACTCGGCCTCAGCCAATCGACCCAACCCCACCAACGCCTCCACCGCATCAGGCACCCACTCGGCGACGTAAATCTCCGTCGCCTCGGGCCGCTGCGCGAAGGTCGACAACAACGGCTCGAGCGCGGCCAGCGCGGCGTCGTAGTTGCCCAGCGAGAGGTCCAGGAAGCCGAGGGCCATGATCGCCCATCCGGTCAAGATGAAGCACTCGGACAGGGGCACGGTGGCAAGGACGTCGCGGACCGCGTCACGCGCGGTGTCCTCCCTCCCCGCATACGCGGCGCACCGCGCGCGCATGACCAGGGCCGCGGTGTGGTGGAAGCCGCCGAGATGCACGGCGCGTTCCATGGCGTCGTCTGCCAGCAGCGTGGCGGCGGCAAGGTCCCCGCGCCAGATCTCGTTGTGGACGGCGTTGATCGCGACAAAGTTCTGGTCGGTCTCCACTCCGCCGTCGATGCACTGCTGCCTGATGGCGCGGAACTCGGCGCGTGCCGCATCGAGTTTCCCGGTGCACGACCACAAGGTGGCCCTGTGCATGCGGGGCAGGAAGAATGCCGACGTGGCCGCGTCTCCGTCGTCCAAATCGATTGCCCGCTGCAGACTTTCCTCGTCGACGCCCTCGCCCAGCCAGAATCGCACCAAGGTCCGCATGCTCAGCGCCTGACTCAGCAACCCGGGCTGCCCGAGCCGGGTTGCACAATCGGTGGCTTCGTCGATTCGGCGTGCCGCGAGCGCGTGCTGGTCGATGTTGTAGAGCGCAAACGACATCGGCACCAAGATCTGCACCCGCGCCGCCAGATCGGCTGCGGCCTCATCGAGAGCACGCTCGAGCAGTCGAGCTGCCCCGCTGTGACTTCGATCGACGATCTCGATGGCGCCGAGCAAGCTGAACGCTTGCGCCCGAACCGGTCCCGGGACAGCTTCTCCCACCGTCCGATTGAGCAGCGATCGGGCGCGGTCGGCGTCGCCGGCGTTGTAGTGGTGGCTCGCCTGGCGGATCCGGCGCTCGGGGGTGTCGCCGCCGAGTCCGGCTGCCAGATCGAGCAATTCGGCCGCGGCGGCCGGGGCACCCCGGATGAGCGCTCTCTCCGCGGCGATGTCCAGGGCTTCCAGCGTGTGCGGATCGCCCCGCGTGACCGAGAGCGCGAGATGACGGGCGTGCAGCTCCGGATCGTCGATGGCCGCAGCCAGCCGGCGATGCGTCGCACGCCGTTGCGCCGGGGTCGCGGCAGCATAGACCCCGGCCGCCAACAGCGGGTGCGTGAAGCGAATTCGCTGCCCCTCGATCCCGACGATCCCATTGGCCTCGGCGTCCTCCAACAGCGCCACGACGCCGTCCGCCGGCAAATCCCTCACGCGGGCAACAAGTTCCACCGACGGGGTGGCAGCACACGCCACCACCAACAACGCCTCGCGCGCGTCAGCGCCGACGCTGCCGATCCTGTCCTGGACCAACTCGGCGAGCGAGCCCGGCCATGACATCTCGCCTGTCGACGCCGGAGTACCGATCGTGCGGGCCAGTTCGAGCGCATAGAACGGGTTGCCACCGGAAATCTCGTGAATCCGGACCATGGTGGGCCGGGGCAGACTCAGCCCCAGCCGCTCGGCGAGCAGACCGTGCAATTTCCCAAGGCTCAGGGGCGACAACTGGATCCGGGTGATCGCGTCCGCTCTCGGCAGCTGCAGCCACGACACCGCGGCACCGTGTAGAGATTCGGTGCGGACCGTACCGACCACGGCGACCCGGCCCACCAGTCGCCGCGCGGCGAAAGCCACCACCTGCCGGCTCGAGGTGTCCAGCCATTGCAGATCGTCGATCGCGATGATCACCGGCGACTCATCAGCCAGCCGCTCGATCACCGACAGGAAGCCGGCCGCCACCGCCCGCGGATCCGTCGCCTCGTCATCGTCACCCGCCCCGCGCAACAACACCCGGTCCATCGCGATCCGCTGCGGGGCAGGCAAATCCGTCAACACGGCGGCATCGACGGCGCCCAACAGATCGGCAAGTGCGGCGTAGGCCAACACCGACTCCGCCGCAGCCGTACGCGCCGACAACACCCGGACACCCGAGGTGCGTGCCTGATCGATCACCGACAACCACAGCGTCGTCTTCCCGATGCCGGCCTCACCCTCCAGGAGCAAGGCGGCGGGCCACCGTGACGGGGCCAGGAACTCGCCGATCACTCGCGGCTCGTCCAGGCGATTTCCCAGCACACCGCGATTATGCGCTGTGAAATTCCTTGGGGATACCCCTACGGAAACTATGCGTCAGCCCGGAAACTCGATGTCTTTCGCCACACTGAGACGCTGCGCGGGAAACCCGGCCCGGTCACATGTCCGGGTGACGATGTCCGCGGAGTCGGCCACGAAAATCCCGAAAGCCACCTCGTCGTTGGGCACCGAAATCACGGTTGCGACGCGTACCGATGCCTCGGTGGTGGACAGTGACAGGGCTGCCGCAGCAAGCGTCGCGGCCGCTTCAGCAAGCATCGGCCCGATGAAACTCGGGTGGTACCACTCGACGAGATAGCACGGCTCCACCGGAAGCATGAACGCAACGTATGACATGGACCGCGCGAGCGAAATAAGGGTTCTCCCTAACCCTGCCGCTAGCACTTCATCGGGGTTCGAGAGTGCGCACAGATCGCGATCCCCCGCTAATCGCGATCTGTCCGCACGCTCGGCGCCGCCGAGCCACTCTCAGCGATCACCCAGCCAACACTTTACATACCATTGGTCTTGAATTACGATTTCCGCAGCACCTGTCCATTCATGGGGGGATCACGTCGCGAAAGGCGCCAGACGTGACCGCAACACATCTCAGGGAGCGTCGGCCGTGGTCACGGTCGAGGACTTCTCACGCGTAGTCTCCTCGATCTACGATTCCGCGGTCCAGCCAGAGCGATGGACCGCGACAATGGCCCAACTCCACACCATGTTCGAGGCAACCGGTGGGGCTGCCCTGGTATTGGCCGATGGCGTGAGCCGCGCACCCCAGAGCGTCACCATCCCGACCGACGCCCTGGCCGAGTACGCCGAGTACTACCGTCACATCGACTACCTCCTCGAGGCCGTCGAGAACGGGCCCGTCGGGTATGTGCACAGCTGCCAGGAACTCGCCGAGCTGCAGCCGCAGGCAGAGTTCCTCATGGACTGGATGCGGCCGCACCGACTCGACGACGGGCTGTTCGTCCGCCTGACCGATGGACCGCAGCCTGCCACCTGGCTCGTCGCCACCGAGAAACGTTCCGACCCGTTCGACACCCCGGACCGCGTCCACCTCACAGAGGCACTGGTCCCCCACTTCCAGCGCGCATTGCGCATCCAGCACGACCTCAGCGCGGCCACCCATCAAATCCGGAACATCTCGTCGGCGATGGACAACGTCACGCGCATCGGGATGGCCGTCGTGGACTGCACGTTGTCGGTGCGATACCTGAACACCGCGGCCGAGAACATCGTCCGCCGGCACGACGGATTGACCATCCGGGAAGGCTCGTTCGAGTTCGCGCACCCGCCCGCCGACGCAGCGCTGCGCCACGGCATCAACGCCGCACTCGGGCAGACCGGATCGGTGGTGCGGGGCGGCACCTCGCTGTTGTGCCCGCGCCCATCGGGCCTGCGCCCGTACGTGATTCACGTGCTGCCGTTCCAGCACGTGACGGCTCCGCTCGCCGAATCGCGGGCGCTGGTGCTCATCCTCGATCCCGAGCGACACCCGGAACCGGACACCGAGATGCTGCGCCGCCTGTACGGGTTGACGACGGCCGAAGCGGCAGTGGCCATCAGGCTGATACAGGGCGACGGCATCAAGCCCATCGCCGAGAGCATGTGCCTGTCTGCCGGCACTGTCCGAACCCACGTGCAACACATCTTCGACAAGACGGGCACCCACCGCCAGGCCGAGCTCGTGCGCACGCTGCTCGCCATATCCCTGTAGTGCGCCAAGGAAATACGCCAATCGACTGATTGCACCGGCGGGCCCGATGCCGGAGCCTTTTTCCAAGGAACAAGGAGGCCTCATGGGCAACGACACCACCGGACCTGGAATCCAGCGCTGCGACGTCTGCATCGTCGGGGCCGGAATCGCCGGTCTGAACGCCCTTTTCACCACCTCCCAGTACCTGTCGCCGGGTCAGCGGGTGATCCTGCTGGACCGTCGGCACCGACCGGGCGGCATGTGGGTCGACACCTACGACTACGTGCGCCTGCACCAGCCACACCCGTTCTTCACCGTCGGGAACATCGGGTGGACACTGGGCGCCGAACCGTCGCACCTGGCCACCAAACACGAAGTGCTGGCGCACTTCGACCATTGCCTCGACGTGCTGCGCCGGCGCATCGCGGTGGACGAATATTACGGCTGGACAATGCAATCCGATGCCGAGGCCGACGGCGTGGTCCGCATCCAATGTGCTTCCGACGACGGCCGGAGCATGGTCATCGAAGCCAAGCATCTGATCAAGGCCACCGCAGCCGACGTCGAACCGAACGACCCGCTGCCGGTGTCCAGCACCAGCGTCCACTCGGTGTCACCGAACTACTGCGACATGCGCGGCGGTGACATCGACGCCAGCGGCGCGCCGGTGTGGGTGATCGGCAGCGGCAAGACCGCGATGGACACCGCGTACGCACTGATCACCCGTCACCCCGGACGCGAGGTGAATCTGCTGGCCGGTTCGGGAACCTACTTCGCGCACCGCGACCGCCTGTTCCCGACCGGCGGCAAGCGATGGTGGGGTGGACTGACGTTCAATGCCTTGGTCGACGACCTGACGCGGCTGTTCGACGGCACCAACGAAGAAGAAGTGGCCCGCCGCTGGCGGGAACGCTGCGGGGTGTGGGTGACGCCCGAGACCGGCAATTTCCTGCTCGGGTTGTTGTCGACGGCGGAGCGCGACGCCATCGCCGCCGGTCTGGCCGACATTGTCATGGACCATTTCGTGGATGCCGTCGATCGCGACGGGCGGACCGAACTGCAGTTGCGCAGCGGCGCCGTCCGGGAGATCGATCCGGACAGCTGGATCGTCAACTGCACCGGGTACCTGCTGAAGCGTTCGGGGCCGTACGAGCCCTACGCGTCGCCCAGCGGCCGGGTGCTGTCATTGAACAGCAGGGCGGCGACACTGCATCTGACGACGTTCATGGGCTACTTCCTGCCCCATCTGATGTTCACCGGCCAACTCACCGAGGTGCCGCTCTACGAGCTCGACATGATCGACCTGCGGCGCAAGTGCAACGCGGTGTTCCCCCACACCTTGATGACGCTGGCGCTGCACAATCTCAGCCTCTTGACGGATGCTTTGCCCGCCAAGGTTTTTCAGGACTGCGGGCTGGACTTCGCGAAGTGGTATCCGATGCCACGTCAGCTCGTCGGGACGGCCCAGTTCCTGGCAACCCACCGCCGTCGGCGTCCGCACCTGCAGCGCACCCTGGATACCGTCGCGCGGCGGTTCGACGTCCACTGCGCCCCGCTCGAGAGGAACAGCGCACGCCTACTCAGCCAGTGACAGCTCCGGCGGCGGGACCCGCAGACCGCGGGTGAGGACCAGTAGGTACACCACGCCGATCGCCATCCAGATCACCCCGAGAGTCAGTGCCGCACTGCCGAGTTGGGTGAGCAGGTAGACGTCGACGATCGCGCCGATCAACGGAATCGCCACGTACGTCAAGGGATTCAGTCGCTTCTCGTGGCGATGCCGGACAAAGTAGCCGATCACCGACAGGTTCACGAGCGTGAAGGCGGTGAAGGCGCCGAAGTTGATGAACGACGTCGACGTCGCGACGCTGAGGAACACCGCCCCCAGGCCGATCAGCCCGCACAGCACGATGTTGAAGACGGGCGTGAAGAACCGGGGCGACAGCTTGCCGAAGAACTTCTTGGGCAACACCGAGTCTCGGCCCATCGCGTACAGCAGCCGGGACACGCTGGCCTGCGCGGCCAGGCCCGAGGTGAACTGGCCGATGATCAGACCGGTCACGAAGAACGCGGCGAACAGCGCCCCGCCGATGGTCCGGGCGGTGTCGGCGGCGAGCGAATCGGCATTCGTGAACGTGCCGCCAGGCTGGACGAGCGTCAGGACGTAGGCGACCGCGACGAAGACCACGCCGCCGATGAGCGCGACGAGCATGATGGCGCGCGGGATGTTGCGCTGCGGATTCTTGGTGTCCTCGGTGAGCGTGCTGACGGCGTCGAACCCGAGGAACGAGTACGCCGCGATGGCCGCGCCCGCGGCGATCGCGGAGAAACCGCCGGTGCCGCTGAACGGTGTGCCGGACAGCAGCGAGCCGGCGCCGTGGTGAGAGACCATGTGGGCCACCGCGAAACCGACGAACAGGGCGATCACCAGGAACTGCAGGGCCATCAGGACCAGATTGGCCTTGTCGGCCACCTTGAGTCCGAGGATGTTCAGCGCGGTCGTCAGAACGATGAAGAGCACGATCCACACCCACGCCGGTACCGACGGGAATTCACCGGTCAGGTACGCGGCGCCGATCAACCAGATGACCAGCGGCAGGAACAGGTAGTCGAGCAGGATCGTCCAGCCGACCAGGAACCCGAGCCGCGAATCCAGCGCCTTGCGGACGTAGGTGTACGACGAGCCCGCGACCGGATAGTGCACCGACATCTTCGCGTAGCTCGCGGCGGTGAACAGCATGGCCACGGTGGCCAGCAGATAGGAACCCGCGCTGGCGCCCGCGGACGCCTCGGCGATCACGCCGAAGATGCCCAGGACGATGATCGGCGCCATGTAGGCGAGGCCGAACAGCGTCACGCCACCCAGGCCGAGGGTGGCGTTGAGGTGGCCGGCCTCGTCGGTCTGCTGCGCGGTTTCGGTCATGAGCGTCCTTCGGGGTTGACGGTCTGCGGCTGCCACCGCTGTTGCACGAGCTGGCCGCCGTAGACGGGCAGTTCGATGGGGTCGTCATCGGCGTGCAGCTGTTCCCACACCCGGTTGACCCCGGCGGTGCCATGGGTCCGCACCGCCGTCACCCGGTCGAGGTCGATCGTCAGATACGTGACCTCCGGCTCGGCGTGGGCTGCCTCAGCAAGTACCTCACCCTCGGGTCCGACGTAGATGCTCTGCCCGCGCCCGAGTGGCCCGGCGGCGTTGACGCTGAGGTAGTAGATCTGGTTCGTGATCGCGTTGGCGCGGGCCAGGACGAGTTCCTGCGCGCGGTCGTCGGACGTCGTCTTGACGATGTTGAACACGACCTCCGCGCCGAGCC
The DNA here is from genome assembly GCF_055384815.1 of Mycobacterium toneyamaense. NCBI lineage: Bacteria > Bacillati > Actinomycetota > Actinomycetes > Mycobacteriales > Mycobacteriaceae > Mycobacterium > Mycobacterium toneyamaense. Next base: position 5,632,870 of record NZ_AP040333.1, read on the forward strand.
ACGCGATCTGCCGGGTCGCCTCGGGGAACCAGCTGTCGTAACAGATGTTGACGCCCATTCGGCCGACACCGGGTACATCGAAGGTCGTGAAACCGGCGCCGGACGCCCACGGTTCGTGCGGGCGCCACGGGAACACCTTGCGGTACGACGAGACCAGACGACCGTCGGGGTCGAAGACGAGAGCGGTGTTGTAGACCCGGCCGTCGTCGCCGCGCTCGGCGATCGAACCGGGCACCAGCCAGACGCCGGCGTCGGCGGCCACGGCGCCGAGCCGCTGCGCGAGCGGTCCGGTGAGCGGCTCGGCAACCGCGTCGAAATAGGCCGCAGGGTCGTCGGCGCCGTCGCTCGCGCCGAGCAGGTGAATCTCGGGGAAGACCACCATCTGGGTGTCCGGGTGCTCAGCGCGGATCGCCGCGAGCTCCGCAGTCAGTTCGGCCACCGGGTCGTCGCCCTGCAGTGGGCTGGCCTGGACGAGGGCAACCCGCCAATGTCTGCTCATCTCACCTCACCGTCGGCGGTCACGGCCCTAGTGTGCGCCGGGACACAGTTCAACGCTCGGACAATCTGGGGATTTTGCGTGTGCCCATTCGACATTCCGTACACCGGCGTGGTTTCAGCGATGATGCGCGTCGAAGAACCGCCAGATGACGTCGGTCGCGTTCAGCGCCGTCGACGGCGGCGGCAGGTCGCCAAGTCGTTGCGCCAACGGGCTCGGGACGCCGCCGGGCCACTGATGGCCGGCGCCGGCGATGCTGATGAGTTCGACGGTGCGGCCGCCGGGACAGTCGGCGGCCTGTGTCGTCACGGCGCCGGCAGTCGATGTCACCGGAGCACCGCACGCGTCGATGCCCCGCCACGTCGCGTTTACCGCGGGCACCGACGGCCCGTCGACGTTGGGCGCACCGGTGAGCGTCCGGGCCTTGCCCGGCCCGCCGTCGAACGGGACGCGGTCGTCGGCGGTCCCGTGGATCTGCAGCACCGAGGTCGGTGCGGCGTGCGAACAGTCGGTCAACAGCGTCCCGGCGACGGGGGCGACCGCGGCGAACAGGTCCGTCTGGCACGCGAGGCGCAGCGCCATCATCGCGCCGTTGGACATCCCGGCGACGTAGACCCGGGCCGGATCGATGGGCAGCTGCGCTTCGATCGCACCGACCATGGCGGTGATGAACCCGACGTCGTCGATGTCGCGGTTCTTCGGTATCCCGCAACAGGTCCCGGCGTTCCAGGCGCGATCCATGCCGTCGGGATAGGCGACGACGAACCGGCCGGCGTCGGCCTCGGCGTCCCAGTTGTAGGCGCGCTCGGCCTGCGCCCCGTCGCCGTACCCGCCGTGCAGCATGACGACCAGCGGCGCCGGGCCGCTGAGCCCGTCGGGCCGGTAGAGGTGGAAGGTGCGGGTCAGGCCACCGGACTGCACCGACTGACTCGACGCGTTTGTCGGGGCACCGGAGGCCGGGTGCGTGCCGCAGCCGGCGAGCGCCGGCAGCGCGAAGACGAGCATGACGGCACTCAGTGCCCACAGCAGCCGGCGGCTCATGCGTCCATGGTGCACCCCGCATCCGACCCACGCCTGCCAGAATTGAGCGGTGACTTCAGCAATTCGCGTCATCCGCGCTGACGAACGCTGGCACTGGCGCAACGAGTGGCTGGAATCGTGGCAGTCGTTCCCGGCGACCGGTAACTTCGATCTGGCGGCCAACGCGCACGGCCTGCTGATGATCAACAACGACGACACTGTCGACCCCGGTGAGGGCTTCGACGCGCACGACCACCGGGATATGGAGATCATCACCTGGGTGCTCGAAGGCTCACTGGTACACAAGGATTCGTTGGGCAACGAGAGCACCATCTATCCGGGCCTGGCCCAGCGGATGAGCGCGGGCACCGGCCTGCGGCATTCGGAGCGCAACGGCGCCGGGCGGCAGGAACGCCGGCCGCTGCGGGTCGTCCAGATGTGGATTCCGCCCGAGGAACTCGGCGGTGCACCCAGCTATCAGGAAGCCGACATCTCCACAGCACTCGCCGGAAATGCGTTGATTCCCATGGCTTCTGGCATGCGCAAGTACCGGGACGACGCCGCGATCACCTTCGGCAACAGCTATGCCGCGCTGCACGTCGCACGGTTGGATGCCGGTCACGCGGTGCAGGTGCCGGACGCACCGTACGGCCACGTCTTCGTCACCCGCGGGCAGGCCGAATTCGAAGGCTCCGGTCCGCTGTATCGCGGTGACGCCGTGCGACTCACCGCGAGCGGCGGACAACGCATCACCGCGGCCGACGAGGGCGCCGAAATTCTGGTCTGGGAGATGCACACCGTCGCGGTGAACGTATAGCTAGCGTCCCCACCGCGCCAAGGCGACGGTCGCGGCATTGGCCCCGCACATGCCGTGCCCACCCGGTCCCGGTGGCGTGGCCGCCGAGCAGATGTACATGCCCGGGACACCGATGGTGTACGGCGAGAGCGTGGTTCGCGGCCCGAAGGCCAGCTGCCGGATGTCCTTGGCGCCGGTGTTGATGTCGCCACCCACGTAATTGGTGTTGTAGACCGACATCTCGGTGGTGGACCGCACGGCCTGTCCGACGATGCGATCGCGGAATCCGGGGGCGAACCGCTCGATCTGCGCGATGATCGCCTCGGTGGCGTCGCCGCTGTAGCCATTGGGCACATGCGCATACGCCGACACCGGATTGACAGTGCCGACCGAGCGCTCCGGGTCGGCCAGGTACTGCTGGAACGCCAAGACGAAGGGACGCTGCGGCATCCGGCCCGCGTGGATGTCCCGTTCGGTCGTGGCGATCTCGGCGAAGTCACCGCCCAAATGCACGGTACCGGCCCGGCGGGCCGCCACGTTGGTCCACGGCACATCGCCCTCCACCGCGAAGTCGACCTTGAAAGCGCCTGGGCCGTAACGGAACCGATCGAAGGCGCGCCGCACGCGCGCCGGCAGCCGGTCTCCGAGGATCCCGGCAATGGCAGTCGGCGACAGGTCGAAGACGGTGATGTCGGCGGGCGGCAACTGGGATGCAGCGGTGATCCGCACGCCCGTCTCGATCTTGCCGCCCAACTCGGTCAGCACCGCCTCGAGGGCGTTGGTGATCGCCTGTGATCCCCCGGCGGCCACCGGCCAGCCGTTGGCGTGCCCGGCAGTGATGATGCCCAGCCCGATCGCCGAGGTCAACGGGTGGTGCAGCGGCTGAAAGGTATGTGCGGCAACACCTCCGAACAGCGCACGCGCCTGCGGTGTCCGGAAGACGCGGGCCAGCGCTGCCGCGGGCAGCACCGTCGGCGCCCCGAACCTGGCGAGCCCCAACGGATGTCGCGGCACCCGCAGCAGCGGGCCCATGATGTCCTCGGACAGGGCGTCGAACCGGCGCGACGGTCCACCGAACAGCATTTTCCACCGTGGTCCGTCGGTCCCGAGCCCGGCGGCTGTGGTCTCGACCGAGCGGTAGAGGGCGCCGGCGGAGCCGTCGTCGAGCGGGTGGACGCAGTCGATGTCGGTCCACTTCCACTGCAGGCCATGGCGATCCAGGCCGAGGTCCTTGATGAACCTGGAGCCCGCCGGCATCACATGGATGGCGGCGCAGTCGTCGAACACCAGGCCCGGTAGGACGTACTCGCTGGAGCGGATGCCGCCGCCGATGCGGTCGGTGGCCTCCAGCACCGTGACGTTGATTCCGTTGGCGGCCAAGGTGATGGCGGCGGCGAGTCCGTTGGGCCCGGCGCCGACCACAACCGCATTACTCATGCGCGATCCGCCTTCGCTACCCGCTGGCCCCTCATCACTGCAGGACTCCCGCCCGCTGCCACGTGACGTTGAGCGGGATCGGGCCGTTGGGCAGCCACGGCTGCTCGTCGACCAGGTCCTTCACATTCCACGTGCCGCGCTCGATGACGCCCAGTGCCGCGTCGATCACCTTGTACTCCTGCGTCATCTTGTGGATAGGCTGCGACTCCACCCAGGCAATGACGAACTCGCCCGGCTCGAACTGCGCCTCTGACTGGATAGCCCGGATCAGGTCTTCATTGTGCAGGTGCCCGTCACCGAAGTTGAAGCCGATGATGGTGTTGCAGGACATCTCGCCTTCGCGCACGGTGCGGGTGTCGATGTCGGGCAGGCATTTCAGCAGCACAGAGTACAAACCGCGGCCCTGGCTGTGCATGGCCCGCCACGCCGTCACCTGCTGGGTGAACACTTCGGCGGTCAGCGGGTCCCATCCGAAGGCGACGTACTGGTCGGCCGAGTTGGGCGACGACCGGGTGACGCGGTTGAGCTTCTGCTCGGCACCGGGTGTGAAGGTCCACACCGCCGACGCCCAGTTGCCGGCGTACTGGCGCATGGCCGGCAGGAACGACACGAGGTCGGGGCGCAGGTTACCCAGGATCGGGAAGAACGACAGCGCCGCGGCGAGCACGATGGCCAGCCAGCCCGGGTTCATGTCCCACACCGCGTAGCCGTCCCCGTTGGGGAAGCCCAGGAACAGGAAGATGGTGGCGTACGCGAACAGCACGTTCCATTCCACCGGTACCGCCAGCGGGAACGTCGAGATGATGAACAGGTGGAAGCTGACCATGATGGCGGCGGCCGCGATGGACAGCCACGGCCACGGCGAGAACAGAAGTGCCAGCGGCGCAGCGATTTCCACGATGCTGCCCGGCCCGTGCGCCATGAAGGTGGCCAGGTGCGACGGCCGCAGGTCCTCGGGGAAGTTGCGGTAGTGGGCCCGCTTGAGCCACTTGAACGGGATGGCGGGGCTGTTGCTCACCATCGGCGGAATGACGTTGGTGAAGTGCAGGCCGAATTTCGAGACCCCGGCCCAGATCCAGACGGTGCCGATCAGCAGCTTGCCGGCGATGATCATGTTGACGAACGGCAGCGTGGCGAAGAAGATCAGCGCCGGCAGGTACTGCTCGCCACGGCCGGCGAGGAAGATCGTCTTGTCCCGCAGGCCGATCAGCACGAACAGGATGATCGGTGCAATGAACAGCGCTGGGTTGACCAGTCCGGAGGTGTTGTCGGGCAACGCTTTCGACAGCGATTCACTGGGCACGCCGGGCAGCACCAAGGCGATGAGCACGGTGGCCATCAGGGCGACGTACACGACGATGTCGAACCAGGTTCGCCGGTCGCCGTTCGTGAACGGCACCGCCTTCCACGGCCGCAGCCGAATGGTGTTGGGCTTGGCCCAGAATCGGAACCCGCCCGTCATCGGCTTGGTCTTGCCGGCCAGCGGTCCCCAGGAGCCGGCGAATCCGACGAGTTCCAGCAGGACCGTCCACAGGATCACCTTCTGGTACACGATCGGCTGGTCCCACCACTGCGAGACGTGCCAGAACGCCGGCAGGTGTGATGTCGCGGTCGCGATCGTGACACCACCGATGGCGTAGAAGACCGTGAGTTTGAGGATGTAGAGGACGTGGATCATGCGCGGTGCGCCGTACCCTTCGTCCACCCACTTGAGGCACATGATGCGGAGCCGCTCCTGCAGCGGCATGCGGAGAAACTCTTCCAGGTCGACCTTGGGCAAGGTCGGTTCGATGAATCCCATGAGGTGAGCTCCTTTGCTGGTATCAGGCTAGATTCGCGGATCGGCGGCGGTGAGGGTTTTGCGCAGGGACGGCTTGTCGATCTTGCCGACGGGGTTCTTCGGCAGCGTCTCCAGGACCGTGATATCCACGGGCAGTTTGTATTTCGACAGTGACGCCTGCAGGTGCGCGGTGATGTTGTCGACGTCGAGTTCGGCCCCCGGATGCGCGGAGACGAACAGTACGGGCTCTTCGCCGTAGAGCCCGCTTGCGCGTCCGACCACCGCGGCCTCGGCGACGCCGGCGACCTGGTGTACGACGGTCTCGATCTCTTTGGGGTAGATGTTCTCGCCGCCGCGGATGATCATGTCCTTGGCCCTGTCGACCAGGACCAAGTACCCGTCCTCGTCGAACCGGCCGACGTCGCCGGTGTGCAGCCAGCCATCCTTGAGGGTCTTCTCGGTCTCCTCGGGACGGTTCAGGTAGCCGCGCATCACGTTGGGTCCCTTGATCACCACCTCGCCGAGTTCCCCCTGGGGCACTTCGGCGCCGGCGAGGTCGACGATGCGAATCTCCTGACCCGGCAACGGAATTCCGACGGTGCCGACCTTGCGGGGCCCGTTCAGCGGGTTGCCGGTGCTGGCGCACGATCCCTCGGACAGTCCGTAGCCCTCGATCAGTGGGATGCCGTAACGCTTTTCGAAACCCTCCAGCAGTTCGATGCTGGCCGGCGCGGCGCCACACACGGCGAACCGCACCGCGGAGGTGTCGGGCTGCACCTCGGGCGGCAGGCCCAGCAGCATGGTGTAAATGGTTGGCACCGCGGAGAAGTAGGTGGCGCGGCTGGATTCCAGTCGGGCGAAGAAGGTCGCCGGGTTGAACCGGCCGGCGATGGTGGTGCGACCACCCGCGAGCAGCGGCGACAGCACGCTGACGACGATGCCGTTCACGTGGAACAGCGGCAGGATGAGCAGGCTGTGGTCGGCGTCGGTCAGCTCGAAGCCCTCGATCACCATGGCGCACATGGCATTCAGGTTGGCGTTGTCGAGCATGACGCCCTTGGGCCGTCCGGTCGTGCCGCTGGTGTAGATCAGCAGGGCCAGGTCATCGTCGTTGCCGGCCACGGGATCGGCGGTGCGGGGCTCGCCATCCATGTCGTCGACGTGCAGCACGGTGACGTCGGAGTCGACGTCACGGTCGACGACGAGCACGGCCGCGCCGGCGTCGGTCACCTGGTAGGCGACTTCGGCGGGTACCAGGGTCGGGCTGATGGGCGTCGCGACGGCGCCGAGCCGCCAGGTGGCGAACAGCGCGACGACGAAGGCCGCGCGGTTCGGGAGCATGATGCCGACGACGTCGCCGGTGCGCACACCGCGCTGATGCAGCGCCCCGGCGGCGCGCTGAACGGCATCGAGAAATGCGGCGTTGTCGAGGTCGGTCTGGTCGTCCGCGACGGCCGGCGCGTGGGGCGCCGCGGCAGCGCGACGGTCGGGCAGGGTGGCGAGGTTCATGTCATAAAAGTAGGAGTTTGTGGTGTGCACCACTCCGTCGTGCGCCGATCAACTTTGTCGGCCGATTTGTACGCTCGACACAAACTCTGGCTCTACAGTCGGCACATGGATCCGGCGGTCAGCGAGGCCAACACCACGATCATGACCCGCCTCATCGCGCGCCAGGCCGAGGTCGCGCGCTCCGTCGGGCACCGTCTGGCCAGCGATATCACCGAACTGCGCGGCGACCCCGAGATCATCGAACTGCTCCGCGCCAGTGTCGGCGGCAATGTCGAGACCATCTTCCACGCGCTGCGCTACGACATATCTCTGGAAAACATCGAAGCGCCCACCGCTGCCCTCGAGTACGCGCGCCGGCTCGCGCAGCGCGGGGTACCGATGAACGCCCTCACGCGTGCCTACCGCATCGGCCACGCGCTCGTGCTCGACGTCGCGGCCGAGGAGATCAACCGCGCCGGGTTCGCGCCCCAGACCTGCCTGGCCATCTACGAGCGCATGACGTCGGTGACGTTCCGCTACATCGACTGGATTTCACAGCAGGTCGTCACGGTCTACGAGGACGAGCGCGACCGCTGGCTCGCCAACCGCAACAGCACACAGGCGCTGCGGGTGCGGGAAGTGTTGTCCGGCAACGACTCCGACCCCGAAGCCGTCACGGCCGCGATCCGCTATCCGATGCGCCGCCATCATCTGGCCGTGGTGCTGTGGTGGCCCGCGGGTAGTGGCCAGGTCACCGGGCACGACGACGCGCTGGCCCGACTCGAACAGTTCCTGCGCGCGGCTGCCGATCATCTCGGCACGCAGGGAAGTCCGCTGTTCCTGGCCGCCGATCAGCGGACCGGCTGGGGCTGGCTGCCGTTGTCGGGCGCCACCGCGGACGGCGCGTCCGCACAGCTGCGACAGTTCACGGACTCCCAGCCGAGCGCCCCTGCCGTCGCCGTCGGCACCCCGCTGCCGGGCGTCGACGGCTTCCGCCGGTCGCACCGGCAGGCCCTGCGCGCGCACAGTGTCGCGGTGACGGCGGACCTGACAGGTGTCACCGCGGCCGATGACCCGGGCTTTGCCGCAGCCGCGCTGCTGGGCGAGAACCAGGATGACGCCCGGGAGTTCGTCCACACGGTCCTCGGGCCACTGGCCGGGACCGGTGCCAATGACGCCCGGCTGCGGGAGACCTTGCAGGTGTTCCTGCGACACGGCGGTAGCTACACAGCCGCGGCCGACGAGTTGGTGGTGCATTTCAACACCGTCAAGTACCGCGTCGGGCGGGCGCTGGAACGGCGGGGACGGCCGCTCGGCGACGACCGGCTGGATGTCGAGATGGCGTTGCTGCTGTGCCACTGGTACGAGGCCGCGGTTTTGCTCGACGACTAGCGGGCCGCCCGCCAGCAAGACCGGCGCAAGCGTCAACTGCCAGCATATTCACAGTACGAGTGATCAAATCGAGACTGACAGCAAATCATGGCGTGTTAACCAGCTGGTTCACTGCTGTAACGGATGCGCCGTGGCCGGCGATACGAGGGTAGTGGTCGGAGGAACCGAGTACGACCCAGTAGGTTCACCTGGCCACACGCGAGAGAACCATGATTGGAGTATCACTAATGCGCAACTCAGGACGTTTGATCGGATTTGCTGCGGCATCGGCCCTGGCGCTGGTCCCGCTCGCCGTCGCGGCCCCGGCTTGGGCCGACGACGAGGTTTCCGGTGAAACCGGCGCCGCGGTCGCTACCCCGATCGGCAACGGCAACGCCGGTGGCGGCGCCGGCTTCGGCGTGGAGAACCCCTTCTGGCACCCCTTCGATGCCTCCAGCAACGCGGGCGGCGGCGCCGGTGTGAACACCCCGCTCGGCGGTGGCGAGTTCAACACCGCGACGGGCACCGACGCCGGCTTCGGTGGTGCGGGCTTCGACACCAACACCGGCGCGGCGATCAACACCCCGCTCGGCGGCAGCAACTTCAACACCGGTGCGTCCACCGATTTCAACGTGCCCAACCCGGCTGACTTCATCCCGAACTTCGGTGGCGGCGCCAACGCCGGCGGCGGCGCGGGTGTGAACACGCCGTTCGGTGGCAGCGGCTTCAACGCCGGCGCCGCCAACGAGTTCGCCGCGCCCGCCCCGGCCGACTTCATCCCGACGTTCGGTGGCGGTACCGGCGGCGGCGCAGCCGTCAACACCCCGGTCGGCGGCAGCGGCTTCAACACCGGCACCTCCGGCGAGATCGGCCCCGACGGCGTTCAGGCCGGCACCAACTCCGGCGCCGGCGTCGCGACCCCGGTCGGCGGCTCCAACGTCGACGGCGGCTCGGCCTTCACCTTCGGCCGCTAGTTCCTGATCACATAGGCCAGGCACCCGAGATGGGTGCCTGGCCTTTGTGTTTCCCGGATCTCAGCGGGCGGGCTCCTGCAGGTCGCAAAAAAGCCCCTCACCTGCGGTGACAGGTGAGGGGCTCCATGGCGGTGGCGGAGGGATTTGAACCCTCGGTGGGGGGTTACCCCACACACGCTTTCGAGGCGTGCTCCTTAGGCCGCTCGGACACGCCACCGTGTGGCAGCTTACCGAACCCGGGCCCCAGTCCCTAATCGCTGGTCGCGTGACGCCGAAACCAGGCTTGCGTCCGTGACCTGAGCTCTAGTTGGGTGCCTTTGGGACTACCCGCACGGGCCTCGGGCCAGAAAGTCCGTAGCTTCACTCGCTGGACGCTCGAAGCCACTTTGACTGAAACCAGGCACCTTTTCCCGCTGCGACAAGTCCCTGGTTTCAGTCGCAACAGGTTGATCGCCCATTCGACTGAACTCACGTACTTCTCTGATGTGGCAGCGAGGAATCCTGGAAATCAGCGCTGCCGGGCGAAGAACCCCTCCATGAGCGCCGCGCACTCGGCCTCCAGGACCCCGCCGCGAACTTCGGGCCGGTGGGTCAGCCGCCGGTCGCGCACCACGTCCCACAGCGAGCCGACGGCGCCGGTCTTGGGTTCCCACGCCCCGAACACCACGCGGGCCACCCGGGACATCACCAGCGCGCCGGCGCACATGGTGCACGGCTCGACGGTGACGGCCAGCGTCGCGCCTTCCAGCCGCCAGCCGTCGCCGTGGACCGCGGCAGCCGCGCGCAACGCCAGGATTTCCGCGTGCGCGGTCGGGTCACCCAGGGATTCGCGGGCATTGGCGGCCCGAGCCAGCTCCACCCCGTCGGCCGAAAAGACCACCGCTCCGATCGGCACGTCGTCGGCACCGGCGAGTTCGGCGGCCTCCAGGGCAACGCGGATCAGCCGTTCGTCGGCGGAGCCGACAATCGGGCCACAGTTAGCGGAGCTCACCGCCCCAGCTTGTCCAATACCGCCACGAGTTCGTCGTTGAAGCCCATCTCCTGGGCGATGCGGCTGAGTTGTTCGTCGGCGTACTCGTCGTCGGCGAGGATCACGCCGAGCACCGCCTCGGGCAGACCCAGATCGGCCAGCAGCCCGAGGTCGCCTTCCTCGAACGGATCGTCCTCTTCGAGCTCTTCCAGGCTGAGGTCGGCGTCCAGCTTCTCCAGCACGTCGGCCGCGATGTCGTAGTCCAGCGCCGCGGTAGCATCCGAGAGCAGCAGCCGGGCACCCGAGGGGGCCGGGCGGACGATGACGAAGAACTCGTCGTCGACGTTCAGGAGGCCGAAAACCGCGCCGGCGGAACGTAGTTCGCGAAGTTCGGTCTCGGCGGCTGCCAGGTCGACCAGCGCGGCCCGTTTCAGCGGGACGCAACGCCATGCGCCGTCCTCCCGGACGACCGCGACTCCGAAGCCGTCGGGGAGATCGGCAACCTGCTGCTGTGCCTGCGCGCGCTGTACTCCCATGCGGATAACGCTAGTCCGCACTCTGCCACTTGACCAGCGGTCCCATATGTACCCGACCGGGGCCGTGTGCAAACCTTGGAAGGTGACAACTCCGGTGTGTGTGCTCGGTATGGGACTCATCGGCGGATCGCTGATGAGGGCCGGACAGGCCGCGGGCCGCGAGGTGTTCGGATACAACCGCTCGATCGATGCGGTCCGGGCGGCGACGGCCGACGGCTTCGACGCGACCGAGGACCTCGGCGCCGCGCTGAAGCGCGCTGCGGCGAGCGACGCGCTCATCGTGCTGGCGGTGCCGGTGCCCGCGCTGCCGATCATGCTCGAGCACATCCGCGACACCGCCCCGGACTGCCCGCTCACCGACGTGGTGAGCGTCAAAGGCAATGTGCTGCAACAAGTTCAGGAGCACGGGCTGCTCGACCGATTCGTCGGCGGCCACCCGATGGCCGGCACCGCACATTCCGGCTGGGCGGCGGGCACCCGCGATCTGTTCGCCGGGGCACCATGGGTGGTGAGCGTGGACGACCACGTCGACCCGCAGGTGTGGGCCCAGGTGATGCATCTGGCGCTGGACTGCCGCGCGGTGATCGTGCCCGCGCGCTCCGACGAACACGACGCCGCGGCCGCCGCGATCTCGCATCTGCCGCACCTGCTGGCCGAGGCCCTCGCCGCGACTGCGGGTGAGGTTCCGCTGGCATTCGCCCTCGCCGCGGGTTCGTTCCGGGACGGCACCCGGGTTGCCGCCACCGCACCCGACCTGGTCCGGGCCATGTGCGAGGCCAACGCCACGGAGCTGACGACAATGCTCGACCGGGCGATGGAGCTGCTCAGCCAGGCCCGTTCGTCACTGGTCGAGGCACAGTCGGTGGCCGAGCTCGTGGAGAGCGGCCACGCCGCGCGGGTCCGTTACGACAGCTTCCGGCGCCCGCAGATCCTCGCGACGACCATCGGAGAAGAGGGCTGGCGCGAAGAACTGGCCGCGTTGGGCCGCGCCGGCGGCGTGATCAGATCCGCTCTGCCAGTCCGGGGTAGCCGAGGATGAAGCCGTCGTCGTCGACGGTGATCGAGGTGTCCGCGACGGGCGAGTCCAGCTTGATCGGCTTGCCCGGGCCGGCACTGGTGTAGCCGATGGTGACGGCTTCCACCGTCAGATCCGGCACCCGGACGTAGACGACGGGCAGCGACACCGACGCGGTGCGGTTGTGCAGGCCGGTACGCCGGATGGGCAGCGCGTTGAAGAACGGGCTGAAGACGACGTCGACGTCCAGGGCACCGTTGTAGGCGGCGCGCCGGGCCTGGTTCTGGTGGTCCTGCACCAGCCACATGTTCTCTTCGTCACGCGCGATGGACAGCTGCCGTTCACGCTGCGCGAGGGTGACGGTGAGAGACAGCCGTTTGGTTGCGCCGCTCTCGTCGGTGACCAGGTCATACGACGCGCTGAATGCGGGATGAATCTCGGTGGCAGCGGCCACGATCCGGCCGTAGGCCTTGATCCTGTTGCCGGACAACTGGACCCGGACCGACTCCATGCGCGACACATCCTGCGCGCGCCAGGTCAGAATCGCGGGCCAGGCGGGTTCGGTGACATCGGACTGGTCTGCGCTCACCCGTCTACCGTAGGCGACGAAGGCCCGGCTTCGCAGTCACGATTGCAACTCCGGCCGGGCCCGGCCGCGAGACCCGCACAGCCAACGCCAAGGCGGCATCGAGCGCCAGCGCGAGAGCTGCCACCAGCAGGGCGCCGACGAGGGCGAGATAGAACTGGCGCACCTTGATGCCGTCGATCAGGAACCGGCCCAGCCCGCCCAGGCTGGCGTACGCGGCGACGGTCGCGGTCGCCACCACTTGCAGCGTCGCGGTCCGCAGCCCGCCGACGATGAGCGGCATGGCGTTGGGCACCTCGGTGCGCAGCAGCACCTGGCGCTCGGTCATGCCCATGGCGCGGGCGGCGTCGACCACCACCGGATCGACGTTGGCGATCCCGGCATAGGTCCCGGCCAGGAGGGGCGGGATGCCCAGCAGCATCAGCGCGACAGTCGGCGGCACCAGGCCCAGCCCCCACAGCAGGACGCCGAGCAGCAGGACGCCGAGGGTGGGCAGGGCGCGCAGGGCGTTGACGCCGCCGACCACCAGGGCCGTACCGCGACCGGTGTGTCCGACGTACATGCCCACCGGAATGGCGACGAGCGCACTGCAGAGCACCGCGATACCGGTGTACTCCAGGTGCTCCAGCATCCGCATGCCCAGTCCCGCCGGGCCGGTCCAGTTGGCCGCGGTGAAGATGTAGGCGAGGGCCTGGTGCAGGAAGTTCATGCCGGCGCCTTCGCCCGGGTCCAGGGGGTGGCCAGGCGTCCGACGCTCAGGATGACGAGGTCGACGATCACCGCCAGCACGAAGATCGCGATGATGCCGGCGATGATCTGGTCGCTCTTGTCGGCCTGATACCCCTCGGTGAACCAGGTGCCCAGCCCGCCGATGCCGATCACCGAACCTACCGACACCATCGAGATGTTGGTGACGGCGACCACGCGCATGCCTGCCGTGAGGACCGGAATCGACAGCGGCAGTTCGACTCTCAAGAACCGGGTACGCGGCCGGTAGCCCATGGCCGTGGCCGCTTCCCGGGTGTCGGCGGGCACCGCGTCAAGCGCCTCGGGCACCGTCCGCATCAGCAGGGCGACGGTGTAGAGGGTCAGGGCGACCAGGACGTTGGCCTCGTCGAGAATCCGCGTCGGGATGATCAGCGGCAGCACCACGAACAGCGCCAGCGACGGGATGGTGAAGACGATGCTGGCGGTGATGGTGCTGAACCGGCGCAGCCGCGGCCGCTGCCGCACGTAGGCGCCCAGCGGTACGGCGATCAGCACGCCGATGAGCAGCGGCAGCAGGGCCAGGCGTAGGTGTATCTGCGTGAGCAGCCACGCGCCTTCCAGGTGATTCAGCAGGTATCGCACTGCTCGCCCTTACGGCTCTTGATGATTGCCAGCACATCGTCGAGGCTCACGCCGCCGGCGACGCGGCCCCGCTCATCGACCGCGACCCCCAGACCCGACGGGGATGACAGGGCCGAATCGAGCGCCAGCCGCAGCGTGCCGTCCGGCCGGAACAGCGAGCCACCGGCGATGGTGCTGTCGTACAAGGACTTTCCGTGCCGGTGCAGACCCACGCCGTGGGCGTTGATCCACGCGTACGGCGTGCCGTCGGCGTTGACCACCAGGGCCCATTGGCCGTCGGTGAGATCGAGCGCGTCGACCGCCGGTTCGGCGACGGTGCGGATGTCGCGGAGCTTGAGTCCGTCGGCGTCCCGGAACTGCAGGCCGCGGTAGCCGCGGTCGGCACCGACGAAACCCGCGACGAATGCGTTGGCCGGGTTGGACAGCAGCCGCTGCGGCGCGTCGTACTGCTGCAGCGTGCCACCGGGCCCGAACACCGCGACGCGGTCGCCGAGTTTGACGGCCTCATCGATGTCGTGGGTGACGAAGACGATGGTCTTGCGCAGATCGCTTTGCAACCGCAGGATTTCGGCCTGCAGGTCTTCGCGGACGACGGGGTCCACCGCGCTGAACGGCTCGTCCATCAACAGGATGGGTGGGTCGGCGGCCAGCGCCCGGGCCACCCCGACGCGCTGCTGCTGCCCGCCCGACAGCTGGGCCGGGTAGCGGTCGGCGAGCTTGACGTCGAGTCCGACCCGCTCCAACACGCCCAGCGCCTTTTTCCGTGCACTGCGCCGTGATTCGCCTTTGAGTACCGGCACCGTGGCGACGTTGTCCACCACTTTGAGGTGTGGCATGAGCCCGGCGCTCTGCAGCACGTACCCGATGCCGAGGCGCAGCCGCACCGGGTCGACGGTGGCGACGTTGGCACCGTCGACGGTCAGGGTTCCGGAGGTCGGGTCGATCATCCGGTTGATCATCCGCATTGAGGTGGTCTTGCCGCACCCGGACGGCCCGACGAACACCGACAGCGTCCCCTCGGCGATCTCGAGGGTCAGTTCATCGACAGCAACGGCGCTGCCGTAGCTCTTGGTGACCTTGTCGAACGTGATCATCGGCCCACCGGCTTGTCGAATCCGTTGTCCTGGACCCATTTTTTCGCAGCCTGGTCGGCGTCGACGCCGTTATTCCCGGAGACCGCGGTGTTCATCTCGATGAGCGCTTTCGTCGTGAGTTTCGCACTGACGCCGTCGAGCACCGTCTTGAGCAGATCGGACTTCTTCTGCGACGCCACCAGCGGCACCACGTTGGCGGCCAGGAAGTTGTGCTTCGGATCCTCGAGCACCACCAGGTTGTTCTGGACGATGGCCGGCGAGGTGCTGAAAATGTCTGCCGCGGTGACGGTTCCGTCGACCAGTGCCCGTACGGTGGCCGGTCCCCCGCCGTCGCTGATGGCGATGAAGTTGGCCGGTGCGATATCGAGGCCGTACTTGGCTTTCAAGCCGGGAAGGCCTTCGGTCCGCTGCAGAAACTCCGACGGGGCACCGAATTTCACCTGGGCCGAGTGCTGGGCCAGATCAGCGATGGTCTTGAGGTTCCACTTCTTCGCCGTCTCGGCCGACACGGCGACGGTGTCGGTGTCTTCGGCCGGCGAGGGAGTCAGGATCGACAGATCACCCGGAAGCACTCGCGCGAGCGCCAATTCGACATCGTCGGCGGCGGTGGCTCTGGTCTTCGGGTCGAAGTACTGCAGCAGGTTGCCCGTGTACTCGGGGATCAGATCGATCGAATGATCCTTCACCGCAGGGACGTACGTCTCGCGGCTGCCGATGCCGAACTGCCGGCCCACGGTAAAGCCGTTGGCCGCCAACGCCTGCGCATAGATCTCGGCGATGATCTTCGACTCGGGGAAGTCGGCGGACCCCACCACGATCGACTTGAGATCGCCGGAGATGCTGCCCCCACCGAGGGGATTGGCACTGCCGCAGCCCGTCAACAGGGCAGCCAGCAGTACCGCCAGAGCGGTCAGAATTCGCGCCACCCGAACATCCTTTCGGCGTCGTGCACTCAGGCCGACCCTAGCGTTATTCGAAAATTGGTGCCGCAGTTCCCGGCATCCGGCCCGCAGAACCGTCAAGATGGTGCCTATGAGTAGCGACCACGCGACTTCCCCAGACCCGTCGGAGTCGACGTCCAAGCCGGCAGCTGTGCCCGCCGAACCGCCGGCGCCCAAGTCGCCCAAGTCGCCCAAGCCGGACTCGGCCCCGGCCAAGAAACCCAAGACACCCGAATCCGCGGTGAAGTTCACCCGCACCGCGGCATTGTGGTCGGCGCTGGTCCTCGGTTTCCTGATCCTGATCCTGCTGCTGGTGTTCATCCTGCAGAACGGCGACGACGTCACGCTGCGGCTTTTCGGCTGGCAGCTGACCATGCAAAAGGGTGTGGCGATCCTGCTCTCGGCCGTCGCGGGTGGTCTGCTGACCTTCGCGGTCGCGAGCATCCGCATTCTGCAGCTGCGGCTCGCCGCACGGAAGAACTTGAAGGCCGGGTTGTAGCTCTAGTTCCGATCCCCCCGCGAGCGTGCGTGTCTGCACCCGACACGCCGCCCGCAATGCACAATAACGTCGCGCTCGTCAGCTGCGAGCGCGACGTTTTTGCACGAGGACCCCGGCGTGTTGCGTGCAGACACGGACGCTCGCGGTAAGAAAGGCACGCGCGCTCGCGCTAAGAAAGGACTGCTAGTCCGGCGGCGATGAGCGGCGCGACGGCCTCGCCGACGGGGTCGTCGTGGCCGGCTTCGCCGGCGGCCATGCGGGCGCGGAAGTCGATGCCGGCGGCGATGATCGCCAGCTTGAAGTACGCGAGCGCCAGGTAAAAATCCCAGTGATCGAGAGGCTGCCCGGCCGCCACGGAGTACTTCTGGGCGAGCTGGTCCATCGGCGGGATCTTGTCCGAGGACCACGCCGCGTCGGAATGCACCATCGAGAACATCGGGTGCCGGTAGACGCACATCAGCGCGGCGTCCGACAGCGGGTCGCCCAGTGTCGACATCTCCCAGTCCAGCACCGCGCGCACCCTGGTCGCGTCGACGGCGTCGAGCATGGTGTTGTCGATGCGGTAGTCGCCGTGCACGATGGCGCTGCGGCTCTGCGGCGGCAGCTTCTCGGCCAGCAGGGCGTGCAGCCGGCGCACATCGTCGTCGCGCGGATCGTCCGGCAACCGCACCAGGTCCCACTGCGAACCCCACCGCCGCACCTGCCGTTCCAGGTACCCGTTGGCCTTCCCGAAATCCCCCAGCCCGACCGCTTCCGGGTCCAGGGCGTGCAGGTCGGCCAGCACCTTGATCAGCGCGTCGACACAGGCGTCGATGGTCTGCTGATCGCCCAGCGCGTCGAGCTCTGCCGAGTACCGCACAACCCGGCCGGGCACGAATTCGACCATCTGGAACGGCGCACCGAGTACCGAGTCGTCGTCCCGCATCGTCACCGGATGCGCCACCGGCACCGTTGTACCCTCAAGCGCCGCAACGACTTTGTACTCGCGGGCCATGTCGTGCGCCGACGGCGTCAGGCCGTGCAGCGGCGGCCGGCGCAACACCCACTTGGCGGCGTCGTCGAACACCAGGAACGTCAGATTCGACCGGCCACCGGCGATCAATTCGGCGCGCAGCTCGCCGGCTCGGGTCACCCCGATGTCGCGCAGGTGCGCGTCGAGGGCGGTCAGATCAAGGCCGTCGAGAGATCCCACCCGATCTGTCTACCACCGCTGATTTCGCGGCAGCAGATCCCACACGTGTTCGACGCTGTTGACGCCGGCGACCGCCAGCCGGCCGCTGCGCGAGGCCAGCAGCCGGGTGATGCCGGTGTAGTCGACCTGGAACGACAGGATGCGCTCGGTCGGCACGATGTCGTGCAGCAGTCCGTTGATCACGCCGCCGTGGCTGAAGATCACGACGGTGTCCTCGGCCTCGGCCTCGCTCGCGATGTCGGTGACGGCCTCGGTGATGCGGGCGAGGAACGCCTCCTCGTCGACGCTGCTGGGCAGGTGGCCGGTCATGAGCCGGGCCATCTCCTCGGGATGCTCGGCCGCGATCTGCTCGATGGGGATGTACTGCGCCATGTCGCGGTCGTACTCGGCGAGCCGGTCGTCGATCTCGATGGGCAGCCCGAGCGCATCAGCCACCGGCTGGCCGGTCTGGATGGCGCGCTTCTGCGGGCTGCTGATGAGCCGCGTGATCGGGAACCGCTTGAGCGCGTCCGGCAGCCGGTCGGCCTGCGCGATGCCTTCCTCGGAGAGGTCGGGGTCGGCGCCCTCACCGGGCTCGTTGCGCAGCGGCAGGGCATGACGGATCAGAAGCAGTTGCATAGCGGTTTCCTCCACAGCGGTTGTGCGCTGACGGGCAATACTATGCAGCTAAGTTGTCATGACAAGACACCGAGAGGCGGTACACCGATGGTCGGCTCCCGGTCGCGCCATGAGCACGTCGCGGCCGTGCTGCGGCAGCGGATCACGCGGCACGAGTACCAGATCGGTGAGTCACTGCCCGCCGAGAGCGCACTGTGCGCGGAGTTCGACGTATCCCGAGGTCCGGTCCGCCAGGCCCTCGCGACGCTGAAAAACGAAGGCCTGATCCGCATTTCGCGGGGCAAGCCGGCCACCGTCCGCAGCCACGACGTCCGCCAGACGCTGGACACGTTCACACCGTTCACCCAGTGGGCCGAACGCAACGGCCGCACCGCAGGGAGCCGAACCCTGGAGATCTCGCGCCGACGCGCCGGCGAGACCGCGGCCACCGCGCTGAGCCTGACCACCGACGACTTCGTCGTCGAAGTGCTGCGCGTGCGACTGCTCGACGGTGAACCCGTGATGATCGAGCGGAGCAGTTTCACCGACGCGGTGGGTTCGCTGCTGTTCGAATTCGACACCGACTCCGGATCCATCACGGACTATCTCACCGACCGTGGTGTGCAGTGGGACGCCATGGAGCACATGCTGGACGCTGTCGCCGCCGACGACATCGACGCCGAGAACATGCACCTCGAGCGGGGCAGTCCCCTGTTGCGTGAGCGTCGTACCTCACGCGATCAGTTCGGGGTGGCGTTCGAATATTCCGACGACCGTTACCGGCCCGACGTGGTGGCCTTCAGCATCGTCAACGCCCGCACCATCGACGTCCGCGCCTGACGAACGATCCCCCGCAAGCGAACTCGCGGGGGATCGCGCACAGGTGGCTAGTCGGCCACCGGCATCCGGTTCCAGTAGGGAATCAACAGCAGCATGGCGATGAACGCGGCCCCGGCGAAGCCGTAGAACAGTGCCGAGGTGCCCAGGTAACCCGGCAGCAGGCCACCGAGGATGGCGCCGACCGAGCCGCAGCCGTTGATGATGCCCGTCGCCGTGCCCGCGTGCTTGGACGTACCGAAGTCGACGGCCGCGATACACGAGATCATGGCATCGGCGCCATAGACGGTCAGGCCGATCAGGCCGAGGACGCCGACCATGATCCACACATTGCCCGTCGCGGTCAGCGGCCCGAACAGCATGAGCACCACAACCAGCACGGCCAGGCTGATCACGCTCGCCGGCACCCGGCGGGCCTTGAACACCTTGTCCGAGACGCGGCCCAGCAGGATCGGGGCGATGACGCCGGCGATGCCGAACGCCACCGGGACGGTCACCGCGGTGAACTTGTCACCGTCGTGCAGCTGTTCGGCGACGATCACCGGGCCCCACAGCAGGATGGCGTAGCGCGCCGGCTTGAGCAGAAAGTACGCTGCCCCAAGGGTTCTCACCATTTGATCCTTCAGCACGACAGCCAGGGACTCGCGCCACGACGAGCTGGGCTCGGCGATGGCCTCGTCCGCAGCGGCGGCGTCGAGCTCGACCCCCTCCACGGAATCCTCGGCCGCCCGGTACTCCTCGATAGGCGGCAGGCCGACATCGGCAGGGCTGTTGCGCTGGAAGATGAAGAACAGGACGAACACCGCAGCGACGATGGCCGCACCACTGAAGAACGCCGCGCGCCAGCTGCCGAACAGGTCGTAGGCGAACCAGCCGACGACCGGCGCGGCGACGAGGCCGCCGAAGGCGTAGTTGGTGCTCCACAGCCCCAGGACGTGGCCACGTTCCCCGACGGAGAAGAACTGGGACATGTTGCTCAACGTGCCCGACCAGCCCGTCGATTGAGCCAGGCCTTGCACGATCATCAACGGCAACAGGAAGACCACGGCCGGCAGCAGACCCATGAACAGGGTAGCGACCGCCGAGATGGCCAGGCCGCCGAGCACGACCACGCGCGGGCCGAACCGGTCGGAGACCTGACCCCAGACGAATTGGCCGACGGCGTAGGCCGTGAGATACGCGGCGTCGAGGTTGGCCATGACGCTCTTGGTCAGATGGAGGTGCAGGACGGGGTCTTCGAGAATGCCGAGCTTGGCGACGGAGAACGTCTGACGGGTGAAATAGAAACCGGCACAGGCGATCCAGGTGATGGCAAAGATGCGGATACGCCAGCGTTGGTACTTCGGATTGGTGGTGCGCGACTTGGACAGCAGGGTGTGCGACATGGCTGTTCACTTCCACTGGATGCGGGGTAAGGGAGCGCGGAAAAGAAGAGGGGCCGACCGGAGGCGTCAAAGCGCCATCGAGATCGTCGGCAAGGCAAGGGTTTTGGCGCGAGAGCGCGAGAGGTTAGAGTGAGAAGAGCGGGGGTGGCCGGGGCCGAGGGTGCGGCGCCCGACCACCGCGGAGTGCGTGGTCGGATCAGCCCAGGGTTGCCACCAAACCGGGCAGGTCGGCCACGCTGTCCAGGACGTGGGTGGCGCCGGCAGCGGACAGCTGCGCGGCGTTGTGCGCGCCGGTCAGCACGCCGACCGAAGCGCGTGCTCCGGCGCGCAGGCCGGTGATGACGTCCGACGAGGTGTCGCCGACGACCACCATCGATTGCACCGAGTCGGTCTCGGTCTGCATGAGGGCTGCGAGCGCCATGTCGGGGTAGGGCCGCCCGCGGACGCCGGGAGCGGGGCAGAGCACTGCGTCGGCGAGGTCCTGCCAACCCAGCGCATCGATGATGGCCTGCTGGGTTTCCCGGGCGAAGCCGGTGGTCAGCGCTACCTTGATACCGCGGGACCGCAAAGATGTAATGACATGTTCGGCCTGCGGGATGGGGCTACAGTTGCCGTCTGCGACCAACTGGGCGTAACAGCGCTCGAACTCCTTGTTTGCCGCTTGCGCTTGCTCTTCGTTCCCGCGGCTGAGGTGGCGGAACACGACGATCTTCGACTGCCCCATGGTGTCGGCGACGTAGCGCAGCATCTCTTCGCGGTCCGAGTCGGTCTTCGACAGACCGGCATGACTGTCGGCGGCCAGGAACGATTGCTGTACCAGGCCGGTGTCCTCGACTGTCGTGCCGGCCATGTCGAACACGACCAGGCTGATTCCGGGTGCTGATTGACTTTCCACTTTCGCGTCCTTTTCCTTTGTGGTGGTTGATGTTTGGTGTGGTTCAGACGGTTGCCGGGATGCCGCTCGGCGACAGCACCCGGTCGACGACGGCGGCCGCCAGGCCCAGGCCGGTCGTCATGCCGATCCCGGTGGTGACCGTCACGACATGGGTGCGTTCCACCGGCTCCTCGATGAGGAACTCCTGCCCTGGGGCCGAGCTGTAGACGCCCTGCCACCGTTCTCTGACTTCGATGTCGTTGATGCCGAACAGTTTTCGGGTTTGGCTGAGCAGGATGTCGAAGCCCTGCTCAGACTGGAACGGCGCCGCTGCGACTTCCCGGATGTGGGTGTCGCCGATCAACAGCGAGCCGTCGGGCTGCAGCGTGAACATCAGGTGCAGGTCGATGTCCACCGCCTCGGGGTGCTCGTCCCGCAGTCGCTGTGCGACGGCCCCGACGCTGGGCAGGTCCTCGAAACCTGAGTACCGCAGCAACGACCAACCGGTGAACAGCGGCGCGGGGAGCGTGACCGCCAGCGGCAGCCTGGCCCGGATCATGTGCAGCCGGCAGCGCAGCAATCCGTCGCGCTCAGCCAGTTCGGGAAAGAGCCGGTCGATGTCGTAGTTGACGGCGATGAAGGTGGTCTCGGTATGTATCGGCCCGCGCGAGGTGTGCACGAGGCCCGGTTCGAAGCCGGAAGCCGCGGTACGCCAATGGAAGTCGACGCCCTGCGATTCCAGCCACCGCGCGATGGATGGCACCGCCGTTCGCGGGTCGACCTGAAGGTCATTGGGCAGGTACATGCCCCCGACTACGCGCGGATCGCGCACCGGCACGCGGTCGAGCAGCTGCCGGCGGCTGAGCAGGTGCACGTCACCGCTGGGCCGGACGTCGACGAATTCACGCATGACGGCCAGTTCGTCCTCGTGGCGGGCGACGCAGTAGGTGCCCGCCTGCTTCGACCAGAACCCGGCCTGCCGGGACAGACCGAGCCAGTGCTGCCGGCCGGCCCGGGCGTAGTCCAGCGCGACACCGTTCTGCGCGGTGATGCACGCGTGGCCGAAGTTCTGCACCGACGCGCCGACCACACCGGCGGCGTGATCGACCACCGCGACCGCCAGTCCGCGACGGTGGGCGTGATAGGCGTGGGCAAGGCCGACGATTCCAGCTCCTACGACAACGACGTCGTAGCTCCGTTGATTTGGCATGGCAATAACAGTGCGGCACATCGCCATAGTTGTCAATACAAGTTATGCACGATTTCAGTACTCGTATATATAAGTGTAACGGCGTGTGAACGTGCGGGAAACACTGCCGATGGCGCACGACCACTACGCCACGGTCGCCGTGACAACATGGGGACCAACACGCCACCCCAGCACCGAAGGAGCCGCCATGGGGTACGCCGACGAACTGTTCGACCTCACGGACCGGGTGGTCCTGATCACCGGAGGCAGCCGCGGACTCGGCAGGGAGATGGCGTTCGCGGCGGCCCACTGCGGCGCCGACGTCATCATCGCCAGCCGGAACCTGGAGTCGTGTCAGGCCACTGCTGCCGAGGTCGTCGCCGAGACGGGCCGGGCCGCACTGGCCCATCAGGTGCACGTCGGCCGCTGGGACGAGTTGGACGGTTTGGTGGACGCCGCCTATGACGCGTTCGGCAAGGTCGACGTGCTGGTGAACAACGCCGGGATGTCGCCGTTGTACGAATCGCTGGACTCGGTGCCCGAGAAGCTGTTCGACGCTGTGGTGAATCTGAACTTCAAGGGGCCGTTCCGGTTGTCGGCACTGATCGGCGAGCGGATGGTGGCCGACGGCGGCGGGTCGATCATCAACATCAGTTCGTCGGGCTCACTGCGGCCCGACGCCCACATGCTGCCGTACGCGGCCGCCAAGGCCGGATTGAACACGCTCACAGAGGGTTTCGCGAAAGCGTTTGGCCCGACGGTGCGGGTCAACACCCTGATGGCCGGGCCGTTCCTCACCGACATCAGCAAGGCGTGGGGTGCGGATCCGTCGAGCGCCTTCCGCTCGCTGCCGCTGCAGCGCGCCGGTGATCCTCGCGAAATCGTCGGCGCTGCACTGTTTTTGATGTCCGACGCATCCAGCTTCACCACCGGCTCGATCCTGCGCGCCGACGGTGGTTTCGCCTAAACGGGGGAATTCGGGCTCACGCCATCGACTTCCAACCGATTGCGGCCAAGGTGCTTGGCCGCGTAGAGCGCCCGGTCCGCACGGCTGAGCAACTGCGAGGCGGCGGTGTCGGGATCATCGACCGCTACGCCAGCCGGCCACGCTGCGAGCCCTGCAGAAGCCGTGACGCGAGGGCGATCGCCGTCGTCACCCTGACGTCGGCCGGTGACGGCCATGCGAACCCTCTCCGGCGTATCCGTGGTTTCGGCACCACCGGCGAGAACGACGGCGAACTCCTCGCCGCCGAGGCGAGCCGCGAAGCCGCCACATTCGGCTGTCGCACTGCGCAATTGGTCTGCGACGGTGCGCAGACATGCGTCACCCGCCGGGTGTCCGAGTCGGTCGTTGTACTGCTTGAAGTAGTCGACGTCGATCAGCAGCACCGCCGGCGCAACCCCGGAAACCAGTCGCTCGCGCAGCTCGGCTGTGAAAGCTCTCCGGTTGGGCAGGCCGGTCAGGGGGTCGGTGCTGCTGAGCTCTTCGAGAAGCCGTGAACGGCTCCAATCGAGCCGCCGAGAGCGCTCCAGCAGGTACGCGAAGCGCAAGCAGACGAAGACCATGAGGATGGTCGCGCAGATGGTCAAGAACTCGTTGCTCGTGATGGGCAGACTGACCATTTCGACGATGATGATGCCTGTGGTGAGCGTGACCATCGACGGCATCAGCAACCGGTACACGATCTGCACGACAGCCAGGCTCAACAGCACCGCCACCGGCATCAGGTAGGGGACGACATCGAACCCTTTGGGCGTCTGAATCGCCCGCTCGAACATCTGGGCGGACAGGATCACAGCGACCGCACCGATGTAGATCGGTGCCGACCACGCGCGCAGCCGCACCCAACTCGCGCCGATCAGAGCGACGACTGCGGCGGGCGCGATACCGACACCAAGGGTGAGCCGGCCGAAAGTCACTGCCTCGGAGGGAATTTTGAGCAGCGGCTCCTGAAACACGAAGATGAATGCGCACACCAGCAGCAGACCGATCATGATGAACCGCCGGGTGCGACGGCCCTGTACCTCGTACATGCCGAGAAACGCCGCTTCGTCCTGCCGGTTGAGAAAGCGCAGTGTGGACGTCTTTGTCTGGAGTTCCGGGAGTGCACGTTGGCCGGGCGACCTGTCCGCGACAAGCGGTGCCGTTACGCGGGTGTCCGCACTGTGATTCTCGTTGCGGTCATGCACAATTCGGTTCCGGCCCGCGGCCTTCGCCTGATACAGGGCACGATCGGCACGATCGATGAGCCTGTGAATCAACGCAGACCGGCGCTCGGCGGTCAGCGGTCGCACATCCGGCGGCACGAGAATCTCGGCGGACCCGGCGGACGCCGTGACCACGGCGCCGTCATTCGACCGCATGATGCGCAACGTGCCGATCGATTCGCGCAACAGTTCAGCACGTCGACGCGCATTCTCCGGTGTGGTGCCGTGCCACATCACGACGAACTCTTCGCCGGCGTAGCGGGCCGCAAACTCATGTCGTGTGTCGATCTGCTCACGCAGGTGTGCACCGACCGCCGCCAAACATTCGTCTCCGGCGATGTGCCCCAGCCGGTCATTGAGGCTTTTGAACTCGTCGAGATCGAGAATGGCGAGCACGACGGAGTCCCCGGCGGCAGCAGATTCCACTGCAGCGTCCAGGCTTTCGTCGAAAAATCGCCGGTTGGGGAGACCGGTCAAACTGTCGACGCGGGTGAGCTCATCGAGCTCGCGTTGGCGCAGCCAGGCGTGGCGGCTGCTGTTCTCCAACTCATAGGCCGATGCCGGGGACACGCTGACGATCCCGGCGGACGCCATCAACTGGAACAATGTCGAAGAGGTGACCGCGTTCAGACTCAATTCGGCGACGACGATGCCGACCAGGCCCAGAAGCATGGCCGGAACCATGAACACGAACCGGATCTGCACGACCACCAGGCTCATCAGGATGGTGACAGGAACGATGATCGGCAGCACGTCCATGCCGTGCTGCAAGCAGATGGTGCGCACGGCCATCATGCACGCGATATCGAGATAGGCCGCAATCACGAACAGTGCCTGAGACCACCGCCGTACGGGGCCGCTGGACCCACTCACCCAGCGCAGGAGGGCAGGGATCCCGATGGCGACAATCAGGAGCGGCCCCCACGCCAGCAGCTCTGGCGGCACCTTGAGCAAATACCGGTGAAACAGGAGTACTGCGCCAACTCCCAGCAGCATCACGAGCCAGAGTTCCAGCCGGAGAGCGCGTCCCTGATCGTCGAAGGCCGCCCGGAAGTCACGCTCCGCGACTGGGTCGTCACCTCCCGACAATGCTTTTTCCTGCGCCGCCGACGATGCGTCAGGGAAGGCCCCGCCCCGCACCGCACCCGTGGTCACGGCGCTACCTTACCTGCGACTGGGCGCCCCGGCCGGTGCTATTCGCCAATTTTGAACCCGGCGAAGATAGAATCCAGCAAAACCACACGCGACGGTGGTTTCGCCTAGGTCACAGATGACCGCTCGCCACGAGCGCAGCGGCCGCGGTGGCGAGTGACTCGTTGGCACGGTCTCGTTCGTCGCCCATTCCGACGAGGAAATCGACGATCATCGGGGTGAGAATATCCCGCAGTCCGTGGCCTTCCGCGCCGAAGAATCCGGCCATCTCGAGCATCACCGCCCCGTGGCACATGCTCCAGATGCGGCCTGCGACAGCGACTTCGCCGTCGTCGCGGATGCGGCCGGCCTCGGCCATCCGGCGCACGGAATCGCAGAGCGTCTGGAAGGACGCGTCGCGCGACGTGGCATGGCCGGTCACCGTCAGATCGCTGCGGACGCTCGACAACGACGCCGGGACCGTCGTGCCGAACATCAATTGATAGTGCTGCGGATTCTTCAGTGCGAACCGGCGGTACGCGGCGCCCATCGAGAAGAAGTCCGCCACCGGGTCATCGGTATGCGGGATGGCTGCCAGCGCTGCACCGAACCGCGCGAAGATCTCGGCCGACAGGGCGTCGACCACACCGGTCATCGAACCGAAGTGGGTGTACACGACCATGGTCGACGTGCCCACCTCGGCGGCGAGCTTTCGCACCGTCAGCGCCTGGAGACCGTCGCGTTCGAGTATCACGATGCCGGCTTCGATCAATTGCCGACGAATTTCTTCGCTCACCCTTGCAGACCTCTCATAACAGTGTTATACCAGTAACCGCGGCCAATAACACTGTTATGGAGGTTCTGGGATGACCAACCGCTACCTGGAAGGCGCCTTCGCGCCACTGCACGACGAGTACACCCTGACCGATCTGTCCGTGACCGGCACGATCCCGGACTACCTGGACGGCCGCTATCTGCGCAACGGCCCCAACCCGATCGGCGAAATCGACCCCGAGCTCTACAACTGGTTCCTCGGTGACGGCATGGTGCACGGCATCCGCCTCCGCGACGGCAAGGCCGAGTGGTACCGCAATCGTTGGGTGCGTGGGCCGTTGACCACGGCGGCGCTCGGCGAGGGCACGCCGCCCGGGCACGGTAGTCCGTTCGGCATCGGCGCCAACACCAACGTGCTGGGCCACGCCGGCAAGACCCTGGCACTGGTCGAAGGCGGCGGGGCGAGTTATGAGCTGACCGACGAACTGGACACCGTCGGCGCGTGCGATTTCGACGGCACCCTCAGCGGCGGCTACACCGCACACCCGAAGCGCGATCCGGAAACCGGTGAACTGCATGCGGTTTCGTACAGCTTCACCCGCGGCAACACCGTGCAGTACTCGGTGATCGGTACCGACGGCCGAGCCCGGCGCACCGTCGACATCGAGGTCCACGGCAGCCCGATGATGCACGACTTCTCGCTGACCGAGCGCCACGTCATCTTCTACGACCTGCCCGTGAGCTTCGACGCGCGGACCATCACCGAGATGGTGGTGCCAAAGGCACTGCGACTGCCGGCGCGACTGCTGTTGTCCTCGGTGATCGGCCGGGTCAAGATTCCCGATCCCGTCGTCGCGCGCCAGTCGAGCTTCAGATCGAGTGATCGGCGCTTCCCGTACTCGTGGAATCCCAAGTACCCGGCGCGCATCGGCGTGATGCCCCGCGACGGCGGGAACGCCGACGTGCGCTGGTTCGACGTCGAACCGTGCTACGTCTTCCACCCGATGAACGCCTACGACTCCCCCGACGACAACACGATCGTCCTGGACGTGGTGCGGCACCCGAAGATGTTCGACACAGACCGCATCGGCCCCAACGAAGGGCCGCCGACCCTGGACCGGTGGACCATCGACCTCAGCGCCGGCAAGGTGCTCGAGGACCGCGTGGACGACCACCCCCAGGAGTTCCCCCGCGTCGACGAACGCCTGGTCGGCAAGCGTCACCGTTACGGCTACGCGCCGATGATCGCAGAGGGAGTCAGTGGCAGTGACGCGCTGCTCAAACACGACTTCGTCGGCGGCAATACCGCGACCCGTCACTTCGGTGCCGGGAAAGAGCTGGGCGAGTTCGTCTTTCACCCGTCGTCGGCGACCGCCGCCGAAGACGACGGCGTGCTGATGGGCTTTGTCTACGACGCGCCGACCGACCGCAGTGAGCTGGCGATCCTCGACGCCCAGACGCTGCAGGACGTCGCGAGCATCAAACTGCCGCACCGCGTGCCGGCCGGCTTCCACGGCAACTGGGTGCCGACCGTATAGCCGAGACGGCCGGCCCGGCTACGGCGTGATGATGTTGAACGCCGGGTCGGGCCGGTCGATCGCGCCCAGCAGCGTGGGCAGGGCACTGGCGTCACCCGTAACCTCGACACCCGGCGAGCTGGTGTCGCCCGCGGCAAACGCCAAGAGCCGCAACTTGTTCGCCAGCGTGACGGTGGCCTGGGCGGTATCCGGGTCGGCGGCCACCTTGCGGTACACCAGCACGCCGTTGCGCAGGCTCAACCGGTAGTTGGTCGCGACATCCTGGAACGTCACGTCGATGGCCAGGTTCAGGTCCCACGACCGCGGGCCGTTGATGTTGATCGCGAAGGTGTCGAACATCTGCGCCGGGGTCAGCTGCGCGAGCAGCGTCGGCGACGAGCTCTGCGTCGGGGTACCGAAGTTCCCGACCCGCAGCTCGGTGGCACCGGACAGGAAGAAGTTGCGCCACACGGCGTTCTCGGCACCGTAGGCCATCTGCTCCAGCGTGTCCGCATACAGCGCCCGGGCCGCGGGGTGATGCTCGTCGGTGAAGATCGCGTGGTCCAACAGGGTTACCGCCCAACGGAAGTCGCCCTCGTCGAACGCGGCCTGCGCCAGCTCGACGACCCGGTCGATACCGCCCATCGCCGCGACGTAGCGCGGCGCCGCGGCGGCCGGCGGGTGCTGCCAGAGGCGGCCCGGATTGCCGTCGAACCAGCCCATGTAGCGCTGGTAGACGGCCTTGACGTTGTGGCTGACCGAGCCGTAGTACCCGTGCGTGTGCCAGGCCTTCTCCAGAGCCGGTGGCATCTGGAAGGTTTCGGCGATCTCGATGCCGGTGTAGCCCTGGTTGAGCTGGCGCAGCGTCTGGTCGTGCAGGTAGGCGTACAGATCCCGTTGCAGCGACAGGTATTCGACGATGTTGTCCTGCCCCCACGTCGGCCAGTGGTGCGACGCGAAGACCACGTCGGCGCGGCCGGAGAAGGTGTCGATGGCCTCGGTCAGGTAGCCCGCCCAGCCGTGCGGGTCACGGACCAGCGCGCCGCGCAACGTCAGCAGGTTGTGCAGGTTGTGGGTGGCGTTCTCGGCCATGCACAGCGCGCGGAATTGCGGGAAATAGAAGTGCATCTCGGCGGGCGCCTCGGTGCCGGGCGCCATCTGGAACTCGATCTCGACGCCGTCGATGGTGTGGGTCTCGCCCGTCACCTTGATGTCGAGCGTCGGCACGATCAGTGCCACCTCACCCGTCGACCCGACCTGTCCCAGGCCGCAGCCGACCTGCCCCTGCGGACCGCGGTCGAGCGCCGCGCCGTACATGTAGCCCGCCCGCCGCGCCATTGCCGTTCCGGCATAGACGTTTTCCTGTACCGCGTGCTCGGTGAAACCCTCCGGCGCGATGACCACGACGTGGCCGGCGTCGACCTCGGCCTGCGACGTCACGCCCAGCACGCCGCCGAAGTGGTCGGCGTGGCTGTGCGTGTAGATGACGGCCCGGACCGCACGGTCACCGCGGTGCGCGCGGTACAGCGCCAGCGCCGCCGCCGCGGTCTCGGTGGAGATCAGCGGGTCGATGACGATGATGCCGGTGTCACTCTCGATGAAGCTGATGTTCGACAGGTCCAGGCCGCGCACCTGATAGATGCCCGGCACCACCTCGTAGAGGCCCTGCTTGGCGCACAACTGCGACTGCCGCCACAGGCTCGGGTGCACGGTGTCCGGCGCGTCGCCGTTCAGGAAGTTGTAGGAGTCGTTGTCCCACACCACTCTTCCGTCGGCCGCGGTGACGACGCACGGTTCCATCGCGGCGATGAAGCCGCGGTCGGCGTCCTCGAAGTCCCGGGTGTCCGCGAACGGCAGCGTCGCGGTGTGGGCGCGGTTGGCGGCGGCAATGGCATCGGTGGGCGGCTTCTGCTCCATGCCGACCAACCTAGCGTCAATTTCCCGCGGGTCAGAGCTTATGAAGCACTACGTCCGACAACGTGCCATCGCCGACCGAGGCCGTCATGTAGGTGCAGTGCGGCTGGCGTCGGCGGTCGGTCGGCGAGCCGGGGTTGAGCAGCCGCAGTCCGGTTGTCGCGGTGCTGTCCCACGGAATGTGGCTGTGCCCGAACACCAGTACGTCGGTGTCGGGGTACAGCCGTGCCATGCGCGCGTCGCGGCCGGCCGACGCGCCGGTCTCGTGCGTGACAGTGAACCGGACGCCCTCGAGCGTCACGTCGGCCCGCTCGGGCAGACGGGCCCGCAGGTCGAGGCCGTCGTTGTTGCCCCAGCAGCCGACCAGCCGTGTCGCTCGCAGCTCGAGTTCGTCGAGCAGTGCGACGTCCACCCAGTCGCCGGCGTGCAACACCACGTCGGCGCGGGCCACCTCGTCCCAGACTCGCGCCGGCATGTCGCGGGCGCGCTTGGGCACGTGGGTGTCGGAGATAAGTAGTAGACGCATCCCGCTGCGGCTCAACTGATCTCGCCGCCGAAATACCGGCGTGGATTATCGACCAGCATGGTGGTGAGCTGTTGGTCGGTGACGCCGCGTTCGCGCAGTGCGGGCAGTACGTCGTCGCTGATGTGCGTCAAGTTCCAGTTGGGCACCGCGGCCAGTTTCCCCTCGTGCGAGAACCAGTCGATGAAACACGAACTGTCATGCGCCAGCACCATCTTCTCGGCGTATCCGCGTCTGGCGAGTTCCGCCACGGTGTCGACGCGCTGCTCGAACGGCAGCAGGATGTCGAGCCCGAAGCGGTCCATGCCGAGATACGAACCGGCATCGGCGAGCGCGCACAGGTAATCGAGATCGGTGCTGTCGCCCGAGTGCCCGATCACCACCTTCGTGAGGTCGACGCCCTCCTCCCCCAGCACTTTCTGCGCGACGAGCCCGGAGCGGCTGTGCACGTCGGTGTGCACGGTGATCGGCGCGCCGGTCTGCACGTGGGCCTGGCCGACGGCGCGCATCACCCGCTCGACGCCCGGCGTCAGTCCCTGATGCTCGATGGCGCATTTCAGGAAGGCCGCGCGCACGCCGGTACCGCCGATGCCCTCCCGGATATCCCTGACGAACAGCTCGACCATCGGCTCGGGGGTGTCGAACAGCAGGCCGGGACCGGTGTGCAGGAACTGGAACGGCACGTCGTTGTAGGTGTAGATGCCGGTCGCGACGACGATGTTGATGTCGACCTGCTCGTTGACCCGCTGAATCCGGGGCAGGTACCGGCCCAATCCGATCACCGTCGGGTCGACGATGGTGTCGATGCCACGCGATTTGCATTGGCGCAGTTGGTCTATCGCGTCGGCGACGCGGGCGTCCTCGTCCCATCGCGACGGATAGTCCGGGAAGTTCTGCCGGATCTCGTCGCTCAGGATGAACACGTGCTCATGCATGAGCGTGGCCCCGAGGCGGTCGACGGGCACCGGGCCCCTGACGGTCTGCACGTGCGTCATCACGGCCAGTCTGTGTCATGAGCGGTCGAGCATCAAGACCCTATATCAACTGAGTTGACAAGTACCGCGTGTTGCCAGTTAGCTGAGGTAACGTCCCACCCATCTGCGAACTGCAAAGGAGTGCCCCATGGATTGGAACTTCCTCGGCACCGACTGGCACCTGTTCGGCAAGCTGGCCGACGTCGCCCTGCTGACGCTGCTGTTCGCCGCGACGGTGATGTTCTTCTACATCCAGCGCCTGCGGAAACAACCGCAGTTGCCGATCGCCGAAAACGTCCGGGCCAAGCAGACGGTGCTCACGAAGGTCCGCAAGCGCCAGCCGATGACCGCTGAAGAGCTCGAATATGCCACCCAGGTGATCGACAATCAGCGGACGTTGATGACATTCGCAATTCCCCTGACGATCTTTTCGCTGGGGTGTTTCTACGTGCTCGGCAGTCTCGAGCAACTCCACGGCGCAACCCCTTCGGAGCGCACCTTTCTCGGGGTCATCGCCATGATCTCGTCCATCAATGTGACCACCCAGATCTTCCGCGTGATCAAGCTGAAAAAGCGGCTCGGAAACGTCACCTTGGTGGATTCTGGGAATTAGCTGGACGCTCTCACCTCGTCTTTCTATTCCACGGAATATGTGGAAAGCCGTGCGTGTCCAATCACTGATAGTGTTTACGCCGATTCATCTCAAGTTAGTTGATATACAACTCGCCGACGTCGAAAGGTGATCGAGTGAGCCAACGCTCTACCGCCCGACGATTCCTCGCACGAGCCTGGATGCCGTTGATCGCCCTCATCGCGATCGGCGTCGGCGTGCTGTGCATGGTCAAGGTCCACGAATTCTCCGAGCCTGGACCGGTGCTGGCCGTCAACCCGCCGCAGGCGCCCCCGGAGTTCACCCCCAAGACGCTCACCTACGAGGTGTTCGGCACCCTCGGGTCCGGCGGCCTGCTTTCGTACGTCGACATCAGCGGACACCCCCACAAGGTCGATCTCACCGAACTGCCGTGGTCGCACACCGAGACCACGACCCTCACCGTCGTCTCCGGCAGCATCTCGGTCCAGGTGCACGGCGGCACCGTCGGCTGCCGGATGAAGGTGAATGACGTTGTCCGCGACGAACAGTCCGACGAGCACGGCAACGCCGACGTCGCCTGCCGGGTGAAGTCCGCGTGACCGACACCGACACCGCCCCGATCGCCCGCCCGGCGCACAGCGCGGCCAAGCGCCCCTTCGTCCCCAGAATGGTTCGCCTGCTGGCGATTCCGATCATCGTCTTCTGGGCCCTGCTCGCGGTGGTCACCAATACCTTCGTGCCGAAGATCGAAGATGTCGCCGAGGAACTCGCCGGCCCGATGGTGCCGACCTACGCGCCGTCCCAGGTGGCCATGCTGGCCATCGGCAAGGAATTCCACGAGTCCACCTCCACCAGCCTGACGATGCTGGTGCTGGAAGCCGATCGCGGCCTGACCGAGCAGGACCGCGACTACTACGCGGGCCTGGTCCGCACGCTCAACGCCGACACCACGCACGTGCAGTACGTCATGGACACGTGGGGCAAGCCGATCACCGCCGCCGGCGCACAGAGCCTCGACGGCAAATCCGCCTACGTCCTGCTCCGCCTCGCCGGCGACATCGGGCAGATGGAGGCCAACAACTCGGTCGACGCCGTCAGGAAGATCGTCAAGGACTCCAATCCGCCTGCCGGACTGAAGGTTTACGTCAGTGGCGCGGCGCCGCTGGCGGCCGACACCGTCGAGATCGCCAACTCCAGCCTGAACAACATCACCATCGCGACGATGTTCCTGATCATCTTCATGCTGTTGCTGGTCTACCGCTCCGTCGTCACGATGCTGGTGCCGTTCTTCGGCGTGATCCTGCTGATGTTGTCGGTCAAGGGCGTCATCTCGGCGATCGGGCACTACGGCTTCATCCCGCTGTCGTCGTTCGCCACCAACATGGTCATCTCGCTGACCCTCGGCGCGGGTACCGACTACGGCATCTTCCTCATCGGCCGATATCACGAGGCCCGCCTGGCCGGACAAAGTCGTGAGGACGCGTATTACACCGCCTACAAGGGTGTTTCGCATGTCATCGTCGGCTCGGGTCTGACCATCGCCGGCGCCTGCGCGTGTCTGACGTTCGCTCGGCTGAACTATTTCCACACCATGGGCCCCGCCGTCGCGGTGAGCATGCTGATCACCATCGCCGGCGCCCTGACCATCGGACCCGCCCTGCTCAGCGTCGGCAGCCTCTTCGGGCTCTTCGACCCGAAACAGGAAGTCAAGGCGAAGCTGTACCGGCGCATCGGCACCGCCGTGGTGCGCTGGCCCAAGCCGATCCTCGTCGCCAGTGTCGCGGTCGTCTCGGTCGGCGCGGTGTTTGTGCCCACCTACCGCGTCAGCTACGACGACCGTACCTACCAGCCGCCAGATGCCCCGGCCAACCAGGGATTTCAGGCCGCCGACCGGCACTTCCCCAAGAGCAAGCTGTTCAGCGAGATGCTGATGGTCCAAGCCGACCACGACATGCGCAACTCGGCCGACTTCATCTCGCTGGACCGGGTGGCCAAGGCCCTGATCCGTCTGCCCGGTGTGGCGATGGTGCAGAGCATCACCCGCCCCATGGGACGGGCGCTCGAACACGCCTCCATTCCTTACCTTTTCACCACACAGGGCAGCGGCAACGGTCAGCAGCTGCCGTTCACCCAGCACAACAACGAGAACACCGCGAAGCAGGCGAAGATCACCGCGCACAGCATCGAGGTGCTGAAGAAGACGGCCGACCTGACCCAGACCCTCGCCGACGAGCTGCACAACACCGTGCTGACCCTCGAGGACATGGAGCAGGTCACCAACGACATGCGCGACGCGGTCGCCAACCTCGACGATTTCATGCGCCCGCTCCGCGCGTATTTCTATTGGGAACCACACTGTTTCGATATCCCGGTGTGCTGGTCGTTCCGGTCGCTGTTCGACGTGATCGACAAGGTCGACAACCTGGCGGCCGACATCGGCAAGGCCGTCGGATCCTTCGAGGTGATCGACAGCCTCATGCCGCAGATGGTGTCGCTGCTGCGCCAGACGGTCGCCGACAATCAGGCGTTGCTCGCGATCATCGTGAACAACTACGGCCCCACCGACATTCAGAACCGGAATACCGACCAGACCTTCGACGACATGATCAACGTCGGCAACGACTTCGACGCGTCGCGCAGTGATGACTTCTTCTACATTCCCCGCGAAGCGTTCGACAACGACGACATCAAAATCGGTATGTCACTGATGATGTCGCCCGATGGGCATGCTGCGCGCTTCATCGTCACCCACGAGGGCAACGCGATGGGGCCCGAGGGCATCGAGCACGTCGAACAGTTCCCCGACGCGATCAAGATCGCGCTCAAGGAGACGTCGCTGGCCGGGTCGAAGATCTACATCGGCGGATCCGGGTCCAACAACAAGGACATCCAGCTGTACGCCAAGAACGACCTGATGATCGCGGCCATCGCTGCCTTCGTCCTGATCTTCCTGATCATGATGATCATCACGCGATCCCTGGTGGCCGCCTTGGTGATTCCCGGCACGGTGGCGTTCTCCTACGCCGGCGCGTTCGGGCTGTCGGTGCTGATCTGGCAGCACCTGATCGGGCTACCCCTGCACTGGCTGATCCTGCCGCTGACCTTCATCGTGCTGGTGGCCGTCGGCTCGGACTACAACCTGCTGCTGGTCGCCCGGCTCAAGGAGGAAATCCACGCCGGCCTGAACACCGGCCTCATCCGCGCCCTCGGCAGCACTGGCGGCGTCGTGACCTCCGCGGGCCTGGTGTTCGCGTTCACCATGCTGGCCATGCTGTCCAGTGATCTGCGGACCATCGGCCAGATGGGGTCGACGGTCTGCATCGGCCTGCTGCTCGACACCCTGGTGGTGCGGTCGTTCATCGTGCCGTGTCTGGTGCGACTGCTGGGCCCCTGGTTCTGGTGGCCGACATTCGTCCGGCAGCGGCCGCTACGTCCGTACACGCCGGCCACCTTGACCCCGGCTAACACTGTGTAGTTGTCAAGGTGCGCAATGCTTTAGGTGTTATGCGGCTGTGTCGAGGCGCATGGTGCGGCGGTTGTATGCGGGGATCGGTTTTCGTTGCGGGTCGACGGCCGCGGGTGGGACGAGCCAGGGGTGTTTGTCCAGGCCCATGACGACGTCCCAGCCGTCGTGGTGGACGTTGGCGTGGCAGGCCGGGCACAGCAGGCAGCCGTTGGCTAGTGATGTCTCACCGTGGTGGGTCCAGTGGATGATGTGGTGGGCGTGGGTGCGTCCGGGTGGTGCGCCGCATTTGATGCAGCACTGATCCCGCAGATACAGCGCTTTGCGCAGGTGCGCCGGGAACAAACGTTTCTCCCGGCCCATGTCCAGGGGTACCTGTTCGCCGTCGACGATGATCGTGGTGACGGTGGTGTCGCAGCAGATTCGTTCCAGGGTCATGGTGCTGATCGACCCGATGAATTCCAACGCCGCCAGGTCTGGAGTGTCGGCGGGCACCGTCACCAGTAGCTGCGTGCGCGGCGCGGAAGCGACGTCCCCGCCGCGGGCGGCGATGTCCAACACGGCCTCTAACGCATCCGCCCGCCGCCTGCCCGCCGTGCGGGTGTCGGGGGTGCCGTCGGGTTCGGGCCGCGGTGCCGAGTGTTCCTCGATCGCTGCGACCAGCTTGGCGCCCACCTCCACGTCCAAGTCCGCGCGCACCTGCACCCGACCATCGGAGGTGACGCGGTGCTCGACGGTGTTGATCGACCGGTCCTCCGCGGCCGGCAACCCACCTTCGGCGGCCGCATGCCGGTTCCCCAAACGCCGCGCGCGTTTGTCGATGTCGGCGGGGGTGGCGCCAGAGAAGAACTGCCCCAGCAGATCGGTCACCTGCGCGAACCGGGCTTCTTCGTCTACCTCACCGGGTGCGCGGGCTTGGATGTGGTTGATGCCTTTGACGATCGCATCGACATGCTCCCCGGAGATCGCACCGTCGGCGGCATGGGCCGTGAGCGTGGGTAACGCCGGCAAGGCGCCCGATACCCGGATAAAGCGCTCGGCCACCGATGGCGCACACCCCAACGCCATCAACAACTCCCGCGACGTCCGGCCCTGCGCCGCCGCCACCCCGCGGCGATCCAGCACCCCGGTCAGCATCGCTGCCAGATGATCGATCACGCCACGCAGTGTCAGTAGCGTCCGCAGCACACCAAGTGCGGCATCCCCGGTGATGTCTTCGGAAATGACCACGCCGCGCAGGTGGTCGAGGAGAGCTTTGAGATCCGGTGCGATTCCCATAACACATCGTATCGAACATACGTGCTACTCCTCACCTTCTCGTGGGTAGCTGAGGGTGGAGCCCGCCCAGGCAGAGATAGATCATTGAGGTCAGTGTTCGGGCGGAGTGGTGGCCGTAGCCGCGGGCGTTGATGAGTCGGATTTTGGCGTTGATGCCTTCGAGGAGGGCGTTGGAGATGCCGAGTTCCACGGCGGCGATGACGGCGTCGAAGTGTTCCTGTAGTCGTTTGCCGAGTTCGATGAAGGACGGGATACGGCTGCGTTTGGCGGCGGTGATCCAGGCTTTGAGTCGTTGACGGGCGACACCGGGTTCGTGTGGGAGTCGATACAGGTCGCGCAGCTGTTCTTTGAGGGCCCAGGCCCGGCCGACGTGACGGTTCGCGCGGGCGATCTGGTTGACCAGTTCACGTTTGTTGTCGGTGAGTTTGTTTTCGCCGGTGCGCAGCGCCCATCGGGTCTGGCGCCACTGCGCTGAGGTCATGGCGACTTTGTCCGGTCCGCTGGCGGCGGCGGCGAAGACCCGGTCCAATGCCCGGTTGACCCATTGCATGATGTGGAACGGGTCAAAGCAGATGGTGGCTTCCGGTAGGTGGGTTCGGGTGGCTCCGCGGAACGCCTTGCTCACGTCCATGCTCACGGCGGTGATCGTCTCTAGTGTCGAATCAGGTTGTTGTTCATAGAATTTCGATAGCGATTCTTCACTGCGTCCGGGCTGGACTCCGATGACGGTGCCGGTGTCGTGGTCGCCGACGATGGTCAGATATTTGTGCGGGTGGCGGTAGCAGATTTCGTCGACGCCGATCCGGTACAGGTCTGTGAGTCGTCGTTGGTCGAGCAGTTCGTCGACACCGCGGTTGATGATGGCGGTGACCGATTCCCAGCCGCACCGCATGAGCGTGGCCACGGTGGTGCGGTCGGTGCGTTGGGCCAGCCAGAGCACCGTGTCTTCGAAGTCTCGGGTGAATCGGGCACCGGGACGAGCCCACGGCACCTGCTCGGTGACGATGCCGCAGCGTGGGCAGTTCGTGCGGCGGATGTCGTAGACCAGCCACAGTTTCTTGCAGGCCAGATCCACATGGCGCCAGCGCCGGCGCCGGCGGTCATAACCGGCCCGCACACGTTTGCCGCACGGGCAGCGCATCGAGCGGGCTTTAAGGCCGACGGTGACTTCGATATCGCGGTCGCCGATGGTGACATCGGTGACGTTGGCTCCGGGGACCTGAAGTATTCGGTTAAATGCAGTACTGACGCGCACGCGGATCGTTCCTGGCGGTTGAGGTTGGTGTGGTAACCCCGAAACCTAGAGGGACACCGCGTGCGCGTCCTTCAACTCGCCGCCGACACGCTCAAAACCCCAGGCGCACAACCTAAAATAGCCCCTGAACAGCGCAAAGGCGCCCACGAAAACCCGTGGAGCGCCACATACGTTCGAAAGGCAACGGATCTATCGCTCCGAACTTTCCGGCATGCCAGAGGGCGAGCCGCGAAGTGGCGGCTAGGTCACTGCGCGCTAGGCGAGAGAGCAAGCGCCGATCGCGACGCCCAACCGGCCTAGCCGCCGACCGCTTGCCGCAGCAGCTGCGGATCATGGGCGTTGACGAGGGACATATCAGGTTCATCCGAAGCCCAAAGTTCGCTCAGCCGTTGATGATTGGCCTGCACCTTCGCCCAGTCGAAGGCAACTGAGCGTTCCATCAGACGCAGGGCCCGCGGCGCGGTATTGCTGCCGTCGAGCTGGCCACGATGGTAGAAGCTGTCGCCGGCATGCAGAATCCAGCGGTCCCCCGCGTCGACGGCCACCGCGGCGTGCCCGCGCGTATGCCCGGGCAGGCTGATCAAGACGATGCCGTCAGCGATCTCGGCCAACTCTTTGGCGCCGGGGAAGCCGCGCCACGACTCCGAGGCCGCGGGCGAGTGCTCGACCAGGATCGGGCCGTGCGCGTGACCGGCCGGCAGGTAGCGCTGTTTCTCCACGAGCGTCTTCGGATGCAGTGCCGCGAATGCCTCGGCATCGGTGAGATGAACCTGCGCCCAAGGGAAGTCCGCCAGACCTCCCACGTGGTCGGCATCGAAGTGGGTCACGACGATGTGCCGCACGTCGCTGGGCTCGAACCCGAGGCGGCGAATTTGGTTGATGGCGGCTTCGTTCGGATCGAACACCGGGCGGACGTAGAAGCGGGCCGGGCCGAAGCGACTGCCCGGCGACTCGGCATCCCGCAGCCCCAACCCGGAGTCGACAAGCACGAGACCGCCCGGCGTTTCGACAAGGAGTACGTGGCAGACCAATCCGTCGGGCACGAACCGCGGATGCATGGTGCCGCAGTTGAGGTGGTGGACCCTCATGTCAGGTCAGCCGGGGCCGTCCCGATGAGCCGGGCATCGGGTTGGCTGGACATGGCCAGCAGCCCCCGCAGTCCGCGGATGACGGCGGGCCAGTTTCGCGGGTCACGCAGATTCAGGCCTCCCACAAGCTGTTTCAGCATCGTCAGCGTGTCGAAGTAGATGCGTTCGGCGACCAGGTCCTCGTTCTCGTCGAACACGAAATAGGCCGTCATCCGGGTGCGGTGCCGCGAGCCCGTCGCCGGGATGCCGCCGAGCGGGCCGAGATGCGTTCCGAGGAGCCAGAATTCGACGATCACGGCATCGGCGCTGTGTCGCAGCGCGATGATCTCGTGGTCCTGATCGGGAAACGCGACGCGGGTGTCGTGATAGTAGCCGCGCACATCGGCGTCACCGTCGTGGATGGTGAGCGTCGGGATGATCTCGTAGTGCGGATGCGGGAAGGTGGCCAGCACGTCGTCCCAGTCCTGTCGGACCTCGTCGTGGAAGTGGTCGAGGACGAGCTTTTCGCGCGCCTGCAACACCTCGACGGAAGGGATGGCGAAGCGGTGCGTCATGGCGTCCTCCTCGAACTGCAAAGTATTTCCACACCGTGGGATTAATCTGACGATAATCCCACGGTGTGGAAATTCGCAAGGGTCTGGGCCAGAATGAGGCCATGAGCGCGGCCACCCCGACTCCCCGCCGCGGACGGCCGCCGAAGGCGCTGGCACAGCTGACGCGATCGACGATCCGGGAAGCGGCGCTGACCGTCATCGACCAGGACGGCATCGCCGCGGTCAGCATGCGGTCCGTCAGCCGCCTGCTCGGCGTCGACGCCAAGAGCCTCTACCACCATGTCGCCGACAAGGACGATCTGCTGGACGCCGTCGCCGAACATCTGCTCGGGCAGCTGCGACCACCGGCACCCACCGGCGAGTTGCGGACCGACCTGCGGGCCCTCGCCTACGAGTTCCGGCGCGTGACCCTCGCCCACCCGGAGGCCGCGACGCTCGTGCTGACCCGGCAGATGACGACGCTCGCCGGACTCGCGCCCGTCGAGGCTCTCCTGTCGATCCTGCATCGGGCCGGCGCCGCCCCCGAGCTCGCCGTGCGACTCACCCGTGTCCTGGTGGCCGCCGTCGTCGGGATGCTGCTGCGCGAGGTGTCCGCCGGCCCCACCTTCGGCAGCGGAAAGTCCGCCGACATCGCTGCCCGGCAGGCCGAACTGGAAGATTCCGCGCTCCCGGAAGTGGTTGCGTGCGCACCATTTCTCGCCCGGTTCGACCGGGACCGGGAATTCGCGTCGGGCGTGGACTTGCTCGCGGATTTCGCCGCATTCCAGCTGGTGAGCCTGACATAGTGCTGCCATGCGGTTGCTGAGTGCTGTCGACACGATGTTCTACCGGATGGAGTCCGACCGGACGCCCATGCACATCGGCGCCCTGCTGACGTTCCGGCTGCCCGACGGCGCCGGGCCGGACTACGTCCGCACCCTGTACAACGCATTCGCCGAACTGTCGTTCCTGCCGTTCCCGTTCGACAGCGCCGTCGTCGACGGCCTGCTGCCCGAGTGGCGCGAGGTCCGCCCGGACCCGGAGTACCACGTCCGGCTGTCAGCGCTGCCGTACCCCGGAAGCGAGGCCGATCTGGGCACCCTGGTCGCCCGGCTGCACGCGCACCCGCTCGACATGCGCCGGCCACTGTGGGAAGCACACTTCATCGAGGGCCTGTCCGACGGTCGCTTCGCCATGTACTTCAAGGCCCACCACTGTGCGGTGGACGGCATGGGCGCGATCAACACCATCAAGAAGTGGTTGAGCACCGAGCCGGACCGCTACGTGCCGCTGTCCGAGGCCGGACCGAAGGCCGAGGTGCCCGACCGCAACCGGGTCGCGTCGGTCGCCTACGAGCTGTGGAACCGGACGACGGACGGCGTCGCGGGTTCTGCCGAGTTGGTGAAGAGCCTGGTCGGCATGATCGGCGGCGACAACAGCCACGTCGGCGCCACGCTGGGCACGCCGCGCGCGCCGTTCAACGCCACCCTCACGCCGCAGCGCCGGCTCGCGGTCGAGGTGCTCGAACTGGGCCGCCTCAAGGCCATCGCCAAGGCCACCGAGACAACCGTCAACGACGTGACACTCGCCGTGTGTGGCGCGGCGCTGCGCCGCTACCTCGACGAGCAGGGCGAGCTGCCCGAGCAGACGCTGACCGCCTCGGTGCCGGTGGGCTGGGAGCGCGACGAGGACACCTTGAATGCGGCCGCGGGCTTCGTCTGCCCTTTGGCGACAACAGAATCGGACCCGTTGCAGCGGCTGGCGGTGATCAACGCCTCGACCACGCGCGGTAAGAAGGAACTGCTCGCGATGTCACCGAATGCCCTGAACCACTACACGTTGATGGGGTTGCTGCCACTGACGATCGGGCAGAAAACCGGTGCGCTGACCAAGATTCCGCCGTTGTTCAACCTCACGGTGTCCAACGTGGTCCTGACCAGAGAACCGCTGTACCTCGGTGGCGCACAGCTGGAATTGATCGCTCCGGTCTCTTTCCTGTGCGACGGCTACGGACTGAACATCACCCTGGTCGGCTACACCGACAAGGTCATCCTCGGCTTCGTCGGCTGCCGAGACACCATGCCGCATCTGCAGCGCCTGGCGGTCTACTCCCGCGAGGCGCTCGACGAATTGGAGCGGGCCGCCGCATAGGCCGCTGATAGAATCTCGATCCGTGATCGAGTCTTCGTCGGTGAGCCAGCCGGCTGTTCGCACCGCGGTGCAGCGCCGCGGCATCGAACGCACCCAGGCGATCCTCGATTCCGCCGAGACGA
Organism: Mycobacterium toneyamaense; assembly: GCF_055384815.1. Taxonomy (NCBI): domain Bacteria; kingdom Bacillati; phylum Actinomycetota; class Actinomycetes; order Mycobacteriales; family Mycobacteriaceae; genus Mycobacterium; species Mycobacterium toneyamaense. The sequence continues at coordinate 5,674,820 of NZ_AP040333.1, forward strand.
TCCTCGCCGAACAAGGTTATGCCGCAGCAACTCTCAAGGCGATCGGCGAGCATGCCGGCATCCCGACGGCATCGCTCTACCACTACTTCGCGGACCGGAGGCAGGTCGAGGCCGAGCTCGTGCGGCGCCACATCCCGGTCATCGACGAGCGCTTCGCGGCATCGCTGTACGGCAACAAGATCCGGACGCTGCGCGACGGCGTCGACGCGATGATCGACCCACTGCTCGCCTACTTCCGGGAGAATCCCGGATTCGTGCAGCTGTGGTTCGCGGGCCGCAGCGCGACACTGTCCGAGCTGGGTGGGTTGTTCGACGAATCCTGGGCAGACAAGCTGTGGCACTTCCTCATCGAGCACGAACTCATCACCGCAGCGACCCCGTTGTTCGCCGTCCAGTTGATGTTCGAGGTCGGTGATCGGCTCTTCGACGTGGCGTTCCAGCGCTCCCCCAAGGGCGATGACGCCACCATGGACGAGGGTCGGCGCATGCTCACCGCGTACCTGACGACATTCGCCCCATCAGGTACCAGGTCCGCATGACCCCCTTCCCCTTGACCTCGACGGCACCCCGCTCCTCCAGCACGAATGCGTCCTTGAGCCGCTCATAGACGTTGTGCGGCACCTGGATTCGACCCTCGACATCGGTGGTTTCCATGCGGGCGGCGACGTTGACCGCGTCGCCCCACACGTCGTAGAAGAACTTGCGTGCGCCCACCACACCCGCGACCACCGGTCCGGCCGCCAGTCCGATGCGCAGTGGCACCCGCCGCCCGTTGGGGTCCGTCAGCTCGGCCACCGCGCCGACCATGTCGAGAGCCAGATCGGCCAGCGCCTCCAGATGGTCGGGCCGCGGCTCGGGAACCCCGCTGACGATCATGTAGGAGTCGCCGCTCGTCTTGATCTTCTCCAGGCCATGGCGGTCCACCAGGGTGTCGAGGTCGGTGTAGAGGCCATCGAGGAACCGGACCAACTCGGTCGGCGTGGTATCGCTTGCGCGCTGGGTGAATCCGGCGATATCGGCGAACAGCACCGAGGCGTCGTCGTAGCTGTCAGCGATGACGTCGCGGTGCGGATCCTTCAACCGCTGAGCGATCTTCGAGGGCAAGATGTTGGCCAGCAGCGACTCGGAGCGCTCGTATTCGGCAGCCAAAGCCGATTCCGCGCGGCTGATTTCACGCAGTGCGTACCAGACGGTCGCGAGGACGAGCACCCATGAGGAAATTACCGAGATGAGGAATCCGGCAGTCGTGACCCACAGCGGCTGGACACCGGTGTCCGCGGGCACCAGGTACTGGAGCGCGATGATGAGTGCCGCACCCACCGCCGCCACCGCCGATGCCACCACGATGTGCTCGATCCCCAGGATCAGCACCACCAGCGAAGCGGCGACCAGGAAGTACAGCTGCTGGCCGGAACCTCTTCCGACATAAACGGTCACGAGCGTCGTCAAGGAGTACGCGATACCGATGAAGGTCAGCGGCGCGACGAGTTCGCCGTACCGGTACAAGCGGGGAATCGCGAGATAGACCGGGGCGCACACGACGGCGAGGCCACCGATCCAGATGCCGGCCTCGCCGGCGAGCATCGACAGCGTCCCGAGGAACGCGGCGACGACGGCACCGATCCTGGCGGCCACCGTGAGGACGCGTCGGCGGCGCGCCAGACTCTCGGCGGACGCAGCCTTCGGCGACATGATCCGCAGCCTAGCGCCGAAAGCGCACGTCACCGCGGGCATTGACAGTGCATCCGCGCGAAACCTAAACTCGATTTCGATTCGATATTGGCTTTGAGTATTACAGGGCGATCCCCATCAGAAGGAGAAGAACATGGCCAACACCCGACGGCGGGTCGTCTTCATCGGCGCGGCCGGTGAGATGTGTCGCCTGGCCATCGAACGGTTCGCGGTAGCCGCCGGCGACTGGGAGCTCGCGCTCTACGACATCCGGCCAGAACTGCTCGAGCCGCTGATCAAGAAGCTGCCGAGTGGGCTGGCGACGGCCGCCCGGCTCGATCTGTATGACCGCGACGGCCTGCGCACCGCCATCGACGGCGCGGCACTCGTCGTGCTCGGCGCCGGCCCGTACAACCGCACCGCCGGTCCGGTGATGGAAGCCTGCCTGGCCGCCGGGGTGCCGTACCTCGATTTCGATGACGACATCGAAAGCACCTTGCACGCACTGACTCTGGGCGACGCCGCCAAGGCGGCCGGCGTTCCGATGTACATCGGCTGCGGCGCCTCGCCCGGCATCACGAACGTGCTGGCCGCCGACGCCGCCGCCGAACTGGACACCGTCGAGAACATCGACGTCTATTGGGTGGTCGGCGACGAGCGTGGTTCGATCGGTCGCGCGGTGCTCGACCACATGCTGCGCGTCGCCGCGGGTCCCTGCATGACGTGGGAGAACGGCGGACCGGTCATGCACCAGTCCTGGCTGGAGACCCGGTGGACGGACCTGGGCGGCGGGCTGGGCCTGACGTTGGTGCACGAGACGGCCCATCCCGAACCCGTGACACTGCCGCGGAAGTACCCCGATGCCAAGAACATTCGTTGTTTCGGCGGCCTGGACCCGGCGCCCTACAACGGCCTGGTCCGGGGCGTCGGCCTGGCCGTGCAGAAGGGTCAGATACCCGTCGAGAAGGCCATCGACTTCCTGGAATCCCTGCTCACCGGCGGAGTGGGCAGTGTCGCCGGCTGGCGCCACGGCCTGGCGGGAATGTGGGACCTGGTGCGCACGGGTGAGTCGACGCGCCTCGAGCTGCTCACGTTCCTCGCCAAAGCTGCAGCGGGCCACACCTTTCCGTACAAATCTGGGCTGAAGGTCGAGGTGACCGGCCTCAAGGACGGCATCCCCACCGTCGCCAGCCGCCGCACGCCGGTCGCAGGCCCAGGCACCTATCTGTTCACCGACATGGCGGCCGCAACGGGCACCGCGTGCGCCGCGTTCATGGTGGTGGCACTCGAATCCGGCAGCCGCGCCGGGGTTTTCACGCCCGAGGAATGGGCCGAACCGGCGCAGTTCTACTCGGCACTGAAGCGGGTCGGCACGCCGAGCGCCGAACTTCCCGTCGGCGCGCACTAGAGGGGCTGGTCATGGATCTGAAGACCGCGTTGTACGCACTCGCCGACATCTTCATGATCGTCGCCGGTTTCACGTACGGCTTCAAGTTCATTCGGAACTACCAGAACTACCTGCTGGGCCTCGAGTGGATCATCGTCGCGTCGTCCGGCACCAACTTCCTGGTGTATGGGCTGGTCGGCGCCGACGAAACCAGTCCGATGTTCCACGCGGCGTTCTTTCTCGACGCCTTCTCGCGGTCGATCGGCATCACCGTGATCCTCGTCCTGGGCCTGATGAAGGTCACGCACGGGTACCGGCCGTCGATCGCCGTCGACATCGGAGTGTTCGGGCTCGCGGTCATCGGCGGACTCGTGATGTCGTTGTTCGCCGCGGATTTCGGCGTGGCCGGGGCCATCTTCTACGTGGTCATGAACGCCCTGACGACGCTGTTCCTGTTCTACTTCGCCTGGCGACTGTGGCGGATCGGCGCACAAGGTAACGCGATGGCCGTCGCCGCCGTGACGATCGCGGCGGCTGCCATTGCCGGAATGTACGACTTCTACCGCATCCCGGGCGACGATCAGCACCACACGGTCTTCTACATCCTGGCGCTGACCACCTGGGCGGCGCAGATGACGGTGTATTACTACGGTTACCGCGCGCTGGACAATCACACCGCGCGAATCCCGGCCGAAAAGGCTTTTACCGCATAGCACTTCGCAGACAGTGACGGCCCGCGGGTACATCCCGCGGGCCGTTTCTGCACTTCGTCAGTACGCGCCGTCGGCCAGTCCGGCAGCGATGCTCCGGGCCGCGTGCGCACCGGTGTCCATGGCACCTTCGATGGCGCCGGCCTCGACCCCGGCAATGTCGCTGCCGGCGAAGTGGATTCGCCCATGGGCTTCCCGCAGCTGCGCGGCACCGCCGGTGAAGTGTCCCGGCCGGTGCACCATGAATCCGCCCTTGGAGAATTCGTCGGTAACCCAGTCATGGCAGGCGGTTTCGCGCACCTCGATGTCGGCAATGAACGCCCGCAACGCCTGCTGCACCGCGGCGGGATCGTTGGCGTCGATCGCGGCGCCCGTGGAGCACAGACACATGATGAACGTGTCGCCGTCTTCGTGGTACTCCACCCGTGCGGCGTTGATGGGGTTCTGTCCCAGCGGCGCGACGGCCTGGAACGGCTCGAGTACGCCCTTGGCCCGCACCCAGATTTTGGAGCCCACGATCGGATTCTTCTCCTCGATCATGCGACGCGACGCCGCCGGGACCTCGGGGGTGATGGCGATGTCCCCCAAGGTGTTCAGCGGCACCGCGACGACGGCCGCACGCGCCCGGATCCGCTGACCGTCTCGCGTGGTGACGGTGACGCCGGCACCGTCGTCCTCGACTGCGGCGATCGGAGTCGACAACCTCACCTTCGCCGTCGACTCCGCCATGATGGCGTCGAGCAGCCTTCTGGTGCCGCCCTCGATGGGCCAGGTGCCGGCTGTCTCGAAGAACGCCGCCCAACTGCCGAAGTATGTCGCCACGCACGAAAGGAACTGGGCGACACCGTGATCTTCGTAGGACGTCACCAGCGCAGCCATGGCACCGTCGAGCAGGTCATGCTCGTAGGGCGGCAGATTCAGTGCGTTGAGCCGGTCGGCAATGGTCTCTTTCTCGATTGCGCTGGTGTCAACGAGGCCGATTTCGAACGGTTGCGGGAACACAGCACGAGCGTCGGCGAAGAACTGATTCATCAGCGGCTCGAGCGCCGCGCCGTACTCCTCGGGTAACGCCGAATGCGTTGCGCCTTCGGCAATCCAGTACATCGTGGTGGGCACGACAGGGATCTGGAGTGGAATGTTGTGCCGCTGCAGTTCCTGCCACATGTTGGGCTGCGTCCAGTGCACATAGGTGCCCCCGTACTCCAACTGCCGGCCCAGGCCGGGACCGGTCCACGTGCGGCCGCCGACCCGGTCGCGTGCCTCGAGCAGCACCACCGAGTGCCCTTTGAGGCTCAGGTCGCGCGCCGCGATGACGCCGGCGAAGCCACCGCCGATCACCGCGACGTCGTATTGATCTGTCATTGTTGCTCCCATCAAAGGCGAATTCGATTCGTGTTCGACTTTAGGTAGTGCGCCGGGCGCCGTCAATGAAGGCGGCTATGCTCTCGAAAGATGCCCACCACCCCGCCTTCAAGCGCCGGACGGTCCCGTCCGGCAGCAGTTCAGCGCCGCGGCGTGGAGCGCACACAGGCGCTCCTCGACGCGGCCGAAACGCTGCTCAGCGAGCAGGGCTACGCGGCCGCCACGCTCAAAGCCGTCGGCGAGCTGGCCGGCATCCCGACCGCGTCGGTCTACCACTACTTCGCGGACCGTCATCAGCTCGAAGCCGAACTCGTGCAACGGCATATCGCCGCGCTCGACGACATCCTGACGGCTGCGCTCGAGCGCAGCCGCGCCCGCACCCTGCGCGGCGCCATCAACGTGCTGATCGACACCATGGTCGACTACTTCCGTGAGCACCGCAGCCTGATCGCGCTGTGGTTCGTCGAACGCACGTCTGCCGTTGGCGAATCCGCCCGCGCTGCCGACGAAGCGTGGGCCGAACAGTTCTGGCGGTACCTCATCGAGCGCGAGCTGTTGCATCCGGACACACCGGTCCTGGTCGTACTGCTGACCTTCGAAGCCGGCAACCGACTTCTCGACGTCGCCTTCCGACAGTCGCCGACCGGCGACGAGGTCGTCATCGATGAAGTGCGACGGATGAGTACCGCCTATCTGGAGACCTACGCCCCCACCAAGCGGGCGCGCTGAGTCAGCCCGCCGCGGCCGCGATGGCGTCGCTGAGCATGCGCGCGCACAGCGCGATGTAGTCCGCGCGGGAAATGACGACGTCGCCGGCAGCGAGCGCGACCGCGGCATCCACCTGGCCGCCGACGAGTACCCGCGTCGCCATCGCCAGACGGCCGGTCGTCCGGTCGTCCATGGGGCCGACGACGGCGGCCACCTGCTCGGTCACGAACGCGACGTACTGATCGGTTGCCACCCGCTTGCGCGCCGCGACAGCCGCGACGCCGGCGGATTCGGCGTACAACCGCGCCCTGGGTACATCGCTGATGATGACGTCGTAGAACACGGCCAGCGCGGCGCTCGCCCGCTCGACGATGTCGGGCCCGCAGGCGTCCACGGCCGCCAGCGTCTGCGTGAAAACGTCCCGCATCACGTCGTCGAACAGGGCGGCGAGCAGCTCGTCACGGTTCGCGAAATGCTCGTAGAAGTACCGCTGGCTGAGCCGCGCCCGCCGACAGACGGTGTTCATCCGCAACCCGGCGACGCCCACCTCCGCGACTTCGTCCAGGCCCGCCGCGATCAGGCGATTCCGGCGTTCCTGCACGCGCTGATCGGCCTTCACACCACGGAAAGGCCGCGTCACGGTCGTCATATCTCAATCTTGACACAGCGCTGTTCCAGGAACACCATTGTTCCTACTTCGGGCCCGAACCGGCCACCATCCACAGCACGCCAAGAAAGGCCGCCGATGAACCTCACCGACCGATTCCAGGACCTGATCGACCGCGGCGTCGCCCCGACGCTCGACCAGCTCGACGCGCTGTACGACGACGCGTCCGCCGTCGGCGTCGACGATGTGCTCGGCGAATGGGCGGGCGGCGTGTTCGGCCTGGGCCACCCCGCCGAAGCGCAGCTGGAGGCGATCAAATGGGCCGGCAAGTCCTTCGGCGCCGCCGATGACGTCGCACCGATCGTCTGCTTCGACGACGCGGGACGCCGTTTCGTGAACCCCATCTTCGGGGGCGCGAGCCTGCGGCTGACGGACTACCGCGGCAGCGCAACCGCCACGATGACCTACCACGACCTGCCGATGGCGGATCATTTCCGGAAGATCTCCGACACCATCCTCATCGGGGCGATGGAAGCGCCGGGGCAGAGCCGGGCCGGCTACTTCTACCTGACCCGGATGGACACCATCGAGCGGCCGCGCAATCCCGAGTTCGTCTCGTGCGAACCGGCCCGCACCGCGGACGCCGCTGTCCTGCGCGCACCGGGCCAACCGTTCGAGGTCACCCAGGTCGAGCTCGAAAGTCCGCGCCCCGACGAGGTTCTCGTGCGTATCGAGGCGGTCGGCATCTGTCACAGCGACCTCGTGATCGCCGGAATGGCTCAGCCCCAACAACTTCCGATGGTTCTCGGCCATGAAGGCGCGGGCGTCATCGAGGCCGTCGGGACCGATGTGACGGACCTCCAGCCCGGCGATCACGTCGTGCTCAGCTACGCGTGGTGCGGCGAGTGCACCAACTGCAGACGCGACCGGATGGCGTACTGCTCGCGGTCCAACATGCTCAACCTCACCGGCGCCCGGCTCGACGGCAGCGGTGGCATGCGGATCGGCACCACGCCGGTGCATGCCCGCTTCTGCGGCCAATCCTCTTTCGCCACATACGCTCTCGCCGTCGCTCACACCGTGGTACGCGTCCCGAAGGACGTGCCGTTCGACGTACTCGCTCCCCTCGGTTGCGGCGTCCAGACCGGCGCGGGCACGGTACTGAACGCGCTGCGCCCCGAGCCGGGTTCATCGATCGCGGTGTTCGCCGCGGGCTCGGTGGGGCTGTCGGCCATCATGGCCGCGAAGGTGGCCGGCTGCGAACGGATCATCGCCGTGGACCCCAAACCGCAACGGCGGGAGCTTGCGGTGTCGTTGGGCGCCACCGACGCCGTCGATCCCGCCTACGCCAGAAGCGCCGTCCGGTCCGGCGTCGACTACGCCGTCGACTGCATCGGCAAACCGGAATCCGCGCGCGCCGCAATCGCCAGCCTGGCGTCGCCCGGCGTCTGCGCCGTCGTCGGCCTGCAGGGCCTGAGCACCCCCATCCAGGTCGACCTCGCGAAGCTCGTCGGCAAGGGTCAGACCCTCTGCGGTGTCGTCGAAGGCCAGGCGGTGCCACGCCGCTTCATCCCGACGCTCATCGACCTGTACCGCAGCGGTGCGCTACCCGTCGACCGCTTGATCACCACGTTCGGGCTCGACGAGATCAACGACGCCATCGCGGCGACGCAACGCGGAGATGTCGTCAAAGCCGTGTTGCTGCCGGCGGGACCGCGTCGGTAGCCGGGATGTCTGGTCACCGCCCGAGTCGTCGCAGCAAGTTCGTTCAGCGTCTGCTCTACATGTTCTTCCGGCCGATGTTCGTCATCGGCGAACCCAGCGGCATCCAACTGGCGGCGTTGCGGTTCGTGGTCGAACAGTTCGCTCCTCGGCCCGATCGCGGCACCGACGTCGAATCGACCGTCGAAAACGGCGTCCGTTGCGCCTGGGTCACCGCAGACGGCGCCGGCCGCGACGGCGTGGTGCTCTACCTGCATGGTGGCGGCTATTTCGTCGGCTCCGCACACGCAGCAGCCGGGACTGCCGCGCGGATCTCTGCTGCCAGCGGACTACGCGTCTGCGTGCCCGACTACTGCCTGTTGCCCGAACATCCGGTCCCGGCTGCGGCTGATGACGCTGTCGCCGTCTACCGCGCGCTGCTGGCAGCTGGTGTCGACCCCGCCACCCTGGTGGTGGCGGGCGATTCGGCCGGCGGCCATCTCGCGGCGTGCCTGGTCAACGAGGTGAAGGACAGTGGATTGCCGCTGCCGCGAGCCGTGGTGCTGTGGTCGCCGGTGATCGATCCGCTCGGCCAAGCGGCCATCGCCGCCGACCGAAGGCGACGCGACGCCGTTCTCGCCGTCCCGTTCTGGGCGCCGGCGTTGCGAAAGCATCTCACCGATGCCCGCGAGGCCACTCGCATGAACCCACTCGCCGACGTCGACCACCGGTGGTCGCGGTGGACGATGATCTACGAAGCGCCGCAGGGCAATTGCGTCAGGCGGCAGCACCAGGGGACCCGCTGGAACGCATCCAGTCGTACACGGCGGCCTTGATTGACTGGTTCTGCTCAGGCCTCATCGTCACGCCGTCCGACGAACTCGTCGCGCCGCTGCGGGAGGCCATTGCACACGGTTGCCGATCCGGCTGCGTCTCATCGCGCGATCCAGATGGCGACGCGCAGGCCATATTTCATCTCGTCCTCGGCGTGCTCGTCACGCACACCACCATCGGCCGGCCGGCGTCCCGCAAGGAACTCGAAATGGCGGTCATGGGGACAATCAGGGGCGCCCTCAGGGTGCGCTGACGAGACCGCACTCACCCGCCAACGACAACAGGCCAGAAGCGTGAGCTTCTGGCCTGTTGTTTGTGGTGCGCCCGAAGGGATTCGAACCCCTAACCTTCTGATCCGTAGTCAGATGCTCTATCCGTTGAGCTACGGGCGCATGGGTACAACTATTCAGTTATGTGGCGGAGGCGAGAGGATTTGAACCTCCGGTCCCCTGTAAGGGGGACAACTCATTAGCAGTGAGTCCCATTCGGCCGCTCTGGCACGCCTCCTGAACGATCCGAGGGTACCGGACTCTTGCACCCCGGAACCGCCGAGGGCATACGGTACACAGTCAAGGCCGTCGATGGCAAAGCGCGACGCCAGGGCCACATTCGCCAGACACCTAGACTGTCCCGGGTGACCGCCCGTCTGCGCCCCGAAATGGACGCCCTGCCTGCCTACACCCCCGGCCGCACAGTGCCCGGCGCCATCAAGATCGCCAGCAACGAGACGGTCGACGGACCGCTGCCCAGCGTCCGGAAAGCCATCGTCAAAGCGATGGACAACATCAACCGCTACCCGGACAACGGCTACGCCGCGCTGCGGGAACGGCTGGCGGCCCATGTCGGGTTCGCGGCCAACCAGATTTCGGTCGGCTGCGGGTCGGTGAGCCTGTGCCAGCAGCTCATCCAGATCACCGCCTCGGTCGGCGATGAGGTGCTGTTCGCGTGGCGCAGCTTCGAGATCTACCCACTGCAGGTCCGCACCGCCGGGGCGACGCCGGTGCCCGTCCCGCTGGCGGATCACACGCATGATCTGGACGCCATGCTGGCCGCGATCACCGACCGCACGCGACTGATCTTCGTCTGCAACCCCAACAACCCCACCTCGACGGTCGTCGACCCGGTGAAACTGGCCGAGTTCGTCGCCAAGGTCCCGCCGCACATTCTCGTCGTTCTCGACGAGGCCTACGTGGAGTACATCCGCGACGGCCTGCTGCCGGACAGCCTGGCGCTGGTGCGCAAGCACCCGAATGTCGTCGTCCTGCGCACCTTCTCCAAGGCGTACGGGCTGGCCGGGCTGCGCATCGGCTACGCCGTCGCCCAAGAGGACATCGTCACGGCCCTGGGCAAGGTGTACGTGCCGTTCACGGCGACCAGCGTCAGCCAGGCCGCGGCCATCGCCTGCCTGGACGCCGCCGACGAACTGCTGGCGCGTACCGACGCGGTGGTGGCCGAGCGGGCCCGGGTCAGCGCCGCCCTGCGCGACGCCGGCTTCGAGCTGCCCGATTCACAGGCCAACTTCGTCTGGCTGCCCCTGAGCCCGGAAGACACCGCCGACTTCGTCGACGCCGCCGCCGACAACAAGCTGCTGGTGCGGCCCTACGGCGGCGAGGGCGTGCGCGTCACCGTCACGGTGCCGCACGAGAACGACCTGTTCCTCGACTTCGCGATCAGGTGGCGCGGCGGCCGGTGAAGCCGATCAGCTGATCCAGTGCACTCGCGTCGGCCGGTACCTCGACGGGATCGTCGAACCCGACGGCCGCGCGCGCCGCGGGGCTGATCGCCGCTCGGGTCAACCCCAGCACGTACTCGGCCAGGTCGTCCGGGGCGTCCACTTCGCGGCCGACGGCGGTGGCGTAGTCCCAGGCATGGACCAGGAATTCGAGCGGCAGGATGCCGGCGATCATGGCGGCGGGCATCTCACCCGGCCCCGCCGCGACGGTGCCCTCCAGCCCCCTGCTGCGCCACGCCGCCAGTGCGGGCCGCGCCGCAGCGCTCACCTGGTCGATGATCGGGGCGCTGGCGTCCCGCTCGGGCAGCTGCGCGCCGGCGATCCCGCCGATGACGGTGATCGAGTTCATCAAGTGGTCGGTGAGGGCCGCCACATCGAACTCGGTGCACGGTGTCTGCCGTGTCGCATCGTCAGGCCCGAGACCGGCCAACACCCGCTCGAGCACGTCCAGACTGGCCTCACCGGCCTCGATCACATCGGACGGAATCGTCATGGACGAGACGCTACGCCCAGGTTGACCGGCTAGCCTGCCGATCATGGCTGAAACCCCGGGAAGCTTCGAATCGCTTTCTATCGAGACCAAGGACCACGTCGCACAGGTGACACTGCTCGGCCCCGGCAAGGGCAACGCCATGGGCCCGGCCTTCTGGGCCGAACTGCCCGTGGCATTCGCCGCCCTGGACGCCGACCCCGACGTGCGGGCCATCGTGCTCACCGGGTCGGGCAACAACTTCAGCTACGGACTGGACCTGCCCGCCATGGGCGGCCTGCTGGCACCGCTGCTGGCCGGTGGGCTGGCCAAGGAACGCGCCGACTTCCACACCGCGCTGCGGGCCATGCAACAGGCCATCACCGCCGTCGCCGACTGCCGGACCCCCACCATCGCCTCCATCCAGGGCTGGTGCATCGGCGGCGGCGTCGATCTGATCTCGGCGGTCGACATCCGCTACGCGAGCGCCGACGCCAAGTTCTCGGTGCGTGAGGTCAAGCTCGCCATCGTCGCCGACGTGGGCTCACTGGCCCGGTTGCCGCTGATCCTCAACGACGGACATCTGCGCGAATTGGCGTTGACCGGCAAGGACTTCGACGCTGCCCGCGCCGAGAAGATCGGCCTGGTCAACGACGTCTACGCCGACGCCGACGCGTCGCTGGCCGCCGCGCACGAGACCGCCCGCGAGATCGCCGCCAACCCGCCGCTGACGGTGCGCGGTGTCAAGGATGTGCTGGATGAGCAACGCACGGAACGGGTTTCGGCCAGCCTGCGGTACGTGGCGGCGTGGAACTCGGCGTTCATCGCGTCGAAGGACCTGAGCGAAGGCATCACCGCGATGTTCGAGAAGCGCGCGCCGGAATTCAAGGGCGAGTAGGGACCGATCACCTTGAGCCTCAACTACATCGAAGCGATTGTGGTCGGTGCGTTCCAGGGTGTCACCGAGCTGTTCCCGGTCTCGAGCCTGGGCCACTCGATCCTGGTACCGGCCCTCGTCGGCGGTCAATGGGCCCAGGACCTGAGCATGACGGCCGAGAAGTCGCCCTACCTCGCGTTCCTGGTCGCCGTGCACGTCGCGACGGCCGTGGCGCTGCTGGTGTTCTTCTGGCGGGACTGGGTGGCGGTCGCCGGTGGTCTGGTGTCGTCGATCAAGAACCGGAAGATCACCACGTCCGCCGAGCGACTGGCGTGGCTGCTGATCCTGGCGACCGTCCCCGTCGGCATCGCCGGGCTGGCGCTGGACCACGCACTGCGCACAACGCTGGGCAAGCCGATCCCGGCCGCGGCGTTCCTGGCGATCAACGGCGTCGTTCTCTTTGCGGGCGAACGGCTTCGGCACCGCACGGCCTCGGCCGTGCCCGCCGCCGAACATTCGGAAGGCCTCAACGACTCCGACGAACGGTTGGCCCGGCTCCCGATCCCGGAGGCCATGGGCATCGGCGCGGCTCAGATTCTGGCGCTGCTACCCGGCATCAGCCGGTCGGGCGCCACCATGGTCGCCGGCGTGCTGCGCGGTTTGTCGCATGAGGACGCCGCACGGTTCTCGTTCCTCTTGGCGACGCCGGTGATCCTGGCCGCGGGGGCGCTGAAGATTCCGGAGCTGTTCGGACCGGCCGGCGACGGCATCGGCGGCCAGGTGCTGGCCGGCAGCGCGGCCGCTTTCGTCGCGGCGTATCTGTCGGTGCGGTTCCTGGTGAAGTACTTCGAGACCCGCACGCTGACACCATTCGCGATCTACTGCGTGGTGGCCGGACTGGGCAGTTTGGCCTGGCTGACGCTGCACTGAGCGCGGTCGCGTTCCCCACCTGAAGACGAGTTGCCCTGGGCTGTAACCCGGCTGCCTATCTGTCAGTGGCAGCCAGCCCATGGCAACTCGTCTCGAGGGGAAAGAGAACCGCAGTGCCCCAACTCAATCGCGCGTGCGTCGTCACCATCGTGGTCGCGGGAACCGCATTTCTCGGCGCCTGCTCCAGGGTCGACGCCGCTAAGCCGACGTCCACCCTCGATCCCACCACCCCGCCTGCGCCCGCGAAGCTGACGAGCGCGGACTTCATGGCCGTGTGTCAGGGCGCAACACAATCACGCGCCGCCAGCTACCGCCCGGATACCAAGTCCCACAAGACGATTCTCTTCACTCCGCTGGGCCACGACCTTGTCGAGGACACCAGCACGTTGCCGTCCGACTGGACGGTGCAATTCGATGCGGACCGCAACACCTATGCCGCCATCGACACCGTGGTCTGCGTGGAAACCAAAACCGAGCAATCCGTCAAGGAATGCACCGGCTACCAGGACAACGGGCGCCCGACCGCCAACAAGGTCGACCTTCGGACCACCGTCTACGCCGTCTCGGTCCGGGCGGCCGCGACCGGGACAGAGCTCGGCAGCACCGAGTTGTCCGATTCGGACACCACCTGCCCGATGTTCATGTCTTTCGATGACGACACGCAGACCAAGACGTACAACGTGCCGCCGCCCAAAGACGACCTGATCGCCTTCGCGAAGCCCTTCGTCCAGCCCTGAATTCTCCTGCAGCACAATCGGAGTACTCGCATGCCCAAAATCAGCCGGGCGGCCGTCGGCGCTGCCGTGGGTGCCCTCATCGCGGCGGCGACAGCGGTGGCCGGGCCGGCCGAGGCCATAGGTGGTCCCGGTGGCTTCGGCAACGCACAAGGCACCATCAATGCGCTTCAGGCGCAAGGGTTCACCGTGCTGCTCAATGGCGCCGCGGTCTATCCCCTATCCGGATGCAAGGTCCTCGGCATCGAGGGGCTGCGCAACGACAACGTCGATTCCGCGGGCGCCATTATCGACCGGACGAAGATGACCGTTGCGTGGGTGGACATCTCGTGTAAGGGCGGCTAGGAGCGTGGGTCGGTAACGGCTCGGGTGGGGTGTAGCGCGAGCGTGCGGTCAGATCGCAAATTCGTGGGCAGAGGCGCTCTGGTTGCACCGTCGGATCGCCAAGTGCTGGGCACTTGACAAGCAAATGTCTTGTGGACGTTGACTGTGCACTGCCGTAGAAAAAGTACGAGTACCCAACTGCGTAGACGCACAGTCATCCGCAAAAATCGATGAGGACCCCATCCTTATTACCGACCCGCGTCCCTAATTCACCGACCCGTGCAGGTTCTTCGCCGTGGGGCTGGTCTCGACGGTGGCGGGGTCCGGATAGGTGCCGAGCACCCGATCGGAGGTGCCCGACGTCGTGACCGAGAACCAGTAGTGCTCGTTCTTGAAATGGTGCAGGCGATGATTGCGCCACACCGCCTTGTAGAAGCGATGGCGCGGCTTGTAGTCGGTGTGGACGAGGTAGTGCGTCCACTCATAGCCCATCAGGATCAGCGATTCGACCACGATGAACGACAGCGTGGCCGAAACCGGCGCACCCACCAGGGCGCCGATGCCCAGCGGCAACGCCACGATCGCCGCGATCAGCCACGGCAGCGTCGGGGTCGGGATGAACACCAGGTCGATCTCGCGGGGATTCGCGTGGTGCCGTCGATGGTCGCGGGCGACGAGGGTGTCCACTGTTACGCGGCCGAGTTTCCGAGGTCGCCAGTGCAGGATGAAGACGTGAATCACCCACTCCACGAACGGGAACAGCAGCGCGAGTACCAGGGGCGCCCACAGGTCGCGTAGCGCCAGGCCGCCGACGGCGATCCGCGCTGCGACCGCCCCGACCACGAGCGTCAGGATCATCCACGGCGTCGGATGACGCCAGAACTCGCGGGCCGCCTGGCCGAGGGTCACGCCCCGGGTACCGGTGATCGTCACTGCGCCTCCATCTGGTCGAGAAATTCGGTGAGCACCGTCGTGGCGCCGCCGAGCACGGTCGACGCGGCTCGGCGCGCTTTCAGCGCGGAGCCCGACGTCACCGCCTCGGCGAGCTTGCGGTACCCGGCCGCGGGTTCGGCGGCGGCCACGGCGTCGGCGACGACCGCGAGCATCGGTTCGTACACCCGGCGCATCCCGTTGAAGATCAGCGTCATCGCGATCGAATTCGCCCCGGTGACAAGGCAATCCCAGAAATCAAGGGCGGCCAGCTGTTGCGTCGGCCCGCTCTGCGCGCGCTCGATGTCGGCGAGGGCCCGCGCCAGTGGTTCGGCGAGACCGCTCCCCGACCGCGCCGCCGCCCGTTCGGCGATCCACGGGCCGAGGTACTCCCGCACCTCCAGGACGCTGCGCACCACCGACGGGTTCACCATCGCCCCGTCGGGCGCCTCCACCAGCAGGTAGGGCAGTAGATCAAGGCCGCCTGTGCGGGTGATGTCGTTGACGACGGCGCCGTCACCCTGCCGGACATCGAGATGCCCGGACGCCACCAGCCGCTGGATCGCCTCACGCACCACGGGCCGCGAAACGCCCAGCACCTCGGCCAGCTTGCGTTCACTCGGCAGGCGCGAGCCCGGCGGCTGGGCGCCCGCGACGAGCTGCTTGAGCAGCTGGTCGTGCACCTCGTCCGCTGCCGAGCGCCGCTTGATCGACGTCAACTCCATGACGACGACAGTAACCCGCCAAAGGTAAGAGGTCTAGTGGTCTTACCAATTAAAGCGACGTCGTCGACGCAGGCGTGATCTCGATGTAGGCCATCGGAATATCGAACGCGGAGCTGCTCTTGTCGAGCGTCCGCTCGAACAGCTTCATGGCCGGCGACCAGTTGGCGGCGATCACTGCGTCGGCGTGCGCATGCTCGGCCTCCGGCAGGATGCGGGCGATGCCGGCCGCCGGTTGTCCCGTCGGCTTGCCCCGAAGATTGCACGGCACCACCACCACGCGCGGATCGTTGCGCAGCCGCTTCACCTTCCCCGTTGACGCGTCCGTGCGGATGTACAACTTCCCTTCGGCCACACCGTGATTGATCGGGCTGGGCATGGCCTCACCGGACCGCTTGAACGTGACCAGCACGATCTGCCGCGCTTGGTCGAAGCCCGAAAAATCAGCGGCGGTCGGCTCCCCGATATCGAAGGCCTCCCGGTGGCGCAGTTTGTCCATGCCCCGAAACATCAACTTGCTCATGGCCGAAACCGCGTTACTGGGCATCTTCTCGTCCGATCACTCTGACAACAACCAGGTCTTCACAGCCCAGTCGGTTACCGCGCCGCCGACGACGAACGGGTCAGCCGCCGCGAACCGCTCGGCGGCGTCCTTGTCGGTGAACACGGCCAGTGCCCCGAACTCCCCCGGCGCGGCGTCCTGCACCGGACCGAGCATGAGCAGGACTCCCGGCTGTTCCTTCCGGAACCGATCGGCGTGCGCCTGGTGCGCCGGAAACAGCTCGGGCACCTTCGCGCGTGCCTGCTCCGTCGACGAATAGACCAGCAGGTAGCGCGGCAGCCACTGAGCCGTCATAACCGCAGCCTAATCCGGACATTGAATTCATCGTGGGCCCAACGGTCGAACCCCGACGCCGACGCAAATAAAGTCTGCGGCGTGACTGCTTCCGTGACTTCCCTCAACGCGATCACCGATGCCACCCGTGCGGCCGTCTCCGACAATCCCGCCGCGGCCGCCGTGGTGTTCAAGGCCTCGGCGCAGCCGGAAGGCACCGTCGGCAGCGAGATCACGCTCGGCAAGTACCAGGTACACGTCGACGAGCCGCCGGCACTCGGCGGGCAGAACACGGCACCCAACCCGGTCGAGTACTACCTGGCATCGCTGCTGTCGTGCCAGGTGGTGACCTACCGGTTCTGGGCCGAGCGGCTCGGCATCCAGGTCGACTCCCTCAGCGCCAGCGCCGAAGGCGACCTCGATGTGCGCGGCTTCTTCGGGCTGGACGACAACGTCCGACCCGGCTTTCAGCAGATCCGGGTGACCGTCAACGTCTCGGGCCCGGAGACCGCCGAGCGGTACCGCGAACTGCAGGACGCGGTGGATGCGCACTGCCCGGTGCTGGATCTGACGACCGCCGCGACCCCGGTGCACACGCAGCTGACCATCGGATGACTACCTGAGGGCAGCACCTGTCGTCGCGCCCAGGCGCGTGGCGTCCGGTGTTGTGCCGGTCCACCCGCGGTAGGCGCGGTAGAAGGAACTGGTGTCCTTGTAGCCGACCAGCAGTGCGATCTGGGCCACGCTGGTATCGCCGGTAGTGAGGTAATGGTGGGCAAGGCTTTCCCGAGTTCGGCGCAGTAGCCGCCGATCGCATTGTCAATAGCTACGCCGCGTTCATCGGGGATATGACCAGGGCCGCAATGCTCGCTTACCGCATTGATGATGACGTCCATCCGAGCATCACTCTGCTCGATCGTGGGATTGTTGGCGCTGCGCAGGGCCTCAAGAAGTGCCGGCGCTCGGCGTCCAAGCTCTTCTTCAATCACGACGCGGTGCGCGGGTTCAACCGCGTCAAGAACGTTGGTCATCTGCGCCAGTCTGATTTCTCGTGATTTAGTCCCACAACACCGACGCATGCAAGAACAGTCCCCAGCTAAACGCCGCACCGTAATCGCGCCCTTCCCATTCGAATTCGCGGCCTTCGTGCGCGGGGAGGATCTTGTCGAAAAAAGGCCTCCTATCAGTGCTGCTTGCTGGACCAAAAGCTTCAGCGAATTCTGATAAGTCCATACTCCACGGCTGCTGTTCCCCGCGGAGACGCAGCCTTCTGCGCCTTCCCTCTGGCTCGGCGATACTCCGCCGACTCGAGTCCACCGTCGTCGTCGGAGGTAGCAGTGAAGACGAAGTCGGGCCACAACACACTGCGGTAGGTCAATGATCGGGTATCAGGGTCCCCTGCATCTCCGACGAGATGTTTGAGGCGCTCGAATCTGGTCGATTCGTCGTCGAACAGGCCAGCGATGCGCTGATGGATGTCTTCAGCATCATCGAAGGACAGCCCCTCGCTGGTGCCGTTCACCCCGGGGACGCGAGAGCTGCGCAGCTCGACTGCGCCGACGTTCGCCTGCTTGGCGGCGGCGATCCACGCGGTCTCGGCCGCGTGCCACGAGCCGTCGCGGGCGACGAGTGCAGCGGCAGCCGAACCGGGGATCAGCTGCACGTGCCCACCCATCCGCGCGTAACGCAGCGCGTCTGCGTCATCCATTACAGGCTCGGGCGGGAGCTGCACCGGCGGCGCAGGAGGCGGTGCGATCCCGAGGCCCAGCGGGTCGTAGTCGCGGGGTCGGGCTGATGCAGTTGTGCGTTGAGCTTCGCCATCTCCACGTCGTGCCGCCACGCCTCGTCCGCCTGCGCGTACCCGGTCTTGGCTTCGTCGGCGGCGGCGCCTGTCTTCAACGCGGGCAGGACGATCAGGCCGCCGATGACGCCACCGACCACCAGCCCGGCCACGCCACCGAAGGCGTAGCCCAGGGCGATGGTGCCCAGGCCGATGCCGAACCAGCCGATGCTGCGCTCGCTGCGCTTGTCTGCGCGGTACGCCCCGGCCCGGGCGGTGCCCGGCTGCAGCGTTTGGCTGCGGTCGCTCTTGTCGCGGTTCGCCATTACGGCGATCACTCCCATCGCGATGAGACCCACGCCTAGGAAGTGCCACAACGACAGGTCGGGCAGCTTCTCCGCGAATCCCGCCACGCCGGTTTTCGGCGGCTCGGGTGGGCACGTCACCGCGAGGGTGGCGGGATCGGCGACGCACGGATCAGCGGCGGCTGGCCCCGCGGTGCCACACACCACCGCCGCGAAAGTAGCGACGGCAGCGAGCCGAAGAATGTTTGCTGTAGTGCTCATGCCTCCAGCTGTACAGCACGTTTGCACGTTGCGCAAGGAGCGCGCTGAAGGTTGCTTCAGCGTGTCCCGCGACTCATTCTCTGAAACAGAGAGTAGAGACAGCATGCTGACGTCGATGCATGTCACAGCAGCATTCTCTGTTTCAGAGAATGGTGCCGAGTCGCCTCCGGTGAATCCGAGGGTGCACCTTGCGCACCGTGCGAACGTGAGGTACGAATGACATTACTCTAGATGGGCTATTAACTTTGCTACACAACGTGTAGTTGAGAGAAGGCACGATGACCGACAACGGCGAGTACACGGGGCCGGCGCAGCACCCGCACCGCGGGCTCTTCGCGCGCCTGCGTGATTGGTGGCTGATGCGGAAAGTGGGCCGGCGATGAGCACCGCCGCGATGGTGCGGGCGGTGCAGGACCAGGCGCTGGCCGACGGGCACACCGCCGCGACGGTCGCGGTGTACGGCGGGTTGGTACGGACGATGTCGCACTTGCTTGGCGGTGATGCGGACCTCGACCATCTTCCCGAGGACGCCGTGCTGCAAGCCGGGATCGCAGAGGTGCCGACCGACACGGTGGCCTACATGGCCGAGTGGCTCCTCCGGAACGCGGAGTGAATCACGAACGCCGCGGACGTGCTGGACCAGCTGGACGAACTCGAGGATGCCTTCCCCGTGATCCCGGCCGGCGCCGAGGCGTACCGCCGCGCGGCCGAGGAGCTGGTGCTCGCTGCCGGCCACTGCTGCGCGGCGGTGAGCTGGGGCGGCACAGAGGCGGTCTTCGAGTTCGTGCGCCTCTACACCGAATGCGATCCCGACCTCCACGCGCTCATCGCGCGCGACGCGGTGGCCACCGCTGCGTTGCGACAGCTGTCCGACGACGAGCTCCGCGGCGTGCGCGGGTGGGTGCGCGAGAACTGGGTCGAGATCGACCAGCTGGCGACGCAGGCTGCTGCCTGATCTCATTCCCCGCGTGACGGGGCTGCTTACTGCTGAGGGTCCAGGCGATGGCGGCGGACTCGATCGCCTGATGTTCAACCCAGTCCGAGGTGCTCGCGAACGACCGCGATGTCCCGCGTTCGGTCACGCACGATCCGCCGCGATCTCACGGTGAAGGCAGCCTTCTCGATCACGACGAGACGCAGCCCGCGCTCGAGGATCAGGGCGCGCTTGCGTGCGTCGTAGATGCGGCGCTGCTGGCCGCGGTCGACCCCGGAGACGGTCTGGCGCCGGTCGAACAACTCCACCGCTTCCGAGTGCTGCTCCTCCTGGAACTCCACAACGAGACCCAGATCGGGCCAGTACCCGTCGACGGGGAGTGTCGACCCGCGGGGTCGCTTGGCGGACGGGTCTCCCCGCAGCCAATCGAACCTCGCCTGCCGGACGCCGGGCGCGCCGATAACTGCGTCGCACAGGTCGAGAACGTAGTACTCGTCTGAGTCCGCGCGGCTCACCCAACCTCAAACCCCCACTTGATCGCACGGGCGAGACTCGGCGAGTAGTACGCGCGGTCGGCCGTCTCCTTGAACCTCAACGAGCCGGGGTGTTCCGGGAACAGCAGGTACGTAGTGTCCGGCTTGACGGTCCGCGGCTTCACGAACGGCCACGCAAGGCGGCGCGCGTCGAGATACCGCGCCGTGAGCACCTTCTCCGCGTCGGCGCCGAGTCCGATGATGAGCCGCGGCCCGACGACGTCCAACTCCTCGTGGAGGAAGTGTCGGCAGTTGTCGATCTCGTACGAATGCGATTTCCGATCGTTGACGGGGTGACAGTGCACCACGTTCGTGATGAACAGCTCGCTCTTCTTACGGTCCGCGCGCTCCAACGCATCGTCGATGTAGCCACCGCTGCCCCCGGTGAACGGGATGCCTGACTCCATGCACTTGCGGCACAGGCTCTGACCGACGATCGCCACCGGGGCATCCGCCGCTCCGTACCCAGGAGCTGAAGCGGTCACCTTCGGCTCGTTCATCCCCGGACACTTGCGGCACTCGCTGATGCGGGCGGCGATGAGGTTCAGCTGTTGTCGTCGGTTATCGCGTGCCATCGCGGGATCGTCTCATTGGCTGCCGACAACCCACAGCCGAATCACAGGTGCAGTGGTTGTTCCCGCCTTTGGGTCACGTGCGATCAGCCGCGGCGGGCAAGTAGGGTTACCTCCCGTTGAGGCTCAACTGCCAGACGGCGCGGCCCCACCCGCAGTCACCGTGATCGCGCCGTTCGCCGTCATCTGCTCCAACACTTTCACCGCGCTCAGGTTGGCACTCGCCTCCCGATCTCCGGACTTCGCGTATGCGCACTGTTTGTCCTGAGACAGCAACTTCGCCTTCCGACCGGTGAACGACACTCCGCCCTCCGTCCCGGTCTCGATCGGACCCAGCTCCCACGCTCCCCCGGTACAGCTCACGCCGCCGAAGATGATTATGTGCGCCCCGGTGGCCGATCCCCCCGCTGCGAGTGCCTGTGCGTCAGATTCCAGATGCGAGTCACCCTCAGGTTCCATGAGCACCTCGCGGATCGTGTACTTCGTCTGGTAGCCGCGCGCCGCCCAGCCAGTTGGAATGACGAGCCCGAGTGATCCATCGTTCAGCTGGAACATCTGCTGCGCCGCCGCGGTAGGCGACGACGAGGTTGACGACGTGTCACCACAGCCCGCCGCCAGCACCCCCGACGCGGCGAGTACAGCGGCGATCACTGACGGCTTCATCTCGGCTCCCCGGGTTGCTTCACAGCCCGCGGACGCGGACACTCCGCCGAACCGTATGTGGCCGGTGGCCCTTCACACCATCGTCCGATCGGCGGACACCGGCTATCTGACGCGCTTACGCCAGATTCACCCCAGCGCGTCGGTGACCCGTGCGACGCTTTCGCGCATGACGCACACCGCCGCGCAGTTGCAGGCCCTTACCGCCCGCTGCGAGCAGTTCCGTGGCGAGGAGGCCCCGGAAGGCTACCCGAACAGCTTGGCCCTCTGCATCGTCGACAGCGTGCAGTCGACGGGCGTGCGATACCCGAGCGTCAAGCAGGTGGTCGCGCGCTACAAGGCGTACCGCCGCGATCGGAACGGCGACCCGAGCACCGACGGCATCCCGGAGCTCCTCCAGACGTTCGACGACTGCGACGGCCCGGCCGGCTGGGCCGAGAAGATCGGCAACGGGCACCGCACCAGCACCCGCGCAGGGGCACCACTCAAGTCTGTTGCGATCCAGCAGGTGGCCCAGGCGCTCGACGGGTTCGGCATCTACACGACTCAGGATCTGCGCGACCGCGCCGACGACGAGGCTTACTTCGCCGAGGTGCGCAGGGCCTGGTGTCGGGTGGTCGGTCAGAGGTCCGGGATCACGTGGAGGTACGCCGGGATGCTGGCCGGGGTGGACGGGGTGAAACCGGACCGGATGATCTGTCGGTTCGTCACGCAGTCGCTAGACCCGGGGCAGCGGCGCCGCAGCGTCGACACCGAGTTCGCCTACGGCATCGTGATGGCCGCGGCCGGGGAGCTGGGCATGACGGCGTTCGCGCTGGATCACGCGATCTGGCAGTACCAGCGGGGCCGGCGGTAAGCCAATTCCGTAGGCGCACATGGTGGCCCGCCGCCTTGAGGTGAGCTGGTTGTCGTACCCCGCTGTCAGTATCTGCTCGTGTTCCCGATCGCCGACAGCCCGTACGCGCAACACGTCGCGCTGTGGGTTGCAGGCGGGGATCAGACCGCGTTCACCGACGCGTTGGCCGCGCACGAGACGGCCTCGTGGACAGGAGGGTGCACCGGTTACGTCGACGAGTCCATGGCGACGTTCGACCACCAGGAGCACTGGATCGCGCGTTGCCTTGCGCGCCAAGGACATAACGTCATCGCCCTGCCGTCGCGTCCGCTCGCCGGCCTGCGCTCCCCCGACGCCGCCGTGAGCGGGCTGCTGACCGAGTTCAAGACCTACACGGGTCTGGATCCGCGGCAGCTGCTGATCAGGGTCGGCCAAGCGCGTCCGCAAGCCGACCGCGTGGTGGTCGGGGTTGAGGCGCAGTGGGGTATCACGTTGGTACGTGAGGTGTTCGCGGTGGCCATCGATTCGGCTCGCCGACGCACCATGCGGGCGGTGATGTTCATCGGAGCCGACTTCCAGCTCGAGTGGGGCGACTGGAACCCATGCTTCACGGATTCCGTGGATACCACTCACCCGACGGCCAAGGGCGGGTCGGGGGCGGCTCCCGACCATGTGCTCTGCCGGCCGAGCCGGCGAGTTGTCCAGTCTCCCACCGCATCACCGACGTGAAAGGGATGGTCACCACGATGGATCTTCTGCGGCGCAACTACGACCTGGTCGCCACCGTCGGTACCGGGGCCACCTTCGTGACGCTCGGCGCTCCATGGTGGCTGTGGTCCGCGTACGGCGTCATGGTGACGTTCCAGATCGGCAACCGTGTCGTTCGCGGTTGGTCGCGCTGAACCGTTCACCTCGGTGGTGTCACCCCAGCCTCGTACGATTTCTACCCATGCACGCGCTGTTCTCGGCCGGCGGCCTACCGCTCATGCCGTAGCCCCGCCCCGCGGCGATCTGCGGACTCGGTGGGGCTGCCCGTCTGAGGAGGACCGCCGTGTGCCGTACCGATGCCCACACGCCCTACCGTGTCCGCGTAGCCCGCCGCGAGATCGCGGTGCGCGCCGTCCACCGCTGCGTGGGCGGTGTGTGCGACTTGCCCGCCCTCGATCCCGACTGGTCGATCGGGCGTATCGGCCGCTGCTACCACGATTTCGTCTACACCGGCACCAACGTCTGCTCGTGCTGGATGTGCCACTGGCACTCGCGTCCGGAGGTGCGCCGAGCGGCGGTGCGAGCTGAGCTTCGGGCTGTGGCCCGTGAGTGGAACGCCGCCAAGGTGGAAGCGTGAAGACGTTACAGACTGGACAGCTCGGCTGGGAGGAGCAGCTGGCCGTATTTCTGCTCTGCTATCTGCACCAGCTCATCCATCGACCCGACCCCGGTAAGCAGGATCGCCGGCCGCCACGGCTCCGCGTGCTTCCACAGCACAGCCATGCCGGTTTCCGGGATGAAGTACGCCATGGCACCGAAGGTGTCGTCGCGGCCGGGGACGCCGATCCTCGTGCTCTGGGATGGGTCTCCGCCGGGTGGGACCTGAAACACCAGCCCCTGCTCGCCGTTCGGTCCGGTGGTGAACTCGCCTTCCGTGTACCACGGCCCTGACCCCGCCGGATCGCTGTGAAACCGGAATGGTTGGGTCGCATCGCCGCTCGCGCGGGTCGTGTACCCGCCGACGCTTGGGATGTCATCGAACAGCACGATCGTCATCATCGTGGAGACCAGCCGCTGCTCCGGTGGAAAGCCGGGCAGCGCCGCGTACTGGTGCTGGAACGCCCGGAATGCGTCGGCGTCACCGATCCAGAGCCGACTCAGGTTCGAGCTGTCCTCGACTTCACCTCCGGTGATCCGCCACAGCTGCGGGTCGAGTGCGCGCTTGGCGATCAGGAACGACTTGGAGACCTTCATCGCGTCGTGTTCGGCGCTGTACTTGCGGAGTTCCTCCACGATCTCGGTCAAGGGTCTGCCCCGGAGTCCGGTCACGTACCGGATCGCGGTCGCCGGGTTGTCGCCGGCCGCTGCAACGGCGATGTCGTCGTCGACGATCACGATCTTGAGGCACGGGTGGGTGGGCGGGTTCACACGGTCGTCGCAACACTCATGAATGTGAGGGGTTGCGGCGATCGTGTCGTTTTCGGGGGAACGTTCTCGGCGTGATGATCAGCTAGCAAAGCTGATCGACGAGGGCGTGTCGGTGCGGGAAGCGGCGCAGGCATTGAGGTTGTCGGAGCCACGGGTGTATGCGATCTTGCGGGCGATGGGGCAGCCGCTGGGTCCACTGAGACCGGGCATGTGTGGCGTTGATCCGGTTCAGGTGGCCGATGTGTTCATCAAGACCGGCTCGGTGAACGCGGCCGCCAAGGCGGTCGGTCGGGCGCATTCCACAGTTCGGAAGGTGCTCGTTGATCAGGGCTTGATCGAGCCCGAGCGGCAGCGGCGGGGTAAGTCCGCTGCGCGGGCTCGGTTCTTTGCACTGCTCAATGAAGGTTGGTCTGTCACGCGGGCGGCCCGTGAGGTTGAGGTCCATGTCAAGACAGGCCAGCGTTGGCGGTACGGGGACCGGCGAGTCGGCAACACGCGGGTGCATCCCGATGGCACGGTCAGCGATGCCGCCACCGGCAGGCGGTACACACGACCGGTGAAAACCCGTGCAGCCCATATTGAAACCACATCTGATGACGAGTCGGCTAGCAGGTATTTGCAGCTTGCTGATCGGCTGGCGATCGCTGATGGACTGGCCGCCGGGCTGGCCCGCACCGCGATCGCCGACATGATCGGCCGGCATAAGTCCACGGTGTCCCGCGAAATCACCGAGCGCAGTATCGAGGGCCTGTATCTG
The DNA here is from genome assembly GCF_055384815.1 of Mycobacterium toneyamaense. NCBI lineage: Bacteria > Bacillati > Actinomycetota > Actinomycetes > Mycobacteriales > Mycobacteriaceae > Mycobacterium > Mycobacterium toneyamaense. Next base: position 5,700,126 of record NZ_AP040333.1, read on the forward strand.
CCGTATCAGGCCGATGCGGCGGCCGCAGTGGCCCGGTCACGGCCGAAAGAGTCCAAACTGGTCACCAACCAGAGGCTGCGGGAACAGGTCGAACAGGGGCTGGATCAGCGGTGGTCCCCGGAAGAGATTTCGCATCGCCTGGTCAAGGACTTTCCAGACGACGAGAGCATGCGGGTGAGCCACGAAACGATCTATCAAGCCCTGTATTTTCAGGCCCGTGGTGGGCTGAAAAAGGAAGTGGCTCAAGCACTTCGGTCCGGCCGCACCACACGCAAACCGCAACGCAAACCCGGCGAACGCTACCAGCGGTTCGTCGACCCGATGCTCATGATCGCCGACCGGCCCGACATCGAGGATCGGGCGGTACCCGGGCACTGGGAGGGCGACCTGATCATGGGTGAACTCAACAAGACCGCGATCGGCACCCTGGTCGAACGCACCACCCGCTACACGATGCTGGTGCACCTGCCCGGCAGCCATGACGCTGAAACGGTTCGCGACGGGCTGATCGCCACCATGATGACCCTGCCCGAGCATCTGCGGGGATCGCTGACCTGGGACCAAGGCGCCGAGATGGCCGGACACAAGGGATTCACCACAGCCACCGACATGCAGGTCTACTTCTGCGATCCGGCCAGCCCGTGGCAGCGCGGCACCAACGAGAACACCAACGGCCTGCTGCGCCAGTACTTCCCCAAAGGCACCGACCTGAGTGTGTTCGGACCCGAAGACCTCGAACACGTCGCCCAGCAACTCAACGGACGCCCACGTAAAACGCTCGACTGGGACACCCCAGCCGAGCGCTTGCGTGATCTACTACTGACTCAATAACCAGCAGTGTTGCGACGACCCCTAGAAACCGCCGGTGTAGATGCGCCGCGTCTGGGTGACGTCTCCGTAGACAGTCACCTTGGTGTCCGCGACCATCGTGATGCGCCCGTCGGTGCCGGCGAGGATCTCCGCGATCACGAACGTCACGGCGGCTGCTTGAACGCGGACGGCATCCGCCGACCGTAGCGCCGCCGTACGTCAGGATTCAGGAACCGGCGGCGTGTCGGATCGCTGGTTCTCCACCGCGACCTGTCGGCCTCCGGCTCTAGGCTGCGATAGCGGCTGAGCTGAGGAGGAACCTGAGGTGAACAAGGCCGAGCGACTGTGGCGCCTGCGAGACGGAGTGCTGGCGTGGCTGTACGAACTGCGGATCGAAGGACAGACCATCTCCCAGGCGCTACCGGAACCGTTCATGGCCGCGACCGCGTGGTCCGATGCGGAGGTCACCCACCAGGAGTTGAACGCGGCGGTCGAGTGGCTTATGGAGGAGGGCTACGTGAATGGCCATGGCACCATGCAGCGGGTCGTTATCCGGCCGCGCCTGACCCCTTACGGCGAGAAGTATGCAGCGTCTGGCCGATCCGTCCGAGACCTCCCGGGAGTAATTGAAGTGAACAGTCCCTACCTGCACATCGAGGGCAGCAGCGGCGTCGCCGTCGCGTTCGGAAGCAACAACGTCACGCAGAACGTCAACGTTCAACAGAAGGTCGAGCAGGCCCGAGCCCTCGCCGGGGCGATCGAGCGGGCGCTACCCGCCATCGCCGACGAGCAGGTGCGCTCTGACGCCGAACAGCTGGCGCTGGAGATTCGGGCCGAGTCGCAATCGGCAGAGCCGAAGCAGGGAAAGTTCAAGGAACTGGCCACGAAGGCGATGACAGCGATCGCCACTGCGGCCGGGACAGAATTCGGCAAGGCGATCATCGACACAGCGCTTCCGCTGCTGTCTTGAGGTCGTCTGCCAACGTCGGATAGCTGTACTGGACACAGGCTGACCCCGGGACCGGATCGACCAGTCCCGGGGCCGGCGGTCAGCTACCGACGCCCTTCTGTCCGCTGTCCCTGGTCCGTTCCTGCCGACAACGCGGGCAATCACCGCACCGCTGCGACGGGTCAGCTCCCAGCGGGATGAACTGGGCGTGGTAGCCGGGGTGGTTGCAGTATCCGCAGATCACCATGGTGCGGTTCTCCTGATTCTTAGTGGGGTGAGTGACACGGACGTGCCCTTCAGCCCTTCATGTGCGAACCCGCGCCGAACACAGTGCCGGCGTTCCGACCGAGTGCGTGCACCCCTCCGAAGTAGCGTTTTCCGGCATGACGAACACAAGCAGTGAAGTGACGGCAACCGAGCGGTTCTTCGAGGCATCAGGGCCGATGGCGACATCGCTTTTGAAGTGCAACGCGCACCGCTACCGCGAGTGCCTGATGTCCGACCGGGGCGCAGTCACGATGTGGCTCAGCTCCGGGGAGGTGGAACACATCGCCGGCACCCGCTACCTCGACATTGAGCGGCTGCGTGGCGAAGAGAACGAGGGCGCAGTCGAGGTCATCTATCTCGGCGTGGTGCTGCGGTCGTACCCGGCCGGTACATGGAAGCGATGGGAGTCCGTCGAAACCGTCGACCCGTTTACCGTCTGACCTGTCGGACCCGCTGGCTACCGTGGATTCAGCCGCACCGCGGCGGCATTTCGACTCCACGGGAGAACTCATGACCTTCGACGAACTCCGCGCCCTCATCGCCAACTCGCATGCGCGTGACTGGCAGCGAATCAAGCTGATGGGGCCGACCTACCGCGACCGCTTCGGCGCATGGAGCAGTCCCGCCGACGGCACCTCCGGCCTCGACCACGACACCCACGCCGAGTTGGCCGTGTACCGGCCGGACATCGATCTCACGATCGCGTACGGGATGCCACAGAGCCAGCACGGGCACAGCTTGACGTTCAAGTGGTCGGAGGCGTTCCCCGACTCCGAGATCCGCGAGATCAGCATCGCCGACATCTTCTGGCGCGGCTCGTTGGTGGACCGCGTCAATTACGTCTACGTGGATGGCGGCCGTGGGATCGTACCGATCGGCGGCGGGCACCAGGGGCTGCGCATCAACCGGTACCAACTCGCGGTGGCGCGGCTCCTCAGCGGTATAGCGGACTACGACGAGTGGGAGCGATACTTCGGCGCGGTGCCGTTTGAGCTGCAGGATTGAAGTGGCGCTCCACCTCATCGATCTTCGCCCCGGGGACGCCGGCAGTCGCTGGTGGATGCCTCCGTTCGACCAGGCCGTGGAATACGAGCACCCGCACTGGTGGAACCGCCAGCTCGGCGACGACCCGTGGTGCCTTCAGGTGATCGAGGACGACACCGAGGTCGCGCGGGTCGAGTTCGACGACCCGGGCGGCATCAACCCGCAGTACGCGAACGTCCCTGAGTTGGGCGACGACCGGCTGGAGATCCAGTTCATCGAAGTATCCACTGCGGCTCGTGGCCGCGGCGTTGGAACGCAGCTGGTGCGGGACCTGATGGAGAGGCATCCGGATCGGCGGCTGTTCGCGTACAGCGAGGGCGCGGACCGATTCTGGTCGAGGCTCGGATGGGAGCCGTTCGTGCACCCGGCGGGCGGCTACCGCACCCTGTTCATCCAGCCTGCTGGCGAGGTTTAGAACCTGCCACAGAATGCCTCCGGTCGCCTTCTCATCCACTCCCAGATCTCATATTTGTAATGGTGTATGACGATTGTACGATTTGCGTAATACACAACTACGGATGGAGTCGGCGTGGCCGTTCTTAATATCCGCGTGGAGGACCGGATTCGTGACCAGCTCAAGGAGTTGGCCGACGCGGAGGGGGTGTCACTCAGCGAGTACGTGCGCGATCTGGTCCTGGCTGCGGTGGTCCCGGTGTTCGAGCGGGAAGTCGAGCCCGGCGAAGAGCCCGCACCGGAAACTATGCGACTTGCCGACCGGCAGGTCCTTGCCCTGCTCCACCGCATCCTCGCGCGAGTGCTGCCCGAGGACTCCAACGACATTGATGGAGACGCCGAGTATCAGCTGGAACGTGCGCAGGTGATCGAGGCGGGCTTCACCGGGGAGTACTGGCGCGAAGTCGCAGGGTTCCGGACTGAGCTGTCCAAGCGTGACTGCGACCGGGTGCTGGACATCCTCGACATGTTCCGCGTGATCACCTACAGCATCCAGCGGTTGGCGAAGGACGGAGTCGCCGTCAGCGATGAGCTGAGCTACGACTTGGAGTTCCACGGCTTCGACTTCCGCGACGGGCTCGAGGGGCAGATGGCCGACTATGTCAAGTTCCTGATGAGCGACGGCCGGTGGGCTGAACTGCAGCCGCAGGTGGACCGTAACGACCGCGGCAACTCGCACCACAAGGTGCTGGACACGTACCAGCGGATGCTTGCCGAGCACCGCCGCATCATGGACAGCCGCGGCCGCGGGTTCCGCCGCGATGACTACCTGCTGTCCCTGGAGGAGCTGGAGCAGATCGCCGCGGCTCGGATCCACCCGTCACACCGTGGGTAACGCAGCGCAGCGAGAGCGGGAACGAAGGGCCGCTGAGGGGATGCTGGCGCAGGCATATGCGCGAGCGCCTGGTGGCTACGTTGCGTTCCTTGACGAGACGTTCCAGCTCGACGACTCGGACAAGAACCGAGAGCGGACCGGGTTCCCCTCCCCCGCACCTGGTCACGGCGAAGGAGCAGTAGCCATCACCCGGTTCTCCACGGCGCAAATGGCCGAACTGAACGACGCCGTCAAACCCCGCCTCGCGGATGTGTACTCCCGGTGCGCGCCGCTGCTCAGCAAGCGAGGCCAGCAGATCGTCGACCGTGCGCTGAAGAAGGGCACAGTCGGCGGGGATGTCGGCATGCAGACGCTGCTCGAACCGGCGATGCTTCTCAGCCTCGTCGCCGACAGTGACGCGATGTACGAGCTGGCGGCGGTGGTCACCGACATCCCGTTCATCGGCGACTACGGCCTCTGGGCTCCGTGTGAGGCGGTCATCGCCGCCGCGTACCGGGTGCTCACCCGCGACAGCGACCCCCGGGCTACCAAGGTCGAACTGTGGTTGTCGCTGCCGGAGAACGGCGGCGAACCCGGGCCACCGGTGGTTCATCAGGCGATGACGAACCGGCTGAACGGCCTTCTCGTGGAACAGATTCAGTCTGACGCGTACGCGCCGCCTCTGAAGCTGCCGCAGTTCTCCTACGTGATCGGGAAGCTGCGGGAACTGGCGGTGATGTGGGCGTTCGGCGGATCCGTGGCGTGGCCGCGTGAACGGATCGACGAAGCTATCGCGGCGGTGAGGGTGCAAGTCGCCGACTTCGTCGTGCCGCAGTGACCGGCCCCGCGTGGGACGGCCGTCCACTGCGGCTTCCGGCACCACCGGACCCGGAGCACGCCGCCGAGCTGGCGCAACGCGCCGTCGATGCCGCGCGAAACGTCTCCGGCATCGACCTCGATTACACCCCAGAGTCGCTGAGGCTGGTGGACGAAGTCTTGGACAGCTTCCGGGAGCCGGGTTCGGACGCGGTGGCCGAGACCATCTTCGTGTTCGGCTGCTACGTCGGGGAGGTACTCGTCCGGAACGCTGGCTACGAGTGGGCGCGAACCCCGCCGGAGATCACCCGCATCTTCATGCCGCTCACCGTGTTCCGTGCGTCCACCGCGTCGCGGGTGAATCCGATCGGGAAGGCCTTCAAGCGGGTCGACAACGGCCCAATCGACGACATCCCGTACTTCTACCAACTCTTCAGCGACGTCGATCTCTGACCCGACCAGAGGTAACCAGCACAAGTTCGAGTTCCTTGAGTACTTCCGCGACACGACCGTCCCGGCGCCGCAACCGGCCGCGTGCTCGCAGCGACGCATGAACGGGCCGGTCTAGACGTGCGTGCGGCGGCGCGAGCTTCGGGCTTCACTGCCTTAGTCTCAAGTTCCCAAACTGACGTGGACAGCCGCTGAAGGAGTCCGTGTGCTTGAAATGGTAGTGACTTGGCATCCGGGTGCAGGTGGTAGCAGCTTGCGCACCGGCAGCCGTGCGATCGCGCCCGCCCTGCTGTACGCAGACAAATTAGTTGTGTGGTCCGATGAGCGCGACCATGCCCTGGAGGCCGCAGACTACTTTGAGTTACTAGACGTCTCCGAGGACATAGTCGAATTCGAGGGACTCGACTCGTCCTATCTTGGTGAAGATAACGGGCTCTTCACAGATGAGGGTGTAGAGGTGGTTGGCGCGTCGTTGCCGGGATAGAGGTCGAGGTCTCTCGAAAATGAGGGTTCCTACACTCCTCATCCGAAAGACCTCGACGTGCCTGACGCTACCGGTCGGGCGGGCTTCGCCTGCGCTGACCTGACGACTTTCTGCCGCCTCGACGAACTTGGGCTGCAGGTGACCGGACAACGCCTTGAGCCCGGCCGTGCTGTGCTGGCGTGCCGGGTGACCGACGAGGACCGGTGGTGTCGTCGCTGCGGCGAAGAAGGCATCCCACGCGACAGCCTCACCCGTACTCTGGCCCATGAGCCGTTCGGGTGGCGCCCCACCACACTGCTGGTGACCATCCGTCGCTACCGGTGCGCCGGCTGCGCCCACGTGTGGCGACAAGACACCACCAGGATGGCCGAACCACGTGCCAAGCTGTCGCGGCGTGCTCTGCGGTGGGCGCTGGAAGCCATTGTCTGCCAGCATCTATCCGTGGCTCGCATCGCCGAAGCGCTCGCGGTGTCGTGGAACACCGCCAACAACGCGGTGCTGGCAGAAGGCCGACGGGTGCTGATCGCCGATCCGGCCCGTTTCGACGGCGTGGCGGTGATCGGCGTCGATGAGCACGTCTGGCGGCACACCCGTCGCGGTGACAGGTACGTCACCGTCATCATCGATCTCACCCCTGTGCGTGACGGGACCGGTCCGGCTCGGCTGCTCGACATGGTCGAGGGTCGCTCAAAAAAGGCGTTTCAGGACTGGTTGGCCGAGCGGCCGCAGGACTGGCGTGACGGCGTGGACGTTGTTGCTATGGATGGCTTCTCCGGGTTCAAGACCGCTACCGCCGAGGAACTGCCCGAGGCGGCGACGGTGATGGACCCTTTCCACGTGGTGCGCCTGGCTGGCAACGCCCTCGATGAGTGCCGCCGCCGGGTGCAGCTGGCGACATGTGGGCACCGCGGCCGCAAGTCCGACCCGCTCTACACCTGCCGACGCACCCTGCACACCGGTGCCGATCTGCTCACCGACCGCCAGCGCACCCGGCTGGCCGCCTTGTTCGCCGCCGACGCCCACGCAGAAGTCGAGGCCACCTGGCAGATGTATCAGCGCACCGTGGCCGCGTATCGTGAACCCGACCGCACGAAAGGCCGCACGATGATGGCGGCGCTGATCACCACGCTGAGCACCGGCGTTCCCAAGCCGCTGACCGAACTGATCACCCTGGGACGGACCCTGAAGAAGCGTGCCGCCGACGTGCTGGCCTACTTCGACCGCCCCGGCACCTCCAACGGGCCCACCGAAGCGATCAACGGCCGCCTCGAACACCTGCGCGGATCCGCGCTGGGCTTCCGCAACCTCACCAACTACATCGCCCGGTCACTGCTCGAGACCGGAGGCTTCCGAACTCAGCTCCTTGCACCTCGGCAGTGAAGAGTCCTCAACGCATATTCGACGCGGCCAGAGCGTCATTGGTCTCGGTCACCGAGAAACGATCGGGGTGCCAGCCTCGGGGCAGCCAGTCGCGCATCTCCTGCGCACCCAGCCCCATCGGTGTTGCCCGCGGGTCGTACCCGCCACGAACCCACGCAGCCAATTCCTCATAGCCGCCCAAGCCACCACAATCCTCCGGCGGGCAGGCCATCTTGCCCGCCAGGCACACCGGAGCCGAAGGTGGATCATCGAGAACGTCTTCGACCACCAGCACGTGCTCCCATCCGTCGCCGAAGTCGTAGTCATAGAACAACCGGTCGCCCTTACCGGAGACCACCTGATCCAGGCGCACACCGTCCTCGACGAGACCGTCGTCGCCTTCGCTGAGATCAAATCTGGTGACGAAGTAGACACGGGTACGCCGGTCCGCCCCGACACCGAACTTATGCAGATGACCGTCCTGCCAGCCCATCGCAACCTGCAGCACGTCATGCAGCTCATCGAGCACGAGGTCACCCGGCAGGACCAGACGACGCCAGATCGGCGGCTTGGCGTACATCAGGTCGACCCGCACCCGGAAACCCCGCACACGCTCCGGCACAGCTCCCACCTCGGGTGTCGGTTCATCGAACACTCCCGCGAACAAATCCCGGCCAGCATCGGCCATCAGCTGTTGCAGCATCGACAGGTCCACACCACCCCCGGACACCGCGCTCTTCCTCTTACTCTTCCGCTTCTCCTCCGGCACACACCCAGCCAACCAGACACCCCAATCACAGGCCGACAGCAGCTGACCGTTCTACACCCTCAATCATGAAGAGCCAGATAACGTGCTGGTCGGATTGGATGAGCCGGCCAATGAGATGGTCGTTGAGTGGCACTCAAACGAAATCTCAAAGCTATCGGTTGATGATGTCGACGGAATCTGGCAGCACGTGCAGGTCATGCAGGATATAAATCGAGATTCCGTGATTGATTTCGTCTTCGACAGTCTTCTGCCAAGAGACTACGATCTCTTTTCGGAAATACTTGATCGCGTCAGGCGTACTCCGTATACGCATATGAAATCCGACGAGTGTGTGAGCGAAGTATTACTCGCCAATCATATTATCCAGACCCAAGGGCGCATCGGGCTTCTTGATGACTTGCGCGGCAATATCGACATCAGGGCGACGCAGTTCGGGAAAGACAACTTGGTCTCCTACGCCCAAACGCTGAATGCTCAGGGATCTTTGGGTGTCGGCGCGATTCAACGTTTGCCGTCCATTCGTCAGATTGAATGGACGGAGGTGTGGCACGCGCGGGAACAATTACAAGCCCCGCTTCGTCGATTCCGGTCCGCGACTCTGGAGCTTGTCAAAGGGCAGGTTGCACACCCCGTCGACGAAGAATTTGCCGCATTCGTTGATTTCACATGGCAGTCGAAAATGTCGCCAGCGATAGAAGAGGTGGAAGAACTTGTGCGGGAAAAATCGCTCCGCCAAATGTTCTTCTTGAACGCACTGGGTGATCTGAAAACGTACGCGGGACCCGGCATTGGAATCGCTGTCGCGGAGACTATCAACGTGGCAGGTTGGGTAGGCGCCTCCGTTGGCGCGGCTACTGCTGCCGGTAAGCTAGCTGCGGATTTCATCAAGGCGCGAAGAGAAGTAGCCAAGCACAATTTCTTCTACCTCTACGAAATCGAGCGGCGAGCAGCGAAAGCACTTCCCGAGTAATTTGCCGGGGATGGGGGTGGCGTTCGCCGGGTTCACGATCATGCCGCGTTCTCCTTCGCCTCGCGGTAGTTGTAGACGCTCTGCCTCGAGATGCCGTACTCCGCGGCGAGCTTCGTCGCGGACTCACCCGCCGCGAGCCGCGCCCGCAGCTCAGCAGCCTGCTCACCCGTCGGCTTCGCCTTCCTCCCCTTGTAGACCCCGCGCGCCTTGGCCAACGCGATGCCCTCCCTCTGCCGCTCGAGGATGAGGGAGCGCTCGAACTCGGCGACGGCCCCGAGCATGGTCAGGAGCAGGTTGTTCATCGGGGAGTCGTCCCCGGCGAAGGCCAGCCCCTCCTTGAGGAACTCGACGCGGACGCCGCGGGCGGTGAGCTCGCGGACGATGCGGCGGAGGTCGTCGACATTGCGGGCGAGCCGGTCCATGCTGTGCACGACGAAGGTGTCGCCATCGCGCAGGAACCGCAGCGCCTCGGCAAGTGCCGGCCGGTCGGTGCTCCTGCCGGAGGCCTTGTCCTCGAAGACGCGATCCACCGGAACACCGTCGAGCTGCCGCTCGGTGTTCTGGTCGGCAGTACTGACTCGCAGATACCCGACTCGTTCGCCCACGGTGCGTCCCCGGCTTGATGTGTCGAGTTAGCCTCTGAGACCTGCCGCGACACTGTGTCCATCAATGCGATTCGGACCCTAGATGTGCGCACTGACAGAAACCGGCCCGCGACGCGTTTGGGTACACCCCAGATGTACGACACGATCACTGTTTCGCGCGAGTGTGCCCCGGCGTCTCGATACTCGCCAGAAGAGTGCGGCGGGCGAACTACCGTGAGCCCATGACTCAGGGTTGGCCAGCCGGTGCTCATCACGTCGCGTACGACAAACTGCCGGATGTTCTGTGGGACGGCTCTTCTCACCATGCGCGCCTTGTGCATGAGTTGTATCCCGGCGAGGCTGCCTGGGACGCACAGCGGGTGGCGATCTCCATAGGAACCGCTGTGGAGCTTCTCCTCAAGCACGCGCTGGCACGTCAGAGTTTCCACCTGCTGCCCGACAAGTACGCGGTCGAGACAGCACTGACGCTGGACGACAAGGGAACCATGCAGGACCACCTGCCACAGCTGACGACGGTCACGGGACTGGTCGCCTTCGACCGAGCAAACGCTCAGTGCAGCCTGAAGCTGAATAAGAAGGACTTCGAATCGATCTTCCAGGTCCGAAACGCAGCCATTCACCTCGGAGTCGCGTCGACAAAGGCCAACGAGGCCGCGCTCAAGAAGATGGTGCTGCTCACCGACGAGGTGTTCACGCACCTAGGCACCGAACGTTCGGAACAGGTTCGGTATTGGGGTGGCGAGGAGGCGGAGAAGTTCGTCCGCGCGATCGTCGACGAAGCGGTCACCGAGGCGAAGGCCCGGTATGAGCAGATGGTGCGCCGAGCTAGGGAGGACTACCAGAGGCTGGAGCGGAGCCTGGTTGATGCGGGCAGAGCGGAGATCATCAAGCAGTACGCGCTGGTGCCGCCGACGATCGATTCGGTCCGAGAGGAGGCCTCGCCGCACGAATGCCCCGCGTGCCAGAACATGGGCTGGGTGGTCTACGAGGTGCACCGCGGGCATCCGATGGTCGAGTACTCGGATACCGGGGAATACGGGTACGAACCCGCCGGTGCTGCATATGTCGAACGGGAAGGCTCTGCCGACCGGTTCGAGTGCGGAGTGTGCCGACTCAAGCTGGATCGCCGGGAGCATCTCGTCGAGGCTGGGGTGCCGCTGGAGATCGAGCTGGAAGCGGACGACGCGACGGAACAGGAGATAAGCGACTTCGAGGAAGCTCAAGTCGAGTCCTACTTCGAGCGGATGAGTGACGAGATGCGTGGGAAGTAGTCTCGTGCTGACTCGGGTGCTCAGTTCCGGTTGAGGCCGAACTCCTGAGTCATCAGCGCCCGCTTGTAGTGGGACTCTGATTCGTTAACTTCCGAGGGCGAGGTGCTGGGGCCGAACACGCGCAGGATGCTGAATCTGAAGTGCCGGGCATGGTCGGTCTTGCCGCCGCCGGCTCCGATGCTGATCTTGGCGAGTTCCTTGAGCGCGTGGTTGCCACCGTGACCGTCCTGTGCGTACGACCTCCACCGCTGCAGTATCCGCTCGGCGCCATCGGCTTTCCCGACGTACTGCTTGCCGTTGGAGGAGTCGGTGATCAGGTAGATGCCCTGCACCTGTGACAGCGCGGCCCGCCAGTCGGCGTAGCGGCGATCCGACACCATCTCGCCGAGCTCGTGGAAGGTGAGCAGCACCTTGTCGAACCCCGGAAACGGAACGTGATCGCGGTCGGCGATCTCGAGGACAGGCATGCCCGCCACGCGGGAAGCGCGGCGGTGCCAGACCCGCGGGGTGTCCCACTCCACGACGAGTCGGTTGACGAGCGGAGTCAGGAAGTCGCTGCGGTGCAGATCGAAGTATCGGACGTCGGCCGTGCGCTCGGCGGTGATCTCGCCGCGGTTCTCGAACACTCCCCACAACCGGGACCGTTTCTTACCGTCGGCGACCAGGACCACCCAGAACCGCTCCGGTTCGGGAGGGAATTGGCGGGGTGAGGCGCCTTGGAACCGCGTGTATCGCCGAACCTTGTCCTCGGTCAGATCCTCCGGCCCGCGCAGACCCAACTCCTCCCCCGTGTTGAAGCTGTGCCGGATCACGCGGATGTCGTCGAGGCTGATGGGCGGGTCGTGCTCGGCGCCGAGCGCGGCAAGCACGTGGCCGAGTGTCAGAAAAGCGCCAGCGACAGGGGCATCGCCCTCGTCAGGGGCGGGGTTGATGTCCAGGTTCCCCACAGGGAGCAGACTACGGCCAGAGTCGCGGTACGAGACTGAGTTCGAAGTTCATGACCGGCCGTCGCGCAAGTCGACCCTGCGGCGACCGGCCAGCCTCATAGTGTGTCGGCATGTCGGTCCCCTACGTGTTGCAAGCCGCCCCCGATGTCATCGAGCTGTGGTCGACGGTCCGCCTGCCGTTCGAACCGCGCGACTGGGTGCTCGACATGCGCAACGACTTGCGCCGAGCGCTGCGCGACTCAGCTGCGAAGTCGGGTGGGAACCTGCACGCGGTGTACAGCGCAGCCGACGACGGCGCATTTGTCGATACCGAGAACGTCTTGCTCTACAACGTAGGGAGCGCCGCGCTCCGCCCACTGATGGCACGTTCGGTGACCTTCGAACGCGGCTACGAGATGCCGCCGCCACCGTCGGGCAGCGGACTTACCGAAGGTGCGACCCTGCACTACCAGCGCTACCGCGAGGCGCGCGACGACGCGTACGAGTTCTGGAAACCTGGAAAGCAAGTGGCCGCGTTCACCGGGGTCCCCGTGGACTCCGTTACCGGCAAGCCCGCCCCGGTGTGGAAGGCGATACGGGACTTCGCGGCGCCACCAGCCGAGACCGCCACTGCGCCAACACGATTCCTTCTCAAGGTCCACGTAACGGACACGAGAAAGGACAGGCCCGCGAACTCGTTGGCCGACATCGTGAAGCCGACCCTCGACGGCATCATCAGCGCCTATCACAGCCACGAGGGCTCCGACGGCGTCGTCGAAGCTCAGCGGCTCGAGGTGGCGGGGCTGGGATCGGCGGAGACGCTGCGGGACCAGCTTCATGATCGGCGATGGGCCGCACTCGGGGGCAGGCGACTGTTGTCATCGTTCGGCCCGACGGGAGTGCAGTGGAACCCCGCCGACGACTTCTGCGTCGCCGCCCACATCACCCTCAGCACCGGCCGTTCCGTCGCGGACGGCCACCATGCCCGGTGGCGACTGTCGGGCGAGCTGGCGGAGGCCATCCCCGTGCGTAAGGGCTGACGCCCGGGTCCCTCTCTGTTAATTTGCCCGGGCAGTCGGTCGCGCAGGCTGGAATGGGAGATGCGATCGAAGTGATCCTTCGTACGTCTGGCCGGGCCTACATTCAGTTGCACACGGACGGACTATCGGAGGGCGGGCGGCGTGAGCGAGCGGAGACGGCCGACCATGGGTGAGCGCGGTGCGCTGCCCGATCCCATACGCGGCATCCGCTACGGGATCGAAGAACCGTGCGGCGATGTCCCTGCGTGGCGGCAGAACAATCCACAGCAACGACCCGAGCCGAAGCCGCCCAGCCTGTGGGATCGAATCCGGGGCTGGTTCACGTAGGAGTCGATGAGGCGACCTCATGCGGTGATTATTGGAGCGACGTCAGTCGACCAGCACACGTGTGAGTCGCAGTAATCAGGCCACGAGAGCGAGGACGGTGGCCACCATCTGGATCGCGCCGCCCGCGGCGATGAGGGCCGTGGCCAACTGCTGGTCGTGGAGCAGCGCCGGCACGACCTTCGACTCCTGCTGCCCCGGGTAGAGAAGGCCGTCGTCCTGGTACCGCGGGTTGTCGGGGCGGATGCGGACCATCAGAATCGACCCGATCAGCGTGACCAGAGCGCCTAGCGCGGCGGTGATCGCTGCGGCGAGCTTCACGGCCGTCTCCTTTCCGTTGCGCTCCCGGGGATGTCGTGGTCCGAGGAGCAGAGTCGAGGCCATCCGGGTGCGCCGTGCGGGTAGGCGGTCAGTCCAACTCCTCGCTGTACACGTCGCTCTCGCTGAGACCCGGCAGTCGCTCCGCGAGCAGGTTCTGCACCATGGTGCGCGCCCCGGTCTCGGAGGCGCTCGGCGCGCTCCAGGTCCGTTCGTGACCGGGGCGTTCGCGCACCGTCCAGGACACCACCCACAGCGGTGTGCCGGCTATCGCGGTGTGGTCATCGTCGTCGGCGGTGCGCGTGCTGAGTGCGACTCGGACTACACCCCGGCGCATCCCCATGCCGTGGACGGTACGCGGCGGGTGCGACACCGGAGTTGGGATCGGTAGCGCCGCGGTGGTGGTGCGCTTCGTCCATGTGGTGGACGATTCCGGTGGTGGTCATCGCGTTCGACGTGGCGCTCATCGCCCTGTTCGCAACCGTCAAGCGACGGGGGCTTCGGCGCTTTGGACCTGCCCGCCGCGGAAGGTTCGGGTCTGCTGCCGGCGCCGGCTGGACGGCCGGTGCAGACTCCTCGGGTTACAGCGACGGAGGCCATGTAGGCCACGGAGGCCACTCAGGTTGCGGGGGCGGGCACAGCGGGTGCGGGGGCGGAAGCAGTTGTGGCGGGGGCGGCTGCGGCGGTGGCTGCTGATGATCGCGCTGCGGAGGGCGGGCAGCTCGGGATTGTCAGGACCTACGCCCCGTCGACGGTGCCCCGCCCAGCACCTCGCGCCCGCCGAACAACAGCTCTGGGTTCTTGACGAGCCCGCGGGACTTGCCGGTCGGCCCCTTCTGTCGCGGCGGCCGCAGGGCCTTCTTCTGGATCTGCAGCGCCCGCTCGTAGAGACGCCGGTACTCGGGTCCCTTTTCTACGAGGCGTGCTGCCTCGTTCACGATCTCGTGGAGTCGCGCGAGGCCTTTGCCTTGGAGCGGCTGTTTGGCCGCCAGCCCGGACAGCTCGCGGTGGGTGTGACCGAGCCATCCGCCGCCTTTCCCAACTGGAGGCTTCGCGCCGGGTGACGGAACACCGGCCTCGCGGGTCCGGGTACGAACCGCGGACACGCGGCGTAGAAGGTCGAGGAGTCCTTCGGACCGGTCGTTACGAGACCGCTGCCGCAGCCGGGCCGCGAGGCTGTCGAGCATCCGGATCTCGCCTGAGGTGAGGGGACGGTCGGCGGGGATCAGCTCGACGCGTGCCACCACTAGGGCGATCTCTTCGAGCTTCGGATTCGGGCGCCACGGCTTTTTGCTCTGCATGGTGGGGTCAGCGTAAGCGGAGGGACCGACGCCGCGGTGGGGCTCGCGGTGATCCGGCTAAGAGCAGCTGTCACACTCGCCGGTGACTGGCAACTCGATGCGGCAAGTCGGACACAGCTTCGGTTCCGGCGGCTCGACCTGTTCCTTACGGCGCGCTCTGGACGGGAACCCGATACCGAGGCACGCCGCGCACGTGCAGCCGCCCGGGTGGCCGCGGGCGTAGAGATCCGGAGGAGCACCTCTGCTCCCCATCGTGCGCCGTCGACCCATCAGACGCCTCCTCCGACGAGACACCAGTACACGGTCGGTCACCGCAGCGTAAGCCGAAGGCCCGACGCGGTGGTGATGTTCGCGGCGGTCAGGCAGCTCTCGCGAGACCTACTCCTCCTGCGGCTTCCTCTTCTTCACGGGTGGCTTCGGCCGCAGCTGCGACCAGTCCACCGTCACCGTCCGCTTGCCCGCGTCCTCCGGGTCCGGCTGCGGAGGTAGGACACGGAAGACGAGGTAGCCATCCACGCCCTTCGGGTTCGGGCGGCCGTCTCGGCGGAGTTCTACGCGGTGGGGGCGGCCGCCCTCGGGCCACTTCTCGGTCAAGTACGGGACGAACTCTGCGGGGTCGCGCAGCGGGATGGACTCGGCGGGGTCGAGATCGTCGAGACAGAAAGGGACCCAGGTCTCGCGGAAGCGCGGCGGCATGGCTGCATTCTCTAAAACAGAGAACTCCGGGAGGAAGTGGGTAGGGCTCGGCGGGTGGGTCCTCTACCTGTTTTGCTGACGCACCCGATCGAAGCTCCACCGGATCGCCGCGGCCAGATTCGCTTTGTACCCGGCCTCGAGTTCGTTGTCGTGCTGGCGCTGTATCCACGACGGATGCTTCGCGGCGAAGACGAGCGGCACGCCCCCTGGAAGCCGCCCCCGCGGCGGCTCGAAGGGTGGCACCGACACTCGCGCTCGCGGGTAGAAGAACGACACGACACGTTCGGCGTCGCGGCCCAACGTGATCACCAGTCGGGGGCGCACGATCTCAAGCTCGCGGTGGAGGAACGGTGCGCAGTTGACGATCTCGTGCTGATGAGACGCGCGGTTCTTGGGCTGATTTTGACAGCGGATTCGAGAGTCGTTTGATCACGAATTCGGGAGTCGTTGAGGGCGCCTGGGCTGCCAGATTGCTCACGAATTCGGGAGTCACTGATGCTGGGCTCGGACCCGGTGCCGCCGCTTCACATTCTCGACTCAAGGCTGGCGGGTCACCGCGAGCGCTGTCCCGAGAATCCATACGAACAAGAAGGCCGGCATTGCCGTGATCGAGAGGCCCTGCAGGGAAAGTGGGCCTTCCTCGACGATGAATGCGGCGAGCAGGAGTGGGTGTACTGCGGCGGCTGCGATCGCAAGATGTGCGGTGTATAGGGGTAGCACTCTGTGGCGGTATACCGCGATGGCGAATGAGCCGAGCGCCACGACGGTGGGCATCCCTGACATCGCCAACAGTCCAAAGGTCAAGTCGTAGAGCAGTGTTGACAGCTCTGCGGTGTGTTCCCGGTAAAGCAAGAGGTTGAACGCGGTGAAGCCGCTGAGCAAGAGGATCACACAGCCGAAGAAGCTGGCGGCAAAGCACACCGGCAGCGTTGATCGCGTGGGCAGCCGATCGCGCAGGTAAGTCCAGAGCCCGGCACCGAAGACAAACCATAGGGTGACGCCCACAGTGTTGAGCAGCTGAGTAACGACCAGCTGATCATGGTGGTCCACCGCCCACACCGCCACATCAGTGCCCGACGTCTGGGTTTGCGGGTAGGACCAGATCGGATACACCGGCAAGGTCAACGCCGGCAGCGCAAACCCGATCACGCCGCTCCATCGGGTCACGCGTGCCGAACTCCCATAGGCCGGTGTCTCGGCGCTCGTCACGTTGCTGTCGTTCATGGCAGCCCCCTCAGTGGCAATCTGACCAGTGGACAGTTCTTCGAACTGTCGTCAGCATGCCCGATCCGAGGAAACTTATCAATGGTCAGATTGCTCGGTAGGCTGCCCATATGGCTTCAACTGCGCGGTCGCGGCCGTATCACCACGGGCAGCTTGAGCGGGCGGCGATCGACGGTGCCATCAAGGAGGTGGAGGGCGTCGGAGTTGCTGCGGTAAGCATGCGCCGTATCGCCCGCCATGCTGGCGTGTCCCACTCAGCACTGGCTTATCAGTTCGGTGACAAGGCCGGCATCTTCACTGCGGTAGCGACCGAGGGGTTCGGCCTGCAGGCAGAAATGCTCCGTGCGGCCGCGACGGGCCCGGCCGGATTCCTGTTGGGCGGCCATGCCTATGTGAAATTTGCCCTTACCCACCGGGGCTACTTCGAGGTGATGTTCCGCCCTTACCTGTACCGCGGCGACGACCCGAAGCTGTTGGTCGCCAAGAACGCGGCATTCGATATTTTGTATGGCACGGCCCGATCCGGTCTGACATTGCACCGCTCGGAACCGGTCACCGACGAAGCTGTCCGTGCACTCGCCATGGCGGGGTGGTCACTGTCTCACGGGTTGGCCACACTGGCGTTGACGGCCAACATTAGTGAGCAGATCGACACGGACCCCTCGGTTCTGGCTGGGCAAATGATGCAGGGCGTTATCGCCTTGGCTGAACTGGCCAAACAGGTATCGACTGATCAGAGGTAACAGTCGAGGACCGCAGCGCATGCGCGGTGAAGCTGATCCAGTCGATGAGCAGCGCGGCGTCATAACCAGCATGGTTATAACCGTTGGCCTGTAAGTGCGCCACCAGCAGCGTAGCGATGGAATCGCTACGCAAGAACTCGTCGAGGACGGTGAGCACTTCTGCGAGGTTGGCCAGCTCGCCATCGCTGACCGCGGTGCGGGTCCTCGCTGGTCGGTCCGAATCCTCAATCACTTGGCTGGCTCGGTCTGATCGGTGGTCTTGGCGCGGGTCTGTGCCAGGCGGAAGGAGTCGGTGCCGGTTTCGATGATGTTGCCGCCGAAGGTGAGTCGGTCCACGATCGCTGCGCACAACCTCGGGTCGCTGAACGTTTTGGTCCAGCCGGAGAAACTCTCATTGGACGCGATCGCCACCGATGCCTTCTCTTCGCGTTCGGTGAGCACCTGAAACAGCAGTTCAGCGCCGCGGCGATCCAGTTCCATGTAGCCCAACTCGTCGATGCAGAGCAGATCAACCCGGCCGTAGCGGGCGATGGTCTTGGACAGCTGTTTGTCGTCGGAGGCTTCGACGAGTTCGTTGACCAGCTTGGTGGCCAGGGTGTACTTCACCCGATAGCCGGCCATCGCCGCCTCGGTGCCCAACGCGATCAGCAGATGGCTCTTGCCGGTGCCGGAATCGCCGATCAAACACAGCGGCAACCCTTTCTTGACCCATTCGCATTTCGCCAAGGTGTGCACTGCGGCGGCATCGACGTGCGGATTGGCGTCGAAGTCCCAGGCCCGCAACGACTTATCGCGGGGAAACCCGGCGGCTTTGATCCGCCGCGTCGCGCGGCGCCGGGCTCGGTCATCGCATTCGGCCATCAACAGCTCGGCCAGGAATCCGCGGTAGGACATCTGCTCGGCGGCGGCCTCATCGGCCAGCTCGGCGAAGTTGGCGCGGATCGTCGGTAGACGCAGCATCCGGCAGGCCTGCTCGACCGCGGCGTCGGAGGCCTGCTCGGTCAATCCGCGCCGGTGCGGCAGGCTGGTGCTCACAGAAGTCGTAGTGGTCATGGCGTGGCGGTGTCCTTCCTGGGGGTGCGCAGCAGGGCGTCGTAAGCCGCCACCGAGGGCAGCGGGCGGGAATCAATGGGTAACGCGGCCAGCCGCCTTGCGGTCAACGACGCCACCGCCTCGGTGTCATCGCCGGTTTCGCGGTGTTCATCTGACAGTTCAGAGGTGCTGTCCTCAGCGGCCTTTCGCGCTTCCAGGACCACGGCATCGGCGGTGAGCGCTCCGGCGGCCAGGGCGCGGGCCAACCCGATGACCACCACCTCGTGCGGTAGGTGCCGGTGCGCCAGGAGTACGCCGATCAGTTCGCGGGTGCCGGCGGCGTCACCGTGAGTCTTGCGTGCCGCGGCCCACCAGGCGTCGTGCACCGGGGTGAAACGCCCAACCGCGCGGGCCTGCTCCAACGCCGTCGACCCCGGCAGGGCACCGGGTTTGCGCAGCAGGATCTCCAGGTAGTGATCCAATTCCAGCCGGGTTTCGGCCTTGCCCGGCAAGCGTTCATGGGTCGCGACCAGCTGGCGGTCGCAGTACACCTCCAGGTGCGAGGCGTGCAGCTGCACCCGAACTTGGCGGCCGGCGAACCGGACCGGTACCGAATACCGGTTGGTGCGCACCGTGATCTGACTGTGCCGATCCACCCGCAGGTTGAACCAACGGCCGGTCTCGAACGCGGCATCCGGCAGCGGCGAGAGCAATGGCGCCTCGACGGTGAACAGTTCACCGACAGTGCGGACCCGGGAACCGATGCGCCGGTCGAGGTCATCGGCGTCCCATTTGTCGATCATGGCGTCGAGTTCGGCGATCGATTCGACCTGCGGGACCGGGACGAAGTGATTGCGGCGAAACCAGCCGATCTGGCCTTCCACGCCGCCTTTCTCGTGGGCGCCTTCGATGCCCGGCTGACAATAGAAAGCCTCCACCGCGTAGTGGGAGCGAAACGCCACCCAGCGGTCGTTTTCCACCCGGTGCCGTGACAACCCCAGCACCGCCGACACCGCCGATTTCAGGTTGTCGTAACGGATTCGGCCGAATGGCACCCCACCAAGAACCTCGAAGGCGTGCACGTGGCCTTCCAGGAACGCTTCCTGGCCGGCGGACAGGAACACCCGGTGGACCGCGCGGCCGGAGAACGACAGGCGTAGCGAGAACAACGTGCACGTGACCGGCTGGCCGCGTAGTTCGATCACCACATCGCCGAAGTCGACCTCGGCTTCCTCGCCGGGCCGGTGCGATTGCGGGACGAACACCTCGACCGGGGCGCGGCCGGATTCGGCCAGGACCTCCCCGCGGCGCACCGACATATACGCCCGCACCCGCGAATACGACACGTCGGCTTGGTGCTCCTCGCGCAGCCGGTCGAAGATCCGCTTGGCCGTGTGGCGTTGTTTGCGCGGGGCGGTCAGATCGGCGCGCAGCCAACCGTCGATGACCTCGCGGTAGTCATCGATCTTGCTGCCCCGGCTGGGATAGTGCTTACGTTCCGAAGGCCACGCCGACCCCAGCGCTTTGTGCACCGTCGTCCACGACACCCGGTACTCGCGCTGAATCGCCCGCGCCGACTTCCCGGCGCGGGCATCCCGGCGAATCGCCGCATACAACTCCACCTTGGACGCCGAAGGCCGCACACCGGTATCCAACCCGCGCCACATGGACAGCCCGTGACTCCCGAATTCACAGTCAACGACTCCGCCTCGACAACACCGACTCCGAAATTCGTGATCAAACGACTCTCGAATCAGTAGTCAAAGTCATTGGGCGGATGGCAGTGCACCGCGTTGCTGATGAACACCTGCTTCTTCGTGAGGCCGGCGAGCGCGATGCCCTCGTCGATCAGGTCGCCGCTCCCTTCGGTGAACGGGATCTGGCTCTCCATACACTTCTCGCACAGGCTCTGCCCGACCAGAGCCACCGGTGACGTCAGGCACCCGTAGCCGGGCGCAGACGCGGTGACGCCGGGGATGTTCATGCCGTCGCAGCGGCGACAGTTGGCGATCTCGGTGTCGAGGGTGATCTTGAGCCTTCGCCGCGAGGCGTCGATGTCGTGCTCCACCGCGTTCGAGCTCATCGGTGGAGTGTAGGTAGGGCGAGGTCAGCGGCGGCGTGGATCACGAGCCACACTTTCACGTTCCGTATTCGGGTACATCGTGGTTCGGTGCCTTCTACCGAGGACCCGTGAACCGGCCCACGTATTGGATCGGTCGGAGCTCGAAGTGTGTCTCGTCGACAGGCCCGTGGTGCTCCGTGAAGCTGGCAGCCGTCCCGAGGTTCAGGTCGATGCCGTGGAAGATCCAGATCGAGTACCTGTCCGGGTGGTCACGCGAGTGCATCAATTCGCGGAGCGTTATGAAGAAGGCTGGGTCCGCTGATCGGGTTCCCTTCACCTCGAAGCGTCCGGCGCCCGAGCCTCAGCGGGTGGATCACACCATCGGCCATCAACTTGTAGAAGTGTGTCGGCCCAACCCTCAGCGCCTTAACCGCCTCCGGAATGCTCAGCAGGGTCAGGTCGTCATGGTCGATGGGTTCCGCAGCTACGTCCATGCCGCCAGACGGTATGCCCCCGCGTGAATACCGGTGGCTGAAATAGGTATAGCTTTTCACGCCAAATCCGCAACGAGCTATACCCGAAACATCAGGAACGGCAACGGGATAACCCGTTGCCGGTGACGGTGCAGAAGACGTTGCCGGCAGGCTATGCCGCCTCGCTGATGATGTGGTCGACCTCCGCAGCCGGGATCAACCTCCGCCTGCCGAGCCTGATCGACCGCAGCTCCCCCGACCGCAGCTGCGAGTAGATCAGCGACCGCCTCACCTTCAGTCGGTCGGCAGCTTCTTCCACGGTTAGTACCGTCGCGGTGCCGCAGCGGGTGCGGGTTCACTTTGCGTCGCCGCCAAAACCGCGGCGATCGTCGCGGCCAGCGCGGCCGGGTCTGTGGTGCTCATACCTGCAATCCGATCACGCGTTTCCGATTCCGACGAACGATCCGTACGACACGCCGAAACACGTCGGTGCACACCGAGAACGTCACCGCTCACCCCACACCCTGGGCGACAGCAGCGCCGCCGCAGACGCCAACGACTCCCGGGAGGTGTGTGCGTAAGTGCGCATCGCCAGCACACCGTCAGCGTGCCCAAGCTACGCCGCGATCGTCGCTGTGGGTGCACCTCGCAGGTGCAAGAGCGTCGCCGCGGTGTGCCGGGATGCATGAAGGCGGCGGTGCGGGACACCGGCGAACATCAGCGACCTGTTCCACCACGCGTTCAGTGCGCGGGGGCTGACCGGGCGGCCGTACGGATGCGCGATCACGTAGCCGTCGTTCGGCCCCTCCCACAGCTCACCCGCCACGAGTCGCGTTGTCCGCTGCTCACGCCGGACTCTGCGCAGGATGGGGATCAGGTGCGGAGGCACGTCGAGTTCCCTTGCGCTGGAGAGCGTCTTGGCGTCGTCCTGCTCGATCACACCTTGCGCCGTTGACACCCTCGTTGCCCGGATCGCGAGCGTCGGAACCTCGGCGTCGAGGGTGATCGCGGACCATCGTAGCCCGGCCAGTTCACCGCGGCGCAGGCCAGGCAGTGCGAGATGCACGAAGAGCTCTCGTAGATGCGCGTGCTCAATCTCCCGCACCACCTTCGGAGCGGCGTCGGCCGGCGGAGCAGACACCGCGTGGGCGTCAACGAGCTGCTCGACTTCGACTTCGGACAACACATCATCGAGCTTCAGGTCCGGTGCACCCGACGGCCGACGCAGCGGCTCCACGAGGTCGATCACATTCCTCGGCAAGATGCCTTGAGCCTGAAGGTCTTTCCACACGGACCGCCACCGCGCCAGCATGGGGTTGATGCTCGTGCGCGCCCACAAACCGCGTGGTCCGGTGCCGTCACGGAGCTCGACGACGAGCTTCTCCACGTCCGCCTTGACGATCTTCTGCACCGGGCGGTCGCCGTACTTCTCGATGACTGGAGCGAGCGCGGCGGTGTACGCGGCGTGGGTGGTGGGCTTGATTCGCTTGCCCGCCAGCCACTGTTCGCACGCCGCCTTCACCGTGAGTTGTGACGGCGCGGTGCACGTTCCGGCTGCTCGTTCTGCAGTGACGGTGGCGTGCGCGTCTATCGCTTCTTTCAACGTGCGGAACCTCCGGCGGCGTTGATGCCGCGCGCCGTTGGGGCCTGTTACTTCGAGCCTTACCTCGTACCGACGGCCGGACGGGAACTCGCGCACCGTCACGTAACTCGGGATCTTCATGCGTCTACCTCACCCTAGAAATTCGGTGAGACCAGCCGCGCGGAACGACACGCCGACACAGCTCGCGGGACCGATTCCGGCCCCCATGTGTCATGTTGAGTCACCTTCGGAGACGGCCGCTCCGGGTCCGATACTTGATGGGCGGCATATCCGCTGGTGTTGGCGGTGGCGGAGGGATTTGAACCCCCGGTTGGGTTTAACCAACTCTCGCTTTCAAGGCGAGTGCATTAGGCCGCTCTGCCACGCCACCGCGGAACAGCCTAAGGGGTCGGGGCTCGAGCAGGCTCGGAGGGTCCGTGTGTAGCGTTGCCTCCATGCGCGCCATCGTCGTCGAATCCCCAGGTCAGCTGGCATGGTCCGAGGTACCGGAGGTGACGGCCGCCGATGGCGAAGTCGTCATCGACGTGACGACCGCCGGGGTGAACCGGGCCGACCTGCTGCAAGCCGCCGGCCTCTATCCCCCGCCGCCGGGCGCCAGCGAAATCCTCGGGCTGGAGGTCTCGGGCGTCATCTCCGCCGTCGGCGCCGGCGTCGAGAACTGGGCTGTCAGTGACGAGGTGTGCGCGCTGCTCGCGGGCGGTGGCTATGCCGAGAAGGTGGCAGTGCCGGCAGCCCAGGTCATGCCGATCCCGGCGGGTGTGGGGCTGCATCATGCCGCCGGCCTGCCGGAGGTCGCCGCGACGGTGTGGTCCAACCTGGGCATGACCGCCCACCTGAGCGCCGGCCAGCTGGTGCTGCTGCACGGCGGCGCGAGCGGTATCGGCACGCATGCCATCCAGGTCGCGCACGCGCTGGGCGCCCGCGTCGCGGTCACCGCGTCACTCGAAAAGCTCGAGCTCTGCCGCGAACTCGGCGCCGACATCCTGATCAACTACCGCGACGAGGACTTCGTCGAGCGGGTGGCGGAGGCGGGCGGCGCCGACGTCATCTTCGACATCATGGGAGCCTCGTACCTGGACCGGAACATTGACGCGCTCGCCCCCGACGGCCGCGTGGTGATCATCGGCATGCAGGGCGGCGTCAAGGGCGAGCTGAATATCGCCAAGCTCCTGGCCAAGCGGGCCGGCGTCATCGGCACCGCGTTGCGCTCGCGCCCGCTGGACGGGCCGTCCGGCAAGGCCGCGGTGATTTCCGAAGTGGTGCAACATGTTTGGCCCATGATCGCCGACGGCCGGGTGCGTCCGATCATCGGTACCGAGCTGCCCATCGAGCAGGCGGGAACAGCCCACCAGCTCCTGCAGGAAGGCGCCGTGTCCGGCAAAGTGCTTCTGCGGGTGCGGGATTAGGTTGACGGTGTGACGTTCACCTACACCGCGCCGGTCCGTTATCTCGAGGTCGACCAGCAGGGCGTGGTCTTCAACATGTGGTACCTGGCCTACATGGACGAGGCCTTCGGCGCGTTCGTCGCGCAGACGGCGTCGTGGCGCGACATCTTCGAAGCGGGCGTCGACGCCCAGGTGGTCCACACCGAACTGGACTGGTCGGGCTCTCTGAAGTGGGGCGACCAGATTCACGTCGACGTCACGGTGCCCGCCCGGGGACGCACCTCGTTCACCGTCGAATTCCTCATCCACGCAGGCGATTCCACGCGGCCCATCGTCACCGCAAAGACCGTCTACGTCTGCATCGCGACCGATGGCTCCGGGAAGGTCGAACCTCCGCAGCTGCTGCGCGACGCGCTGGACTACGCGTAACTAACCGAGCGAGGCCAGCGCGCGGACCAGCTGATCCACTTCAGCCGTGGTGGTGTAGTGCCCGAGGCCGACCGTGACGGCGCCGCCGATGTCATTGACACCGATGGCCTCCAGCACCCGGGAGTTGCCGTCAGACACGGCCAGCACGCCGTTGTCGGCGAGCCGGCTGATCACGGTGTCGGCGGGCACGCCCTGCACCGCGAAGCTCAGCACCGGAATGGCGGCCTCGGGCGCGCCGAGCACCATGACCAACGGCAGCGACCGCAGCGAGTTACGCAGGTACCCGAACACCCGTCCCAGGTAGGCCTCCGCCGACTGCATGGAGCGCGCGAGCCGTTCGCGGCGGGTGCCGGTGGCGGCGTCGTCCAGGTTGGCCAGGTACTCGATGCTGGCGACGACGCCACCGAGCAGGCCGAACTGGTGCGCGCCGACTTCCAGACGCGCGGCGCCCGTGGCATTCGGATCGAGTGACACCGCCGCCAAGGTGTCGATCATCGCCGGATCCCGGAAAACGAGCGCACCGATCGGCGGGCCACCCCACGCGATCGCGTTGAGCGCCACCACGTCGGCGTCGACGTCGTTGATGTCCAGCAGGCGGTACGGCGCGGCCACGGAGTGGTCGACGACGACCATGCCACCGTTCTCCCGCGCCATCTTGGTCACGGGCCGCAGATCGGTGACGGTGCCGAGCTTCGAGGATGCCGACGTGATCGCGATCAGCCGGGTCGGCCGGGTGATGAGCGTCTCCCACTGCCAGCTGGGCAGTTCGCCGGTCTCGATGTCGACCTCGGCCCACTTCACCTTGGCGCCATAGCGATTCGCGGCCCGCAGCCACGGGGCGATGTTGGCCTCGTCGTCCAGGCGGGTGACGACCACTTCGTAGCCCAGGCCCGACCGCGACGCCGACGCCTCGGCCAGCGAGTTCAGCAGCACGGCCCGGTCGGCGCCGAACACCACGCCACGCGGGTCGCCGCCGACGAGATCGGCGACCGCCTGGCGCGCTGCGGTCAGAACCGCCGCGCTGCGCTGAGCGGCCGGATGCGGGCCGGCGGCCGAGGACATGGAACCGCGGAAGGCGGTCGAAACGGTGGTCGCTACCGAGTCCGGCAGCAGCATTCCGGTCGGGGCGTCGAAGTGCACCCAGCCGCCGCCCAATGACGGGTGCAGACCGCGCACCCGGGCGACGTCGTATGCCATGCCATGCCAACCTTCGAGCGATTCAGGCCTGCCAGCCAAATTTTTCCGGCGGGCGTGCCCCGCTGCACACCGGCGAAAGCCGGGCCACCCGAACAGCCATACTAGTGCAGTGAACTTGGCGTCTGGCGTCCTTGTCGCCCTGTTGATCATGGTGATCCCTGGAGCAATCACCGCTCGCGTAGCACAGCTAACCTGGCCCGTTGCCGTCGCGGTCGGCCCCGCAGTGACCTACGGCATCGTAGCTTTGGCCGTCGTCCCACTCGGTGCCGTCGGCGTCCCATGGAACGGCTGGACGGCTTTGCTGGCGTTCGTCATCGTGGTAGCGGTGGTTGCCGCGCTTCGTCGTGCGCTGCGGCGCTACCGGGACACCGCGGCGGAAGCCCTCGCGATCGGCCGCGGCCCGGCCCTGTTCGTCGCCGCGGGCATTCTCGTCGGCGCGACGGCGATCGCAATTTCAGCAATCCTCGGCATGCCGCATTGGCAATCCATTCCGAGCACCTGGGACTCGGTCTGGCACGGAAACACCATCCGCTGGATTCTCGACGTCGGTCAGGCGTCACCGCTGCACATGGGTGAGCTTCGCAATGTCGAGACGCACGCGTTGCTGTACTACCCGTCGACATTCCACGCGCTCGCCGCCGTCTTCTGCCAACTCACCGGCGCGGCCCCGACCACGGCCTACACCCTGCACTCCCTGGCGGCCTCGATCTGGCTTTTCCCCGTCAGCGCGGCGAGCCTGACGTGGGCCATGGTCCGGCCGTACAAGTGCCAGCGCTGGAGCGCCGGTGCCGCCGCCGCGGCTGCTGCACTCGCGGCATCGTTCACCGCGCTCCCGTACGTCGAGTTCGACGTTGCCGCCGTCCCCAACCTGGTGGCCTACGGCCTCGCCGGGCCCACGACCGTGCTGATCATGTCGTGCCTGCGGCACCGCGACCGGATCCCGCTGGCCGTCATCGCGCTGATCGGGGTGTTCTCCACCCACATCACGGGTGGCGTCGTCGTCGTCACCTTCGTCGGCGCCTGGTGGCTGTGCGACACCCTCCGCAACCCCGTGCGGGGTCGGCTCGCCGACTTCGTGACCCTTGCGGCCGTCGCCGTGCCGTCGCTGCTGCTGTTGCTGCCCCAGTCCGTCGGGGTGCTGGCGCAGGCCGACATCATCGTCGGTCATGCGTTCGTCACCCACTTGAGCCGGCTGCGGACGCTGTTCAACGCGATCGTTCAGCACACCCGCCACCTCAACGACTACCCGATCCAGAACATCCTGATCGCGCTCGGCGGTATCGGCGGTCTGATCCTGCTGATCAAGCGGGTCTGGTGGCCGGCCGCGGTCTGGGTGCTGCTGATGGTCGCGATCGTGCATTCGGGTGCGCCGTTCGGTGGCCCGATCGGCGCGCTGATCGGGCCGTACGCCGACCTCTACTACAGCGACCCGCGCCGGTTGTCCGCCGTCGTGACCCTGCTGATCACGCCGTTCGCCGGCATCGCGTTGTTCGCCGTCATCACCTTCGCCGTCGGTTGGGTGCAGAAACGTGCGCCCCGGACAGAGCGGTTCTGGGCCGTGGTGACAGTGGCCCTGCTCGTGTTTTCGACTGTCGGCCTGGCGTGGCATTACTTCCCGCGGCACCGCTACCTGATCGGCCAGAAGTACGACCAGATCATGGTCAACGACAAGAACCTGCAGGCCTTTGCCTACCTGGCGACGCTGCCCGGCGCCAAGAACACCTTGATCGGCAACGCCAACACCGACGGCACGTCGTGGATGTACGCGGTCGCCGGCCTGCATCCGCTGTGGACCCACTACGACTATCCGCAGCAACAGGGCCCCGGCTACCACCGCTTCATCTTCTGGGCCTACGCCGACGACGCCGACACCGATCGGCGGATCGCGGAGGCCGTGCACGCCCTGAACATCAAGTACGTGATCACCAGCTCGACCATCGTCAAGGGGTTCGTCATGCCCGACGGACTAGTGTCGCTGGATAGGTCGAAGTCGTGGGCGAAGATCTACGACAATGGGCGGTCCCGCATCTACGAGTGGCGCGGCGACGCCGCACCGGCGAACAGATAGGAACACTGCAGGCATGACGCTGAAACCAGAAGACGACGACGACAACATCGAGGTCATCGGCGGGGACCTGGCATTGGGCGGGGAACCGGGACCGGACTCCGACCAGGGCGACGAAGGCAAATCGCTGACCGACCTGGTCGAGCAGCCGGCCAAGGTCATGCGCATCGGCACCATGATCAAGCAGCTGCTGGAAGAAGTACGCTCCGCGCCGCTCGACGAGGCCAGCCGGAACCGCTTGCGCGACATCCACCGGTCGAGCATCCAGGAGCTCGAGGACGGCCTCGCCCCGGAACTGACCGAGGAGCTGGAACGGCTGTCACTGCCGTTCTCCGAGGAGAAGGTGCCGTCGGCCGCCGAGCTGCGCATCGCGCAGGCCCAGCTGGTCGGCTGGCTCGAGGGCCTGTTCCACGGCATCCAGACGGCCCTGTTCGCTCAGCAGATGGCCGCCCGCGCACAGCTCGAGCAGATGCGCCAGGGCGCCCTGCCGCCCGGCGCCGACGGTGGCCGCGGCCCGTTCCAGTCCGGCACCGGCCAGTACCTGTAGACCGTGACGGAACCGCACATCTCCACGCAGAACGCGTGGGTCGAATTCCCGATCTTCGACGCGAAATCCCGTTCGCTCAAGAAGGCCTTCCTGGGCAAGGCCGGCGGCGGGATCAACCGCAACGAGTCGAATGTCGTTGTGATCGAAGCGCTTCGGGACATCACGATGTCGCTCAAGATGGGCGACCGGGTGGGACTGGTCGGGCACAACGGCGCCGGCAAGTCGACGCTGCTGCGCCTGCTGTCGGGCATCTACGAACCGACGCGCGGTTCGGCGACCGTCCGCGGCCGCGTGGCCCCGGTCTTCGATCTGGGTGTCGGCATGGACCCGGAGATCTCCGGTTTCGAGAACATCATCATCCGCGGTCTGTTCCTCGGACAGACCCGCAAGCAGATGCTGGCCAAGGTCGATGAGATCGCCGAGTTCACCGAACTCGGCGAGTACCTCTCGATGCCACTGCGCACCTACTCCACCGGTATGCGCGTGCGCCTGGCCATGGGTGTCGTCACCAGCATCGACCCCGAGATCCTGCTGCTCGACGAGGGCATCGGCGCGGTGGACGCGGAGTTCCTGAAAAAAGCGCGCACCCGGCTGCAAGCCTTGGTGGAACGCTCCGGAATCCTGGTGTTCGCAAGCCATTCCAACGAATTCCTGGCCCGGCTGTGCCAGACCGCGATGTGGGTCGACCACGGCACCATCCGCATGACCGGCGGCATCGAGGACGTCGTCCGCGCCTATGAGGGCGAGGACGCGGCACGGCACGTGCGCGAGGTGCTCGAAGAGAACGAGCGCGAGCGCCAGGCGTGACCGACATGTTGTGCGCGGTGATCGTCACCCACCGGCGGCCGGAGCTGTTGGCGAAATCTCTTGCCGTGGTGTGCTCCCAGACGCGACTGCCCGACCACGTCGTCGTCGTCGACAACGACAACGATCCGGCGGTGCGGGCTCTTGTCGAGTCCCAGCCGGTCGCGACGACGTACCTCGGATCGGCCCGGAACCTCGGCGGCGCAGGCGGTTTCGCCCTGGGCATCCTGCATGCCCTGGCGCTGGGCGCCGAGTGGGTGTGGCTGGCCGACGACGACGGGCGGCCCGCCGACTCGTCGGTGCTGGCGACGCTGTTGGACTGTGCGGCCAAGCACGACCTGGCCGAGGTGTCGCCCATGGTCTGCGACCTGAACGAGCCTGCCCGACTGGCCTTTCCGTTGCGCCGCGGGTTGGTGTGGCGGCGGTATGTGTCGGAGTTGCAGGTCGATAAAGACGCCGGCGTCGACCTACTGCCCGGGATCGCGTCGTTGTTCAACGGTGCGCTGTTCCGCGCCGCGACACTGGAAGCCGTTGGCGTACCGGACATTCGGCTGTTCGTCCGAGGTGACGAGGTCGAGGTGCACCGTCGGCTGGTCCGCTCCGGTCTGCCGTTCGGCACCTGCCTGAACGCGGTGTATCTGCACCCGCAGGGGTCCGACGAGTTCAAGCCGATCCTCGGCGGGCGCATGCACACGCAGTACCCCGACGATGCCACCAAGCGCTATTTCACCTACCGCAACCGCGGATATCTACAGTCCCAACCGGGCTTGCGGAAGCTGGTCCCCCAGGAGTGGGTGCGGTTCGGGTGGTACTTCCTGATCACCCGGCGTGATCCGGCCGGGCTGCGCGACTGGATGCGGTTGCGCCGCTTGGGACGAGACGAGAAGTTCAGCAGGCCCGGTTCGGGCGGACCCACTACAGGAGGGCAGCGATGACGTTCACCGACGCGGCCGCGCAGTCCAAGACGCTGCGCCGCGCCTGGGCCGACCTGGTGACCGGCTTCGGCAAGCGCGAACTCTGGCTGCACCTGGGCTGGCAGGACATCAAGCAGCGCTACCGGCGCTCGGTGCTCGGTCCCATCTGGATCACCATCGCGACAGGCACCATGGCCGTCGCGCTCGGCGGCCTGTACTCCCAGCTGTTCCATCTGCCACTGGCCGAGCACCTGCCCTACGTGACGCTGGGCCTGATCATCTGGAACCTGATCAACGCGTCGATCCTCGAAGGCGCCGACGTGTTCATCGCCAATGAGGGCCTCATCAAACAACTTCCGACGCCGCTGTCGGTGCACGTCTACCGGCTGGTGTGGCGCCAGGTGCTGCTGTTCGCGCACAACATCATCATCTTCGTGATCATCGCGATCATCTTTCCCAAGCCATGGTCCTGGGCCGACCTGTCGGTGATCCCGGCGCTGGCGCTGATCGTGGCCAATTGTGTCTGGGTCGCCTTGTGTTTCGGCATCCTGGCCACGCGGTACCGGGACATCAGCCCGCTGCTCGCGAGCCTGGTTCAGCTGCTGTTCTACATCACCCCGATCATCTGGAACGACCAGACGCTGCGCCTCCAGGGCGCGGGCACCTGGTCGAAAATCATTGAGCTGAACCCACTTCTGCACTACGTGGACATCGTCCGCGCGCCGCTGCTGGGCGAGCCCCAGGAGTTGCGGCACTGGGTCGTGGTGATCACGTTGACGGTGCTGGGCTGGGTCGTCGCGGCGATGGCGATGCGGCAGTACCGCGCCCGCGTGCCGTACTGGGTGTAGTTCGCCTCCGCACCGATCCGGCGTGCGGATTCGGCTGATGAGGTGTCGCGTACGTCACTGCGCGCGCTTAGCTGGTTGTTTCCACGGATCCGGCCGGTCACCTCAGCGTCACCTCAGGTTCGGTGGCGCGGAGTTCAATTGGGGCGACCGGCTTTCCGCGTTCCAACAGGAGCAACCATGACCATCACCGAAAACCCCACCACCAACGACACCGCGAACGGGCAGGTCATCGAGGCCGAGCTCGTCCAGACCGCCGAGGCTGCCGCCGAAGAAGCCACCAACACCGGCCTCGCCATCCGCGAGGTGCTGAGCGGCGTGCTGGAGCGTCAGCTCGACGCCGGCCACAGCCTCACCCGCCAGCTGGTCAGCGCGACCTCGGCCGCCACCGAAGCGGTCGTCGAGTCGCCTGCCAAGGTGATCTCCTCCATCCGCGACGGCGCCACCCTGCCGGACGCGGTGAGCGAGACCGGTTCCGCCGTTCAGGACGTGCTGGCCGAGTCGGGTCGCGACATCCGCAGCGCTGTCGGCGAGTACGTCGGCCGTAATGCGGTGGGCCCCAACGCCATCATCGCCGGCGCGTCGCAGGTGGCCGGCTCGCTGGTGCGCGCGCAGGGTGCCCTGACCGCGACCGCCGTGGACGGCCTGTTCACCGTCGCCGGCACCGCGGCCCAGGGCGTCGAAGACGTGCGTGAGGTCGCCACCCGCGAGTGGAGCGAGCTGCGCACGACCGCCACCTCGGCCCGCGAGGCCATCGAAGCGCAGGTTTCCGCTTCACGCGAGAGCATCCGGGACGCTTTCGACACGACTGCCTGATTACTGCGACGCTCGGGATCGGTCGGAGTACGGGCCGATCCCGAGCACCCGCAGATCCGGGCGGGTGGCTGCGCCCGGCCTCAGCGCATCACTGCTTCTTACTCACCGCCGGCCTTGGCCGCGCGGTGCGTGCCCTTGCTCGCACCCTTGCCGGCCGAATCGTGCGAACGGCCGCTGCCGCTGCCCGAGTCAGACGCAGAGCTGTCCCCGCCCTTCGCCTTTCCGGCGCCCCGCTTGGGCTTCGTGGTGCCCTTGCGAGTCGACGTCGTCGACGCATCATCGGCCCCCTTGGCACCGCCCGCGGTCGACGCCCCCGTACCGGCGTCAGTACTGCTCGACGGCTTCGCGCCGGGCGTCGGGTGATCCGGCTTCGCCGCGGGCGCGCTCGAAGCAGCGGCGCCATCGCCATCAGCCGCGGAAGCCGATGACCCCGCGTTGTCGGATGCGGCGGTCTTGGCCGGTGCGGAGTCGACATCGGTACCAGCCGCGGCGGTTGTCGTCGCCCCACTCTCGGCGACCGGCGCCGTCTTGCCGGCTGCGGTCTTGTCAGACGCCGCCTTCTCCGCCGACACCGTCGAAACCGCTGCGAGCGACTTCGTCTCGACAGCCGGCTTGGCGGTGGGTGTTGCCGTCGACAACGCGACCATGGTCGGCGCCGGCGACGGGACACTGGCAGCGGCCACAGGCGGCGGAGTCACTGGTTTGATCGCAGTTGCGATGATGCCCAACGCATTTCGCAGCCCTTGCACGATGCCGTTCGGCCCGAGGATGCCCGCGCCGTCACCGTTGTACCCATTGAGCACCGCGCCGGTGATGGCCCCCGGCATGGCAACGATCGCGTTCACGACCGCAGCCAGATTCCTCGCGTTGAGCCCGTTGACGATGTTCTGGAGTCCATCGCCGGTGGCTGTCACGACGTCACTCATCACCGCAAGCAACGGGAATCCAGCCGCCAGGACCCAACCCGCGCCGCTCGGTGAGGTGATGGCGGTGTCGATCACATTGAGCATGTTCTGCACCGGCTTACGGAACGCGGCTTGAACATCGGTGAGGATGCTGGTGGTCAGGATCGGCAGCACGAACGGCGTCAGTACCGCGCTGTACAGCGTCTGCACCGCGTCGGCGACGTGCCCGGCGGCGAGCTGTTGGAATGCCTGCTTCAGGGCCTCCGGCGTCGTGCCCAACTGCTGACCGACCGCAACCAGATAGTCCCGGACAGACCCGCCGACGGCGACGGCACTGGCGATCTGATTCCGCACCACCTGACCGAGGACGGGGGCCGGGTCCGCGATCACCTCGGTGACGAGACCTTTCGTGTTCTGCAGAGCCTCGGTGATGATCTGCCCCCACTGGGTGATCGGGTTCACCTGCGCCGTGAGTTGGACCGCACTGGCGTGGAATGCCGGCAGGTGCAGGTCTGGCAGAGGCTGATGCGTGACGGGAGAAACGGCGATGACGCCGGCCCCGATCAGCGCAACGCCAGTCGTGAGGCTGGAGCGAACAGCATGTTGCATGGTGCTTTCCCCTGAACGGTTGGTGTGATGTTGACCACAGAACCATAAAGGGATATTGCCAACAATTTGACAGAAATCAGCCGATAGAACGTGTTCCAGTTTCCATAAATGGCCACCCCGAGCGCCCATTTGTGCTGAACTTATTAGCTGGTCAACTCAGCATTTACTCGCCGGACGTGCAGTTAGATGCATTCATAATTGACTGTTTCGTCAGATATTTGGGTCACCCGCCCCGCGCCAAGGCAATTGCTACCAATTGGAAATATTGCGCAAGCTACTGGTCGCCCGCAGCGCTCAAGGGTTGCACAGATTCGCTCGCTACGCAGAGGCGGCCCGCCGCGCCGACAATCCGCACGACACACCCTCACGGTCAGCGCAGCACCGCCAGGCCGGAGCGGGAGGAGTTGCTACACGATCAGCCGATCCGGACGCCCCCTCAGGTTCCGAAGACCGCGCGGACAGCGGCTTCATCGCCGTCGACTTCGACGATCCCGAGTGCACGGGCGTCGCTGAGGCTGAGAGCGCCCGCGGCGAGACCGAGGATGCAGGCGGGGATGGCAACGACGGAGGCGTCGAGCGGGCGACCGTCATGTGGACCGACGTCGAAGCCTGAACGCGTGGCGCGCAGTTGCAGGGTCTGGTCGCCGACCACGAGGCCGATCGTCACGGCGGAGCGGACCTTGACCCGGCCGTTGAGGAGCGCCGGGACGGCGAGGGTCAGCCACTCCGGCCGGAAGGAATCACTGTCGGCGGGACCGCTGATCATCAGCGGCGTGGACCAGCGGAGCAGGCTCTCGATCGGCTGGCGCAGCTGCGCGCCCCACGGCGTCAGGGTGTACTCGACCGCACTGCCCTCGCCGGCCAGCCGCCGCTCGACGACGCCCGTGGCCTCGAGGTCCCGGAGCCGATCCGCGAGCAGGTTGGTCGCGATACCCGGGAGCCGGGCGATCAGATCGCGGTAGCGGCCGGGTGCGATGAGAAGTTCGCGAACGATCAGCAGATTCCATCTGTCGCCGACGATTTCGAGCGAACGGGCGAGCCCACAGTATTGGTCGTAGCTTCGCATTGCCGTCCTTATACTTGAGTTTCTCAAGTGATTATGAGATGTTCAAGCATACCCGGAAGCCGATCCGAACAGGGGTTGCCATGACCGACACCGCTTCGACCACACGGCCCGCCTGGGTCGACGACGAACTGTTCCCGTTCGAGAGCCACTTCATCGAGATCGACGGCCACACCGTGCACTACGTGGACGAAGGATCCGGCCCCACACTGTTGATGCTGCACGGCAACCCGACCTGGTCATTCCTCTTCCGCGATGTAATCAACTTGCTGCGCAAGGACTTTCGGTGCATCGCCCTCGACTACCCCGGCTTCGGGCTGTCGACGCCGAGACCCGGCTACCGGTACCTGCCCGAGGAGCACGCCGACGTCGTCACCGCGTTCGTCGACGCCCTGGACCTCGAGGACCTCACGCTGGTCGGCCAGGACTGGGGCGGCATGATCGGTATCGCGGTGGCGCAGCGGCGGCCGGAGGTATTCCAACGGCTGGTACTGGCGAATACCTGGGCTTGGCCGGTCAACGGAGATCTGCATTTCGAAGCGTTCGGCCGCATCATGGGCGGGCTTCCGACACGCTTCCTGGTCCGTCAGTTCAATCTGCTGGTCAACGCCTTCATCCCCACCGGCCACCGCAGGCGCAAGCTCAGCGACGCCGAGATGGATCACTACCGCCGCGCGCTGGACACCGCGGACCGGCGCCAGGCGTCCGCCGTCCTTCCCGGCCGGGTGCTGGCGAGCCGCGACTTCTTCACGGAGGTCGAAGCCGGGCTGCCGAACATCGCACATCTGCCGACCCTCATCATCTGGGGCGACGCCGACATCGCCTTCCGCGCCCAGGAGCGCGAGCGGCTGGAGGCGACGTTCCCCGACCACACGACGGTGATCGTCGAGGGCGCCGGAACCTATGTCGAGTCCGACGCCCCCGAGGAATTCGCCGCTGCGGTCCGCGCGTTCAGCGACGGCGCGGGACGGCCTTCCGCGTAGCGGCGTTCAACCGGTTCCACGAGTTGATGACGGCGGCCATGCCGACGACGTGCGCGAGCTCGCGCTCGGTGAACACGGCGGCCGCCTGGGCGTAGACGCCGTCGGGAACCGGGCCGTGGCTCAGATCGGTGATGGCTTCGGTGATGGCCAGCGCGGCCCGCTCGCGCTCGGTGAACAGGTCGCCGGCTTCCTCCCACGC
Organism: Mycobacterium toneyamaense; assembly: GCF_055384815.1. Lineage (NCBI taxonomy): Bacteria > Bacillati > Actinomycetota > Actinomycetes > Mycobacteriales > Mycobacteriaceae > Mycobacterium > Mycobacterium toneyamaense. The sequence continues at coordinate 5,735,690 of NZ_AP040333.1, forward strand.
CGCGACCAGGGCCAGGCGCTGCTCGGTCTCGCCGAAACGGCGCGCGTCATGGACGTGCATGTCGAGGCAGAAGGCGCAGTGGTTCATCTGCGAGGCGCGAATCTTGATGAGTTCGCCGATGGTCGAATCGAGCTCCTTCGACGCGGCGTTGCTGAAGGCCATCATCCCGGCGTACAGCTCGGGAGCCGCCTCGTAGATATCGATCCGCTTGGCGTGGGCGGTGGTGGTCGGTGCGTTGAGTGTCTCGGTCATGCCATCCACGCTAGTCATCAAAAACCCGCGACCATGGTTCAATTTCTCTGTGGTTTCATGGGCCAATTCTGCGGCGGGCGGTGCCGGACTGGACCTGCATCTGGACCTCGGCCAGGCCGTCCAACCGGGCCGTCGCGGCACTCGCGACCAGCTGATCCAGGCGCTCAGAGACGCGGTCCGGTCACGCCGCCTGCCGGCCGGCACCATGCTGCCGCCCTCCCGGTCACTGGCCGCCGACCTCGGCTTGGCCCGCAACACCGTCGCCGAGGCATATGCCGAATTGGTCGCCGAAGGCTGGCTGGGCTCCCGCCAGGGCGCGGGCACGTGGGTGATCGGCTCGCACACCGACTCGGCTCCGGCCACCCAGCGCGCCCAGCCGGGCACGCCTACCCACAACCTGATGCCCGGTTCGGGAAACGTCGCGGCCTTCCCACGGCAGGCCTGGCTGGCGTCGGCCCGACGGGCCCTGACCAACGCCCCGACAGAGGCGCTGCGCATCGGCGACGCCCGCGGCCGCCACGAACTGCGCGCGGCCCTGGCCACGTATCTGGCCCGGGCCCGCGGCGTGCGCACCACGGCCGAATCGATCGTCATCTGCGCCGGCACGCGGCACGCCGTCGAGTTGCTGTCAAAAGTGTTCGCGCCGAACACCATTGCCGTCGAGAACTACGGGCTGTTCCTGTTCCGGGACGCCATCGCCGGCAATGGGGCCGGCACCGTGCCGATCCGGATCGATGACCACGGCGCCGTCGTCGACGATCTCGAAAAGACCAGCGCCGCAGCGGTTCTGCTCACACCGGCGCACCATTTCCCCCACGGGGTACCACTGCATCCCACCCGGCGCACCCGCGCCCTCGATTGGGCCATCCACACGAAAAGCTATGTCCTGGAAGATGACTACGACGGCGAGTTCCGTTACGACCGGCAACCGGTAGGCTCGATGCAGGGCCTGGATCCCGATCGGGTGGCCTACCTGGGCTCGGCCAGCAAGAGCCTGGCGCCGGTGCTGCGGCTGGGCTGGATGGTGTTGCCCGACAACCTGATCGACCCTGTCCTGGCGGCGGCGGGCGGGCAGCAGTTCTACGTCAACGCCATCGACCAGCTGACCATGGCCGACTTCATCGAATCCGGCCAGTACGACAAGCACATTCGCCGCATGCGCAACAGCTACCGGCGCCGGCGCGACGCGCTCGCGGCAAGGCTGTCGGGTCTGGATGTCGAGATCAGTGGCCTGTCCGCCGGACTGCACGCCCTGATCCGACTGCCCGACGGCACAGAACATGAGGTCATGCGGCGCGCAGCCGACGCCGGCATCGCGTTGTCCGGGCTGGCGCTGCTGCGGCATCCCGACGCGGCGGACACTCCGCCCCAGGACGGCGTGGTGGTGAGTTTCGGCACTCCCGCCGATCACGACTTCAACGCGGCGCTCGACGCGTTGCACGACGTGCTGAAGGCCGTCAGCCGCTGAGCGCCGCCAGCTCCGCCTTCAGATTCGTCCGTGCCGCGTCCTCCCACAGCCGCCGCCCCTCATCGGTGCGGTACAGCGACGGCCCGGCGAGCATCGCCGCGATCATCCGGCCGCGCCACAGACCGAAATCCGCGTCGCTGACATGGCCGTACTCGGCCCGCACCCGCGCGGTGTTGTGTTGGTAGTCGGCCGGCGGCACGGCCAGCACCGCCAGGTCGGCGTCGGACAGCACCTGGCCGTTGTGATCGTCGGCTGCGGGATCGTGGGCGATGGTCACCCGCACCAGGCGGCCCACCTCCGCCACGAATGCCGGGTCCACCCCCAGATCGGTGAGGTCGGACTCCGCCAGCAGGGCGCTGTTCTCCTCGTCGTCGGACTGCCCCGCGTACACCGCGTCGTGGTACCAGGCCGCCAGGCGGACCGCGTCGGGATCGTCGGCGAACTCCTCCAGGGCGTCCACTCCGGACAGGATGCCGCGCAGGTGGCTGAGGTCGTGGTAACTGCGGTGCGGCTCGGCCCACCGGCCGAGCAGCGACGCCCCGACGTCGTCGACGCGAGGCGACGACGAATGCCGCGCCAGCAGGGTGTGCCATGCCTGAAGCAAATCGGTCACGTGTCCATGGTGCACGTAAGCTGCCCGGGTGGCCGAGCCAGTGGACATCCCCGCCGAACACCATACAGAACACAGCGCCGAGAAAGCCGTCGAGGCGTCGCTGGGCCTGGTGACGCAGGCGTGGCGGTTCATCGTGACGGGCGGCCTGTCCGCGATCGTCGATTACGGGCTGTACGTACTGCTCAGCTTCGTTTTCGTGGCCAACGGCATGCCGGACGCGCGGGCCACACTCATCGCGAAGACGCTCAGCTTCATCGCCGGCACGACGACGGCCTATCTGATCAACCGGCGCTGGACCTTCCAGGCCGAACCGAGCCGGGCGCGCTTCATCGCGGTTGTGATCTTGTACGCAGTCACCTTCGGTCTGCAGGTCGGCATCAATCAGCTGTTCTATCTGCAATTCGCCGGCGAGTCGTGGCGACGACCTGTGGCCTTTGTCATTGCCCAGGGCACGGCCACCGTCATCAACTTCGTGGTGCAGCGAACCGTGATTTTCCGGCTGAAGTGAGGTTGGCCGGTACCCTTTGACCGTTATGTCTACCCAGCCTGACGCCACGCTGCCCCTGACGCGCCGCGCCCTCACCGGGTTCGGCCGCACGGCACCGTCCGTGGCAAACGTGCTGTCCACACCCGATGTGTCAGTGATCGCCGAGGCGGTCAAGCGGGTGGCGGACGCAAACTCTTCCAGCCCCGCCCACCTGCGGCGAGGCATCCTCGGCCGCGGTCTCGGCCGGTCCTACGGTGACCAGGCGTGCAACGGCGGCGGCATCGTCGTCGACATGACGGCGCTCAACCGGATCCATTCGATCAGCTCCGAGACCGCCATCGCCGACGTCGACGCCGGGGTCAGCCTCGACCAGCTGATGAAGGCCGCGCTGCCGTTCGGGCTGTGGGTTCCGGTGCTGCCGGGCACCCGGCAGGTCACGGTCGGCGGCGCGATCGCCTCCGACATCCACGGCAAGAACCACCACAGCGCGGGCAGCTTCGGCAACCACGTGCTGTCGCTGGACCTGCTGATGGCCGACGGTGAGGTGCACACCATCACGCCCGACGGACCGGACAGTGAGCTGTTCTGGGCCACCGTCGCCGGCAACGGACTGACGGGCATCGTGATCCGGGCGCGCATCAAGATGACGCGCACCGAGAGCGCCTACTTCATCGCCGACGGCATCGCGACGCACGATCTCGAAGAGACCGTCGCCGTGCACCAGGACGGCAGCGAGGACAACTACACGTACTCGAGCGCGTGGTTCGACCTCATCAGCCCGGAGCCCAAGCTCGGCCGTGCCGCGGTGAGCCGCGGCAGCCTGGCCAAGGTCGATCAGCTGCCGGCCAAGCTGGCCAAGGATCCGCTGAAGTTCACCGCGCCCCAACTGCCGGCGATTCCGAACCTGTTCCCGGTCAGCTTCATGAACAAGCTCTCGCTGTCCATGATCGGCGAGGCGTTCTACCGCATGAGCGGCAACTACCAGGGCAAGATCGTCAACCTGACGCAGTTCTACCACATGCTCGACATCACCTCGGGCTGGCAATATGCCTATGGCCCAGCGGGTTTCGCGCAGCACCAGTTCCTGGTTCCGCCCGATGCGCTCGAAGAGTTCAAGGGCATCATCCGCTGGATGCACACGCAGAAGCAGTACTCGGCGCTGAACGTCTTCAAGCTGTTCGGCCCGGGCAACAAGGCGCCGCTGAGCTTCCCGATGCAGGGCTGGAACGTCGCCCTCGACTTCCCGAACCGGCCGGGCGTCAACGAGTTCCTCAACGAACTCGACAAGCGCGCAATGGAATTCGGCGGTCGGGTGTACACCGCCAAGGACTCCCGCGTCAGCGCCGAGAGCTTCCACAAGATGTACCCGCGGATCGACGAGTGGATCGCCACCCGCCGCAAAGCCGACCCGAACGGCGTGTTCGCCTCCGACATGGCCCGCCGCCTCGAACTTCTCTAGGAGACTCAGTGATTGACGCAACCGGCAACCCGCAGACCATTCTGCTGTTCGGCGGTACCTCGGAGATCGGCCTGGCCATCGTCGAGCGCTACCTCAAGAACGCCAAGGCCCGCGTGATCCTCGCCGACCTGCCGAACGCCCCCAAGCGCGACGCGGCCATCGCCCAGATCGAGGCAGCCGGCGCCAAGGAGGTTGTTTACCTCGACTTCGACGCGCTGGACACCAAATCGCACCCGGCCGTCATCGAATCCGCTTGGGAGCAGGGCGATGTCGACGTCGCGATCGTCGCGTTCGGTGTCCTGGGCGACGCCGAGGAACTGTGGCAGAACCAGTCCAAGGCCGTCCTGACCGCCCAGATCAACTACACCGCAGCGGTTTCCGTCGGCGTGCTGGTCGGCGACAAGATGAAGGCACAGGGTTTCGGGCAGATCATCGCCATGTCGTCGGTCGCCGGCGAACGGGTCCGCCGTTCCAACTTCGTGTACGGCTCCACCAAGGCCGGCCTCGACGGCTTCTACCTGGGCCTCGGAGAGGCGTTGCGGGAGTTCGGGGTTCGCGTTCTGGTCATCCGCCCCGGCCAGGTGCGCACCACCACGACGCTGGAGCACTGGAAGGCCACCGGCGCCAAGGAGGCGCCGTTCACGGTCGACAAGGAAGACGTCGCCAACCAGGCCGTCGCTGCCGCCGCCAAGGGCAAGGAGCTCATCTGGGCGCCCAATCCGGTGCGCTACCTGATGGCCGTCATCCGGCATATCCCCCGGTCGATCTTCCGCAAACTTCCGCTCTGATGCGCAGCGCGCTGGCCGCAAGCGCCAGGGTGAGCGGCCAGATGCTGGCCGCCATGGCACTGGCGGTGATCATCGCGGTCATTGCGCTGCAAGCGATTGCGCGCGTGCAATGGCCGGCGTTCAACTCGTCGAACCAGTTGCATGCCCTGACCACCGCCGGCCAGTGCGCCGTGCTCGTCGGGCTACTGCTCGCGGGGTGGGCGTGGCGTCGCGGCTGGCGCAAGAGCGCCAAGGTCGCGGCCACGTCGCTCCTGGCGGCGTTCTCGGTCGTCACCCTCGGCATGCCGTTGGGCGCGACGAAGCTGTACCTGTTCGGCATCTCGGTCGACCAGCAGTTCCGCACCGAATACCTGACGCGGCTCACGGATACCGCTGTGCCGCACGACATGACGTACCTGGGTCTGCCGCCGTACTACCCGTCGGGCTGGTTCTGGCTCGGCGGCCGGGCGGCCGCGCTGACCGGCACGCCGGCGTGGGAGATGTTCAAGCCGTGGGCGATCGTCACGATCACCGCGGCGATCGTGGCCGCATTCGTGTTGTGGACGGCCATGATTCGCTTCGAGTACGCCCTGGCGGTGACGACGGCCACCGCGGCCGTCACGCTGGCGTACTCCTCCACCGAGCCCTACTCGGCCGTCGTCGTGGTGCTCATACCGCCGGTCGTCGTGCTGGCCTGGTCGGGACTCAAGGCCAGCGGTCGGGGCTGGGCCGCAATCATCGGTACCGGGATCTTCCTCGGCGCGGCCGCGTTGTTCTACACACTGTTTCTCGGCTACCTCGCCCTCACGTTTGCACTCATGGCGCTGTTGCTCGCCGTATCCCGGCGCCAACTCCAGCCGCTGATCCGGCTGGCCGTCATCGCCGTCATCTCCGGCGCCATCGCGGCGATTCACTGGGCACCGTATCTTTTGGCAACGCTCCACCACCCCGCGGACAAATCCACCGCTCTGCACTACCTGCCGATGGCCGGCGCGCAGCTGACCTTCCCGATGCTCGACGCCACCCTGCTGGGCGTCATGTGCCTCGTCGGCACGCTGTGGCTGGTGGTCAAGGGCCGCAGCTCGACACGCGCTGCCGCGCTGGGCATGGCGGTCGTGTCGGTGTACGCGTGGTCGCTGCTGTCGATGCTGGCCACCCTGGCCCGCACCACGCTGCTGTCGTTCCGGCTGCAGCCCACCCTGCTGGTGCTGCTCGTCGCGGCCGGCACCTTCGGCTTCCTGGAAGCTGCCCGCGCGCTGGCCAACCGGTACGCGCAGCCGACCACCAACCGGATCATCGCGGTGGCCGCCGTCATCGGCGCCATCGGCGCGGTGTCGTTCAGTCAGGCGATCCCGGACATCCTGCGGGCCGACATCGCCGTCGCCTACACCGACACCGACGGCTCCGGCCAGCGCGCCGACCGTCGTCCCCCGGGCTCCGAGCGGTACTACCAGGAGATCGACCGCAAGATCACCGCCGCGACGGGCAAGCCCCGCAACGAGACCGTCGTGATGACCGCCGACTACAGCTTCCTGTCCTATTACCCCTACTACGGGTTCCAGGGCCTGACGTCGCACTACGCGAACCCGCTGGCGCAGTTCAAGGAGCGCTCAGGCGCCATCGAGAGCTGGGCGACCATGACCGACCCCGACGCCTTCGCCAAGGCGCTCGACACGCTGCCGTGGCCGGCGCCGACGGTGTTCCTGATGCGCCATGGCGGCACCGGCACCTACACGCTGCGCCTGGCCGAGGACGTCTACCCCAACCAGCCCAACGTGCGGCGCTACCAGGTGGCGCTCGACGAGCGGCTGTTCGACAGCAAGCACTGGCAGGTCACCGATATCGGCCCGTTTGTGCTGGCCATCCGTAGCGGCCACTAACATCTAGGCCCGTGGCCGGGGAACCTGAGGTAGAGCGCAATCACCGCACAGCGCGGTGGATCGCGATCGTGGCCGGACTGCTCGGCGCGTTCCTGGCGATGGCGACGCCGCTGCTGCCGGTCACCCAGACCACGGCGCAGCTGAATTGGCCGCAGGCGGGCGTGCTCAAGAGCGTCGACGCGCCGCTGATCGGCTACGTGGCCACCGACCTCGACATCACCATCCCGTGTTCGGCGGCGGCCGGCCTCACTGGCCCGGCCACCACACTGCTGTCCACCGTGCCCAAGCAGGCACCCAAGGCCGTCGACCGTGGCCTGCTGATCGAGCGCGTCGGCGGCGACCTGCTGGTGATCGTCCGCAACACCCCGGTCGTCAGCGCACCGCTGACCCAGGTGCTCAGCCCCGCGTGCAAGGAACTGCGATTCACCGCACATGCCGACAAGGTCACCGGCGAGATCGTCGGCCTCGTGCAGGGACCGAAGGACAAGAACCCCGGCAAGCCACTGCGCGGTGAGCTCACCGGCTACGACTTCCGCCCGCAGATCGTCGGCGTCTTCACCGACCTGTCCGGTGCGGCGCCGCCGGGGCTGACGTTCTCGGCGACCATCGACTCGCGCTACAGCACGGCCCCGACCCTGCTGAAGATGCTGGCGATGATCTTCGGCGTGGTGCTGACCGTCGTCGCACTCAGCGCCCTGCACGTGCTGGACCGCGCCGACGGCGTCCCGCACAAACGCTTCCTGCCATCGCGCTGGTGGTCGGTGAAACCGCTGGACGGCGTCGTGATCACGACGTTGGTGTGGTGGCACTTCGTCGGCGCCAACACCTCGGACGACGGCTACATCCTCACCATGGCCCGGGTCTCCGAGCACGCCGGCTACATGGCCAACTACTACCGCTGGTTCGGCACCCCCGAAGCGCCGTTCGGCTGGTACTACGACCTGCTGGCGCTGTGGGCGCACGTCTCCACATCGAGCATCTGGATGCGCCTGCCCACGCTCCTGATGGCCCTGGCGTGCTGGTGGGTGATCAGCCGCGAGGTGCTCCCCCGGCTCGGCCACGCGGTCAAGAACAGCCGCGCCGCCGCCTGGACGGCCGCCGGCATGTTCCTGGCGTTCTGGCTGCCGCTCAACAACGGCATCCGGCCGGAGCCCATCATCGCGCTCGGCATCCTCCTGACCTGGTGCTCGGTGGAACGCGGCGTCGCGACCAGCCGGCTGCTGCCGGTGGCCATCGCCATCATCATCGGTGCCCTGACGTTGTTCTCCGGCCCGACGGGTATCGCCGCGATCGGCGCCCTGCTGGTCGCCGTCGGCCCGCTGAAAACGATTGTGGCGCGGCATACTTCGCGCTTCGGTTATCTGGCTCTGCTGGCACCGATCCTCGCCGCGGGCACAGTGACGGCGATCCTGATCTTCCGCGACCAGACGCTGGCCGCCGAGCTCGACGCCAGCTCCTTCAAGACCACCGTCGGCCCCGCGCTGAGCTGGTTCGACGAGCACATCCGCTACGAGCGCCTGTTCACCACCAGCCCCGACGGCTCGGTGGCCCGCCGGTTCGCGGTGCTGACGCTGCTGCTGGCGTTGGCAGTGTCGCTCGCAATGTCGTTGCGCAAGGGGCGAATTCCGGGCACCGCCGCCGGGCCGGCCCGCCGCATCGTCGGCATCACGATCATCTCGTTCCTGGCGATGATGTTCACGCCCACCAAGTGGACGCACCACTTCGGCGTGTTCGCCGGGCTGGCCGGTTCGCTGGGCGCGCTGGCCGCCATCGCGGTCAGCACCGTGGCCATGCGCTCACGCCGCAACCGGGCGATGTTCGCCGCGACGGTCCTGTTCGTCATGGCCCTGTCGTTCGCCACGGTGAACGGCTGGTGGTACGTCTCGAACTTCGGTGTGCCGTGGTCGAATCAGTTCCCCGAGTGGCACTTCGGCTTCACCACGTTCCTGTTCGGGCTGTCGTTCCTTACGCTCCTGTGGGCAGCGTGGCTGCACTTCTACGACCACGATCCCGAGCGGCCGGTCAGTCGCCGGATTCCCCAGGCGCCCTTGGCAATTGCGTCGTGGATCGTGGTGTTCTTCGAGGTGCTGTCACTGACCCTCGGCATGACGCAACAGTGGCCGGCCTGGTCAGTGGGTCGTTCGAACCTGCAGGCGCTGACCGGTAAGACCTGCGGCCTGGCCGACGACGTCATGGTCGAACAGGACACCAACGCCGGCAAGCTCGTGCCGCAGTCCGGGACGGTCGGCGACGCCCTCGGCGCGGGTAGCGCAGAAGGCTTCACCCCCAACGGAATTCCCGCCGACGTCTCCGCGGACCCGGTCATGGAACCGCCCGGCGGCACCAACTTCGCCGACAACGACGGCGGCCCCGTCAGCGGTGCGGAACCGGGTACCGAAGGCGGCACCACCTTTGCGGCCGGAGTGAACGGTTCAAAGGCCCGGCTGCCCTACAACCTCGATCCGGCCACCACCCCGGTGCTCGGCAGTTGGCGCCCCGGCGTACAGATCCCGGCGCGGATGCGCTCGGGCTGGTACAAACTGCCGCCGCGCGATCAGGCCGGACCGCTGCTCGTCGTCGCCGCTGCGGGCCGTTTCAATCAGGGCGAGGTACGCGTCGAGTACGCCACCGACGCCCAGGCCGCGGCCGGCAAGATCGCCGGCGCGGTCGGCTTCGCCGATGTCGGTGCCGCACCCGCCTGGCGCAATCTGCGCGCCCCGATGGCCGCCATCCCGGCCGACGCCACCCTGATCCGCATCGTCGCCACCGACGACGACCTCGCGCCGCAGCACTGGATCGCCCTGACCCCGCCGCGCATCCCGAAGCTGCGCACGTTGCAGGACGTCGTCGGCTCGAAGGACCCGGTGATGCTGGACTGGCTCGTCGGCCTGGCGTTCCCGTGCCAGCGGCCGTTCGGTCACAACAACGGCGTCACCGAGGTGCCCAAGTGGCGCATCCTGCCGGACCGCTTCGGCGCCGAGGCCAACTCGCCCGTCATGGACTACCTCGGCGGCGGGCCGCTCGGCATCACCGAGCTGCTGTTCAAGGCCACCCCGGTGCCGACGTATCTGAAGGACGACTGGTTCCGGGACTGGGGCTCGCTGCAGCAGTTCACGCAGTACTACCCCGACGCGCAGCCGGCCCAGATCGACCTCGGGAAGGCCACGCGCAGCGGGCTGTGGGCCCCGGCGCCGCTGCGGCACTCGTAGTCAGTGGCCGCCGGATGGCCGCCGGGCGTGTCGGCTCTGCTGCCACATGTTTGAGCTGTCCCGGGAGCGAGCACGCCATTCCTGACCAGGTGGCGGTGAACCGGCCCAGAAATCGCCGTGCCGTCAGTCTCGCCGCCGACATATTTGTCGCGATCGTGCGCACCCGGAAGTGGCGCACGACAAGTACGCCGTCCGGCTGTCTGCCCAGGGCAGCAAGCTCTATTGAGGGTCACATTCCGGCCAACTAGCTCGACATTCCCCGTCAGTGGCCCAGGCCACATATAACTGTCGCCTAGTCTTGAGCCTCGTGCCTGCCAGGACTGCCCGTCTCGTCGCGATCATCGCGGGCCTTGCCGGTCTGCTGCTCTGCGCGCTGACCCCACTGCTGCCCGTCAAGCAGACGACCGCGACCATCTTGTGGCCCCAGGCCCCCGGTGCCAGCGGAAACGTCTCCGATCTCACCGCCCCGCTGGTGTCGGGTGCGCCGCTGGCGCTGGATGTCTCCATCCCGTGCTCGGCCATCGCCACCGTGCCGGCGGCCGGTGGTCTGGTGTTCTCGACGATCCCACCGGACGGCATCGACGCCAGCCGCAACGGCCTGTTCGTGCGCGCCAACGCCGCGGACGTCGTCGTCGCTTTCCGGGACACCGTCGCCGCGGTCGCCAAGCGGTCCGACATCGCCGCCGGGAAGTGCAGCAACCTGCATCTCTGGGCGACCAACGGCGGCGTCGGCGCCGACTTCATCGGCCTGCCGGGAGCCGCCGGCACCGGCAGTGTGGAGAAGAAGCCCCAGGTGGCCGGCATCTTCACCGGCCTCAAGGTGCCCGCACAGCCCGGCTTGTCCGCGCGCGTCGACGTCGACACCCGGTTCATCGTGGTCCCGACGTTCGTGAAGTCGGCCGCCATGGCGCTCGGTGTGCTGCTGACGCTGGTCTCGATCGCCGCGCTGGCACTGCTGGACCGCCTGGACGGCCGCCGTGTGCACGACGGCTGGCAGCGCTTCTGGAAGGTCAGCCGCTGGCACTGGCTCGCGGACATCGCGGTGTTCGCCGGCCTCGGAGGCTGGCACCTGATCGGCGCCATCTCCTCCGACGACGGCTACAACCTGACCATCGCGCGGGTCTCCAGCCAGGCCGGCTATGTCGCCAACTACTACCGCTACTTCGGCACCTCCGAGGCGCCGTTCGACTGGTACCAGTCGGTGCTCGCCCATATGGCGAGCATCAGCACCGCCGGCGTGTGGATGCGGCTGCCCGCACTGCTGGCCGGCATCGCGACCTGGACGCTGCTGTCTCGCTGGGTGCTGCCGCGGCTCGGCCCCGGCGCCCGCGGGGTGTCGTCGAACGCAATCGCGATCTGGACCGCGGCGGCTGTCTTCCTGGCGGCCTGGTACCCGTTCAACAACGGCCTGCGCCCCGAGCCGCTGATCGCCTTCGGTGTCATCGCGACCTGGGTTCTCATCGAGTACGCCATCGCCACCCGGCGCCTGGCGCCCGCGGCGGTCGCGATCATCGTGGCGGCGTTCACCGCGACGACGGCGCCGCAGGGCCTGATCGCGCTGGCCCCGCTGCTCGTCGGCGCCCGCGCGCTGGTCCGCACGGTCCGCAGCCGCCGGGCCGGGACGGGCCTGCTGGCCCCGATCGCGACGCTGGCCGCCTCGGCGTCGCTGATCCTGACGGTGATCTTCCGGAACCAGACCCTGGCGACCGTGGCCGAGTCGGCGCGCATCAAGTACACCGTCGGCCCGACCATCTCCTGGTACCAGGAATTCCTGCGCTACTACTTCCTCACGGTCGAAGACAGCGTCGACAGCTCCATGACCCGCCGCTTCTCCGTGCTGATCCTGCTGCTGTGCCTGTTCGCCACCCTCGCCCTCCTGCTGCGCAAAGGCCGGGTCCCCGGCCTGGCCAGCGGTCCGGTGTGGCGCCTGCTCGGCAGCACCATGCTCGGCCTGCTGCTCCTGCACTTCACCCCGACCAAGTGGGCCGTGCAGTTCGGTGCGTTCGCGGGCCTCTCCGGTGCGTTCGGGGCGATCATCGCCTTCGCGTTCGCGACGGTCGGGCTGCACAGCCGGCGGAACCTGGCGCTGTACGTGACGGCACTGCTGTTCGTGCTGGCCTGGGCGACGTCCGGGATCAACGGCTGGTTCTACGTCGGCAACTACGGCGTGCCGTGGTTCGACCGGCAGCCCGTGCTGGCCGGCCACCCCGTCACCTCGATGTTCCTGGTGCTGGCGATCATCTCCGCCCTGCTTGCGGGCTGGCTGCACTTCCGCATCGACTACGCCGGGCACACCGAGGTCGCGGAGACCCGCCGCAACCGGGCGCTGGCGTCGACGCCGCTGCTGATCGTCGCGGTGATCATGGTCGTGCTCGAGGTCGGCTCGATGGCCAAGGGCTTCGTGCAGCGCTACCCGCAGTACACGACCGCGCGGGCCAACCTGGATGCGCTCGGGTTGTCCGACAAGAGCTGCGCGATGGCCAACGACGTGCTGGTCGAAGCCGACACCAATGCCGGCACGCTGCAGCCGGTGCCCGGCCAGACGTGGGGCAAGTACGGACCGCTGGGCGGCGAGAACCCCGTCGGCTTCACGCCGAACGGGATCAGCGACTCGCTCGCACCGCCGCATCCGGTGGTCGCGAACCCCGGCACCGTGAACTCCGACGGGTCGCCCAACAAGCCCAACGTCGGCGTCGCCTTCGCGGCCGGCACCGGTGGCGGCTACGGCCCGACGGGTGTCAACGGCTCCAACGTGTTCCTGCCGTTCGGCCTGGACCCCGCCCGCACCCCGGTGATGGGCAGCTTCAAGGAGAACGGCGTCGCCGCCAAGGCCACCTCCGCCTGGTACCAACTGCCGCCGCGCAGTGCGGACCGGCCGCTCGTGACCGTCGCCGCGGCCGGTGCCATCTGGTACTACGACGAAGAGCACGAGTTCCACTACGGCCAGTCGCTCAAGCTCCAGTGGGGCGTGCACCGGCCGGACGGCAGCTACCAGGCCCTCGCCGAGGTGCAGCCCATCGACACCTTCGCCCAATATGCTTGGCGCAACCTGCGATTCCCGCTCGCGTGGGCACCGCCGGAGGCCAACGTCGCCCGCATCGTGGCCGACGATCCGAACCTGTCGGAGGACCAGTGGTTCGGGTTCACGCCGCCGCGGGTCCCGACGCTGCAGACCGCGCAGCAGTTCCTGGGTTCGCAGACGCCGATCCTCATGGACATCGCCACCGCCGCGAACTTCCCGTGCCAGCGCCCGTTCTCCGAGCATCTCGGTGTCGCGGAGCTGCCGCAGTACCGCATCCTGCCCAACACCAAGCAGGTCGTGGTGTCGTCGAACATGTGGCAGTCCGCGCAGAAGGGTGGCCCGTTCCTGTTCATCCAGGCGCTGTTGCGCACGTCGACCATCCCCACCTACCTGCGCAATGACTGGTACCGAGATTGGGGCTCCATCGAACGGTACGACCCGGTGGTGCCGCCGTCAGTGGCGCCGCCCGCAGCGATTGACCAAGGCACCATGACCGTCAACGGCTGGAGCCGCCGCGGCCCGATCAGGGCCCTGCCATGAAGCCCGATCAGGGTCTTCCGATGACCGGGACGGGAATGAACGCACAGCAAGTCAAGGTCACCCGGTGGGTGGCCATCGTCGCGGGCCTGATCGGCTTCGTGCTGTCGGCACTGACGCCGCTGCTGCCGGTGGTACAGACGACAGCGCAGCTGAACTGGCCGCAGCAGGGCCAGTTCGGCAACGTGACGGCGCCGCTGATCTCGCAGACGCCGGTGACGATGACGGCGACCATCCCCTGCGACGTGCTGCAGACGCTGCCGCCCTCGGGCGGGCTGGTGTTCGGCACGGTACCCAAGGACGGCAAGCAGGCCGCACTGAACGGCCTGCTGGTCAACGTGTCCAGCAGCCGCGTCGACATCACCGACCGCAACGTGGTGATCGCCAGCGTGCCGCGGCTGAAAGCCATTGGTAATCCCGGTTGTTCGCGCATCGAGATCATCTCCGACAAGAACGGCACCTTCGCGACGTTCGTCGGGCTGACCGGCACCGACGGCAAGGAACTGCGCACCGGGTTCGCCGACCCGAACCTGCGGCCCACCGTCGTCGGCATCTTCACCGACCTCAAGGGCGCTGCTCCGCAGGGACTTTCGGTGTCCGCCACCATCGACACCCGGTTCATCAACCGGCCGACCATCATCAAGTACACCGCCATGTTCGGCGGCATCGCGGCGACCATCGTTGCGCTGCTGGCACTTTGGCGGCTGGACCGCCTCGACGGCCGTCGCATGCAGCGCCTCATCCCGAGCCGCTGGCGGACCTTCAACATCGTCGACGGCGTCGTGATCGGCGGGTTCCTGCTGTGGCATGTGCTGGGCGCCGGGTCATCTGACGACGGCTACATCCTGGGCATGGCGCGCGTCGCGCCGCATGCGCAGTACATGATCAACTACTTCCGCTGGTTCGGTAGCCCCGAGGATCCGTTCGGCTGGTACTACAACGTGCTGGCCCTGATGACGCACGTCAGCGACGCCAGCATCTGGATCCGCCTGCCGGACTTGATCTGTGCGCTGATCTGCTGGCTGTTGCTGTCCCGCGAGGTGCTCCCCCGCCTCGGACCCGCAGTCGTGGGCAGCAAGGCCGCCATGTGGGCCGCGGGCCTGGTCCTGATGGCCGCGTGGATGCCGTTCGACAACGGCCTGCGCCCCGAAGGCCAGATCGCCACCGGCGCCCTGATCACCTACGTCCTGATCGAACGTGCCATCGGCACCAGCCGGCTGACCCCGGCGGCGCTCGCCATCATCAGTGCGGCGTTCACCCTCGGGATCCAGCCGACCGGCCTGATCGCCGTGGCGGCGCTGCTCGCCGGTGGCCGACCGATTCTGCGCATCCTGGTGAAGCGGCGCCGCGAGGTCGGCACCTGGCCGCTGGTGCTCCCACTGCTGGCCGCCGGTTTCGTCGTCCTCACCGTGGTGTTCGTCAACCAGACCGCGGCAGGCGTGTTGGAGGCCACCAGGATTCGCACCGCGATCGGCCCGAGCCAGGCCTGGTACACCGAGAACCTGCGGTACTACTACCTGTTCCTGCCGACGGTCGACGGCTCGATGACCCGGCGCTTCGGCTTCCTGTTGACCGCGCTGAGCCTGTTCACATCGATGTTCATGATCCTGCGGCGCAAGCGGGTTCCCGGTATCGCCCGCGGACCGGTGTGGCGCCTGATGGGCATCATCTTCGCCACCATGTTCTGCCTGATGTTCACCCCCACCAAGTGGGTGCACCACTTCGGCCTGTTCGCGGCCGTGGGCGCCGCGATGGCCGCGGTGGCCACCGTGCTGGTGTCGCGGTCGGTACTGAAGTCGGCGCGTAACCGCATGGCCGTCACCTCGGCGGTGCTGTTCCTGCTGGCGCTGGTTTCGGCCACCACCAACGGCTGGTGGTACGTGTCCAGTTACGGCGTGCCGTTCAACAACGACATGGTCGCTGTCGGCGGAATCAAGCTCAGCACAATCTTTTTGGCGCTGTTCGTGATCACCGCGGTGTGGGCGTTCTGGCTGCACTTCAACAGCGACCGTCCCGAAGGCCGCCTCACCCGACTGGTCACGGCGGCCCCGATTCCCCTGGCCGCCGCGTTCATGGTGGTGGTGTGCGTGGCATCGATGGCGATCGGCGCGGTGCGCGAGTACCCGACGTACTCGAACCTGGCGAGCAATCTGCGCGCGCTGAAGGGCGGCTGCGGGCTGGCCGACAACGTGCTGGTCGAGCCGGATTCGAACGCCGGTTTCCTGACGCCGCAGCCCGGTGAGTACGGGCCGCTCGGCGCGCTGGGCGGCGTGGGCCCCGTCGGCTTCACCCCCAATGGCGTGCCGGATCGTATTGTCGCCGAGGCGATTCGGCAGGACTTCCCGATGCCGGGCACTGACGCGGACTGGGACGCCGCGACGAAGCTCAAGACACCGGGTATCAACGGTTCGACGGTGCCGCTGCCCTACGGCTTGGACCCCGCGCGGGTGCCGGTCGCCGGCACGTACATCACGGGACCGCACTCGCAGGCCAAGCTGACGTCGGCCTGGTACGGCTTGCCGGCCGCCGACGCCGCGCATCCGCTCGTGGTCGTCACGGCCGCCGGCACCATCACCGGCTACAGCTCGCTCAAGGGCCGCACCGAGGGGCAGACCGTCGAGCTGGAGTACGGCCGCACCGGCCCCGACGGGCACCCCGTCGCCGGCGGACGCGTCGCACCCTACGACATCGGCCCCACCCCGTCGTGGCGCAACCTGCGCTTCGACCGTCGCGAGATTCCGGCCGACGCCACCTACGTCCGCGTTGTGGCGGTGAACCTTTCGCTCAACGAGGGCGACTGGATCGCCGTCACCCCGCCGCGCGTGCCCGAGCTCAAGACCGTCGAGCAGTTCATCGGCAAGACCCAGCCGGTGCTGATGGACTGGGCTGTCGGCCTGGCGTTCCCGTGCCAGCAGCCGATGCTGGTGCGCAACGGCGTGACCGAGGTGCCGAAGTTCCGCATCACACCGGACTACACCGCCAAGAAGCAGGACACCGACACCTGGCAGGACGGCATCAACGGCGGCCTGCTGGGCATCACCGACGTCCTGCTGAAGGCCCACGTGATGTCGACGTACCTGTCCGACGACTGGGGCCGGGACTGGGGCTCGCTGCGTCAGTTCACGACCGTCGTCGACGCGACGACGGCCGAGCTGGACCTGGGCACCGCGGTCCACAGCGGGCTGTGGTCACCGGGGAAGATGCGGATCAAGCCCTAGCTCACTGCGCCGGATGGCCAGTTGTCACACGCTTTCGTCGGAAAGCTGTGATGACTGGCCATTCGGCGTTTGTGGGTATGCCCGTCTGATGGCGCGCCGAGGCGCCCTTGACAGATTCCCAATAAAACACAATCATTAGCAATCAAATCCAAGTGTTGCAGATCACAGATCGAGGGAGGTGTCGTGGCATCCACAGGACCCGCCTCCCGCGATGCTGCGGGCGCTCTCTACGCCGACCAGCGCAAACAGCAGCTACTCGAGATGCTTCGCCGCGATGGTCGAATCGACGCCGCCCGGACGGCGTTGGAGCTCGGCGTGACGGGCGAGACCATCCGCAAGGACCTCATCCTGCTGGAGCGCCAGGGCCTGTTGCGGCGGGTGCACGGTGGCGCGGTACGCGTCGACTACCTCCCCTACGAACCTGCCGTCGAGACCCGGACCGAGTTCCTCGCCGAGAAGGCCCGCATCGCCAAGGCCGCGCTCGCACATCTTCCGGAACGTGGATCGGTTCTGATCGACGCCGGGTCCACCACCGCGCAGCTGGTCGAGCAGTTTCCCGGCGACCGCGAACTCACCGTGTACACCAACTCGTTGACGCAGGCACTGACCCTGCTCAACCGGCCACTGCTGACGGTCTACACATTGGGCGGCCGGGTCCGGTCGAAGACCTTTGCCGAGGTGGACGATTGGGCGGCCCGCGCGCTCGCCGAGATCAACGTCGACGTCGCCTTCCTGGGCGCCAACGGCATCAGCATCGACCGCGGGCTCACCACCCCCGCCCCGTCTGAAGCCGCCGTGAAACGACGCATGCTCGCGTGCGCACACCGCCGCATCCTGCTCGCCGACCACAGCAAGTTCGGGGCCGTCAGCGGCGCCCAGTACGGCCGGCTGGAAGACATCCAGCTGCTGATCACCGACACCGGCGTCGACAGCCGGCAACTCTCCGAGCTTTCCGCCGCCGGCGTGACCGTGGAGCAGGCGTGATATCTGCCGCCAACGCAACAACTTTCGCCAATCCATGAGTTCACCAGCCGTCGCCCGCTGCCCAGAAGGAGAATGCACATGGCCGATCCGAAAATCCTCGGTCTGGTCCTGGCCGGAGGCGAAGGCAAACGGCTGTCCCCACTGACACTCGACCGAGCCAAGCCCGCGGTGCCGTTCGCCGGACTGTACCGACTCGTCGACTTCGCGCTCTCGAATCTGGTCAACGCCGGCGTACTGCGGATCGCCGTCCTCACGCAGTACAAGAGCCACAGCCTCGATCGCCACATCACCACGACGTGGCGAATGAGCAGCCTGCTCGGCAACTACGTGACTCCCGTACCCGCCCAACAGCGTCTGGGCCCGCAGTGGTACACGGGTTCGGCCAACGCCATCCACCAGTCACTGAACCTCATTCACGACGAAAAGCCCGATCTCGTTGCGGTTTTCGGCGCCGATCACGTGTACCGCATGGACCCGCGGCAGATGATCAAGCAGCACCTCGACGGTGGCGCCGGCGCCACCGTCGCCGGAATCCGGGTGCCGCGTGGCGAGGCGAGTGCCTTCGGCGTGATCAAAACCGCGGGCGACGGACGGCAGGTCGAGGCGTTCCTGGAGAAACCCAGCGACCCGCCGGGCCTACCCGACGCCCCCGACGAATCGTTCGTCTCGATGGGCAACTATGTCTTCTCGACCGAGGTACTCATCGATGCGCTACATGCCGACGCCGCCGACGAGTTCAGCAAGCACGACATGGGTGGCGACATCATGCCGATGATGGTCGAACAGGGCCGCGCCCAGGTCTACGACTTTCAGAGCAACCAGGTCCCGGGCACCCATGCCGAGAACAGCGGTTACTGGCGCGACGTCGGAACGTTGGACTCCTACTACGACTCCCACATGGACCTGTGCGCCGTGGTCCCGGCTTTCGACTTGTACAACAGCGCGTGGCCGATCCTGACGCACATTCCGCCCCACCCACCGGCGAAGTTCGTCCACGATGATGGCGACCGGGTCGGCCGCGCCGTCAACAGCGTCATCTCCAACGGCGTGATCATCTCCGGCGCGCTGGTCCGAGAATCGGTCCTGTCACCTGGTGTTCGCGTCGAGGAGCACGCCACGGTGGACCGCTCGGTGATCCTGGACAACACCGTGATCG
Organism: Mycobacterium toneyamaense; assembly: GCF_055384815.1. NCBI lineage: Bacteria > Bacillati > Actinomycetota > Actinomycetes > Mycobacteriales > Mycobacteriaceae > Mycobacterium > Mycobacterium toneyamaense. The sequence goes on from NZ_AP040333.1 coordinate 5,754,742, forward strand.
GCGCACATGCCTTGGTCCGCAACGCCATTGTCGACAAGAACGTCGTGATTCCGGCCGGCGCCCAGGTCGGCGTCGACAAGGAGCATGACAGGGCACGCGGCTTCGTCATCTCCGACGGCGGGGTGACGGTCGTCGGTAAAGGCCAACGGGTCACCGCATGACCAACAACCGAGTAGGAAGCAGGAGGTAGAACATGATCGGGAAGCGAACCGCGTTGCCACTGCCCGCACCGGCGATCCGGCCGGTGGCCGACGAATGGGAATGGCAGGAGTCTGCCCGTTGCCGCTCAATGGATTCCAGCGTCTTCTTTCACCCCGACAACGAACGGGGCCGGGCGCGTAGACAACGCGAACAACGCGCCAAAGAGATTTGTCGCCAATGTCCGGTGAAGGCCCCGTGCGCCGCCTTTGCACTGCTGTCCGGCGAGCCGTACGGCATCTGGGGTGGCGTATCTGAATCCGAACGTCTTGCTGCGCTGGGTATTTCAGATCCGCGCGCGGCCGGAAACCTGAGTACGTCGAAGCGCCGGGAGGCCCGACGCGCCGGACTGGCTGCTGCGAGCGGTGAATAGGAATAGCGCCACACCGCCGGGAACACTGAACTCACTCGTGGTCGGTGACGGCACTGCGCACGCACTCCCGCAGCCACTGGTGGCGACGATCGAGTTCGAACGCAGGATGCCAGATCATCCGGTAGGGCATCGTCGCGATCTCGGCCGGCGCGGGCAGCAGGCGTAGTTCAGAGCCGGCGATCCAAGCGTCGACAAATCGACCGGGAAGTGTTGCCACCAAATCGGTTCCATGAAGCATCGGAAGCGTCGCGGTGTGATACGGCACCGTGACCACCGCCCGGCGGACCCTGCCCAGCTCCGCGATGCGGTAATCGATATCGGGCTGCACCCCATCCGCCACGTCCACGACCACGTGGCCGAACTCGAGATACTCCTCAAGGGTTATCGCGCCTCGCGCCGCCAGCGGATGCCCTTCGGATACAACGCACTTGAAGTGCTCGGTGACGAGCTGAGTGGCGTTCAGATCGTCCGGCGTGTGGCCCCCGTAGAGCCCCAGATCGACCGCGCCACGGCGGATCTGATCCTCGATCCCGTCGGGGCGCCAGCTGCGGAAACGTATTGTCGTGCCAGGTGACTGCGATCGGATCAAGCGTGCGATGGCAGGGCCGTAGGTGTGGACAGCGTAGTCACTCCCGGCGATGTGGACCGGCTGCGTTGACGCGCCGGGATCGAACTCCGCTGGCGCCAGGAGGGTTTCGAGCAGCGGTATCAGCGTGGTGAGCTGGCGGTGAATGTCCTCGGCACGGGCCGACAGCCGGAATCCGTCCGGATCGCGAACGAGCAGCGGGTCATCGAGCAGTCTGCGCAGCCGCTGCAGGGCGCGGCTCATGGCAGGTTGGCTGAGCCCGATTCGGGACGCAGCGCGCGATACCTGCCGTTCCTCGAGCAGTGCGACCAATGGTGTCAGCAGATTCAAGTCTGCCCGCTCGGTATGCGTCGTGAGCATAGCGAATATCATAGATATGCATGTGACAAATGGTCGGTGCGCGAGCAGGCTTGGAGCCATGAAGATTTCCGGCAACACCATTTTCATCCCGGGTGCCACGAGCGGCATCGGGCTCGCGTTGGCAATCGCCCTGCGGGACAAAGGAAACAACGTCATCATCGGCGGCCGCCGCGAACAGCTGCTCCGCCAGATCACCGCCGAACATCCCGGGATCGATGCGGTCCGTATCGACACCGCGGACCCCGACAGCATCCAAGCCGTGGCCACTCAGGTGCTGGCCGAGCATCCCGATGTGAACGTGGTGATCACCATGGCCGGGGTGATGAAGATCGAAGACTGGCACGCACCGGAGAGCTTCCTGGCTGCGGCAGAAACGACCATCAACACCAACGTGCTGGGCACGATCCGGCTCATCGCCGCATTCATCGAACATCTGCAGACCCAACCCGCTGCCACTGTCATCACCGTGTCGTCAGGCCTGGGATTCACTCCGCTGAAGGTGACTCCGAGCTACAACGCCTCCAAAGCTGCCATCCACCTGCTGACCGAGACGCTGCGGCTGCAATTCGCCGGTTCCTCGGTGGAATTCAAGGAACTCCAGCCGCCCGCGGTGCGGACCGACCTGGTGCCCGGGCAGCGCGACAGCGAGTGGGCCATGCCGCTCGAGCAGTTCGTGAGCGAAGTCGTCGCGATCCTCGAGAACCAGCCGGCTGCCGATGAGATTCAGGTCGAGAACGTCAAGTTCTTACGTTATGCCGAAGTGCGCGGTGAGTACGACCATGCGGTGGCCGTTCTCAACTCGGCCGACCCGCACAGCAACTGACCGGACGGCCGACTCAGGCCACGCCGACCGCTTCGGCCGGCTGGGCGGGTTCGATCACAGGCAGCGGGGTCCGGATGTAGCGCGTCCAGGTCAGCGTCAGGGCGGCGATGTAGAAGGTGACGAACACCCAGAACGCCGCGGTGGCAGAACCACTGGACAGGTAGGACTGCCGCAACGCCAGGTTGATGCCCACGCCTCCCAGCGCGCCGATGGCACCGGCGAAGCCGATGAGGGCGCCGGACATCCCGCGGGACCAGTTCTGCCGGTCGATCTTGCTGCCCACCACCGAGTGGCTGCGGGCCTCGAAGATCGACGGGATCATCTTGTACACCGAACCGTTGCCGATACCCGACAGGATGAACAGCGCGACGAAGCCGACGATGAAGCCGGTCAGGGTGGCCGCGTCGACGGCACCGCCAGTGTGGTCGTGGTAGGTCGACACCGAAATCAGCAGTGCGCCAAACACGATCATGCCGGCGAAGGCTGCCACGGTCACGCGAGCACCGCCGATGCGGTCGGCGAGCTTCCCGCCGTAGACCCGGGCCACCGAACCGAGCAGCGGACCCACGAACGCGATCTGAGCCGCGTGCAGCGCCGCCTGCGCGGCACTCTGGCCACCCGCGACGAAGTTGATCTGCAGGACCTGGCTGAAGGCGAACGAGAAGCCGATGAACGAGCCGAACGTCCCGATGTACAGGAAAGCGATGCTCCAGGTGTCCGGCTCGGTCAGGATGGCACGCATCGCCCCGGAGTCGATTCGGTGCTGTGCAAGGTTGTTCATGAACAAAGCGGCACCGATCGCGGCGACAGCCAACAGGACAAGGTAGATCGCGCACACCCAGTGGGGTGCGCGGTTACCCGCCACGGCGATCACCAGCAGGCCCACCACCTGAATGGCCGGCACACCGAGATTGCCTCCGCCGGCGTTGATTCCGAGCGCCCAGCCCTTGAGTCGCTGCGGGTAGAACGCGTTGATGTTGGTCATCGACGACGCGAAGTTGCCACCACCGAGGCCGGCGAGTGCCGCACACACGAGATACGGCCACAACGGAAGCCCCGGATGCGCCAGCAGCCACATGCTGCCCAGCGTCGGAACGAAGAGCACGAGCGCGGAGAAGACGGTCCAGTTGCGGCCACCGAAGGTCGCGGTCGCCATCGTGTACGGGATGCGCAGGCAGCCACCCACGAGAGTCGCGGTGGCGGCCAGCAGGAACTTGTCCCCGGCGGTGAAGCCGTACACGGACTGCGGCATGAACAACACCATGACCGACCACATGGTCCAGACCGAGAGCCCGATGTGCTCCGCGATCACCGACCAGATCAGGTTCCGCCGGGCGACATTCTTGTTACCGGCCTCCCAGGCAACGATGTCTTCGGGGTCCCAGTCAGTAATGGTTCGAGATCGAAACATGTTGCAAACATAGAATTTTCATGTTTCCCCGAGGCTCCGAGCGATGACCCGGCGGTGACAATTCACTCACCCGCAGGCGGGTCATCGTGTGAGGCGTCTCAAACGCCGAACGTGAAGTAGATGACCAAGATTCGGCGATTTCTCGCTCTTGACGTTCGGCACAGCAGCAGGATCTAGACCCAGCGACTGCGAGGAGGCGGCGCCTGCGGCGTCACCCAGGCCTTCGCGTACCGACTGTTGCTGGCGCGCTGCGGGTCCCGGCTGCGGTAGACGACGTACGGCCGCACCAGGTACCCGACCGGGGCGCTGAACATGTGCACCAGCCGCGTGTAGGGCCAGATACCGAAAAGCGTCAGGACGATGAGCACGTGCACCTGGAAGGACAGGGGCGCTGTCGACATCAATTCGGGCGTCGGGTGCGGAGTGAAAAGACTCCGTAGCCAAGGGGATACGGTCTCCCGGTAGTTGTATGCCGACACCACGTTGCCCAGGGTGTTGACCATGCCGGTGACCAGTGCGCCGACCAGCAGCAGGTACATGAGCTTGTCACTGACGGTGGTGGCAGCGCGTACGGCGGGCACCTTCGTACGGCGGTACAACAGGATGGCGGCGCCGGCGATCACCGCGAACCCCGCCGGCGCACCCATCCCGATCGCCATCAGGTGATAGGTGTGTTCGGAAATGCCGATCGCCGAAGTCCACGATTCCGGGATGAGCAGGCCGACTACGTGTCCGCCCAGCACGCCGAGGATGCCGAAGTGGAACAGTGGGCTGCCGAGCCGCAGCAGTCGGCTCTCGTAGATCTGCGATGACCTTGTGGTCCAGCCGAATTGGTCGGTCCGGTAGCGCCAGATGTGCCCCAACACGAACGACGTGAAGGCGATGTACGGCAACGTCATCCACAAGAGGTTGGTCATCGTCTGCCTCCAGTCATGGCGGGATCCATCATCATCGGATCCATGCCGAACGGATCCAGGCCGACGTCCTCCTCTGGCGGGCCGTCGGCGGCGAGTTCAGTGATGCGCCGGCGATCGGCGGTGTTGATCGGCGGCAGGGTCGCCAGGACCGCGGCCAGCAGAGCGGCATATGGAGAACCGCTGTCCTGCAACGACAGCCGCAACAGCTCGAGAACCGGCACGTGCTCGGCCAGGAGTCGTTCGCCGCGCGCCTGGTCGACGGTGGCGGCGAATTCGAGCACCAGCGGCAGGTAGTCGGGCAGCTCTTCGTCGCCGATGGTGATGTCCGCCTGCCGATAGGCGTGCTTGAACCGCAGCAGCGCCATCCCTCTCTTGCGGGTGTCGCCGTAGGCGTAATACGTCAGGTGCAGGCTCGTCCGTCGGCGCATGTCGAACGTCTCGACGTACCGGGTGGCGCGCTCGGTGGCGTTGGTCTCGCAGAAGTACCACAGGAAGTCGGTCACGTGAGTGCGGATCGGCTCCGGCAGTTCACCTGCGGCAGCAGCCAGTTCGTCGGTGAGGGCGCATGTTTCGGCGGTCGGGTAGTCGAGCAACAGCGCCGTGATGCGCCACACCAGCCGTTGCTGGTGCTCGGACAGGTCCGGACCGGTCGCCGTCCGGCGCCCCAGGGACAGGAGCTTCATCGGCTCGGCACCAGTCCGTCGGGACTGCGGCCGTCCCAGTTGAGCAGGTTGACCCGCGTCGGATCGTCCTTCGGCACAGCACTGTTGGTGTCGACGAGGTGGAACTTGTCAGCCATCGCGTCGAAGGCCGACATTCCCGGACCACCGTCACCGTCGAGGCTGCAGCCGGTGGCGATCGCGTCGAGTCGGTGCGCGTCGGAACCCGCACCGCTCGGAATGACGTATCGGTCTTGGTATTTGGCGATGGCCAGCAGCCGGTACATCGACTCGATCTCCTCGCCGGTGAGTCGCACCGACTCGGGAATGGTCTCGTCGAACTCCTCGCCGAGGTTCGCCGACCGCATGTAGGCGCGCATGGCGGCCAGTCGCTGTAAGGCCGCCCGGACGGGCCCGACCTCCCCCGCGGTGAACAGCTCGGCGAGGTACTCGATCGGGATCCGCAGCGTGTCGATGGCGCCGAACAGGTTGTTCTTGTTCTCGCCGTCGTGGCCGGTTTCCTTGAGGATGTCCACCACCGGCGACAGCGGAGGGACGTACCAGACCATCGGCATGGTGCGGTATTCCGGGTGCAACGGCAGCGCCACCTGGTAATCGACGATCAGCCGGTAGACCGGTGAATTCTGCGCAGCCTCAATCCATTCGGGCGAGATGCCGGCTCGCTCGGCCTCGGCGACCACGCGCGGGTCGTGCGGGTTGAGGAACACCCCGAGCTGCGACGGATACAGGTCCTTTTCATCGGTGACCGACGCCGCTTCCAGCACCTTGTCGGCGTCGTAGAGCATCACACCGATGTACCGCAGCCGGCCGACGCACGTCTCGGAGCAGACCGTCGGGATACCCACCTCGACACGGGGGTAACAGAAGGTGCACTTCTCGGCCTTGCCGGTCTTGTGGTTGAAGTAGATCTTCTTGTACGGGCAGCCGGTGACGCACTGGCGCCAGCCGCGGCACTTGTCCTGATCCACCAGGACGATGCCGTCCTCGGCACGCTTGTAGATGGCGCCCGACGGGCACGCCGCGGCACAGGCCGGGTTCAGGCAGTGCTCGCAGATCCGCGGCAGGTAGAACATGAACGTCTGCTCGAATTCGAGCTTGACCTTCTGGCTGACCTCTTCGACCTTGGCCAGCAACGGATCCCGGCCCACCTGCTCGGGTCCGCCGCCGAGATCGTCGTCCCAGTTGGCGCCCCAGGTGACCTTGGTGTCCTGCCCGGTGATCAGCGACTTGGGCCGGGCCACGGGCGTCGTGTCCATCAATGGCGACGACAGCAGGTTGTCGTAGTCGTACGTCCACGGGTCATAGTAGTCGCTGACCGTGGGCAGGTCCGGATTGGCGAAGATGTTCAGCAGCCGCTTGAACCGCGAGCCCGATCTGAGCGTGAGCTTGCCGCGCTTGTTGAGCGTCCACCCGCCCTTCCAGCGCTCCTGGTCCTGGTACTGGCGCGGATAGCCCTGCCCGGGGCGGGTTTCCACATTGTTGAACCAGACGTACTCGACACCGCTGCGGTTGGTCCACGCCTGCTTGCAGGTGACGCTGCAGGTGTGACAGCCGATGCACTTGTCGAGGTTCATCACCATCGCAAGTTGCGCCATGACTCTCATAGGTCAGTACTCCACTTCTTGCGAACGGCGACGGATCGTCGTCACCTCGTCGCGCTGATTACCCGTGGGGCCGTGGTAGTTCAGTGCGAAGGACTGCTGGGCATAGCCGCCGATCAAGTGCGTGGGCTTGATCATGATGCGGGTCAGGGCGTTGTGAATACCGCCGCGCTTGCCGGTCTTCTCGGTACGCGGCACGTCGACCGCCTTGTCCTGGGCGTGGTACATGAAGACCAGGCCCTCGGGCATCCGGTGGCTGACGATCGCGCGCGCGTTCACCACACCGTTGCGGTTGGTGCACTCGATCCAGTCGTTGTCCTTCACCCCGATCTTGGCGGCGTCGACATCCGACATCCAGATCGCCTGTCCACCACGGGAAAGCGTGAGCATGTACAGGTTGTCCTGGTACGCCGAGTGGATGGACCACTTGGAGTGCGGTGTCAGGTAGCGGACGGTGATGCCACCACTGGTGTCACCGACGGCCGGCTCGTCGAACAATGCGGTCATGTCCAACGGCGGGCGGAACGTCGGCAACTGCTCCCCCATCTCGTCCATCCAGTCGTGGTCGAGATAGAAGTGCTGGCGCCCGGTGAGGGTGTGCCACGGCTTGAGCCGCTCGGTGTTGATGGTGAAAGGTGAATAGCGCCGGCCACCGGTTTCGGACCCCGACCACTCCGGCGAGGTGTTGACCGGCATGGGCCGGGACTGGGTGTCCGCGAAGGTGATTCGCTTGCCTTCGTTCTCGGCGGCCAGGTCGACGAGTTCGGTTCCCGTCCGACGCTGCAGGGCCTCAAAGCCCTCCACCGCCAGGCGGCCGTTGGTGGTGCCGGACAGCGCGAGGATGGCTTCGGCCGCGTGCGTGTCCTTGGCCAGCGACGGCCGTCCCGCCGCGACGCCACGATCGGACACTCCGTTGACGCCGGCCAGGTACTCGACTTCGGCATCGGGGTGGGTGGTGACGCCCTTGACCGTCAGACCCAGCGTTTCGACGAGGGGGCCGAGCGCGGCCATCTTGTCGGCCAGCGCCGGGTAGTCGCGTTCCACCGTCACCAGGCGCGGCATGGTCTTTCCCGGAATCGGTTCGCATTCGCCGGCTTTCCAGTCCAGAACCTTTCCGCCGGGCTGGGCGGTGGCGTCGGAGCTGTCGTGGGCCAGCGGCATCGCGACGATGTCCTTGCGCTTACCCAGGTGCTTCTCGGCGAGCCAGGAGAAGCCGCGGGCGATCCGGTGAAAGGCGTCGAAGTCGGTCTTGGTTTCCCACGGCGGCGAGATGGCCGGCGAGAAGGCGTGGACGAAAGGATGCATGTCGGTACTCGAGAGGTCGTGCTTCTCGTACCACGTCGCGGCCGGGAGCACGATGTCCGAGTACAGCGTCGTGCTGGTGTTGCGGAAGTCCAAGGACAGCAGCAGATCCAGCTTCCCTGCCGGTGCCTCGTCGCGCCAGCGCACATCCTGCGGATGTACGCCGTCCTCATCGCTGGCCGCCACGTTGTTGTCGGCGCCCAGCAGGTGCTTGAGGAAGTACTCGTTGCCTTTCGCCGACGAGCCCAGCAGGTTCGACCGCCACACCGTCAGGCAGCGCGGGAAATTCTCCGGAGCATCCGGGTCCTCGCAGGCGAACTGCAGGTGCCCGGACTTCAGGCCGTCCAGTACATGCTGTGCAGCGTCCTTGCCCTGACGCTCGGCTTCGTCGGCCAGATCCAGCGGATTACGGTTGAACGTCGGGTAACTCGGCATCCACCCCAGCCGGCTCGCGAGAGCGATGTTGTCCGCCGCGGTGCGGCCCGCCAGCATGCCGGTGGCGAGCGGTGAGGTCATCGGCTCGGTGGTGAACCTGTCGTAGCGCCACTGGTCGGTGGCCAGGTACCAGAAAACGGTGCCCTGCATCTGGCGCGGTGCCCGCTGCCAGTCCAGCCCGAATGCCAGTGTCCCCCAGCCTGTTACCGGACGACACTTCTCCTGGCCGACGTAGTGTGCCCAGCCGCCGCCGTTGACGCCCTGACAGCCGGTGAGCATCACAAGAGACAGGAACGAGCGGTAGATCTGATCCGAATGGAACCAGTGATTCGTGCCGGCACCCATGAGGATCATCGAGCGGCCTTTGGAACGCTCTGCGTTGTCGGCGAATTCGCGCGCGATACGCTCCGCGGCCTGCGCCGGCACGCCGGTGATGGCCTGCTGCCACGCCGGGGTGTACGGCTCGGTGGCGTCGTCGTAGCCGGTGGGCCAAGTGCCCGGCAGACCGTCACGGGCCACGCCGTACTGGGCAAGCATGAGGTCGAAGACCGTGGTGACACGCTGTCCCGCAACGATTCTGGTCGGGACGCCGCGCTCCAGGACGCCGGGCTGGTCGGTATCGAACCGAGGGAGTGCAACGGTAGCGACATCATTGGCGCCACCGTGCAGCGTGAGGAGGGGGTCGACCCCCTGCAGGTCCAGGTTCCATTTTCCTTCACCGGAGGCGGTGAAGCGATGGCCCAGGGACCCGTTCGGCACCACCGGGGCGCCGTCGGCGTCGAGCAGTACCGGCTTGGAGACCGCGGCTTCCGTGTCCGCGTGTTCGCCGCCGAGATCCGCTGCGGTGAGGAACTTTCCGGGCACCAACCGGCCGTCGCGCTCGGTCAGAGCGACCAGGAACGGCAGGTCGGTGTACTTCTTGACGTAGTCGGTGAAGTACGGGGTGTTCTTCTCGACGAAGAACTCCTTGAGGATGACGTGGCCCATCGACATCGCGAGCGCGGCGTCGGTACCCGGGTGGGCCGGCAGCCATTCGTCGGCGAACTTGGTGTTGTCGGCGTAATCCGGCGACACCACAACGACTTTCTGGCCGCGGTAGCGCGCCTCGGTCATGTAGTGCGCGTCGGGCGTGCGCGTGACGGGGACGTTCGAGCCCCACATGATCAGATAGCCGGCGTCGAACCAGTCGGCGGATTCGGGGACGTCGGTCTGGTCACCGAACACCTGCGGCGATGCCACCGGCAGGTCGGCGTACCAGTCGTAGAACGACAGCATCGACCCGCCCATGAGCGAAATGAACCGTGCCCCAACGGCATGACTCACCATCGACATGGCGGGGATCGGTGAGAAGCCCGCGACACGGTCCGGGCCGTAGGTCTTGACGGTGTAGACGTGGGCGGCCGCGGCGATCTCGGCGGCCTCCCACCACTCGGCGCGGACGAAGCCGCCGCGGCCGCGCGCCGACTTGTAGGCCTTGGCCTTCACCGGGTCCTCGACGACGTCGGCCCAGGCCAGCACCGGGTCCTGCAACCGTTCCTTGGCTTCGCGGTAGTAGTCGAGCAGGAGACCCCGGACGTACGGATAACGCACGCGCGCAGGCGAATACGTGTACCAGGAGAAGGACGCGCCACGAGGGCAGCCGCGCGGCTCGTATTCGGGCTTGTCGGCGCCGATCGACGGGTAGTCGGTTTGTTGCGACTCCCAGGTGATCACGCCGTCCTTGACGTAGATCTTCCACGAGCACGAACCGGTGCAGTTGACGCCATGCGTGGAGCGCACCACCTTGTCGTGGGCCCAGCGGTCGCGATAGAAGTCGTCCGCCGAGCGCCCGCCGACCTTGTGGATCGTGCGCTGGTCCCCGGAGATCTCGCCGCGGTGAAAGTACTTGGACAGTCGCAACAACGCATCGCCGGACGTCGCCGGGCTTCCTGCCAACTCGGCCACAAAGCCCTCCTTTCGAGCCGTCGAAACATGAGGCTAGAACCGGCCGAACGACTGTCAAAAGAACGCACAGAACCCCTCTGAGCCTGTGCGACCGCGTTAACAGGGCTGTCATGTCCTGAAACAGACGCGATTTCGGCATCGTGGTTTCTACCTGCGAAGATTCGCCCGTCAGGACTGACGCGCAGCAGCCGGTGTGCGTCACCCGTCACATTGCCGCGGCCGTGCGCCCCGGATTTCTTATCAGCGCGGTAACAAACCGGAGGCGGTGCCCGGAACGGTAGATCCCCTTCCACAGACAACCCTCACGCGCGATTCCGCCGCCTACAAAATCGACGTACACCACGCCTTCGGACGGGCTCTGGCCATCACCGCCGGGCGAGTCAACCATCATCACCGGCCTACTCGGTGAGGTCCTCGCCGAATACACCGACCCGCACCCGGCCTACGCCCGGCAACCGTCGGCCGCGCTCGCCGGTGTCCTGAGACCTCACCACAAAAATGCGAAAACCCACCGTTGCGAGTCGAACATATGTTCGATATAGTGTGTTATGGGAATCGCACCGGAACTCACCACCAGCCTCGACACCCTCCGCGGCGTGCAGGTCCCCGACGACATGCCCGCGGGCGACATTCTGGAGGCGCTGCCGTACGTGGTGAAGCTGCGCAATGTGATCGATCATCTGGCAGCGATGGTGACCGGGGTGCTGGATCGCCGCGGGGTCGCGGCCGCGCAGGGACGGACGTCGCGGGAGGTGTTGATGGCGTTGGGGTGTGCCCCGTCGGTGGCACAGCGACTGGTGCGTGTCGGCGGCGCGTTGCCAATGTTGCCGACCCTCGCTGCGCACGCTCGCGATGGGGCGATCTCCGGTGAGCATGTGGATGCGATCGTCAAAGGCATCAACCACATCCAAGCCCGCGCACCCGGTGAGGTGGACGAGGAGACCCGGTTCGCGCAGGTGACCGATCTGTTGGGGCAGTTCTTCTCCGGCGCCACCCCCGCAGACATCGACAAACGCGCCCGCCGGCTGGGCAACCGGGTCGCCGCCGCCGAAGGGGGCCTGCCGGCCGCCGAGGATCGGTCGGTCAACACCGTCGAGCACCGCGTCACCTCCGATGGTCGGGTGCAGGTGCGCGCGGACTTGGACGTGGAGGTGGGCGCCAAGCTGGTCGCAGCGATCGAGGAACACTCGGCACCGCGGCCAGAACCCGACGGCACCCCCGACACCCGCACGGCGGGCAGGCGGCGGGCCGACGCGCTGGAAGCGGTGCTGGACATCGCCGCCCGCGGCGGCGACACCGCGTCCGCGCCGCGCACCCAACTGCTGATCACCGTGCCCGCCGACGCCCCCGACCTGGCCACACTGGAATTCATCGGATCGATCAGCACCATGACCCTGGAACGAATCTGCTGCGACACCACCGTCACCACCATGATCGTCGACGGCGAACACGTACCCCTCGATATGGGGCGCGAGAAACGCCTGTTCCCGGCGCACCTACGCAAAGCGCTCTATCACCGCGATGAATGCTGCATCAAATGCGGCGCCCCACCCGGACGCACCCACGCCCACCACATCATCCACTGGACCCACCACGGTGAGACCTCACTAGCCAACGGCTGCCTGCTGTGCCCAGCCTGCCACGCCAACGTCCACCACGACGGCTGGGACGTCGTCATGGGCCTGGACAAACACCCCTGGCTCATCCCACCCGCGGCCGTCGACCCACACCGAAAACCCATCCCCGCATACAACCGCCGCACCATGCACCTCGACACAGCCGCCTAACACGCAAAGCATTGCGCACCTTGACAACTCAATAGAGAACCTGGCCCTCATGTTCGCGCGGCGGGTCGAATTCGCATCCGCCGCGCGAACATCACGGCTCGCCAATTTCGGCAGCGCCTAGGGTGTCCCGATGAAGTCGACGCCGGCGGTGATCGCCGGGCGATGCCGCAGAATCCGGTAGTGGGCCAGCCGGCCCAGGCCCTTCGTGGTCTCGAGCCGCGCGCCAGGCCACACCTCTGCGATCTCGACACTGGACGAGTAGGGGCTGTCCGGATCATCCGGATCGTGGATGAGCAGTAGCGGCCGGTCGCCGGCGTATTTGGCCGACGCGGTGATGTCGGTGCCCAGCAGCGGCATGCCGAGCCGTCGGTCCAGGCGCCGGTGCAGGCGGTCCCGGATCCGCGGCCCGAAGTTGTGGCGTTCGGCGAAAGCGTCCAGGTACCAGGTGAAGTCGCCCATCGGGGCGAGGAACACCAAGCGCCCCGTCTGCGCACCGCGCGCCGCGGCCAGCGCCGCCGCCTTTGCACCCAGCGAATGACCGACTACGGCGTGCGCCGGCCCGTGCTGAGCGATGACGGCCCGCACTGCTTCCGCGCACTCGACGATGGTGGTGCGGCCCGGCGCCAGTGCCCCCGGCTCCGAATCGTGGTGGCTGGGGAGGTCGAACGCGATGACCCGATACCCCGCCGCGACAAGGGGTTTGACGAAAACCGCCATGTGCGCCCGGCACCCGCCCCAGCCGTGTACCAGGTAGACCAACGGGCCCGAACCCCACGACTGCCCGGCAATGCGGTGGCCGTCCCACGCCGCTTCAAACGGCGTGCTGTCCGGCAGACCGGGCGGCATCTTGGTGCTCAGGTCGACGTCCGGAACCGTGCACCACAATTCGGTGGCCCAGCGAGCTCCGATCGCGGGCGCGAACCGCTCCAGCCACCAGAAGGCCCGGCGCGTTCGGGCCGGGACCGGGGGGAGCACACCGGCATCGGTGTCGGTCACCGCTTCGCCGTTTCGAGCCTGACCGGCACGCGATTCCGTCAATGCCATGCGTCAACCACCTTGGTACGAAGAGTGTCATCCTGCGACGACCGTCGCTGACGGTCTGGCACTACCCACGACGGCCCCATCGCAAACATCGGCCACCAGACGCAAATGTCCCCCAAACACTGTGTGTCGGGGGACATTTGAGTCAGCTCGCGCGAGATCAGAGTGGCGTCAGGCCGTGCTTGCGGGCGATGCGGTCGTGCTTCTGCTTGTCGCGCAACAACTTCAGCGACTTGCGCAGCAGCAGCCGGGACTCGTGCGGCTGGATCACGGCATCGATGTAGCCACGTTCTGCCGCGGTCCACGGAATCGCCATGTTGGCGTTGTAGCCCTCGATGAAGTCCGCCTTGATCTTCTGCACCTCGGGCGCATTCGGATCGGGGAAGCGCTTCACCAGCAGCTGCGCCGCACCCTGGGCACCGATCACCGCGATGCGTGCGGTCGGCCAGGCGAAGTTGAGGTCGGCCGACAGCTGCTTCGAGCCCATGACGGCGTAACCACCGCCGTAGGCCTTACGGATCACGAACGTCACCTTCGGCACGTCGGCCTCGACGATGGCGTTGAAGAAGCGGCCACCGCGCTTGATGATGCCGCCGGTCTCCTCGGCGACACCCGGCAGGGCGCCGGGGGTGTCGACGACGAAAACCAAAGGCAGGTTGAAGGAGTCGCAGAACCGGATGAACCCGGCCGCCTTGTCGGAGGCCTCGTTACCGATGGCGCCCGCCATGAACAGCGGCTGGTTGGCGATGACGCCGACCGGCCGGCCGTCGACCCGCGCGAACGCGGTGATCATCTCCGGAGCGCGCTGTTCGGCGATCTCGAAGATGTCGCCGTCGTCGAACATGCGGAGCAGGATGTCCATCATGTCGTAGCCGGCGTTGTCGGCGTCCGGCACGATCTTGTCCAGCTCGAAGTCGCTGGGCGTCAGCTCCGGCTCCAGGCCCGGGTTGACGATCGGCGGGTCGTCCCAGGTGTTGGCAGGCAGGAAGCTCAGGTAGTCGCGGACGTACTGGAAGGCGGCGGCCTCGTCCTCGACGACCTTGTGGATGTTGCCGCGCTGCGCCTGGACATCCGCGCCACCGAGCTCGTCGAAGGTCACGTCCTCGCCGGTGACGTCCTTGATGACGTCCGGGCCGGTGATGAACATGTAGCCCTGATCGCGCACGGCCACCAACAGGTCGGTCTGGATCGGCGAGTACACCGCACCACCGGCGCACTTGCCGAGGATGATCGAGATCTCCGGCACCGTGCCGCGCAGCATCTCGTGGCGGCGGCCGAGCTCGGCGTACCAGGCCAGCGAGGTGACGGCGTCCTGGATGCGGGCACCCGCGGAGTCGTTGATGCCGATGATCGGGCAGCCGACCATGGCCACCCACTCCATCAGCTTGGCGACCTTGCGGCCGAACATCTCGCCGACCGAGCCCTGGAACACCGTCTGGTCATGGCTGAACACCGCGACCGGACGGCCGTCGATGGTGGCGTGGCCGGTCACCACACCGTCGCCGTACAGCGCGTTCGGGTCGCCGGGCGTCTTGGCGAGCGCGCCGATCTCGAAGAAGCTGCCCGGGTCGACGAGCGCGTGGATGCGGGCGCGGGCCGACGGAATGCCCTTCTTGTCGCGCCGCGCCTTGGCCTTCTCGTCACCGGGATCGGCTGCCAGCTCCAGCTTTCGGCGAAGCTCTGCGAGCTTCTCTGCCGTCGTGGCAGGGCTGCGCTGTTCGGTAACTTCAGTCACGGTTCTCCTACTACTTCCCGGCCTGGATCTGGTTGATGGCCTGGCTCATGTGCGCCCCGACCTTGGCAATGTACGGCTCGTCGATGGCCTGGATGTGCTCGCCGCCGATATTCACGACCTCGAGATCGGGCGCGAACTCGCCCCATCCGCCGTCGGGCTGACGGGTCGCGTACGCAGGTTCGAACACGATCGCGTCGTCGTGGTAACGGTCCGCCATGTAGAGCACGACGTGGCCGTCATACGGCTGGATGTCGATGGTGTCCAGCGCGCGGTTGTCGAGATACGACGTGCGCTGGTGCTCGATGATGCCGCCCGGGATCTGCACGCCGCTCTGCGCGACGATGTCCAGCACGAACTTCACCTGGCCCTCGTCGTCGAGCTTCTCCAGCTCCTCGTACGGAATCTCCGGAATCTCGACGTTGAAGGTGCGCTCGGCGAAGCGGGCATAGCGATCCCAGCGGGCTCGCATACCGGCCTGGCTCTTGTCGATCGGCGTGCCGGGTCGCACGCAGTCGATCAACCCGACGTACTGCACATCGGCACCGGCCTGCTTGAGCCCGATGGCGCACGCGTATGCCAGCGCCCCACCCAGCGACCAACCGGCCAGCACGAACGGGCCCTTGTGCATCTCCAGCAGCTTCGGCACGTACTCGGCGGCGCGCTCCTCGATGGAGCCTTCGACGCGTTCGATGCCGTAGACCGGGATGTCCTCGGGCAGGCGCTTCAACAGCGGCTCGTAGACCACCGTCGAGCCACCGGCCGGGTGGAAGACGAACAGGGGTACCTGCGACCCACCTTCTTTCGGTGCCCGCAGGGTGCGGACGAAGCCGTCCACCACGCCGTCTTCCAGCTGATCACGCACGATCGTGGACAGCTCTTCGATCGTCTTGGCCGTCCGCACCTGCTCGACCGTCACGATGCCCTCGGCGCGCTCGGAAAGCCGCTCGGACAGTTTGGTCGCGGTCGCGTCGTCGACGGCCGGCAGCTCGTTGAAGATGCCACCCGGTGACTTGCCGGTGACGATCGCCCACGTCGCGAAGGTGACGCGCTCAGCCGCATCGCGCGGCGGCACGTCGGCGCCGAGCGCCTCGGTGACCGCCTCCTGCGTGAGGACCTTGGCGGCAGCCGCCGCAGCGGTCGCCTGGCTCGGTCCGGCCGGTCCCGACGGGTTCGTCGGCGGCGGCGGGACGGCCGCCGGGCCGGCGGGGTTCGTCGGGGGCGGCGGAACCTCCAGCGCGACAGCGGAGTCCGTGGCGATCTCGGCCGCCGCCGGCTTGTCGTCGTCCTTGTCGGCCAGCGGGTGCCCGGCCTCGGCCAGCTTGGCCTCCAGCTCGGCGACCGTCGTCGCGCCACCCATCAATTCGGCCTGCGCGGCGGCGATCTCCTCGGCCGTCTGCCCCTTCTGTGCCTCGGCAAGCTGGCCGACCTCGTCGCGGTGCTCGATGGCGTAGTGGATCAGCTTCTCCACCGCGTACAGGTTGGCGTCACGCACCGCGGTCAGCTGGATCGGAGGCAGGTCGAAGTCGTACTCGACGCGGTTCTTGATCCGGACCGCCATCAGCGAGTCCAGACCCAGCTCGATCAGCGGCACCTCCCACGGCAGGTCCTCAGGCTCGTAGCCCATGGCGCCGCCGACGATGGCACCCAACCGGTCCGCGACGGTCTCGCCGGAATCCGGCGACCACTTCTTGAAACCGGCGGCCAGGCCGGCGCCCGCGGTCAGGTTGTCCTGCAGGATGGCGGCGTCGTCTTCGGGTTCCGGTGCGGCGGCGGCGGTTTCGGCCACTGATGCGCCGACGGCGGCCGGCAGGGCCGCACCACCCATGGCGACCGGCAGCGCCGCACCATCACCACCGCGGGTGACGACGGCGTCGTACACCAGGGTGAAGGACTCGCCCATGCGGGCGTGCACCTGCACCGTGCCGCCACCGGGGTGCCGGGTCAGCGTGGTGACCAAGCGCGCGCCCTCGCCCGGGATGGCGCGCTGCTCGTAAGCGGTCAGCGTGGCATCCGGAAGCACCTGTGTTGCAGCGGCTTTCACCAGCTTGCTCAGTGCAGCGGCGTCGACCTCGCCGCGCGGGGCGTACTCCCACACGTGCCGGCCGTCCGGGGTGGCGACGTGGCTGCCCGGCTCGATGGCCGAGCTGTCGGCGGTGAAGTTGGCGTCCAGCCAGTGCGGCTTGCGCTTGAAGCGCGTCGGCGGGATGGGCGCGTAATCGACGGCCGGGTCCTTGGCCGGCGAGAACAGCGTCCGGAAGTCCAGATCATGGCCGTGCACGAACAGCTGAGCCATGGCATTGGTCATGGAGTCGACCTCGTCCTGCTTGCGGGCGAGGGTCGGGATCAGCTGGCCATCGTGCAGGCCGGCCGACATGGTGGTGAGCCCAACCTGCATGAGCGCCACCGGGTTCGGGGCCAGCTCGAGGAACGTGGTGTGCCCGTTGTCGACGGCGGCGCGGATGCCGTGGGTGAAGTAGACGCTGTGCCGCAGTCCCTTCTTCCAGTACTCGACATCGTGGATCGGGTCACTGCCGGCACGCAGGAAGCTGCCTTCGTGGACGGTCGAGTAGTAGCCGGTTTCCAGTGGCCGCGGCTCGATGCCCTGGATCTCCGCCAGCAGCTCGCCGAGCAGCGGGTCCATCTGCTGCGTGTGGCTGGCGCCCTTGGTCTGCATCTTGCGGGCGAACTTGCCCTCGGCTTCGGCGCGGGCGATGATCGCGTCGACCTGCTCCGGCGGGCCGCCGATGACGGTCTGGGTCGGGGCGGCGTACACGCACACCTCGAGGCCCGGGAAGTCGGCGAAGACCGTCTTGATCTCCTCGGCCGAGTACTCGACCAGCGCCATCAGGCGGATGTACTCGCCGAACAGCATGGCCTCGCCCTCACCCATGAGGTGCGCGCGCGAGCAGATGGTGCGGGTGGCGTCGGCCAGCGACAGGCCACCGGAGAAGTAGGCGGCGGCCGCCTCACCGAGCGACTGACCAATCACCGCACCGGGCTTCGCGCCGTGGGCCTTCAGCAGCTCGCCGAGCGCGATCTGCAGCGCGAAGATCACCGTCTGGACGACCTCGATGGGGTATTCGCAGGTCTCGTTGGTGTAGTCGATGGCGTCGTCGAGGATCAGTTCGACGACGGAGTAGCCGCGCTCGTCCTGGATGTGCGCGTCGACCTTGTTGATCCACTCGGCGAAGATCGGATCGTTCAGGTACAGGCTCTTGCCCATCTTGCGGTGCTGCGCACCGAAACCGGCGAGCACCCACACCGGGCCGTTGGTGACCGGACCGTCGGCGGCGAGCACCAGTGGGCTCTGCTTGCCCTCGGCCAGCGACCGCAGACCCTTGACGGCTTCGTCGTGGTCGTGGGCGAGAATCACCGCGCGCGAACGCCCGTGGTTACGCCGGGACAGCGAGCGGCCGATCGACTCCAGCGAGTAGGACCGGCCCGTTTCACTGTCGATCCAGTCCGCCAGCTCAGCGGCGGCGGACTTCTTGCGCGAGGTCAGGAACCCCGAAACCGCAAGCGGGACAATGCGCTTGACCGGCTCGGCAGCCTCCAGTTCGGCGCGGCCGGCCTCGATCAGCTCCAGCGCCCGCTCGGTCAGGCCGGGGAGCTCGGGCTCGTCGTCGGTCCCGTAGCCGTAGAACTCGGCGTCACCACGAGAATCAAAGGAGTCGTCGCCGCTCTCTGAATC
This sequence comes from Mycobacterium toneyamaense, assembly GCF_055384815.1. Classification (NCBI taxonomy): domain Bacteria; kingdom Bacillati; phylum Actinomycetota; class Actinomycetes; order Mycobacteriales; family Mycobacteriaceae; genus Mycobacterium; species Mycobacterium toneyamaense. Next base: position 5,773,626 of record NZ_AP040333.1, read on the forward strand.
TCTTCGCGCAAGCGGCTCATCGGCGAACTCGCCGTACTCGTCCATCTTGACGCCACCGACGTAGACGGCGCCCGCATCCGAGGCCGGCTTCTCCTCGGCCACAACCTCTTTCGGCTCCGGCTCGACGAGGTCACTGGGCAGCACCTGACGCATGACGATGTGCGCGTTGGCGCCACCGAAACCGAAACCGGAGACACCGGCGATGGCGTGACCGCTGTAACGCGGCCAGTCCGACAGCTCGGCGTTGACCTTGAGGTGTTCCTTGTCGAAGTCGATGTACGGGTTGGGGCCCGCGTAGTTGATCGACGGCGGCAGCTTGTCGTGGTACAGCGCCAGCGTCATCTTCGCGACGCTGGCCGCACCGGCGGCCGACTCCAGGTGTCCCACATTGGATTTCACGGCGCCCAGCAGCGCCGGCTTGTCGGCGGCGCGGCCACGGCCCACGACGCGGCCGAGCGCGTCGGCCTCGATCGGGTCACCCAGGATGGTGCCGGTACCGTGCGCCTCGATGTAATCGACGGTCTTCGGGTCGACGCCGGCGTCCTTGTAGGCCTTGCGCAGCACCGCTTCCTGCGCGTCGGGGTTCGGGGCCAGCATGCCGTTGGAGCGGCCGTCGTGGTTGATGGCCGAACCGGTGATCACCGCGAGGATCTCGTCACCGTCGCGACGGGCGTCGGCGACGCGCTTGAGCACGACCATGCCGCCACCCTCGGAACGGGCGTAGCCGTCGGCATCGGAGCTGAACGACTTGATGCGGCCGTCCGGCGCCAGGACGCCGCCGACCTCGTCGAAGCCGACCGTCACCATCGGGGTCACCAGGGCGTTGACACCACCGGCGACGACGACGCTGGCCTCACCCGAGCGCAGCGCCTTGACGCCCTCGTGGATCGCGACCAGCGACGACGAACACGCGGTGTCGATGGCCATCGACGGCCCGCGGAAGTCGAAGAAGTACGACACCCGGTTGGCGATGATGGAGCTCGCGGTGCCGGTGATGGCGTACGGGTGCGTGATCGACGGGTCGGACACCGACAGGAAGCTGTAGTCGTTGGTCGAGCTACCGACGAACACGCCTACCGACTCGCCGCGCAGCGACGACGCCGGGATACGGGCGAACTCCAGTGCCTCCCAGGTCAATTCGAGCGCCATCCGCTGCTGCGGATCGATGTTGTCGGCTTCCATCTTGGCCAGCGCGAAGAACTCGGCGTCGAAGCCCTTGATGTCCGACAGGTAGCCGCCGCGGGTGCGGGCCTTGGCCACGCGCTCGGCGATCCGGGGCTCGGACAGGAACTCTTCCCAGCGGCCCTCGGGCAGGTCGGTGATGGCGTCGCGGCCTTCGACCAGCGCCCGCCACATCTCGTCGGGCGTGTTCATGTCACCCGGGAAGCGGGTGGCCAGGCCGACAATCGCGATGTTCATCGCGTCGTCGTCGGCGTCGCGGGACCAGTCCTCGGCGTTCGCGGCGTCCGTGTCTTCCTCGGGCTCGCCCTCGACGATGACCTGCGCCAGCGACTCGATGGTCGGGTGCCGGAACGCCACCGTGGCGGTCAGCGTGACACCGGTGAGGTCCTCGATATCGGACGCCATGGCGACCGCGTCGCGCGACGCCAGGCCGAGCTCGACCATCGGCACCGACTCGTTGATGGAGTCCGCCGGCTGACCGGTGGCATTGGCCACCCAGTTGCGCAGCCACTCCCGCATCTCCGGCACGGACATGCCGTTAGCCCGAGCGGGAACCTGCCCCTCCTGCGGCGAAGTGTCGATTTCGTTCGAATTGTCTTCGGTGTCAGTCATTTTCACTGTTCACTTTCGCCGCCGGACAGGGTTGCCGGGTGTGGGTCAGTTCAGATCGTCGGGGAAGGCGTTGGCCACCTTGCCGCTGCGCAGCGTGCCGTCCAGGTACGCCGCACGGGTGGCCCGGCGGCCGATCTTGCCGCTGGAGGTGCGCGGGATGGCGCCGGCCGCGGTCAGCAGCACGTCGCGCACGGTGACGCCGTGACGGACCGCGATGGCGGCCCGGATGTCGTCGACGATCGGCTGCGGTTCGAGCTTGTGCGCGCCCGGGGCCCGCTCGGCGACGATGACCAGCTGCTCGGAGCTGTCGTCGGGATCGCGCTTGAGGCCCGAGTGGGCGTCGGCGAAGACCTCGTCGGGCAGCTGGTTGGCCGGCACCGAGAACGCCGCGACGTAACCGACGCGCAACGCCTTGCTGGCCTCCTGCGCCGAGTACTCGAGGTCCTGCGGGTAGTGGTTACGGCCGTCGATGATCACCAGGTCCTTGACGCGGCCGGTGATGTACAGCTCGCCGTCGTGGTAGGCGCCGTAGTCGCCGGTGCGCACCCAGGTGGCGTCGTCGGCCGCGCCCTCGGCGTGCGACGGGCTGGTGCGCGACTTGAGGGTGTTCTGGAACGTCTCGACGGTCTCCTCGGGCTTGCCCCAGTAGCCGGTGCCCATGTTGGCGCCGCTGATCCAGATCTCGCCGATCTGGCCGTCGGGCAGCTCGGTGGCGGTCTCGGCGTCCACGATGACGGCCCATTCGTCGACACCGACCTTGCCGGCGCCGGCCTGGGCGACAGCCTTCGGCGAGTCGTCCGGAACCACCACGAAGGTGCCGGTGTTGAGGGCGTCGCGATCCACCGACACGATGGTCGGCTCGTCGGCCGACGGCGTGGTCGACACGAACAGCGTCGCCTCGGCCAGGCCGTAGGACGGCTTGATGGCCTTGGCGGGGAAGCCGAACGGACCGAAGGCCTCGTTGAACCGCCGCACCGTCGCCGCCGAAATCGGCTCGCTGCCGTTCAGCACGGCCTTGACGTTGGAGAGGTCGATCTTCTCCTTGGGCACGCCACGGGCGGCGGCGTGGTCGAACGCGAAGTTCGGGGCCACGGAGATGGTGCCGCCGGTGTCGCCTTCCTTGCGGGCGAGCTCACGGATCCAGCGCTCCGGCCGACGCACGAAGGCCGCCGGGGTCATGAACGTGAAGCTGTGGCCGATCATCGGCGCGAGCAGCGCGGTGATCAGGCCCATGTCGTGGAAGAACGGCAGCCAGGACAGGCCGCGGTCGCCCTCTTCGCCCTCGAGGGCCTCGACGACCTGCACCACGTTGGTGGCCAGGTTCAGGTGGGTGATCTGCACGCCCGTCGGGATGCGGGTCGAACCCGACGTGTACTGCAGGTAGGCGATGGTGTGCTCGTCGACGTCGTCGAATGGGATCCAGGTGACGGCGACCTCGTCCGGCACGGCGTCGACGGCGATGACACGCGGACGTTCATTGGCCGGGCGGCTGCGGAAGAACTTGCGGACGCCTTCGGCGGCGGCGGTCGTGGTCAGGATGGCCGACGGCTTGCAGTCGTCGAGCACGGCGTGCAGGCGGCCGACGTGGCCGGGCTCCGACGGATCGAACAGCGGCACGGCGATGCGGCCGGAGTACAGGACGCCGTAGAACGCCACGAGGTATTCGAGGTTCTGCGGGCACAGGATTGCGACGCGGTCGCCCACCTGGGTCACCTGTTGCAGCCGCGCGGCCACGGCTTTGTTGCGCGCGCTGAACTGCGACCAGGTCAGGTCTTTGGCCTCGCCGTCACGCTCCGTGGAGAAGTCCAGGAACCGGAACGCGAGCCGGTCCCCACGGACCTTCGCCCAGCGCTCGACGTGCTTCACGATGCCGGCGCCGTCCGGGAAGGTGATCTTCCCGTTCTTGACGAACGGGTTGTGGAACGCCATCAAAATCTCCTGTTCACAGCCTGCCGCGCTGGTTACGTCGTATGCGGCCAGTCACGCCAAATCCCGGCAAATGGTACCGGGCAGTAGCGATATGCCACCCCAAGATGCCCAGTCAATGATAAGACCGTGCTCTTAGCTATCTCTTAATGTTAGGTGACGCGAATTCGCAGGCCAAATCGCCCCACCGGTTTTGTACTCGCCAGTAGCCAACAAGTGATGTCAGCCGTGTTTGGGGTGCGGCGCGTTGTCGACGAGGTCCTTGGCCCAGTTCAGCGTCCACTGTGTGGAGGTCTGGCCGTCGAGCGTCCAGAACTGCGGCGTGTTGTACAGCGCGTGCACCGGTCCCGCGGCGCTGCCCGACAGCGTGGCGAGCGTGCTGGGCAGGTTGACGACGTTGAACGCCTCGGTCGGCGCGGCGCAGATCAGGTCGCCCTTTCCGCAGATCTCGTTGACCCGGTCGTTGAGCGCACCGAAGCCGCCGACGCGCGGTCCCGTCATGTTCAGCCCGAGCATGCCGAGCGGCAGTTCGTGCAGCGTGATCTCGGCGCCCTGTCCCGGCGGGTTCGGACCGATGTCCTTGCCGACATTGGGCTGGCGCCGGCCGTCGGCGATCAACGTCACGCCGAGCACGAGGTCCTGGTCGATGGGACCGCGGCCGTTGCCGATGTCACTGGCGATGTCGCCGGCGATCACCGCGCCCTGTGAGAAGCCGATGATGACGAAGCTCGTCAGCGGGCAGCGGTTGTTGATGTCCGTGATGGCTTCGACGGCCTTCTTCTTGCCCTCTTCGCGGCTGTCGTTGTACGACATCTGATTGTCCGCGGCCAGCGGGTTATGGAACTGCGCGGTGTAGGGCACCGTGTACTGCGCCAACCGGTCGGCACCGAACTGCTGGCCGAGCGGGTTGCTGACGTTCAGCAGCAGCGCGATCGGGAACGACGGCGTCGGGTTCAGCGGGTCGAGCGCCCGTGAGGACTCCCAGGTGCCCGGGATCGAGATCAGCTGCACATCGGGGCAGTCGGCCGACTGGTACGCCGGCCGCGGCTTGGACGGCTTCGCGCTGGGACCGGACGTCGGCGGCTGCGCCGAGGGCGGCGTCGGCCCCGGGATCTCACCGGGCTGACGCAGCCACACCACGATCGCGAACGCGACCACGATGACCAGCAGTGCCACCGCACCCGCCGCGGCAATGGCGAGGATGCGATGGCGGCGGCGGCGATTGTTGGTGGCCATGTGGTGTGAGGTCTCCTGCGGGCTGAATCAAGCGGTTGCCATCCGAATCTAGTCAGCAGGCGTCACGGACTGGTCACGCCGGCGCGTTCCGTCGGCAAGATCACTCCGGTTGGGCTAGCGGATGACGCTCACCAGTTCGCCCGACATGGCACCGAGCTGACCACTCCAGCTGCCCCAGTCGTGCTGCGGGCCGTCGGGGAAGTCGAAGTGCCCGTTGTGGCCGCCCACGCTGCGGTAATGCGCGTAGAAGGCGCGGTTGCTGCCCTGCGCCTGGTCGCAGTAACCGATCATCGCGGCCGGGTCACTGCAGGTGACCGTCGACGGGCTGAACACCCAGATCCGGGTGTTGTTCTGGTTCAGCAGGCTCACGTGCACATCCGGGTCGTGCCACTTCCAGCGGCCCAGCTGCGGGGCGCCCCACATGCCGTAGGTGTCCACGCCGCCGAACTCACGCATGCCGGCGGTGATGGCGCCGTTGAACGTCGTCGCCGACGGGGTCAGGAAGCCCGACAGCGAGCCCGCGAAGCGGAACCGGTCCGGGTGGAACTCGGCCAGCGTCAGGGCCGCGGTGCCGCCCTGGGCCGCGCCGACGACGCCGTGGCCGTTGGGGGCCAGGCCCTTGGTGGCGGCCAGATAGTCCGGCAGCTCCTGGCTCAGGAACGTCTCCCACTGCTTGCTGCCGTCCTGCTCCCAGTTGGTGTAGAAGCTGAACGCGCCGCCGGCCGGGGCGACCACCGAGATGCCCTTACCGGCGAGGGTGCCCATGGCGTTGCCCGCGGTGACCCAGTTGCTCACATCCGGGCCGGCGTTGAAGGCATCGAGCAGATAGACCGCGTGCGGGCCACCGGCCTGGAACGTCACCGGGATGTCGCGGCCCATCGCGGCCGAGGGCACCATCAACGTCTCGACACCCGCGGCGCGGGCCGTTCCGGTGCCCGTCAGGAGGCCGCCGGCGAGCACTACCGCCGCCGCCGTCGCGGCCATCGTCCGGAACATTGCCTGCAGCCCCATAACCAACCTCACCTGTCGTGATCGTCGAGCGTCCTGAACCCGCGTTGTAGTGAACCACATCACCTCGACGGCTGTCCCGGACAAAGGGAGGGAACGTTGCCAGCGGATGGGGTGATGTTCGGCTACGCCGCCGTAAACGACTGGCGGCGACGACCCGTCAAGGTCGCCGCCGCCAGTGCGAGTTGTTGCCAGAGGATTTACCTCAGGATGAGCGTGTTACGCCTGTCCCGAAGCACCCAGCACACGCTGCAGGTCAGGCTTCATGGCCTGCAGCTGCTGGCCCCAGTAGCCCCAGTCGTGGGTGCCGCTGTTGGGGAAGTTGAACACACCGTTGGTGCCACCGGCAGCCAGGTAGGTCTGCTGGAAGGTGCGGTTGGTGCGGATGGTCAGGCCCTCCAGGAACTTGGCCGGCACGTTGTCGCCGCCCAGGTCGCTCGGGTTGCCGTCGCCGCAGTAGACCCACAGACGGGTGTTGTTCGCCACCAGGGTGCCGATGTTCACGAACGGGTCGTTGCGCTTCCAGGCGTTGTTCGGGTCGCCAGTGGAGCCCCACATGTCGTCGGCCTTGTAGCCGCCGGCGTCACCCATCGAGATGTTGACCAGGAACGGCCACCAGCCCTCGGACAGGTTCAGGAAGCCCGACATCGAGCCCGCGTAGATGAACTGCTGCGGGTGGTAGATGGCGAGGGTCATCGCGGCCGAGCCGGCCATCGACAGACCGACAGCAGCGCCACCGGTCGGCTTGACCGACTTGTTGGCCTGCAGGTAAGCGGGCAGCTCCTGGGTCAGGAAGGTCTCCCACTTGTAGGTCTGGCAGCCCGACTTGCCGCACGCCGGCTTGTACCAGTCGCTGTAGAAGCTGGACTGGCCACCGACGGGCATGACCATCGAGATGCCCGAGCCGTTGTACCACTCGAAGGCGGCGGTGTTGATGTCCCAGCCGTTGTAGTCGTCCTGCGCACGCAGACCGTCCAGCATGTACACGGCCGGCGAGCCCGCGCCACCACTCTGGAACTGGATCTTGATGTCGCGACCCATGGCCGCGGACGGAACCTGCAGGTACTCAACCGGCAGACCGGGACGCGAGAAAGCCCCTGCAGTCGCCGTTTCACCGACGACCCCGACAAGACCGGGCAGCGCTGCCGCGGCAACGGCCGCAACCGCCATCCGGCGCGGCATGGCCTTGGCCATCGACCGCATCTTCCCAACGAAACTCATACCGCTCCCTAATCTTTCCTATGACGGCGTACGGACAACCCTCATCACCGCCTCTGCCGTTGAGGTGACGATCAGGCCGGGCGCACACGCCCGAGTGGTTATCGCCGCATGGTTCCCCGGCGTTACCTACGCTTCAGACCGTGCCAGCGCTCATGCGCTGAAACTACGGACCGGTAGCCGGTAAGCCAGTGTAAGGGGTCGACAGCCTCGGAGGCACATCGAGCTTGCACCTGTACAACTCGTATAACGGCACGCGATCGATCCGGTAACGCGTAAATGTGAACGCGTGTACCAGATTTGACATGAAGCGGTGAACGCCCATCGGGGCGCGCACCGAGCTCAGCATCGTCTCGGTCTCCGGGCATGTCAGCGCGACCGCTGCTTGGGCCACCCAGTCCTCGTCGAGATACGTCGGAATCCACGGGCGCTTGCGCAGGAACGGCCCCTCGGCCACCGCCCAGTCCGGGAACAGATCCTTGTCGTGACCGATGCGCGCGTCGTCCAGCCGTGCCGTGTGCGCGGCCAGCGGGTTGGCCAGCCCGATCTGGTCGATCACCCGGACCTCGAGCGGCAGGTTCATGCCCATCATGCCCAGGTTGGTGAAAAAGACTGTGTGTGGACCTTTTTCGAACCAGTTCGGCGGCGGCGGCGACGTCGGGTCCGGAACCGGCGGCGGCATGGCCGGAACCACGTCCCACTGGTCGTAGTTGCCCGACGGCAGCAGCAGCGCACCGACCGGGGTGTTGTCGATGGCCGCCAGCACCGCTCGCATGCGCGGGTAGTCCAGGTAGTCCGCGGCCGTCAGCGGATGCGCATGCCCGGTGGCCTGCGAATAGAAGCGCCGTTCGTCGACGATTCCCGAGTAGGTCACGCGGGTGGCGTCGTATCCGAGGCCCGGCGAGTTGGCCGCCCACAGCGACCAGCCGACCACCGCCAGCCACAGGGCCGCCGTCGTGCCGGCCAGCGCGTAGCCGACCTCGCGGGCGATGTTCTTGCCGTCGGGAAGCACGATCGGAATCACCGCAACCGGGATGACCAGGCAGAACAGCGGAACCAGCAACACCCGGCCGTGCATGAAGTCGCCGCCCTGACGCAGCCAGTACAGCCCCTGCACCAGGCCGCTGCCGGCCATGAAAATCACTACGGCAGTGGGACTTTGAACCCGGCGGGCCAGCGAGCTGTAGCCGCGCGGGGCCGTCTGGCCCCACCAGGGCCGGCTGTGAGTGACGAACAACACAATCGCCAGCGCCACGGTCAGCACCGCGGGGATCCACAACAGGTAGGGCCGGTTGAAGTTGCCGAGGTAGACGAACCCCTGCTGCCACTTGGAGCCGGTGGCGTCCTTGGCCAGCGCGGTGATGGGCACCAACAGGCCGTAGTAGCCCATCCGGAAGATCTCGTAGGCGATCGGGAGCAGGCCGCCGGCCACCACGATGACGAGGCGGCGGCGCCGGCCCCGGGCCGCGACCAGTTGCATGACGAGGGCCACCCCGCCGATCAGGGCGAGTTCGGGCCGCACCAGGACCGACAGGCCGGCCAGACAGGCCAGGGCGCCGTCGAACCGGGCGCTGGTGGCGTTGGCATCGGCTTCGCGGGCCTCGGGCGGGGCCACGGCCAAGGCCTGCGACCAGCACACCATCATCCACCAGAGCAGCCCCAGGTAGGCCATGATCAGGCCGTTCTCCAGGCCCGACGTCGCGAAGTCACGCGCCGGCGGCACGGCCATGTAGACGAGGGCGCCGGCCGGCACCAACAGCGCGCGACGCCCCCGCAGTCCGGGGGCGTACAGCCGGCCGGTGCCGAGCATCGCGAAGACCAGGCCCGCCACGCTCAGCGTCAGCGCCAATGCCAGGACCACGTACTCGAGCTGCACCGAGCCGCCGATCCAGGCCCCGAGGGTGACCAGATAGGTCCACAGCGTCGACGTGTTGGACTCGACGCGCTCACCGACGTTGAAGACGGGACCGTTGCCGGCCAACAGGTTTCGCACCGTACGCAGCACGATGAGGCCGTCGTCCGCGATCCACCGGCGCTGCCAGGCGCCCCAGCCGAACAACGCGGCAGACACCGCGACGCTCAACCACAGGCTGATCCGCGCGGCCCGGCCATACGGGAAGACCGGCCCGCGCAGCAATTGCCGAGCGGGCGAGTCGATCACCGGACCAGTCCGGGCAGAATCGCGGCGACCAGCGTGGCGACCAGGGCGACGCCCAGCAGCTGCAACACGCGGTCGTTCAGCACGATCTCCTCGGGTTCACCCGCTGCTCCGCTGTCGACATCGACGGCGTAGCGCAGGATCGCGACGGTGAACGGCACCATCGACACGGCGAACCACGGGCCCTTGTTGCCCTCGAAGGCCCACAGGCCGTAGCAGAGCACCACGGCCGTCGCCGACAGCGTCCAGACGAACCGCAGGTAGCTGCTGGTGTAGGACTCCAGCGCCTTACGGATCTTGGCGCCGGTGCGTTCGGCGAGTTGCAGTTCGGCGTAACGCTTTCCGGCCGACATGAACAGCGAGCCGAACGCGAACACCAGCAGGAACCACTTGGACAGCGGGATGCCGGCGGCCGCGCCACCGGCGATGGCGCGGATCAGGAATCCCGACGAATTGATGCAGATGTCCAGCACCGCTTGATGTTTCAGACCGAAGCAGTAAGCCAGCTGCGTCGCGAGATACACCGCCATGACGATCGCCAGGCTGGGCGTGAGCCACCACGAGATGGCCAGCGAGCCGACACCGAGCACGACGGCCAGCGAGTAGGCCAGCTGTACCGAGACGACACCGGCGGCGATGGGCCGGTATTGCTTGGTCGGGTGGACCCGGTCGGCCTCGACGTCACGGGCATCGTTGATGAGGTAGATACACGACGCGGCCATACAGAACACCACGAACGCGACACCGACGGCCTTGAAAACCTCGCTGTAGCTGTAGTGGGCCCCGACGCCGAGCGACGCCAGCGGTGCGGCCAGAACCAGGACGTTCTTCACCCATTGCCGCGGCCGCAGCGCCTTGACGATGCCGGCGGCCAGATTCTTCGGCGGCCCCAGCTCCTGCGTCTGTTCGGTCATACCCCAGCCTTCGGTTCGCGCTTGGCAGTTCGCTCCGAAACCGCCCCGACTGATTCGGCGACCACGGTTCCCACCACGACACCGGTGAGCACATCACTGGGGTAGTGCACGCCGAGAACCAAGCGGGACAACGCCATCGGCGGTACCAGGAACCACGGCAGCGACAGGCCCGTGGCCCGGCCGATCAGGATCGCGGCGGCGGTCGTCGACGTCGCATGCGCCGACGGGAAGCTCAGCCGGCTCGGGGTGCCGACGTTGACGGCGATGGCCGGGTGCTGCGGGCGTTCGCGCTTCACCACCCGCTTGATCAGGACGGCGGCCGCATGGGCGAGGAACGTGCCGACACCGGCCGTCACCCAGGCCCGGCGGCGCTGCGGCTGCAGCAGCGCGCCCAGACCGCACACGGCGAACCAGCCCAGGCTGTGCTCACCGAAGTACGACAGCGCCCGGGCGCCGGCAAGGACGCCGGGACGACCGGTCAGCGCGGACTGGACACCGACCAGGATGGCGTCCTCGCCGCGCGGCGCACTGGCGATGGCATCACCCTCGATACCTTCGAGGCTCACCGGGCACCAGCCGACTCGGGCTGGGAGGCCAGCAGCACGGTCTCCCACTTTTCCTTGCTCGTCAGCTCCGGCAGGGCGTTGCGGTACACCTTCCGCATGCGGTTGAACTTGCGGACCAGCAGCGCCTGACGCTTGAGCGACTCACGCAGCAACTCGAACATCTTCTCGCGGTCGCGCTGGCGGTAGACGACACCGCGGCCGTCGGCGGTGGTGACGGTGACACCGTCGACCATGCACAGCGAGAACCAGCGGGCATCCTGCGTCGCGACGTTGATCTGCGGCCGCACATGGTGTTCCGGGTCGTGCGGCTTGAGCTGGTTCACGACGCCGCGGGTGAGCCGGACCGCGATGGCGGGCAAGCTGGTGGGAATCTTGACCTTGCGGCGCCACTTCTTGTCCGACGGCGCGGGCAACGAGGTCGCGCTCTCCAGCACCACCGCGTCCGGGTACTCGGCACGCATGGCGCGCACCTCGGGCAGCGCGGACTCGAGGATGGTGAACAGGTTGTCCGGCCCGGCGAGGAAGTCGTCCATCGCCCGGTTCTGGATGGCCACCGTCGAATACTCAAGGCACAGAAGGTGTTTCATGGTCGCCTTGAAGTGGCTCGCCACCAGGCCACGGATGTTGCCGTCCCAGTGCAGCGCCGCCACGACGAGGCGGTTGCGCAGGTGGAAGTACGCCTGCCAGTCGATGGCGTCGTCCTTGTCGCTCCACGCCATGTGCCAGATCGCCGCCCCCGGCAGGGTCACCGTCGGGTAGCCGTGCTCGCCGGCACGCAGGCCGTAGTCTGCGTCGTCCCACTTGATGAACAGCGGCAGCGGCTGACCGAGTTCCTCGGCCACCGCGCGCGGGATCATGCACATCCACCAGCCGTTGTAATCGACGTCGATGCGGCGGTGCAGGATCCGGCTGCGGTACTCCTCCTCGTCGGCGAGGGGGTACTTCGCGAAGTTGTGGTCGTACTCGGCGTTGATGGCGTGCGTCCACATGAAGTTCGCCGAATCGACCATCTCGCCCATGACGTGCAGGTGCGAGGGTTCCTGCAGGTTGAGCATCTGGCCGCCGACCAGGGTCGGCGTCTTGGCGAACCGGTTGAACGCCAGCGCCCGCAGGATCGAGTCGGGCTCGACGCGGATGTCGTCGTCCATGAACAGAATCTGTTCGCAGTCAGTGTGTTTCAGCGCTTCGTACATGACGCGGCTGTAGCCGCCGGAGCCACCGAGGTTCGGCTGGTTGTGGATGGCCAGCCGGTCGGCCAGCGGCGCCGCGGCCGCCGCGAAGTCGGGGTGGTCCTTGACCTTGTTGGCGCCCTGATCGGACACGACGACCGCACCGATCACCTTGTCCACCAACGGATCCGACGTCAGCGCCGCGAGGGCGTTGACGGCGTCCGCCGGGCGGTTGAAGGTCGGGATACCGACGGTGATGTTCGCGCGGCCCGGCGCTTCCACGGGGGCGTACCACCCGGCGTTGTGCACCGTCACCGCGCTGTCGGTGGTGATGTCGAACCAGATCCAGCCGCCGTCCTCGAACGGCTCCAGGCCGATCTCGAACTCGACCACCGCCGGGAGGCCGTCCTCACCACTGGCGATCTCGCTGCCGCCCACGGTGATTCGCGCGCCGGTCGCCTTCGACCGGTAGACGTCGACACGGGCGCTGCCGGTCAGCTCGACGCGCAGCACCACCGACGTCAGGATCGTCCAGCGCCGCCAGTAGCTGGCCGGGAACGCGTTGAAGTAGGTGGCGAACGAAACCTCGGACTCCCCACCGATTTCCAGGGTGGTGCGGGTCGGGGCGTGCGCGCGCCGGGCGTTGGTGGACGACTCCTCGATGTACAGCTTGCGGACGTCGAGGGGCTCACCCGGACGGGGCAGGATGACCCGCGACAGCAGGCTCACCGCACGGGACTCTCCCGACGCCAGTGCGCCGGATGGGATGTCGCTCATGGTCTTCAGCTACTTTCTGCACCGGCGAGTGCCACGCCGTCACGAAGATGCGGCATCAGCACGTTGTCGTACATGTTCAGCGCACTGGCGATGGCCATGTGCATGTCGAGGTACTGATAGGTGCCCAACCGGCCCCCGAACAGCACCCGGTTCTCCTCGGTTTCGGCCTTGGCCCTGGCGCGGTAGGCCGCCAGGATCGCGCGATCCGAATCGGTGTTGATCGGGTAGTACGGCTCATCGTCGTCGTTGGCGAAGCGCGAGTACTCCCGCATGATGACGGTCTTGTCGGTCGGGTAATCCCGCTCGGGGTGGAAGTGCCGGAACTCGTGGATGCGGGTGAAGGGCACGTCGGGATCGTTGTAGTTCATGACGGGCGTGCCCTGGAAGTCCCCGATGGGCAGCACTTCCATCTCGAAGTCCAGGGTGCGCCAGCCCAGCCGCCCCTCGGAGTAGTCGAAGTAGCGGTCGAGCGGGCCGGTGTACAACACCGGCGCGTCGGGGTTCTCGGCCCGCAGCCGGTCGCGCACGTCGAACCAGTCGGTGTTCAGCACCACGTCGATGCGCTCGTCGGCGGCCATGTTCTCCAGCCAGGCGGTGTACCCGTCGACCGGCAGACCCTCGTAGGTGTCGTTGAAGTAGCGGTTGTCGAAGTTGTAGCGCACCGGCAGGCGGCTGATGATCGACGCGGGCAGATCCTTGGGATCGGTCTGCCACTGCTTGGCGGTGTAGCCCTTGACGAAGGCCTCGTAGAGCGGCCGGCCGATCAGCGAGATGGCCTTCTCTTCGAGGTTCTGCGCGTCGTCGGTGTTGATCTCGGCGGATTGCTCGGCGATCAGGGCGCGGGCCTCGTCCGGGCTGAAGTAGCGCCCGAAGAACTGCGACACCAGACCCAGCCCCATCGGGAACTGGTAGGCCTGGCCGTCGTACATGGCAAAGACGCGGTGCTGGTAGCCGGTGAAGTCGGTGAACTGCCGCACGTAGTCCCACACCCGCTGATTGGAGTTGTGGAACAGGTGCGCGCCGTACTTGTGCACCTCGATGCCGGTTTCGGGCTCGGCCTCGGAATAGGCGTTGCCGCCCAGGTGGTGACGGCGCTCGACGACCAGCACCCGCTTGTCGAGTTGGGTTGCCGCGCGCTCGGCAATCGTCAGTCCGAAGAATCCGGAGCCGACGACGATGAGGTCATAAGGGCCGGAGGACTGGGTCGCAGCGCCCCGGGAATCAGCGGAGGTCATCGGCGTTCAGGGTATCCGACAGAGGCCGTTCGGCCCGAAAACACCCGGTCGGGTCGGGCAGTGCGCGGGCCGGTCGCAATTCGCTCACGATTCCGCATCGTCACTCTAATCCCACTAATCACAGCTTTAACATCGATTGCGTCAGTACCGACGACTCAGCAAGCCAGCTCGAGCCGTACCCCACAGATTGAGGAGACTTCCGTGCCTAACCGACGTCGACGCAAGCTCTCGACAGCCATGAGCGCAGTCGCCGCCGTGGCCGTCGCAAGTCCGATCGCACTCGTGGCGGTCGCCGAGATGACCCCGGCAAACCCGACACCGCAGCACCGGGAATTCGTCCAGGCCGCGCTCGTGACCGACCTGCCCAACGAGGTCATGTCCGCGCTGTCGCAGGGCCTGTCCCAGTTCGGCGTCAACCTGCCGAACCTCATGGGCGGAGCCGCGAGCTCCCCCAGCCCGCTGACCGGTGGCCTGACCCCGCAGACCGGCCTGACCCCCGGCCTCGGTACCAGCCCCAGCCTGGGCACCACCCCCGGCCTGACCCCGCCGGCCGGCCTCACCCCGGCGGGTGGGCTCACTCCGCCGGCCGGTCTGACCCCGGGCCTGGGCACCACCCCGTCGACCGGGCTGACCGCGCCTGGCCTGACCCCGCCGACCGGGGCGACCGCACCCGGCCTGACCCCGCCGACCGGCCTGGGCGCCACCAGCCCGTCATCGCTGACCCCGGGCCTGGGCGCCCTGCCCAGCGCGGGTCTGACGACCCAGGGCGCGACCCTCCCGAGCGTGAGCACGCCCGGGTTGACCGCTCCCGGCCTGAACGCCACGGGTCTGACGACGCCGTCGATCAGCGCGAGCCCGGCGGGCCTCGGCACCGCAGGCATGCCCATGACCGATCCCAACGCGAGCCTGGGCCTCGGCCCGGGCCAGGGCCTCGGTGGCAGCTACCCCATCCTCGGCGACCCGTCGGTCGGCCTGGGTGGCGGTGACGGCCTCGGCCTCGGCGCGGCGCCGAGCAGCGGTGGCGGCGGGCTGATCAGCGACCTGACCAGCGCGGCCAACCAGCTGGGTGCGACGCAGGCGATCGACCTGCTGAAGGGCATGGTCGTGCCGGCCATCACGTCAGCGGTGAAGTCCGCCCAGGCCGCCCCCGCGGCAGCCGCTGCGGCCGCACCGGCACTGCCGGCCCCCGCGTGACATCTGTCATACACAACTGAAGACCTGTAACCGAGACGGCACCGCAGAAGCCACAAGGCTCTGCGGTGCCGTTGCGGCGTCTTGCAGAGAATTGACAGCCCAGTAATCCGTGTCGAAACACGGGTAACACCTGACACATACGTAACATTCGCGCTGTGCCGCGCCGTCGTCCCGCACCGTCAATACTGTTGTCCGCCCTGGCGGCGACCGTCGTGATGGTGCCGCTGGCCGTCAGCGGCATCCCCGGCATCCCCGGCCTGACCGACGACAAACCGTCCGCACCCGAGCTCCACACGCAGCCACTGGCCGGCGTCGGCGGCGGACAGACCGTCCGGGAAATTCACCAGGACACGCCCTTCTCCCTGGTCGCCCTCACGGCGTCGGACTTCACCGGAACCTCGGCGCGCGTGCGCGCCCAGAAGGCCGACGGAACCTGGGGCCCCTGGTACGAGGTCGAGGCGCCCGACGGCGTCGGGGAAGCGCATGCCACCACGCGCGGCACCGAACCCGTGTTCGTCGGCCGCACCAACACCGTCCAGATCGCGGTGACCCGGCCCGCCGAAGCCGCCGCCACGCCGCCGGCCGGCGACCGGCCGCAGGGCCCCGGCCTGGGATACCGCCCGGTCGACGTCGAAAAGCCGTTGGGCCCCAGCATGAAAGCGGTGCTCATCAGCCCGCCGGAGGCACCCGCGGACGTGCAGTTCCAGCCGACCGCGGTGTCGGCGCCCAACCAGCCGCCCAACATCATCAGCCGCGCCCAGTGGGGCGCCAACGAGAGCGTCCGCTGCGGACAACCGGTCTACGACCCGGGCGTGCGCGCGGCCATCGTGCACCACACCGCAGGCAGCAACGACTACGCGCCCGAGGATTCCGCGGGCATCGTCCGGTCGATCTACGAGTACCACACCCGCGAATTGGGTTGGTGCGACATCGCTTACAACGCCCTGGTCGACAAGTACGGACAGGTCTTCGAGGGCCGGTTCGGCGGCATGACGCGACCCGTGGAGGGCTCGCACACCGGTGGCTTCAACGTCGACACCTGGGGCGTGGCCATGCTCGGTGACTTCGACGCCGTGCCCCCGACGCCGTTGCAGCTCAAGATGACCGGCCGGCTCATCGGCTGGCGGCTGAGCCTGGACCACGTCAACCCCCTCGGCAGCGTGGTGCTGACGTCGGGTGGCGGCTCGTTCACCCACTTCCCCGCCGGCGCGACGCCGACGCTGCCGACGATCTTCACCCACCGCGATGTCGGCAACACCGACTGCCCGGGTAACGCCGCCTATGCCGCCATGGGCGAATTGCGGGACATCGCAGCCTCTTTCACCGCGCCGCCCGGCGCCCTGAGCGCGATGGACATGCTGCGCGGCGGCGCCATCTTCGACAAGTGGCAGGCGATGGGCGGGGCGTCCGGCCCTCTCGGTGTCGCCACCTCACCGGAGGCCGCGGCCGACGGTCACACCCGCTACGCGACCTTCGACCACGGCGCCATGTACTGGTCGCCGAACACCGGCGCCCAGCCGCTCACCGGAGCGCTGTACGACGCCTGGGGCGCACTGGGTTTCGAACGCGGCGCCCTCGGGCTGCCCACCAGCGGCGAGATCGCCGAACCCCAGTGGATCGTGCAGAACTTCCAGCACGGCACCCTCAACTTCGACCGCGAGAACGGCACCGTGACGCGCGTCATCGACGGTGTCCCACAAGAACTTCCGCCGCCGCCGAAGCAGGAGCCGGTGCAGCTCGAGCGGTTCAGCCGGATCGAGATGCAGAGCTAGCGGGCTCGGACTAGAGCCACCAGCGTTCGAGGACCCGGGCCACCCCGTCGTCACTGTTGGTCGTGGTGACCTCGTCGGCGGCCGCCAGGGCCTCCGGATGCGCATTGCCCATCGCCACGCCCAGCCCGGCCCAGGTCAGCATCGGGATGTCGTTGGGCATGTCGCCGAACGTCACGACGTCCTCGGCGGTGAGGCCCAACGGCCGGATGATCTCGGCGACGCCCGTCGCCTTGCTGATGCCCAGCGGCACGACCTCGATCAGCCCGTTGTTGGTCGAATAGGTCAGGTCACCCGTGACGCCGACGTGCGGCGCCAGCGCCGCGGCCAGATCGGCGCTGTGCGCGCCGGCCTTGCGGATCAACAGCTTCACCGCCGGCACGCTGAGCATGTCCTCGACCGAGACCTCGGTGTTGTCCGGGTTGTGCCAGGCATGCTCGTAGCCGGGCGAACTCGCGAACTGCGGCATCGACTCGTCGAACGCGGTGCGGCCCACCCGTTCGACCGCCAGCCCGACGCCGGGGATCACCCGGGTGGCGATCTCGGCCAACTCGCCCAACGCATCCGGGCTCAGGGTGTGGGCCGAGACGATCCGGTCGGCCGCGGAGTCGTAGAGCACCGCGCCGTTGGCGCACACCGCCATCGGCGACAGTCCCAGGGCGTCGACCACCGGGGGAATCCAGCGTGGCGGCCGGCCGGTGGCGAGCACGAACTTCGCGCCGTTCGCGACGGCGGCCTGCACGGCGGCGCGCGTCCGCGGCGTCACCCGCTCATGGGTGTCGAGCAGCGTGCCGTCGACGTCGGTGGCAATCAGTGCGGGCAGCATCACCGGCCCCCAGCTGCCCGGCGGGCCCGCTCGGCCTTCTCCAGCACTTCGGCCTCCTCGGGCGTCGGGGCGCCGCCGCCCAATCGGCTCGGCACCCAGTATTCACCCGGCGGGTGCGGGTACTCCTCCTGGACGGCGTGCAACTGCTCGGTCATCGTCTGCTGCAACGTCGCCATCACCTGCGCGACAGGACCGCTCGCCTCGATCGGCGCACCCACCCGAACGATGACGGGAATCTTCTTGCGCCCCAGCCGCTTCGGGTGATCCTTGGTCCACATCCGGTGCACGCCCCAGACGATCACCGGGATGATCGGCACCTGCGCGTCGAGCGCCATCCGCGCCACGCCGGTCTTGAACTCCTTGAGCTCGAAACTGCGGCTGATCGTGGCCTCCGGGTACACCCCGACCAGTTCCCCGGCGCGCAGTCGCTCGACGGCGATGGGATATGCGTCGCCACCGGAGCTGCGGTCGACGGGGATGAGCCCGGCGCGCTTGACCAGGAAATTGCCCATCGGCACCTGCTGCACCTCGGCCTTGAGCATGAAGCGGACCCGGCGCCGCCGATGCGTGGCGGCCAACCCGGCCGGCAAGAAGTCGACGTACGCGGTGTGGTTGATCGCGATCACCGCACCGCCCGTATCCGGAATGTGTTCCAGCCCTTGGTAAGTGATCCGGGTTCCCGTGGCGGCGACGGCCGCCTTGGCGGCAATCTCGATGCCGCGGAAAACTGGCTCCATGGCGCTACTCCGGCGCCCCTTCCGCCTGCCGCGCCGCCCGACGCGCCGCTTTCTCGCGGGCTTCGTCGAGGTCCATCTGGTCGGCCTCGGCCAGCGTCGGCGCGCCGCCGCCCAGCCGGTGCGGCACCCAGAACTCGCCCGCGGGATGTTCGGGGTAGCGGTCCTGGACTTCCGACAGCAGGTGCTGCATGCGGGCGTGCAGCAGCGCCGTCAGCTCGGCGGCGGGCAGCGTCGGGTAGATGGGCTCACCGACGTGGATGAAGATGGGCACCTTGGGACGGCGCATGTTGCGCGGATGACCCTTGGTCCAGATCCGCTGGGCACCCCAGATGATGTGCGGGACGATCGGCACGTCGGCCTCGATGGCCATGCGGGCCGCGCCCGACTTGAACGCCTTGATCTCGAAGCTGCGGCTGATGGTGGCCTCGGGGTACACGCCGACAAGCTCGCCTGCCTTGAGCTGCTTGACCGCCTCGGCGTAGGAGTCCGCGCCGCTGCCGCGGTCGACGGGGATGTGGCGCATCTTGCGCATCAGCCAGCCGCCGTACTTGTTGTCGAAGACTTCCTTCTTCGCCATGAACCGCACCTTGCGGCCGCGCTTCTGCATGACGGCGGGCAGCCCGGCGAACGTGAAGTCGAAGTAGCTGGTGTGGTTGATCGCCACCACCGCGCCGCCACTGACCGGCAGGTTCTCCGCGCCCGTCACGGTGAAGGTCAGACCCTGCGCCCGCCACACCGTGCGCGCCAGCTTGATCACGGTGCCATATACCGGTTCCACGGGGATCAGCCTAGTGCGGACCGTCGGTACCGTGCGTGGAAAGGTCGGGTGGGTGACCTTCCCCAGCGGACCCGTACCTGTTCCCGACGTCGTCGACACCCTCGCCGCCGGCCGTCCCGTCACCGCGGTCTGGGAGAACGAACTCGGCGGCGTGACGTTCGCCATCGGCGCCGGCGCCGAGTACGTGAAGACCTATCCCGCCGAGCACGCGCCGCTGCTGACCGACGAGGCCGTCCGGCTGCGCTGGGCCGTCCGGTACATAGCCGTCCCGCGCGTGCTCGGCGCGGGACCGGGCTGGCTGCACACCGCGGGCCTGCCCGGCCGCTCCGCCGTCGACCCGCTGTGGTCCGACGATCCCGAGACCGCGGCCCGCGCGATCGGGGCCGGCCTGCGGGCCATGCACGACGCGCTGCCCGTCGCGGACTGCCCGTTCGGGCGGCCCTCCTGGGTCGTCGACGTCCCCGATCCGGACCGCCTCGTGGTCTGCCACGGTGACGCGTGCTCGCCGAACACCCTGATGAGCGACGACGGCGCGTTCGTCGGGCACGTCGACATCGGGGACCTCGGGGTGGCCGACCGGTGGGCCGACCTCGCGATCGCCACCATGTCCCTGGACTGGAACTACCCCGGCAACTACGAGGCCGCCCTGCTGGACGCCTACGGGGTGGCGCGGGACGACGAACGCATCGACTACTACCGCTCGCTCTGGGACGCTCCGGAATCCAGCTAGACTCGCTGGCGAACTCGTCACCGCCAAAAGGGGCATTTGTGCAGGTCACAAGCGTTGGACACGCCGGATTCCGGATCGATACCGCCGCGGGCAGCATTCTCTGCGACCCGTGGGTGAACCCTGCCTACTTCGCGTCGTGGTTCCCGTTCCCCGACAACAGCCGGCTGGACTGGGATGCGCTCGGCGACTGCGACTACCTGTACGTCAGCCACCTGCACAAGGACCACTTCGACCCGGAGCACCTGCGCGCGCACGTCAACAAGGACGCGACGGTGCTGCTGCCCGACTACCCGGTGCCGGACCTGCGTCGCGAGCTCGAGGCCCTGGGCTTCCACAAATTCTTCGAGACCACCGATTCGGTGAAGCACCGCGTCAGCGGGCCCAAGGGTGATCTGGACATCATGATCATCGCCCTGCGCGCCCCGGCCGACGGCCCGATCGGCGACTCGGGCCTCGTGGTGTCCGACGGCGAGACCGTCGCGTTCAACATGAACGACGCCCGCCCGATCGATCTGGACATGGTGGCCACCGAGTTCGGTGACGTCGACGTGCACATGCTGCAGTACTCGGGCGCCATCTGGTACCCCATGGTCTACGACATGCCGGCCCGGGCCAAGGAGGCCTTCGGCACCCAGAAGCGGCAGCGCCAGATGGACCGCTGTCGCCAGTACATCGCGCAGGTCGGCGCCACCTGGGTGGTGCCGTCGGCCGGGCCGCCATGCTTCCTGGATCCCGAATTGCGTTGGCTGAACGACGATCACGACGATCCGGCCAACATCTTCCCCGACCAGGCGGTGTTCCTGGACCAGCTGCGCAGCCACGGCCACAACGGTGGGCTGCTGATGATCCCGGGCACCGTGGCGACGTTCACCGGGTCGGCGCTCGACTCGCTTGTGCACCCCATTCCGGACGCCGAGGCCGAGGCGATCTTCACCACCGGCAAGGCCGCCTACATCGAGGCCTACGCGCAGCGCATGGCGCCCGTGCTGGCTGCCGAAAAGGCTTCCTGGGCACCGGCTTCCGGCGATTCGCTGCTGGAGCCACTGCGCGCCAAGTTCGAACCGATCATGGTGCAGAGCGACCAGATCTGCGACGGCATCGGCTATCCGGTTGAATTGAGGATCGGCACTGGGGTCGAATCTCAGACCGTGGTCCTGGACTTCCCGAAACGGGCTGTGCGGGAGGCGATTCCGGACGAGAAGTTCCGCTACGGCTTCGGTATCGCACCCGAGCTGGTGCGCACCGTGCTGCGCGACGACGAGCCGGACTGGGTCAACACCATCTTCCTGTCCACCCGGTTCCAGGCGTGGCGGGTCGGCGGCTACAACGAGTACCTGTACACGTTCTTCAAGTGCCTGACCGACGAGCGCATCGCCTACGCCGACGGCTGGTTCGCCGAGGCGCACGACACCTCGGCGTCCATCGAGCTGGGCGGCTACGAAATTCAGCGCCGGTGCCCGCACCTGAAGGCCGACCTGTCGAAGTTCGGGATCGTCGAGGGCAACACACTGACCTGCAATCTGCACGGCTGGCAGTGGAACCTGGACAACGGCCGCTGCCTGACCTCCAAGGGTCATGAGTTGCGGAGCGCCAAGCGGTGACGAGCGCCCAGTCCGGCGCTCGCCCGGACGCGCATTACGACGACGGCCAGATCTTCCTGGACCGGCAGGCGATCACGTTGCGCCGCTACCACTTTCCGTCGGGCACGTCGAAGATCATCCCACTCAGCGCGGTCCGTGGCTACAAGGCCGAGTCGCTCGGCTTCATCATGGACCGGTTCCTGATCTGGGGCGGCACCGACCCGCGCCGCTGGTTGCCGCTGGACATCTGGCGGCCCATCAAGTCGACGCTGGTGACCCTCGACGTCGTCGGCACCACCCCGGCGCCGGCGTGTACCCCGTTGCGGCCCAAAGAGTTTCTGGCCACGCTCGACGAGTTACTGGGAGAGCAGGCCGCTCGCCGACAGTGACCAAATGGCGGCTGCTACCACCTGGTGCCGTCGAGCCCGGGAATCACGCACCGCCCGTCCGCAGCGACGCGGCCGATGAGCATGCCGTCGTAGCCGGTACACGACGAGTTGAGCGGCTCGCAGGTGTTGATGGACGTGATCACCTTGTCCTGGCCGCACGGGGTGCCCGGCGCGGGTGGATCGGCGGCGGCCACAGCAGCGCTGAAGCCCAACGCGAGCATCACCGTGGACGCGAGGACGAGAGAGCGGGTCGAGTCGAACATCATGGACACCTCCGGCCGATGGCCCCGACGTGCACCAATGCTACGCCGAAACCGGCGATGTGACCCCGGCTAATTCGCGGTCCGCACCGTCTGCAGCAACTCCGAGACGTCGTCCGAGGCGGTGTCGTACACGCGCACGATCGCCCGGTCGCCCGTCTTGAGGTAGGTGGACTCGCCCAGCTCGGTGTAGCGCGTCGCGCCGATGCCGACGAGCAGCTTCCTTGGGTGACCGCTGGCCACCATCAGGGCGCCGACATCCTCCAAAGGTGTGTCGTCCGAACCCTTCTGGTTCGCCAGCCGGTCCACGATCCAGTCCAGCAGCTGTGTCCCGTAGTACGAGTAGCCCAGCAGCGGGCTGTCCTGGCCGTACGCCTGCTCGACGCCGCTGCCGTCGTCCAGGAAGCTCGCCAGCCGCAGCGACGACGTCGGACCGTCGGGGCTCAGGTCGTCGATGGCGAAGAACTGCGGGGCCACCCCCTTGGACGCCGGACCCCAGTTCTTCTTGTGGCTGATCTTCGGCGCGTTGGGCCGGCGAATGGAGCAGTCGTTGAACGCGCCCAGCGCGAACGGCCGCAGCCCGACCACCCGGTCGCCCGACCACGACACCTCGCACGCCAGCCCGACCTCGGGCTCGATCTGCAGGTTCAGCGGGGTGTCACTGACCGGCAGCTGCACCGCGTCGGTGGACAGCGGGAACTCGCCGAGGAACGTGTCGCTGCCCGGCGCGTACCACGGAAAAATGCCCTTGGGTGCCCCGCCCTCGGACCGGACATTGACGAAATCGACTGCCTCCCCGGCCTGTTCGAGGTGCCCGGCGAAATTGCCCGCCACCCCGAAGCCGAACCAGCCACGCATGTCGTCCAGGTCGAGATCGATCATGGCTGCCACCCTACTGCGGCCGTGACCAGCACCGACAAGCCACAACCAAGTCGCGCTTAAGTCACGGGCACCACGCTGTGCGCAACCGATCACGAGGAGTCTGCTGTGCCCACCTCCGTCCCCGCCGTCAGCGTCGCACCCCGCCAGGCCGGCGAGCCCAAGCCCGACCTGCTGGGCATCAGGCTGGCGCACCGCGCCATGCTCGTCGACCTGGTCCGGCTCACCGAGCTGGCCAAGGCCGTGCGCGACCGCGACGTCATCTGCACGCCCGCCCGGGCCCGCGCCATCTCGCAGTACATCGAGATGCTGTGCGACTCGATCCATCACCACCACAGCACCGAGGACACGGTGCTGTGGCCAGTGATCCAGGCCAGCGTCGGCGCTCACCTCGACCTGAGCGAACTCACCGACGACCACGCCGCGCTGGACCCGCGCCTCGATCAGCTGCGGGCGCGCGCCGCGGCGTTCCGGCTGTCCAACGGTGACCGCAAGGTCGCGTTCCTCATGGCGTTCGAACTGGCCGAACTCACCGCGCTGCTGACCGAACACATCAACGACGAAGAATTCGACCTGTTCCCGCTGATCACCGAGCACGTATCGGTGGACGACTGGGAGGACGTGGAGGCAGCCGCCCGCGCCGGCAGCCGGATGTCGTTCGACGGCCCGCGTTCACTGGCCGTGATGACCGACGACGAGCGCGCCTCGATGGCGGGCAAGTTGAGCATCGGGTTGCGGGCGTTTCTGGCGGTCCTGATGTTCCGGCACCGGCGCGTCGTGCGCACCGTCTTCGGCGACCTCGCGGAGAGCCGGTACGAGGCCCTGGCCGGCTAGTCGATGAAACTCAACGCCTCGGCGGCGAGCCGGGACCGCAGCGCGTCGGCGGCCTTGCGGTAGGCGCGGGCCTCGTCGGGCCGGCCCAGCGCATCGGCGGCCGCGGCCAGCGCGTCGTCGACGGGCCCGACCATGAGCCCGTCGACTCCGAGCCCGGCGATGCTGCCGGAGTAGCGCTCGAGTTCGGCGGCCCGGGCCCGCACCTCGTCGAGGTCACCCATTGCGACCGCGGCATTGACGCGCAGCACGGTGAACGGCACCCAGAAATAGGCCCGCTCGATCGGTTTGCGGTCCGGCCACAGCGCCCGGGCCTCGGCCTCGCGGCCCCGCGCGACCAGCGCCAGCACCGCCGCGTCCAACGCGGCGACCGAAATCTCGCGGTAGAAGAACACCAGCTCGTCGGCCAGGGTGCCCAGGTCGCCGAGACAGAACTCCCCAGTCACCCGGCCGACCATCGCCAGCTTGGCGCCGTTGGCAGCGCCGTTTTCGGCCATCCGCGCGGCCAGGTCGGTGTAGGCGCTCACCGCCTCCTCCAACCGGCCGGCGAGCAGGTACATCCGGGCCTGGAACAGCCCCAGCACGCCGAGCAGATGGACCAGCTGGCCGGTGCTCGCGCGCGCCACCGCGAGGTCGACGTGACGCTTCGCCGTCGCCAGGTCGGACCGGTTGCCGGCGGCCAGCGACAGCAGCCAGTGCGCCACCGCCTGGTAGTCGGCCTGCTCGGCGGCCTCCGCGGTCTGCAGCAGTTCGGCGGCGAGCACGTCGCGCTCGCCGTCCAGGTCGGGGCCGAGGGCGCAGAAGGCGTGCACGTTGAGCGCGGTGCACAGCAGGCGGCCCGCTCCGGGATCGTCGGCGTACACCTGCCGCGCCAGCGCGAGCATCTCGGTGCTGGCGGCCAGCGCACCCTCCGGGTCGTTGCCCTCCAGCTCGACATAAAGCGCCTTGAGCAGCCGGATGCGGTCCGCCGCAGAGACGTCGCCGGCCAGCACGTGCCGCAGCAGCCCGATCATCTGACCGTCGGATTCGTCGTACTCGCGGTCGCGCCACACCAGCGGGGTGTCCCACGCCGTGAGGATGCGCACCACCAGATCGTCACGCGACCGGCCCGAGACCAGCTGCAGCGCACATTTCATCTCACTGCGCGCCGTGACGGCGTCGCCGGACTGCGCTAGCGCGGCGATCAGGCCGCAGCGGACCTCGATGTCCTGGTCCAGCATCGCCACGCTCGGCGCCAGCTGCCGGCTGGCGGCCAGTTCGAGCATCTGGACCGCGGCGCGCCACTGCCGGGCGGCTTCGGCATGCGCCCCGACCGAACCCGCGTCCCGAGCAGCGGCGGTGGCGAAATCGGCTGCCGCCGAAGCGGTTTCCGCGGTCGCAGACGCGACGGCGTGGTGGGCCAGCGCGGCCGGATCGACCGAGCGACCAGGCGCGCGCAGCAGCTCGAGCGCCGCGGCATGCAACCGCGACCGCCGCAGTTTCGAGGTGTCCTCATACAGGGTGTCGCGGACCAGCCCGTGCGCGAACTGCAGCCGGCCGGGCGTCGGTTCGTCGAGCAGGCCCAGCAGCACGGCCGGTTCCAGCGCGTCGAGCAGATCGTCGGGGTCACTGCGGCCCAGTTCGGCCAGCAGGTCGACATCGATGTCGCGGCCCAGCACGGCCGCTTGACGCAGCGCGGTGACCGTCGGGCCGGGCAGCCGGGCCAGCCGGCGCCGCAGCACATCGCGCACGCCGACCGGCACCGACGCCCACACCGCGTCGGGCCCCTCGGCGGCCATCAGCCGGGCCAGTTCCCGCACGAACAGCGGGTTGCCGCCGGTGCGTTCGCGCAGCAGGCGCAGCGCCTCGCCACTGGTCGTCAGTCCGCAGTCGGCGGCGACGGCGGCCGTGGCCGCGGCGTCCAGCCCGCCGAGAATCAGGTGCGCCGACGTGTGCACCGTCAGCGCCGCCCGCGCCACCTCGAGTTCGCCGCGATCCTCCGACGGGCGGTACGTCGCGATGACCAGGACGCGACGGTCCTGGGTGCGGTCGGCGACGAGCCGCAGCAGCTCCAGCGTCAGGCCGTCGGTGCGGTGCAGGTCGTCGAGGACGACGGCCAGCGGCTGCTGCTCGGCGACGGCGCTCAGAGCGTCGGCGACCGCCTGCCCGAGCCAGAACGTGCCCTGCTCGGCCGCGGCGCGGTCGTGCAGCAGCGGGGCCAGCGCCTGCCGGTCCTGATCCGTCGCATCGCCCAGCTCCCGGAGCACCTCGGTCCACGCCCAGCCCGCGGGCGCGCCGTGGACCTCCTGGCACCGGCCGTGCACGGTCCGCCAGCCTGCCGCGCGCAACCGGGCCGCGGCGGCCGCGGCCAGCGTGGTCTTGCCGGAGCCCGCCTCGCCGCCGATCCACAGCACCGCACTGACACCGGCGGCGACGCTGCGTGCCGCGGCGTCGATGGCTGCGAGCTCCTCGGCCCGGCCGTACGCGACGAGGCCCGCCGGTTCGCGCGGCGCCGCGTCCGGGACCTCCGGCGCCGTCGCCCGGACCGGCGCGGGCCGCGACGGTTCCAGATGGTCGGCCTGCCGCAGGATGTCGCGCTCGAGATCGCGCAGCGCGCGGCCGGGCTCCAGGCCCAGCTCGTCGATCAGGTGCTCGCGGGTGCGCCGCAGTACCTCGAGCGCGTCGGCCTGCCGACCGGTGCGGTACAGGGCGGTCGCCAGGACTGCGGCCGCGCCTTCGCGTCCCGGATGCGCGGCGACGTGTCCTTCCAGCGCCGCGACCGCGGTGCCGTACCGACCGAGCTCGACATGCGCGGCGGCATGGCTTTCCACCGCGGCCGACCGGAGTTCGGTCAGCCGTGCCACCTCCGGCACCGCCCACAAGGCGTCACCGGCCCCCGCGAACGGCTCACCGGCCCAGCCCGCCAGCGCCTCGTCGAGCAGCTGGGCGCGCCGCCGTGGGTCTGATTCATCTTGCGCCGCAGTCACTTTCGCTTCGAAGTACCAGGCGTCGACGGCGTCGTCCGGCAGCCGCAGGCAGTATCCGGGCGCGGCGCTGACGAGGATGCGGGCCGGTGCCCGGCGCTGGCGATCAGGCTCCAGGACGCGGCGCAGATGCGAGACGTAGACCTGCAGCGCCGACAGTGCCTTGGGCGGCGGTTCGCCTTCCCACAGGTCGTGGATGAGCCGGTCGACGGACACCGTGTGCCCGCGGGCCGCCACCAGCCGGGCGAGCAGCGCCCGCTGCATGCGCGCGCCCAGGTCCACCGGATCGGTACCGACCCAGGCCCGTACCGGGCCGAGCACCGTCACCCGCACCGGTTGTGCCACCGTCATGCCCCCGCCGACGTGGTTTCTTCTACTTGGGCTGTAACACCGAGGTGCCGACGTACGGCACCAACGCCTCGGGCACCCGGACACTGCCGTCGGGCTGCTGGTGGTTCTCCAGGATCGCGACCAGCCAGCGCGTCGTGGCGAGCGTGCCGTTGAGGGTCGCCGCCGTCTGCGGCTTGCCGTTCTCGTCGCGGTAACGCGTGGACAGGCGCCGGGCCTGGAATGTGGTGCAGTTCGAGGTCGACGTCAGCTCGCGGTAGGCCTGCTGCGTCGGCACCCAGGCCTCGCAGTCGTACTTGCGGGCCGCCGACGAACCGAGATCGCCTGCGGCGACGTCGATCACACGGTAGGGCACCTCGATCATGGCGAGCATCTGGCGCTGCCAGGCGAGCAGCTTCTGGTGCTCGGCCTCGGCGTCCTCGGGCTTGCAGTAGATGAAGGCCTCGACCTTGTCGAACTGGTGCACGCGGATGATGCCGCGGGTGTCCTTGCCGTAGCTGCCGGCCTCGCGGCGGAAGCACGACGACCAGCCGGCGTACCGCAGCGGACCCTCGGACAGGTCCAGGATTTCGTCGGAGTGGTAGCCGGCCAGCGGCACCTCCGAGGTGCCGACGAGGTACAGGTCGTCGGCCTCGAGACGGTAGATCTCGTCGGCGTGGGCGCCGAGGAATCCGGTGCCGCGCATGACTTCCGGCCGCACCAGCACCGGCGGGATCATCAGGGTGAACCCGTTCTCGGTGGCCAGCCGGACGGCCAGCTGCAGCAGACCGAGCTGCAGCAGGGCGCCCTGGCCGGTGAGGAAGTAGAACCGCGAGCCCGACACCTTGGCGCCGCGCTCCATGTCCAGCAGGCCGAGGGCCTCGCCCAGTTCGAGGTGGTCCTTGGGGTTCTCGATCTCCGTCGGCGTACCGACGACATCCAGCACCTCGAAGTCGCTCTCGCCGCCCGCGGGCACGCCGTCGATGATGACGTTGCCGATCGCCAGGTGTGCGGCGGTGAACGCCTCTTCGGCCGCGACCTGTCGGGCCTCGATGTCCTTGATCGCCGCGGACAGTTCCTTGGCCTTCTCCAGCAGCGCGGGCCGCTCTTCCGGCGAGGCCGCGCCGACGAGCTTGCTCGCCGCCTTCTGGTTGGCGCGTGCGGTGTCTGCCTCGGCGATGGCGGCGCGCCGGGCCGCGTCAGCGTCGAGCAGCGCATCCACGAGGCCGGGGTCTTCGCCACGGGACCGTTGCGATGCCCGTACCCGGTCCGGATCTTCGCGGAGCAACTTGAGGTCGATCACGGGCGTCAGACTACTTTTGTCGCCGCGGCCGTGGAATGTCGAGGGCCTCTAGCGGGGCCCGGGCACAACCACATAACAGTACAACTGCAACTCTTGTCACACGTCCTACGGCGGCTGTCACAATGGAACCGATGTTGGACGCACCCCCGGCAGTCGAACAGGGCCTGGACACGCCCCCAGACGCGCCGAAGACGACGACCACCTGGCGGCAGCGCATGCATGGCATGCATGCCACCGGGACGCAGCGCGCGCTCGTCCTCACCGCGCTCGGCGGACTGCTCATCGCCGGTGTCCTCACCGTCATGCCGGACGGCTCGCTCGGTCCGACCGGACTCGGCTTCAACACGGGCCGCGTCAACGCCGGCCGTGTCAGTGACACCCTCGACCACGCCAAGCCCGGTGAGTGCTTGAACTGGCCGGATCGCTCGCCCGACGCCGTCGAGATCGTCGACTGCAAGAACGAACACCGCTTCGAGGTCGCCGAGTCCCTGGACATGCGGACGTTCCCGGGCAGTGAATACGGCCCCGATGCCGCGCCGCCGTCCGACGCCCGGATCAAACAGATCAGCCAGGAGCAGTGCCAGAACGCGGCGCGCGACTACCTCGGCCCGCGCTACGACCCCAACGGCAAGTTCGCGGTCAGCCTGGTCTGGTCCGGCGACAAGGCCTGGAAATCCAAGGGCCAGCGCCGCATGCTGTGCGGCCTGCAGCTGCTCGGCCCGAACAGCCAGCAGCTGGCCTACAAGGGCAAGGTCGCGGACGTCGACCAGTCCAAGGTGTGGCCGGCCGGCACCTGCCTCGGCATCGACCCGGCGACCAACCAGCCCATCGACATTCCGGTCGACTGCTCGGCGCCGCACGCCATGGAGGTCACCGGCGCGGTCAACCTGGCCGACAAGTACCACGACGTCATGCCGGCCGAACCCGACCAGCTGGCGTACATCAAGGACAACTGCACCAAGGCCACCGACGAGTACCTGGCCCCGGTGCAGCTGCGTGCCACCACACTGACGCTGATCTACAGTTCCATCGCGCTGCCCAGCTGGACCGCCGGCAGCCGGCAGGTGTCCTGCAGCATCGGTTCGTCGCTCGGAAACGGCGGCTGGTCGACGCTGGTCAACAGCGCCAAGGGACCGCTGCTGATCAACGGGCAGTCGCCCGTCGCACCGCCGGCCATCCCGGAGGAACGGCTGAACCTCCCGCCGATCCCGGTCGTCGAGCCGCCGGTGGACACGTCGTCGCAGAGCTCGTCGTCGTCCTCGTCGTCGTCCTCGTCGCAGGGTTCGCAGTCCGGCTCCTCCAGCCAGTCGAGCCAGAACCAGCGCGACCAGCAGACGTCGCAGTCGCCGCAGGGCAACCAGCACATGCCCGGCCAGACCGACACCTCCAACCAGCACGGCAACACCACCCCCGGCGGCCCTCAGCAGCAGCAGGGCAACACATTCCTCAACGGCCCGCCGCCCGCGCCGGCGCCGCCGCCCGGATTCGGCGCGCCGCTGGACGGACCGCCGCTCGAGGAGGCACCCGCACCGGCGCCGGCCGGACCCGTGGGTGGGGGCGCACCCCCCGGACCGGTGGTGCCCGCGCCCGCGCCGTAGCCATGCCTGTCCGTATGGGGCAGCAGCGGTTCGAGGAGCTGGTGTCCGACGCGCTCGACCTGATCCCGCCCCGGCTCGCCGCGGCGCTCGACAACGTCGTGGTGCTGGTGCAGCCGCGGAACCCCGACGATCCCGGCATCCTGGGCCTGTACGAGGGCGTCGCGCTCACCGAACGCGATTCCTTCTATGCCGGCGCGCTGCCCGACACCATCACGATCTACCGCGACGCCCTGCTCGACATGTGCGACTCCGAGGAGGAGGTCGTCGACGAGGTGGCCATCACGGTGATCCACGAGATCGCCCACCACTTCGGCATCGACGACGAGCGGCTGCACGAGTTGGGCTGGGGCTGAGCCGCGCGGCACCGCGGTTTTGTCGGACCGCGGTGCTACAACAGAGGTCATGAGCACCACCTGCCGCAATTGCGTGGATGGGCTGGCGCACTGCCACGGCACGGTCATCGTGCACGTGGGCCTGCCGGCCGAATGTACCGACGAGATGTGCGCGCTACCCGAATCCGAGCACACCCTGCGCATCGACTGCGACGTGGTCGGGTGTGGCTGCGCAGAACCCGCGATGGGTCTGCGCGCCACCGGATAGTCAGGCCATCGGGTCGGGCGCCGGCGGCGCTTCGGGGTCGTGCCCCGGGTAGAACGGCGGCGTCTTCGCACCCCACTGCACGCAGCTCCACCGGCCGTCGGTGATCGGGCTGAGCACCACGCATTCGGCGTTGAGCAGGTGATGCTCCAACGCGAAATCGGCGTCCACACCGGCCAAGTGGGCGGCCACCAGCCGGATCGCGGCACCATGGCTCACCACCACGATGTCCCCGACCCAGTCGTGATCGTCGAGGCTGCGCACGCGCAGGTTCGTCAGCACCGGCACGTACCGATCCAGCACCTCGCGGCCGGTCTCGCCACCCGGCATGGCGACATCCAGCTTGCCGCGCTGCCAGTCCTCGTAGATGGCGTCGAACTGCTCGATGGCGGCCGCGTCACTGCGGTCTTCCAGATCACCGACCTGCACCTCGTGGATCCCGTGCGCCTCGACCGGATCGAGGCCCAGCCCGTCTGCGATCTCGGCGGCGGTCTGCTGGGCGCGAGCCGCGACCGAATGCACGACGAGGCCGACGGGGTGCGCCCAGTCGATCCCGAAATCGCGAGCCTGCTGCCGGCCGAGTTGGGTCAGCGCCGCTCCCGGCGGCCGGGTGTCCAGCCGCTTGGCGACGTTCGCCTCCGACTGCCCGTGCCGCACCAGAACCAAACGGCCACTCATCCGCGTTGCCCCTCTCTCAACCCCGCCAACCACTGCGCTGCCTCATCGGTGACCGGCGGCGCCGCGCCGGCAGCCACTCCGGTCGGCCACGACCCCAGGTACCGCACGTCGGCCACCCGGCGGTGCAGCGCCTTGAGCGCCTCGGCGACCGGCGCGTCGTCGATATGTCCGACACAATCCAGGAAAAAGATATACGTGCCCAATTCCGTTCTGGTGGGCCGAGATTCGATGCGCGTCAGATCGATGTCCCGGATCGAGAACTCCGTCATCGCGGAGACCAGGGCACCCGGTTCGTTGCGCAACCGCAGCACGACGGATGTCCGGTCGGCGCCGGTGCGCGGCGGCGGCGGACCCGGACGGCCGACGAGCACGAAGCGCGTTCTGGCGTTGGGCTCGTCGACCACACCGTCGGCCAGCGAGTCCAGTTCCCACCGCGCGGCCGCGAGCGCGGTACTGACACCGGCGTCCACCAGACCTTCGGAAACCTGCTGCGCCGCACCGGCATTGGAGATCGCGGGCACCAGGGTGGCGTGCGGCAGCCGGTCTGCCAGCCAGCGGCGCACCTGGGCCGCGGCCACCGGGAACGCCGCGATGGTCGACACCGCAGCGGCGGTGACCCCCGGCCGGACGACGATGCTGAACGCGACGTCGAGCGTGTGCTCGGCGAAAATCTGCACTCCGCTGCCCGACGACAGGCTGTCCATGGTCGGCAGCACCGAGCCCTCGATGGAGTTCTCGATCGGCACGCACGCGTAGTCGGCGTCCCCCGCCCGGACGGCCTCCACGGCCGCGCTCGAGCTGTCACAGGCGACCGGTTCGAAATCCGGGTCGCCGGCGACCAACTGCAACATGGCCGCTTCAGTGAAGGTGCCTTGCGGCCCGAGATAGGCGATGCGTGCCACGCCGCAACCCTACTGGCTGCCGGTCGGCCGACGCCCGCGACGCGGGCCTTTCGATAGGCCTTGCGCCAACACCCCGCGATAGTTAACTTAGGCTTACCTCACTTACCAGCGAAGGCGGGACATGCGCGACCTCACGACGACAATCGCAGCACCGACCACGGCCGAACGTGTCCGCAGCGCGTGCGCCCGGGCCGCCGACGCGACCCTGGCCGCCGACGGCGTCACACCGACGACCACGCCCGTGCATCACCTGCTGGCCGACGGCTCCGTCGCCCTGACCGTGCCGGCCGCGGGCCTGCTCGCCGCCACCGTCACGGCCGCCGGGGCCGTTGGCGTCGCCGCCATGCTGGAGCTGACCGACCTCGCTGCCCTGCCGCTGCGCGAACGGGTCCGCTCCCTCGT
Source organism: Mycobacterium toneyamaense (assembly GCF_055384815.1). Taxonomy (NCBI): domain Bacteria; kingdom Bacillati; phylum Actinomycetota; class Actinomycetes; order Mycobacteriales; family Mycobacteriaceae; genus Mycobacterium; species Mycobacterium toneyamaense. The sequence continues at coordinate 5,806,370 of NZ_AP040333.1, forward strand.
CTGGTTTCGCGGACGTCTCCACGATGTGCCGTCCGCCCGCGTCCCGGCCATGCTCGACCTGATCGCCTCCGAGCACCCGCACCCGGCATTGCTGCAGGTCAACACCGGCTCCGGGGCCGGTGACACCGACACGCCCTACACGCTGGTCCGCCTCGAGATCGAGTCCGTCGTGGTGGCCGACGCCACCGGCGCCGAGTCGGTGCCCGTCGGCGCGCTCCTGGAAGCCCGCCCCGACCCGTTCTGCGCCATGGAGTCGCACTGGGTGCAGCACATGGAGAGCGCGCACCGCGACATGGTCGACCGGCTCGCCAGCCGGCTGCCGGTGACGCTGCGCCACGGCCACGTGCGCCCGCTGGGTCTGGACCGCTACGGCGTCCAGCTGCGCATCGAACGCGAAGACGGCGACCATGACGTCCGGCTGCCGTTCACCAAGCCCGTCGACGACGTCACCGGCCTGAGCCGAGCCATCCGCACCCTGATGGGCTGCCCGTTCCTCAACGGGCTCCGCGCGCGCAAGATCTGAGGGCGTCGATTAGCCGCTTGCGCGAAGAGCATCAGGACGATGAGCCGCTTGCGCGCCGAGCATTAGACAAGCGCCGGTTACCGTAGCTGCGATGACCGGGCCGCAGCAGGAACACACCGAACGTCGCGCGCTGCGCCTCGAGATCGCCGTGGTGCTGGCCGTGACGTTCGGCCTGTCGGCCTACACGGCCGTGGTCAGCCTGGCCGAGGCCGTCATCCTCGGCTTGTCGGGGCAGAAGGTCGCGCTCAACCGCCGTCGCTCCCCGATCGACTTCATCGACTTCCTGCTCAACCTCAGTCCCGTCATCACCCTGGTCGGCTGGGGCTTCCTGGCGCTGTACCTGTTGTGGCGCAGCGGCTTCCGGCCCGCGGCGATCGGTCTGGGCCGCTTCCGCTGGCGCCCCGATCTGCTGGGCGGTCTGGGCCTGGCCGCGCTGATCGGTCTGCCCGGACTCGGGCTGTACGTGGCCGGCCGGGCGCTGGGCATCGGCGTGGATGTCGTGCCGAGCACGCTCGGCGACACCTGGTGGCGGATTCCGGTGCTGCTGCTGATGGCGTTCGCGAACGCCTGGGCCGAAGAGATCATCGTCGTCGGGTTCCTGCTGACCCGGCTGCGCCAGTTGGACGTCTCGGCGACCAAGTCCCTCGTCCTGTCGGCTCTGCTGCGCGGCGCCTACCACCTGTATCAGGGTTTCGGCGCCGGACTCGGCAACATCGCGATGGGTCTGGTGTTCGGGTACACCTGGCGGCGCACCGGCCGGTTGTGGCCGTTGATCATCGGGCACGGCGTGATCGATGCGGTGGCGTTCGTGGGCTACGCGTTGGCCGCCCGCCATTTGGGCTGGCTGCACCCGGCGTAATTCCGGGCGAATTCCCCATCACGTCAGCCAAGCCTTACCTATTCGCATTCAGCAATTCGAATTAATGGATATTGCATACGTCACACCGGGTAAGGATATGCTTTCCTGAATTAGGTTGACCTTGCATGACAAGGCCATTTGACCTGCACTATCTTCACTTTCATGACCGACGCGACACGCCTCGAAACGAAATTCCACCAACTGCTCCAGGAACAGATTCGAAGCGAATTCGGCGCGTCTCAGCAATACATTGCGGTGGCCGTGTACTTCGATGGCGAAGACCTCCCCCAGCTCGCCAAGCACTTCTATGCGCAGGCCGTCGAAGAACGCAATCACGCCATGATGCTGGTGAAGTACCTGCTCGATCGCGACATCGACGTCGAGATCCCGGGCGTGGACCCGGTGCGCAACACCTTCGCCTCGCCGACCGATGCGCTCAAGCTCGCACTCACCCAGGAACGCGTCGTCACCGAGCAGATCAGCCGGCTGGCCAGCGTGGCCCGCGAAGAGGGCGACTACCTCGGCGAGCAGTTCATGCAGTGGTTCCTCAAGGAGCAGGTCGAAGAGGTCGCGACCATCACCACGCTGGTGAAGATCGCCGACCGCGCCGGCGAAAACCTGTTCAATCTCGAGGATTTCGTCGCCCGCGAACTGGCGGGCACCGGTGCTGCCGACCCGACCGCGCCCGCGGCCGCCGGCGGCAACCTCTAGGCGGTCAGGCCTAGGCGTCCTGCCCGGCGTCCTGGCCGGTGTCCCGGCCCGCGCCCGTCAACCCGTTCTGCAACCAGTCCTTGGTTCGGCCCGGGTGATTGGTGGCGACCCAGCCGACACCGAGATCCGCGCAGTAGCGCACGTCCTCGTAATGGTCGACGGTCCAGCAGTACAGCGCACGCCCATGCGCGGCGGCATGGTCGACCAGTTCGGGATGCTCACGCAGCGTGGTGATCGACGGGCCCACTGCCGTCGCACCGACCGTCGTCGCCGCGCTGCCGCCCAGGTATCGCGACGTCTCGCCGAGCAGCACGGTCGGCAGCATCGGTGCGGCCCGGCGAATCCGCCACACCGCCGCCGCCGAGAACGACATCACCACGGCGCGGGCGAGGTCGGCGGAGGCCGGCGCCGCGATGCCGTACCGGTGCAGCAGCGCGAGCACCTTGCTCTCGACGAGCGCGCCGTACCGCACGGGGTGCTTGGTCTCGATGAACAGCTTCACCGGCCGGCCCCAGTCCAGCGCCAGCCGGATCAGGTCGTCGAGGGTGAGCAGGCCGGCCGAACTCTGGCCGCCGTCGGCCCGGCTGGGATGCCATGCGCCGTAATCCAATTCGCGCAGCTGCGCGAGGCTCATCTCACTGACCAGCCCGGTGCCGTTGGACGTGCGGTCCACCTTGCGGTCGTGGACACACACCAGATGTCCGTCGCGGGTCAGCCGGACATCGCATTCGAGGCCGTCGGCGCCCTGGCTCAGCGCCAGTTCGTAGGCCGCCAGCGTGTGCTCGGGCCGCTCGGCCGATGCGCCACGGTGTGCCACCACGAAAGAGCTGTGGCGTGTGCCGTCCGTCCCGCCAGTGCCGTCCACGCCCATGGTCCTATGCTGCCGGTTCCTCCGCTGTGGGCTCAACCGGAACCGCCGATTGGGCACCTGATTCTTCGGCCTGCTCCGCGTCGACGACGACCCAGCGCTGTGCGGGTGCGTCGGCCTGCGTCCGTTCGAAGGCGTGATAGACGCGCAGGACCATCGCCAGCGACAGCATGCCCATCAGGTACGCGATGACCGTCACCTCGGTGCTGTCGGCGATGCCCTGCGGGTCCGTCGCGAACATGCCCACGATGGACCACGCGACGACCAGACCCGACACGGCCCAGATCGCCCACCAGATGCCGATCGGGCGGCGCAACGCATTCACGCGGTTCTCGGCCGTGGCCATCTCGGTGACGAACACCGGCGCGAGGAACATGTTGACCACCGGGACGAGGCAGCCGACCCACAGCACCCAGCGGCGGCGCGGCTCGGTGGTGCCGGCGCGGTGATAGGCCGCCGCGCGGCGGGCGATCAGCCAGTTGGTGAGCACGATCGCCGTCGCCAGCACCGCGAACAACGCGACGACGCCGGCCGCGACGCCGAGCCAGCTGCCGGCGAGGGCCACCCACGGGTTCAGCAGCACGGTGCGGTTGATCAGCAGCAGGACGTAGCGCACGACATGCATCAACGCCGCGGCGCCGAGCGCGATCATCGTGATGGCCGCGACCGTCTGCACCACAGCCGTCGACGGTCCGCGATGCGTCTGCTCCGGCGCGGCGGGCGGCCCCGGATCCTGGGCGAACTCTTCGGTCAGGCCCCAGCGCGGAATGTGGTCGTAATGCGGGGTCGGCCCCAACGGGGGCCGCTGCCGCCGTGGCTTAGGCGCAGGACCCGGCCGCACGGCAATCCACCGGTATCCGCGCGCCGACTTCGTCTGCCCGGCCGGCGCCTGCGCGTCGGGGGCCAGCAGCGGACCGCGGCAGCGCGGGCACCACTGACGCTGGCGATCACGCACGTTCCAACGCGTCGAGCACCGGGAACAGACCTGGATCACGGAACCAGCCTACGGGCCCGTCAGACGGCGCCGGGGGCGCCGTCGTCGGTGACGATCGCGCGACCTGCACCGGCCCACGCCAGCATCCCGCCGTTGACGTTGATCGGCTCGAACCCATTGCGCGCCAGGTAGTGCGAGACCTTCAGCGACCGGCCGCCGGCATGGCAGATGACGTACAGCGCGGCATCACCGTCGATCTCCCCCAGCCGGGCGGGCACCTCGCTCATCGGGATGTGCTGGGCCCCTGCGGCGTGGCCACGGGCCCACTCATCGTCTTCCCGCACGTCGAGCAGGACCGCGTCCGAGTCGAACGCGGTGGGCAACTGATCGACGTCGATCTGCGGCACGTGCACATCATCATCCATGCGTACATGCTGGCACGGGCGGGGCTCACGCCACCACAGCACGCCATGACAGCAATCGCAGAACTATCCACAGTTTCCACAGGTTCATCCACAGGGCGACGGGAGGCCCGCCGACGGCCTTACCGGCCACAGCGCGCCGAACGCATAATTGACTGGGGATAAACAAGGGGCCATTGGTCCCCGTTGATCAACAGGCCGACACGCGGCGTGAGCGAAAAAGCTTGCCGGGCTAAGTAAATCCGGGGCCGCAAATCCGGCCCGCCGCCGATGGGGCCCGATTTCCCCGTCCCGCCGGCAAACAGTTATGATCGGCGTCACAACATCGGGTTGTGACAATCCTCACTCCGCTCGAAATCGGGAACTCAGGGTTGTTCTGGCAGGTCAGGGAGTATGCAATGGCGGCACATCCGTTGCGTCCGGGTTCGGGCGCATCGCCCGAGTGGCAATCGGCGTTCCCGTCCCGCACACACAGCCAACTCGTCGCGTGTGTCCGCGCCGGAATCATCGCGCTGGTCCTGCTCGTCGTGCTCGTTCTGATCGTTCTGGTCTAAAGGCCCAACAGGCACCGATCCCACCCCTGTTCCGGGGGTGTCCTTGCGGTGCGCGCAGCGATGGAGCAATGTGGTCTGGGATCTGTGGACGAACCCCAACTAGGGTCGTTGATCCCGCACGCGATCATCTAAGGAAGGAATCCTGTGGCTGAGTACACCCTGCCGGACCTGGACTACGACTACGGCGCCCTGGAGCCGCACATCTCCGGTCAGATCAACGAGATCCACCACAGCAAGCACCACGCGGCCTACGTCAAGGGCGTCAATGACGCGGTGGCCAAACTCGAAGAGGCGCGGGCCGGCGACGACCACGCCGCGATCTTCCTGAACGAGAAGAACCTGGCCTTCCACCTCGGCGGCCACGTCAACCACTCGATCTGGTGGAAGAACCTGTCCCCCAACGGTGGCGACAAGCCGACCGGCGAGCTGGCCGCGGCCATCGACGACCAGTTCGGTTCGTTCGACAAGTTCCGCGCGCAGTTCACCGCGGCCGCCAACGGCCTGCAGGGCTCGGGCTGGGCGGTGCTCGGCTACGACAGCCTGGGCGGCCGTCTGCTGACCTTCCAGCTGTACGACCAGCAGGCCAACGTGCCGCTGGGCATCATCCCGCTGCTGCAGGTCGACATGTGGGAGCACGCCTTCTACCTGCAGTACAAGAACGTCAAGGCGGACTACGTCAAGGCTTTCTGGAACGTCGTCAACTGGGCCGACGTGCAGGAGCGCTTCGCCGCCGCCACGACCAAGACCAACGGTCTGATCTTCGGCTGATCTCACGCTTTCCGGTAACGGGGCGTCGCGCATGTGCGCGGCGCCCCGTTCTCGTTTACCACCGAAGCCCCCATCTCGCGAGCCGGCAGCCACATTCGGCCCACGTGACACTTCTGGCACTCGGGCCATCTTGCGTGCTAACGCGTCACTGCCGCACCCTGGAATCAGCGATCCACTGCCGTATCGACTGATTGCTGATCGAGGTACCGGAGGGCAGCCATGGAGAGGTCTGGGCAAGCCGTCGAGATTGCACCGTTCCATTCCGGCGGCGCGTTGAAGGGGTTCGTGGTGTCCGGCCGGTGGCCCGATTCCACCAAGGAATGGGCCCAGCTACTGATGGTCGCCGTCCGGGTCGCCTCGCTGCCCGGGTTGCTGGCAACCACCACCGTCTTCGGTACGCGCGAGGAACTGCCAGAACATCCACAGCCGGGCACCGTCGGCCTCGTCCTCGCGGAAGGGCCCGTTGTTGGCGAAGCAGCGGTGACACCGGGATACTTCGCCGACCATCAGCCGACGGCCCTGTTGATGCTCCACCCGCCCGCCGAGACGACACCCTCCCTACCGGAGTGCCACGGCGCCGCGTCGGGGTGCCTGCTGCTACCGGGACTGCCTTACCTGGGACTGGAACATCGCGCCGCGTGGGTCGAAGCCGAAGCCGACGGCACCATCACCTCGATGGTCAGCAGGGTCGGCGTCGATCCCATCAGCCACCCCGACACCGCCATTCTGGCGATGCTGCTTGCCGCTTGACCCTACAGTGGGTTAACAGCAAAGAGGTCGGGCAATTCGCCATGTCGCCGGCCGCCGGCCCAGGGCGCTCCCCATCCTGCTCACGCGGTTGCCACGTCCTGCCGCTCGGGTTAATCGTCGGTACGCTAATGGCAAACACTTCGGACGACACCGAGCGCCCGACACCCGGATTGCTGAATCATCCCCCGCCCGACAGCGATTGTGACGCGACGTGCAGCCGAGGTCCGGGCAAAATAGCACACGCGTCAAAATTTGCCTCATCAGGCCGTCGACCGGGGCCGGGATCCACCCCCAGAACCCCAGCTCGGAGCCCTTTGAGCCGACAAATTTGGTAGCTGGAGCGACTTTTCCGTGGTTTGCACTTGGTTCCCGGCGCAACTCTCGCTACGATAGTCAGCAAATAGTGACACTGACGCCTGCGGATATCGCTAAGTGGAGGAATAACCGATGAGCATGACGTTCGCCGCTCGGCTGAACCGGCTGTTTGACACCGTCTACCCGCCCGGACGCGGCCCCCACACATCTGCCGAGGTGATCGCCGCACTCAAGGCCGAGGGTGTGACCATGTCGGCCCCGTACCTGTCGCAGCTGCGTTCGGGCAACCGGACCAACCCGTCTGTCGCGACCATGGCTGCGCTTGCCAACTTCTTCCGGATCAAGCCGGCTTACTTCACCGACGACGAGTACTACGAGAAGCTCGACAAGGAGCTGACCTGGCTCGCCAACATGCGCGACGAGGGCATCCGCCGGATTGCCGCTCGTACGGTCGGCCTGTCCCCCGAAGCCAAGAAGGACCTCGCCAACAAGGTCGACGAGCTGCGTCGCCAGGAGAACCTCGACAGCTGAACTGGTTAGCCCGATCGGGCTCGACCACATTACGACCAGCGGATTCCGTTAATCCGCTGGTCGTACTGCTTTCACGCGACCGACAGACGCCTTCGCGGCGGTTCCGGGCGCATCCGCCTTACCCTGCCGATCCAGCTCGCGGTACTGCGCGGCAATCGCCAGAATCCACTCCCGATCCGAATACGTCGCGGGCTGCCTGAGCCAGCTCGGCCCCGGGAACTTCGTCCGCGAACCGCCCTTCGGACGGCTGCTACGCCCGTCGTAAATCCAGCTGGCCACCCGCCGCGCCTGCACATCCGGCGCCACGTCGACGCGTCCGGAGCCGGCGGCCTCACCGGCACCGTCCAGGACGGCGGTGGCCTCCAGGTACAGCGCATCGGAGATCAACGACATCTGCTCGGCCACCCGGAAGAGCAGCGGACCGCGGGGCCGCACACCGATGCCGATGTTCGGATGGCGGCGGCTCAACTCGGCGAGCAGCGGGGCGATGGTCCGCAGTTCGCGCCGCGCCCCGAACCAGTCCTCGACACTGGGCAGCAGCGAGCCGCTGGCCACCACCAGCATGGCGCAGCCGAGAATGGTCGCCGCCGCGCCGACACCGACCAGTTGCGTGCTGCCCACCGCCCGCAACAGGATGAAGGCGCTGGCCAGCACGATCAGCACGATGCCGACGCTGAAGACGAACAGGGCGCGGCCCCTTCGGGTGCGGTTGGAATTGCGCACCCCGGCCCACGCCACCAGCGTCAGCGCCAGCAACACGTACAACAACGGCAAGAGCCACGACAACGAGTTGCCGCCCGAACCCAGATTTCTGCGCAGGTACTCCTCGGGCGCCATCTCCGGCTGCTGCGGGGTCAGGAAGAACAGCACCAGGGTGAGCAACGCGATCGCCCCGGCGACGCCGTACTGGGCCAGGGCGATGCGGCGGATGACGAGCGGTTTACGACTCGACGATGCCGATGTGATCATCACGCAACTGCCTGCGGCACAAGCGATCAGCGCCACCTGGCTGAGCATGCTGGACACGTTCGGCCAATGCAGGATGGTGTCGAGCAGGAGCGTGAGCGGCTCCCAGTTCAGTGCCGCGACCAGGCCGAGGCTGCCCAGCGCAACGATCATCGCGGCACTGACGAGGGACTGTTTGTTGACCAGCGCCCAACCGATACGCAGGCCGGTCGCCAGGCCGAGCAGGCCGGCGATAACCCAGATGATCAACCAAACGCCTCGCCGAGACGGATCTGGACGATCGAGGAGCGGTCAGAAGGCAGCCGGCCCAGCCGGTGGATGAGCAACGCGGCGAAATCCTCGGCTTCCTGTTCGGCTTCCTCACCGGCCGGCCCCATACAGCCGGTCCGCTGATTCAGCATGTAGCCGATGAGATCGGAACTGGCCAGTTCCATGGTGTCGCGGGCGGCCTCGACGACGGACACGCCCTCATGACCCAGCACCAGGTGGCCGAGCTCGTGGGCGAGGGTTCGGTCACCGGCCGGCAGTCCCTTCTGCAAGAGGAACACGTCGCGGTCGTTGTACTGGCGCCACTGCCCACAGACGCCGGGCGGGAGGTCGGCCATGGTCACCTCGATCGGGCGGCCACGGTCCTCGCTGACTGCTTCGACGAGACGGGCAAGTGAGACCTCGCCACGTCGCGGGGCAAGATCCAGCACCGAATTGACTGCGCGTGTGACACGGCGGCTCGCGGGCATGCCGAACCCCCTTTCGCTGCGATTGGCACGGTTGCCATCAATTGTGCCGCAGACCCATTGCCTCAGGTCATAAATCGTGCAGTGCCGCTGCGGCGGACCACGTGACCAGCGCGCGCCTGCCGGTAGCCGACCAGGCCACCGGCGCCCGTCAGGATGAGGATGCCGGTGAAGCCGGGAACGGCCACCGCGGCCACCTCGCTGAGACCGGCTGCGCGCAGGTAGTCAGGATATCCGGCGCGGAACGCGGGTTCAGCGATGATCTCGTTCTTGGTGCCGAACGTGGTCGGCTGCGGCGACCGCACCGCCGGGAGTTCTGCCGGGGCGCTGACGACGACCGGGTTGTCGAGCTTCAGCGCGGGAAACGCCGGCGTATCCAGCACCGGCGCCAGCGGTAGGCCCGCAGCCGGCACCGGCATGCGGTTCGGGCGCCCGACGTTCAGGTTCATGGTCGGAACGACTTGGGCACTCAGCATCGACAGCGACGTCTGCATGAAGGGCAGCGACGTCGCGGCGTCGAGCGTCGCGTTGGTGAGCCCTGCGACGAAGTCATAGACCGGCTCGATGTGGGCGAGGACGAAAACCGGGATCGCGGCGAGCTGCGCCAGCACCGGGATGTTCGACATGTCGGGCAGCTGGGGGAGCTGATCCCACTTCGGCAGTCGCGGCACCAGCGACGCCAGCGGGATCTTCGTCAGATCGATGCTCTGCACGGCCCCGGTCGGCGACGTGTGGACAGCCGCGGACGGCAGGGAGAACGTCAGACCCATCAGGTTGATGCTGGTGGTCGGTCCGGCCGGGGTCGCCTTGACCGTCGCCTTGGTGGGTGACGCGGTCGGCGACGCGGGGCTGTCCGAACCGCTTCCCGGCTTGACGCCGCCTGCGGTGGGCAGGCCGGGCAGCTTGGGCAGACCCGGGAGCGACGGCAGGCTCAAGATGTTGGGCAGGCTCGGGAACCGGATGGCGGGGGCGCTCGCCGCGGTCGCGGGCGCGGGACCGGTCGCGGCAGCCGGCTGCGGTTGGCTTGTCCCGCCCGTCGTCGCGGGTGCGGTGGTGCCGGACGTCGTACCGGTTTCGGTCTGCTGAGTCGACGAGCCGGCCGACGGCTGATGTTCGCCAGCGGCCGCGTTCGACGTTCCAGAATCCTCGGGCCGCCCCGGAGAAGTGACATTATTTTGTTTGCTGGGGGCGTTGCTTTCAGACGCATTCTTGCCGGATTCACCGGTTTTGCCGGGGTCGTGAACACCAGCTTCAGAACCACTCTTGGCAACGCCGCCGGAGGCACCGCGCTTATCCTTTTTGCCCCCAGAACCGGCGCCCCCGGCCGACGGCGCCTGTGACTGGCCGTCCGTCGGCTTGGCCGGCCGCGCCGGGGCCTTGTGCCCGCCACCAGCGGACGAGCTGCCACCGGGCTTCGTGCCGCCATGAGAAGCCCCGCCACCGTGGCCACTCGAGTCACTACCGGAAGCTGCCGTATCAGCGAAGGCGTTCGCACCACCCAGGCCAGCGATCAACAGCCCAGATGCCATCAGCGCGGCAGCTGTAGCTATTCGTTGGCGTGGCGCCATCGTTCCCTCTGCTTTCATGGCATCAAAAACCCGCTCCGATGAATTCCGAATAATTGTCGCACAGCCGCCGGACTTTGTTTGCTGGATAAAGTAGCGAGAAATGTGGGAAATTCCACCCCCGAATTGCGGCGGAATTCGACCCATGGCCCGATGCCCGATTCCGGCCCACGGACGATAAGGTGACGTCACCATCGCAGCAAGATCGTGCACACGTGTCGAGACGACCGGGAGGTCAGCCGGAATGGGCCTGTTCAAGCGACGCAAGAGCCGGGCAACCCGTCGCGCCGAGGCGAAGGCGATCAAGGCGAAGGCGAAACTCGAGGCACGGCTGTCCGCCAAGAACGAGGCCCGGCGCATCAAGGCGGAAGGCCGTCGGCAAACGAAACGGGACCGGGCCGGCGTCAAAGCCCAGCGGGACAGCGACAAGATGGCACTCAAGGTTGCTGAAACGCAGCTGCAGGCGGTCCGTGAAGGCAAGCTGCTGTCGCCGACCAAGATTCGCCGGCTGCTGATGGTGTCGCGAATCCTCACCCCCGTTGTCGTGCCCGTGGCGTACCGGGCCGCGATTGCCGCGCGCGGTCTCATCGACCAGCGCCGCGCGGACCAACTGGGTGTTCCGCTGAGCCAGATCGGGCAGTTCTCCGGTGCCGGCGGCGCGCTGTCCGCCCGGATCGCCGGTGCGGAGCGCTCGCTGCGCCAGGTCGCCGAGAACAAGCCCAAGGACGCCGAGACCAAGCAGTTCGTGGCGACGCTGTCGAGCAAGCTCGCCGATCTGTCCGCCGCGGTGACGGCGGCGGAGAACATGCCGGCGCCGCAGCGGCGGACCGCGCACGCCGCCATCGAAAGCCAGCTCGACGGCATCGACGCAGACGTCCTGGCCCGCCTCGGGGTGTCCTGACCCACCCGGAGGAGCACCCGCATGGCAGACGAGCAGAAGTCCCCCGACGAGGAGTCGCAACCCGGCGTCCCCCCGAAGGAGACGCCGGCCAAGAAGACGCCCGCGAAAAAGGCGCCCGCGAAGAAGGCTCCGGCCAAGAAGACGCCCGCCAAGAAGGTGCCGGCGAAGAAGACGCCCGCCAAGAAGGCCGCAACCACCGCGCCGGCCAAGAAGGCCCCGGCGAAGAAGGCTCCACCGAAGGTCGGGCCACCCGCACCCCCGGCTTCCGAGGCGCCGGCGCCCCAGCCGCCCGCTCCCGGGGCGCCCGCGCCCGCACCGCTGCCCGTGCTCGACCTGACTCCGCCCGTGCCGCAGCGCTCGCAGGTGCCGGTCACCGCGGTGATCGTCGCGAGCGTTCTGGCCCTGCTCGTCGTGCTGCTGGCCCGACGCCGCGCCGCCGGCTGACTCCGCGCCCTGAGATAATCGGCGGGTGACCATCGAACCCCGCGCCACTGCCGACCTCGTCGACGAGATCTATCCCGATGTCCGCAGCTGCGATCTGCAGCTGCAGAACTACGGCGGTCGAACCATGTTCGCCGGCCGCATCACCACGGTGAAGTGCTTCCAGGACAACGCCCTGCTCAAGTCGATCCTGTCGACGCCGGGCGACGGCGGCGTCCTCGTGGTCGACGGCGACGGATCACTGCACACCGCCCTCGTCGGCGACATCATCGCCGGCCTCGCGCACGACAACGGCTGGTCGGGCGTCATCGTCAACGGCCCGGTGCGCGACGCGTCGACGCTGCGCACCATCGACGTCGGCATCAAGGCGCTGGGCACGAACCCCCGCAAGGGCACCAAGACCGGCGCCGGCGAGCGCGATGTCGAGGTGACCTTCGGCGGCGTCACCTTCGTCCCGGGTGACATCGCCTACTGTGACGAGGACGGCATCGTCGTCGTCACACCGTGACATCAACACGGAAAAGCCCCCACCGTGAGGTGGGGGCTTTTCTCGTCTGACGGATCAAACCGTCACTGCGGCACGGTGTTTCGTGAACTGCAGCGCCTGCTCGTCGACCTTGCCGTACCGGATGGTCCGCATGTCGAAGAAGTAGTTCTGCTTGAGCTTCCACGGCGCTTCCGAACCCGACTTGGGCAGGCTGTCCATGGCCCGCTTGAAGTAGCCGGGCGTGAAGTCCATGAACGGCAGCTCGTCGACGCTGTCGCCCGGGTGCTGCGGCTCGACGCGGTCGAATCCGTTGGCGTCCATGTAGTTCAGCACGCGGCAGATGAACTCGGACACCAGGTCGGCCTTGAGCGTCCAGGACGCGTTGGTGTAGCCGAAGGTGATCGCCATGTTCGGCACGCCCGACAGCATGAGGCCCTTGTAGGTCATGCAGGACGGCAGGTCGATCGGCTCGCCGTTGCGGTTGGCGGTCGCGCCACCGAACAGCTGCATGTTCAAACCCGTTGCGGTGACGATGATGTCGGCCTGCAGCTCCTCGCCGGAGGTCAGCTTGATGCCATTCTCGGTGAAGGTCTCGATGGTGTCGGTGACGACGCCGGCCTTGCCCGAGCGGATGGCCTTGAACAGATCGCCGTTGGGCGCCAGGCAGACTCGCTCGTCCCACGGGTTGTAGCGCGGGCTGAAGTGCTTGTCGTAGTCGAAGCCCTCCGGCAGCCGGCGCTCGGCCATCTGGCGCAGCGCCTTCTTGAACACGGCCGGGAACTTGCGGGCGAGCTGGTACTGCCCGGTGCTGTAACCGATCTGCTTCCAGCGGTTCACGAAGTGCGCCAGGTGCTTCGGCAGATATTTGTTGGCCTGCTTGGCAATCGGGTCCTCGAGTGGCAGCGCACCGATGTAGGTGGGCGAGCGCTGCAGCATGGTCACGTGCCCGGCGCCGCCGTTCACCAGTGACGGGATCAGCGTGACGGCCGTGGCGCCGGAACCGATCACGACGATGTTCTTGCCGGTGTAATCGAGGTCCTCGGGCCAGTGCTGCGGGTGCACGATCTGGCCCTTGAAGTCGGCCGCGCCGGGGAACTCGGGCGAGTAGCCCTCGTCGTAGTTGTAGTAGCCGCTGCACACCGACAGGAACGACGCGGTGACCTGCTTTTCCTCGCCGCCGGCGGTGATGTTGATGGTCCAGCGGTTCTCGGCGTCCGACCAGTCGACCGAGGTGACGTGCTGGCCGGTGCGGATGTGCTGGCGGATGCCGTTCTCGTCGGCGGCCTCGTTGATGTAGTTCCAGATCGACTGGCCGTCGGCGATCGACTTGGCCGACTCCCACGGCTTGAACCGGAAGCCGAGGGTGAACATGTCGGAGTCCGAGCGGATGCCGGGGTACTTGAACAGATCCCAGGTGCCGCCGATGTTCTCCCGACGCTCCAGGATCACGTAGCTCTTGGTGGGGCAGCGGTCCTGGAGGTGCCAGGCGGTGCTGATGCCGGAGATGCCAGCACCGACGATGACAACATCGAAGTGTTCGATCATGGTACCGACGGTATCAACATGGTGTTGAGTCGGTCAACGGTGTGTTGAAAAACTCGACAAACTGTTAGGCTCAGCTGCGTGAGTACCGCTGCGCAGACCCGGGCGCCCCGGGGCCGTCGTGCGGCACGCCCCTCGGGCGACGAGCGCGAAGCGGCCATCCTCGCCACCGCAGCCGCCCTGCTCGAGCAACGCTCGTTCTCCGAGATTTCCGTCGATGACCTGGCCAAAGGCGCCGGCATCTCCCGCCCCACGTTCTACTTCTACTTCGCGTCGAAGGAAGCCGTGCTGCTGTCGTTGCTCGATCCGCTGATCAAGCGCGCCGACACCGGCTTCGACGGCGCGCTCGAGGACATGCCGGCGGACCCGAAGAAGGCCATCCGGCACGGCATCGAGATCTTCTTCAGTTCATTCGGCTCGCACCCGGCCACCGCCCGGGCCGGCGTCGAAGCGGTCAGAACAGTTCCCGAACTCCGCGAGTTCTGGGCCGGGCTCATGCAGAAGTGGATCAACCTCACCGCCGCACTGATCGCCGCCGAACGCTCGCGCGGCGCCGCGCCGGACACCCTGCCCGCCCGGGATCTGGCCACCTCGCTGAACCTGATGAACGAGCGCATGATCATGGCCACCCTGGCCGGCGAGCCGGGCGCCGTCGCGCACGACGACGTCGTGAACACCCTCACCCACATCTGGCTGAGCAGCATCTACGGCTGAAGTCCGCCACTCTTGCGCTACATCGCGTAATCCGGCAATTCGATGTCGTCGCGGAATTCCCGCCGGATCACCCAGGCCGCCAGTGCCGGGATATCCAGCAGCCGGCTGACGCGGTTACGGGTCCAGAGGCCGACCGAGGTCCGCGGTGCCAATACGCCCGCGAAAGCTCTGGCGGACTCTTGTTTGCCCTCGATCAGCGGTTGGACCAGCTGCTCATAGCGGCGAAACGCTTCACCGTGCTCACCGCCGGACCGGTCGAGTTCGCCTGCGAGCACGTACGCCTGGAGCATCGCCAGTCCGGTTCCCTCGCCCGCCAGCAACGACACGCACGAAGCTGCGTCCCCGACCAGTGCGACGCGACCCTGCGACCAGCGGTCGATCTTGATCTGACTGACCCGATCGAAGTACAGATCCTCGGCCCGATCCAGCGCGGCGAGGATTGCCGGGCACTCCCATCCGTCATCGCCGAAAACCCGCCGCAAAGCTCTCCGGACAGCGGTGCCGTCGGCCGTCTCCGCAGCGGTCAGCTGATCGTCGGAGACGATGAACAGGAACAGGGTCTTATCGTTCCGCTGCGCAAACCGGGCGACCACGCGCCCAGGCCTGCCGTGGGCGAGGTAGACGAGTTCATCGCGCGAGCGGTATCCGTCGGATTCGAATGCCGCGACCCAATAGCCCAGCTGCCTCTGGAATGTGGGGTCAGTGCCGAAAACCAGACTGCGCACCGTGGAATGAATGCCGTCGGCGCCGATCACTAGGTCGAACTCGCGGTGCCCGCCGTGTTCGAGCACGACCTCCACTCCCTCGTCAGATTGTTCGATCGCGGTGATCCGGTCGCCGAACACCGTCTCGACGTCGTCTCCGACTGCCTCGTAGATCAGCCTCGCCAGCTCGCCGCGCGGCAAGCTGATGTATCGCCCGTCGAAGACCCGCCGGAACGGGCTGACGGCGAACCCGCCTGTCTTGCGGCCGCGGCCATCGACCAGCCGGACCTGCTCGATCCCGTAGCCTGCCCGCTGTATTGCATCCGCCAAGCCCATCCGCTCGGCGATCGCGTAGCCGACGCCCCAGAAGTCGATGAGGTAGCCGCCGGTGCGTAGCTGCGGCGCCGTCTCGATCAGCACCGGGTCATGGCCGCTGCGGGACAACCAATAGGCCAGTGTCGGCCCGGCTATGCCCGCGCCACTGATGGCGATCTTCATGAGGTCGTGTCGAGCCGCAACTCGACCATCGGGAGCGCCGTGTGGGTTGGGCTCACTTCGGTACCCAAGGTCTGGTCGAGGACGCCTTTGAGTCGGGCCCAGGCGCGCGGATGACGGTCGATGTACGCACCCAGTGCCCGGTCGGCGGCCGACGGTGGCAGCACCCGCGCCGTCGCTGCCGTCGGCGGGCGGCTACCGGCGTAGACCCGCACCCGCGGATTGGCCGAAATGTTGCGGAACCAGTGGGCTTTCGTACCGAATCCGGAAGCCACCACGTAGGTAGCGGCCGACGGATGGTCGATGACTTCGAGGACGACGTAGCGGCGTGCCCCCGATGTGCGTCCGGTGTGTTCCAGCATCAGCATCCGCGATCCGAACAGCGCGCCCGCACGGGTCCGATAGATCCAGATCGGCGCGCGTACCAAGCGTCGGCACCGCAGCAGCCTGGCACCGCCGGCCGCCAAGCCACCAGTACGGGGCGTGGACATTGTTGTCTCCCTACCTTTCTCGCGCACTGTCGATGAGGCCGCTCACGTGGTGCCAGGCGATCCGGTCAGGCCATCGCGGTAGATGGCGAAGGCTTCGGTGGCCCAGCGCTCCATGCCGGCGGCGGTCAGCGGGTCGACCCCGAGCACTTCCGCGACGCGCCGACGCAGCATGAGCACCGCCAGGTCGTTGAGCAACAAGAAGGCCGCGCGCACCGCCGGATCGTCGCCGGCATCCGCCGTTCCGGCCGCCACCATCGCGCCGAGCGCGTCCTGGCTGATGGCGTACAACCGGGCGAACAGAACGGATCCCATTGCGCCGCCGGCGATCAGCGATCGGCCCAGGTAATCCGGAATCGGCGACTGTGGCGGCAGGTGGACGGCGAAGGCCTCGAGCAGCGTCGGCGTCGCGGAGGGCTGCGTGCCGTCTTGGACCGGTGCTGTCACCTCGGTCAGCAGCGCCTCCAGGGTCTGCACGACGTAGTTGTCGACCGCGTCCACCAGTCCGTCTTTCGAGCCGTAGTGCCGGACCAGCAGCGCGGGCGAGACACCAGCCGCGGCGGCGATGTCGCGCATCGTCACCGCGTCGGCACCGCGCTCGGCGAACAGGCGCAGGGCCTCGTCGCGAATCCGTGCCCGCGCGGTCCGGTCGTCGACCATGGGTGAATGCATGTTCACCAATGTAAACAATTGTTCAGCCGAGCGCCAGGCATTCATCGATGCGAACATATGTGCGAAGATTGGCCGGTGTCGGACGTTGAAGCAGCCGCGATCCTGCATGCCGACCTCGACTCGTTCTACGCATCGGTCGAGCAGCGTGATGATCCCGCGCTGCGCGGCCGGCCGGTGATCGTCGGCGCCGGTGTGGTGCTGGCGGCCAGCTACGAGGCCAAAGCGTTCGGCGTGCGCACCGCGATGGGCGGGCATCAGGCCCGCGGCCTGTGCCCGCAGGCCATCGTCGTGCCGCCGCGGATGTCCGCCTATTCAGAGGCGAGCCGCGAGGTCTTCAAGGTTTTCCATGACACCACGCCGCTGGTCGAGCCGCTGTCGGTCGACGAGGCCTTCCTCGACGTCAGCGGCCTCGGCCGGGTGTCCGGCACCCCGGTGCAGATCGGGGCAGCGTTGCGGGAAGCGGTGCGTGAGCGTGTGGGGCTGCCGATCACCGTCGGCATCGCGCGCACCAAGTTTCTGGCGAAGGTCGCGAGCCGCGAAGCCAAGCCCGACGGACTACTACTGGTGCCGCCGGACCGCGAGCAGGCCTTCCTGCATCCGCTTCCGGTGCAACACCTCTGGGGCGTCGGCGCCAAGACTGCGGAGAAGCTGCGCGAACACGGCGTCGAGACGGTGGCCGACGTCGCGGCCCTCACCGAGTCGGCGCTGGGCGCCATGGTGGGCGCGGCCATGGGGCGTCAGCTTTTCGCGTTGTCGCACAACATCGACCGCAGGCGTGTCACCACCGGCGTGCGACGACGGTCCGTCGGCGCCCAGCGCGCGGTGGGACGGCGTGGAAACACCATGTCCGACAACGACATCGACGCGATGATCATCAACCTGATCGACCGCATCACCCGCCGCATGCGCAGCAGCGGCCGAACCGGCCGGACGGTCGTCCTGCGGCTGCGGTTCGACGACTACAGTCGCGTGACGCGCTCGCACACCATGCACCGCGCGACCGCGTCGACCGAGGAAATCCTCACGGCCGCACGTGGATTGGTGGCGGCCGCCGGACCGATGATCGCCGAACGCGGCCTGACGCTGATGGGGTTCTCGGTGTCGAACGTCGACACCGCCGGCACCGAGCAGCTCGAGCTGCCCTTCGACGGCGAACCCGACACCGCCGCGGTGGACTGCGCCGTCGACCTGGTGCGCCAGAAGTTCGGCAACGCGTGCCTGACGCGCGGCGTGCTGGTCGGCAAGGACCCCGGCTGGGAAATGCCGATGCTGCCGGAATAGCGCGGAACGAAGCGGCGTTGGCGGAGTCATGCCGAGAAAACTGACCGAAGCCGAGCGTGAACAGTTCCTCGCCGACAAGCACGTAGGGGTGCTGTCCGTTGCCGCCGAAGATGGCCGTCCGCCGTCGAGTGTCCCCATCTGGTACGACGTCACCTCCGACGGGCTGATCCGGATCAACACCGGCGCCGGCAGCCGCAAGGCGAAGCTGATCCAGCAGGCGGGCGTAGTCTCGCTCGTGGTCCAGCGGGAAGAGCCTCCCTACCAGTACGTGATCGTCGAAGGCTCGGTCGTCGACACCGCCACGCCCGCGCCGGAAGACGCACGGGAAGCCATCGCGATCCGCTATCTGGGGGAAGAGGCCGGGCGCGAGTTCGTCCGTTCGATGGCAGGTGTTGCCACCGTCTTGTTCACTGTCCGCCCCGACCGCTGGCTCACGGCCGACTTCTCTGAAGAGGTCTAACCCACGCGATACGTCCATCCCGCATCGGCGACGCACTGCTGGATCGGGACCTTGATGTCGTCGGTCGTGATCAGGTGGTGCGTGCAGTTCGAATTGCCCGACCAGAACAGCTTCAGGTCGCCGGTGTCGTGGCACTCGATCCATTGGCCTTCGGCGTCCTGGCGCCATTCGACGAGGTGATCCACCGCGTGCAGGAGCCGGCTCTCGGCATCCAGGCGCAGATGGATTTGGAAGGTCAGCGCCACGGCCAGGTCTTCGAGCACCTGTCGCCAGTCCGGATCGTCCGACTTCCACTCGGCCACGAGGTCGACGCCCTCGGGAGCGCCGTCGCGGATGAGCCACGGGCGCGCCGGACTGTTCAGCTGCAGTAGCCGGTCGTGCAGGGTCACTTACCGGGGATGATTTCGATGCTGAGTGCGATGTCGGAACCCCGGATATCCGCGACTCGCGCCGTCGCGTGGCGACTCGTCTTGCCCGTGACGACGGTGCAGGTCTGGGTGGCCCCGATGGTGGCCTCGATGCCACCGTCGCAGGACACGGAATCGATGTTCGACGCGGTCTGCGTGCTCAGCTTGTTCTTGACCGCCGTCTCCAATTTGTCCTTGGACATGGTGGTGGCCCCGCTACCGACGTGAAACGAACACGAGGCCAGCAGAACTGCCGCAGCCAGCGTGGCGACCCGACGCGCTTTCGATCGAAGTGCCATGTTCACCGAGTATGCCCGCACACCGGCTTCAGAACTGCGCAACCACAAATCCCGACAACAGCACCAGGAATCCGCCGACCTCACCGAGGATCAGCGCCACCATCCCGGCGTGCAGACCACCGCTGGGGTGCTCGAACTGGTTGGTGGTGTCCTGCCGGAGCCCATGCTGGATGTACGCGGCGATGGCGACGACGAAGAAGAACACCAAAACCATTGCGGCCGTGAGGTTCACCCACGCCGGCCAGGAACTGAGCTGGACGAACACCGCCACCAGCAGTGTGGAGAACGAGTACAGCAGCGCGGCCCGGTGTGCGATGTCGACGTAGGGGTGGGCCAGATGGTCGGGGTTGACGGCCATCTGCCGGTACTTCCAGATGCCGAGGATCAGGGCCAGCAAGAAGATCAGGCCGGCGGCGAAAAGCGTGATGACGGTTGCGGTACCGAGAACCATGCGCCAGACGCTACGCGGCGGCCCAGGACAGCAGTCGCTCGACCGGCCAGGTGTTGACGATCCGGTCCTGCGGAACACCGGCATCCAGCGCCCGCTGCGCCCCGTAGCCGAGAAAGTCCAGCTGGCCGGGCGCATGCGCGTCGGTGTCGATCGAGAACAGACACCCGGTGTCCAACGCCATGTTCAGCAGCCGGGTCGGCGGGTCGCGCCGCTCAGGGCGCGAATTGATCTCCACCGCAACATCATTGGCGGCGCACGCCGCGAACACCGCTTCCGCGTCGAACTTCGATTCCGGCCGGGTGCCGCGCGAGCCCTCGACGAGGCGACCGGTGCAGTGACCCAGCACGTTCGCCTGCCCACCGGACACCGCGCGGACCATGCGCCGGGTCATCGCGGCGGCGTCCATGGCCAGCTTGGAGTGCACGCTGGCGACCACCACGTCCAGCCGCTCCAGCAGTTCGGGTTCCTGATCCAGCGAGCCATCTTCGAGGATGTCGACCTCGATGCCGGTGAGAATCCGCATCGGCGCGAACCGGTCCCGGATTTCGTCGATGACGTCCAGCTGCTGACGGAGCCGGTCCGGACTGAGCCCGTTCGCCACGGTCAGCCGCGGCGAGTGGTCGGTGAGCGCACAGTACTCGTGGCCCAAACGCTGTGCGGTGGCCATCATTTCACTGATGGGCGCCGAACCGTCGGACCAGTTGCTGTGCAGATGCAGGTCGCCCTTCAGCGCAGTGCGCAGCGCTCCCCCGCCCAAATCTGCTGCCGCCGTACGAAGTTGGACGAGCGCGTCGGGCTCACGACCGGCCCAGGCCTGCGCGATCACGGCTGCGGTCTTGGGTCCGACGCCGGCCAGCGTCTGCCAGCCGTTGGTGCGGCCCAGCTTCTCGCGTTGTTCGGGTGTCAGCGCCTCCACCACATCCGCGGCCTTGCGATAGGCCATGACGCGACGGGATTCCTCACGAG
This sequence comes from Mycobacterium toneyamaense, assembly GCF_055384815.1. NCBI lineage: Bacteria > Bacillati > Actinomycetota > Actinomycetes > Mycobacteriales > Mycobacteriaceae > Mycobacterium > Mycobacterium toneyamaense. The sequence continues at coordinate 5,827,178 of NZ_AP040333.1, forward strand.
CGCGGTCCTTATAGAAGGCGATCTCCCGCAGCGCGGCCACTGGGTCCATGGCATCCAGTCTGCCAATGCGCGGAGGAAACTCACAGGAATTAGGAGCCCGTCGTGACTAGTTTCAATAAGCGTGCGATTCGCCTTCAAAACCTCACCGCAAGACACCACCTGGTCGGACATGCTCGCCGTTTGGCAGGCTGCCGACGACATCGACGTGTTCGAGTCCGGCTGGACCTTCGACCACTTCTATCCGATCTTCTCCGATTCGACCGGCCCCTGCCTGGAGGGCTGGGTCACGCTGACCGCGCTGGCGCAGGCCACCAAACGGCTGCGGGTCGGCGTCCTGGTCACCGGCATCCACTATCGACACCCGGCAGTGCTGGCCAACATGGCGTCCGCGCTGGACATCGTCTCGAACGGCCGGCTGGAGCTCGGTATCGGCGCCGGTTGGAACGAAGAGGAGTCCGGCGCCTATGGCATCGAGCTCGGCTCGGTCAAAGAGCGGTTCGACCGCTTCGAAGAGGCCTGCGAGGTGCTCAAAGGCCTGCTCAGCCAGGACACCACTACCTTCGACGGCAAGTTCTATCAGTTGAAGGACGCCCGCAACGAGCCGAAGGGGCCGCAGCAGCCGCATCCGCCGTTCTGCATCGGCGGTAGCGGCGAAAAGCGGACCCTGAAGATCACCGCCAAGTACGCCGATCACTGGAACTTCGTCGGCGGGACGCCGGAAGAGTTCGCCCGCAAGCGCGACGTGCTCGCCGCGCATTGCGCCGACATCGGCCGCGACCCCAAGGAGATCACCCTGTCGGCGCACGTCCGGCTCGGCCAGGACTGCGACTACCGCAAGGTGGTCGACGAGGCTGCGGGCCTGGGCGCCGAAGGCCTGGACCTGGCGATCATCTACATCCCCCAACCGCATGACCCGGCCGTGCTGGAGCCGCTGGCCGAAGCCATCCGGGACTCAGGCCTGCTCACTGCCTGAGATACGGCAACCGCCCGGAGCCGAGAATTCGGTTCCGGGCGGGCGTGCGTTCTTAATTATCGCGGAGGTCACAAATCGATAACGATCAGCAAAGCAGCTGACGTTACTGCCGAATACCGTCGGCCAGAGCGGTCGAGCGAGCGCTAGACGCCGAAGCGGACCATGTCCGCAGCGGTGACCAGACGCTCGTTCTTGGCCGGAAACTCACGGCTCTTGACCGGGTGGCGGAGCAGGGACCAGGCAATACGTCCCATGCGTGAACGCGATAGCGGGTTGTTGTACACGGTGATCACTCCTGCGGTCGGCGATTGGTTGCACCGTGGGGCCAGACTATCGCACGGCCCCCGCGATTTCATTACAACGCCGGTCATCGGCAAACCTTTGGAGGCGCGCCGAAAGTAACAGCGGCGTGTCGCGTGTGACTGGTGTGATTCATGTTGCGGAAGAAGCCCTTAATGGCCTCTTAATTTAAGAGAGTGACCAGCCGGGCAAGTGACCCACCAGACAATATGAGCTATGTCACTCGGGTGAATCAGACCGGAAGCTCGCGCGGCTTCCGGAACACGTCATCCAGTGTGACGGTGCGCAGATTGCGCTCCTTCAGCAGATCGACCAGTTGGCCGTAGACGTGCGTCACCGGCAGGTGGTTGAGATGGCCGATGACCACCGTCTGCTCCGTGAAGTACTTGCCCGCCATCTTGAGGATGTAGTCCTCGGTGACGATGTTCTCGTCGCCCAGCGATCCCGTCCACATGGTCGGCGTCGAGTAGCCGAGCTCCGCGGCGATCTTGTCGACGATCGCGTTGTGGCTGCCGTACGGCGGCCGGTAGTACGGCCGGGAGTCGACCCCGAAGGTCGACTGCAGGAACTTGTGGTTGCGCTCCAACTGGTCGACGATCTCGTCCTTGGACAGTTTCGCCAGGTCCGGATGCGACCAGGTGTGGTTGCCCAGCTGAATCTGGCCCGACTCCACGAGCGGCAGCATCAGGTCCCGGTTCTCGGTCCACGACTGGTAGCGGCCGTTGACGAAATAGGTGAGCCGCATGCCGGTGTCCCGTGCGAGCTTGGTGTACGCGCGCACCACCTCGGAACTCACGCCGTCGTCGAGCGTGATCGCCACGCGGTTGCCGGCCACGTCCGGCAGGCTGCTGAGCTCGCCGCCGCCCGGCAACGCCAATCCCATGCCCCGCTGTACCGGTTCCTTCGGAGCCTTCGGCGGCGCCGCGGCCACGGTCGCGGCCGGTCCGTCGACGGCGCACCGCGCCAGGCCGACGCCGGCCACCACCGAGGCCGACAAGCCCACGAGAAAGCGTCGCCGGCTCAGCTCGGAGCCGGCGAACAGGGATGCGGGTGCGCTGGTGTAGTTCGCCATAAGTATTCAGTTCTGGTCGATCGGGACCCGAACCGATCAATTGTGCAACTCCAGTCACACCAGCCTCACGCGACACACCCGACGGTATCGAGTCGTTATCAACGGCATCATCAGGTACCGAGGCGCGCCCCGACCGCGCTAGACGCGAGCAGGCACCTCGTCGTCAAGGAATTCCGGCGGGTAGTCCCCGAGATCGTCGGCACTCATGGCCGTCGCGCCCACCACACGCGGCTCCGACGTACTCAACCGCAACCAACCGACCGCACCGATCAGGAAGCACAGGTACACCAGCGGATACCAGCCGCTCATCACTTGGCCGATCCAGAACGGCCGCAGGTCGAGGAAATTCCAGTACACGCCGCTGAAGTACATCGTGGTGTGGTTCCGGCCGGGTTTGTGCAGCGTCCACATGAACACCGCCGCGAACAAGCCGGCGGCACGGTACGCCCAGCCCCGAGCCCAACCACCCTGCGTCGTACAGGCTTTCCCGACGAGCCAGAAGATCACCGGCGCGAACCAGACCCAGTGCGCAGCCCAGCTGAACGGCGAGACGGCACAACCGGTCAGGCCCACCACCACGAGAGCCAGGGCCTGCTCGCCGCGGCGGTGGGCCCACCACGCCACCGCCAGTCCGGCAACCAGGACCAAGAGGCTCAGGGTGATCCACAACCATTCAGGCCGTGGAAGTGGTGCGAAGAAGCGCGCGAGAAAGCCGTTGATCGACTGGTTCGCCAGGTGATCGATAGGCGCGATGTGCGTGGTATCTCCGAGGTGACTCCAGAACCAACCGCTGTCCGCCGGAAGGAATGGCCAGGTACCTACCATCGTTGCCACGAAAGTCCCTGTGGCAACGGCAAAAGTACGCCATTGTCGAGTCAGCAGCAGGTACGGCAGGAACACCAGCGGCGTCAGCTTGATGCCCGCCGCCAGCCCCAACCCGATACCTCGAGAACGGGAAGCTTTGGGCCGCAACAGATCCAGCAGCACCATCGCCATGAGCAGCACATTGATCTGTCCCCACCAGAGCGTGGCCTGCACCGGCTCGACATCTATGACCGTCACGCCGAGTGCCGCGCTGACCGTCGCCAGTCGCCAGTCAGCGCGAACGCCGGCCAATCGCATTGTGCGCCAAGCCAACAGCGCCAAAAGCCCTACCGACAGGACCAACAGCGACCACTTCGCGACTTCGAAGCCGGCCAACGCGAAAGGGGCAAGCAGCACTGTCGCGAACGGCGGGTAGACGAACCACGCCTCTTTCAACGCCGGCGTCTCGTACAACGGCTTGCCGTGCCAGAGCCCATCGACCGCAGCTCGGTACGTCGACAGGTCGAAGTCGTTCTCCATCAATCCGAAGAACTTCACATCGAACGGCACCAGCTGGTTGTGCACCACCAACGCCAGTATCGCGACCGCGACCGCACCCAACACCACTGGATGCGGCAGTCGCGTCGGCCCTCCCCCACTGCTCACCGGCCGATTTTATCGAGCAGTGCGTGCGGCGCCCGTCGCCAATCTGCACCACCCATGCAGCGTGAGAGTCACCGGTTCTGCGTTCCTGACGTGAAAAAACCGTGGCCCGGCGGTGCATCGCACCACCGGGCCACGGTTGATTGTCAGATCAGCGCTGCGGCGCAGCCGTCGGCTTGATGGGCTTCGGCAGCGCCGACTCACCCATCAGGTAGCGGTCCACGCCGGCGGCCGCGGCGCGGCCCTCGGCAATGGCCCACACGATCAGCGACTGACCGCGGCCCATGTCACCGGCGACGAAGACGCCGGGCACGGTGGTCTGGAAGTCGTTGTCCCGGGCCACGTTTCCACGGTCGGTGAGCTCGACGCCCAGCTCGGTCAGCAGGCCCTCACGCTCGGGGCCGACGAAGCCCATGGCCAGGAAGACGATGTCCGCCGCGAGTTCGAAGTCCGAACCCTCGACCTTCTCGAACTTGCCGGCCTTCATGACGACCTCGTGCACCTTCAGCGCCGAGACCTTGCCGTCGGTGCCCACGAACTCCTCGGTGTTGACCGAGAAGACGCGCTCGCCGCCCTCTTCGTGTGCCGAGGACACCCGGAACATGAGCGGGTAGGTCGGCCACGGGGTCGACTCGGCGCGCTCCTCCGGCGGACGCGGCATGATCTCGAACTGGTGGACGCTCTCGGCACCCTGCCGGTGGGCGGTGCCCAGGCAGTCGGCGCCGGTGTCACCGCCACCGATGATGACGACCTTCTTGCCCTTGGCCGTGATCGGCGGCTCGCCGTCGGGTCCGAGGACGTCGTCGCCCAGCTGCACGCGGTTACCCCAGGGCAGGTACTCCATGGCCTGGTAGATGCCCTCGAGCTCGCGGCCCGGGATCGGCAGGTCACGCCATGCGGTCGCGCCGCCGGCCAGGACCACCGCGTCGTAGTCTTCCTGCAGCTGCTCGACGGTGATGTCGACGCCGACGTTGACGTTGGTCCGGAACTGCGTGCCCTCGGCCGTCATCTGCTCCAGACGACGGTCGATGTGCCGCTTCTCCATCTTGAATTCCGGGATGCCGTAACGCAGCAGACCACCGATGCGGTCGGCCCGCTCGAGCACGGTCACGTCGTGGCCGGCGCGAGTCAGCTGCTGGGCAGCGGCCAGACCGGCCGGTCCGGAACCGACGACGGCGACCTTCTTGCCGGTCTTCACGTCCGGGATCATCGGCTTGACCCAGCCCTGGTCGAAGGCGTTGTCGATCAGCTCGACCTCGACCTGCTTGATCGTCACCGGGTCCTGGTTGATGCCGAGGACGCACGACGCCTCACACGGCGCCGGGCACAGCCGCCCGGTGAATTCCGGGAAGTTGTTGGTGGCGTGCAGGCGCTCGATGCCGTCGCGCCAGCGGTCCCGGTACACCAGGTCGTTCCACTCGGGGATGAGGTTCCCGAGCGGACAACCGTTGTGGCAGAACGGGATACCGCAGTCCATGCAGCGCGAGGCCTGGACCTGCAGGGTCTCCTTGGAGAACTCCTCGTAGACCTCTTTCCAGTCCTTGAGGCGCAGGTCGACCGGCCGGCGGACCGGGGTCTGACGGTGGGTGTGCTTGAGGAAGCCGTTCGGATCAGCCACGAGCGGCCGCCATGATCGCTTCGCTGACGTCCTCGCCGGCGGCCTCGGCCCCGGCGATCGCCTCCAGTACCCGCTTGTAGTCGCGAGGCATCACCTTGATGAACTGCTCCTTCTGATTCTGCCAATCGGCCAGAATCCGCTGTCCCACAGCCGATTCGGTGCCATCGACATGGGCGGTGATGATCTCGTGCAGCCACAGTTCGTCGGTGGCGTCCAGCGCATCGAGATCGACCATCTCGCCATTGATGTTGCCCGGCAGGGCGCCCTTCGGGTCGTAGACGAAGGCCATACCGCCGGACATACCGGCGGCGAAGTTACGGCCGGTCTCGCCGAGGATGACGACCTTGCCACCGGTCATGTACTCGCAACCGTGGTCGCCCACGCCCTCGACGACCGCGACGGCGCCCGAGTTACGCACCGCGAACCGCTCGCCCACCACACCGCGCAGGAACGCCTGCCCGCTGGTGGCACCGAACAGGATCACGTTGCCGCCGATGATGTTCTCCTCGGCCACGTAGCCGGCGGGCGCGTTCTTCGACGGGCGCACCACGATGCGTCCACCCGAAAGACCCTTGCCGACATAGTCGTTGGCGTCGCCGTTCACCCGGAGGGTGATGCCCTTGGGCAGGAACGCGCCGAAGCTGTTACCCGCCGAGCCGTCGAACGTGATGTCGATGGTGCCGTCCGGCAGACCCTGGCCGCCGTGAACCTTCGTGACCTCGTGGCCCAGCATGGTGCCGACGGTGCGGTTCACGTTGGTGATCTTCATGGCGAGGCTGACCGGCACCTCGGACTCGATGGCGTCCCGGCACTCGGCGATCAGCTGCTGGTCGAGCGCCTTGTCCAGACCGTGGTCCTGGCTCGACGTGCAGTACAGATCCTGCTTCATGAAGGCCGACTCCGGTTCGTACAGCACCGGGGTCAGGTCCAGCTTCTGCGCGCGGTAGTGCGCGATGGCCTTGCTGGTGTCCAGCGCGCCGACCTGGCCGACCATCTCGTTGATGGTGCGGAAGCCCAGCTGCGCCATGAGTTCGCGGACCTCTTCTGCGATGAACAGGAAGAAGTTCTCGACGAATTCCGGCTTGCCGGTGAACCGCTCGCGCAGCACCGGGTTCTGGGTGGCCACACCCACGGGGCAGGTGTCGAGGTGGCAGACGCGCATCATGATGCAGCCCGAGACCACCAGCGGTGCGGTGGCGAAACCGAATTCCTCGGCGCCCAGCAGCGCGGCGATGACGACGTCGCGGCCCGTCTTGAGCTGACCGTCGACCTGCACGACGATGCGGTCGCGCAGACCGTTGAGCAGCAGGGTCTGCTGCGTCTCGGCCAGGCCCAGCTCCCACGGTGCACCCGCGTGCTTCTGCGAGGTCAGCGGCGTCGCACCGGTGCCACCGTCGTGCCCGGAGATGAGCACCACGTCGGCGTGCGCCTTCGAGACACCCGCGGCGACGGTACCGACGCCGTTCTCCGACACCAGCTTCACGTGGATACGGGCCTCGGGGTTGGCGTTCTTCAGGTCGTGGATCAGCTGCGCCAGATCCTCGATCGAGTAGATGTCGTGGTGCGGCGGCGGCGAGATCAGGCCGACACCCGGGGTCGAGTGGCGCACCTCGGCCACCCACGGGTACACCTTGTGCCCCGGAAGCTGACCGCCCTCACCGGGCTTGGCGCCCTGGGCCATCTTGATCTGGATGTCGGTGCAGTTCGTCAGGTAGTGCGACGTCACACCGAAGCGGGCCGACGCGACCTGCTTGATGGCGCTGCGCCGCCAGTCGCCGTTGGCGTCCCGCTCGAAGCGCTCGACGTTCTCGCCGCCCTCACCCGAGTTCGACCGTCCGCCAAGGCGGTTCATGGCGATGGCCAGCGTCTCGTGGGCCTCGGCCGAGATCGAGCCGTAGCTCATCGCGCCGGTGGAGAACCGCTTGACGATCTCGCTGGCGGGTTCGACCTCGTCGATCGAGATCGGTTCGCGCACACCTTCTTTGAACGTGAACAGGCCACGCAGGGAGGCCATGCGCTCGCTCTGGTCGTCGACCAGCTTGGTGTACTCCTTGAACACCGAGTACTGCCCGGTGCGGGTGGAGTGCTGCAGCTTGAACACCGTGTCCGGGTTGAACAGGTGGTATTCGCCCTCGCGGCGCCACTGGTACTCGCCGCCGACCTCGAGCTCACGGTGTGCCCACTCGTCGGGCCGGTCGAGGTAGGCGAGGCTGTGCCGCGCCGCGACGTCGGCCGCGATGTCGTCGAGGTCGATGCCGCCGGTCGGACAGGAGATGCCGGTGAAGTACTCGTCGAGCACGCGCTGGCTGATGCCGACGGCCTGGAACAGCTGGGCGCCGGTGTAGGAGGCCAGCGTCGAGATGCCCATCTTGGACATCACCTTCAGCACACCCTTGCCGGCGGCCTTGACGTAGTTGGCCTTGGCCTGGTCGCTGGTCAGACCGGTGATGACACCGCGGTCGACCATGTCCTCGACGGTCTCGAAGGCCATGTACGGGTTGATGGCGGCCGCGCCGACACCCACCAGCATGGCCATGTGGTGCACCTCGCGGGCGTCACCGGACTCGACCACGAGGCCGACCTGGGTGCGGGTGCGTTCCCGGACCAGGTGGTGGTGGACGGCCGCCGTCGACAGCAGCGACGGGATCGGCGCAAGCCATTCGTTGGACTCACGGTCCGACAGCACGATGATGCGGGCACCGTTGCGGATGGCCTGCGACACCTTGGTGCGGACGTCCTCCAGGGCGCGGCGCAGACCCTCTCCACCGTCGGCGACGGGGTACAGGCAGCTGATGACCGCGGCGCGCATGCCGTGCTTGCGGCCCCGGATCTCGTGGTCGGGGTCGACGCAGATCAGCTTGGACAGGTCGCCGTTGCGCAGGATCGGCTGCGGCACGACGATCTGCCGGCACGAGTTCTCGTCCGGGTTCAGCAGGTCACCCTCGGGGCCGATGACGCCCGAGAGGCTGGTGACGACCTCTTCGCGGATGGCGTCCAGCGGCGGGTTGGTGACCTGTGCGAACAGCTGCTGGAAGTAGTCGTAGAGCATCCGCGGCCGCTGCGAGAGCACAGCGATCGGGGTGTCGGTACCCATGGAGCCCAGCGCCTCGGCGCCGGTGCGGGCCATCGGCACGATCAGCTGATTGACCTCTTCGTTCGTGTAGCCGAACGCCTGCTGGCGCAGCACCACGCGGTGGTGCGGCATCTTGACGTAGTCGCCCGGGGGCAGATCGTCGATGTGGAACAGGCCGTTGTCGAGCCACTCCTGGTAGGGGTGCTCGGCCGCGAGCTTGTCCTTGATCTCCTCGTCGTCGACGATCCGGCCTTCGGCCATGTCCACGAGGAACATCCGGCCGGGCTGCAGGCGCATCTTCTTGACGACGGTCGAGGGGTCCAGATCCAGGACGCCGGCCTCAGAGGCCATGACGACGAGCCCGTCATCGGTGACCCAGATGCGCGAGGGGCGCAGGCCGTTGCGGTCCAGGACCGCGCCGACGATGGTGCCGTCGGTGAAGCACACCGACGCGGGTCCGTCCCACGGCTCCATGAGCGATGCGTGGTACTGGTAGAACGCCCGGCGGGCGGGGTCCATGGTCTCGCTGCGTTCCCATGCCTCGGGGATCATCATCAGCACGGCGTGGTGCAGCGGACGTCCACCCAGGTGCAGGAGTTCGAGCGCCTCGTCGAACCGTGCGGTGTCCGAGGCGCCCGGCGTACAGACCGGGAAAATCTTGTTCAGGTCGTTGTGGTACCCGAACACGTCGGTGTGGATGAGCGCCTCACGGGCCCGCATCCAGTTCTCGTTGCCGTTGACGGTGTTGATCTCACCGTTGTGCGCGACCCGGCGGAACGGGTGCGCCAGCGGCCACGACGGGAACGTGTTGGTCGAGAAGCGCGAGTGCACGATGCCCAGCGCGCTCTTCATCCGCTCGTCCTGCAGGTCCAGGTAGAACGCCTTGAGCTGCGGGGTGGTGAGCATGCCCTTGTAGACGATGGTCTTGCCCGACAGGCTCGGGAAGTACACCGTCTCGCGACCGGGGCCGTCCTGGCCCGGGCCCTTGGTTCCCAGCTCGTGCTCGGCGCGCTTGCGGATGACGTAGGCGCGGCGCTCGAGCTGCATGCCGTCGGCGCCGGCGATGAAGATCTGCCGCAGGGTCGGCATGGCGTCACGCGCCAGCGCACCGAGCGACGACTCGTCGAACGGCACATCGCGCCAGCCCAGGACCTGCAGGCCCTCGGCTTCGACGATCTTCTCGACGGCCTCGCACGCCAGCTTGGCGTCGCGGGCCGACTGCGGCAGGAAAGCGATGCCCGTGGCGTAGCTGCCTTCGGCAGGAAGCTCGAAGCCTTCCTCGGCGCACACGGCGCGGAGGAACTCGTCGGGAACCTGCAGCAGGATGCCTGCGCCGTCGCCGGTGTTCGGCTCGGCACCTGCGGCACCGCGATGCTCCAGGTTCAGCAGTGCCGTGATCGCCTTGTCGACGATGTCGCGGCTCCGACGTCCGTGAATGTCCGCGACCATGGCGACGCCACAGGCGTCGTGCTCATGCGCGGGGTTGTACAGCCCGACCTTGCTGGGTCCGCCGTGCTGCGGCGCCATTCCCACCTAACCCTTCACCATCTTCTTTACGAAGCATCGCTTGACCGCCGCTTTCAACGGCGTCAGCGGACTGAGCGACGGTATGCCAGCGTGCAGCACTGAACGACGGGCCGTCCCGCTCGCCTCGATTGAGACAAAACGATATGACAAACCCGGCCTGACATGCCAACTTAGGCAGACCTAATGAGGTTGCTGTGACTGTGTTGCACAGCACTCTAAAGCTACCGGTCGGTAGGGCCAATTTTATTGGAGCCCTTGCGTTTTCGCCAATCAATTCCGGTCACACCCCGACGGGGCCCACCTGCACCACTGGTCACGACACCGCAATATGGTTTGCTAGAAGTCACATTTACGCAGGCTGTTACCAAAAGTTTATTTGCTGCAAAGATTGCTCAGATTCTTAGATTCCGGGCCGGTCAGCGGGCACCCGCCGGTCACCTTTGAGCTGCTATTCAGCAACAGCCGGGCTCCCGGCCGCCCACCGGTGGGATCCTCGAAATGCTGTTTGCTGACCCGGCTTTTTCGACAGGAATTGGAGGGTTCGACCAAATGAGTGCTCCCACGATGACACACAAGCTGGCGGCGGAGGCCGTCGGCACCTTCTGGCTCGTGCTCGGCGGTTGCGGCGCCGCGGTCTTCGCCGCCAATCCCACCGAACACACCTCTATCGGCATCGGATTCCTCGGTGTCGCAATAGCTTTCGGCCTCACGGTACTGACGGGCGTCTACGCCTTCGGCACCGTCTCGGGCGGCCATTTCAATCCCGCGGTCACGCTCGGCGCGGCCCTGGCCCGGCGGATCGACTGGAAGGCACTGCCTAGGTACTGGATCGCCCAGGTCATCGGCGGCCTCATCGCCGGCGCGGTCATCTACTGGATCGGCAGCGGCCAGAAGGGCTGGTCGGCGACCGGCAACATGGCCGCGAACGGTTTCGGGGACCACTCCCCGGAACATTTCGGCCTGGCGTCGGTGCTCATCACCGAAATCGTCCTGACCGCGATGTTCCTGTTCGTGATCCTGGGCTCCACCGACGCCCGGGCGCCGAAGGGCTTCGCCGGACTGTCCATCGGCCTGTCCCTGACCCTGGTCCACCTGATCTCGATCCCGATCTCCAACACCTCGGTGAACCCGGCCCGCTCGACCGGCGTCGCGTTCTTCAACGGCAACGGGGCGCCGACGCAGCTGTGGGTGTTCTGGCTGGCGCCGTTGGTCGGCGCCGCCATCGCGGGCATCGCCTATCCGCTGTTGTTCGGCACGGCCGAGACGGATCACGAAGCCGACGTCGTGGCCGCCGCCTAGATTTCCTTCAGGCTGGGAATCGCCTGGCGCGCACCGAATCTCGGATTGCGCGCCAGGCCGCTGGCCTCGAGCAGCCGTACCGCCCGATGCCGGTGCGGCCGGAGCGGTTCCAGCAGTTCGACCATCGCGGCGTCGTCGATCGGGTGGCCCAGCAGGGTCCAGCCCACCATCTTGGCCAGGTGATAGTCGCCGACCGAGAGCGCGTCGGCGTCGCCGAACGCCTTCTGCACCGTCTCGGCGGCCGTCCAGAGCCCGACTCCCGGCAACGACATCAGGGCCGTGATCGCGGTCTCGGCGGTCAGCCGCTCCAGCGCGTCGGCCCGCTGTGCGCAGCCGACCAGGGTGCGGGCCCGGCCCGGATCCACGTTCGCGCGGTGGAATTCCCAGGACGGGATGCGGCGCCACGCCTCGGCAGTCGGCGGCAGCCGCATGCCGGCCGGCGCCGGGCCGGGCGCAGGTGCGCCATACCGCACGGTGAGCTTGCGGAACGAATTCCACGCATCCCGGCCTTGCACCCGTTGCTCGAGGATCGCCGGGACCAGTGCCTCCAGCACCCGTCCGGTCCGGCACACGCGCAGGTGCGGCACGCGGCGCCAGGCCTCGGCAATGGTCGGTTCGGTGGGTGCGAATCCCGTGGCGTCGTCTTCGGCGCCGACCAGCGCGGGTAGGCGGTCCAGGAACTCGGCGGCGCCGTCGCCCCACACCTCGCAGTCGACGGTCCTGAGATCGGGTGAGCTGAGGCGCGCGGTGACCCCGCCGGTGCGCATCAGGCTGGTCCGCCAGATGACGCCGTCGACGGTCCGGAAGGTCGGATCGGTCCCTCCGCGGCGCAGCGGCGACAACGTCAGGCCGAGGCCGGCCGGGCCGTCCAGGGCCAGGCTGGCGGTGGGCACGGCTCCAGGTTAGGCGGGGTGCACCACGATGTCGGCCTTGTCGGGGTAGAACGCCACCCGGCCGGCGATCTCAGCCACCGCGGGGTACGGCTGTTCGTACGTCCAGATGACGTCTTCGACGCCGCCGACGTGGTAGTAGCCGGCGTCACCCTTGTACGGGCAGTAGCTGGTGGTCGTACTTCGGGACAGCTCCGTCTGGTCGACGTCGGCGAGCGGAACATATTGCACCGCTGGGTAATTCGACTCTTGCAGAGTGAGTGCGTCAGTGGTGTCCGCAACCACGCGGCCGTTGACCGTCACGGTGACACGTCCGGCGGTCGGCGTGATGGTGATGGGGTGAGCCGCACTGGGCTCGAGCACGGGACGCTCGGTCATGTTCAGTGCAACACCTTTCCCGGCGGCGCCGATTCCCGACATGACGCTGGGCCTGTCACCAGTGACAGGCCCAGCCATCAGACGGCAACTACTGACGGATTACAGCGCAATCCAGATGCCGAAGAACCAGAAACCCCACGCCATGAAGCCTGGATCCCACACCGGGTAGACGGTGTAGCCCCAGTAGTCGAACGGGGGCGGCGGCGGTGCCCACGGCGGGGGCGCCACCCAGATGATGTTCGGCCTGGGCGGTGGTCCCCAGCCCCACGGCCCAGGACCATGGCCCCACGGCGGCGGGCCGCCACGCCAGTGCCAGTCGCCCGGTCCCGGGTCGCCCGGCCTGGGGTGCCAGTTCCCCTGGTCGCCGGGATGCCAGTCCCCACGGCCATTGTCGTTGTCGCCCGGGTGCCAGTCGTCGTGATTGCCCGGGTTACCTGGCGGTGGCCCACCCGGCCCGCCGCCGGGATCACCGGGGTTTCCAGGTGGACCGCCGGGGTTTCCAGGTGGACCGCCGGGGTTTCCGGGCGGACCGCCGCCACCCGGTCCGTGTCCGTTACCCGGACCGTTGCATACCTGCATCGGCGGGCAGGGTGCAGGCTTCGCCTGCGCGATATTGACTCCTAATCCCATAATCGCCGCGCTCACACCGGTGGTGAGCGCGGTAGCTGCCACAAACGTCTTTTTGCTCATATCAACCCAACTCCTTCGTTGGAAGGTGCCGTCACGCGGTATATCGCCGGGATACCCCGAAACGGTTACCGCAAAGATCGAGCATTCTTGTTGCGCCACCGACAATTACCGCTTGCCCAACCCCAGGACGGTCTGTCTACGATCAGCGCCATGACCGCACAGGGACCCGCCTCCGTCACCGCCGCCATCGAGATCGCCGCCAGCCCGTCGGCTGTCTACGCGCTGCTGACCGATCTGCCCACCTTGGCCTCGCTCGCCGAGGAGGCACACACCATGGAGTGGCAGAAGGGGTCCTCGGCGGTACCCGGTTCGGTGTTCAAGGGACACAACCGCAACGGCTCGAAGACCTGGACGACCAGCTGCACCGTCACCGAAGCCGAGCCGGGCAAGACGTTCGGCTTCGCCGTGAAGTCCTCGATCGTGCCCATCGCGCACTGGCGCTACGACATCACCGAGACGCCGAACGGCTGCCGGGTCACCGAGTCCACGTGGGACAACCGGCCGGGTCTGTTGAAGCTGTTCGCCGCCTCGCTCACCGGGGTCGCCGACCGGGACGCGGCCAACGCCGAGAACATCCGGCTGACGCTCGAGCGGCTGAAGGCCCGCGCCGAGGCCGCCTGACCGGGCCGGGCGGTCAGCCCCACGAATACCGGTGGTACTGCGACATGTGGCGCATGCCGGGCACGGCGCGCATGACGGCGGCCATCACGCGCAGTCCCGTCGGCAGCAGGTTGTAGCCGTCGGGGCCGAGGGCGGACTCCCATGACAGCAGCCGCAGTCCCGGCACTGCCGACAGGACGTCGTCGGGGCCGTCCATGGCCCACTTCAACGTCGCGCCCGAACGGCGCACCACGGAGTTCGTCCACTGCAGCTTCACACCGAGCCGGCTGAAGGCATCGAATTGCAGTTCCCCACTTGGGAAATGCGCCACGATGCGACGGAACAGTGCCTGACCGTCGGCCTCGCTGAGGTACATCGTGAGGCCCTCGGCCAGCATCAGTACCGGGCGGTCGGCCGGGATGCCGGCGAGCCACGCCGGGTCCGTCACCGATGCCGGGACGATGTGGCAGTGCTCGCGGGCCGGGTAAAGCTGACGGCGCAGCTCGGCGACCTCCGGGTAGTCGATGTCGTACCAGTCGACGCCGGGTCCCGGGTCCAGCCGGTAGTGTCGGCTGTCCAGTCCGCAACCCAGGTGCAGCACAACGGCTTCCGGGTAAACGGCCAGGAACTGCCGGGCCGTCTTGTCGAAGTAGGCCGACCGCAGCGTGACCCCCGGCGACCTGGCGGCCGTGATCGTGGTCTGCGACCAGTCGTAGTCGATGCGGGCGACGACATCGCGGGCGTAGGTGTCGTGCAGCACCGACTTCGGCAGGTCGGCGTCCAGTGCCTTGGCGTACAGCGTGGCCAGCATGGTCTGCGGTGCCCCGGTCAGGTCCACCTGCAATCTGTCCGTCATGGCTTCGACGCTAGCCGCGGTAGGCCTTGCCGCGCCACGACTTAACGCTGCACGGCGCGTTGTTCAGCCCCGGGATTTCTGGGCCTGCCGAGCCTTTCGCAGGCCCACCCAGAACCGCGCCGCTTCCCGCACCGCGTCCTCGACGGGCCTTGGCTCCCAGCCCAATTCAGCCCTCGCCTTGCTGCAGTCGACGGGCGCCTCAGCGCGCATCAGTCGCAGTGACGCCAGCGACATGTGTTCGTCGGTGCCCTTGAGCCGGCCTTTGACGGTGCCCAGGGTGGCGAGTGTGTACGTCACCGGCAGCGGCAGCGACTTGGCCGGCGCCGGCACCCCGGCCTCGGCCGCGGCGATGCGCGCCACCTCGGCATTGCTGATCATCTTGTCGGAGATCAGGTATCGCTCACCGGGCCGGCCCTTGTCGGCGGCCAGGATCAGCGCGCGGGCGGCGTCGTTGACGTCGACCGCTTCCAGCTCGATGCCGCTCATCACGAACGGCAGCTTCCCGAACGCGGCGCCGGCGATGATGGCGCCGTGCGGCGTACGGCCCCAGTCCGTTCCGCCGTACGTGGTGGACACACACATCGCGACGGCCGGCAGCCCGCGTTCCCGGGCGTACTGCAGCACCAGTTTCTCGGCCTGCACGCGCGACCGCACGTACGGCGGCAGCGTGCGCTCGTCGGCGATGTCGTCCTCGGTGGAGACGAAGCCGCGCTTGCGCCCCACCGTGGCGTAGCTGCTCGTGAAGACGAATTTCCTTAGGCCCGACGCGATTTCGGGTTCAACCGCGACGTCCAGCACATTGCGGGTGCCCTCGACGTTGGTGCGGAACAACGGCGACGGATCCCGGAGCCAGCCGCGGGTGTCGACGACGCAGTAGTAGATGACGTCGGCGCCGGTCATCGCGGCCCGCAGGGTGTCGTTGTCCCAGATGTCGCCCTCGTAGCGGGTGACGGCGAGGTCGTCGATGCCGATGGTGTTGGCACCGGCCCGAACCATGACCCGCACGTCCTCCCCGGCCGCCACCAGCTGCCGGGTGACGTGCGAGCCGAGATAGCCGTTGGCCCCGATGACAAGCGACGTCATCGGCGTCCCCTACCGCCGAACTTCTGCATCCACTCCTCGGCCACCTCCGGCAGCGTGCCCAGCGCTTCGGCCTTCTTGCACCACGCCATGGTGGCCTCGAGGAACTTCATGGGGTTGTAGATGTCTTCCTGCTTGCTCCACAGGCCGTCGCCCGCGTACGTCATGATCGAGATGTTGGTGGCGCCGATGATGGTGCCGTCGCCGGGATCGCGCATGGGGTTGTCGAGCTCGCAGATGACCCGACCGGTCGCCTCGTCGTACACCTTCCACAGCGACGGGAACGACGTCATGTAGCTGCCGGGGAAGTTCTCCATGGTGTTCCAGATCCAGGGCCGCACCTCCTCGCGGCCGTGCATGGTGCCCATGGCGTGTTCGATGTACAGCACGTCCTCGGTGTAGTGGTCGGTCCACGGATCCCAGTCGCGCGTCTGGGCGGCGCGGTCCACGGTCTGCTCGAAGACGTCGAATGCCGCGATGAGTTCGTCGCGACTGAAGGTGTTGCCCGTCACAGGAAAACTAGAACACGTTCTAGTGACGTTTGTCGAGCACTTGCGCACTCGCCGGGAGTTCGGTTCGCTGGAATCAAAGCGAGGAGGCGTACATGACCGACACTGCGACCGCGATCCTGGCGGGCGGCTGCTTCTGGGGGATGCAGGACCTGATCCGCAAGCAGCCGGGTGTGCTCAAGACCCGGGTCGGTTACACCGGCGGGACCAACGATCACCCGACCTACCGCAACCACCCCGGCCACGCCGAGGCCGTCGAGATCATCTACGACCCCAGCCAGACCGACTATCGGGCGCTCCTGGAGTTCTTCTTCCAGATCCACGACCCGTCGACCGTCAACCGGCAGGGCAACGACGTCGGCACCAGCTACCGCTCGGCGATCTTCTACACCGACGACGAGCAGAAGCGCATCGCCGAAGACACCATCGCCGACGTCGACGCCTCGGGTCTGTGGCCCGGCAAGGTGGTCACCGAGGTGACGCCGGCCGTCCCGTTCTGGGAGGCCGAGCCGGAGCACCAGGACTACCTGGAGCGCATCCCCAACGGCTACACCTGCCACTTCCCGCGGCCGGGCTGGAAACTGCCCAAACGAGCGTGATTTGTGCACGATTTTCCGCGCGGGCCGCGGAAAATCGTGCACAAATCGCTAGGTGGCGGCGCGCTCGGCGATCAGCCGGGCCACGAGCTCGGGGTGCTGGTCCGGCAACCAGTGGTTTGCGCCTTCGACGATCTCGAACTTGTACGGCGCGTGGACGAACTGCTCGGTCAGCAGGGCACCCTTGCGGCCGAGCGCGATGTCGCCGTCGCTCCAGATGTATGTGGTCGGCCGCGTCACCGGGATGAACGCCGATTTCGGGTTCACGAACGGCATGGCGCGGTACCAGTTGAGTGCGGTGGTCAGGGCCCCGCTGTCGAACACCTCGGCCCGCGTGACAGCCAGCGCCTCATCGGTCATTCCGCTGCGCGGCATCGCCAACTGCGCGAACCGTTCGCCGAGCCACGGCAGCTGGAAGATCAGCATGTAGTACGAGTGCAGCGCCTGCGTCCCGACGGCCATCGCCTTCAGGAAGGCACCGGTATGGGGCACCGACACCGCGGTGAGGGTGCGCACCAGCTCGGGTTTGGTCGCCGTCAGCGCCCAGGCGATCGCGGCGCCCCAGTCATGCCCGACCACGTGCACCGGCCCGCCGACCAACTCGATCAGCGCGGCGACGTCGTCGGTCAGTTTGGGGATCGTGTACTGCCGCCGGCCCTTCGGCCGGGCACCGGGCGAGTAGCCGCGCTGATTGGGCGCCAGCGTCCGGAAACCGTTGGCATGCAACAGCTCCGACACGGCAGTCCAGGACTCGGCGGTCTGCGGGAAGCCGTGCAACAACACCACGACATCGCCGTCGACGGGGCCGGAGTCGACCACGTCGAAGGTCAGTCCGTCATGGCGGTACTGCGTAATCCGTTCGGTCACAGCATGAACCTACAGCGGGGTGACCCGCCGGCGTAAGGTCACGCGGCCGCCGTCTTTGGGCGTGTAGGCCACACCCCGCGAGAAGACCTTCTCCCCCGGCGCGCTGCTGACCTGAATGGCGAAGTGCCGCAACACCGTCCGCAGCACCACGTCCATCTCGACCTGCGCGAACACCGCCCCGACGCAGCGCCGGGTACCGCCGCCGAACGGCAGGAACGCCAGCGGCGGACGGCGCCCGAGGAAGCGCTCCGGGTCGAACCGCTCCGGATCGGCGAATTCCTTTGCGTCCTCGTGCATGTGGTCGATGGCGACGATGATCGAGAAGCCCCGCGGGATGACCCATTCCCCGAGCTGGAAGGTCGGCGCGTACACGTGCCGGCCGGCGAAGTCGATGATGGTGCGGATGCGTTGCACCTCGAGGATGGTCGCCTGGCGGTACTCGTCGGTGTCACCGGCTGCCACCTCGTCTTCGAGACGGCGCAGCACCTCGGGGTGGCGGGAGATCCGTTCGAAGACCCACGCCATGGTGGCCGCGGTGGTTTCGTGGCCGGCGGCCAGCAGTGTCAGCAGTTCGTCGGCGATGTCGCTGCGGGACATCGCCGTTCCGTCCTCGTAGGTGCTGCGCAGCAGCAGCGCCAGCACGTCGTCGCGGCTGTCGAGATCAGGGTCGGCCGCGACCGTGTCGATGAGTCTGCCGACGACCTCGTCGTACCGGCGCCGGTATTCGGCGAGCCGGCCCCACGGCGTGAAGCGGCCGTAGGTGCGCGGCGGCATGGGCAGCACCGCCAGTCGCGACCCCAGGGTGACCCACGGCGGGATGATGCGCCGTAGCTCGTCGAGGTGGTGACCGTCGGCGCCGAACACCGCGCGCAGGATGGCGTTGAGGGTGATGTGCATCATCGGTTCGAGCGTGGGGAACGACTTCCCCTCGGGCCAGGACGCCGCCGCACGCAGCGTCTCCTCTTCGAAGATGCGCTCGTAATTCTTGATGCTCTTGCCGTGGAACGGCGGGGTCAGCAGCTTGCGGCGCAGCCGGTGCTCGGAACCGTCGAGCGCGAACACCGATCCGCTGCCGAGGACGCGGGACAGGTTCGGCTGGATGTTGCCGACGTCGGCGGGGTTCGCGGCGAACACCTGCTTGGCCAACTGGGGGTCGGTCACCATGACGGCGCGGCCGAAAACCGGTGCATCACAGGTGAATACCGGACCGAGTCGCGGCACCATCCGGTTGACGAACCGGCGCCGATTGGTCGCGAACGCGACCCCTTGAAGAATCTTGGGCACTCCGGTCGCCGGTGGCAGATGGATCGCCGGGGCGCACTCGGTGAGTTCAGCGGTGACGGTTTCGGTCATGGCACGCTCCAAACCACTGTTTACGCGGTACCACGGTGTACCGCGTGGTTATCCGGTACGGTACCGGCTGGTACCAAAGGTGACAAGGGTTTTGGGAGAGCGATGGCAGGCAGCGAGGTCAACGCGGCCCAGACGGCTCCGCAGCCGTTCCGCGGGCGGCTGCTCGACGGGCTCGCCACCTCCCTGGAGACCCGGGGCTACCGCGACACCACCGTCGCCGACATCGTCCGGAACGCCAAGACCTCCAAGCGCACCTTCTACGACCAGTTCGCCAGCAAGGAAGAGTGCTTCGTCGAACTGCTGCGCTCCAACAACGACGACCTCATCGCCCGGATCCGCGCCGCCATCGATCCCGATGCCGACTGGGAGCAGCAGGTGCGCAACGCGGTCGACGCGTACGTCGCGCACATCGCCTCCCGGCCCGCGATCACCTTGAGCTGGATCCGGGAGGCGCCGGCGCTCGGTGACGCCGCGCTGCCACTCAATCGCCTGGCCATGGAGCATCTCACCGACATGGTCGTCGACCTCACCAGTGGTTCGGGGTTCCAGCGTGCCGGCATCGCCCCGATCGACCGGCCGGTGGCCCTGATCCTGCTCGGCGGTCTCCGCGAACTCACCGCACTGCTCGTCGAGGACGGCCGCGACGTCGCAGAGCTCACCGAACCTGCTGTCACCGCCGCGCTCGCGATGCTGGGCACCCGATCGTCAGCGCAGCATCAGCCGCGCTGACTTCTCCAGCCGCGCGGCGATCTCGTCGTACGACGTGAACCCCATGCCGGCCCGGACCAGCGCGCCCGAATAGAGCATCTCCAGCGACTCGATGACATCGTCGTCGACGTCCGGACCGAGCGCCGCGGCCAGTCGGGAGCGGATATCCGCGGCGATGCGCTGCCGCAGCACCTCGACGTCGGGGTCGCGGCCCAGCAGCGCGTTGGTGACGGCGCCGGCGAACTCCGGCTCGTCGATCACCAGTAGTGCGATGTGCCGCAGCACCTCGGTCACCCGCGTGGCAGGATCGTCGGAGTCATGCGCCGCGGGCGGCGACGACGCCAGGCGACGCCAGAACACCTCGGCGACCAGGTGTTCCTTCGACGAGAAGTAGGTGTAGGCCGTCGCCGCGCCGACACCGGCGTCGGCCGCGACCCGGCGGACCGTCAGCCCCGCGAAGCCTTCGCGGCGCAACAGGTCGAGCGCGGCACGGCTCAGCCGGTCGACCGTATCGGCCTGTTTGGCCGTCAACCGGCGCCGGGTGGGCTCAAGCGCCTGTTCAGACACGTGTCCGGACGCTACGGCAACGGGCGAACCGCAGCAAGCGGTCTACCGTGGACACATGCGGGCGTTGATCGTCGTCGACGTGCAGAACGACTTCTGCGAAGGGGGTTCCCTCGCGGTGTGCGGTGGCGGTGAAGTGGCCCGCGCGATCAGCGATCTGCTGGCCCGGCGCGAGTACGACCACGTCGTCGCCACGGCCGACCATCACATCGACCCGGGCGCGCATTTCTCCGACCAGCCCGACTACGTGACGTCGTGGCCGCCGCACTGCGTCGCCGGGACACCGGGCGCGCAGTTCCACCCGGAGCTCGACGTTTCCACGGTCGAGGCGGTGTTCCGCAAGGGCCCGTACTCCGCGGCCTACAGCGGGTTCGAAGGCGAGGACGAAAGCGGCACCACACTGGCGGACTGGCTGCGCACCCGCGGCGTCGACGAGGTCGACGTGGTCGGCATCGCCACCGACTACTGCGTCAAGGCCACGGCGGCCGACGCCGCCGACGCCGGGTTCCGCACCCGCGTCCTGCTCGATTACACCGCCGGGGTATCGGCCGAAAGCACGACGAATGCCGTTGCCGCCCTGAGAGATTCCGGTGTGACGGTCGCCTGAGGCACTTCCCGTCGCTCCGCTCGCCCCTAACGCGTCGGATCCACCGGCCGGCCCGACCACCGCGGCAACCGCCCGGCCTGCAGCGCCCGCACGCCCTCCTTGGCGTCGTCATGCGCCATCACCGCGAGATGAATCTCGGTCTCCCGCCGGCCCACCTCGTCGCGCGACAGGTCGAACGAGTCCCAGAGCAGCCGCTTGCTGGCGGCCACCGACATCGGCGCGGTGTTGTCCGCAATGTCGTGGGCCACCGCCAGCGCGGCCGGCAGCACCTCATCAGCGGGCAGCACGCGGCTCGCGATGCCGAGCTCCGCGGCGCGGCGGCCGTCGAAAGTCGTTCCGGTCAACAGGATTTCCGCGGCCCGGGCGATGCCGACCAATCGCGGCAATGCCCAATGCGAGTAGGCGTCCCCCACCACCCCGCGGCGCACCTGCACGACGCCGTAGCGGGCGTCGGCGGCGAAAATCCGGATATCGCACTGCAGCGCCAGGGTGAGCCCCAGCCCGATGGCGTGCCCGTTGACCGCCGCGATCACCGGCTTGCTCAACGACCACGCCGGAACCGGGATGCCGGCCGCACTGAACTCCGGGCCCGGCGCCGCGAACGTCTCGTCACCCGCGGCCAGGTCGGCCCCGGCGCAGAACGCCGGTGGCGCCCCGGTCAGCACGACGGCACGCACGTCGTCTGCCTGGTCGCACCGGGTGTAGGCGTCGGCGAGTTCTTCCCGCATCCCGTCACCAAAGGCGTTGCGCCGCTCGGGCCGGTTCAGCGTCAGCGTCACCACACCGCCGTCGAAGCCGGTCAGCAGCGTGCGGTATGCGGGGAACACCGCCCGAGTAAACCACGATTCTGCAATACCTCTGTAACAGAGCTATTGTTGAGACGTGCCCGCCCACACCGCTCCCGTCCCGGACCTCACGACCGACCTGTTCCACACGGTCGGCACGTTCCGCCGGCAGTTGCGCCGGACCGCCGGCGGGAGCTTCGCGGGCGTCACCCAGTCGCAGGCCGAACTGCTCAGACTCGTCGGCCGCCGGCCCGGCATCTCGGTTCGGGAAGCCGCACAGGAGTTGGGCCTGGCCGCCAACACCGCGTCGACCCTGGTCTCCAAGCTGGTCACCGACAACCTCCTGGTCCGCACCGTCGACCCCGACGACCGCCGCATCGGGCGCCTCCGGCTGACCGAGCCGGCCCAGCAGCTCGCCGATCAGACCAGTGCCTCCCGCCGGGCCGCCCTCGATGTCGTGCTCAATCAGCTCAGCACCGAGCAAATCGATGATCTGTCAAGGGGTTTGACCGTCCTGGCCGAGATGACCCGAATGCTCCAGGAGAGCCAGCCATGAGTACTCCCGCAATCGAATGCGATCACGTCACGCACTGCTACGGCGATTTCACCGCCGTCGACGACCTGAGCCTCACCGTCGACGTCGGGGAAACCATGGGACTGCTCGGCCCCAACGGCGCCGGCAAGACCACCCTGGTGCGCCTGCTCACCACCCTGACGCCCGTGCAGCACGGGCAGGTGCGCATATTCGGGCTCGACGCCGGCCGCCGCACCATGGATATCCGCCAGAACCTCGGCTATGTGCCGCAACAACTCTCGATCGAATCCGCCCTCACCGGACGCCAGAACGTCGACCTGTTCGCGCGGCTGTACGACATACCGCGCCGCGAGCGCCGCGACAGGGTCGACGACGCGCTGCGCGCCATGCAGCTGCTCGACGTCGCCGACCGGCCCGCCAAGACCTACTCGGGCGGCATGGTTCGGCGACTCGAGCTGGCGCAGGCCCTGGTGAACCGGCCGTCGCTGCTGATCCTCGATGAACCCACCGTCGGCCTGGATCCCATTGCGCGCGACAGTGTCTGGACCCAGGTGGCGAACATGCAGCGGGAGTTCGGCATGACGGTCCTGCTCACCACGCACTACATGGAGGAAGCCGACGCGTTGTGCGACCGGGTTGCCCTCATGCACCACGGCGTCTTGCAGGCCGTCGGGTCGCCCACCGATCTGAAGGCGTCGCTCGGTCCGGCTGCCACGCTCGAGGACGTGTTCCGGCACTACGCCGGGTCCGACCTGTCCGGGGACGACGACCGCCAGACCTTGAAGGACGTCCGCGCTGGAAGGAGGACTGCCCGTCGTGTCAGTTGACGTCGAACTCGTCGCCGCACCGCGCGGCGCCAGGCGCATCGGCGGGCTCGCCCGCCGGATGGGCGCCTTCGCTCTGGTCGAGTTGCAGAAGCTGCGCTACGACCGCACCGAGTTGGTCACGCGGACAATCCAGCCCGCCCTGTGGCTGCTGATCTTCGGCCAGACCTTCTCGCGGCTGCATGTCATCAACACCGGCAGTGTGCCGTACCTGTCGTTCCTGGCGCCGGGGATCATCGCCCAGTCGGCGCTGTTCATCTCGATCTTCTACGGCATCCAGATCGTCTGGGACCGCGATGCCGGCATCCTGGCCAAACTGATGGTGACCCCGTCGCCGGCCTCGGCGCTGATCACCGGCAAGGCGTTCGCGGCGGGAGTCCGCTCGATAGCGCAGGTGATCGGAGTTCTGGTGATCGCCCTGCTGATGGGCATCCATCTCAGCTTCAACCCGCTGCACATCCTGGCCGCCATGGCGGTGGTGATGCTCGGGTCGGCGTTCTTCGCTTGTCTGTCAATGACTCTGGCGGGCCTGGTCCGCAACCGCGACCGCCTGATGGGCATCGGCCAGGCCATCACCATGCCGCTGTTCTTCGCCTCCAACGCGCTGTATCCGGTGGACATCATGCCGGGCTGGCTGCGCGCGCTCTCCACCGTCAACCCGCTGTCGTACGAAGTGAACGCGCTGCGCTCGCTCCTGCTGGGCACGCCCGGCCACACCCTGCTGGACATCGCGGTCCTGGCCGTCGCCGCGGTGGTGGGCATCGCTGCGGCCTCGGCCCTGCTGCGCCGCCTGGTGCGGTGACGAACGCTGCGGCATTGGTGTCGTATCGCTCGGTCCTGCCTGCTGCGGCCTGAACAGCTGTTAGGTTCAACCCATCCGGCGGGGGTCAAGATCAACAGCAGTGCCTCAGATTGGAGTAAACGTTGCGCAACGTCACCAAGATCGCTGCAGCAGTCTTCACCGTCGCGGCAGTTTCCGCCGCCGCCACCGAAACCCTGTCCAACAGCCCGGCCACCATCCCGTTCATCCCGACGGGCATCAGCCAGTCGGCCAGCAGCGTCGGCTTCGCCGACTCCGACGTGTATGGCATGAACGCCGACGACATCAACCACACCTTCGACCTGATGTCGGCGACGGGCGTGCGCACCGTCCGCATCATCATCCCGTGGGCAGGCATCGAGGGCACCCAGGGCAGCTTCAACTGGGGCCAGGTCGACACCGTCGTCGGGGCGGCCAACGCCCGCCACATGTCGGTGGTCGGCGCGATCGTCGCGACACCGGCCTGGGCCGTCGCACCCGGTGCCATCCCGATCAGCAGCCCGCCCGCCTCCGCCGCGGTATACGGCGATTTCGCCGGCGCGGTCGCCGCGCACTACCGGGGCCGGGTTGACGCCTACGAGATCTGGAACGAGCCCAACGCCGTGATGTCGTGGACCTCCGGCCCGCAGGGCCCGGAGCCCGCCGTCTACGCCGACATGCTCAAGGCCTCGTACCCGAAGATCAAGGCCGCCGATCGCGGCGCCGTCGTCATCGGCGGTGTCGTCGGCGCGGTCGTGTCGTTCGGCTCGCTGACCCTGGACCCCGTCACCTTCATCCAGCGCATGTACGCCGCCGGCGCGGCCGGTTCGTTCGACGCGCTGTCGTTCCACCCGTACCACTACAACCTGAAGTTCTCGGCCGGCGCCGGCGTGCCCAACTCGCCGCTCAGCCAGACCGACGGCATCCACCAGGCCATGGCCGCCAACGGTGACGGCGGCAAGAAGATCTGGGCCACCGAGTACGGCGAGCCCAACTCGGCTGTCGACGAGGCCACGCAGGCCGACTACATCCGCGACTTCCTGGCCAAGTGGCGCACCCTGCCCTACGCCGGTCCGTCGTACATCTACACCACGCGCGACCGTGTCACCGGCAGCTCGAACCCCGAGGAATCCATCGGCGTCTACCGCTCCGACTGGACCCCGAAGCCGGCTCAGGCCGCCGTCAAGGCCATGGCCTGACGGTCATCGTCGGCGGTTGGTACACCTAACCGCCGACGATGTTCGCGATCGCTCCCAGCGGCAGGTCCAGCCAGTGCGGCCGGTGCCGGGCCTCGTATCCGGCTTCGTACACCGCCTTGTCGAGCTCGTAGGCGGCGAGCAGTTCCGCGTCGGGCTCGGCACCGCCGGCCTCGGCATAGCCTGTGCAGAACGCCGCCCGGTTGCGGTCGGCCCATTCCCTCGCACGCGCCGCGAGTTGCTTGCGGCGCTGCTCGTTGCCGCCGCCCTCGGTCAGCCGCTGGAACGCCGCGTACTGATAGGACCGCAGCATTCCGGCGACGTCCCGCAGCGGTGAGTCGGGTACCCGGCGCTGATCCAGTGACTGCCCGGGTTCGCCTTCGAAGTCGATCAGCAGCCAGGTCTCGGGGGTGCGCAGCACCTGGCCGAGATGCAGGTCGCCGTGAATCCGTTGCACCGTGATCGGCTGCCCCTCGAGCGCGCGGTAGCGACCCTCGATGGCCGCGGCGTACTCGCGGACCTGTGGCACCGACGCGGTCACCGCGGCCAGCCGCTCCAGCATCGTCTCGACCGGAAACAGCGCCGTGGCCGTGCCCAGTTCAGCGGCCAGCGTCGCGTGCACCGCGGCGACGGACTGCCCGAGCCGCTCCGATTCTCCCGCGAAGTCGCCGCCGACCTCGTTGGCATACAGGTCGCCCTCGGCGTAGAGGTCCCGGGTACTGGCGACTGCCATGTCCCAGCCCTCGGCGGCGTTGTCGGCGAAGCGGGCCAGCATGCCCAGCGCCGTCTCCGGTCCGCCGTCCAACGACATCGTCCCCAGCAGCGGCGCCACATGCGGGCTGCCGGCGCGGCTCAGCACCCGGGTCAGCTCGATGTCGGGATTCACGCCGGATGTGACGCGGCGGAACAGCTTGAGGATGGCGGCTTCGTCGAACACGACACTGGTGTTGCTCTGTTCGGCGCCCATCACGCGCGCCGTCTCGCCCGCGGGCAGCTCGGCGTCGGGCTCCGCGGCAAAGGAGACCGGACCGATCGTCGCCGAGTCGGCGATCAAGCCGAGCAGCAGGGTCGCGACTTCCGGGTCACCGAGGGCGTCACCGACCTCGCCGTCACCCTGGCGCAGCACCAGCTGGTACCGCTCGCCGGGCCCGTCGTCGTAGCTGACGTCGAGCAGCACCAGGTCGACGTCGTCGCGCAGCGCCACCACCAGCGCCGGTTCGGCGCCGGTCAGCTCCCGGTTGCGGCCGGCGTACCAGCGCTGCTGGGTCAGGTATTCGGTCAACTGTGGATCCATCACGGCTCCTCACCGACGGGCGCACGCAACGAGAACCAGTAGAAACCATGCCCGGGCAGTGTCAACAGGTAGGGCAGTTCCCCGATGCGGGGGAACTCGACCTGGCCGGTCAGTTCAACCGGCGTATAGCCGTTCCAATGCTGCAGGTTCAATTCGACCGGCTGGGGGAAACGGGACAGATTGTTGACGCACAAAACAGTGTCAGCCTCACCGTCGTCTCGCACGAGTTCGCGCACATAGGTGAGTGCCGATGGATTGGAGCCGCCGAGTTCCCGGAACGAGCCCACGGCGAACGCGTCGTGCCGCCGCCGCACCGCGAGCATGGTGCGCGTCCAGTTGAGCAGGGAGTTCGAGGTGTCGCGCTGCGCTTCGACATTCACCGCCTGGTAGCCGTACACCGGATCCTGGCTCGGCGGGACGTACAGCCGGCCGGGGTTGGCCGTGGAGAACCCCGCGTTGCGGTCGGGCGACCACTGCATCGGGGTGCGGACGCCGTCGCGGTCACCGAGCCAGATGATGTCGCCCATCCCGATCTCGTCGCCGTAGTACAACACCGGCGACCCGGGCAGCGACAACAGCAACGCGGTGAACAGTTCGGTCTGGTTGCGGTCGTTCTCCAGCAGCGGGGCCAGGCGCCGGCGGATGCCGACGTTGGCCTTCATCCGCGGGTCCTTGGCGTACTCGGAGTACATGTAGTCGCGCTCTTCGTCGGTGACCATCTCCAACGTGAGCTCGTCGTGGTTGCGCAGGAAGATGCCCCACTGCGCCAGGTCGGGGATGGGCGGGGTCTGGGCCAGGATTTCTGAGATCGGGAACCGCGACTCCCGCCGGACCGCCATGAAAATTCTTGGCATCAGCGGGAAATGGAAGGCCATGTGGCACTCGTCGCCGCCGGTCTCCGGGTCGCCGAAGTATTCGACGACATCGGCCGGCCACTGGTTCGCCTCGGCCAGCAGGACCCGGCCCGGGAACTCGTCGTCGATCACCTTGCGGCACCGCTTGAGGAAGGCGTGCGTCTCGGGCAGGTTCTCGCAGTTGGTGCCCTGACGCTCGAACAGGTAGGGCACCGCGTCCAGCCGGAAGCCGTCGATGCCCAGGTCCAGCCAGAAGCGCAGCACATCGATCATCGCTTCCTGCACGGCCGGGTTGTCGTAGTTCAGGTCGGGCTGGTGGGAGAAGAAGCGGTGCCAGTAGAACTGTTTGCGCACGGCGTCGAAGGTCCAGTTGGACTCTTCGGTGTCGACGAAGATGACGCGCGCATCCTGGTACTTCTCGCTGGTGTCGCTCCAGACGTAGAAGTCACCGTAGGGCCCGGTGGGGTCGCGGCGGGACTCCTGGAACCACGCGTGGGTGTCGGAGGTGTGGTTCATCACCAGGTCGGTGATGACGCGGATACCGCGCCGGTGCGCGGCGTCCAGCAGGGCGACGAAGTCCTCGACGGTGCCGAACTCCGGCAGCACCTTGTAGAAGTCGCGGATGTCGTAGCCACCGTCGCGCAGCGGGGAGTCGTAGAACGGTGGCAACCAAATACAGTCGACACCAAGCCATTTCAAATAGTCGAGTCGCTCGGTGAGACCTCGGAGGTCACCTGAGCCGTCGGCGTCTGAGTCGTAGAAGGCGCGGACCAACACCTCATAGAAAACCGCGCGCTTGAACCAGGTGCGGTCCTCTGGGAGGACTCGCGCGTGTCCGAAGTCCGCGGCGCTTGGATGTTCCACGCCACCGTTGGAGGCGTCCATCGAGAACTAACGTACCCGCGCCTGGGTAGGGTGCAAACGTGGCGACACGCGATCATGGCGACCCAGGTGATGCTCCGACGATCCCGCCGCCGCTGGCCGAAATCGTCAACCCGAACCGGCCGTCGGCCGCCGAAGAGGCCCGCACCATCGCGGCCTCGACGAACACCGGCACCCTGGCAACCCTGACGGCCGACGGCGATCCGTGGGCGTCGATGGTCACCTACGGACTGCTCGGCGGCGCGCCGGTGCTGTGCGTCTCGAATCTCGCCGAGCACGGCCGCAACCTCGCCGGCGATCAGCGGGCCAGTATCTCGATCATTGCGGCCAGCACCGACAAGGATCCGCTGGCCGGTGGCCGGGTGACCCTGGCCGGACGGGTGGCGCGGCCCGAGGGGGCCGAACGTGACGCCGCCCGAGACGCCCACGTCGCGGCGGTGCCGGCCGCCAAGTACTACATCGACTACAGCGACTTCGCCTTGTGGGTGCTGCATGTCGACCGGGTCCGGTGGGTCGGCGGCTACGGCCGGATGGATTCGACGACGGGCGCGGATTACGCTGCGGCCCAGCCGGATCCGGTGACGCCCGCGGCTGCCGGGGCGATCGCGCACTTGAACGCCGACCACGCGGACTCGCTGGCGGCCATGGCCCGGGTCCTGGGCGGATACCCCGACACCGAGTCGGCGACCTGCACCGGCGCCGACCGCTACGGCCTGGATTTGCGGGTCAACACTGCGCGCGGCATGGCCTACACCCGGGTCGGATACCCGCAGCCCCTCCAGTCCATCGATGAATTACGTTCCGCGACAGTCGAATTGGCTCGGCTGTCCCGTCAGGTTTAGGATTCGCACCATGTCTGATCGCCCCGCAAGCTGGGAAGCCGCATTCGACCTGATCCGCACGCGCGGCTACGAGCGCCGCGAGGAGCCGTTCCGGCTGGCGAGCGGGCAGCTCAGCCACGACTACATCGACGGCAAGTTCGCCATCGACAACGGCGTCAGCCTGACGACCGTCAGCAAGGCCGTGGCGGAACTCGCCGCGCTGCGCGGCATCGAGTTCGACGCCGTCGGCGGCCTGACCATGGGCGCCGACCCGCTGGCGCACGGCGTCGCGATGGTCACCGGCAAGGCCTGGTTCTCGGTCCGCAAGGAACAGAAGGCCCGCGGCCGTGAGCAGTGGATCGAGGGCACCCGCATCGAACCGGGCACCCGGGTCCTGCTGGTCGACGACGTGATCAGCACCGGCGGCTCCACCGAAATCGCCTACGACCGCGTCACCTCCCTCGGCGCGGTGGTCACCGGCGTCATCCCGATGGTCGACCGCGGCGACATCGCCACCGGCCGCTTCGCCAAGCGCGGCGTGCCGTTTGCCGCGCTCGTCAGCTACCGCGACCTCGGCATCGAACCGGTCAAGGACGTCTAAAGCGGGACACGCGCGCCGATACCGAGCAATTGGCGCGAGCCACCCCTAGCATCTGGGAGGTGGCTGACAGCGACGACCCAGAGCGCGATCTATCGCCGGGCGGCGTGCTGGAATCATCCGCCGAGGTGCAGGACGACGACCCGGACACCGACCCGTTCCGCGCCGTCGACCCGGGCCCACATGGCACCGGACCGTTTGCCGGCCCGACGACGGGCTCGTTCGTCATCCCCGAACCGGAGCCGACGGGCGACACCTTCGACGCGTTCAACACCGACACCTGGCGGTTCCGCGAACCGCCACCACCCTGGTATCGCAAGAAGGATGTCCGGCTGCTGCTGATCGTCGTCGCGGTCGCGGTGGTCGCTCTCGTCGTCTCTCTGGTGGTCCTGGCCACGCGCCGGGATTCCGGCTCCGACGAGGCACCAGTGGAACCCAGCACCACGACGACCACCACCACAACGACGAACGCCCCGGTGACCTCGTCGACCCCCAGTCCGCCGCCGCCTCCCCCGCCGCCGGCCGAACCACCGCCGGCCGCGGCGCCCCCGGCGTACCACCCGCCGGCCGCGCCGCCCGCTCCTACGCGTCCGCCCGAGATCAACGTGACGCGGATGCCCTTGAGCGTCGCCCCGACCCCGCGGCACCGCTGATGTCCGACCCGGCCGCCCTGTTCTCCGCCGCGCCCGTCGCCGTGCTGGCGACGGTGTCCGCCGAGGGCCAGCCGCATGTGGTCCCCGTGGTCTTCGCGGTCAGCGGGGACCGGCTCTATACGGCGGTGGACGCCAAGCGGAAGTCGACGCAGCATCTGCGGCGGTTGGACAACATCGCGGCCAACCCGCGCGTGAGCCTGCTCGCCGAGGAGTACGACGACGACTGGTCCCACCTCTGGTGGGCCCGCGCCGACGGCATCGCCACCGTGCACCCCAGCGGGGACGAGATGGCGATCGGCTACTCACTGCTGCGGGCCAAGTACCACCAGTACGACCGGGTGGCGCTGGACGGCCCGGTGATCCGGGTCGCGATCAGCCGCTGGAGTTCCTGGCACGCTTGACTCTTGTGCCGACCGTCGCGACAGGAGCATGGTGGACGTGACTCGTCGATAGGGGCACGTCATGGCGGACAAGACGAACAACCCATCCGGCGCCGCGCCCAGCGCGGACAGTCCGGCCGCGATCCGAAATGTGGTCCTGGTCGGGCCATCTGGGTCCGGGAAGACCACCCTCGTCGAGGCACTGCTGCTCCATGCCGGCGTGCTGACGCGGGCCGGGACGGTGCTGGACGGCACCACGGTCTGCGATCACGAACCCGCCGAAGTCGAGCAGCAGCGCTCGGTCGGTTTGGCGCTCGCCTCACTGCAGCACGGGACGGTGAAGATCAATCTGCTCGACACCCCGGGCTACGCCGATTTCGTCGGTGAGCTGCGGGCCGGGCTCCGGGCGGCTGATTGCGCGTTGTTCGTGATGGCCGCCAACGATGTGGTGGACGCCGCCACCAAGGCGTTGTGGCGGGAATGTGCCGACGTCGGGATGCCCCGCGCCGTCGTGGTGACCAAACTCGACCACGCCCGCGCGACGTTCGCCGGTGCGGTGGCGTCCGCACAGGAGTCGTTCGGGGACAAGGTGCTTCCGCTGTACCTGCCCGAGGGGGACGGGCTCGTCTCGCTACTGGCGGACGATGCCACCTTGATCGAGGGCATCATCGAGGAGTCCGAGGACGAGACGCTGATGGAGCGGTACCTGGGCGGCGAACAGATCGACAACGCGGTGCTGGTCGCCGACCTCGAGCGCGCCGTGGCCCGCGGCTCGTTCTTCCCGGTGATCCCGGTGTGCAGCACCACGGGTACCGGAGCTGCCGAACTGCTCGACGTCATCGCCCGCGGGTTCCCTTCTCCCCCAGAGCATGTACCGCCGCAGGTGTTCACCCCGGCCGGTGTGGAGAAGTCCGCGCCCGCCTGCGATCCCGCCGCACCGCTGTTGGCAGAGGTGGTGAAGACGACGTCGGATCCGTACGTCGGCAAGGTCAGTCTGGTCCGGGTGTTCTCCGGCACCATAAGGCCCGACACGACGGTTCACGTGTCGGGCCATTTCAATTCGTTCGCCGATCCCGCCGCCGGATGCGCCGCGCACGAGGACCACGACGAGGACGAGCGCGTCGGCGCACTGTCGTTTCCGCTGGGCCGCAAGCAACGCCCGGCGGCCGAGGTGATCGCCGGTGACATCTGCGCCATCGCCAGGCTGACATGCGCCGAGACCGGGGACACCCTGTCGGACAAGGCTTCCCCGCTGGTGTGCCGGCCGTGGACCATGCCCGCGCCACTGCTCCCCATGGCGATCGTGCCGCATGCCAAGACCGACGAGGACAAGCTGTCGGTGGGGCTGGCCCGGCTGTCCGCCGAGGATCCGACGCTGCGCATCGAGCAGAACCCGCAGACCCACCAGATCGTGTTGTGGTGCATGGGCGAAGCCCATTCCGCGGTGGTCCTGGACGCGCTGTCGCGGCGGTTCGGCGTCGCGGTCGACACCACCGAGTTGCGCGTCCCGCTGCGAGAGACGTTCGGCGGCAACGCGAAGGGCCACGGTCGGCACGTCAAGCAGTCCGGCGGACATGGGCAGTTCGCGGTGTGTGACATCACCGTCGAACCGCTTCCGGAGGGGGCCGGATTCGAGTTCGTCGACAAGGTCGTGGGCGGTGCGGTACCGCGGCAGTTCATCCCGAGCGTGGAGAAAGGCGTTCGCGCCCAGATGGATCGGGGCATCTGCGGATACCCGATGGTCGACATCCGCGTGACCCTGCTGGACGGCAAGGCGCACAGCGTGGACTCGTCGGACTACGCCTTCCAGCTCGCCGGCGGGCTGGCGCTGCGCGAGGCGGCCGCCGCCGCATCGGTGAATCTGCTCGAGCCCATCGACAGCGTCCACATCGTGGTGCCCGACGAAATGGTCGGCGCGGTGATGAGCGACCTGTCCGGACGGCGCGGCCGCGTACTCGGGACCGACACCGCCGGGGATTCCTGCACCGGCATCGACGCCGAGATTCCCGAGATCGAGCTGACCCGGTACCCCATCGAACTGCGGTCGTTGTCCCACGGCGCGGGGTCCTTCACCCGCTCCTTCGCCCGCTACGAACCCATGCCCGAGGCGGTGGCGGCGCGGGTGCGCTGACCCCGCCGCAGTGACCCACCACTTTGGCAAACCTGATCGTGACTGACATCACCCGATGTCATAGTGTCGTCAGATTCGTGCGCGCGCGGGCGGGCACTAGGGATGTCAAAGGGGACACCGGTGGGGACACAGTCGGGGCTCAGTCTGCGTAAATCCGGTCGGTATCGCCTGGCAGTGATTGCCGCGGCCATGGGTATCGCGGCGGCGACCAGCCAGAACGTCGCCTGGGCCGAGACCGGGACGACCGATTCGCCAGGCACCTCGACCAGCCAGTCCGGACCGCAGAAGCCCGGTCCAGCCAAATCCAAGCCGGCGAACACCGACAAGAAGGACAAGAAGAAGCCCGGTAAGAAAGCCGGCAAGGCCCAAACGGCTGCGGACACGTCCGACAAGTCCGACGCCAAGCCGGACGCGGCGACTGACGCGTCGGCCACCGACCCCAAGTCCGGTGCCGATCCGGAAGCCCAGCCGGACCCGAAGCCGGCCGCCAAACCCGACCCCAAGCCGGCCGCCAAGCCGGCGAAGAAGGGCTCGGATTCGGTCAAGCCCGCCGGCGATGGCAAGAAGACACCTAAGCTCCAGCCCGCCACCGCGAGCGTCCCCGCCAAGGACGCGACGGCCGGCTCCCCCGCCGCCACAGCTGCCACCGCGCCGGCCGACAGCATCGCCCCCGCTCCGGTCAAGACGCCGGCGCCGACCACCCGGCTCGCGGCCCTGTCCGCGACTAACAACACCGTCGGCACCCTGACGACGCCGACGCCACCGCAGCCGCTGAACCCGATCGCGAAGATCATCCAGCTGCCCGGTCGCATCATCAACACCGTCCTGCAGGTGCTGGACCTGACGGTGTCGCAGAGCGGCCCGAAGAGCCCGTTCAACTGGTCGCCCATTTCCGAGGCGCTGTTCGCGGGGTTCCGCCGCATCGAGGACATGCTCGGGCTGAGCAAGACCCCCACCGCGGCGCCCGTCGTCCCGGAGCTGACCTACGACGGCCCGACCAGTGGCGACACCCCGACGGTGGAGCAGTTCCTCAACGCGTCGGCCAATGCCTACGTGCTCGGCGCCCAGCCCGGCGATCTGAAGCCGTTCACCGTCAACGGTTTTCAGATGCAGACCTTCAATCCGTTGTCCGGCGCCGTCGGCAAGGCGTGGGTGACGCCCGAGGGCCAGATCATCGTCGCCTACCAGGGCACGACGGGCGGCACCAATCTGCTGTTCCATCCGCTGATCGCGCTGTCGCAGATTTTCACGGACATGCAGGTCATCTTCACCAACACCACGCCGCAGGCGTTCTGGGATTCGTTGGCGTTCGAGCGCAAGGTCGAGGCGGCGGCCCTCGCGCAGGGCTACACCACCGATGACATCTTCGTCACCGGCCACTCACTGGGTGGTTGGGAGGCGCAGTTCGTCGCGCAGAAGACGGGCCGCGGCGGTATCGGCTTCGAAGGTCCCGGACTGAACACCTCGGTCGCGGGTAACGGCATCAACTCGAACTTCGTGAACATCGAGACCTACGGTGACACCGCGGCGTACTTCTCCACCGACCTGCCGGGGTTGCAGCCGTTCATGCCGGCCTACGACCCCACCGGCGGCAGCAAGCCGCACTACGGCAACATCGTGATGATCGGCGACCCGGATGCGGTGAACCCGCTGTTCAACGCGTCGGCGCTGTGGGGCCCGAACCCGATCAACGACATCATCTTCGCCGTCGACATCCTCGGGAACTTCTTCGAGCACCACCTGCCCGGCATGCAGGCCTACAACCTCGGCGTCGCACCGGATCCCGGTGTGGTGCCGTGGCTGGGCTCCTACACCGGGCCGATCAACGACTGGGGCGACCTCGACATCTACGAGCTGCAGCAGGCCGCCTCCGACGCCGGCGTCCTCATCGCCCCGTAACCAGTGATTTGTGCACGATTTTCCGCGCCAGCCGCGGAAAATCGTGCACAAATCCCCGTTGATGGAACCGCGGAGCCACCGCATACGTCCGAATCTGTGTGCTTGACGACTACCTTCGCCGCCACGATGGCGTAATCACCCGAGCCCAAGCCTTGACCGCGGGGATCAGCGATGACGCCATCAGCCGCCGAGTCCGCTCCGGCCACTGGCTGCGATGCGCCCCCGGGGTGTTCTTCGTCGACGATCGTCCGTTCAGCGACGCGGCCCGCGTACGCAGTGCAGTCTGGTCCTGCGGCCCGGCGGCCACCGCCAGCGGACTGGCCGCCGCGTGGTGGCTGGGCGTCACGCACTACGCGCCGGAGACGGTGGAAGTCACCGTGCCGAAGGTCAGCAATCACCGCAAGCGTGACGGCATCCGGGTCCGCCGCCGCGACTTGCTGCCACAGGACATCGTCGAACGCGGCGGACTGCGCGTCACCGCACTCCCACTGACCGTCATCGAAGCTGCGACGCGGCGCGGAGGTGGCGCCAAACTCATGGACACTGCGTTGCAGCGACACGTCGAGCTGAAGAAACTCTGGGATGCGCACCTGCGCAACAAAGGACGACACGGATCGCCCGCGGCGCGGATACTGTTGCTGGCCGCCGAGGACGGGGCCCGCTCTCAAGCTGAACGCCTGTTCGTAAAACTATTGCGCCGCAACAAGATCACGGGATGGAAGGCCAACTGTCCCGTTGCCGGATACAAAGTCGACGTCGTGTTTCCGGCAGCAAAACTCGCCATCGAAGTCGACGGCTGGGCCTATCACAGCAGTGCCGACGACTTCGAGAACGACCGGAAGCGGCAGAACGCCATTTCGCTGCTCGGTTATCAGATCTTGCGGTTCACGTGGCTCGACCTGACCGAATATCCGGACCGGGTGCTCGCCGAAATCCGGAATGCCCTGCTGTTCAGGCAGGCCGCCTGAAGATTTGTGCACGATTTTCCGCGGCAACCGCGGAAAATCGTGCACAAATCCCTGGGTCAGAGCAGGCCGAGCAGCTGCAGGTCGGTGATGTACTTGACGATCACCGGCGCGGTGACGTGCGGGATGTCCTTGTCCGGCCCGAGCTTCGCCTCCTGCACGGCCTCGCGGAACACGACCACCGGTGCGATGGACCCGTTGTGCGGGTGTTCCGGCTTCTGGTAGTTGTGCAGCAGCGGCAGCAGTGACGCCTGGCGCTGCCGGTCCGGCAGGGCCCGCAGGGTGGTCTCGAAGCGGGCCAGCCATTCGGCGTAATCATCAACGCGGGCAATGGAATACCCGGCCTCGATCAGCCAGTCGACGAACTCGTCCATGCCCAGGCCAGCGGAGTGCGGGTTCATCACGTGGTAGGTGACGAACTCGCCGGCGGGGCGCACGCCCAGCGTGTCGATGGCCTCGGCGATGAACTCGACTGGCAGCCCGTCGTAGTGCGCGGCCTGCCGGTTGCCCTCGGCGTCCAGCTCGTAGAACGACTTCGGCGCGATGCCGGTGGCCACCAGCGAGAACATCATGCGGGTGAACATGTCGGGCAGGTTGAGCTGCCCGGCGTACGACGTGTCCGCCAGGATCATGTCGCAGCGGAACACCGAAACGGGAAGTCCGCAAAGGTCATTGGCCTCGCGCAGCAGCACCTCACCGGCCCACTTGCTGTTGCCGTAGCCGTTCGCGTAACCGTCGTGCACGGCACGCACCGGACTCATCACGCGCACGTCCGCCTCTTCGGTGAACGTGCCCGGCGTCAGCTGGTCACCGACACCGATGGTCGAGACGTAGATGTACGGCTTCTGTCGGGTGGTCAGCGCGATGCGGATCAGCTCGGCGGTGCCGAGCGCGTTGGGTCCGAAGAGCTCGCTGCACGGCAACACGTGGTTCACCAGCGCGGCGGGATCGACGATGACGTCGACTTCGTCGGCCAGTCGCTGCCAAACCTCCTGCGACAGACCGAGATTCTCGTCGCCCTTGTCGCCGGCGATGACCTCGAGGTGATCGGCGGCCAGGGCCTGGTAGTGCGCCAGCAGCTTCGGATCACCGGAGTCGAAGGTGGCATCCAGCCGCGCCCGAGCCTCGTCGTCGGACTTGGCGCGCACCAGCGCGATCACCTTGCCGTCGACCAGGTCCATGCGCTCCAGCCATTCCAGCGCCAGATAGCGACCCAGGAATCCGGTTGCGCCCGTGAGCAATACGGTCCGGACCTCGGCGGCCGGCCCCGGCAGTGACGGTGCGGCGGCCAACGTCGCGGCGTCGATGAACTTGTCCAGCGTGAGGTCCGCTGCGCGTACCTCGACGGCGTTCTTGCCGTGCACCGAGCTGAAGCTGGGCCGCTTGGCGCCACCACTGCGTTCGTTCTCGATGTAGGCGGCCAGCGCGGCCAGATCGTTGGCGGGGCTGACGATGATGCCGACCTGGACCTCGACGCCGAAGATCTCCTCGAGCAGATTTCCGAAGGTCAACGCGGACAACGAGTCTCCACCGAGATCGGTGAAGTGGGCGTCGGCCGACACCTCGCCGGAGGCGCCCAGCAGCGCGCTCGCCGCCCGGATGACGGTCGGCAGGGCCGGGCCTTCGGCGCCGTGCTGCCGCAGCTCACGGAGTTCATCGGCTTGTCCGGCAGCAAGACTCACGTACAGGTCTTCCAGCGCCGGGCCGTAGTGCGCCTTGAGCTTCGGCCAGGCCAGCTTGCGGATGCCGGTCAGCAGCCCGTTCTCCAGCGAGAACGGTTCGGTCTCGATGATGAAGTCGCGGGGGATCTCGTAGGACTGCAGCTCGGCGGCCTTCGCGACCTCCTGCAGCGAGTCACTGATCCGCTGCTTGAGTTCGGCGGAATCCCAACGGGCCAGGGCATCTTCGGTCGGAACCACGACAGCCAGCAGGTACGGCTGGGCGCTGTTGCCGTAGACGTAGATCTGCCGGACCAGCGGGCTGTTGTTGCTGAACGCCGCCTCCAGCTTGGCCAGCGTGACGAACTCGCCCTGCGCCAGCTTGAGCACGTTGTTGCGGCGGTCGACGTACTGGATCTGGTCGGGCCCGATCTCGGCGACGACGTCGCCGGTGCGGTAGAAACCGTCCTCGTCGAAAACGCTCGCGGTGACTTCGGGACGCTTGTAATAGCCCGGGAACAGGTACTGGGTCTTCACCAGCAGCTCACCGCGCGGGAAGGGCTGGTCGGTCAGGTAGTAGCCCAGGTCGGGCACATCGACCAGCTTGTAATCCAGGGTCGGCGGGCGCTGGATGACGCCGTCGAAGAAGACCATGCCGGCCTCGGTGGAGCCGTAGCCCTCCAGCAGGTGGATGCCTAGAAACTTCTCGACCCACGCCTTGAGCTCGTCGGTGATGGGCGCCGAACCGGTCATCGCCTTGATGTAGCGGCCACCGACCAGGTTCTGCCGCATGTCGGCCATCACCTGCTGCTCGATGTCGTCGCGCTCGGCCTCACCGGCACCGGCGGGCACCAGCTTGTCGACGCGGCTCTGGAATTCCAGGTACAGCATCTCCCAGACACGGGGCACCAGGTTCAGCTCGGTGGGCCGCGCCAGCGCGAAATCCTCGAGGAGAGTGGACAAGTCGCTCTTGGCGGCGAAGTAGACGATGCCGCCGTTGGCCAGGCTGGAGTACAGGATGCCACGGCCCATGACGTGGCTCATCGGCATGAACGCCAGGTTGATCGACGCCTCGCTGGGGCCGAACCACGCCGTGCTGGCCCGGCGCCAGAAGCTCGTCATGTTGCTCTCGGGGTACATCGCGCCCTTGGGCGCACCGGTCGAGCCGGACGTGTAGATCAGCAGGGCCAGTGGGTCGGCCTCTTCGGAGACCGGGGCCGGGGCGTCCGGCAGTTCACGGCCGCGGCTCAGCACGTCGCCGAAGGTCTCGACCGTGACGTTCAGGCCGGCCAGCGCCTCTCGGGCCCGGTCGATGGCGTCGCGCTCGTCGTCGACCTCGGCGTGGTGGTCGAACACCAGGAAGCGGGCGGGCGCGGGGCCACCGACCGCAAGTTCGACGGCGTCGGCCACGTAGTCCGCGCTCACCGCGATCAGCACCGGTTCGGTCTCGGCGACGATCGGCAGCAGCGACGACGCCGCGGAGCTCGTCTGCAGCGGCACGGACACGGCGCCGATCTGCCCGAGCGCGGTGTCGATGACGGTGTAGTCGGTGCTGGTGAAGCCGAGGATGGCGACGCGGTCGCCGGCCTTGACGCCGTCGGCGTGTAGCGCGGCGGCGACGGCGCGGATGCGGTCCCACAGCTCGCCGTAGGTGATGGTGTCGTACTTCGGCAGCAGCCGCGCGACGGTGCGGCCGTTCTCGGTGACGAACTCGACGGCGCGCTGTCCGAGCGCGGTCCGGTCGGCATAGCCGTTGAGAACGGTCTTCACGATCTCGGGCAGTCGCATGCCCGGTTCTTCGACCGACTGGGCCACGGACTGCAGCGGCACGGCCGCGGCGAACTGCGGGTCATTGGCGGACAGGTCGGCGATCCGGCGGGCGAGCTCGTCAGTAGCGCTTTCGGCATGGTCAATCGACATGAAGAAACCTCACGAAAAAATCGAAATCTCGAATGGGTACGCCCCGTTGCATCCCCACTAATTGAATGACGCTGGCGCGGCCGCCGTTGTTCCGGCGATTTCCTGCCAGTTCCCTGTGATTTGTGCACGATTTTCCGCGGCTACCGCGGAAAATCGTGCACAAATCACCAAGCTCAGAGCAGGCCGAGCAGCTGCAGATCGGTGATGTACTTGACGATCACCGGGGCACCGATGTGCGGAATGTCCTTGTCGGCACCGATTTTCGCGTTCTGCACGGCAGCGCGGAACCGATCGACCGGGGCGATGGAGCCCGCCACGGGGTAGCTCGGCTGCTGGTAGTTGTGCAGCAGCGGCAGCAGTGACGCCTGGCGCTGCCGGTCCTGCAGGCCGCGCAGCGCCGTCTCGAACCGGGTCAGCCAGTCGGCGTAATCATCAACGCGCGCAACAGGATAACCGGCCTCGATCAGCCAGTCGACGAACTCGTCCATGCCGATGCCGTCGTCGTGCGGGTTCATCACGTGGTACGTCTCGAAGGTCGAGTCGGACTCACCGGCCGCGACCTGCACGGCCAGCGTCGAGATGGATTCGGAGACGAACTCGACGGGCAGCCCGTCGTAGTGCGCCCGTTGGCGCTGACCTGAGGCATCCAGCTCGTAGAACGACTTCGGGGCGATGCCGGTGGCCACCAGCGAGAACATCATGCGGGTGAACATGTCGGGCAGGTTTAGCTGTCCGGCGTAGGTGGTGTCGGCCAGGATCATGTCGCAGCGGAACACCGAAACGGGAAGTCCGCAAAGGTCATTGGCCTCGCGCAGCAGGACCTCGCCGGCCCACTTGCTGTTGCCGTAGCCGTTGGCGTAGCTGTCATCTACCGGCCGCACGGCGCTCATCACGCGGACGTCAGCGGCCTCGACGAACTCCCCGGGTGCGACGCTGCCGCCGACCGCGATGGTCGAGACGTAGGCGAACGGCTTGATCCGCGTGGTCAGCGCGATCCGGATCAGCTCCGCGGTACCCAACGCGTTCGGTCCGAACAGCTCGCTGTAGGGCAGCACGTGGTTCACCAGCGCCGCGGGGTCCACGATGAAGTCGACGGTGTCGGCGAGCCGCTGCCAAACTTCCTGCGACAGGCCGAGATTCGCTTCGCCCTTGTCGCCCGCGATGACCTCCAGGTGGTCGGACAGCGACCGGTAGTGCGCCAGCAGCTTCGGATCACCGGAGTCGAACGTCGCGTCGAGTCGGGCGCGGGCGTCGGCGTCGGACTTGCCGCGGACCAGGCAGATGACCTTGCCGTCGACCAGGTCCATGCGCTCCAGCCACTCCAAGGCCAGGTATCGACCCAGGAATCCGGTTGCGCCCGTGAGCAATACGGTGCGCACCTCGGAGGCCGGCCCCGGGAGCGACGGCGCGGCGGCCAAGGTCTCGGCGTCGATGAACTTGTCCAGCGTCAGGTCCGCGGCGCGCGCCTCGGTGGCATTCTTGCCGTGCACCGTGGAGAACGTCGGCCGCTTGCTGCCCGCGCGCTCTCCTTCGATGTAGGCCGCTACGCCCGCGAGGTCGGTGGCCGGGCTGACGATCACGCCGACGGGCACCTCGACCTCGAAGATCTCCTCCAGCAGGTTGCCGAAGGTCAACGCGGACAACGAATCTCCGCCCAGGTCGGTGAAGTGGGCGTCGCCGGCAACCTCGGAGGCGGACGCCCCGAGGGTGGCACTGACAGCGCGCAGCACGGTCTCGAGCACCGGCGCATCGGACGCGCGCAGTGAACGCAGCGCCCGCAGTTCAGCGGCCTGCCCTTCGGCCAGCTCGGCGTACAGCTGCTCCAGCTCGGCGCCGTACCGGGCCTTCAGCGTGGGCCAGGCCAGCTTGCGGACGCCGGTGAGCAGCCCGTTCTCCAGCGAGAACGGTTCGGTCTCGATGATGAAATCGCGCGGCACCTCGTACGACTGCAGCCCGGCCTCACGGGCCACCGTCTGCAGTGCGTCGGCCAGTTCGGGCCGCAGCGCCTCGGCGTCAGAAACGCCGCTCAAAGCTTCTGCGGTAGGCACGATCACGGCCAGCAGGTACGAACGAGAGCTGTTGCCGTACACGTAGATCTGGCGGATCAGCGGGCTGGTGCCGAACGCAGCCTCCAGCTTGGACACCGTCACGAACTCGCCCTGTGCCAGCTTCAGCACGTTGTTGCGGCGATCGAGGTACTGCAGGTGATCAGGACCGAGCTCGGCGACGATGTCACCGGTCCGGTAGAAGCCGTCGGCGTCGAAAACGTCAGCGGTGACGTCGGGCCGCTTGTAGTAGCCGGGGATCAAATCCGTTGACTTCAAGAGCAATTCGCCGCGCGGATGCGGACGGTCGGTGGAGAGGTAGCCGAGTTCGGGCACGTCGACCAGCTTGTAGTCGAGCACCGGCGGACGGCTCACGTGGCCGCTGACCATGACGCCGCCGGCCTCGGTAGAGCCGTACGCCTCCATCAGCTCCAGCCCGAGGAACTTCTGTACCCAGGCCTTGAGTTCGGGCGAGATCGGCGCCGACCCCGTCATGGCGACCAGCTGCCGCCCGCCGATCAGGCTGACACTGCGCTCATCGAGCACCTGCTGTTCGGCGACGCCGTCGAGGGCGCGGCGGTCGACCTCGCTCTGCACCTCCTGGTGGATCATCTCCCAGACCCGGGGCACGAACGTCATCTGCGTCGGCCGCACCAGCGCGATGTCCTCCAGCAGGGTGGACAGGTCGCTCTTGGCGGCGAAGTACACGGTGCCGCCGTGGGCCAGCGTGCGGTAGACGGTGCCGCGGCCCATCATGTGGCTCATCGGCAGGAAGCTCAGGACGATCGACGGCAGCGCGGGCTGCTGGTGCGTCAGGCCCGTCCGCCACGCGTTGGTGACGAGGCGCTCGGGGTACATGGCGCCCTTGGGGGTACCGGTGCTGCCGGAGGTGTAGATCAGCACCAGCAGGGGATCCACGTCCGCGGACACCACGGGCTCGACGGCCGGCAGCGCGGCGCCGCGCGCCACCATCTCGGCGAAGGTCTCGACCACGACGCCGCGTTCGGCCAGCCGCGTAGCCGCCCGATCGACGGCCTCGCGCTCGTCGTCGACCGCGGCGTGGTGGTCGAACACCACGACGCGCGTCAGCGCGGCGCCGGCACCCAGGACGAGTTCGACGGCGTCGTCGAGGAACGTCACGTCGGCGAACAGTGCGCGGGGTTCGGTCTCATCGATGATCGGGCGCAGCTGCTCGGCGGGTGCGCTCGTCTGCAAGGGGACGGCGACGACGCCGGCGCGCGCGAGCGCGGTGTCGATGATGGTGAATTCGGCGCTCGTGAAACCGAGCATCGCGACGCGCTCGCCGGGGACGACGGCGTCGGGGCCGGTGAGCAGGGCGTTGTCGACGGCCTGAATCTGCCGCCAGGCCTCGCCGTAGGTGATGGTGTCGTAGCGCGGCAGCAGCCGCGAGACGGTGCGGCCGGCGGCGTCGGTGACGTACTCGACGGCGCGCTGTCCCAGCGCGGGCCGGTTGGCGTAGGCGGCCATGACCGTGTGGATGATTTCGGGGAGCCGGATGCCGGGCTCTTCGAGGGCGGCGCCGACCCCGGCGAGGGGCCGCGCGGCGGCAAGTTGGGGGTCGGCGGCGCAGAGGTCAGCGATGCGCTGCGTCAGCTCGTCGGTAACTACGGTTTCTTCTTTCGACATAACAACCTCATCAATTGGTTCACCAGCGTCGCCAATTACAACGTTAGCAAAACTAACGATATGCCCCCAGTGGCTGTGTGAAAAACCACACCGGTCAGGTCAGCGCTCGGAGGTCGATTGCACCTGCGGAGGTGCGATCGGCGCCGCCACCTTCGCGCCCGCCTGCGTTTCGTACGCACCTTCGTCACGGCCGAGAGCGATGGTCGCGGCCGCCATGGCACCGATGGACACCACGAGCGCGACGGCCTCGGCACCGGTCGTGTCGAAGCCCTCACCGAGCACCAGGGCGCCGAGTACGACAGCCACCACCGGTTCCAGCACCAGCATGGTCGGCACCGACGTCTGCAGCGCGCCGGCGTGGAAGGCCGACTGCTGCAGTACGGTCGCGACCGCTCCCAAGATGATGAGCAGGTACGGCGCCGGCGTCGTCAGCAACCCGAGCCAGCCCCGGTGCTGCAGGATCGCCATGAAGATCTTGGTGACGACCGCGACGACACCGAACAGCACGCCGACTCCGACGGCCAGCAGGACCGCGCGGGCCCAGCCGCTGCACCGCAGCGCCAACAGCACGCAACCGATGATCACCGCGGCACACACCGCGGCGACCAGCACGATAACCCCAGGTGAGGCCAGGTGTTCGTCGCGTTCAGGCCGCGCCAGGACGACGAATCCCGCCAGTCCGATGGTCAGCAATCCGGCCCACAACCACTCGCCGCGCGTCACCCGGCGGTGCGCCTGGCGTGCACTCAGCGGCAGCGCGAACAGCAACGCCGACACCAGCAGCGGCTGCACCACCAGCAGGGATCCGTGTGCCAACGCCAGCGCCTGGAAGACATAGCCTGCGACGGCCGCCGCGGTCCCGGCCCACCACAGCCGGCGGCTCAGCAGCGTCGACAGCATGACGACGCTGACGCCGTGCTCGGGCGGCACATCGATGGTCGCGCGCTGGCGCACCACGATGCCGACAGCGGCGCAGACGGCCGCGCAGAGGGCGAACAGCACCACGAGTCCGT
Source organism: Mycobacterium toneyamaense (assembly GCF_055384815.1). Classification (NCBI taxonomy): domain Bacteria; kingdom Bacillati; phylum Actinomycetota; class Actinomycetes; order Mycobacteriales; family Mycobacteriaceae; genus Mycobacterium; species Mycobacterium toneyamaense. The sequence continues at coordinate 5,871,104 of NZ_AP040333.1, forward strand.
GTTGAATCAACGGAGGCGTCCGATCAGCGTGGCCGCGTACCGCGCCACGGGGCTCACCGGAAACATCACGCCCAAAGGGTAGTCGAGCGGGACTATCTGTCCCACTCGCGAACCGAGCGTTCACCTCCACCGAGCAACGATCCGCGCCGCCGAGCGTGCGCCTCGGCGTGGCCGACCGCGGCAAGTCGCCTCGTCAGCCCCCACGCTCGGAACCAGCGCACCCGCGACGCGCCGGCCCGATTTATTGAAACCTTAAATATCTCTTATTTTTCTTAGACTTGAGGTACGGTCGGTGCCATGCACACCAGGATCGCTCTCGTCACCGGCGCTTCCCGCGGCATCGGAGCCGCCGTGGCCCAGCAGCTCGCCGGACCGAACACCCACGTCCTGGTGAACTACCGCGAGAAGGCCAAGCGCGCCAACGCCGTCGTCGACGGCATCCGGGCCGCCGGCGGCCAGGCCTCCGCGCTCGGCGCCGACGTGTCCGACGCCGCCGCGACCAAGGCCATGATCGACCGGATCGACAGCCGGTTCGGGCGCCTGGACATGCTGGTGCTCAACGCGTCCGGCGGTCTCGAGTTCGGCGCCGCAGCCGACTACGCGATGCGGCTGAACCGCGATGCCCAGCTGCGGCTCGTCGACCTGGCGCTGCCGCTGATGCCCGCCGGCGCGCAGATCGTGTTCGTCACCAGCCACGAGGCGCACTGCTATCCGCACCTGCCGGTGCCCGACGCCTACGCCCCCATCGCCGCCAGCAAGCGCGCCGGCGAAGACGCGCTGCGGGCGCTTCGGCCCGAATTCGACCGGTGCCGAATCGGATTCACGATCGTCTCGGGCGACATGATCGAGGGCACCATCATCGCCAGGCTGTACGAGCGTCGCGACCCGCAAGCGGTCGGGGCGCGCCGCAGCCAGGGCCCACTGCCGACCATCGAGCAGTTCGCGTCGGCCATCACCATCGCCGCGACCGGGCGAGACCTGCGGGACACCGTGTACGTCGGCGGCGAGGACCATCTGGTCCGGCCGGCGTGATCAGGGCTCGAGAATCACTTTGATGGCCGTGCGCTGATCCATCGCCGTGTAGGCGTCGGCGACTTGAGCCAGCGGCAGCGACAGGTCGAACACCCGGCCGGGTTCGATGGCGCCGGACAGCACATCGGGCAGCAGTTCATCCAGGTACGGGCGGACGGGCGCGATACCGCCGGCGACGTGGATGTTGGTGCTGAAAAGTTGTTGCATCGGCAGTTCGGGGGCGCCAGCCGGCACCCCGACGAACCCCAGCGAGCCACCGGGACGGACCGCCCCGAGTGCCTGGTGCATCGAATCCTTGGTGCCGACGCACTCGAGCACGCAGTCGGCGCCGACGCCCCCGAGCAGTTCCTCGATGGCCGCGATCCCGTCATCACCGCGTTCGGCGACGATGTCCGTGGCACCGAAGGCCCGGGCCAGTTTCTGCCGGTCTTCGTGCCGGGACATCGCGATGATCCGTTCCGCACCAAGGCGTTTCGAGGCCAGCACCGCGCACAGCCCGACGGCGCCGTCACCCACGACGACCACGGTGGCACCGGCGTGCACGTTCCCCGACCGGGCGGCGTGGTGGCCGGTGGACATGACGTCGGCCAGGGTCAGCAGGTGCGGGAGCAGTTCTGCGTCAGGCGATTCCGGCACCTTGACCAGGGTGCCGTCGGCGAAGGGCACCCGCACGTACTGGCCCTGCGCCCCGTCGAGCGCCTCACCGGTCTTGGCGGTGCCGCCCCACACCCCGAAGTTGACGCACGAGGTGGTGATGCCGTTGCGACAGTGCACGCAGGTGCCGTCACTGTCGGTGAACGGCGAGATGACGAAGTCCCCGACGCGCACATCCCTGACTTCCGCGCCGACGGCTTCCACGATCCCGATGAACTCATGGCCGATCGGATGCGGCGCAGGCGTCGGACGCACCCCGCGGTACGGCCAGAGGTCCGAACCGCACACGCAGGTCCGCACCACGCGGACCACCGCATCGCCCGGTGACTGAATCGTCGGATCGGGGCGCTCCTCGAATCGAATATCGCCCGGCCCGTGGATGATCGTGGTCTGCACGGCTGTCCCGCCCCTTTCAGGTGTCGAATCCGACCCCTGAGTCTTGCCGAATCAGCCCGTCGGCGCGAGTACCAGTCCGCCGGTGGCGGCCGGAGCGGGTGCCACCGGCGCCGGAACCGCGGCTGGTGCCGCGGCGGGCACCGCTGCCGGAACCGCGGCAGGCACGGCCACGGGAACCGCTGCGGGGACCGCGGCCGCGACGGGAGCGGGAGCCGGCAGTGCGACCGGAGCGACGGCCGGCGCGGGCACCGGAGCAGGAGCGGGCGCCGGGGCCGGCGGCGGCACCGGAGCGCCCACGCCCAGCACGCGCAGCAGGTCCGGCTTCATGGCCTGCAGCTGCTGGCCCCAGTAACCCCAGCTGTGGGTGCCGTCCTTCGGGAAGTTGAAGACCGCGTTGCGGCCACCGGCCTGCTGGTACACCTTCTGGAAGTCCCGGTTGGAGCTGATGGTCAGGTTCTCCAGGAACTGGGCGCTGTAGAGGATGCCCAGGTCGCCCGGGGTGTCTAGGTCGGACGGCGTGCCGTTGCCGCAGTACACCCAGACAGCGGTGTTGTTGGCCACCAGCTGCCGGACGTTGACGGTCGGGTCGTTGCGCTTCCAGGCCGGGTCGCTGGCGATACCCCACATCTGGGTCGGGTTGAAGCCGCCGGCGTCCTTCATGGCGAAGCCGATCAGCGTGGGCCACAGACCCTGGGACGGGTTGAGGAAGCCCGAGAGCGAGCCCGCGAAGATGAACTGTGCCGGGTGCCAGATCGCGAGCGTCAGCGCCGAGCCGCCCGACATCGACAGGCCGACGACGGCGTTGCCGGTCGGCTGCACGCCCCGGTTGGCGGCCAGCCAGGTCGGCAACTCCTGGGTCAGGAACGTCTCCCACTTGTAGGTGATGACGCCATTGTTGTTGGTGGCCGGCTGGTACCAGTCGCTGTAGAAGCTGGACTGCCCGCCGACCGGCATCACCATCGAGACGCCGGACTGGTAGTACCACTCGAACGCGGCGGTGTTGATGTCCCAGCCGCTCGCGTCGTCCTGCGCGCGCAGCCCGTCGAGCAGGTACACCGCATGCGGTCCGCCGCCCTGGAACTGGACCTTGATGTCGCGTCCCATCGCGGGCGACGGAATGTTCAGCACCTCAACCGCTTTCGCGGCGGCATGCGCCTGCGGGGCCACCGCGGGCATCGCCATTGCCGGAACCGTCAGGGCAGCGACAGCCGCCACCGCGAGCCGCCGCAGTTTCGCGCCGTAATTCTTGCCAACCAGAGTCGCCAACACGAGTGAAAAACTAACGCCGTGCCGCGCCGGGCCGTTCGACCAACGCGCGGCGTGATCGCCTCGTTACCAAGGCGTTTGGCTATCGAGTCCAGAACCTCTCACGCCGCGCCGTGATCGGTGCCGTCACTGACGACGGTGACGTCGTCGCGGGTGCACGGTTCCTGGTGCCAGTCCCCGAACGGGTCCGAGTAGCCGGCCCACGTGTCGCGTGCCGCAAATTCCTCGTCGGTGAGCAGGGCGTCGTTCAGCGCGGCGGTCACATCGCCCGGACGGGCGCCGCACACCAGGATCGTCATCGCGGTGTGCCGGTCACCGAATTCGTTGTCCCACATCAGGTCTGCCAGCGCACGACGCTCGCGGTCCACGTAGGCCGCCTCACTGACGGTCATCGCGGCGATCCAGCGGCCGGCGTTGCTGACGCGCAGGCCACCGCCGGCCGACTCCAGCCACATGACGTGGCCGGGCCGGTTCGCCAGCCACATCCGGCCTCGCGTCCGGATCACGCCGTCCAGGAGGTGATCGATGGCGTCGTGCAGACGCTCGGGGTGGAACGGACGCCGCGCGTTGAACTCGACAATCTGAACGGGCCCTTCAGGTTTCAGGCTGGGTTGCCCCGCGAGCAGCGGCCCGTGCGGCTCGTCGGCGCGCCCCAGCCGGGCGTCGGGCCACAGCGCGCGCAGCGCGTCCTCGACCAGGCCGGGCCCGGTGACGAGCTGTGCCCGCGGCGTCAGCCGGCGGCATACCGCGAGCAGCACGGGTTCGGCGTGGGTCACGACGAGGACGTCGGCGAACTCGGCCTGCCCCACCGCCACCTGCGCGACAGTCCGGCCGTCGGGCAGTTCGTCGTCACCCAGCGCGTCGGTGAGCCAGTCGCCGGCTTCGATGCACGTCACCACGCCCGCGATCACGACGTCGCGGGCAGCCGGTCCGTCGATGTATCCCGGACCCACCCGAACTCGAACATGGTTGATGGCCCAGCAGATCGGCTCGGGCTCCATCCACGGCTCCAGATGGACGACGATGCGGTTGACGTCATCGCGCCGGTGCAGCAGGCGTAGGTAGATCAGCAGATCATTGCGGACGGTGCAGGACACGCAGCCGTGGGCCAGTTCCAGCGCCGCGACGGTTTCGTTGACGATGCCGTGCGGCGCGGTGACGGTACGACGGCGCACGACGTGACCGTCGAATTGGTGCTCGACCAGCACCGTGCCCGGCGCCTTCAGTAGTTCTTCGGTCACGTAACCGGTCGGTCCCTGACCAGCCACGATGATCACCGGCGTCCGCATCGCCAACCCCTTATCGACAATCATTTTCAGTTCCGTCGGCCCTCACGCTACAGTGGCAACCGACACTTGTCGAAAACGATTTTCATTAACGATAGGGCGGACACATGTCAGCGCACTGCCAGGTCACCGGGCGCGAGCCCGGTTTCGGCAACACGGTTTCGCACTCGAACCGGCGCACCTCGCGCCGGTGGAACCCCAACATCCAGAGCAAGACCTACTACCTGCCCTCGGAAGGCCGGCGCATCCGGCTCCAGGTCAGCGCCAAGGGCATCAAGGTGATCGACCGCGACGGCATCGAAGCCGTGGTGGCGCGGCTGCGCCGGGACGGGGTGCGAATCTAGATGTCCCGCACCGATATCCGCCCAGTGGTGAAGCTCAAGTCCACCGCGGGCACCGGCTACACGTACGTCACCCGCAAGAACCGGCGCAACGATCCCGACCGCATGGTGCTGCGCAAGTACGACCCCATCATCCGCAAACACGTCGACTTCCGAGAGGAGCGCTGAGCATGGCCAAGAAGTCAAAGATCGCCAAGAACGAGCAGCGGCGGCTGACCGTCGCCCGGTACGCCGAACGCCGGGCCGAGCTCAAGGCCATCATCAAGTCCCCGGCGAGCACTGCCGACGAACAGTCGGCCGCCATGGCCGAACTCGCCCGCCAGCCGCGCGATGCCAGCGCGGTGCGGGTGCGCAACCGCGACGCCGTCGACGGCCGGCCGCGCGGCCACCTGCGCAAGTTCGGCCTGTCGCGGGTCCGGGTGCGCGAACTGGCCCACGAAGGACAGCTGCCCGGCATCCGGAAAGCGAGCTGGTGATGGCGACCAAGCGCAAACCCACCCGACGCCCCGCCGCCGAGGCCAAGCGACCGGTGAAGAACATGCTGGCCAAGCTCGGCGTGGACCACCTCGACTACAAGGACACCAACAACCTGCGGTTGTTCATCTCCGAGCGCGGCAAGATCCGGTCCCGCCGCGTGACGGGCCTGACGGTGCAGCAGCAGCGACAGGTCGCCACCGCGATCAAGAACGCCCGTGAGATGGCGCTGCTCCCCTACCCCGGGATCAGCTGAACATCGTCAGCAGCGCCTGGGTCCGCCACATCGTCAGCCCGGCGAACAGGACCAACAGCACCGCCGTCACCGCGATCAGCGCCAGGAGTCGTTGCCGCGCAGGCACATACGCGAAGACCGCCGCCACCACGGTGCCGGTGACCAACCCGCCGACGTGCCCCTGCCAACTGATCGCCTGCGCGCTGACGGCGGGCAGCACGAAGGTGATCACGAGGTTGATGACGATCAGGCCGACGATGCCGCGGACGTCGAGCTGCAGCCGGCGGAACAACACGAACGTCGCGCCGAAGAGACCGAAGATCGCACCCGAGGCACCTGCTGTCGCCGAGTTCAGTGGCGACAGCAGGTACACCAGCACCGAGCCGCCCAGGCCGCTCAGGCCGTACAGCACGCCGAATCGCAACCGGCCCAGCCACTGCTCCAGCTGCGGGCCGACGGCCCACAACGCCCACATGTTGAACACGATGTGGGCCAGCCCGTAGTGCAGGAAAGCCGACGACGCCAGCCGGTAGTACTGGCCGTCGGCGACGGCGGGCGGCCACAGCACCAGATCCTGCTGCATCTGCACCGAGGTGTGCTGCAGCACGAACATCACCACGTTGACCGCGATCAGCGTGTAGGTGACCAGCGAGCCCTTGGAGATGCGGCCGCCGAAGTGGGTCCGGGCCTGCCGCACCGACTGTTTGCCTTCGTTGACGCACTCCGGGCACTGCTGGCCCACGGCGGCTGCCGTCATGCAGTCCGGGCAGATCGGGCGGCCGCACCGGCTGCAGCTCACGTACGTCGGGCGGCTGGGATGCCGATAGCAGGTCGGCGTCGGGACGGTCATCAGTGAGAGTGATCTTCCGGGACTACAGCCGCCACAGGGCTTCCTGGCTGGTGCTGGCGATCAGCACCCCACCAGTGTCATACAGGGCTCCGGCGACCAGCCCGCGGGAGTCGGTGTTGTTCAGTCGGGTGACCTCGTACCGGTGCCAGTCGCGCGGCACGAACGGCCGGTGGAACCACACCGCGTGGTCCAGGCTGGCCGCGAACCCGTCACGCAGGCTCGCACCGTCGGGCCGCGCGACGGGTACCGGCCCGAAGTCCGACATGAAGGTCAGCGTGCACGCCCGGATCAGTGCATCGTCCTCGATCTCGTCTTTGGTGCGGATCCAGAACGGCGGCACGGCGAACGCACCCACGTCTTCCGGCCGCACCCGGATATCGAAGAAGTCGGCGGCCGTGAGGCTCGTCGCCTTGGGCACCGCGGCGTCGAGCTCGAGGCCGCGCACCTCGGGGCGCTGCCAGTCGGCGCCGGGTTCGGGCACATGGAACGACGCGATCATCTCGAGGATCGTCTTGCCGTTCTGCTTCGCGGTGACGCGCCGGGTGTCGAAGGACCGGCCGTCTCGGGTCCGTTCCACGTGAAACTCCACGTCGACGCCGTACTGTCCGCCGCGGACGAAGTAGAGGTGCAGCGACTGCGGCAGTTTGTCGGGCTCGACGGTGCGGCCCGCCGCACCGAGCGCCTGGGCGGCGATCAGTCCGCCGAACAGGGACCGGCCGGGCCCCTCGGTGGGCTGCGGTGCGGTGAAGGTGTCACCGTCGCGCGCGAAGTCCAGGAGCTGGGCAATCCAGCTGAGCGCAGTAGAACTCATAAAGCGGCAGCGTATCCGCCAGTAGGGTCTGGCCGTGCGCCCCAGCCGCTCTGCCCTCTATCTGGCCACCGGCACTGGCATCGCCGTGTGGGCCGCAGGCGTCCTCTGGCTGGCCGTCGCGCTGCACCCCGTCGACCACTACCTCGTCTCGTATTACCTCGCGGACTACCGGTTCGGTTTCATCCGGCGTGGACTCGCCGGGGAGCTCTTCGGCCCGGGCGACGACGCGGCATTCTTCGGGCGGGCCGGCGCCGCGCGTTGGGCCATCACCGCGCTCTACCTGTCTGCCCTGGCCGCCATTGCCGGCGCCATCGTGCGCACGGGCCGCTCGGAACGCCGGGTCATGCTGGCGTTGCTGGTGCCCGTGTTGCCGTTCGGTGTGCCGTTCGCGGTGTTCTCGGCGCGGCCGGACCTCCTCGGCGCGGCGGCGGTGGTCGCCCTCGCACTCGGTGTGGGCACCCGCCCGGCGGTGTCGTGCGCGGCATACGGATTGTTCACCGCGGTCCTGGCGTTGATGCACGACGCGATTCCCCTCGAATTCGCGTTGGGTGCCGTCCTAACGATCTATGCGCCGGCGCACGGACTCACCGCCGCGCGACGCCGGCGCTACGCAGCGTTGGCGGTACTCCCGGGACTCGCGGTGGCCGGCCTCATCACGGCACTCACCCGGCGCGGGGTGGCCGACCGGCTGTGCGCGACGACACCCCACCGGCCCATGCGCATGATGGCGAGTTTTCACGATTTCCAGAACTTCGCCCGGACCGGCCGATTGCCGACACGCGACTTCCACGACTGGGCCTGCCGGTCGTACCTCAACACGTACCAACACAGCGTCCTCGACGAAATTCACACGGTCGCTGCGCGGGGCGCCGGCCAGATGGCGACCTCGCTGACGGTCGGCCTGATCGGTCTGGTGGCCTGCCTCGCGGCGGTCCAATTCGTCGCCGGTGTGCCGATCCGCGACTTCCTGGGCGAATTCCGGGATCGCCGGGCCGCCGCGGTCCTTGCGCTGGCGCTGTATCTGCCGATATTCGTGACCGCATTCGACTGGATTCGGTGGATGCTGCTGATCGCCTTCAACGTCACAGTCGCGTTCCTGCTTTACCTGCGCGGCCGTCCGGAACTCGACCGACCACCGCCGTCGCGCGCGGCGTTCGTGGCGATCGTGTGCGCATTCGCCGCGTTGCCGCTGGGCCTGGCACCCGGCTGACGATCCGCGCCGGAATTCGCCGCCTAGGCTGAAGCGCATGGTTCAACGCCGGGGATTCAATGACGCCGTCACCCGTTTCTGGGGCTTCGCCGCTCCCGCCTACGACACCCAGGTACTGCAGCGCTGGGTCTACCAACCTGCCCAGGACGAGGTCCTGGCACAGCTGCGGTCACACGACTCCCTGACCATCGCCGATATCGGCTGTGGCACCGGTATTTTCGCCGATCGGATCCAACGTGAGCTCAATGCCGTCGTGACCGGGGTGGACATGTCCGAGGGCATGCTGGCCCAGGCCAAGGCGCGGTCGTCGAACGTCACCTGGCTGACCGCACCGGCCGAGGACCTGCCGTTCAACGACGGCGCACTCGATGCGGTGGTGACGACGTCGGCGTTCCACTGGTTCGATCAGCCCGCCGCGCTGCGCGAATTCCATCGGGTGCTCAAGCCGGGCGGCATCGCGGCCGTCACCACCATCAGCCCGCGGCAGGTCCTGCCGCTGCACGCGCTGTCGTCGCACATCCTCAATCCCGCCCACAATCCGTCCCCCGCGGAGATGAAGAAGCTCTTCGAGGACGCCGGGTTCACGGTGTCCGAGCAGCACCGGGTGAAGCGGCCGGCGTGGACGCTCATCGTGTCCGACCTGCTGACCGTGGGAACGAAGTAGCCGACATGCCCGATCTGCACCCCGACGTCGCGGTCCTGGCGCCGCTGCTGGGCACCTGGGCCGGCACCGGCTCCGGTGAGTACCCGACCATCGCCTCGTTCGACTACCTCGAAGAGGTCACCTTCGGCCATGTCGGCAAGCCGTTCCTGGCTTACAGCCAGCGCACCCGCGCGGCCGATGACGGACGTCCCCTGCACGCCGAGACCGGCTATCTCCGGGTGCCCGCGCCCGGTCGCATCGAATGGGTGCTGGCGCATCCCACCGGCATCACCGAGGTGCTGCAGGGCACCATCAGCACCGACGGCGAGTTCGTGCTGGATCTGGCCACCACCGACATCGGGCGTACCGACTCCGCGAAAGAGGTTGACGCCCTGCGTCGTTGGTTCCGGCTCGACGGAGACACGTTGAGCTACAACGTCCGCATGGCCGCCGTGGGCATCCCGCTGCGCCACCACCTCGCGGCTGTGCTGCATCGGAAGGACGCATGACGGAACCACAGACCGGCCGGATTCGGGTCCCCACCGACCTGGACTCGGCCACAGCCATCGGCACCGAAGACCACACCGACGTCGATCCGCAAGCGGTAGAACGGATTTGGCAGGCGGCACGGCACTGGTACGCAGCCGGGATGCAGCCGGCCATCCAGGTCTGCCTGCGCCAGAACGGTCGGGTCGTGCTCAACCGCGCGATCGGCCACGGCTGGGGCAACGGGCCGGACGATCCGGTGGACGCCGAGAAGATCCCCGTCGGCGTCGACACCCCGTTCTGCGTGTACTCGGCCGCCAAGGCGATCAGCACGACCGTCGTGCACATGCTCGTCGAACGCGGCGAGCTCGACCTGGACGCCCGCGTCTGCGACTACCTGCCGACGTACACCAGCCACGGCAAGGACCGCACCACCGTGCGGCACGTCGTCACCCACAGCGCCGGGGTTCCGCTGGCCACCGGGCCGCGGCCGGACCTCAAGCGGATGAACGACAGCGAGTACGCCCGCGAGATGCTCGGGAATCTGCGGCCGATCTACCGGCCAGGCCTGGTCCACATGTATCACGGCCTGACCTGGGGCCCGCTGATCCGCGAGATCGTCTCAGCCGCAACGGGTCGCAACATCCGCGACATCCTGGCCACCGAGATCCTCGAGCCGCTGGGCTTCCGCTGGACCAATTACGGCGTCGCGCCGGAGGATGTTCCGCTGGTCGCGCCGAGTCACGTCACCGGCAAGCCACTGCCGGCACCCATGGCGGCGGCGTTCAAGAAGGCGGTCGGCGGCACCCCGAACCAGATCATCCCGTTCAGCAACACCCCGGACTTCCTGACCAGCGTGGTGCCGTCGTCGAGCACGGTCTCCAACGCCGTCGAGCTGTCGCGCTTCGCCGAAATGCTCTGCCGCGGCGGGGAACTCGACGGGGTTCGGGTGCTGCGCCCGGAGACCCTGCGCGCCGCGACCGCCCCCTGCCGGCGCCTGCGGCCCGACATCGCAGTGGGACTCCAGCCGATGCGCTGGGGCACTGGATACATGTTGGGCTCCAAGCGATTCGGCCCGTTCGGCAAGGGCGCGCCGGCCGCCTTCGGGCACACCGGACTGACCAACATCGCGGTGTGGGCCGACCCGGCCCGGAACCTTGCCGCCGCCGTGGTCAGCAGCGGCAAGCCCGGCGGTCATCCCGAGGCCAACCGGTATCCGGCGCTGCTCGATACGATCGCCCGGGAGATTCCGCAGTCCGGGTAGCGGCGAAAAGTACGTGAGCTCAGTCGCGATGGCGATCTGCCGTCGGTTATTGAACTCAGGGACTTCTCAGAGCCTCAGAAGGTGCCTGCGTTCAATTGCATTGCGCATGAGCGCGTTCTGATTGACGCCACGTACTTTCGCTGCCGCGGCAGCTCTCCCTGCGACCGATCGAAGCACCGGAGACGTGGGTTACGCCTTCGACGCAGCCTTCGCGAACAGGCGCAGCAGCACCTGGTTGATGGCGACCAGCGCCAGCTTCACCGGCGGGAACGACGCGGTCGAGGTCAGCGAGTAGTCGATGCGCGTGCCCGAGCCCTCGGGGGTCAGCCGCACCTCGCCCGCGTAGCCCGGGAACGGCACGCCGGAGCGGGCCTTGTAGCCGAACACGTTGGGGGCATCGAAAGTGACGACCTCTTCGACGATCGCCGGCGCCGGCCCGGGGGCCGAGATGCGGCGGACCGCGCCCAGGCCGTTCGGCGCGGGGGTGCCGGGCTGGTCGATGGTCACGCTGATGCCGGGACCCCAGTTGGCCATGCCTTCGTGGTCGATCAGGGTCGCCCAAACAACGTCGATCGGGCGGGCAACAGTGGTGGTTGCAGTCGATTGCATGGACCGATCATGCCGCACCCCCATCCAGGGCGCCTGGCAGGCTGTCCCCATGCCCGGCCCAATGCCCGAAGTACCGTTCCGCGACGACCACATCGAGCTCCTGCGCCGGCGGGCGCTCACCGAGGACGCCGCCCGACCGGACGCCGTCCAGCGCCGACATGACGCCGGCGGACGGACGGCCCGCGAGAACATCCTCGACCTGGTCGACGACGGCAGCTTCGTCGAGTACGGCCGGTTCGCCATCGCCGCCCAACGGGCTCGCCGGGAGCTCGACGATCTGATCGCGCGCACTCCCGCCGACGGCCTCGTCGCCGGCACGGCCCACGTCGACGGCCACCCGTGTGCGGTGTTGTCGTACGACTACACCGTGCTGGCCGGTACCCAGGGCGCCCTCGGGCACCTCAAGAAGGACCGGCTGTTCGAACTGATCGAGCGGATGAAGCTGCCCACGGTGTTCTTCGCCGAGGGTGGCGGTGGACGCCCCGGTGACACCGATCATCCGACCGTGTCGTCACTGGACGTCCGCGCCTTTGCGCTGTGGGCCGGCCTGTCGGGCGTCGTACCGCGGATCGCGGTGGTCAAGGGCCGCTGCTTCGCGGGCAATGCGGTGATCGCGGGCTGTTCGGATTCTGATCGTGGCGACCGAGGACACGTCGATCGGCATGGGTGGCCCGGCGATGATCGCCGGCGGCGGACTCGGCGACATCGCGCCGGATGCCGTCGGCCCGATCTCGGTGCAGGCGCCCAACGGCGTCGTCGACGTGGTGGTGCCCGACGAGGCCGCCGCGGTCTCGGTCGCCCGCCGGCTGCTCGGCTACTTCCGCGGACCCACCACACCCGGCACCGCGCCGGACCAAACCGCCTTGCGCACAATCGTTCCCGAGCGCGCCCGCCGCGCGTATCAGGTCGCGCCGATCTTCGAGACGCTCGCCGACGAAGGCTCTGTCACCTTCCTGCGGCAGAAGTTCGCCCCGGAGTTGGTGACCGCGCTGGCCCGGATCGAGGGCCGGCCGGTCGGGGTGCTGGCCAACAACACCATGGTCATGGCCGGTGCCATCACCGCGGCGGCGTCCGACAAGGCGGCCCGCTTCCTGCAGCTCTGCGATGCCTTCGGGATTCCCGTGGTGTCCCTCGTGGACTGCCCCGGATTCATGGTGGGACCGGCGGCCGAGGCCGAAGCACTGGTTCGGCGCGGATCGCGGCTGCTGGTCGCCGGCGCGGCCCTGCGCGTCCCGCTGATCGCGGTGATTCTGCGTCGCGGTTACGGCCTTGGCGCACAGGCGATGTGCGGCGGCAGCCTGCATGAGCCACTGCTGACCGTGGCCTGGCCGGGCGCACACCTCGGACCGATGGGACTCGAGGGTGCCGTGCGGCTCGGGCTGCGCAAGGAGCTCGAGGCCATCGCCGATGACGAGGCCCGCGAGCAGGCGGTACGGGATGCCACCGCCGCCGCGCAGGCCAACGCCGCCGCGCTCAACTCGGCTTCGATGTTCGAGATCGACGACGTCATCGACCCCGCCGAGACCCGGTCGCTGATCGCCGCGACACTGGCGACCGCGGAACCCGCGGGCCTGCCGCCGCGCCGGGGCTTCGTCGACACCTGGTGAACGGTCTCAATCCCGCACGCCGCGATACAGCTGACGACGCACGACGAACCGCTGCAACACCCGGTCGACGGTCCACGCCGGGAACCGGACGGCCTGTCCCCACGGCGTGAACACCTCCAGCCCGTCGGGCTGCGGACCGAGCACCGAACCCCACCGCACGGCCGGCGGCCGGTAGCGGCGCAGCTTGCGGGACCTCAACTGGGCGAGGACGTTTCGTGCCACCAGCGCACCGCCACCGTTACGGGCCGAGGTGCGCAACGGATCGGTGGCCGCGACATCACCGACCGCGAAAACACCCGGATACCCGGGCACCGTCAGCTCCGGGGTGACGCGGACGAAGCCGTCGTCGTCGAGGATCTCAGTAGGCAACCACGCCGTGTTGGGCCGCACCCGACCGACGGCCCACAACACCGCATCGGCCTCCCCGTCCGGTTGGCCGGTGCTGAATTCGATTGGTCCAGCGGTGATTTCGTCGCGATTCGGCGGCAGTACAGCGCGGTGCCCGAGATGCAGCCGGACGCCGAGTTCCGCCAACCGTTGCGCGACCCGCACCTGGGTCCCGACGTGGTAACCCGGAAGTATCTGTGCGCCAGGGAAATACAGGTCGACGACCTTGTCGGGCCAGCTGCGTGCCAGGTTCCCGGCACTGCTCACCGCCGTGGCGCCGCCACCCACGACGGCGATGCGCTGCGCCCGTGCCAGGCGTTCGTGGGTGTCATGCAGATCCGCCGCGACGTCGTCGGCGGTCTGCAGCGTCGGGCGGCGCCAGAACCCGTTGGTCGTTCCGGTCGAGATCACCAGCACATCGAACGGCTCGACCGTCTCGGTACCGTCAGCCGTCTCCACCGTGACCGTGCGGGCATCCAGGTCGGCGCCCGTCAGCGCCCCGTGCACGATCCGCACCGAATCCAGGCCACGGAATCTCCGGAAACCGATGAAGTAGTCCCGCGCCCAGGCGTCGGGCCGCGCGACGCGCATGCCGAGTTCCTGACCGCTGACCAGGCCGTCCTTGACCGAGATACCGACCACGTCGGCGTGCGGGGCCAGGCGGACAGCGGCGAGGATGCCGCTGTCCCCCAGCCCGGCGATGACGACGCGCCCCCGCACGTCAGGGCAGGATCGAGTCGACGTAACCGCCGTCGGCGCGCACCGCGGCGCCGGTGGTGGCCGACGACTGCTCCGAGCTGAGGTACACGACCATGTTGGCGATCTCCTCGGGCTCAATCAGCCTGCGCAGCAACGATTGTGGACGGAATTTGATCATGAACTCGCGCTGCGCCTCGTCCCACGGCAGGTTCTTGTCGACCAGCTGATAGACGAAGTCCTCGACGCCACCGGTATGCGTCGGGCCCGCGATCACCGAGTTCACCGTCACGCCGGTACCCGCCGCATCCTTGGCGAAACCGCGGGTCACCGCGAGCAGCGCGGTCTTGGACGTGCCGTAGTGGATCATCTCTTCCGGGATGACGATCGCCGAGTCGCTGGCGATCTGGATCGCGCGGCCCCACCCGCGCTCCGTCATCCCCGGGAGGTAGGTGCGGATGAGCCGCACAGCAGACAGCACGTTCACCTCGAAGTACCGCCGCCATTCGTCGTCGGTGATCTCCTGCGCCGGCGTCGACCCGAAGATGCCGAGGTTGTTCACCAGGATGTCGACATCCGGAAGTTGTTGGACGAGTTGGGCGACGCCGTCCTCGGTCGTGACGTCGGCGGCGACGCCGATGACGTCGGCGAATCCCTTGCCGGTGAGTTCGGCGACGGCCGCTTGGACGCGTTCTTCGCTGCGTCCGTTCACCGCGACGCGGGCCCCGCTGGCGGCCAGCCCTTCGGCGATGGCCAGCCCGATGCCCTGCGTGGAACCGGTTACCAGGGCGGTTTTGCCGGTCAGATCAATGTGCACAATCAGCCTCCAATGAATGTTCCGGTCACACAACGCTAGCGACCCCGCTGAATAATCCGTGGCATGACCGAACTATTGGTTCTGCACATCGCCAAGCGGGCGATCCTGGCCGTGTCCCTCGACGGTTCACGGGTCCGGACGCTGGTCGCCGATGTCGACGAGACGCCCGACGGCATCGTCGTCGATCAGGCCCGGGGCCACATCTACTGGACGAACATGGGCACGCCCGACCCCGAAACCGGCCGGACGTTCTTCACCCGTAACGGGTCGCTCGAGCGTGTGAACCTGGACGGTTCTGACCGGCGGACCATCGTGCCGCGGGGCGCGTTCACCACGGGTAAGCAGCTGACGGCCGACTTCGACGCGAGGTTGCTCTACTGGTGCGACCGCGAAGGCATGCAGGTGCTGCGCTGCCGGCTGGACGGCTCGAGCCTGGAGACGCTGGTGGTGGCGGGTAGCGGTCCGGATGCGCAAGACCCGCGGCACCACTGCGTGGGCATCGCCGTCGACCCGGTGCAGCAGTTGGTCTACTGGACGCAGAAGGGCGCATCCGACGCCGGCCAGGGCCGAATCTTCCGCTGCCGCACCGACATCCCGGTGGGGCACACCGCCGCGGGCCGTGCGGACATCGAGTTGCTGTGGCAGGACCTGCCCGAGCCCATCGACCTCGATCTCGACGCATCCGGAAACCTGGTCTGGACCGACCGCGGCGCCGAACCGAACGGCAACACGCTCAACCGCGGCCGGGTCCAGCCCACGGTCGGGACCTACGACATCGTGTCCCGCGGCTATCAGGAGGCGATCGGTCTGACCACCGCCGATGACACGACCTACTACGTGAGCGAGCTGCGCACCGGCGGCATCCGCGTCGTGAACCTCGCCGACGGGACCGACCGCGAGCTGACACAGCTGGGTCCTGGTGTCACCGGGGTTGCGCTGGCCGAGCTCTAGCTGGCCTGGATGAACGCCGCGATGCCCTGGCAGATGGCGTTGGCGTAGGTCTGCCACCCCTGCATGGTGGCCATCGCCGCGCCCTCCTGCGGGTTCTTCATGTTGCCGCACTCGACCAGGATCGACGGGTACTGAGCGAGATTCAGGCCTGTCAGGTCGGCCCGGCCGTACAGACCGTTGCTGCCGATGTAGGTCGCCGGCGTCAGCCCCGCGGCCACCATCTTGTCGCGCATGATCTGGGCGAAACGCACCGACGGCCCGGCCTGCACCTGGTTCAGCGGCGGCGCCGAGTAGTTGACGTGGAACCCGTGGCCGCCAGCGGGGCCCCCGTCGGCGTGGACGGACACGACCGCGTTCGGCCGTAGGGCGTTCGCCATCTCGGCGCGCTGGTCGACACACGGACCGAGAGCGTTGTCGTTGTTGCGCGACAGGTGGACCTGTACGCCGGCGTTCGCCAGCTGCTGCTGCATCAGCAGCACGACGTTCCAGGTGAACGAGTGTTCGGGGAAGCCCGCCGTCGTGGACGTGCCACTGGTCTGGCAGTCCTTGGTGCCGCCGCGGCCGGTGGGCACCTGCTTGCTGATCGACGAGTCATTGGCCCCGTTGTGCCCCGGGTCGAGGAACACGACTGCGCCGGCCAGACCAGCGGCTTTGGCCACGGGCGCGGTGAGTGACGACACAACGGCGGGCATACCGACCAGAACCGGCGCCGCGGCAGCCATTCTCAGCATGCGTCGGCGCGAGATGCAGCCGACGCCCTTACCTGCGTCGTCTCTTTCACACGGACTACTGGTCACTGATCGGATGCTACGGACCGAGACTGGGAACACCCCCGAGCGCCCTGACACGGTTCCGTCACGAAGCAATAACTTCTTTCGGGTTCGGCGTACGGTCGAGGCGTGGAGACGAATGTCGAGACAGCGGGTGTGGGGGCCCGAATCAAGGCCATAGCCGGTTGGGCCGCCACGCGCACCCGCAAGACCAGCCCATCACCACTGTTGCCGGCCTGGGAAGCCCCGCCGGCGCAGTACGGCGTCGGAGTGCACCACAACGTGGCGGTGCCGATGAGCGACGGCATCTCGCTGCGGGTGGATATCCACTATCCGACCGACCCGACGACGGGCGAGCCCGCTTCCGGCCCCTTCCCGGTGCTGCTGTCGATGACGCCGTACGGCAAGAAGGCACCCCCGCCGGCCGCCCAGATCGGTGGTGGCGCAACGCCGTACCTGATCCGGCGTGGCTACATCGAGGTGATGGCCGACGTGCGGGGTACCGGCGTGTCGGGCGGCTCCTTCGAGATGCTCGGACCGGAACAGGTGCAGGACGGCGTCGACCTGGTCAATTGGGCTGCCGCCCTGCCCAATTCGAACGGCCGTGTCGGCATGTTCGGCATCTCGTACCTGGCCATCAACCAGCTCATGACGGCCGCCGCGGTGGGTCCCGGCTCGCCGCTGAAGGCGATCTTCCCGGCGATGGCCGCCAACGATTTCTACCGCGACGTCGTCACCATGGGCGGCGTCCCGCACATGCGCACGGTCCGGGCCTACGGCGCCACCTACTCGCTGCTGAACGTCATCAACCCGGCGCTGGAGTTCGCGCATCGCGGTGGGCATGAAAGGCCAAGGGCCGGTGGTATTTCCGCGGTGCGCCAGCGCGGTCGCGACCAGCGCAGCTATTTCAAGAGCCTGATAAAAGACGCGATCGCCGGCGGTGACACCGCATTCGACGGCACGTTCTGGGACACCATGCGTCCCGCGGATGTGGTGCCGAAGATCGTCGAGAACGGTGTCGCGGTGTTTCTGGTGGCCGGCTGGCATGACGCCTTCCAGCGCGGCGCGCCCTTGAACTACGCGGCGCTGCAGAACACTTTCGCCGGGCGTCCTGCCGGCGCCGCCATGACCGCCGATCAGCCCGTCTCCGACAAGTTCCAGTTGATGGCCGGCCCTTGGTATCACGTCTCGGATCTCGATGGTCAGCATCTGCAGGCCTTGCAGCTGCGCTGGTTCAACCACTGGCTCAAGGACGACGACACCGCGGCCGTCACCGGTGCGCCGGTGCGCTTCCAGGCCATCGGCAGCCCTAAATGGTTCCGCACCAACGCCTATCCGTTCCCGGAGGCCACCCCGACGCGGCTCTACCTGGGTCTCGGCGGCGGCCTGCATGCCACCCCGTCGGCCGACGAGTCGATCGCCACGCTCCAATACCTTTCTCGCGGACCGGTTTCCGGGCGCAGCCTGGAGCAGTGGAGCCTCGGCATGGGCAGCTTCATGGTGTCGCAGACTGGCCGCAGTGTCCGGTACGACCAGGACAACTCCCGGCTGCAGCGCGACGCGCTGACCTACACCAGCGAAGCGTTCGATACCGAACAACTGCTCGCCGGTCCGGTCGGCCTCACGATCTTCGCCACCGCCGACCGCACCGAGACCCTGTGGGTGGCGCATCTGGACGACGTCTCCCCCGATGGCGTCAGCCGGCCGCTGACGCAGGGGGCGCTCCTCGGTTCGCATCGTGCCCTCGACCCCGAGGCGAGCTGGCTCCTGCCCGACGGCACCGTGCTACGGCCGCAACACATCAGCACCAAGGCGGCCGCCGAGCCCGTCGTGCCCGGTGAGCTGACCCGGTACGACATCGAGGTGTTTCCCACCGCGGCGCTCCTCGCCCCGGGCCACCGACTGCGGCTGACGCTGACGACGTACGACTTCCCTCATCTGGTGCCGACCCGCCCGCAGCGGACGGCCCTGGCGCGCGGGACGTATCGAATTTCCCAAGGCGGCGTCCACGCTTCGCACCTGGTCGTGCCATTGGCCGACCCGGCGGCGATGGCGCAGTCCTAGCGGCGGAAAGCTAGCCCAGGAAGCGCTGCGTGTAGGGCGCGAAGCGGGCCTTGAGGTCGTCGGGGTCGAGACCGAACATCTCGCACGACGTCTCGACCCGGCCCAGCCGGCCGCGTTGATGACCGGCCAGGTAGTCTGCCATCGCGTTGCGCTCGGTATCCGAAAGTTGTTCCTCGGCAAGAGCAAAGACGCTCGCGGCGGTGCCGAGATCGTCGGCCATGAAATCATCGAACCGGATGTCGATGGAGCGGTCCCGGCCGATGACCTCCCGGTCTCGGATCAGCGCGGCAAGCATGTGCTCCAGCCGCTGCACCCAGTACGAAGCGATGTGCTCGACGGGAACCGGGCTGCGGTGCATGCGCGCCGAGTAGGTGAGCATCGCGATCATCGACAGCACCACCGGTACGGGATCGCGGTGCGTGAAAACACCTACCACACCGGGTAATTCGGCGTTCAGCACCGGCAGTTGCTCGAGATGCTGCGGCGACTTGAGCAGCCAGCGCCGGCCGCCGCGCAGGTACTGCAGGGCTTTGAGCTGCGTCACCATGTGCCGGTAGTGCGGCGTCTGATCATGGGATTCGTAGTAGTCACGCCACGCGGGAACATCGGCCAGCGTCTCGAAGTACATCGTGGAAAAGTCGTTGGCCAGCAACTGGATTTCCTCGTGCACGTGGTCGGTGGTCATCTCGTGCATCAGCGGGAAATGCGGCATGACGATGTTCATCACGTTGACCGCCACGTCCATCCGCGTGCGCCGCGGGTCCGGCTCGATACCGGCTTCGGACGCCAGCGGGAAGGGCTCCATCGACTCCCAGTAGGGCAGGGTCCGGAAGGTTCCGGCGGCCGCCAGCAGGTTGTGCAGGTGTGTGGTCCCGGTACGCGGCAGGCCGACGATGACCACCGGGGGCAGCAGTTCGATGTCGTGAATCTCAGGGTGCCGCTTCAACAGATCGGTCAGCAGCAGCCGGTTCTTCAACAGCTGCAGCAGCTGGCCGTAGAAGTTGACCACGCCCGGGCCGTTGAAACCGTCGATCTGCCGGAGCGCGCCCAGCAGCACCTCGAGGCGTTCGCGGTAGTCGGTGGGGCCGAAGTCGTCGAGCCCGGTGTCGGCGCTCGCCTTGGCGTGCAGTGCGTCCGCATCGAGCGGACAGTCCGCCGCCATCATCGTCATCATGTCGCGGAACTGTTGAGCCTCGGCCGTGAAGGTGGGATGGGCCAGGTCATCGAGCCGGACAACGTCTGTGGTGTCAGTCACACCAATTATGTTACTATGAGTTCCGTAATGGCGAAAGAACTTGGTAGACCTCGTGATCGGCGCATCGACGACGCCGTGCTGGACGCGACCGTGAAACTCCTCGGCGAAGTCGGCTATGCCGCGCTGTCGGTGGACGCCATCGCCAAGCAGGCCGGCACCAGCAAGCCAGCGATCTACCGGCGCTGGCCCAGCAAGGCCCACCTCGTCCACGAGGCGGCATTCCCTGAAGGCATCGCCGCTGACCTGCCGGATACCGGCTCCCTCGCGGGCGATGTACGGGCGATGGTCCGCGACACCGTGGCGGTCCTCAGCACTCCCGCGGCCCGCGCCGCGCTCCCGGGACTGCTCGGCGAGATGACCGCCGACGCCACCCTGCACAGCGCCCTGCTGGACCGGTTCGCCGACGTACTCGGACCCGGACTGCATGCCCGCCTCGATGCCGCCGCCACCCGCGGTGAACTCCGCGCCGACGTGACCGCCACCGACCTGACCGAGGTCATCACGGGTATCGCCCTGCTCGCCGCCCTCACCCGCAGCGCCGCCCCCGATGACGACTGGATAGACCGCAACACCACACTGATCCTGAAAGGTATTGGCGCATGACCGAATCCGCTGCCGCATGGCGGGAACTCCTCGACACCCTTCGCGAGCTCGACACCTCTTTTCTCGAGGGTCCGCGCGCCGTGACCGACGACCGCCAGATCGCCGACGGTTACCGCATGCTCGCGACCGGACTCGGCGTCGCCCTCGACTGCTACCTGTTCCCCGAGCCGGGGCGGCCGCAGTTCGTCGCCGTCAACACCCCCACCCGGCATGACCGCCGCTGGGGCGGCGACAACACCGACGCCTACTACCACATGTGCCCGGTGGACCCGGAGCGCAAATACCGGATCTTCGGCAACAAGGGCGACAGCGTCTATCTCTCGCTGACTGCGTACAACGAGCCCTCGCCCGGTGCCTGGTCCAACCGCGTCGTCGCGATAATCCGTGACACCGACATCGAATTCGACGCCGACGGCAACTTCTCGTTCGAGCTCGGCCCCCTGCCCGACGCAGCCGTCTTCCTCACCCGCGACTACCAGGCCGACCCGGCAACGGGACGTCCGGTCACCTGGAACATCGAGGCACTCGATCCTCCGGAGCCGTTCCGCCACAGCGACGCCGCGACAGCCGCCGCGCTGCGGTCCAGCGCCACCTGGATCCGCACGCTGTTCGCCATCATGCCGATGCCGGTGGGCACGCGGGCCGTCGACGAAGCCAGCCTCGGACACGAAACCGCCCATCGCGCCAATGAATTCGCCGCGCCCTACCAGGTACCGGACGCCAACTTCGGCTGGTCGGCGCGCGACGCCTGCTACTCGTACGGCAGCTTCGTGCTCGCGGAGGACGAAGCGCTCGTCATCACCCACCGTCCGCCGGCCTGCCGGTTCTGGAACCTGGTGGTGTGGAACCAGTTCATGGCCACCCCCGGCGCCAGTGACGCCCGCAGCTCCCTGAACGGCTACAGCGCGGTGCCCAACTCCGACGGCACGGTGACGGTCGTCCTGTCGCGCGGCACCACTGCACACCCGAATTCGCTGACGACGCTGGACTATCCGCAGGGCAACCTGGCGTTCCGCTGGTTCCTGACCGATCAGGTGCCGGACCGCCCCGAAGTCCAGCTGGTCAAGATCGCCGACGCCCCCACGTCACCTTCCTGAGGGATTTGTGCACGATTTTCCGCGCCGGCCGCGGTGTTCTGTTTCAGGACATCGCTGACACATGGATGTCTCGGGACATCGCTGACACCTGAGTGAGGTTGTGGACCCATCGTGGTTCATGGCCCAGAAGGTGACGGCGATGGATATTCGTGCCGCGACGGCGTTGGCCGGGCAGGTCGAGAATGTGGCGGCGTTCTGCCGGGATCAGCAGATCAGTCGGCAGACGTTCTACAAGTGGCGAAAACGGTTCGGGCAGCTGGGGCTGGCCGGACTCGAACAGCGGTCACGTCGGCCGGTGTCGTGTCCCGGACAGACCGCGGCCGCGGTCGAGGAGCTGGTGCTGCGCCGCCGCAAAGAACTGTTGGAGGCCGGCCGGGGATCACGGCGCGCACTCCATCCACTGGACCCTGCAGCGTGAGGGCCATGCTGATGTGCCTGCACCGGCTACGATCTGGCGGATCCTGACGCGCCATGGTGCGATCACCCCGCAGCCGCGTAAACGCCCCAAGTCAGCGACCAAACGGTTTGTCTTTGATCGCCCGAACGACTGCTGGCAATCAGACTGGACCGAATGGGCACTGACCGACGGCACCGCAGTGGCCATCGCGGGCAGCCTTGATGATCATTCCCGCTACCTGGTCGGGTTGGCCGCCGCGGCCGGGCCCGGCACCGGTGAGTTGGTGTGGTCGGTGGTGCTGGCCGGTATCGGTGAGTGTGGGATTCCGTCAATGTCGTTGTCGGACAACGGACTGATGTACACCGGGCGGCGGCTCGGGTTTGAAACGACGTTCGAGGCCAACCTACGCGCCCTGGGAGTCAAAACGATCAACTCCGCCCCCTATCACCCGCAGACCTGCGGCAAGATCGAGCGGTTCTGGCAGACCCTCAAAAAGTGGCTCCACGCGCACCCCACCCCGGACACGGTCGCTGATCTCAACGATCTGCTCGAGGCGTTCCGACACTTCTACAACCACCAACGACCACACCGAGCACTCGGCGGAGCCACTCCCGCAGAGGCTTTCGCCGCCACCGAACGCGCCCGCCCCGCCGACCGGCCCTTGCCGGCCCCGGTGTTCGTCACCACCGGCACCGTCAACGACACCACAGGTCGGGTGTTCGTGCCGCCCTACGTCATCAACGTCGGCCGGTACTGGGCTGGGCACCACTGCGACTGCATCCGCGACGGCGACCACATCGCCATCTTCAGCGGCACCACCTTGATCCGCGAACTCACCGCCGACCCAACCCGCCGCTACCAGCCCGGCGACAAAACCACGCGAACCTACCGCACCCGCGCACCCAAACCCGCACACTGACTGTCAGCGATGTCCCGAGACATAAGTGTCAGCGATGTCCCGAGACACCACACCGCGCCGGCCGCGGAAAATCGTGCACAAAATCACGGGACGACGGCGTCGATGGCCCGGTAGATCCGCTGCTCGCTGACCGGTCGCGGGGTGCCCAGCTGCTGGGCCCACAGGCTGACGCGGAGCTCCTCGATCTGCCGGGCGATGTCGCGGACGTCTTCGCCTTGGCAGCGCAGGGGCGAAAGCGCCTGCCGCAGTTCGTCGTACGCGTCTTCGACGGCGTGTACGCGGTCCATGCGTTCCCGGTCTGCCGCCGGCGCTTGCGGTAGGCGCTCCAAGCGCCGCCCCACCGCCGTCAGGTACCGGGTGAGATCGGCCAGGTGGGTGACTCCCGTCGCCGCGACGAATCCGACCGGCAGCAGCCGGGCCAATTGGGCGCGGATGTCGGCGACGGCATCGGCCTGGAGCGCGGACGGCTTGTCGGGCAACGCAACCTGCGCCGCGTGCGCGGCGGTCAACACGCGCTCGACGCGGCCGACGACGTCGAGCGTCGTCGGGACCAGCTTGGCTGCGACGGCATCGCGCAGCGCCGTGAAGTCCGCCGCGGTCCACACCGGCTTGGGCGCCAACACCCGCACCGCGGCGTCGGCGCAGTCTTCGAGCAGCGCAGCCAGGCTGCCGTCGGGATTGCTCGACAGTGACAGACGCGCGCGGGGATTGAGGCCGCGCTCGGCAGCCTTGACCGGTGACGGTGCGGCGAGCCGCAGCAGCCGTCGCAGTCCCGGCCCCATGGCCGCGGCCTGCTCGGCCGCCGTCGGAAAGACCCGGATGTCCACTGCCGCACCGGTATCCACGAATGCCGGGAAACCACGCACGGTGTGGCCACCGGCCGAGCTCTCCACGGTGCGGGGCAGCTCAGCGAGGTCGTCCGGCCACGCCTTGAGGCCGGTCCGTTGCAGATCGCCCGCGACGGCGCCGGCGACCGCCTGGCGCACCGACCCGGCGAGCTTGTCGTGCAGCGCACCCAGGTCCTTGCCACGCGCCACCTCGGTGCCGTCTTTCTCGACCGCGAAGGTGACCCGCAGGTGGTCGGGAATCTTGCTCAGGTCGAAGGCGTCGATCGGCACCAAAATGCCACTGCGCCGGCGCAATTCGCGCTGTAGCTCCTCCAGCAGCGAGCCGTCTCCCGGATTGAGGTCCGGCAACACCGCCCGCGCCGTATCGGGCGCGGGCACGAAGTTGCGCCGCAGGTCCTTGGGCAGCGATTTGATCAGCGCCGTGACCAACTCTTCCCGCAGCGCGGGAACCTGCCACGCGAAACCGTCGCCGCCGAGCCGGGCCAGCACCTCGACCGGAACATGAACCGTCACACCGTCATCGGCGGCGCCGGGCTCGAACCGGTAGCTCAGCGGCAGCGACAGGTCGCCGGTCTGCCAGGTGTCGGGCTGGTCGGCATCCGTGTCGGTGCGCAGCAGGTCGTCGCGCGTCATGGTCAGCAGGTCCGGCGTCACATGCCGCTGTTTCTTCCACCAGGCATCGAAATGCCGCGCCGACACCGCACTTTCGGGCACCCGCTGGTCGTAGAAGGCGTAGACCTCGTCATCACCGGCCAGCAGATCCCGGCGTCGGGCGCGCTCCTCCAACTCCTCCAGCTCGGTCCGCAGGCGCGTGTTGTCGCGGAAGAAGTGGTGCCGGGTCTGCCAGTCGCCTTCGACCAGCGCATGCCGGATGAACAGCTCGCGCGCGACCACCGGATCCACCTGCGCGTACCCGACCCGACGACGCGGCACCAGCGGCAGGCCGTAGAGGGTCACCCGTTCGAACGCCATGACGGCGCCGCGGCGGGCATCCCAATGCGGCTCACTGAAGGTGCGCTGCAACAGATCCCCGGCGACCCGTTCGACGGTCTCCGGTTCGATACGCGCCGCGATACGACCGAACAGCCGGCTCGTCTCCACCAGATCCGCGACGACGATCCACCGCGGCGGCTTCTTCGTCAGCACCGAGCCCGGGGCCAACACGAACCGCGAGTTGCGGGCGCCCTGGTACTCGCGAGTCTCACCTTCCCGCAGGCCGACGTGCGACAGCAGCCCGGCGGTCAACGCGGTGTGGATACGCAGCGGGTCGGCATCGTCCCCCGACTCCCGGATGCCGAGATCACCGGCGATGCTGCGCAACTGGCCGACCAGGTCCTGCCATTCGCGAATCCGCAGGTAGTGCAGGAACTCGTCGCGGCACATTCGGCGGAACGCACTGCCGGACAACTGATTCCGCTGCTCGCGCAGGTAGTTCCACAGGTTCAGATAGGAGATGAAGTCCGAATGTTCGTCGGCGAACCGGGCATGCTTCTGCCGCGCGGCTTCTTCCCGGTCGGACGGTCGTTCCCGTGGATCAGGGATCGACAGCGCGGCGGCGAGGATCAGCACCTCGCGCACACAGCCTTCGGTGTCGGCCTGGAGGATCATGCGGCCGACGCGTGGGTCCAGCGGCAGCCGGGCCAGCCGGCGACCGACGTCGGTGATGGCGCCCTTCGTGTCGAAAGCGCCAAGCTCCTGGAGCAATTGGATGCCGTCGCGGATGCTGCGCGCATCCGGCGGGTCCAGGAACGGGAATGCCTCGATATCGCCGAGCCCCAGCGCCGCCATCTGCAGGATGACCGCGCCCAGGTTGGTGCGCAGAATCTCCGGGTCGGTGTAGCGCGGCCGGCTCGCGAAGTCCTCTTCCGAGTACAACCGGATGCAGACACCGGGCGCGGTACGTCCCGACCGGCCGGACCGCTGCGCCGCCGACGCCTGCGAGATCGGCTCGATCGGCAGCCGCTGCACCTTCGTGCGCCGGCTGTACCGCGAGATGCGCGCCGTACCCGGGTCGACGACGTACCGGATACCCGGCACGGTCAGCGACGTCTCGGCGACGTTGGTGGCCAACACGATCCGGCGCGGGCCGCCCGGCTTCGCGTTGAAGACCTTCTGCTGGTCCGCGGTCGGCAGCCGGGCGTACAGCGGCAGGATCTCGGTCGGGAAGGTGTCGCCGGACAGCGCGTCGCGCAACGCCTCTGCGGTGTCGCGGATTTCGCGTTCACCGGACAGGAAGACGAGCACATCGCCCGCCGGTTCGGATTCCAGTTCGCGCACCGCGTCGACAATGGCCTCGGTCTGGTCGCGCGGCTCGGTGCGGACGATCTCGTGGTCCGGGTCGTCCGGGTCGTCGCTGTCGTCCACCGCGACGGGGACTTCCAGTGGCCGGTACCGGATTTCGACCGGGTACGTGCGGCCCGACACCTCGACGATCGGGGCGTCATAGAAGTGCTTTGCGAACCGCTCCGGCTCGATGGTTGCCGACGTCACGATGACCTTCAGGTCCGGGCGACGCGGCAGCAACTCGCGCAGATACCCGAGCAGGAAGTCGATGTTGAGGCTGCGTTCGTGGGCCTCGTCGAGGATCAGCGTGTCGTACCGCAGCAGCCGCCGGTCCCTCTGAATCTCGGCGAGCAGAATGCCGTCGGTCATCAGTTTGACGAGGGTCGAGTCGCTCGCCTGGTCGGTGAACCGGACCGTGTAACCGATCGCCCCACCCAGTGCGGTGCCGGTTTCGTCGGCGATGCGCTGCGCCACGGTGCGCGCGGCCAGCCGGCGCGGCTGGGTGTGGCCGATGGTGCCGCGGATACCGCGGCCGAGCTCCAGGCAGATCTTGGGCAGCTGCGTCGTCTTGCCCGAGCCGGTCTCGCCGGCCACGATCACCACCTGGTTCTCGGTGATGGCCTTGGCGATCTCATCTCGACGATCGGTGACCGGCAGATCGGGATACGTGATGGTCGGTACCGCGGCCAGCCGACTCGCGATCACGCCCTCCGCGGCCGCGATCTGTTCGGCGATCTTGTCCGGGTTGTCGCCCCGCAGATTCTTCAGCCGACGCTCCAGGCGCGCGGCGTCACGGATGGTCAGACCATCCAGACGATCACGCAGTTCGCGCTGCTGTTGGCCGGACACCAGTCCCAGGATAGGGGGTCCGCGGTCGGTCCTATGTGGCCGCCAGGAAGCTACCGCGACATCACGGGGTGAGCGGACCGCTGCCGGCCGAGCCCATCACCGCGCCGGCCAGCCGATGCTCCAGACCCTGGACGACGCGCAGCACGGTGGCCCGTTCCGCTTCGCTCAGACCGCCGACGGTCAACTCTTCGATGTCGCGCCACACCCCCTCGATCTGATCCCGCAATCCCCGGCTCGCGGGCGTCGCCTCGACCAGGTGCGCGCGCTTGTCCTCGGGGCTCGGGAAACGGCGCACGAATCCGGCATGCTCCAGCCGTTGGATCATGCGGGTCATCGTCGGCGCATCGGAGCTGGTGAGCCGAACCAGGTCGGTCTGGCGGAGCGGGCCGCGGTCCCACAGGTACATCATCACCAGCTCCTGGCCCGGGTACAGGCCGAGGGGACGCAGCAGCGTCGCGATGATCGTTCGCGTCAGCCGGGTGAGTTGAAAGACCGCATGACTGACGGGACCGCTGCGGGCCGCCGTCGGCAATGCCATCGCCTCGCACGTCTCCCGGTCTTCATCGCCGTCCGTCGCCATCGACACCCCCAGAAACTCATTGGTTGTCTAACCATCTTACTTCGGCTAGATGACAAGGAAACCCCAGTTGGAATAGCCGTCGGAAGATACTTGTTCGAGCAAGTATCTAGAAAGGCGGCGCCATGAACACCACCCACCACACCGGCACCGAGCTCCGTCGTTCCATCTTGCGCCTCATGACAGGGACCGCCGTCGGACTGTCGGCGCTGTCCATCGCGCTGGCCGCGCCCGCGGCGGCGAAAGGCCCGCATCCCGGCCCGGTGATCGACCGCCCCGAGCCGACCAGTTCAGTCAGCGCGCAGACCAATGCCGGCCGCACGTCGACCACTCCGATGACACCCGCCGGACGCACGGCGCCCGGCGCTATCCCCCGGTCTCAACCGGCGGTTTCCATCAGCGCGCAGCAGTACACCGGAGGGGCCGACAACGCCGCCGCGAATCAGATTCGTAAAACGTCGGACTCCACCGACGGTCCGGGCGACACCGCCCGCCGCGCCGACGTCCGCATGCCGACCATGCCCGGCGGACTGACACCCGCCGACGCTGGGCGGTTGTTCGGGGGAATGTCCGGAGCCTCGAAATAGGCTCCGTCACAACGCCGTATCGGCGCGAGAGGCTAGCCCTTATCGGGCGCCCAGTACTCCAGCATCTCGGCGAACGTCTCGAACGCCGGCTTGGAGACGCCGTAGGCGGCTTCCAAGTGGATGCTGATCGGGAAGCCGAGCTCGCCGACGCCATCGATGACGCGCTTGTACAGGTCGAGCATCAGCGCGCGTTTGGCCGCGGGCTCCTCGCCGGCCAGCCGGGAAACGAAGTCCTGCTCGGCGGCGACCAGAGGGTTGCCCGGATCCTGGATCAGCCAGTTGATCAGTCCGACCTTCGACTCCATCTTCGGGACGAACCCGAACGACAGCAGAATTTCGGGGCGGTGCTCGGTGGTGGCAGCGAACTCCTTGAGGAAGCCCACGATCGTGTCCGAGTACAGCAACTGGGTCATGCCGTAGGTGGCGCCCTGGTTGATCTTGAAGTTGAAGCGGCCCTGCTCGCCGTCGCGCGTCGGGATCAGGATGACGCCGCGATTCGGCACCTGGTCGCGGTAGATCGTCAACGCGTCGGTCGGCGCCACGCCGGCGCCCTCGCCGTCGCTCATGGTGCGCGGGACGCCGACGAAAGCGATGCCGTCGAAGTCCGCGTCCTGCAGCACCGCCAGCCGCTTCGAGAGCGCGTCCTCGTCGAGGAACGACGTCACCTGCGTGCACAGCCCGCGGATCCCGGGCAGCTCGGGCTTCATCAGCTGCCAGAAGTCGAGGACGTCCATCTTCGGCTTCATCTCGACGGGCCGGTCGCCGTCTTCCTCGATCATCCCGGGGATCATCACGTGCCGGATGCGGCCCTCGAGGCCGACGGCCGCGGCGTTGAGCAGCACCTTGTGCGCCTCGTCGACCGCAAACTGGGGGCCGCGCTCAATATTGGGCGGGACCAGTTCGAAGGCGATGGTGTTCAGGGTCACGACTCTGCTCCGGATCTCAGGACTACATACGGGGCGCAGGCGTCACTGACCGCTACGACCCGCAGGTCGTGTTTCCCGTGAAACCTCCACCCTACCGATGGCCTCCAGCAAAGAAGCGGCCACGTCCGGCTTGCCAGCCGTGGTAAACCCGTCCCGTGGCTGAACGCGTCAAGTTCCAGAGTTCCACCGGCCCCATGCTCGCCGGGATCATCGACCTCCCCGAGGGCACCCCGCGCGGCTGGGGCGTCTTCTCACATGGCTTCACACTCGGCAAGGACTCCCCTGCCGCGGCGCGCATCTGCAAGCAACTGGCCTCCGATGGCATCGGGATGCTCCGCTTCGACGCCATCGGGCTGGGCGATTCGGACGGCCACTGGGGCGACGGGTCCTTCACCCACAAGACCAACGACGTCATCGAAGCGTGCAAGTTCATGTCCGACCGCGGCACGCCGTCGGCTCTGTTGGTGGGCCACTCGTTCGGCGGGGCGTCGGTACTCGCCGCGGCGCGGCAGGCGCCCGGGGTGCGCGCGGTGGCGACGGTCGCTGCGCCCATCGACCCGTCGCACGTCGAGAAGCAGTACGACGACATCCTCGACTGCGTGCTCGCCAACGGCAGTGCGCAGTGGATGGTCGGCGGCCGCGAACTGACCCTCAAGCGCGACTTCGTGGAGGACGTCCGCGCGGCCAAGCTGCACGCCAAGATCAAGGACCTGCACCTGCCGCTGTTGATCCTGCACTCCCCCACCGACAACACCGTGGGCATCGAGAACGCGAGTGAGATTTTCCGGACGGCCCGCCACCCGCGCAGCTTCGTCTCGCTGGAGGGCACCGAACACCTGCTCACCGGGCCGGGACAGGCCAAGCGTGCGGGACGGATCATCGGCGCCTGGGCCGACGCCTATCTGGGTCCGGACAAGGCGCGTCCGCGGTAACGCGACAACCCGCGCTTCAGTTACCGGCCGCCTTGTTGGCCTTCGCGATGGCCGCGGCGAGCTCCTCCAGTAGCGGCGGCACGTCCAATTCGGTCACCACGGCTTCGATGAAGACCAGATCATCTGGGTGGGCAGCCGCGTCGGCCAGTGCCGCGTCCAATTCGCCGCAGGTTGTCGCCCTGTGCGACAACGGGTTCCGGATACCCAGGGCAGCCGGGATGTCGCGCCACTGCCAGCCCACGATGTCGTTGTACGGCGCGGTGGGGCCGTGGATCGCGCGTTCGACGGTGTAGCCGTCGTTGTTCACCAGGATCACCACGGCGGGAACGCCCTCGCGGCCGAACTGGCCGAGTTCCTGGATCGTCAGCTGCGCGGCGCCGTCGCCGATGAGCAACACCGGACGACGGTCCGGCTCCGCCAGACCCGCACCGAGTGCGGCCGGCAGCGTATAGCCGATGGACGCCCACAACGGCTGGCCGATGAACGCCACACCGCTGGGCAGCCGGTGCCGGGCCATGCCGTAGTACGACGTGCCCTGCTCGGCCAGCACCACATTGCCCGGCGTAAGAGCACCACAGACCTTGTCCCACAGGGCCTTCTGGGTGAGCGGCTGATCCGGTTCGAGCACCGCGTCGGGCGCGTCGGGCACCGGCTGCGGTACGGCGGGCGACCTGGTGGGCCGGGACTTCAGGATGCCGGTGATCGCCTCGAGCGCGGCCGACATGTCCAGTGGCGCAAAAACTTCCCCGGCCACGGTGCTCTGGTTGGGCCCGATGTCGATGGTCCGCGCGGGATCGATCTGCTGCGTGAACGATGCGCTCACCATGTCGGTGAACTGCACGCCGGCGGTGAGGAGCACCGGGGCGTCTTCGATGGCCCGCCGAACCGACTCCTGACTGGAGGTGCCGGCGTAGATGCCGAGGAACTCCGGCGCGGATTCGTCGACCAGGCTCTTGCCCCACATCAGCGTGGCGTGCGGCACGACGTCGGCCGCCAGCAGTGCCTCGAGCTGCGGGACGGCTTCCAGTCGGTGCACCAGCAGGTCGGCCAGCACCGTCAGCTGATGCTCGCCGATGAGACGGGCGGCGGCCACGGTGAACAGCGAGAGCGCCCGCGGGCTCGTGCCGCTGATGTACCGCGGCAAGGGCCCGGTCGGTGGTTCGACGGGGAACCGGGCGACGTCGGTGGCCAGCATCAGGTAACCGGGCAGCTTGCGCTCGTGCACCTCGGACAGCACCCGGTCGATCTCGCGCGTGGCCGTGGCCGGCATGAGTTTGGCTTGTGCGCAGGTGATTTCGCGGGCAATGCGCAGAAAGTGATCGAAGTCGCCGTCGCCGAGCGAGTGGTGGATCACCCGGCGGGAGCCTTGCACGTCAATCGACGGCGTGCCGACGATGTGCACCACCGGGACATGCTCGGCGTAACTGCCCGCGATCGCATTGGCCGCCGATAGCTCACCGACACCGAATGTGGTGATGAGCGCCGCCATGCCGCGCAGCCTGCCGTAGCCGTCGGCGGCGTACCCGGCGTTGAGTTCGTTGGCGCTGCCGACCCACCGGATATCCCGGTGGGCGATCACATGGTCGAGCAGCTCCAGGTTGAAATCGCCTGGCACACCGAAAATCTCGGTGACGTTCAGTTCGGCGAGCCGGTCCAGTAGGTAGTCACCGACGGTGTATTCGGGCATCCCGGCCTCCCTGGGGTCGCTGGTATGGCGATGGTAACCGTCCAGGCCCGAACACCGCCCGACAAGCACTACCATGACGGCCATGACCGTTCGTCCACATCGGCTCGTGTGGCAGGTTGCGGCAATGTCGCTGCTCGCGGCCTGCGGTTCGAACACGTCAGCGGCGCCGTCGTCGAGCACTTCGAGCGCATCGCCGCCCACGACCACGACAGCCCAGCTCCCTTCGCCGGTCCCGATCGTGCCGATGAAACCGAATGCGCGCCAGGCCAAGTGGGTCGACCTGCAGGTCGGCGACTGCCTGAGCACACCGCCGCCCACCGACCCCAGCGTCGTCGAAGTGACGCTGGTGGACTGTGCCGCCCCGCACATCGCCGAGGTGTTCCTGCGCGCCAATGTCGCGGTCAACGACGCCATCGCCGGTGTCGCCGATCAGCGGTGCACAGCGGGCCTGACGGCGTACGCCGGTCAAGACAGCCGGTACACCTCGACCTACCTGATCGACTCGAACATGGACCGCACCGGACACACGCCGCTGCCCAGCACTGTCATCTGCCTGCTGCAGTCGGCCACGGGCCTCTCGTTGAACGGCTCCGCTAAGGCTTAGCCGTCAACAGGATGTATTGCGCGGCAACCTGTTCGTGCACGTCCTTCAACTCGGGGCCACGTGCCTCGATGGCATAGTCACCCGCCGGCGCGACACAGTAGAACTGCTTCGGGTTGGCCAACAGGATGCAGCGGCTCAGCGTCAGGGCCGGCACCGGATCGGCGGTCTCGGTGCCGTCAACCGACACCTCCTTGCCGAAGGTGTTCGCCACGTTGACCGCAGACGCCGGGTCCTTGGCGCGATACACGCTGGTCTTTCCACGGGCGAACGCCGTCACGCCGTTGTCCTGGAACACCCTGCTCGAGGTGACCGGGTTGCTCTGGAAGTGCAGGGCCCCGGTGCCGGAGTAGACCGCGTTCTGTGAATTGCGCGGCGCGTCGGTCTGCAGCGTCAAGGCCAGCAGACCCGTCGGATCGATCGGCACGGCCGGCAGTTCCGCCGCGGGTTTGAACGGCTCGATCGCGGCGGCCTGCGCGCCGATCGCCTTGGTCACCAACGCGATGGCCGGATCAAGACCGGCCGTTGACTGTGCCAATTGCGTCAGGACATAGGGACCGTGCGCGATGAAGGACCGCACGGTGGTCAACTTCGTGCCGCGGGCATCGACGTCGTACGTCGAAGCCAGCGCATCCGGATGATCTGGAATGGCAACGGTTTTCGGCACCGCGCCGCGGATGTTGAGCTGAAGCGCAGCCGCGTTCATCTCGCCGGCCGCGGCGCCGGCGTCCGCGGGCGAGGCAAAGCGCAGCACGCCGTTGATCAGCACGGTCTTGGTCGCAGACTCACGCGCCGAGACGAACCCATCGATGAACTTGTGCCTGCCGGCCGCGGTCGCGATGCTCTCTGGGCCGAACTGAGCCAGCAAGCCCGGCTCGTCGATGACGAAATATGTTGACAGATAAGGCTCGGTGAGTGTGCTGTCGACCTGCCAGGGCCCCACCACGTAGCCGGCCAGCTGTTGCGCCTCCAACCTCGCGCCGGCCTCGGGCGCACCCGCGGTGCCGTAGGGCTCATGGGCCTTGGTCGGGTACTTTCCGGGCTTCAACTGCGCAGGGGCGACGATCGCCGGCGGAGGTGGTGCCGTCGAGGTCGCCGGCTTGGTGGCTGACGTGGCGGGGCTGGACTGCGTCGACCCGCCACCACAGCCCGCGGCCAGCACCGCCACCGCGACCACCGCTCCACAGCTCACCAGACCCCGCATGCGTCCCTCCCCTGCCGACTGCAGACCAACCTACTCAGTGTCAGGTCTTCGCGGCACTGAACTGCATCACATGCCCAAACACCTTGGTACTCGTATCGATACGCAGCCCGTGGCGCCGTCCTTCGGCCGCCAGTTCATCGGGGTTCACCAGCCGGAACGGCGACCGGTCCACCCGGTGCACCGCCGTGGCCACCGGTGTCCGCGTCAGGTCGTAACCGACGAACACGCCTCCGGGCTTGAGCACCCGGGCGATCTCCGCGACCGCGGCCTCCCATTCGATGACGTGGTGCAGCACCAGGCAGCTGACCACCGAATCGAACGCGCCGTCGTCGAACGGCAGGCGGGTCGCATCGGCGCTCTGCACGGTGACGTCCGGGTTGTCCTCCAGCCTCCGCGCCGCGGCGTCGACCATCACCGGGTCCAGGTCGGTCGCGGTGATCGACAACCCGGGACGCGCCGACGACAGCCCTTCCGCGATTGCCCCACTCCCGGAACCGATCTCGAGCAACCGTTCTCCCAGCTGGTCGGTGGGCAGGATGTCGAGGACGGCACGGGTGGTGGTTCTCCACATGGCGCCGCAGCAGAAGGCCCGCTCGACCCTGGACATCACCGGCATTGCGGTCTCCTCCTCGTAGTGTCCTTCGAGTATGGAACCGCCTGCCTCCTCAGTACTTGGACGGATCCGTCGAATCCCGCAGCGCCCGGGCGATCTCGGACGGCGCCGCGCCGGTCATCTCACGGCATACCCGGTTGGCATGGGAGCCGTCGGCGAATCCGGCCAGATGCGCGGCGTCGGTGACCTGCTCACCGCCGGCGAGATGTTTCAACCCGGAGAGCAGTCGGGCCCAGCGGGTGGCCGCCGAGAAGGAGACACCGGTCTGCTGCCGGCACAGGCGGCCGAGGTAGTCCGGTGACACCGCGACCTCGTGCGCGATCGATGCCAGGTCCACGGATTCGGTTGTGCCGCTGTAGATCAGGTCCATCGCCTGCTTCAGCTGCGGATGCAGTCCGGGTTGTTGTCCCGGATCGCCGCAGAGACGCTGGATCAGCGTGGCGGCGGCCAACTCGGGGTCGGTGTCGAACGCGGCGGCCACGGCCTGTGCGAGCGCCTGGTCGTCGGCCGGCAGCCAGATGCCGTCACCGGATTCGCTCTGACTGAGGGCGTGCAGCGCTGCCCCGGGCCAGGTGTGCGGCGCCAGATACAGGGCCAACGTCAGATCGGTGGGCGCCGACCACACCGCGTGGCCGGCGCCGCTGGCGATGACGACGACGTGCCCGCTCCGGGGCGCCGCGCCGTCTGTTCGGACCGTCAGCGGACCCGTCAGGCCGACACCGATCTGCACCGCCGGATGGTGGTGAATCTCCAGGTCGCCGAACGTGCCGACGACCATGACCTGCGCTGGACCGATCTCCCAGACGCGCATGCCTCATGCTAACGCCGCGGCCGGCGCCGCACTTCTGCTAACGCCGCGGCTGCCGCCGCTCGATGACCTCCAATGCCTGTTGCGCCCACTGCAGATTCTCCTGCTCGAACGCGATGCCGCGCATCAGCGTCAGGTAGGGCCCCACGCGCTCCGCCTCGGACAGGAACATCGCCTCGCTGCGGCCGCCCAGTATGCGGCTGCGAATCCGTTCGTAGAGCTCGAGTTGATTGGTGGTCCACTGGATTCGGTCCCTCAGGCCCGCGCACACGGCCTCCGCATTGCCGCTGTCGACGGTGGACACCTGCACCAGTAGGTCGTCGCGCATGGCCAAGGGCTTCGGCGTGGCCTCGGTGAATGCATGCACCGCCTTCCGGCCGGCATCGGTCAGCGTGAACATCCGCTTGTTGGGCCGCCGCTCCTGCTCGACGACACGGGCCTCGATCAGCCCGTCGGCCGCGAGTCGGTCGAGTTCGCGGTACAGCTGCTGCGGGGTGGCCATCCAGAAGTTGGCGACGGACGCGTCGAAGCCCTTGGCCAGGTCATATCCCGAGGCCTCACTGTCGAGCAGGGCCGCCAACACGGCGTCACGCAGAGCCATGTCCAGGAGTCTAATAGTCAACAAAGTGATTAGTCACATATAGACATGCCGAGCTTGTCCCGCTAGCGTCACCCGTACCTAATCACCAAATTGACTATGCGAGGTATGCGATGCAGGCATTCCGCAAGGCGGTCGAGGCCGCTGACGGCGAAGCCATGGCCGCCTGTTTGGCCGACGACGTGGTGTTCACCAGTCCCGTCGCCTTCAAGCCCTACCCGGGCAAGCCCATCACCGCCGCCATCCTGCGCGGCGTGCTGCGAGTTTTCGAGGACTTCCGCTACATCCGAGAGATCAATGACCCCGAAAACAACAGCCACGCTTTGATTTTCGAGACCAAGGTCGGCGGCAAGACGATCAACGGATGCGACTTCATCCACGTCAACGACCAGGGCCTGATCGACGAGTTCACCGTCATGGTCCGGCCACTGTCGGGAGCGCAGGCCCTGTCGGAGGCCATGGCCGCCCAGTTCCCGCAGATCCAGGCCGAGGCCGCCGAAGCCATCGCCGCCCTGGCCTCGAAGGGGCAGTGAGCATGAAGATCGGTCTCGGCATCAACTACGCCGGCGGCTTCAAAGAGGTTGTGGCCGAGGTCGCCGATCTCGAAAAGGCCGGCCTGGACGTCGTTTTCGTCCCCGAGGCATACTCTTTCGACGCCATCAGCGCACTCGGCTATCTCGCCGCCGCCACCGAGCGGGTGGAACTGGCCTCCGGCGTCCTGCAGCTCTACACCCGCACACCCACGCTGACGGCGATGACCGCCGCCGGCCTCGACTATGTGTCCGACGGCCGGTACATCCTGGGTCTCGGCGCCTCCGGCCCGCAGGTGATCGAAGGCTTCCACGGCGTCCCCTACGA
The DNA here is from genome assembly GCF_055384815.1 of Mycobacterium toneyamaense. Classification (NCBI taxonomy): domain Bacteria; kingdom Bacillati; phylum Actinomycetota; class Actinomycetes; order Mycobacteriales; family Mycobacteriaceae; genus Mycobacterium; species Mycobacterium toneyamaense. Next base: position 5,907,595 of record NZ_AP040333.1, read on the forward strand.
CAGCCCGATCGGCCGGACCCGCGAGGTCGTGGAGATTTGCCGCCAGGTGTGGCGCCGCGAGCGACTCGCCTACCAGGGCAAGCACTACACCATCCCCCTCCCGGAGGGCCAGGGCACGGGGCTCGGTAAGTCGCTCAAGCTCATCAATCACCCTGTGCGCGAGCGCATTCCGGTGCTGCTGGCCGCACTCGGCCCGAAGAACGTCGAGCTGGCAGCGGAGATCGCCGAGGGCTGGCAGCCGATCTTCTACATGCCGGAGAAGGCCAAGGACGTCTGGGGCGACGCGCTCGCGGCCGGGTACGCCAAGCGCGACGCGACGCTGCCGCCCATGGACATCTACGCCGGACCGGCACTGGCCATCGGCGACAACGTCGAGGGAATGCGCGAGTTCATCAAGCCGCACATCGCGCTGTATATCGGTGGCATGGGCGCCAAGGGCAAGAACTTCTATCACAACGTGGCCACCAAGTACGGCTACGGCGCCGAGGCCGACCGCATCCAGGAGCTGTACCTGGCCGGCGACAAGGACGGCGCGGCGAAAGTCGTTCCCGACGAACTGGTCCGGGACATCTCGCTGATCGGTAGCCGCGAGTTCGTCAAGGAACGAGTGGCGGCATTCCGGGAGGCAGGCGTGACGGTACTCAACGTGGTGCCGATGGGTGCGACGACCGCCGACCGCGTCAAGCTGATCGAGGAGCTGCGCGAGCTGGTCTAGAACCTCTCGCGAGCAGACGTAAAACTGTCGCATTTCCTTGGCAAGGCGACAGTTTTACGTCTGCTCGCACAGTCAGACCGGCAGTTCCGCTCAAGGGCAAGACCCAGACCGTCAGCCTCTACGCGCCAGGCTGACCGTACACCGCGACGACGACCGAACGGTCGGGGCTGTTCTCGGACCACACGCCCATGACGGTGTTGGCGCAGTTGGCCATGATCGCGTAGGTCGGCGGATCGTAGTACCACTGGTTCAATACATCCAGGTTGTTGATGGCGATGGACCGGTTGATCGCAACCGTCTGAAACACCTTGCCCCGGAAGCCCGCTGCTTCCGCGCGCCGCTGTGCCGTCGACCCGTCCGAGCCGAGGTCGCCGTCGAGGTCGCGGTTGTTCAGCACATCGTTCGCGTGCCACTCAGCGGCGAGCCGTAGCTGCGGGCTGACCGCCACGTCATTGGTGCAGCCGGCCTGGTGCTGAATGGTGTAGACGTTGGCGACCACGCTGTTGTTGAGGCGTGCGTTGTCGGCATGGGCCACCGCAGGCAGCGCGGCGCCGCACGCGAAGACCGCCAGGATCACCCCGGCGAATCGGGTACTCACTGTGCCCCCGGTCGATAGTTGCCTGCGGAATTGCGCAGCGGCCCGATCAGCTCGGGGCACAGTTCGTTGATCACCTGTCCGACAAGATAATTCGCCTGGCCTTCGTCGCCACCCGCGACGTCGACCTTGATGTCACCGATGATCTGCCCGTAACTCCGGCCCGCGGCGATCTTGTCGCACACGCCGCGCCCGTAGGCGATGGCGGCATCGCCGCTCGGGAAGTTGAACCCGCCCCGCACGTTGACGCTGTTCACGTAGGTCACCGGGTCGGCCTGCACCGACGGCACCATCCATCCGGCCGCGGCCCCCGCGGCGAACAACATCAGCAGCCCCCGCGTCACACGGGATCGAACTGTGAGATCAGCCATCGATCGTGCACCTTGTCGAGAGTCACCCGCACCGTCGAGGTCGACGCGGTGGGCGCGTCGGCACCGATGGTGGTCGTCTGGTTCACGAAAACCAGTACCACGGCATGGTTTTCGGTCGCCGACACCGAGGCGGCGTCCGGAACGGTCGCGACCGCGGAGATGTGTTTCTGCTTGGCCCCGGGCGCCACGACGGTGTCGACCAACTTGGTGTACTCGTCGCGGAAGCCGCCGGCCAGCCGGCCGGTGGCCGACTTCAGCTCGGTGTCAAGCGTTTCCGGCCGGTAGGACAGCATGGCGACGGTGCCGTCACTTGCCGCCCGCACCGATTCGGTGGCCGCGGCTTGCGCGAGCCGCACCGACCCGTCCTGCCAGTTGAAGTACCCCGCAGCGACGGCAAGCAGCATCGCCGCGAACGCCAATGTCAGACCCGTCCACCGCGCCCAGTGCTTCCGTGAATCACTCTGCACCGCTGCGGGTTCGGCTTCGACAACCGTCGCCTCGGCGGCCTCGGTCTCGTCGGGTTCGACGGGACGTTCTTCGACATCCACTGTCATGATCTGTCCTTCATGTTGCCCTGACCGTCCGATCTGCTCATGACACGAACTGGACGTTGGAAATTCGGGCGCCCGCGCCGTCCTTGGCGACGCTGATCCGCGTGGGCCAGTTTCGTGGTGGACCGGCCGGCGCCTCGGCCAGCGAGGTCCGCACCGACACGGCGAGAAGTACCTGTGCCCCATCACCGTTCACCGATTCGAGTCCGGCTTCGGTGACGGTGCCCTCGGATTTCGATCGGGCCTGCTTGACCACCGCGACGAACGGCTCGGACCGGCGCTGGAAGTCGTCGCGGAACGCGCCGGTCGACGAATCGAGTATGCGGCGAATGTCGGTGTCCGCCTCGGTGTAGCTGATCGTGGTCAGGTTCAGCGCGGCCTGGCGTGCGGTCTGCACGTACAGGTTCCGCAGTTCCTGCGCGTGTTCGGACTGGTGTGCGCGAAAGCCCAGCCAGCCCGCCAGGGCACCGCCGGCGACGACCAGCGCCAGACCGGCTGCGACCACCGGCGAGATGCGCGCCAACCGTTGCCGCAGTGACGGTTTCCGTGCCGCGACAGCATCATCGTCGGCTTCGCCGACGGTGTCTAACTGCTCGGGGTCAGCATGCTCTGCCATGTCTTGCCTTTCTCGGTGGCGGCCAGGTCGGAGTCGGTGTACGGCTTCCCGTCGGGCCCGACGTACCCGCCGGTCACAGGGTCATAGGGCACCAAGGCCACCGGAGGCGCCGGGGGCGCGGGTCCAGGTGCGCCACTGGGGCGCTGCCGGGGATCGGTGCCCGGCGCGTACTGCGGTACCCCTTGCCCCGTCAGCGTGGCGTTGGGATCGCCCTTCCAGACGTATCCGTCGTTGAGGGGCACGTACTGCTCATTGCTTTCGCAGAGTTCTACGGTCGGTGCGCGCTTGGCCGGATTGTTCTCGCACGGAATGTTCCGTACGCCACGGATATTCAGGTCGGAATCCTGCGGAACCCGGCAGTACAGCTCACCGGCGGGACGTTCGGGATAGTCCACCTCGGTGGGTACCCGCTGCTGCTTGATCGGCAGGAAGCCGGTGTTGCACGGGGGCGGCAGGTTCATGTTCAGTTTGAAGTCCAGATAGATGCCCCGATAGGGCGTCTTGAGGTCCGAGTCGGCGACCGCGATCGCCGACATCAACGCGGTGCCCTGCGGGAAAAGCACCAGCAGTTGTTCGATGTCGTGCCGATAGACCACCGCGATCTCACCCAGGCTCACCATGTTGGCCAGCAGGACCGGCAGTGCGGGAGCGAACCTGTTGAACAGGGCGCGGCCCTCTTCCAAGGTCGGCTGGCCGAGCTTGAGCAGCTCGGCGAATGCCGCATCCTGGGCCTTGAACTGGCCGGTGATGGACGCGAGCCGCTGCGCCCACGTGGCGATCGAATCCGCTTTCTGCACTTGGGAGTTCAATACCGTGGGGCTCTGGTCGATCAGTTGCGTGATCGGGCCGACGGTCTTGCCGGCCGCGATGGCCAGCGACGTGGAGCCGTTGACGATGCGCGACAACTCAGGTCCGAGTCCGCTGACCGCTTTGTCTGCTTCGTCGACGACGGTACGCAGATTGTCCTGCGGGATGGCTTCGAGCGCCCGGTTGGTCGCGTCGAGCAGGTTGCCGATATCCGGCGGAATCCGCGCCTTCGCCACCGGGATGGTCGCGCCGCCGCGTAGGGTCGGGCCGGCGTCGGAATGCCCTGTCGCAGGGATCAATTCGACGAACTGTTCACCGACGGCCGAGCGGCTGTGTACCGCGGCCGACACGTCCGCCGGCACCTTGATGGCGGAGTCGAGGTTAAGCTCCGCGCGGACCCCGCCCGTCGTGACATCGACAGCCTTGACCCGCCCGATCTCGGTGCCGCGGTACGTGACCACTGACGTCGGGTACAGCCCGCCGGATTCGGGCAGCTCGACCGTCACGGTGTAGCGGCCGTACCCGAGCAGCGTCGGTACGTGCACGAAGCCGAATGCCATGACGCTGCACGCGATCACCGTGACGGCGCCGAGGATCGCCAGCTGGATCCAGACGGTCCGGGACAACCGCAGCCGCAGCATGTCAGTACCCCCCGAAGTGATAGGGGGCGATCAGGGGGTTGCCCGCGGTGTACGGGCTGGGCATCTGACCGATCGTGCGGCCCCACTGCATTTCGAGTTCGGTGAGGTTGCCCTCCCACCGGGTGCCGGTGAACAGGCTGCTGTCGAGCCGGCTCAGCGTGAGGTCGATGATCATCGTGATGTTGGCGAAGTCGCCCCGAAACCAGTTGCCGAGGCCGGAGCCAGCGCCGGAGGTCCGGGCGCCGGACCACCCGGCGGCGGCGCGGGCAGTGGCTCACGATAGGGGTAGCGCGGGTCACCAGGATTTCCGGTGATCGCTTCGGGCAGCGTGAGATTCGGCGGTCCGCCCTGGCCGGTGCGGGGATACAGCGACGGCAGCGGCGGAGTACCCGGCTGACCGGCGCCGGGCTCGGTCAGCTGCGACGGCAGCAGCACGTTGGGGTCCAAGCCCAAGTCGGAGAACGCCGCGTCGACGAACGGCTGATCGAACTGACCCGGGAACAGGTTGACGAGTGACGCTTTGAAGAACGGTCCCGCACCCAGCACTTCGCCGAACGACATCGCGTACCGGCGCAACAGGTACAGCGTGCGCTGCAGCTCCTGCTTTCGGTTGTCGAGGATGCCGAGGACGCCGTTGAGCTTGTCGACGGCCGGCTTGAGTTGTGTCCGGTTGTCCTGCACCAGACCGGACAGCTGGACAGTGGCGGCGCTGACATTGGTCATCAGCGTCTCGACCGAATTACGTTGCGACAGAACCTCACCCAGTAATGCGTCGGTGTTGACCACCAGTTGCGCGATCTGGTCACTGCGCTTGGCCAGCACCGCGGTCACCTTGTTCGCATCGGCGAGCAGCTGCCGCAGCTTGGCGTCGCGGGTGCCGAGAGTGTCGGAGAATCGCGCCACGCTCTCCAGCGCCAGCTTCAGGTCGGGAGGGGTGTTCTGGAATGTCTGCGCCAGTGTCTTGAGCGCCGACGACAGCTGTGTGGTGTCGAGGCCGCTGATGGTGGTCGTCAGGTCACCCAACGCCGCCGGCAGGTCGTACGGCGAGGTGGTGCGTTCGATCGGTATGGGGCCGTTGAGGTTTCGGTCACCGCGCGGCGTCAGCTCCAGCACCTTGGTGCCCAGCACGGTCTCGGTCTTGATGGCGGCCTCGGTGCGGTCGCCCAGTTCGACATCGTCACGCACCGTGAAATCCACCCGAACCTTGGCGCCCTCCAGATGGATTCCTGAGACCCGCCCGACACCCAGGCCCGACACTCGCACGTCGCTGCCCGTCTTGATGCCGCCCGCATCGGCGAAGTACGCCTGGTAGTCGGACGTCCCCTTGATGAATGGGATCTTGTCGTAGCTGAAGGCGGCGACGACGATCGCGACGATCAGCGCGATACCGGTCGCGCCGACCGCCATCCGGTTCCGTTCGGCCAGCGGCTTGATGTTCCACTTGGTGCGCGTCATTTCGGTGTGCACCGCCCCGAATCCTGGCCGGCCACCTTGACGTACACCGGTTGGCCGCCTTTTCCGTTGAGCTTGAGCAGTGCATCGCAGAGGTAGAAGCCGAAGTAGTCGCCGTACAGCCCGTTGCGCGAGAGAATCTGGTACGCGTCGGGCAGCGTCCGCACCAGTTCGTCGACGTAGTCGTGGTCGGCCATGATCTGGCCGGAGACCCGGTCCGTCTGCTGCACAAACTGTTTGATCGGTTCACGAGCCACCGTCAGCAGGTCGGCGACCGACCGCGCCGCGGTGTTGATGTTCGCCACGCCGGTGGCGATGTCGGATTTGCGGTCGGCCAGCCCCTGAACGAGTTGCGAAAGTTTGTCCAGCCCATCGGCGAACTGGGTGTCACGCGCCGCGAACGTCCCCAGCACGGTGTTCAGGTTGGTGATGACCTCACCGATGAGCTGGTCCCGGCCCGCCAATGTTGTTGTCAGTGCCGAGGCCTGGGCCAGCACCGAGGAGATGGTGCCGCCCTGCCCCTGGAACACCCGCAGCAGTTCGCCGCTCAACGCATTGACCTGGTCCGGATCGAGCGCACGGAACAGTGGGCGGAAGCCGCCGATGAGCGCGTCGACATCCAGTGCCGGCGACGTCCGGGACAACGGAATGGTCTGGCCCGGCAGGAGTTTGCGCACCGACCCGGGGCCCTCCTCGAGCGCCAGATAGCGGTCGCCGATCAGGTTCTCGTAGCGGACGGTCGCCGTGGTGCCTTCGGTGAGCGTCAGGTTTCTGTCGATGGCGAAGTCGATGGTGACGGTGCCGTCGCGGTGCAGGTTGAGGCTCTTGACCTTCCCGACCTCCACGCCGGCGATGCGAACGAAGTTGCCGCCCTTGAGCCCCGACACGTTGCTGAACACCGCCTGGTAGGAAGCCCGCGAATCGAAACGGAACTGCCCGAACACCGTCAGCAGCCCGAACATGAAGAGCAGGCTCACCACGGTGAAAATCACGACGCGGGTGGCGATCCCGCGAATCCGGCTTCTCACGGTGCCCCCGGCTCGGGTTGGGGTACACCCATCTCAACACCGGGCAGCCCCGGTGCCGGCCCGCCCGGGTACCGAATCCGCGGCGGTTCCGGTTGCGGTTTGGTCACCGGGAAGTAGTTGGCGAAACCGGGGAAACCGATACCCGGGTTGGGCCGCATGTCCAGGCCGTCACCGAAACCGGTGTCGGTCACCAGGTATTTGACCGGAAAGTTCTTGCTGACGTCGGGCAGCGAACCGCAGCTCGGCTTACCACCGGGCCCGCCGCTGGCATTGACGACGGGCAGGTTGTCGGGGAACCGGTAGGGGTCGGCGCCGGCCAGCAGCGCGGCGTCCATGATCACCGATTTACCGTTGCCGCCCATGGCATATCGACCACCGTGTTCGAGGAACCATTGAGCGCCCTGGAACAGGCAGGTATACGTCGGCGAGTATTTGTCGAGCAGTGCGGTCGTCGGCCTCAGCAGTTCCATCGACCGGGCCAATGCGGTCTCGTTGGTCCCGATGGTGTCGATGCCGGCCTGGGAGAAGCCGACCGCCGACAACAACAGGCCGTCCAGCTCCTTCGACTGGCGGGCGATCGTGGTGGCGGTGGTCGAGAACGAATCCAGGCTGGACACGATGTCCTGTGCCGCGATCGAATACGCCTGCGCGGTCTGCCCGAACAGCTGCCAGTCCGTGCGCACGGTGTCCATGCGCGGATTCACCTCGAGCAGAACGTGGTTCGCGTCGGTGATGGCTTGGCCGATGACGTCGCCCTTGCCGCGCAACGACTCGGCCACCGCCGAGAGCACAGAGTTGAGCTTCGTCGGATCGATCACCTGGACCACCGACTGCAGGTTCTCGAATACGGTGTTGACCTCGACCGTCACGTTCTGCGACTGCAGTACCGCACCTGACCGGAGGTGGCCCGCACTGGGACCGCTCGAGGGTACGTTCAGTTCGACGTACTTGGCGCCGAACGCAGTGCTCGACCGGATCTGAGCTTCGACATTTCCGGGCAACTGTGCAAACGGTCCCGGGTACATCCGGAGCTTCAGCGTCGAAAGTACATGTCCCGCAGTATCTGTGCGACTACCGATCGATTCGACCTCGCCGATCTGGACACCCCGGAGTTTCACCTTCGCGCCGTCTTCCATCACCAGGCCGGCACGGTCGGAGATCAAGGTCAACGGTACGAATCCCCGCAAGGATCCGGAGAACAGCAGCCACGTCATCGCGGTCATGGCGACGACCAGGATCACCAAGACCGGCGCCCACCAGATCGGGTCGATCTGCTCACGCCGAGTTCCGTTCGCTCCCTTCGCCATCCGGGTCAGCCCGCGAGGTGGAAGTTGCCGGACTGACCGTAGACGGACAGCGTGATGGTGAGCAGGATGAACACGCCGGCGGTGATCGAGGTGCGCACCGCGCGGCCGACGGCCTCACCGACACCGGCCGGTCCGCCGGAGGCGGTGAAGCCGTAGTAGGTGTGCACCGCCATCACCGCGGCGGCCATGGCCAGCGCCTCGAAGAAGGACCAGGCCAGATCGTTGGGGTGCAGGAACGTCGTGAAGTAGTGGTCGTAGACGCCCCGCGACTGGCCGTAGATCATCGTCGTGCCGAACCGGGTGGCCAGGAAGGACATCAACACCGCGACGGTGTAGATCGGGACGACGGCCACCACCCCGGCGACGACCCGGGTCGCAGCCAGGTATGTGACCACCCGGATGCCCATCACTTCCAGGGCGTCGATCTCCTCGTTGATGCGCATGGCGCCGAGCTGCGCTGTCGCGCCGGCACCGATCGTGGCGGCCAGCGCCACCCCGGCGGTCGCCGGGGCGATGAAGCGCACGTTCAGGAAGGCCCCCAGGAAGCCCGTGAGGGCTTCGATGCCGACGTTGGACAGGGTGTTGTAGCCCTGTACGGCGATCAGCGCACCGGTAGACAGCGTGAGGAACCCGACGATGACCACGGTGCCGCCGATGACGGCGAGGGCCCCGGTGCCCATGCCCATGACCGCGATGAGCCGCAGCACCTCGCCCGGGTAGCGCCGGACGGCGTCCGCGGTGGCGGCCAGGGCACTGCCGTAGAAGGCCGTCTGCTTACCCAGTCGGCGGGTCGCCGCGATCGCCTGGTTTGCCATTTCGCCGATCTGGGACGTTCGGTCGGCATCCACATCGGTTGTCATGGCGCCACTTTCACGCCGAACGCGGTCGCCAGGATGTTGATGAGGAACAGCGCCATGAAGGAGAAGACCACGGTCTCGTTGACCGCGTTGCCGACGGCCGTCGGGCCACCACCGACCGACAGGCCCTTGTAGCAGGCGATCAGTCCGGCCGACAGGCCGAACAGCAAAGCCTTGACCAGGGAGACGATCACCTGCGGCAGCCCCGTCAGGAGCGTCATCCCGGCGATGAACGCGCCCGGGGTGACGTGCTGGATGTAGACGACGAAGAAGTAGCTACCTGCGAGGCCGACGACGGCCACCATCGAATACAGCATTGCCGCGACGAACGTCGCGGCGAGGACCCGGGGCACGACGAGTGCCGGAATCGGTTTGACACCAATGACTTTCATGGCGTCGATTTCTTCCCGGATGGTCCGTGCGCCCAGGTCGGCACACATCGCGGTCGAACCGGCACCGGCGACCACGATCGCGGTGACCACCGGCCCCACCTGCGTCACCGACGCCAGTGCGGCGCCGGCACCCGACAGGTCACCGGCGCCGACCTCGATCAGCACGATGTTGAGGGTGAAGACGATCAGCACCGTGTACGGAATCGACAGTACGACGGTGGGCACGACGGAGACCCGGGCGACGAACCAGATCTGCTCGATCAGTTCCCGCCAGGCATATGGCGGACGCAGCATCGCGGCGAACGTCTCGCCGGCCAGGACGATGAAGTCGCCGACCGCCACGGCTGGTCGTGCCCAGGGCGCGGTGGCGCGCGGAGACGACAGAAGCGGTTGCGCCACAAGCTGCCTCCCCATGTCATTTCGTCGTCGAGCTTTGGCCCGGACGTTAGGAAGGCACGAGTTTGCTGTCAACGCAACAGAATTGACGTATGACGTCGTCAATTACCGAAGATGCAGGTCGCCTCAACGCAATTGCTTTAGCGCACCCGGATTGAATCGGGTTGAGCCAAAATGTCGACCACGTGGGATCAGATACGGACGGAAAAGGGCCCAGCGGCATCTGACCAGTCCGGTCGACTACACGCCTGTCGTATCTCCCGGGTCGTGTCCACCGCCAGTCGTCCCGCCGCCCCGCGGAACGCAATGCTCAGTTTCCGCACCAATTCAGCGAGGGCAATCGACCGTGCGTCCCCGCAGCTCGAAAACCGTCGTTACTGGGCGCTCTGCGCCTTGGCTGGCTTTACCTTCTGAGCGTCGTTCGGGGTGTCGCCGTTTCGCGGCTTGCCGGCACCGGACGGCGCGCTCTGCTTATCGCCACCCGTCGCGTGCTGTCCCGACTCCTTGCCCTTATCCCGCTTCGGCGCGTCAGACTGCTTCGGCGCCTGGGACTTCGGCTGGTCCTTCGTCGACTCCGCCGGATCCTTCTTCTTGCTTGCCGGCTTCGTGTCGTCAGGCGCTGCCTTCACAGCGTCCTTCGTCTCGGGTGTCTTCACTTCAGGGCTGTCCGCGGATTCCTTCGCGGGTCCCTTCACCGCGTCCGGGTCCGCGGTGTCCTTGGCTTCGGCTCCCTTGCTTGGCGCAACCTTCAGGCCGGCCTCGCTTGCCGCGGGCTCGGGCTTGGCGGCCGCAGCGCCCTTCGGCGAACCGGCCGCCACCGCAACGTCATTCATCGCGGCCACTGCCTTCAACGCAGCCATCGGGTTCGCCGCCGCGCCCGGTGCCGGCGGGTGAATGATGTCGCCGATCTTCTGGATCACGTTCGAGATACCCGCGACGACGGCCTGGGTGATATCGACCGCCGTATTGGCGACCCACTTCACCCCCTGAAAGACGGCGTTGGTCACCCACTTGATCGTGTTGACGACTGCCTGCGTCACCGCCTTGGTGACGTCGACGAACGCATTCCATGCGGCATCAACGACTTTCACGACGGCTTGCCCGATGTTGACAGCGACGTTCACGACCGCGCCGACAGCGAGTCGCACGATGGCACCCAGTCGGCGCTCGGCATCCCCGAGGTCAATGCCGTTGAGTTGCAGAATTTCCTGCGCGATGACGAACGCGGCTTCCTTCGGAATCCAGTTGGCGTCGAAGATGCCGAAATAGCCGCTACCCGGCTGACCGTCCCGCGTGGTGTAGATGAACAGTGGCCCGGCGTAGTTCACCCCATCGGTGGACATCGTCTGCCACGTCTCGATGAGGTTCTTGATGTAATCGGCCTGCGTCTGCTGGCTCACGTGGTCGGTCGGCACGCCGTACTCGGTGATCCAGATCTTTTTGGCGCCGTCCCCGAATGCCTCCATGAGTGCGTGGATGTGCTGAATCTGCGTATACGGCGCCAGAAGGGTGCCCTGGCCATCGGAGAACATCAACGATTCGTGGTACGGGTGGATCGCCAGCGCGTCGAACGAACCTTTCGCACCCGCGGCGTACATCTGAGCCACGTAGTCGACGGGGTTCATCGTGACGTTTCCGGCACTGAAGACACTGCTCAAACCGGCCGCGATGACCGTCGCCGTCGGGTCGGCCGCTTTGATGACCGGGTAGGCGGCCTGCAGTAACTGGGTATAACTGGCCGGCGATACCGGGTCGTAGAAGCAGTTGCAGTTGACCTCGTTCCACACCTCGTAGGCCGAGACCGTGCTGCTGTACCGCGTCGCGACCAGGTTCATGAAACTCGCGTAGGCGGCCGGGTCGGGCGTATTCGCGCCCGGGAAGTTCCCGTCGATTCCCGCCCACGGCGGCGTGCTGTTGACCATCGCGAGCACGCCCATGTTCCGGGCTTTCGCCGCGTCCATGATCGCGTCGATCGGCGCCCAGTTGTACTTACCCTGCAACGGCTCGGTGTAAATCCAGGGGATGAACACCCGGACGTTGTCGACGCCCATGGCTTGCAACATGTCGAGCGTCGCGTCGATGTTCTCCTGCGACATGCCATAGAGGCTGGAGTCAGCGATGCCGATGCTCGATGGCGCCGACACGATCTCCGCTGTCGGCGTCACTGCGATGTGCGAGACCGGCCGCACCGGCTGCTCCACGTACGCGCAGAAAATCGCCAACGGAACCAACACGGTCAACGCACGATGCACTGCCCTGCACCCGAGTTTGCCGATCCGTCCAGCCACCAAAGCCCCCTCGCAAAGTGCTTCCCGCGCGGCCCACAAGCACCGCTCGATCCAAATTTACGTTCGAGGACGTTAATCCGTGACCGATACGGCCATGTCCCCTCACCCGCCGTCCGGTGGCGGATACCGCCAATCGCCCGCCGCAATTTATTGACGATGGAAGCAAATATCTTTGCCAGAACCGCTGCAGCACGCGTCCGCAACTGTTAATTTGCAGTCAGTACTACGGTTCTACGCCTGCCTGCCACCCGGCTGTGGGTTAATGCCGCAGCAATGGTTGATCTGCCGGGGGCTGACGGCCGCGCGGCGTACGTCTGGGAGGACCCAAAATGGCTGGAACACACCGTCGTACCTCTCCCCGGAAACTTCCAGTCAGCGCCTGGCTGGGTACCGGCGTCGCGGCCGTCGGGATGAGCGCGTTCCTCCTCGGCACCGCCGCGGTGGCCAGCGCAACGACGGACGGCTCGGATTCATCCTCTTCGGCGTCGGGCAACTCGGGCGGCGCAGCTCCCGGCCACAAGAAGGCCGACAACGACGGGGCCGGCCAGGGCTCGAAACCGTCAGACAACGCAGGCAGCCCCGCCAAGTCGTCTGCAGATGCAGACAAAGACACGAAGACCTCCCACGAGCCGCACTCGAGCGGCACCGGTACCGACGGCACCGGTAGCAACTCAGCTGACGCGAACTCATCTTCTTCCGACGACTCGGGTCCGAAGACCAAGGCTCCCGCGAGTTCTGTCACTCACTCGAGGCCCACCGCCGCCATCCGCGGAGTCCTCAACAACACGCCGGCCGCCTCGAAGCAGGCAGACGCTGACGCCCCGAAGGCCACCGCGGCAACCAAGCCCGCAACCGCCGCCGCCCCGGCCGCATCCGCGGAAAAGTCGGCGCCGGCCGAGGCACCAGCCGCAGAACCAGAAAAGCCGGCAGCCACGCCGACTTCCTTTGCTGCCGAAACCGCCACCACCGCACCGACAGTCACCACTGCGGCCGCCACCACGACAACGCAGACACCGGCGCTCGCTACGTCTCCGACCGGGACCACGGGCCCGTCCGGAATTCTGTCGCTGCTCGCTACGGCGGAACAGGCCATCGGCTCGGCAGCGCCGAACACCAAGCAGACGCTCAAGTCTGCAAGCGCGGCTACCGGCCAGACGGCCGGTCAGCTCCTCGGCACCACACCGGCGCCCGCCGCCGGCGTCGGCACCCCTGCGCCCGCCGGCGCCATCTCCGTCACGGACGCCGCCGCGGCCGCCTCCTCAAGCCCGAATATCGACACGCTGAAGCTGGCAGTTTCCAGCGCGCAAGCGACGCTGTACGCGGACACCTTTGGTCGGGGCGACTGGCTCGGTGGCTTCGGAACGTTCGGCGCGCAGTTCCAGCTCGCCATCGCGAGCTGGGCCCTCAACACCTACACGGCCAACAACCCGGGCTTCACCTCGTTCTATGCGAACAACGCCAACAACCCGTTCCTCGCCGGATTCGCCGCGGCACTGCTGAACTGGAACAATTCTCTGCCCGGCATGGCGCTGGGCTCGATCAACGCCGCCGAGGGCATGTCGGGGAACACCGACGCCAACGGGATGCTGAATCAAGCGGTCAAGGGCCGGGTGTACCAAACCGCCGCCAATGGTCCGACCTACGGATACCTCCCGCTGGTCATGAAGTACGGCCTTGAGCCGGTCGTCTACGTCTCGATCAACGGCGGCCCGATGGTGCCGGTGCTGGTCGATACGGGCTCGAACGGTCTGGTGATCAGCAGCGACAAGATCGGCGCTGCCGGCCTGGGCAACGCGGTGGACACCGGCATCGGTGCTTACAGCGGCGGGCTGACCTACAACTATTCGACCTACAACACCACCATCGACTTCGGCAACGGCATCATCACGGCGCCGACCGGGGTCAATGTCGTGACCAGTGCCACCCAGGCGACGACGGACTCCAACGGCAACCCCACCACTGTCCCGACCACGCTCGCTCAATACCTCGCCGGCAACGGCGTCGTCGGCGTGCTGGGCATCGGCTCCAACGCAGTCGGCCCTGATACCTTCTCGCCCACCACGGCGCTGCTGGGCGACCTGAACGACGGTGTCTTCATCAACGAGTCCGCCCACGAATTGCAGTTCGGCCCCAATCCGGGAACGCCGAAGTACACGGTGTCGGGATCGCCCAACGTCGTCGGTTCGGTGAGCATCAATGGCGGCCCCCGCACGCCGATCAACCTGCTGATCGATTCCGGCGGCGTCACGGGCACCATCCCGGACACGTACGCCGGGAACAACACGGTGTCCTACTACTACACCGATTCCTCGCACCAGTACGTCACCACAACAGCAAATAGCGATCCGGCCTACGACCTGCTCGCCAACGGCACCCAGGTCACGGTGTACGACAACCTCGGCACACCGCTGTACTCGTACACCATCAACGATGCCAACGCGCCTTTCGTCACCAGCGACGCCACCAACGCACACCTGATGAACTCGGGCGCACAGCCGTTCCTGACCAACCCGATGTACATCAGCTACACCGTCCCTGGCGGAGCGACCATCTTCAACCAGTAGGCTCGCCCAGCAAAATACGCGATCCGCAGTTGCGAATCTGACGTGCCCGTTAGTCTTCTCGCACGTGGTCGCCGGTTAACGTAGTCCAGCTACTCACTGGACGCGACTGATGGGAGACAGCCAGGTGGAAAATCTCATGGCCAACGCGTTCGCCTACCCCTGGTGGGTGTACGTCACCATCCCGTTGGGCGCCGCGTTCGTCGGCTGGATCACCAAGATCATGGCCTTGAAGATGATGTTCTACCCCGTTGAGTTCAAGGGCATTCCGCCCTACCTCGGCTGGCAGGGCCAGATTCCCAAACGCGCGCCGAAAATGGCTGCGGTGGCGGTGGATTCGCTGACCTCGGAGATTCTCAAACCCGAGGAGATGTTCGACAAGATCGATCCCAACGAGTTGGTCAAAGAGCTCGCCGAGCCATTGCGGCAGACCTCCGCCGAGATGGTCGACACCATCATGATGTCGTTCCAGCCGCAGGTCTGGCGCGCAACACCAGATCAGCTCAAGGACGTCGTCGTCAAGAACGTCGAAAAGCGCATCCCGACGGCCATGGCCGCGATGTTCGACAAGCTGCGCGGCCAGGTCGACCAGATCTTCGACATCAAGCACATGGTCGTCACCAACCTGGTGCGCGACAAGGTCACGCTCAACACCGTCTTCCAGGACATCGGCAAGCCGGCGTTCAAGTTCCTCATCATGTCCGGCCTGCTCTTCGGCTTCCTGATCGGTCTCGTACAGGCCGTGGTGTTCGGCATCACCAACTGGCACTGGTCGCTGCCGCTGTTCGGTCTGCTGACCGGTGGCCTCACCGACTACGTTGCGCTGCAGATGATCTTCCGGCCGCTGGAGCGCAAGAACGTCTTCCTCGGCATCAAGTGGCAGGGCGTCTTCCAGCGGGAACGCAAGCAGGTCGTCGAGGGTTACGCGGCGCTCATGGCCCGCGAGATCTTCACACCCCAGGCCATCATGGAGAGCATGCTGAACGGCCCGTCGTCGGACCGGTTCTTCGACATGATCTCCACCGAGATCAGCGCGACCATCGACACGCAGATGGGCTTCACCGGCAAGATCATCAAGTCCGTCGGCGGCCGCCAGTACGTCGACATGAAGAAGCAGATCACCGACTCGATCATCGAGAAACTGCCCGAAACGTCCACTTACATCGAGGGATACATGCGCGATCGCCTCGATCTGGAGAACGTCATGGTCACCAAGATGATGCTGCTGGACTCACTGTCGTTCGAGAATCTGCTGCGTCCCGCGTTCAAGGACGACGAGTGGATCGTCGTCGTGCTCGGCGCGACCCTCGGCTTCCTCTTCGGTGAGCTGCAGGCGCAGCTCATCCTCCTGCTGGCACACTGACCGGTGTCTACGTCTGGCCGGCTGTTCCGGTCAGCTTGCGGACGGTGAGGACCTCGCTGTCCCGGAAGGCCCGCCCGTTGGGGTAGAGCAGGTCGCTGAACCAGACCTTCGGCTCCGACGGGTTCGGGTGGTCCCACGAATCCCACGGGAAGTACGTCTGGGTCTTGCCTGCCACCAGCCCCCAGCTGTACGCACCCACGTTGCGCTGCTTGGCAATTGGCAGAATGCCCTCGACGGTGCTGCCCAGGCTGCGCGCCAGGTACTCCGTACACAGGATGGGCCGGCTCAGCGGCGCGAGCTCATCGATTCGGGCCGAGAAGTCCGCCGGCTTGGCGTAGCTGTGGAACGAGATGACGTCCGAGTTGTCCAGCTGGATGGACGCGATGGCGCTGCGCTGCGCGGGGTCGGCCCAACTGCCTTGCCACACACCACTTGTCAGCGGCTGTACGGGATCGACGGCCCGCGCCCAGGCGAACACCTGCGGCAGCAGGTCGGCGACCAGCTGCATCTTGTCGCTGCGCTCGACCTTGCGGTAGACGCTGGCCGGGTTGTCGGGCTCGTTCCACAGGTCCCAGCCGAGGATCCGGTTGTCGTTGCGGAACAGGCTCAGCACGCCGGTGACGTAATTCTGCAGTACGGCACGGTATTTCGGATCGCCCAGACGGTCCGCACCCGGACTCTGCACCCAGCCCGAGTTGTGCACGCCCGGCCTCGGGGCCCGCTGCACGCCGAGTTTGGGATGCGGGTCCCAGCACGAATCGAAGAACACGAACAGCGGCTTGATGCCGTTACCGGCAGCGATGCTGACGAACTGCGTCAATCGCTGCGAGAAACCCTGGGGGTCCTGCGCCCACAGTAGATCGTGGAGGAAGACGCGGACGGTGTTGAATCCGAACCAGCGGGCGGCACCCAGCTCGGCGTTGATGCGGCCGGGATCGTAGGTGCCGGACTGGAACATCTCCAGCTGGTTGACCGCGGTGGAGGTGATGTAGTTGCCACCGACCGGCCAGGCCTGACCCCGATACCAACTGTTGGCCCGTTCGGGCGTCCAGCGCGCCCCGGCCGCGGACGCCAGAGCCGGTCCCGAGAATCCGGCCATGGCGGAACCCGCTGCCAGCAGCAGCGGGACCTTGAGAACGGTTCTGCGGTCCACCGCACGAGGCTACTGATCTTGATGGGGCCATTGGGGCGTGCTTATCGAGTTGCAACAAACACGATGTCGGGTGGTGACGTCAGGCCACCTGCTCAGGCATTGATGCCCGCCGTGAGGATCGCGGCGAGTTCGCGATACGCGCTGGCGTCGTCGAGTCCGGTACTCTCGCGGACCCGGCGCTGCTGAATGCGCACCATCATCGTCGACGCCAGATCGGCGGCGAAAGCCGCATGGACATCACGGAATTCACCGCTCTCGACGCCTTCGGCAATCATCTCCTGCACCCGGCGGGCGGCGATCTGAGTGTTCTTCTCGTAGACGCTGCGGGCCGGGGCGAAGCCGTCCAGGTCCACCATGAACTGATCCGACGCGGCGTCCAGCACCGTCCCCACCGCCGACAGATAGGCCGTGATCCGGGCCCGGGCACCGTCGACTCCGGCCACGAGCCGCTCGACCTCGTCGGTGGCCTGACGGAAGAACTGCACAGTGGCGGCACTGACCAGCTGTTCCTTACTGCCGGCCAGGGTATACAGCGTCGACTTCGAACACCGCAGCCGCCCAGCGATGTCATCGAGCGTGAGGTGCGCGAATCCCTCGTCGAGGAACAACGTGATCAGGGCGTCGAACAGCTCGGTGCGTCGGCGGGTGCCGAATGCCGGGGACGTGCGCGCGCTCACACCGGCATAGTACTGCGGGCCCTTTACTCAGTACTACTCAAACAGTACTCTGTGAAGTAATTCAGTACTGTCCGACGTATTAGTGGAGTCCCCGGTGCCCGTTGATCGCCTCTTGCCCAATGACGAAGCCCACGCGCTGATCGAACTCACCCGCGACATCGCCGACAAGGTGCTGGACCCCATCGTCGACCAGCACGAGAAGGACGAGACGTACCCCGACGGGGTGTTCCCAACCCTGGGCGAGGCCGGGCTGCTGAGCCTGCCGTACCCCGAGGAGTGGGGCGGCGGCGGCCAACCCTATGAGGTCTACCTCCAGGTACTCGAAGAACTCGCCGCCCGCTGGGCTTCGGTCGCCATCGCGGTCAGCGTGCACAGCCTGTCGTGCCATCCGCTGATGACGTTCGGTACCGACGAGCAGCGGCAGCGCTGGCTGCCTGAGATGTTGAGCGGCAACCTGATCGGTGCCTACAGCCTGTCCGAGCCCCAGGCGGGTTCCGATGCTGCGGCGCTCGCCTGCAAGGCCGTCGCCGCCGATGACGGCTACCGCATCACCGGCTCGAAAGCCTGGATCACCCACGGCGGACTCGCCGACTTCTACACTCTGTTCGCCCGTACCGGCGAAGGCTCCCAAGGCATCTCATGCTTCCTGGTGCCCTCCGACACCCCCGGCCTGTCCTTCGGCCGGCCCGAGGATAAGATGGGCCTGCACGCGGTGCCCACCACCTCGGCGCACTACGACGACGCGTTCCTGCCCACCGAGCGCCGGATCGGCGCCGACGGCCAGGGCCTGCCCATCGCATTCAGCGCGCTCGACGCCGGCCGACTCGGTGTCGCCGCGGTGGCTGTCGGCCTGGCGCAGTCCGCACTCGATCAGGCGGTGGCCTACGCCCAGGAGCGAACGGCGTTCGGCCGCAAGATCATCGACCACCAGGGGCTCGGGTTCCTGCTCGCCGACATGGCCGCCGCGGTCGACTCCGCGCGTGCCACCTACCTGGATGCCGCCCGCCGCCGCGATGCCGGGCTGCCCTACTCACGCAACGCCTCCGTGGCCAAACTGGTCGCCACCGACGCGGCCATGAAGGTCACCACCGACGCCGTCCAGGTCTTCGGTGGCGCCGGCTACACCCGCGACTACCGGGTTGAACGCTTCATGCGCGAGGCCAAGATCATGC
Source organism: Mycobacterium toneyamaense (assembly GCF_055384815.1). NCBI lineage: Bacteria > Bacillati > Actinomycetota > Actinomycetes > Mycobacteriales > Mycobacteriaceae > Mycobacterium > Mycobacterium toneyamaense. The sequence goes on from NZ_AP040333.1 coordinate 5,926,537, forward strand.
AGATCTTCGAGGGCACCAACCAGATTCAGCGGCTGGTGATCAGCCGGAGCTTGGCCAAGTAGCCGCTGGCCGGACTACATCCGGCTGACGTCGATGATGGCGTTCGCGAATTGCGCGGGCGCCTCCTGAGGCACGTTGTGGCCGATGCCGTCGAGAACCCGGTGTTCATATGCCGCGGTGTACATCGAGCGGTATCCGGCACCGTCCTTCGCCGCACCGTCGAAGTCACTGCCGATGGTGATGGTGGGGACGCGGATCGGCGGCCTGGCCTGCAGGTGTTGTTCGTCTGCGTCGTAACGGCTTTCACCCTCCGCGAGGCTCAGGCGCCACCGGTAGTTGTGGATCACGATGGCGACATGGTCGGGGTTGTCGAACGCGGCGGCACTCAGCCCGTAGGTCGCATCGGTGAAGTGCCAGAGCGGCGACGCCTTCTCCCAGATCAGCCGGTTGAACTCCTTGGTGTTCTTCCGATAGCCGAGTTCACCGCGCGGCGTCGCAAAGTAGTACTGGTACCACCAGCCCAACTCGGCATTCGGCTCCAACGGCTGGAGGTTGGCAGCGCGATTGACCAGGATGTACCCGCTGACCGCCACCAGACCCGCCACCCGCTGCGGCCACAGTGCCGCAACGGCATTCGCCGTGCGCCCGCCCCAGTCGAAACCACCGAGGATCGCCCGCTGGATGTTGAGGGCGTCCATGAAAGCGATGACGTCCGCGGCCAGCGCCGCCTGCTGACCGTTCCGGATCGTCGTGGCGGCCAGGAAACGGGTTGATCCGAAGCCCCGGAGATACGGCACGATCACCCGGAATCCCTGGTCGGCCAGGAGCGCGGAAACATCTGCGTAGCTGTGGATGTCGTACGGCCAGCCGTGCAGCAGGATCACCGGTTTGCCGTCCGCCGGCCCGGCCTCGACGTAGCCGACGTCGAGGTCGCCGGCCCGAATCTGCTTCACCGCGTTCAGGTTGTGCTCGGGCGCGGGCGGCGGCGTCGGCTTCTGCGGAGCAGACGGCTCTGACGACGATCCGCACGCCGCCAACGACGCCGCGCCGACTGCCGCGGTCGCCATCAAGCCGAACTGCCTTCTGCTCACACCGGTCACGGCACCATCTCACCCGCTCTCACACATCATGTCCAATAACAGATGGCGATAGGCAACATCTCCTTTGGAGATGGCATCGGTTCAGACCGCCGCCCAGCCGCCGTCCACGCTGAGGATGGCACCGTGGATGTTGGCCGCGTCATCACTGACCAGGAACGCGACAGCTGCGGCGACTTCCGCCGGCGTACTCATCCGCCGTGACGGTAACCGGTCCAGTACCGGTTTGATGTGTTCTTCGAACTCCTGTTGACGCTCGGTCGCGATCGGTCCGGGAGCCACTGCGTTGACCCGAACCCCGAACGGGCCGTACTCATCAGCCCAGGACGCCGTGAGCGAGTGGATGGCCGCCTTGTTGGAGTTGTAGATCGCCGAGCCGCTCGCCCCTCGCAGTCCGGTGATCGATCCGATGTTCACCACGGCGCCGCCACCACCACGCACCATCTCGGGGGCGATCACCCCCGTGAGCAGGAACGGGGCAAAGACGTTGACCTCGAACGCTTCTCGCAGCACCGACGGGGAGACCTCACCGGTCGGGGTCGGCATCAGCAGCGTGGCGGCGTTGTTCACCAGGATGTCGAGCCGTCCGCCCACCGCCTCCGTGGCTTGTTCGGCGAGGGCACGGATCGCACCGTCGCCACCCGCCAGGTCTGCTGCGACGAACGACGCCTCGGCACCAGAAGCGCGGATCGCGGTCACCAGCGCGGTGCCGCGCTCCGCATTCCGTCCGCTGACCACAACATGGGCTCCGTCGTCGGCCAGCCTGCGTGCGATGGCCATCCCCAGACCTCCGGTTGAACCTGTGACAAGTGCTGTGCGGCCGGACAATCGCGTATCTTTTGGACTCATGAGTCCACATGATTCGTCGGAAAAAATGGACCTGCAAGTCCAGAAACTGACGGCCAAGGGACGAGCCACCCGCGCCCGCATCATCGATGGTGCCGCAGCCGAGATCCGGGACCGCGGTGTCGCGATGACCACCATCGAAGACGTGATGGCGCGGACCCAAACCTCGAAAAGCCAGATTTTCCACTACTTCCCCCGCGGCAAAGAGCAGTTGCTGCTCGCCGTCGCCACCCTCGAATCACAGCGGGTCCTCGACGACCAGCAGCCCCACCTCAGCTCGCTCACTTCATGGGCCGCCTGGCAGCGCTGGCGGGATGTCGTGGTCGAGCGCTACCGGCGACAGGGGCAGAACTGCCCGATCGCGGTGTTGATGTCCGAGATCGGCCGCACCAGCACGGGCGCACAGGCCGTCACCACCGAACTGATCGACTCGTGGCGGGGTGCCATCGCCGCCGGCATCGTGGCAATGCAGCAGCAGGACAAGATCGCCCCGACCGTCGACCCCACGCGCGCGGCAGCCGCACTGCTGGCCGGCATCCAGGGCGGCGTCGGGATCATGCTGGCCACCGGCGACCTGACTTATCTCGAGGCCGCCCTCGACGAGAGCATCCGTGCGCTGCGAAACCGGTGACTACTGCAACGGGATGTCATGTCCCCGACCACGTTCCGACTCGGGCCGCACGCCGAACCACCGGCGCTCCGACTCGGTGATCTGCAGATCGTTGATGCTGGCTTCCCGCCGACGCATGAGCCCGTTGTCGTCGAACTCCCACAGTTCGTTGCCGTAGCTGCGCCACCACTGCCCACCGTGGTCGTGCCATTCGTATTGGAAGCGGACCGCCATGCGGTTCCCCCGGAAGCCCCACAGGCTCTTGCGGAGCACGTAGTCGAGTTCGCGTTCCCACTTGGCCGTCAGGAACTCCACGATCTCGGCGCGTCCCGTCACGAAGGTGTCGCGGTTCCGCCACACGGAGTCCGGGGTGTAGGCCAGTGCGACCCGTTCGGGGTCGCGGGTGTTCCACGCGTCCTCGGCCGCCTGCACCTTTACCAGGGCCGTCTCTTCGTCGAACGGCGGGAACGGTGGTCGGGACTCCGGGGTGCCGGACATGGGCGAGCCTCTCATCAGGTGGGTGTGCGGCCGAGCGGGACTGCGCAGCCCGCCGCATTTGACAACCGTAGGAGCAGCAGCGGCATTTCCGGCGGCTCACACGGCAGCCTCAATTGTTAGTTCGCCTACACGTCACACCATCTGCGTTGACAGCTGTCAACGCACCCGAGAAGGATCGACGGCATGTCCGCCAAGTCCGAAGCGCAGGTGTTCACCGAAATCGAGAGCCGTTTGACGGCCAAGTTTGCGGACCTGCCCCCGGCGCGCGTGACGACTGTCGTAGAAGGCGCGCGCGAACAGTTCGCCGGCAGCACCATTCGGGACTTCGTCCCGCTGCTCGTGGAACGTCGCGCCGACGAGGAGCTTTCCAGGCTGTTGGCCGGCGACGCCACCCACTAGCCCCGTTTGCTCGGCACGTAACTGAGTTTGCTAGCGTCACAACGGGTTCCAGCACCACCCGATTGCCTTTCGAGACCTCTCTGTGAGCACTTCGAGGCTATTGAAACGGTGCGGTCACGGTCGCGGCTCAGTCCCATGTCGAGCGCGCATCCGATTGAAAACATGTCTGGACCCAGCCTCTCGCCGTGCCCTACGGTTCAGCTGCGCAAATTTTCGGCGCAGTAATTTAAGGGCACGTTCAAGGAGACGCCGGTGATGATCAGCTTTGGTCGAATCGCTGTGAAATTAGTTGCCAGCGCCGGTGTGTGCGCGACTGCCGTGGCCGTGAGCCCGACCGCAGCCGCCGTCCCACTCAAGACTGGCGGATACGCGTGCGACGCGGGCGCCACCGCGGGAGCGCCGGCAGCAGGGGCACCTGCCGCTGCCGCCGCGGCTGCGGCCGCGCCATGCGCAGCGCCCGCCGTGGAGTCTTCGGGCATCGTCGGGCCCCTGGCCGCCGCTCCGGTGGTCCCGGCTGCAGTGCCGCCGGTTCCCGCGGTCGTCCCGCCGGTGCCGGCAGCGGTGCCGCCGATCGTGCCTCCCATCCCCGCGGGCCTGCCGCTGGGCGCCCCCATCCCGATCGCCGCGGCCCCGGCTGCCATCCCGATGGACATGGGTGGGATCGCGGACGGCAAGGAAGCCCGGACGCTGCGTCCCGTCGATGCCGGCGGCCCGACCCCCAACCTGCCGACCCAGCCGGGCCCGCAGAACTAGATCAACAAGCCGCACAACCGCTTTCACCGAAGCACCCGAGCCCCCGCGGCTCGGGTGCTTCGTGCATTGAGGTCGTTGACGCTGTACTGAGGGCGCACTTGTGCGAGTAGCGAGCACCCCACCCGCAGGATCGACGCGGCACAACACTACGAATTACGTTGCAGCGCAGGCTATGGCTCGACGATGACCGGGTCGCCGACGTTGACGGTGTTGAAGTACCACTCGGCTCCCGCGGGCGCCAAACCGATACACCCGTGGCTGACGTTCTCGAAGCCCATCGACTCGACGGCCCACGGCGCCGAATGCACGAACAGTCCGCGTCGGCTGATCCGTACCGCGAACTCGACCTCCGTCATGTACCCGTCCGGATGATCGACGGGAATGCCAACGCTGCTCGAATCCATGAGCACATTGCGGTCTTTCGCCAACACGGTGTATTTGCCGAGCGGCGTCTCATACTCCGGCCGACCCATGGTCGCGAGCAGCACACCCGACTCACCCAGGTGCGGAAGATGATGCGGCGCAGGCATATCCGGTGAAGTCTGGCCGTCGATCGTCACCGTGAAGGTGTGATCGGCGACGTGAGCGGTCCCGATCACCGCGGGTCCCGTGGTGAACGCCATCGGCTGGCCGGCGACTGTCAGCTTGATGGTGCTGTGCGCAGGCCAGAAACCATCCGGAACCCATTGCACCACTTTGCTATCCAGCCATTCGAACTTGCCTGACATGGCGGGCGAAGAGGTCACGTCCAGGGCCAGCTCAGCGGCAGCCCGGTTGGTGATCGGCTGTTTGAACGTCACCACGACCGGATGCGCGACGCCGACCGGAATGCCCTGCGTCGGCTGCGTCGACTCGATGATCGAACCCAACGGCAGCCGGATGCCCGCCGTCTCGATACCGAGCGCGCCGCCAGTGGTGGTCGTGGCGACCACGACCACGGCAAGGACTCCGTGCACAAACACCCGCATTTATCCGACCCCTTTGTCGCTGGCCGCGTGGTTGAACACCGTCATGGTATGGGCCGCGGAACGCCGAAATCCGTACGGCGCGTCAATATTTCGGTCAAAGATTCGTCACGGATTGGCCACCCAACATCACGGCGGCGATCAACATCTGCAATCTCCCGACATCTTCCATTGACGTGCGCGACAATTATGGCCACGGGGGCGAAGGAGGGCTGGTCGGGCCATGACAACAGACCGCGCAGAAGTCCGGACCGCCGCAGACGACGAGTGCGTCGACTGCGGCTACACGCCGGAACTGAAACGCACCCTCAGCGGCTTTCAGGTCTTCGCGGTCTCCTTCGCCTTCATATCGGTGGCAGTGGGGATATTCGGGACCTATGACGACCTCCTCAAGACCGCGGGCCCCGTCGGCATCTGGCTCTGGGTCGTGGCCGCCGCCGGGCAGACTCTCGTTGCCCTGGTGGTCGCTCAGTTCGCGTCCCGCATCGCGCTCAGCGGCTCGTCGTATCAATGGGCGTCGCGCTTGGCCAGCCCGAAGGTCGGGTGGCTCTTCGGCTGGCTGACGTTCTGGTATCTCGCGATAGCGGTGGTCGCGATGGACAACGCCCTGGCCAGTCAAGCGCTCATGCCGCTGTTGGGCATGTCCGACGACGAAGACACCGCGCGACTGATCACCGTGGCGGTCTTGATCATCCAGGCCGTCCTGGTCATCGCCTCGACGCGCCTGCTCGGCCTGATCACCTCCAGCGCGGTCGGCCTCGAACTCGGCATCGTGGTTCTTCTGGTGCTGGCACTCGGCGTCGTCATGCTGGTCACCGGTGACGGCAATGTCGACAACCTCACCAGCCGAGGGATCGCCGCAGACAGCCCCGATTATTTCGCCGTCGGAGGTGGGTTGATGGCCGGCATGATCATGGGCCTGACCACACTCGTCGGTTTCGACTCCGCCGCGAACCTGGCGGAGGAAGCCAAAGATCCGTTCCGCAGTGTCCCGCGCGCCATCGTGGCGTCGGTCGTAGCGGCGGGCGTGATGGGCCTGGTCTTCTTGATCGCCCTGACGGCCGCGATCAAGAACGTCACCGCTGTAAGCCGGAGCGGCTCGCCCGTCGCCCTGATCATTCGCGACCAACTCGGCTCGATCACCGAGCGAATCCTCCTGGCCGGCATCGCCTTTGCGATGTTCGGCGCCGGCATGGTGGTGCTGGCAGCGTGCTCGCGGCAGGTGTTCGCCATGGCACGTGATGCCCGCTTCCCCGCCCATGCCCTGATGCGACAGGTCAATCCACGCACCCAGACGCCGGTGCCCGCCACCATTCTGATCCTGATCGTCGGGGTTGTGCTGATGGCGACCTTGCGTGGGTCCGCGCTCATCCAGCTCATCATCGCGTCGACCATCCTGCCGGCGCTGATCTATGGAGCCATCGTCGTGCTGTACCTCGCCGTCCGGAAACGCCTGGAGCACAAGGAAGGTGGGTTCGGACTGGGCCGCTTCGAACTTCCCGTCGCGGGCATCGCACTGGTCTGGGTGGCTTTCGCACTCTTCGTTCTCGTGACGCCCGACTCGGCGCGGGTACCCGGCTTCATCGTGCTCGGCCTCATCGCCGTCGGCGTCGCATACTTCGTCAAGATGCTCGTCTTCAATCGTGAGGTACTCGACACCGAACCGGGTATCGACGAGTTCGCCGCAACACCGGCAGACCGATGATCCCGCTGTCGTCCCGGCCCGGGACCCTCACCGGAAAGGTGGTGTGCCCGGACGACGCCGAATACTCCGCGTCCTGCGCCGGATTCAACCTCCTTTACACCAACCGGCCCGCAGCCATCGTGTTCGCCAAGGAAACAACGGATGTCGTCAACGCGCTGGCCTGGGCGCGGGAACACGGCTTGCCGGTGCGGGCCCGGAGCGGACGCCACTGCCTGGAAGGCTGGTCCACGGTCGACGACGGACTGGTCATCGATGTCAGTGAGATGAAGTCAGCGGCAATCGACGCCGATTCACGAACCGCGACGGTCGGCGCAGGCCTGAACCAATCCGAGACGGTGGCGGCACTGGGCCGGGCGGGCTTCGCGGCGCCGACCGGAACCGAGGGCTCCGTCGGCCTGGTCGGCGCGACACTCGGAGGCGGCTTCGGGCTACTGACCCGGGCTTTCGGCATGGCCTGCGACAACCTTGTCGCGGCCGAGATCGTCGTCGCCTCCGAAGACGGCGTCGACGTCATCATCGCCGACGAAACACACCACCCGGACCTACTCTGGGCGCTCCGCGGCGCCGGGAACGGCAACTTCGGTGTCGTCACTTCGATGACGTACTCGATTCATGCACTGGCACAAGTCATTTACGTGGTTGCGCGGTGGCCAGGACTCGATGACCTACCCGGGGTGTTCGAGGCGTGGCAGCAGTGCGCGCCGTTCCTGGATCACCGCCTCACCAGTCAGCTCGAGATCCGTCGCGACGAGATTTCGATGGTCAGCGTTCTGGCCTCCGGTTCGGAAGCCGAAGCGCTGGAGATGCTGGCACCGATTCTGGCCACAGGAACGCCGCGAGTCGAAGCAACCGACGCGGCGTGGCCCGACATCTTCGCGAGCTTTCAGATACCGCTGCATGATGAGCCCGCGAACTGGAAGTTCCTCTCACAGTTCATGACTGACCCGTTCCCACCCGATGCGGTGCAACTCGTCGGCGCCTACATGTCGAATGCACCTACGGCCGCATGCAACTACTTCACCAACGCGCTGCTCGGCGCCGCCGCGACCGAGCCACGCGGCGGCGCGGCGTACGCCCATCGCGACGCGCTGTTCTACGCCGAACCGGGTGCCGGCTGGGGCATCCGCGGCGGCACCCCCGCGCCGAACGACCCGCTGACCGAGACCTGCCTGCGGTGGATCGCCGAGTTCGGTGAAGCGTTGCGCCCCTTCATGACTGGTGCCTACACCAACGTCCCCAACGCCGGCATGCCCGACTGGGAGCACGCGTATTGGGGAATGAATGTCGACCGACTGCGCGCCGTCAAAGCCAAATACGACCCCGAGAATATATTCCAGTTCGAACAGAGCATTTCACCATCGCCATAGTTCGGCGTACCGGAGGAAAACCTGAATTGGGCACCGTTTTACGCCTTCTCGACAATTGCAGGAAAAGTGCAACAGCTTACTCAGTTCACCTAGTAGCCGTGGACCGAATACGGGAGAACCGCAGCTAGACGACGAATTTCAATCTCGCTGACTGGGAAGTAGCAATTGTAAAACGCGTAACCGTGGATACGTTATTGCCGCCACAATTCGGTGGTCGACGAGGGGAGTACCGCGGTGAAGCGCTTGTCCGGCATGGATGCCATGTTCTTGTCCATGGAGGGCACCGAATGGCCTCAGCACACGCTGGGGTTGATGATTCTGGACCCCAGCGACGCACCGGGATTCGACTTCGAACACCTGCGGGATCACCTGGATCGCCGCCTGCCCTACCTGCCGTCGTTCCGCCGCCGCATCCAAGAGGTCCCGCTGGGACTGGACCGGCCGGTGTGGGTCGACGATCCGGCGTTCAAGCTCGATTACCACATTCACCGGGCGGCGCTGCCCGCTCCCGGTGGCGCGAAAGAACTCGCCGACGTCGTCGGTGAAATCCTGGCCCGTCAGCTCAACCGCAACCAGCCGCTGTGGGAGAGCTGGTTCGTCGAGGGCCTCGAAGGCGGCCGTGTCGCCTACATCGCCAAGACCCACCACTCCATCGTCGACGGCGTCTCCGGCGCCGGCCTGTCATCTGTGCTGTGCGACGTGACTCCCGATGCCACGAAACCGATCGTCGATCTGCCGAACGAGGATGAGCAGAACCGTCATTCGAGCCTCGAGCTGTTCGCCAAGGGCGCTCTCAGCGCCGCGAGCACGCCGCCGAAGGTCGTGCAGTACCTGGGCCAGACGGTCCGCAACGCCGTGACCACCATCAGCCACCTCCGTCGCGACGATCCGCCGCCGCGCCCGATGAGCGCCCCGAAGACCAGCTTCAACGGCGCACTCAGCTCGCACCGCAGCTTCGCCTACACGTCGCTGCCGATGGCAGAGGTCAAGCACGTCAAGAACGCGCTCGGCGTCAAGCTGAACGACGTGATCCTGAGCGTCGTGGCCGGCGCGCTGCGCACCTACCTGACCAAGCGCGACGCGCTGCCGGAGGCCCCGGTCCTGGCCACCGTGCCGATGTCCACCCGCAACGCGGGCGACGAGACCCCCGGCAACCACGTGCACACCATGATCGCGTCCATGTGCACCGATGTGGAGAATCCGGTCGAGCGGCTGTCGGCCATCCACAACGGCATGAACAGCGCGAAGGCGCTGGCCGAGGACCTGCAGGCCGGCCAGTCCATCGGCCTGACCGACTTCGCGCCGCCGGTGCTGCTGAACCTGGTGTTCAAGGGCTTCCGCGCCGCCAAGCTGGAGGACAAGCTACCGCTGGCGAGCAACCTCATCGTCTCGAACGTCCCCGGCCCGCCGATCCAGCTGTACATGGCCGGCGCCAAGATCGAGCACATCGTGCCGGTCGGCCCGCTGACCGTCGGTATGGGTATCAACGTCACGGTGTTCAGCTACGGCGGCAACGTGGATGTCGGTATCCAGGCCGACCCTGACCTGGTCGAAGACCCGTGGGAGATCCTCGATGGCGCCCGGGCGGAGCTCGACACGCTCCTTGCCGCTGCCGGCTGGGTGGAGCCGGCCCCGGAGTCCGCAGTCCCACCGGGTGGGAGTTCCGCCGTCAGCGCCGACTAGATGTGATTGCCTTCACACGCGGGCGGACCGCCACAGCGGTCCATGCCCAGAGGACGTCGAAAGGAAGTTGCTGAGATGGCAGATTCGGATAGCTTGTCGGACGTGGTGGCGATCGTCACCGGTGGCTCACGCGGGCTCGGCGCGTCGATGGCGCGCCACATCGTGGCCGGTGGCGGCAAGGTCGTCATCGCTGACGTCCTCGACGACGAGGGCAAGCAGCTGGCCGACGAGCTCGGGGATGCAGCGCGGTACGCACACCTCGACGTCACCGATCGCGCGCAGTGGGACGCGGCCGTCGCGCTGACCGTCGCCGAGTTCGGCAAGATCACCGGTCTGGTGAACAACGCCGGGATCTCCACCGGCCAGTTCATCGAGCACGAGCCGCTGGATCACTTCCGCACCGTGCTCGACGTCAACCTGGTCGGCGTCTTCAACGGCATCCAGGCCGTCATCGCGCCGATGCGTGCCGCCGGCGGCGGTTCCATCGTCAACATCTCGTCGGCCGCCGGCCTGATGGGCCTGGCCCTGACCGCCGGCTACGGTGCCTCGAAGTGGGCGGTGCGCGGCCTGAGCAAGATCGCGGCCGTCGAACTGGGCACCGACCGCATCCGGGTCAACTCCGTGCACCCCGGCATGACCTACACGCCGATGACGGCGCAGGCCGGCATCCAGCAGGGCGAGGGCAACTACCCCAACACCCCGATGGGGCGCGTCGGCGAGGCAGACGAGATCGCCGGTGCCGTGACTTACCTGCTGTCCCGCGCCGCCTCGTACGTCACCGGCGCCGAGATCGCCGTCGACGGCGGCTGGACCACCGGCCCCACCGTCAAGTACGTGATGGGTCAATAACTGAACAGGCGACGAGCCAATCGTCCGTCAGCTCAGCATGTTTGAGCTGAACGCGGGTGCGTGCCGATGGCCATCGGCACGCACCCGCGGACGGGACGACTTCAAGCAAGGAGACAATGGTGTCTGCCCCACTGAGGAACGATGAGTTGCCAGAGCCACCCATGGTGAGCCGTCCGGAATGCATGGACGTCAGCGAGCGCATGGCCGTGGCCCCGCACATCGCGATTGACGAAGCGGTGCTCGCTGTCATGCGTCTGCGCCAGCCGAAGCTGCCCGCAGAGGCCGCACCTGAGCGGCTCGCCGCCGACCTGGACAAGGCCGCGGCCCTGTTCAAGCGGCGCGGCTGGATCTCCAAACCGTCCAAGTACCACCGCACTCCGCCGAAGTTGAACGACGCCGACGTCCTGCACTGGAGCACCCACAACGGACCGCTCCGCCACGAGTCGATGTCCTTCGCGTCGGAGTTCGACGCGCGGTCGTTCGAGCTGGGCGCGGGCCGGTGGCCCGGTAATGACCGCAACGACACCGTCACCGTCCGGCTGCTGCGCCGCCCCGACTCCCCCGCCCCGTGGGTCGTCATCCTGCACGGCTTCGGGATGGGCTCGTCGCGCTTCGACCTGAACGTGCTCTGGGCCAACTACTTGCATCACAAGCTCGGATACAATGTCGCACTTCCCATTTCGCCGCTGCATGGCCCCCGGCGCGAGTCCGCTGACGGACAGCTGCTGTCACTGGATCTCACCTCGATGCTGCATGGCATCACGCAAGCCGTGTGGGACGTCCGCCGGCTGGTGAGCTGGATCCGCAGCACGACCGATGCCCCGGTGGGTCTCTACGGCGTCTCGCTCGGTGGCTACCTGTCCACCGTGCTGGCCGGTCTGGAACGGTTCGACGCGGTGGCCGCGGCGCTGCCGTTCGCCGATCCGCTGGCGCTGCTGACCCACCACGGTCCACCCGAGGAATACCGCGACGTCATCGCGTCGGACGACGCCCGGACCGTCTTCCAGGTCGTGTCCCCGTTGGCGCTGCCGACGGTCGTCGCACCACGGGACCGGACCTTGTTCATCGCCAAGGCGGACCGGCTGATTCCGGTCGAACAGTCTGAGGCCCTTGCCAATTCGTGGCACGCCGAGCACGTGGACTGGGTCAGCGCCGGACATGTCGGCTTCACGTGGACCCGCGCTTCGCGCGGTGTACTGGGCCGCAGGTTCCGCGAGTCTCTCGGCACCGCGTAACCCGGTATCCCAGTCAGCGGCATCGCGCTGCGTGGCGGTTGACGGAGTGACGATCATTTAGATATGGCGAACTCCGGACCGTTTCCGTCTTGGGACTCGTTCCCGAGCTGGGACTCGTTCAAGCCGATGGATGCGTTCAAAACGCTGGACGCCTTGTCGTCGTTCTGGACATCGGCTGCGGGCAACGCGCTGACCTCCGGTCCGGCCGGCGCGTACCAGAGCTTGTTCGACACGTTGCGCAAGCAGGTTGTCGGCCGCCGGATCACCGTCAAGCTCAAGTCCGGCGAGATGACGCTGACGGTCACCGCGATCGATGCCGACCTCGACATGCGTAGCCTGTCGGTCGGGCAGCTGGGCGAGGTCTCCATCTCGGCGTCCGACATCGTCTGGAACGGTTGGCAATTCGACAAGGCCACCGCGGTCCTGCACAACGTGCACATCAAGCCGAGCAACACCCCGGTGCTCGTCGCTGCGCCGTTGGATCTGACCATCGAGATGTCCGCCAAGGCGCTCGACAACATGATCGACAAGGCTTCGTCGCTGCCGGGGCGGGCCGCGCCGAAGTTGCTCGGCAACATCGACGCCGGTGGTGTCGCGCAAATCCGTTGGGCTAAACGGCCGGACATCGGCCATCTCGAGGTCGACGCGACCATCGACGGCTCGACATTGCTCGTGAAGCCGCGGATGGTCGCGGTGCGCAAAGCCCGGTGGCATCTGCCGAACCGCTTGCCCGCCTATCGAATTCAGCTGCCGAAGCTGCCCCGCGAACTCGCGCCCACCTCCGTCAACTTCAGTCCGGAGACCCTTGAGCTGACCGGGCGAATGCCAGAATGGCGCGTCGAGGTGCCGCGGCGCCGCATCGAGGAGGCCCTCAATCAACTCAACCAGGTGGGCAAGGCACTCAACCTCAGTTGGATGGCGCGGCCGCGGGACTGATCCCCTCCTCGAACCCCGGTATCCGACTGCCGAAGAGCCGCACCGCATTTTCGTAGCCGACCTTGCGCCGGTCCGCGTCATCCATCGGATACGACGCCAGGAAGTCGGCGCCGTCGACGTTGTCGTCCATCGGGTAGTCCACCGAGAACATGACCCGGTCGGCGCCCATGACCTCCAGCGTGCAGGCCATGGCCGGCGGGGAGAAGTTGCCACTGGTGGTGAAGTAGAAGTTGTCCCGCAGGTACTCCGACGGCAGCTTCTGCAATCGGCCATGCGAGTCGCCCGAGCCGCCCAGCCCGTAGTACCGATCAGTGCGAAAAACTGTGAACGGCAACATCTCTCCGAGATGGCCGAGGATCATCTGCAGGTTGGGATGACGGTCGAACAGGCCCGAGTAGATCAGCCGCAGTGCGTGGGTGCCGGCCTCGACGGCGAAGCCCCACGATGCCAGGTGCAGCCCCTGATCGACATATGGCGCGAACCAGGCTTCCATCACTGCCGGGTGCGGAGTGGTCGGGTGCAGGTAGATCGGGACACCGAGCGTCTCGGCTGTGGCGAACAGCGGCTCGTAGGCGGGGTCGTCCAGGTAGCGGCCATGGGTGTGGCCGTTGATGAGGGCTCCCACCAGTCCGAGATCGGCGACAGCCCTGCGTAATTCAGCGGCAGCGGCATCGGGGTCCTGCGTCGCGAGGGTGGCGAAGCCGCCGAACCGGTCGGGGTACTGCCGCACGGTCTCGGCGAGATCGTCGTTGGCGCGACGTGCGTAGTCGACGGCAAGCACCGCGTCGTCGTACTCCTGCACGCCTGGGTCGAAGAGGGACAGGATCTGGAAGTCGATGCCGGCGGCATCCATCTGCTCCAGCCGCAGCGGCCCGCGGTCGTAGAGTCGGTCGAAGCCGGTGCGGTTGTTGGACTCCAACCATGTCGCGACCACATTGCCGTCGCTCGCCGGGTTCCACGCGTAGTGCTCTTCCAGCGCGATCAGATGCATACGCCGAGGATAGGTCAGAGGGCGAAGACCTGACCGTCGCGCGCGACGGCGATCTTGCCCTGATAGCGGCTGCCGATCGCGTCCCGCCACTTCGAGTCGGGCAGATCGGTGGGCGAATAGTGGCTCAACACAACATGCTTGGCATTTGCCGCCGCCGCTACCTCACCGACCTGCTCGGCAGAGGTGTGCGAGCGGACCAGATACCCCGGCGGGAACCGGCTGTTGTTGCCACCGTCGGCGAGGCTGAACTGGGCCTCGTGCACCAGGATGTCGGTGCCGTGCGCGAGAGCGATCAGATTGTCCGATTTGGTCGTGTCACCCGAGAAGGTCACCGACACACCGGATTTGAGCAGATCGAAGCGGAATGCGAAAGCCGGGTACACGTCGTAGTGGCTCACCAGGGTCGCCGTGACGCGCACGTTGTCGTCCGTCATGACCGGGAAGGGGTCGGTGCGCGGTGACCGGTTCTGGTAGTCCGAGCCGGGTGGCGCAACGACTTCGTTCACACTGACCAGACTCTGGATGTCGTCGGTGCCCATGTCCCGGATGAAGATGTTGCTGGTGTAGGCGAAGGCCCGGTGCAGCGCTTCCGTCATGGCCGCGATCCCTGGCGTCGGGTTGGCGGGTTCGACGGTCGGCGGGTTGGGATTGCCGACCTCGCTCGGCGGGAGCCCGCCGGCGGGGCCTGGCCCGTACACCGTCACTGCACCCTTTCCCCGTGACGCGGTGTAGCCGCCGGAGAGGAAGAAGCTGTAGTAATCGACGATGTGGTCGGTGTGCAGGTGCGTGATGAAGAGACTGCGCAGCTGGTCGAACTTCAGGCCGGCATTGGTGAAAGCATTCAAAGAGCCCAGGCCGCAGTCGATTTGGTAGACGTCGTTGCCGATCTTGAGCGCCGACGAGATACCGGTCCGGTTCGGCACCGGCGGCGGACCCGCCTGCACGCCGAGGGTGATCAGAGCGTTCTGCGGCAGCGCGTCACCGCGCGGCTCGGCTGAACTGCTCGCCGATGTCGCCAGCGCGGCACTGCCGAGCAATGCGGAGACGGAGGCGACCAGCGCCGTCCGCCGGGATATCGCATCGACGCCGTCGGCACAGTCAGGGCCACACCCATGCATGACGGCAACGTATCGTCCTTCACGCCGAAACCCGGGTCGCGGCGCGCGGAATCAGTGCGCCGCGTTACGAGCCAGGTCGATGGCGAACGATTTCACGAACGTGCCCGCACCGGGCTCGCCGCGGCCGCACGACCCGTCAGACTCGCCGACGCGCTTCACCCAGAGGTACGCGTCGGCGTGCGCGCCGGCGGTATCGGTGGTGGGCGCGACACCGAGGGCGCGGCCGTCGGGGTTGCACCAGTACATCGGGTCACCCTCGGCCGGTCCGGCTCCATTGCGCGACGTGTCGATGACGTAGTGCGAGCCGTTGGTGAGCCCGGAGATCGCCTCGCCGTATCCGATTTCCTCACCGGTGGTGAAGTAGTTGGTCGTGTTGAGACTGAATCCGCGTGCCTTGGCGACGCCGACCTCGTTGAGACGGGAGGCCATGGTTTCGGCGCTCACCCACCGCGAGTGCCCGCCGTCGATGTACACCGCCGCCGCGGGATCGCGAGTCAGGGTGTCGACGGCGTAGCGGATCAGGTCGAAGCGCTCCTGCCGCTGGCCGGCGGACAGGCAGTCGGCCATGGCCAGCGCGTCAGGCTCGACGATGATCGCCGCCGGTGAACCACCCAGGCCGGCCGCAACGCTGTCGATCCACGCCCGGTAGCTGTCCGCCGACCCGAAGCCACCGGCGGCGTAGCTGCCGCAGTCGCGATGCGGAATGGCGTACAGCACCAGCACGGGAGTGGCACCCGCTGCATTGGCGGCGCCGGCCAGCCCGGCGACGGTGCCGCCTACGGTCGAGGCCGGGAACGCCTGATCCAGCCAGTAGGCCTGCGGCGTGTTGGCGATGGCAGTGAGTTCGGCACTGGGCGGGTCGGCATGGTCCGCGGCGAGCTTGGCCTTGGAGATCGGGTCGGCGTAGAAGGGCCGGCCGGCCAGCGGGTTGTCGTCCGAAGCCAGGCGGATCGCCGGTGCGTCGGCACGCGGCGCCGGATCGAGGGGCAGGCCGGCGCTCGCGACGGCGGCTACAGCCAGGAGGGGAGCGGTCCAGCGGGCGACGACGCCAACAGCCGAAGAAATCACCTCAGAAAAATAGTTCGATTTCGTTAATAAACGCCAATCGGGAGCCAAAGTTGGTGTGCGAGTGACCAAAGTGGCGCTGACCACCGTTTCGCCCGCGACGTGCCATGAACGCCGTCGGCGTGTCGGCTCTCCCTCGACACATTCGATCTGGAGGCGTCAGGTTTCCTTGACTGTCAGGGAAACCTGACAGGTCCCGGCGAGAGTGATCCAGGGAGACCTGTGCTGAAGTTGCCGGTGTGACTGCAGATGCCACGATCAGCCGCTCGTGCCGTCGAACGGATCACGCGTGCCGGGCCGCCTCCTGCGCGAGTTGCACCCGCGACGCAACACCGAGCTTCCCGTAGATGTGGGTCAGGTGCGTCTGCACCGTCCGAGGCGAGACGAACAGCCGGGCGGCGATGTCCTTGCTGGGCAGTCCGGCGACCGCCAGCTTCACCACCTCGAGCTCAGCTGGCGTCAATGATGCCCAGCCGCTCGAAGGCCGCTTACGCTCGCCGCGGCCGCGCTGGGCATAGGCGATCGCCTGCTCCAGAGACAGCGCCGCGCCCTCATCCCATGCGACGTCGAAATCGTCGCCCATGATCGCACGAAGTTCAGCAACGGACGCGTCATAGCCATCCTGATAGATCCGGTACCGAGTCTCACCGGTGCGTTGCCTGACGGCGTCGGCTGCGCCGAACAGCCGCGCAGCTTCCGGGTAACTCTCAGCAACCGCCGCCGACGAAGCCAGGCACTCAAGCACATCGGTCATCAACAACCAGGCCTCGCACTCGACCCCACAGGCCAGCGCAGCGTGCGCATCCTGCTCGGCCTGCTGGAAATCGCCTTCCGCCATGGCAATTCGGGCACGTGCCGCCAACGCAGTCATACGACTCCAGGCAATGGCGTCAGCGACCCCGTCGTCGGCATACCGACGGGCCGATTCAGTATCGCCACTCGCCAGCGCGATCTGGGCCATCAGCGCCAGCTGGATCGCCACGACTTCCCGGCTCCACGTGGTCAGCGGCCAGCCGAACCGACTTGATTCGGCGGCGGTCGCGACGTCGCCTGCAGCCAGAGCCGCGTAGGCCACCACGATATGGCTCCAACCTTCCGTGACACCACCGATCGGCTCACTGACGTCGACCGCCTCGCGCGCTGCCACCATCGCGTCGTCCAGGTCGCCGTGATACACCAACGCCTGGCATAGGGTCTCCAGCCCCATCGCTTTCGTGAAGAGATCACCCGCCGCGTCAGCGTCAGCGATCAGTTCGCGCAGGCCGTCGATAGCCGTGGCCAGGTCGCCCTGCCATACCTGCGCCCAGGCCAGCCACAATCGACACTGGCGGACTGAGACGTGGTCGCCGACGGTTTCGGCGACCTGCCGTGCTTCGATCGCAGCAGCTCGCACCACAAGCGGGTTGCTGGTCAGAAATGCGCCAAGGGCACGCCACGCGAGAATCTGCCCGACCCGCCATTCGTCGCCAAGTTCGTGTGCCAACTCGAGTGCCTCGGCAAGATACTGCCGGGTGGCCCCCGGGTGATAGCCGCTAGCGCAACCGCAGGCGATGAGTGCCCGCACCATCAGCGCACGGTCCCCCACCTGCTGGGCGAGGTCCAGCGACTTCGTCGCCAACTCGATCGAATCAATGAGGCCTACACCACCAAGCCACGCTTTCAAGAAAGCACAGGACGCGTATGCCAAGGCCCGTACCGACGGCGTCACCGCGCCGTGGTCAGCGGCACCGTCGCGGAGAATCGCATCGAACCAAGCCAGCCCCTCACCAACACGGCCGCGCCCCAACCAAAACGGCTGCATTTCCGACACGAGAATCAGAGCCGTGTCGATGGCCTGACTTTCCCGACTCCAGGCGAATGCGGCCCGCAGGTTGTCGAACTCGATCTCCACATCATGCAGCCGCTGGTCGTAGCCGGCACCGGTCGACGCATCCAATTGCGATGCGAGACCCGAGTAGTGGTCACGATGCCGATTACGCACCTCATCGGATTCACCTGAGCCGCCCAGCTTTTCGAGCGCGTACTGACGGACCGTCTCCAGCAGGCGGTACCGCGTGCGGCTGCCCGTGTTCTCGGCGATCACCAGTGATTTGTCGACGAGCAAAGTGAGTTCGTCCAAGACCTGATAACTCTCGACACCGGCGTCGGCACAGACGGATCGCGCGGCGTCCAGGTCGAATCCGCCCACGAACACGGCCAGCCGACGGAGCAGGATCTGTTCGGGCTCAGTCAACATCGCATGGGACCACTCCACCGACGCCAGCAACGTCTGCTGGCGTCGGACCGCCGTGTGTGCTCCGCCGGTCAACAGCCGGAACCGGTCGTGCAAGCCGTCCAGGATCTCTTCCGGTGCCAGGGCCCGAACCCGCGCCGCGGCGAGTTCGATCGCCAGCGGCAGACCATCCAGGCGTGTGCAGATCTCGCCAACAACGGTGGAATTCCGTTCGGTGACAAGGAAATCCGGCCGCACGGCCCGCGCCCGGTCAGCGAACAGCTGCACCGACTCGTCGGTCAACGACAGCGACGGCACGCGCCACGTCACTTCACCGGCGACCCCGAGTGGTTCGCGGCTGGTGGTCAAAACTTTTATCGCAGTGCAGGTCCGCGTGATGTCGACAACCAGTGCCGCCGTGGCGTTCAGGAGATGTTCGCAGTTGTCGAGGACCAGCACCCCTCGACGGCGGGAGAGAAATCGCACCACGGAATCGGCCGGTGTGCGGCCCGGTTGGTCCAGCAGGCCCACCGCCCGTGCGACCGACGAGGCCGCAAGATCGGGCTCGGTGATCGGGGCCAGGTCGACGCACCACAGCCCGCCCAGATCGTCGGCGACGCGGGTGGCCACCTGAACAGCCATCCGGGTCTTACCCACGCCGCCCGTACCGGTCAACGTCACCAGCCGGTTGTTCACCACCAGCTGACACACTTCGATGAGCTGCTCTCGCCGGCCGACGAACGTCGTAAACTCCACCGGAAGGCCTTGTGTGCCAATATTATTCACTGTGCGCAGCGGCGGAAACTCGTTGCGGAGATCTGGATGACACAACTGCACCACCCGTTCGGGCCGCAGAAGATCACGTAGTTGATGCGTACCCAGATCGGTCAGCCATGCGCCATCGGGCAGCAGATCGACAACCATGTCCTCCGCCGCGCCGGACAGCACCGTCTGCCCGCCGTGTGCCAGATCACGAAGTCGGGCAGTTCGATTGACGGCCGGCCCCGCGTAGTTGTTTTCGTCGCGCAGTTGCACCTCCCCGGTATGGATGCCGATCCGCATCCGGATTGGCGCCAGCCGGGCTCGCTGCAGATCGAGCGCACACTTGACGGCATCGCTCGCTCGGGCGAACGCTGCCACGAAGCTGTCGCCCTCGCCCTGCTCCAGCGGCCGCACCCCGTTGTGTGCGGCGATCGCGGTGGATACCACTTGATCCAGCCGCGCCAGCGCGGCGGTCATCTCCTCGGGCTGGGTCTCCCACAGTCGCGTCGAACCCTCGACGTCTGCCAGCAGCAGTGTCACGGTCCCTGCCGGCAGCAGCTCGCTCATGCCCACATCACTCCAGGTCAACGGCGGTACATCTACCCGTCGAACGATGTCGCTCATGGTAATCAGCGTGACCGGACCAGATGGGACAAACATCCGCAGAACTGCGTATCCGCCCTCCGATTGTTACGGCATCACATAGCAGGACTGCTCGCAGAGGGCACCGACAAATTTCGGCCCTCGAAAGCAGCCGGGCGAGAAGCCAGCCGCCCGCCGACGATGAGCTTATGCGCCTAGCTCACAACACATTTGACACACGAGCTCGGCCTCGGCGATCAACCTGCGAAAGTGACCTGCATCGTGTCCCCGCGAATACCAGGATCATCTCGGCCTCCCCATCCGGCCTCGACCCGGCGCAGAGTAGGTGTCAGGCCGCCACCCCCGGCGGCACCAGCGATAGGACCCCGCCAGATGACCATCGTCAAAGCACACTACAGCCGCCCCGAACTGCTCAGCTTGAACATCGACCACACGCCCCGGCCGCAGGTCCATCGCACCGACGTCGCGAAGGTCGATCATGACGACGAGTGAGGCTCAGGCGATTCCGTTCAGCGGAGTTCGGATGCGGTTCGACAGTGACAAGACGTTCGATGAACTGCGTGACGATCTGCTCGCCGATATCGGTGCGGAGCCCGCGCAGATAACCGGCCTCCGAGCATTGGCAGATCGCGACTGGAACGCATTCGAAGCGGACGTCCAGCGCCAGGCCGGACCCAGCGATTTCATGTTGATGCACCTGATCGACCACACCTCGTGGCTCAGCACTGCGGGAGTAGACCGGAAGGCCTTGCGCGTCATCCTCGGCAATCCGCTCATCGCAATCACCATGATCAGACACGACCTGACGGCCGGGCTGTTCGCTCCCGTCGAGGTCCTGCTGACGGAAGTCGACGACAACCGGAGCGCCCTGACCTACGTCAAGCCGTCGTCGCTGATGGTTGTCGACGACAACCCACCGCTGCACGCCGCGGCACTGATTCTGGACGACAAACTCGCCGCCCTGGCCGAGAAGGTATCGAGCACCGGCGATGCACCGTGAGCTCGACCAGCGCGTCGGCTCTCCGTCGACACGTTCGATCTGGAGTCGTCAACTTTCGTTGACGGTCAAGGAAAGTTGCCGGCTCCCGGCCAGACATGCCAAGGGAGAGCAGCACTCGACCTAACGGTGCCCGCCGCCTCCGCCGCCTCCACGGTTGATGACGCCGCCGGGGTAGAGGTACCACTCATCGTCGCCGAACGGGAACTCCTCGTTGTCCGCGATGACCGACGGCGAAGCGGCCGGCACCGACGTTTCGCCGCCGACCTCACTGCCCTGACAGACGGTGGCCGACGGGTCGCAGATGTCGGCGTGTGCCGCCGGTGCGACGAGAATTCCCGCAGCCGCGCCTGCCGCCGCGAAAAGCGCCGCCTTCTTCTTCAGATCCATGGCGGGTCCCTTTCGCCGTCCGCAACCGTATTGGACGACGCTACCCCGCCCGTGTCAGTGCTCGGTGCCGAGTGAGCAGAACGACAGGACGACGGTCGCGCCGAACGACGTCGACAGCCGGGCTTTCGTCTCGGCCTCCTTCTGCGTCTGGGCCACACCTGTGCCCCACATGAGGCTGTGGTTGAACGGGTTGGGACTCGTCGCGAGTGCGGCGCACTCGTTGTCGCCCCACACCACGATCCGGCAGTCGGTCCCGCCCTTGTTGAGGCAGTAACCCACCGCGTCGAACTTGGCCTGGTTCGCGTCCAACAGGCTCTGTGTGTAACCCCACTGCCCTGTCGCCGGTGAGAACGCGATGGCGAGGTACCTGTTGACTCCAGCGTTCGCCGGGCTCGCCGCGCCAAGTGCGCCGGCGACGGCTCCGGCGGCGACGAGCGCAGCTGCGACGGCTGAGCGACGGCGGACAGATACAGCGGTCATGATGTTCTCCTTGGCAGGTCGGAGCCCTCGTGGGCACCGTTCACTGACTAGGAGTGCTCAGTCATCGCAAACGGGACACTTTTTCAGATATCCGGGATGCGCTCCGGATGCAGCATCTCCGCGTAGCGCAGCTGCTCGGGAATCCCGAACCCGTCGACCAACACCTCGGCGTACGGCCGCAGCTTGCGGCAGCGGTCGTTGATGCCGGCGGTGACGGCCTTCGCCCGGTCCATGGACAGGAAGCGGTGCTCGATGTACCAGGCCTTGTCTTCTTCGATCACCGACAGCGCATACAGATCGCACACGAGGCCGAAGATTTCGCGGGCCTCGGGATCCGTGCACGCGTCGATACCGGCGGCGAACGACTCGAACACGATGCGGTCGATGTGCGCCGACGCCGCGTGCAGCACGTGGTCCTGCACGGAGTTGAACGCCTCGAACGGGCTCATCTCCTTGGAGTTGGCCTGCAGGCGGCGGGCGACCGTCGACAGCAGATAGTCGGCCCGGTCCTCGAACATCTTCGCCTGGGTGCCGCGGTTGAAGAGGCTGCCCTCTTCCTCGTTGTCCTGGCGAGTGTCGAGGAGGTTCTGCAGGATGGTCTCGGTGCCGGTGCTCCGGCGCACCCGCTCCCGGGCCGTGCTGGTCGCGAACTTCACCCACTCGAACGGGCTCATGCCCTTGATGTCGTCGGCGTACTCGGTGAGCAGGTGCTTGGCCACCAACTGCGTCAAGACGTGGTTGTCACCTTCGAAGGTGGTGAAGACATCCGTGTCCGCCTTGAGCGCGATGAGCCGGTTCTCCGCCAGATACCCTGCGCCGCCGCAGGCTTCGCGGCACTCCTGGATGGCTTTGGTGGCGTGCCACGTCGCCGCGGCCTTCAGACCGGCGGCGCGCGCCTCGAGCTCACGCTGCACCTCACCGTCGGGTTCGGCTTCCTCGGTCAGATCGTGCAGGTCCGCCACCAACTCGTTCTGCGCGAACTGCAGTGCATAGGACTTCGCGATCAGCGGCAGCAGCCGACGCTGGTGCACCAGGTAGTCCATGATCAGGACTTCGTCGTCCGTCTTCGGCGCCTCGAACTGCCTGCGCTGCAACGCATATCGCGTCGCGATATCCAGCGCGACGCGGGCGGCGGCCGCGGCACTGCCGCCGACCGTTACGCGTCCACGGATCAGGGTGCCCAGCATGGTGAAGAACCGCCGGTTGGGGTTGTCGATGGGCGACGAATAGGTCCCGTCCGCGGCGACATCGCCGTAGCGGTTCAGCAGGTTCTCCCGCGGGATGCGCACATGGTCGAACTGAATGCGACCGTTGTCGACACCGGGCAGTCCGCCCTTGTAGTGACAGTCCGAGGTGCGGACGCCCGGTAGGTCGTTGCCGTACTCGTCGCGCAGCGGCACCATGAAGCAATGCACGCCCTGGCTCTCGCCGCCCGTGATCAGCTGTGCGAAAACCGCTGATACCTGGGCAGATTCAGCAGCGCCGCCGATGTAATCCTTGCGCGCCGTAGGGGTCGGAGAATCGATGACGAACTCTTGGGTGGCCGGATCGTAGGTGGCTGTCGTCTCCAGGGACTGCACGTCGCTGCCGTGCCCGGTCTCCGTCATGCCGAAGCAACCGACCAGATCCAGATCGATGGCCTTGCGCACGTAGGCCTCGTGGTGGCGTTCGGTACCCAGGTTGTCGATCGCACCGCCGAACAGACCCCACTGCACCCCGGCCTTGACCATCAGCGACAGGTCGCTCATGGCCAGCATCTCGATGCGGGCGATGGTGGCGCCCGCATCGCCGTTGCCGCCGTGACCCTTGGCGAAGGCGTCCTCGGCGGCGCCGCGCGACGCCATGTACTTCATCTGCTCGGTGACCTTGGCCCGGGCCACCGCAGTGTCCGGGGTGTAGTGCGGCTTGAACAGTTCAGCGGAAAGTTCCTGCCGAATACGGTCTTTCACCTCACGCCACCGCCCGTCAAGGGCGTAGCGCAGATGTTCGGCGGTCGTCGTCACAAGGGTCCCATCTAGCGTTCGATGCTGATGCCGTACAGATCGACACTGTGCGGCAGTGACTTCTGCGGGTTCAGCGTAGCCCCGCGCAGCACCGGTGTGGACCCGTTCAACACGTGCGCCAGGAAGGCCTGACCGAGGAAAACCGACAAGCCGGCGCCCGGGCAGCCCTGCGGACCGTGGCTGAAGAAGTTGTACGACCAGTCACTCCCGGCATCACCGCTGACCCATTCACCTGGCGAAAACCGGTCGGCGTAGGGGATCCTGTCGCGGTTCCGGTGGTTGAACACGTTGTAGATGAGGACCTGCTTGCCTTCGGGCAGCACTGCCCCACTGGGGAACTCGATGTCCCGGGTGGCGACCCGGCCGAACAATCCGGTCGTCGGCCACAGCCGCATGGTGTCGAGCAGGCACCCGCCGAGATACTTCAGCGACGCGATGCCCTGTCCCGAGCCGATGTCGGCCGACTCCATCTCCGCCCGGACCTCGCGCAGGTGCTCGGGGTGCGTCGACAGCACCGCCAGCGTGCGGAATGCGTTGGCAGCCAGGGTGTCCCCCATCGCGAACAACCAGTGGATCACCTGGCTCGCAGGGCTCGCGGTCTCCGGCGCGGTGGTCTCCGCGATGAGCGCGGCCAGACTGCCCGGCTCCGGATCCTTCAGGTAGGACTCGATGTGAGAGACGAACTCCGGATATCCCGGCGCCGGCTCTCCCGGCATCCCGTTGCCCGCGGACATCAGTTCGCTCAGCTGCGAGGTGAGCCGGGTGTCGTCGGCCGCCTTGTCGCCGAAGACGATACACCGGGTCAGCCGCTGGAATGCCGCGTTCCAATCGGACCACTTCAGCGCCCCGGAGCCGAGACCCTCCACCGTCTGCACGACCTTCTCCACGAACGCCTGCGCCAACCGGTGGACCGGATGCCCGGTGTCCAGCACCGCTTCGGCGAAGCGACGCCGGTCCTCCCACGGCTGCCCACGGGAGATGGTCAGCGCGTCCGGCTGGAACGCCGCCATGCCCTCCCGCTTGGGCTTCGGGTCAGAGGCGAACGGGTCGGGCGAGCCGCCCAACACGAACTTCAGGTCGTCCGGGTGGTGCACCAGCAGCGCCTCGTCGGCGACGACCCGGACGTAGAACGGTCCGGGGCCGTAGCTGCGCACCATGCCCTCGACCAGCTGGTATCCCAGGTAGTCCGAACTCAGGCCCGAGGCGATGCGGGTGGGCAACTCTCGCTTGTTGAACAGTCCCAGAAGGACATTCGGCACACCGATCTGAGCGGTGAACCGAACGCCTTCGACGATGGATGCGTGCGGGAAATCCTCGGCCATCGCGCGTCAGCCCCAGGGCAGGTAAGCGCGGACCGAGTCGGCCAGCTGCACCACGGGGTTCTTCTTCCCCGGCACCGGCGCACCCAGCTTCGGCCACGGCGCGAACACCCGCTCGACGTCACCGATCACCGGCTCCAGCTCCGGGTAGTGCCGCAGCATGACGTCCTTCATGGTGTTGTTGTTCACCCAGTCGAACCCGACCTGGGTGTACACCTCGGGCTTGAAGTCGTTGGTGAAGAACCGGTCGCTCTTGAGCCGGCGTGACGCCATCAGGATGAAGATCCGGAAAGCGGTGTCCGAGAAGCCGAATCCCTTCGGCGGCTGCTCGGCCTGCATACCGATCTGGAGGTCGACGGCGTCGACGTCGCCGTTGTAGACCTCGTTGATCTCCCGGGCCCACTGCTTGTTCGGGGTGATGTCGTCGATGGTCTTGCGGCGCGGCATCCGCAGTGCCTCACGGAAGTCGTTGTAGCGCGGCACACCTCGCTCGCGGTCACGCACGATGTCGAGGGTGGCGAGGTCGGTGACCTGACCGTCGACCCGGGTGAGGTTGCGCAGCGCGTTCGGGTAGTTGTGCAGGCAGACGGCACCGGCGCTGGCCAGGCCGAACGAGTACCACATGTCGCCCATCTGGATCTTGTCCATGAAGCCGCGTGTGTAGGCACCCTGCAGCTGGGTGAAGTCCGCCTTGACCAGGTGCTCACCGGACTCCAGCGAGAAGAAGTTCCAGTCGTCCGGGATCAGCGGGTGCATGCGGTAGACCGACACGAACTCCTCGGTCAGCGAGAACGGCGCGGTGTGGTGATCCGTCGGTGACCCGATGATGCCCGAGATCGCCTCGTTGTCACTGATCCGGCCGAACTTCTCCTGGAACGTCTCTCCCAGTGCGCCATACCAGTTCGCGTTCATGCCGATCTGCAGCGCCGGGTGGCGCAGCACGCACGGCGTCCACTCCACGGTGTGGATCTTGGCGATCAGCGCAGAGACGACGAGGACGCCGACCTCGAAGAGCCGCTGATCATCGAAGCTCGGGTAGGCCTTCTTCAGGGCATCGCAGACGGCGTTGTGCTCACGCGCGAACATGGTGTGCAGCAGACCGGTGCCGACCCAGTAGTTCTCCTGCATACCGGTCAGGTCGATGCCCTTGATGTCGCTCTCGGGAAGACGCCCGTTCGGGTCGACCTTCACCTTGCCGTCGACGAAGGTGCGGACCTGCGACTGGCGCTCCTTGCCGCTGCCGTAGACCTGCGAGCCGTCCCACCAGTGCGTCTCTGCGTTCGCGAAAACCGGTGCGGGACAACCATCCGCTATCTCGCCCCGCAGCGGGATGGTGCACCGGATCTTCATCGGGTTCTCGGGGAACTGATCATCGGCGCTCAGCGGGATGTCGATGGTCTTGTCGGGCACACCGTCGCCATGGAAGAACCAGTTGTGGTTCTCGAACTGCAGCCATGCAGCGGCCAGCGCGTTGATGATGCCGGCCGGCTTGAAGTCGTCGCGGGCCATCAGCTTGCGGCTGATGACGCGCGGGTCCGGCTTGAGCAGACGCTTGACGTCGGTGACGGTCATCGACAGCGGCACGTTGCGTCCGAAGCCGGTGCCCTTGGCACCCATGTGCGGATCCGCGAGGTCGTTCCAGGTGCCGTCAGGCTGACGGGCCCGACGCACTTCTTCGGTGGGCTGGCCGAGGTCATCGGCAGGACGCATCCCGTAGCTCTCGTACAGATTGTGCGCGCGAAGGTCATCGCGAGCCTTGGTGAGAGCGTTCAGCTGCAGGAGCAGAGACGGGTATTCGTGCCACTCAGTCATGTTGTTGCCGTTTCTTTTTCGAGTTAGTCGTTTAGGTGGGCTGTGAACGCGAGGTCTGTCAGCGCGGCGTGCGCAATGCGAAGTAGCCGATCTTGCTGTACTTGTCGGAGCCGGTGTTGAACAGAATCTTGCCGAGGTAGACACCGGGCACGAGCTGCACCAGTTCGTCCCGGATGCTCCGGATCACCAGGCGCGGGTTCGATTCAACGTTGGCGTAATCGATGACCATGACCTGACGATCGGGGTCGTCCTTACCGGCTTCCACGTAGGTCGCGAAGTCGAAGGCGAGTTTGCCGGATTCGGCATCACGCATCGAATACAGCGGCCACAGCAGCTTGCCAACCAGGCCAGTGCTCTTGGTCAGCCGATTGTCGCCGGTGCCGGCCTCCGAATCGAAGCGCTTGCCCTGCCACGGCATCCACAGGGCCGTAACAGCCCGCGTCACGGTATCGAGCGCAGGGTTCGTCGTCGTCATGACGAGAATGCCCTCCGTCGGGCCGTCCAGATCGACCGGCGGCGTACCCAGCCGGAAAAGATCGTTGAGCTGCGCTTCGGCAGCATCGGAGTCGTTGTCCGCCAGCTTGGACAGCTCGACGATCCAGCTCCACGCCGAATCAACCGCTCCCGGCTGCCCTTCCGCGACCGACTTCCGCAACCACGCCAACCTGTCGTCCGCAGCAGAGTCCGCCGCTGCTTGTTGTTCGCTCATCGGCACCATTTCCGTCGAATTTCGAGTACTCGCGGAGCATGATAGCGACCTGCGCCATTCTTTGGAGGCATTTCAAGACGATCGTCCAAACTTTGCCACCCCGGGGCAGAAGTACCTGATCGGAGGAATAGACTTGGTATTCCCCGCCAGTTCACTGACACCTCATCTGCCACTGGAGCCCTGTGGATACCCCTTCGAGCCGCGTTGCAGGCCGACTGGCGGGCGCGCGTGGGCAAAAGTTCGCTGCGCGCCGTCAGGAGCTGGCCACCCAAGCCACCAGCGGACTTGCTGAACTGGGCTTCGCGCGCGCCAGCATGCGGGAGCTCGCCCAGCATTGCGAGATATCGCTCGGCGTTCTGCACTACTACTTCGACGACAAAGACGACCTCGTCATGTGCTGCGTGCGGCAGTACAAGAACCACTTCATCGACCGCTACAACTCCATCGTCATCGACGGCAGTTCCGGGCCGGAACTCAAGACCCGCATCAGCAGCGCCCTCAGCAACTCACTGCGCGAGTCGGCCGCCATGCACCGGCTCTGGTACGACCTGCGCACGCAAGCGCTCTTCGACGACCGCTTCGCCGCAAGCATCAACGAGATCGACGACAGCCTTGCCGCGCTCACCTGGAAGGCCGTGATCGCCTACGCCGAACTCTGCGAGTCCGTCGTCATCATCACGCCCGCCATCGTCTACGCGACCGCGGACGGCCTGTTTCACCGCGCACTACGTGATCTGATCCACGGAGACGCTGCAGCGCCGCAACGGTTGGCGCACGAAATCGAGTCTGCGCTGGAGGATTTCGTCGGTCCCTGAGTCGGATGCTGACCCCTACCGCCTCCTACCGCGGGCGGACATCAAGATCAGCCTCGAGCCCGATGTCCGCCGCCCAGCTGATTCGTAGCGTCGAACGCATGACACACGCACACGTTCCGGCCCCCGCGGAGATGATGCGGGATTGGTTGCGCCACAGCGCTCAGCAGGTCGCCGAAGCGGTCTCGGCCGCCGGCACCTGGGTCCAGGGCCGCACCCATTGGCCTCAGCATCGTGCCGACTACTACCCACCACGCCGGGAGGCGTCGTTCGAGGAAGCCGCGATGGCACGCGAAATGTACCGACTCTGAAGCCTTTTCGATGTGCCCCGGTTACGCGCGTTGACGGTCCTGCCGGGCGAACTCGGCCGGCGAGCACCTCACCACGCGCGTGAAGGCGGCACTGAAGGCGCTCGCTGAGCCGTACCCGACCCGGGTGGCGACCGCCGACATCGACGGCCGCTCACCGAGCAGTAGCTCCTTGGCCCGTGCGACGCGCCATTCGGTGAGGTACTGCAGCGGCGGCATCCCGACGGTGCGGGAGAAGCGCTCAGCGAAAACCGCGCGGGACATCCCCGCCGTGCGCGCCAGCTTCTCGACCGTCCACTGGCCGGCCAGATCGGCATGCATCGCCCGGAGCGCGTGCGTGAGTGCCGGATCAGCCAGCCCCCCGAGCAACCCCCGCTCCACGGCGGCGTGTTCGGTCTCGAACCGCCACGTCTCGATGAGCAACACCTCGACCAGGCGCTCGAGAATGAGGTCCCGACACCGGTTCTGCTCGTCGGCCTCCTCGGCGATCAACTCGACGATGCGGCCCAGCCGGGACGCGCCGGGTTCGTCGCGCCTGATCAGAATCGCCGCCGGCAACAGCCGTGCCACGAGTTCGGCGTTCGCCCTGTCGAATTGGAAATACCCACCCAGCATGCGCATGCTCGGCGCGCCATCACCGTAGGTGGCATCGCGGTCGAGATCGATCGCCGTGTCCGTCGCGGGCAAGTCGAGGTCGCTGGCCAGGACGAAACTCGGCGTCTCCGGCAACAGCAGAAAGTCACCCGCGCGGAGTTCGATCGCGTCGCCGTCCTCGGGACAGAACCAGCATGCGCCTTCGAGCATCACGCAGAAGGACGGATCGGTATAGCGCGGCTTGCGGACGCTCCATTGACCGCCACCGGCCACGATCTTCGACCGCACCGCCCGGCACCGCAACAGCGCGACGATGAAATCGAGCGGGTCCGTTGCCATTTCGACACGGTACCCGCGACCGGACGAGTACGTGTCTATTCGCTGTGCGCGGCGACGAGGGCCAGCGCGTCCGGGCCCGCCGCGAACCGCAGCCGGCCCGACGTATCGGTCGCGGCCTGGTAGACGACCTCGGCCACGTCGGACGCCGTTGTGAACACGTCGACGTCGCCGAACGCGGCCATGACCGGTCCCGCGAACTCCAGGTACTCGGGAGGCAGCAGGCCGTCCATCCGGTCGGCGCCGTTGGCGGCGAAATTGGTGCCCGGTCCATAGCCCGGCTCGACGAGTTTGGCAGCCACTCCGAAGAATTCGAGCTCCAATGCCAGCGAGCCGGTGAAACCTTCGATCGCCGCCTTGCTCGCGGTGTACACCGCTGCCAGCGGCATCGGCGCCAAGGTCGCACTGGAGGTCACGTTCACGATGACACCGGACCGCCGTTCACGGAATTGCGGGACAACGGCCTGCGTCATGGCTATGACGCCAAAGGTGTTGGTCTCGAATACCTCCCGTGTCGTCGCCATCGGGGTGGCCTCGAACGCGCCCACCACCCCGACGCCGGCATTGTTGACCAGCACGTCGATCGGACCGGCGGCTGCGATGGCGCCGGCGATGCTCTGCGGATCCGTGACGTCGAG
This sequence comes from Mycobacterium toneyamaense, assembly GCF_055384815.1. Classification (NCBI taxonomy): domain Bacteria; kingdom Bacillati; phylum Actinomycetota; class Actinomycetes; order Mycobacteriales; family Mycobacteriaceae; genus Mycobacterium; species Mycobacterium toneyamaense. The sequence continues at coordinate 5,956,629 of NZ_AP040333.1, forward strand.
CGCCAGCACCCTGATTCGGTCCGAGTCCGGAAGTAGTTCGGGCCGTGGCGTTCTCATGGTCGCGACGACATTCCAGCCTTGCGCATGGAAGTGCCGGGCGATCTCCAGCCCGTAGCCCGACGAACAACCCGTGATCAGCACTGTCTTCATAGCTCAAAACGTAGAGTCACCGAACGCGACGATCAATGCGCTTTCGTCTGAGATCCATGCGTGATCGTCTTGGCGACCTGGCATGCTGCAAACGGCACTGCCGGCGGTCGACCGCCCCCGTTCCCGTGGAATCAGGGCGACGGTAATTCTTCACGTGCCGCGCCCGGCCTCCTACGTTCGGTGTCATGGCGTGCGCGCCTGACCGATAGCCGTCGACGTGAGGAGCGTGATGACCACCCGCGAGGCCCCGGTGGCCGGCGCGGCCCCCGGAACCGAACCTGCAGCGGTGCAGGCGGTTTCCTGGCGCAGCCGCGTCCATGCCCGGCGCTGGGAAATCATCCGCTGGCTGTCACCGCTGGCGGTACTCATCCTGTGGCAGGCCGGCAGCGCGTGGGGCCTCATCGATCCCGCGGTCCTGCCGGCACCCCAGACCATCGCAGAGGCAGGCATCGAGCTGATCGGCAACGGTCAACTCGCCGAAGCGCTGCGCATCTCCGGCATCCGCGCCGCCGAGGGCCTGCTCCTCGGCGGCGTCATCGGCGCCGCTCTCGGCGCCCTCGTGGGGTTCTCGAGGTGGGCCGACGCCACGGTCGATCCGACGATGCAGATGATCCGGGCGCTCCCGCACCTCGGCCTGATCCCGCTGTTCATCGTCTGGTTCGGCATCGGCGAGCTGCCCAAGGTGCTCATGGTCGCGTTGGGTGCGGCGTTCCCGCTCTACCTCAATACCTCGTCGGCCATCTGCCAGGTCGACCCCAAGCTCTTCGAAACGGCTGCCGTACTCGGCTTTTCGCCCCTGCAACGGCTGCGGACCGTCGTCATCCCCAGCGCCGCACCCCAGGTACTGGTGGGCCTGCGGCAATCGCTTGCCATCTCGTGGCTCACGCTCATCGTCGCCGAGCAGATCAACGCCGACTCAGGTGTCGGCTACCTCATCAACAACGCGCGCGACTTCCTCCGCATCGACGTGATCATCTTCGGCCTCGTCGTCTACGCGCTGCTCGGCATCATCACCGACGCACTGGTGCGGATTCTGGAGCGCCGTGCTTTGCGCTACCGCGTCTGAAAGGCACCCTGTGACAGCACTTTACGAAGTACCCGTGGAACCGCCGGTGGTATCGGAACCGCCCGCAGCGGAGTTGCGTTCGGTATCCAAGTGGTACGGCGCCAATCGGGTGCTCGACGAGGTCAGCCTCCGCGTGAAGCGCGGCGAGATCGTCGCGCTCGTCGGGCGCAGCGGTTCCGGAAAATCGACGATACTGCGGGTGCTTTCCGGCATCGCCGGTGATTTCCAGGGCGAGCGCGAGGTACAGGGCGCGCCGGCCGTCGCCTTCCAGGAACCCCGGCTGTTCCCGTGGCGGTCCGTTCGCGACAATGTCCGATACGGCCTGACCCGCGCCAAATTGTCTCGCGCCGAGGCGCTTTCCCGCGCCGACCAGGCCCTGGACGAGGTGGGCCTGGCAGACAAGGCGCAGGCGTGGCCGCTGACCCTGTCCGGTGGTCAGGCGCAGCGGGTGTCCCTGGCCCGCGCGCTGGTGGCGGAGCCCCAACTGCTGTTACTCGACGAGCCCTTCGGCGCGCTCGACGCCCTCACCCGACTGTCGATGCACCGCCTGCTGCTGAACCTCTGGCGCCAGCACAACTTCGGGGTGCTCCTGGTCACGCATGACGTGGACGAGGCCATCGCACTGGCCGACACCATCGTCGTGCTGGAGAACGGACGGGTGGCGCACACCCTGCCGATCGCGAATCCCCGACAACCACACGGTCAGCGCGACCAACGCACCGACGACTACCGCACCGAGCTACTGACGCGGCTCGGTGTCTGACAGGAGAAGACTGTGACGCATTCCCGGGCAGCACGGCTGCTCTCCATCCTGGCCGCCGGAGCACTGCTCACCGCCTGTGTCTCCAGCCGCGACACCAAGAACGAAGTGGCTGTGCCCCAGACAGTTCCGGCAGCGGACCTGTCCGGACTGACGCTGCAGGTGGGTGATCAGAAGGGCGGTACCGAGTCGTTGCTCCGGGCCGCCGGGGAGCTCGACAACGTGCCCTACAAGGTGCAGTTCTCGACGTTCACCTCCGGACCGCCCCAGGTCGAAGCGGCTACCGCGGGCAAGATCGACTTCGCCGTCACCGGGAACACGCCGCCGATCTTCGGCGCTGCGGCAGACGCGAAAATCCGCGTCATTTCGGCCTATTCGAACAGCGCGGCCGGTGACCAGATCCTCACCCCCGCCGGCTCAGCGGTGCATACCGTGGCCGACCTCCGCGGGAAGAAGGTCGTCGTCGGCAAGGGCAGCTCGGCACACGGCCATCTGTTGCTTCAGCTGCAGAAGGCCGGCCTGACGGTCAAGGACATCCAGCTGGTGTTCCTGCAGCCGGCCGACGCCTTCACCGCACTGAGCCAGGGGCAGGCCGATGCCTGGGCCATCTGGGATCCGTACACGGCCCTGGCCCAGAACCAGCTCAAGGTCCGTACCGTCGTCACCGCCGAAAGCGTCACCAACGGCTACGGATTCGGCATCGCCTCGGTGGCCGCGCTGCAGGACGCCAAACGCAACAGCGCGCTGGCCGACTTCGTCCAACGGGTGGCGCGGGCCTCGCTCTGGGCCAAGGACCACCCCGACGAGTGGTACCAAAAGTACGCTGCCGCAATCGGAATCGATCCGCAGGTGGCCCGTGTCGCGCAGTCTCGGAGCCTGCGGCTGCCCATTCCCATCAACGATGCGGTGATCGCCTCTGAGCAGCAGCTCGCCGACGCGTTCACACAATCCGGACAGATCGACCACAAAACCGCCTTTTCGCAGTTCGTCGACAACCGGTTCGGCGATCAGTTGTCACAGTTCTGGACCACCGCAAAATAGGAGGATCGTCTTGTCCGCCAAGTTCTTCTGGTTTCTGCCCACAAACGGTGACAGTCGCTCGATCGTCGGCGCGTCGCACGCGTCATCGCACCACACGGTCCCCGCGGGATACCGCAAGCCCAGCCTGCGCTACCTCGGTGAAGTGGCCCGCGCCGCCGACCGGCTCGGGTACGAGGGGGTGCTGACCCCGACCGGAACCTGGTGTGAGGACGCCTGGTTGACGTCGGCAGCCCTGCTCGAGCAGACCGAACGACTCAAGTTCCTGGTCGCCTTCCGGCCCGGTCTGGTGCCGCCCACCCTGGCCGCGCAGCAGGCAGCGACTTTCCAGCGATTCTCCGGAGGACGGCTGCTGCTCAACATCGTCAGCGGCGGCGACGATGTCGAGCAGCGCCGCTTCGGCGACTGGCTCAGCCACGATCAGCGGTACGAACGCACCGGTGAATTCCTCGAGATCGTGCGCGACGTCTGGCGCGGCGGCCCCGTGGACTACCGCGGCAGGCACTACTCCGTCACCGATGCCCGCGTCTCCGAACCACCGAACCCGTTGCCGCAGCTGTACTTCGGTGGATCGTCACCGGCCGCGCTGCCCATCGCGGCGGAGCATGTCGACGTCTATCTGACGTGGGGTGAACCGCCGGCCGCCGCGGCCGCGAAGATCGCACAGGTACGCGAACTGGCCAAGGCCCGCGGACGCACCCTGCGGTTCGGCATCCGGCTGCACACCATCACCCGCGACACCTCCGCAGCCGCCTGGGCCGTCGCCAATTCTCTGCTGGCTGAGTTGACGCCCGAACAGATCGCCAAAGCCACAGCACTGCATGCCAATTCCGAATCCGAGGGGCAACGGCGCATGACCGCGCTGCACGGTGGACGGCTCGACCACCTCGAGGTCTACCCGAACCTCTGGGCCGGTGTCGGTCTGGTCCGCGGTGGCGCCGGGACTGCACTCGTCGGTAGCCATGAAGAAGTCGCCGCGCTGATCTCCGAGTACCACGACCTGGGGTTCGACGAGTTCATCCTGTCCGGCTACCCACACCTCGAAGAGGCCTACTGGTTCGCCGAAGGCGTGCTGCCGCTGCTGCGCAAGCGCGGTGCCCTGGCCGCCTAGCCCAGGTGTGCGCTGGGATCGTCGAGATCGCTGTGCTGCAACGCCATCGGGGTGATGGCCGGCAGATCGCCGCCGGCGACCACCATCCGGGCGATCGGGGTCAGCGCCTGGAACAGCATCTCGACCTCGGCGTCGCTCAGCACGTCGAGCGTCGCCAGCGCGGCCGCGTCGGTGCGGTACTCGATGTCGTTCTTCAGCTCGCGTCCCGCGTCGGTCAACGAGCCGTCTGCCGTCACCAGGCTCCGCGCCGCCAGCCGCGCGGTGACGGCGTCCCACTCGGCGTCGTCGTAGTCGCGCGTGGACACGACCTTGTCCCGGGTGGTGCGGCCCGCCGCGACGTGCAGCACGTTGGATTCACGGCCGGTGATGCCGGCCGCCACGAGAGCGGCCACATGGGCGTCGCCCCGCTGTTCGCGCAACAGGGTCGCCGCGTGCCACAGCGCAGCCACCGGCTCGTCGGGCCACTGCACCGCGGACAGGGCGGCGAACAACGGCCGGCCGTCGACAGCCGCACCCCGTGCGACCCGCCCGAGCAGATCGGCGGCAGTGCGCAGGTTGTCGTCGGCGGTGAGGCCGTAGCGGCGCAATGCGGCGACCGCTCCCGCTTCCCTGGCCGCGAGCGCCTGTTGAGGCGTCGCGATGTCCCACGCTCCGGCCAGCGACTTCGCGACGCGGTGGGCGGCGAAGTTGTAGAAGATCGCCTCGACGACCTGCGGCGGCACCGGGCCCAGGGGCGCTGACCGGGTGACGAAGTAGCCGCTCCAGAAGCTGCGGTAGCCGAGGTCGACGGCCGCCGCGCGCGCCTCGGGCGCAAAGTACGTGATCGCGTGCACGGGTTCGTATCGCTCGAACAACCGACGGGCCAAGGTGGGTGTGCGGGCCATGCTGCCAGTCAAGCACGCGCCCGCAGAGGCCCGCGAACAGCCTCCGCGGGCCCCGGAATCACGTGGTTTTGGGCACATTTGCCGCCGCTCGGCGCAGGTAGACGGCGCATCGACGTGTGTTGCCGCCCCCACGCCGCGTAGGGTGCTTTGGTCGGCCTCAGCGAACATGTCGATAGAAAAGTTGGGCACAGTCATGACGACAGCAGCAGAAGCGTCGCCGCTCGAAGCGCGGATCGGCCACCACTACCAGATGGATGGCACCTACCTGGTCGGCCGCGAGAAGCTGCGCGAGTACGCCCGCGCGGTGCAGGACTACCACCCTGCGCACTGGGACGTCGCTGCCGCCAACGAGCTCGGCTATGCCGACGTGATCGCGCCGATCACGTTCACCTCGACGCCCGGCATGAAGTGCAACCGGCGGATGTTCGAGTCGATCGTCGTCGGCTACGACACCTACCTGCAGACCGAAGAGGTCTTCGAACAGCACCGCCCGATCGTCGCGGGTGACGAACTGGTCATCGACGTCGAGCTGACGTCCGTGCGCCGGACCGCGGGCCGCGACTTCATCACCGTGACCAACACTTTCACCGACACCAAGGGCGAGCGCGTCCACACGCTGCACACCACCGTCGTCGGCGTGACGGCCGAGGACATCGACGGCGACGTCAAGACGGCCGTGCAGAAGGCCATGATGCACGACATGAACATCCTGGACATCGGCTCGGAGGAGTACCGCAAGACGGTGCGCCCCGACGGCGAGGTCCGCATCGCCACCGACGCGGACCGCACGCCGGGCACGCCGTCGTTCGATGACGTATCCGTCGGCGACGAACTGCCCGCAAGTCACCTGCGGCTGTCGCTGGGCGACCTCGTGAACTACGCCGGCGTCGCCGGCGACGCCAACCCGATCCACTGGGACAAGGATCTGGCCCAGCTGGCCGGGTTGCCCGACGTCATCGCACACGGCATGCTGACCATGGGCCTGGGCGCCGGATACGCCTCGACATGGTCCGGCGACCCCGGTGCCGTGAGCCGCTACACCGTGCGGCTGTCTGCGCCCGCGGTGGTGCCGGCCACCGAAGGCTGCGACATCGAGTTCAGCGGCAAGATCAAGTCGCTGGATCCCGAGACCCGCACCGGCGTCGTCATCGTCGGGGCCAAGTCGGGCGGCAAGAAGATCTTCGGCCTCGCCACCATGGACGTCCGATTCCGCTGATCCGCTACTGCGGAAACAACACCGCAGGGTTGCCGGACATCGCCGACCACCGGCTGATGCGGTTGACGATCCGCCAGCCTTCGGGCCGCCGGGCCCAGGTGTCGGTGTATTCACCGTTGGTGTCGAAGGTCTCGGCCGCGAGCGGGCCGAGGCCCTGATGCCGGGCCTGTACGTACGCCCGGGTCACGGCCGTGTCGTCGTCGCGCACCTCCACTTGGATGGAACCGATGAGATGTTGTGTGCCACCGCATTTTTCGAGATAGCGGCGGAACGTCTCGACCAACGCCGACAGGCCTGACTGCGGCCCTTGGTTTCCCCTTGTCCCGCCAGGCCGCCTGGAGTAACGTCGCAATTGGAATAACGTTGCTATCCCAATTGACATGGGAGGAACCATGAAGTCCGTCCGCCTACAGGACGTCGCGATGTCCAAAGCCGAACGCCAGAGAATCGACCGCCGGTACGACTTCCTGCTCAAGCTGCACGGCAAGAATGGGAAGAAGGCCCTGGCGATAGCGGAGGCCCCCCGGATCGACAACGGCTACTTCGGACCCGAGTCGATCAGCTGGAAGGTCTACGAGAACGTCATGGTTGCCGGAATGGGCGCCCTCTCAGGACTTTTCATCTCGGTACTGGACCCCGACGGGGCCTACGGCGTCGGTCACCACACCACGTACTACTACGACGCGATCGGCCGGATCCGGCGCAGCCTCCACTTCTTCGCCGGCGCCGTCGCGGGCGACACCGCGAGCGCCGAAAAAGTGGGAGTTGACCTGTTCCGCAAGCACTCTCACATCACCGGCGAGGTCCCCGCGACCGGCGAGCTGTTCCAGGCCAACCACGTCGAGACGCTCAAATTCACTTACGTCGTGGGCTGGCCGCACCTGTGGCGCGCGTACAAGGCCTTCGGCGACCCGAATGCGACCGACGACGACGAGCGCCAGTTCTACCGTGAGCAGGTCAAGGTCTGTCAGCTGATGGGAATGCCGGCGGGCGAGCTGCCGGACACCCCCGAAGATGTCGAAGCCTGGGTGCAACGGGCCGAGCAGGAGCTCATGGCGTTCACGCGGCCGGCGCAGGAACTCACCGACTTCATGACCCGTCCCCCGGTGACGCCGCTGTACCCGAACCTGGTCATCGGGGTGCTGATGCGCGTCGCCATCTGGGCCGCCATCCCGCTGCTGACGCCGTATGTCCGGCAGATCTGCGGCCTCGAGGACTACCGCATGCGCCCGCGACTGGGCGCATTGCTGGTGAAGGCGACGGTCAAGGCGCTGCAGAACCCGATCTTCGACCGCATCTTCATCCCGTACTTCGGTCCCGAGACGTGGGGCTATCTGCACAACGTGATTCGCCATGCCGACAGCACCGGCTTCGTCGAGATGGCGCACGACCCCGGCCTGACGCTGCAGCACGGCAAACGCGGCACGATGTGCCCGTTCGCGCCGACGGACGCCACCGAGCGGGCCGATGACACTGTGGGAGCGGTCAATTGAGCCGCGTCGACGTCATCAGCAATGAGCGGGTGTTCGATGACCGGCACCACTTGCACGAGTTCCAGGACTTCTGGCGCGACGGGCCGGTGGCGCTGGTGTTCCTACCGCAGTTCGGCAGCGCGTTCGGCCTGGCGCAGGCGAGAGAGCTGACCGGCCGCTTCGATGAGGTGGAAGCGCTTGGCGCCCAGGTGATCCTGATCGGCATCGGCACGTCGATCCAGGGCTTCACATTTCGAAAGCGCTCCGGGGCCCGCACTCCCGTGATGGTCACCGAGGACCACACCCTTTACCGCACAATGGGATTGGCCACCCGACGCCGCCTGCTGAATCCGATCCGGAATCTGAGCGCCTTCTTCAACCTTGTCCGGGCCGGGATCTATCCCTATCAGCGCACCGGCGATCCGCGCCGACTCGGTGGCGTGTTCGTCGTCGAGCAGGGTGGCCGACGGGTGACGTGGGAACACCGGGCGCGGTACGCCGCAGACCTCGCCACCGCCGACGTTGTCGCGGCGCTCCGCGCGGTCGCGGCACAGCGGGTGACCGCAGGGACGAGCTGATCTACTCAGACTTGCCGGTGGTCAACGCGTCGAACCACAACCGCATGTTGGCGACCATCAGCGCGGCGCCCCGCTCGGCGTCGATCGTGCCCAGCGCCTGGGCCATCGCGATGCCGGCGCCGGTCGCCACCGCCACTTCGATGGCGTCGTCCATCAGCGGGTGATCGGCCGGAACCCCTTCGGGCACAGCGTCTTCCAGCAGCACCCGCGTCGATTCCTTGAACCGTTCCAGCGCCTCACGGGCCTTGCCGAGCTGCTCAGGATCGTGGAAGGTGCTGGTGACGTATTCAGCGGTCAACACGACGAGGTTGGGCTCGGCACCGATGCGGGCCCACCAACTCGCGAGCGCCGCCAGCCTGTCGTCGGTGGAGACGCCGGCCGCCACGAGCGGTCCGAGCAGTTGATTGAGTTCGGCCATGGAACGGTTGCGGATCACCTCGAGGCACAGCGCTTCCTTGCCCTCGAAGTTGCTGTAGACCGCGCCGATGGTGCGTCCCGCCTCCGCCGCGATGGCCGCGAGCGACGTGGCGTGGTACCCGTTGGCGTAGAACTGTTGCTCTGCGGCATCCAGCAATTCCTGCCGCGTCTGCGCTTGACTCTCCGCCCGAGTCAGCACCTTCCGAGCCGCCACCACGTCCTCCACATCCTCCGCACGACGAGCCTCGATACTATCGCTATCCAGATAACAGGCCAGCTTAAGGGCCCTTTTCGCCGCGATCGCAGCCTTTTGGATAATTGCACCATCCGAATGTGATAATTATTTAGGATGGACAAGGCCGTAACCACGGGTACCGACAACCCGTTGCTCGACGAGCTCGGGCAACCGCGGGCAGTACTCGAGAAGCTCACCCCCGAGGAATCTGCCAAGCTGCTCAGCCTGCTCAAGAAGGCGAAGGTGGCCCATCAGCGCAGCCTGAACGACTCGCTCGACGATGGGCTCAAGGTCCTGCCCCGGCTGATCCGGCCCGCCGCCCGCAAGATCCTGTTCGGAAGGTGACCCACTGATGGCCGACATCCTGACCCGCGCCCAGCTGTCGCTGCTCGCCGCGCTGCTGCAGACCGACGCCGCAAACCTGGCCAGTCTGGAACGGCTCGGCGCCGACGACCTCAAAGCCCTCCGCGGAGCGATGTCCGACGCGCTGTTCGACGAACAGGCCGAGGCCTTCACGCGCGTGAGCAAGCTGGCACCGCTGATCCCGAATGCCGTGGTGAGCAATGTCGCCGAACGAGCGGTCCCCGCGACGGTCGCTGGACGCCTCGGCGGCGCCGTGGGCTTGGCCCATCCGGAGCGCGCCGCGGGAGTGATGTCCGGACTGAAGCCGACATATCTCGCCGATGCGGCGCCGTACGTCGATCCGCGGGTGATTCCCTACTTCAGCGAGCGCCTTCCGACCGCGCTGCTGATGCCGGTCGCCAAGGAATTGCTCCGCCGACGCGAATACCTCACTGCGTCGCGGTTCGTCGAGTTCGCCACCGACGAGCACATCGTGGCATTCGAGCGGGCTATCGACGACGACGAAGGCATCATCCTGACCGGCGTCCTGGTGTCGGACACCAAGGTCATCAACGACATCATGCGGGCCGCCGGACCGGACCGGTCCCTGCGGATGGCGCGAGCTGCGACCGCGGGCAAACCGGAGGTACTGGCAGCGCTGCTGTCCCTGCTGAACCGGATCGACCCCGAACTCGCGCGACCCGCGGTCACCGAACTGCTCGGCCATCCCGACATCGCCGTCGTGGCGCACGTACTCGACGTCGCCACCGCCGAAGGCGTTGTCGTCGAGTTGCTGGAGGTCTCCGCCGTGCTGGACGGCGAGGCCCGCGCACGCCTGGCGAGTCTGGAGGCCTGGCAACGGATCGCCCACGAGGCAGAGTCCTGGGCGCACGAGACACCTGCGTAGTCGAGCCGGTACGTTGATGGCGTCGTTGCACCGATTCCGTGGGAGGCAGCGTGGCACGCCGACTGCCTGAAGGGCGTCTTGCGCGGGGCGGCAAGCTGGGCGCCCTCGCCGCGAAGCAAGCCGTGCGCGGCGGCCGCACCCGGCTGTCGATGGTCGGCCGGTCGGAACGCGCCAAGGAACTGCTGGCCGAGCGCGCGACCATCCAGATGGCCGAGAATCTCGTGACGGTGCTGGGCTCCATGAAGGGCGCCGCGATGAAGCTCGGCCAGATGCTGTCGGTGATCGAACTGGATCTGGTGCCCGATTCGCACCGGGAGCAGTTCCGCGAAAAGCTCGCCGCGCTGCGCGATCAGGCGCCACAGGCGCCCTTCAGTGCCATGCGTGAGGTCATGGAAGCCGACCTCGGACCCCTGCCGGGCGTCTTCGCCGATTTCGACGAATCGCCTACTGCCGCAGCATCAATCGGCCAGGTGTACCGGGCCCGGTTGCGTGACGGCCGCGACGTCGCCGTCAAGGTTCAGTACCCGGGCGTGGATCGCGCGATCAGGCCGACATGCGGAATCTCGCGCTGCTGATGAAGCTCTGGCGGTTGTGGCCATCGGCGAACACCGCCATGCTCGACGAGATCACCCGGAACTTCGAAAGCGAACTGGACTACCTCCGCGAAGCCGACACCCAGCACGTGGTGGCCGAGCAGTACCGGGGACACCCGTTCATCATCGTCCCCGACAGCGTCGTCGAGTTCTGCACGCCGCGGGTGCTGGTCACCGAATACCTCGAAGCCACGGGCTTCGAGCACATGCGCACGCTGCCGGCAGCCGACCGCAATCACATCGGAGAACTGGTCTACCGCTTCTACATCGGCTCGCTGTTCACCAACCATGAATTCTGCGGCGATCCCCACCCCGGCAACATCATGCTGGCAGCCGATGGACGGGTCGGCTTCGTCGACTTCGGGCTGTACAACCGCATGGATCCGGCCAACGTGGCGTTCGAGCTGGACTGCTTCCACGCCGCGATCGACGGCCGCGCCAACGACCTGTACCGCCTGATGCTGGGCCGCGGCGTCGTCGACACGGAATCCGGTGTGACAGCACAGGATTGCCTGGAGTACATCTGGGCCGCGAGCGAATGGCACATGATCGACGAGGACCTCACCATCACGCCCGAGCTGGCCACGGGCGCCGTCGTCTCGGCCATCGATCCGCGGCAGACCGAGTTCGCGGGGATGAAGCGGCAGATGCTGCCGCCCGAGCATGTCTTCTCCCGGCGCGCCGACTTCCTCACCTTCGGCACACTGGGACATCTGCAGAGCACCAACAACTGGTACCGCATCGGCCAGGAATGGTTCTTCGGCCGACCCGCGGAGACCGAGATCGGCCGCGAGATCGCGCGCTGGCGAGCGAGCCGTTAACCCACGACGGCCACGCTGTCCGCGGCCAGCACCTCGGCGGCCGCCCGCTCCCCAGAGCGCACCGCACCGTCGATCCAGCCGCACATGATGGCCGAACTTTCCGTTCCGGCCCAATGGATCCGCCCGCACGGGGTCCGCAGCGCGTGGCCGAACTCGGTGAGCACGCCGGGCGGTGCGTGACTGATCATGCCGCCGCCGGAGTAGCGCTCGACCGTCCAGTTCTGCTCGTGGTAGCTCACCGGCGACGCCGCCTTCGCCCCGAACCGGTCGACCAGTTCGTTGACGACGACGGCCTTGCGTTCCGCCGCATCGAGCAGCCCGAGCGCGCGCGCGGCCGGGCCTTCGGTGATGACGCACATGATGCCCGGCGTGCCGGTGTCGGTGCAGGCGTCGATGGTCAGCGTGGCCGGACTGCCCGGTGCGGCCGATTGTCCGCACAGGCCGTCCGCACGCCAGAACGCCGTCTCGTAGACGATCGAGATCTTGTAGACGGCGCCGCTCGGCATGCGTCGGTGCAGGAACATCCGGTCGACGGGAAGCATTGGCTCATAGTCGATTTGGGTGGCAACGGCCAACGGTACGGCGACGATCGCGTGCCGCGCGCGAACCGTCAGCCGGTCGGAGTGCACGGTGACACCGTCGTCGTCCTGAGCGATGAGATCCACCGGGCGCGAAAGATGCAGCGCGTCACCGAGTTCGGCGGCCATCGGCCCATAGATGGCGCCCATGCCGCCGCGCACCCGGGCGTCCTGAGCACCACCGGAGTTGGAGATGACGAACACCGGTCCGCCGCCCGAGCCCATCTGGTGCAGTGCCCATAGCAATGACGTCTCCGAGGCGGCCGAGGTGTAGATCCCGGCCATGGCCATGTCGAGCATCTCGCGTGCCTGGTGCGAGCGGATGTTGCGATGCAGCCACTCCCCCAAGGTGATTCGGTCCCACTCGGCGGCCTTCTTGGCCTCCCACGGGGCGTCGAACGGGATGGTCTTGCACATCAGTCCGATCTCGAGGAGGCCCGCGCCGAGGTTCGCGCTGGCCCACGGGCTCATCGCCCACGGGATGGTGCCCGAGTACCGGTGCATCTTGCCGTCGACGAGCATCATGGCGTCGCCCTCGACGTACTCCTTGTATTCGGCCACACCGTATTCGGCCATCAGGGCCTTGATGCGGTCCTGCCCCGGACCGACCCATGCGCCACCGCGGTCGATCCACGTCCCGTCGGGAAGGACCTCGGTGAAAGTACGGCCCCCGACCCGGTCCCGCGCCTCGAGCAGGGCCACCGAACGGCCCGCCTGTTTCAGCCGCAGGGCGGCGGTCAATCCTGCGAAACCCGCTCCCACAACACAAAAGTCGACATCGGCCGACATGAGGCGCCCCTTCGCTTCCGAAGTTCCGTTCTCGTTCCACACGCCTGCGATCAGGTGCGGTGGCCAGGCCAGCTCATCGACGGCGAGGGTGGGCTGAGCTCAAGGTACGCCGGCCACCGTGGTGCCGAATCCGGATTCGCACAAAATATGCGCGCGCGTAAATGCGGATTTGGTCCGGCGCCGATAGCCTCGGCCTCCCAGCAGAAATGCGGTGGCACGCGTCGGACCCGTCTGGCATAATCGCACATATGTGCTACTCCTCACCTTCTCGTGGGTAGCTGAGGGTGGAGCCCGCCCAGGCAGAGATAGATCATTGAGGTCAGTGTTCGGGCGGAGTGGTGGCCGTAGCCGCGGGCGTTGATGAGTCGGATTTTGGCGTTGATGCCTTCGAGGAGGGCGTTGGAGATGCCGAGTTCCACGGCGGCGATGACGGCGTCGAAGTGTTCCTGTAGTCGTTTGCCGAGTTCGATGAAGGACGGGATACGGCTGCGTTTGGCGGCGGTGATCCAGGCTTTGAGTCGTTGACGGGCGACACCGGGTTCGTGTGGGAGTCGATACAGGTCGCGCAGCTGTTCTTTGAGGGCCCAGGCCCGGCCGACGTGACGGTTCGCGCGGGCGATCTGGTTGACCAGTTCACGTTTGTTGTCGGTGAGTTTGTTTTCGCCGGTGCGCAGCGCCCATCGGGTCTGGCGCCACTGCGCTGAGGTCATGGCGACTTTGTCCGGTCCGCTGGCGGCGGCGGCGAAGACCCGGTCCAATGCCCGGTTGACCCATTGCATGATGTGGAACGGGTCAAAGCAGATGGTGGCTTCCGGTAGGTGGGTTCGGGTGGCTCCGCGGAACGCCTTGCTCACGTCCATGCTCACGGCGGTGATCGTCTCTAGTGTCGAATCAGGTTGTTGTTCATAGAATTTCGATAGCGATTCTTCACTGCGTCCGGGCTGGACTCCGATGACGGTGCCGGTGTCGTGGTCGCCGACGATGGTCAGATATTTGTGCGGGTGGCGGTAGCAGATTTCGTCGACGCCGATCCGGTACAGGTCTGTGAGTCGTCGTTGGTCGAGCAGTTCGTCGACACCGCGGTTGATGATGGCGGTGACCGATTCCCAGCCGCACCGCATGAGCGTGGCCACGGTGGTGCGGTCGGTGCGTTGGGCCAGCCAGAGCACCGTGTCTTCGAAGTCTCGGGTGAATCGGGCACCGGGACGAGCCCACGGCACCTGCTCGGTGACGATGCCGCAGCGTGGGCAGTTCGTGCGGCGGATGTCGTAGACCAGCCACAGTTTCTTGCAGGCCAGATCCACATGGCGCCAGCGCCGGCGCCGGCGGTCATAACCGGCCCGCACACGTTTGCCGCACGGGCAGCGCATCGAGCGGGCTTTAAGGCCGACGGTGACTTCGATATCGCGGTCGCCGATGGTGACATCGGTGACGTTGGCTCCGGGGACCTGAAGTATTCGGTTAAATGCAGTACTGACGCGCACGCGGATCGTTCCTGGCGGTTGAGGTTGGTGTGGTAACCCCGAAACCTAGAGGGACACCGCGTGCGCGTCCTTCAACTCGCCGCCGACACGCTCAAAACCCCAGGCGCACAACCTAAAATAGCCCCTGAACAGCGCAAAGGCGCCCACGAAAACCCGTGGAGCGCCACATATGTTCGAACACGTAGGGATCGGGGCCGGCGGTGTGCTGGTTCACGATGCCTCCGTGGTCGATGCGGTGGTGCATTTCGCGCGGGTGTCGAATGTCGCTGAGTGCGGGAAGTTCCGGGCGATTGCCGATCTGGTGGCGTTGCGTGTCGATGACGAAGATGGCCGGCAGTGGTGGGCCTGTGATGGCTGGGATGCTGCGGTCGCCGAGGTGGGTGCGGCGCTGGGGATCGGGAAGCGTGAAGCGTCGGGGCAGTTGTCGATTGCGGTCGCGTTGCGCTTCCGGCTACCAAAGGTGGCGGCGGTGTTCGCCGATGGTGGGGTGTCGGCGCGGACGGTCGGCACGATCTGTTGGCGCACCCGTCTGGTGGAGGATCCCAATACGCTGGCGGTGATCGATGTTGCATTGGCGGGGGCGCTGTCGGAGTGGGCGGGGTTGTCGCGCAAGAAGATTGAACGCAAGATCGACGGTTGGGTGCAGAAGTTCGACCCCGCCGCCGTTTTGAAGGTGCGTTCGGCTGCGCGCCGGCGTGGGGTCGGGGTGGGCAAGCCCGATGATGAGACCGGGGTGGCGTCGATCTGGGGTGCGCTGTTGGCCACCGATGCCGATCTGTTGGATCGGGTGCTGGACGAGATGGCCCGGCAGGTGTGTGAGGACGATCCGCGGACGTTCGGGCAGCGGCGGGCTGACGCGTTGGGGGTGTTGGCGGCTCGTGGGGATCGGTTGGTGTGCCAGTGCGGCAATCCGGATTGCCCGGCGGCTGGGCCGGATGCGCGGGCGGCGGCGGTGATGATTCATGTGCTCACCGATCAGCTGCCGGCGCCGGTGGCGGACCCGCTGCTCAGTGGGGACCCGGCCGCGCCCCCGACCCCGGCGCCAAACCAGCCTGCACCTGAGCCGGTGTTCACACCCGAGCCCGAGCCCGAGCATTTCTTCACAGCTGAACCTGAGCCCGAGCCCGCGCCTGCACCGGCGGCCGATTCGCGGCCCGCCGAAAACCCGACCCCTGCTGGGGACGAACCGGCCGGCGACACCCCGCCCACCCCTGAAGCCCATGCGGCGCACCCGCCGATCCCGACTTCCACCAAACCCCCTGCGCCGGTGCGCACACCCGTCGGTTATGTCCTCGGCGGCGGCGTGGTGCCCCCGGCGGTGCTCGCCGATCTGGTGGCCCGCGGCGCGAAAGTCCGCACGGTCGCCTCAGCCACCGATCTTGACCAAGTGCCGCGCTACCGGCCGTCGGCGGCGATGGATGAATTCGTCCGGGTGCGGGCCATGACGTGCATGTTCCCGGGCTGCGATCAGCCCGCCACCACCTCCGATATCGACCACACCATTCCGTGGCCGATCGGGCCGACACATCCGGGCAACCTCAGCCCGAAATGCCGCAAACACCACCTACTCAAAACCTTCTACGGCGGCCCTGACGGGTGGCAGGACCGTCAACAGCCCGACGGGACGATTGTGTGGACCGCACCCACCGGCCACACCTACATCAGCGTGCCCGAAAGTCGAATCCTGTTTCCCCGCACGGTCACCGACACCCCACTGCCGAACCCACCACCACAGGACACCGATCTGGACACCACCGCGGCTCCCGGCCGGGGCGTCATGATGCCCATCCGGCGCCGCACCCGCACCCAGAACCAGGCCCAGCAGATCGCCTACGAACGCGCCCGCAACCAAGCCGATATCGACGAGCGCGAAGCCGCACAAGAAGCCTTCGCCCGCCGACGCAAAGAACGCCAAGAACGCGAAGCCGCAGAAGCTGCAGAAGCCGCGGCGGCCGCAGAATCAGCAGAGCAACAAGACATCCCACCGCCACTGTGAGTGCAGCGTTAGTACGGGCTATACGTCGCCCGGCATGCCCGGCGGGCTGAGTGAACCGTCGACGTTCGGCACGACCGCGGGGGCCGGGATGCCACCTTCTGCGGCATTGTCGCCCGGGATCCCGTCGTCGGCCGGGGTCGAGAAGCCGCCGGGCCCACAGTTCCATTCCCACGGGAAACATGCCGGGAACGGCTGGATCGCCAGTGCGGCATCGGCCGGCGGGTTCGCGCCCAGTAGCGCGACAGCAACCGCACCCGCTCCCGCCGCCAGCACGCCATAGGTTCTCAACGCCATGGCAACCCCCAGTTCGCATCGTCAGATGCAACCGAAGCTACGCCGGCAAAGCCACACAAGGACCGGGAATCGGCTGATCGCCGCTAGGCGCCCGCGAGTTGGCCGACGACACCCATCGCGAGGTCTCTGGCGCGCATCAGCTCGGCGTCGTCGGCGAACAGTTCCCTTCGGTCGTTGCCGGCAGTGAGAAACGCGTCGATCTTGAACGCGTCGTCTGCCGGTGCCGACGAGCCCGCGACAGCCAGCTCGGTTTCCAGCAGCTTCAGCCAGCCACGCTTGAGCTTCCTGACCCCGTCCGCGACCGGACCGTCGCGACGGCCGTATTCGGCGGTGGTCGCCGCCATGAAACAACCACCGCGGAACACGCCGGCGGTCAGGTAGTCGACCCACGCGTCGATCAGCGCACGCAGCCGCGGCGCGCCGGGGGCCGCCTCGAGCGCCTTCGCGATGATCGTCTCGCGATAGATGTTTCGCGCCTCCGCCACCGCGGCGACCTGGATCGCCTCCCGATTCCCGAACACGGTGAGGATTCCGCTCTTGCTGACCCCGGTCGCCGTGGCCAGCGCGCCGACCGTGATCGAGTCGAGCCCGTGGGTCGTCGCGATCATCGCCGCCTCGTAGGCGACCTTCCGTCTGGTCGCGTCGCCACGGATGCGTCGCCCATCCAACTGATCGTCGGTTGCCACCTCCGCATTTTATACGTGCAACTGGACGTAAATCTCTTTGATCGTTACGCTCCGAAAAGCGTCCGATCGGACGTTCAATTTCGCGACGGGAGTGACGACATGCCTTCGAATCCGCAGCCGATACTCGAGGAGAGCATCGAGATCGCGGCCGCGCCCGAGACGGTGTGGACGCTGGTCGGCGACGTCCGCCGGATGGCCGAGTGGAGCCCACAGGTCGAATCGACCCGGTTGCGCGGCGGCGCCGAGCAGGTCGCGGACGGTGTCGAGTTCACCAACCTGAACAACAACGGCACCTTCCAATGGAAGACGCACGGCACCATCATCCGGTTGGACAACGGCCGCGAAATCGCGTTCCGGATCAAGGAGAACTGGGCCATCTGGTCCCTGCGCCTGGAGCCCACATCGGGCGGGACCAAGCTCACCCAGCGGCGTGAGAGCCCCGACGGCAGCCCCGACGGGACGGTCCACGTCATTGACAATTACATGGGCGGGCAGGACGTCTTCACCGCATCCATGCGCGAGGGGATGCGCCAGACCCTGCAGGCGATCAAAGCCGCGGCAGAGTAGGCGCCGCGGCCACGGCAGTTTCCCCTGCAGCGCAATCTGTTTGGTTATGGCTGTGTCGGTCAGGGCAGATTCATGCGCCAGTACAGCCCGGCCAGAAAGTCGGCCAGTTCAGCCGGCGTGGCCTCGAGATGTCCATCCGCCCAAGAGATCAGCAGTTCCGCAGCGGCGCCCGACATGGCGAATGCCTTCATCCGGGTATCGGCGGCACTGCTTTCGAACGATGAGGCTTCTGGCGTGGACCATTTCAAGAAACTGCCGGCGGTGCGGGCGAGTACTTCATTGCGGTGAACACCCGCACGACCGCCCGAGCCCAGACTTTCAACGAACAGAATGCGGATCATCCGTGGATCGTCGGACAACACGTCGACGGTTGCGCGCAGGGCGATCGACACGCGGGCAAAGCTGTCGACCGGCGCATCGACCATGGCGGCGTTCACCCGCGCATCGATCGCATCGGCAGCCGCATCGAACACCACACCGAACAATGCACTCAGATCGGTGAAGCTCTCGTAGAAATAGCGCTCTGTCAGACCGGCCTCGGCCACCACGTCTTTGACGCGGACCGAACCTGAACCGGGAGAGCCAAACAAGCTCGTCCCGGCCTCGATCAGCTTCCGGCGCCGCTGGGCGATGCGCTCCTCGCCGGTGACGCCCCCGTATACGCGCTGCGTTCCGGAAACCGACACCCTTGGCCCCTTCGGTTCAGTTGATTCATGAGATGTCGCAAACGTACGTCTATCACCCGCGTGGGGCGACGTCGTGCGCGTGGTGGACGATGTCGTGCAGGTGGTAGAGCGAAATGGTCGCGATGGTGAATTCGCTTCCATTGCTGCGTAATCCGCGACGTTTCCAAGATTCCGCCGGCACATTCGCATAGGTGTCCGCGACGATGTTCGCGGCGTCGAAAAGCTCGGTGGCGACCACGGCGGGGTCCTGCGAACCGTAGTCGTCGGCGATGGCCGTCTCGTCCTGGTCCCAGTTGGGGAACCGCGGATCCTCCTCGGTCAGCATCAGTCGGACGCGGTGGTCGAAGATTCGGTGCACGTCACGGATGTGGCATCCGTATTCGAGCGTCGACCAGACGTCGGGCCGCGGTCGCGACTTCACTCCGGAGCCGGCCAGGCGGTGCACCCAGTCTGCGGCATCGTCGCGGATCCGGCCGGCGACATCCGAGGGTTGGACGGACGACGCATCGAAGCCGCATTCAGGGCAGGCGCGTGTCAGCACCCACGTCCAGTCCTTGGCGTCGGGCTCGATGGGCTCTGAAGTCGTCACGCGACCAGTGTCGCACCCGGTCCGGTGCGGTGATTCGGATCGGTCCTCGACCAGCACGGGATAGCCTCTACGCACTCATCGAGCGAAGGGAATGGTCCGACGACGACGTCAACAGCTGTTGAGCCGTTCATCGACGGGTTCGTGTACGGCGAAGGACCGCGATGGCGCAACGACCGCCTGTGGTTCAGCGACGGACCGGCCGGCCGGGTGTACTCGGTGGGCGAAACGGGTGACCTCTCCGTCGAGGCCGAGGTGCCGCGCGCCTCCGGCCTCGGCTGGCTTCCCGACGGAACGCTCGTGGTGTCCACGCTCTTCGAGGCCACGATCCACCACGTCGACGCCCACGGAAACACCACTTCGACGTTCGATGTCAGCGATTTGGCCTGGTCGACCAACGACCTCGTCGTCGCCCCCGACGGCCGCGCTTACGTCGACCTGTACAAACAGACCCGCGATGCACTCGTCGGCGAGATCGGCCTGGTGGACCAGGCAGGTGGCGTCCGCATTGTCGCAACCGGCCTCGCCGTGCCCAACGGCCTCGGCTTTCTGCCCGACGGGACCCTCGTCGTCAGCGAGACGAACGGGTCACGCCTGCTTGCCTTTACAACTGCACCCGACGGCAGTCTCGGCTTCCCCACGGTGTTCGCCGACCTCGGCGCCGGCAGCCACCCCGACGGCCTGTGCGTCGACAGCGAGGGCGGCGTGTGGGTCGGCTGTTACGACACCGGCGAGTTCCTGCGCGTCATCGCCGGCGGCGCCGTGACGCATCGGATCCCGATCGGCCACGGCTGGGCCGTCGCACCCGCCCTCGGTGGCGCCGATGGGCACACGCTGTACCTGGTTGTCGACGACACCACGCATGACGGTCTGATGCGCGGCGAGTCGGCCGGGCGGGTGTTGCAGACCCGCGTCGACGTACCCGCCGCACCGACGTAGTCCCACCCCCCTCACCCGCACGCGATACACCGAATGGAAGGCACCCCGATGGCTCCGAGCACCCGTCCCGCTGACGGGCCCCGTGCCGAGACCACCGCCCCGGCTGACGCGCCGATGCACCGCGACCTGAAGAACCGTCATCTGCAGATGATCTCGCTCGGCTCCGCCATCGGGACGGGCCTGTTCCTCATCTCGGGCACATCCGTGCAGACCGCCGGACCGATCGTTCTGCTCGGCTATGCGATCGCCGGCATCGTCCTCTACGGCGTGATGCGGATGCTCGGCGAGATGGCCGTCGCACATCCGGTCGCGGGGTCGTGGTCGGCCTACGCCCGCGAATATCTCGGCAAACCAGCGGGTTTCATCGCCGGCTGGAACTGGTGGTACGTCTGTGTCGTCGTCTGCATGGTGGAGTTGACGGCAGCTTCGGAGTTCATGGCCTTCTGGTTCCCGGACATGCCCCGCTGGATCACCACCGCGGTGTGCCTGGTGCTCATCACCGCCGCGAACACCTTCAACGTCAAGGCGTTCGGCGAATTCGAGTTCTACTTCACGCTGATCAAGGTGACCGCCGTCGTCGCCATGATCGTCATCGGCATCGCGATCATCTTCGGCGCCGGCGATTACAACGTGCACGGCCTGCAGAACCTCTGGGCGCATGGCGGTTTCGCCCCCAAGGGGCTCGGCGCCTTCATGATCTCGCTGGTCGCGATCACCTTTTCTTTCGGCGGCATCGAGTCGCTCGGCACCGCCGCCGGTGAGGTCGAGGAGCCCGCCCGCAACATCCCCCGCGCCATCAATCAGGTGCTGCTGCGAATCCTGGTCTTCTACGTGGGCGCCATCGGCGTCATGCTGATCATCTGGCCGTGGGACAAGGTGGGCACGGAGGGCAGCCCGTTCGTGTTGATGCTCGTCGGCCTCGGGATCGGCGGCGCCGCAACGCTGCTCAACATCGTCGTTCTGACCGCCGCGCTGTCGGTGGCGAACGTGATGACCTACAGCAACGCGCGCGTCCTGTATGACCTCGCCGCCAGCGGCCAGGCGCCACGGTTCCTCGCCCACACCAACGCCCGCGGCGTCCCCGTCCGTGCACTGCTGCTCAACTCCGGGTTCGTCGCCGTGGCGGTGCTGCTGAATGTCGTGCTCCCCGGGAAGGCGCTCGTGCTGCTGATTCCCGTCGTGGTCGGGGCCGAGCTGATCACGTGGAGCATCATCGCGCTGAGCCACCTGCGATTTCGGTCGCGGGAGGGCGCCGGTGTCTTCAAGACACCGCTGTCACCGCTCACCAATTACCTGTGCCTCGGGTACTTCGCGCTGATCTACATCCTGATGACCCAGGATCCAGCGTCCCGTGCCGGCGCGATCGCTCTGCCACTGTGGTTCTGCGGTCTGCTCATCGTCGGATCCCTGCTGAACAGAGTGAGGCGCTAACGTCGAAGCGGTGAGGGTGTCGGGGTCGCGCGTAGCACGGGTATGCGCGGTGATGCTCGCCCTCGCGGCGTGCGGACACCCGACGCCGCCGCCGGCCGTCACCTCGTCGCCGACTGCTCGGCCTCCGGCCACGACAAGTGCGGCCGCCACGCCGGTCCCGAGCGTCGTCCCGGCCGGCCCGTTCGCCGCGGTATCTCGCCTGGTCAACGACGCGCTCGCCGCGCATCGGTTGCCCGGCGCGGTGATCGAGATCGGGCATGCCGGCAAGGTCGTGTTCCGGCAGGCCTACGGCGCACGCAGACTCGGTGACGAACCCGCGCTGGACGAATATGCGGCCCCGGCGGAACCGATGACCGACGACACCATATTCGACCTCGCGTCGCTGTCGAAGAGCATCGCGACGACTGTCGCCTTCCTGCAGCTGTACGAAAAGGGCCTGGTCGAGGTCGACGAGCCCATCCAGACGTACTTTCCAGAATTCAATCCGACCAACGACGCACGCCGCGCCCAGGTGACGGTGCGGATGATGCTGACGCACACGTCCGGTACGGGTGGCGACCTCAGCCATCAAGGCCCGTGGGGGCTGACAAGCGCCGACAAGGCCGAAGGCATTCGTCGTGCGCTCACCGCGCCTCTGGAGTTCGGTCCCGGCGAGGGATTCCACTACTCCGACCTCAACTTCATCATCCTCGGCGCCCTGATCGAGAAGATCACCGGCGAGTCTCTGGACAACTATGTACAGGACAACGTCTTTGCACCGATGGACCTTGTCGATACTCGGTATCTGCCCGCCACCAAGGCCTGCGGCCCGCACCAGATTCGAGGCACGGCAATCGTTTTCGAAGGCGTACCGGCTGGACCGTGCCCGACCGGAACCTGGAGTACCGCCCTGCTGGAGCGCGTCGCACCGACCTCCCACGATGACGACACTCCCGGCATCAACCCCGACTTCGACCACTTGATCCGCGGCACGGTGCACGACCCGACGGCAAGGCGCATGGGCGGCACCGGAGGGAGCGCAGGAGTGTTCTCGACGGTTTCGGACATCGGCCGCTACGCGCAGGCGCTGATCGACCGGCTCGCCGGACGTCCGAGCCCGTTCCCGCTGGGGCGGAGCACCGCGGAATTGATGGCGACGCCGCAACAACCGGGGCACAACGCCGGGCAGGTGCCCGCGGCGAATGCCGCCAGCCGAGCGGCCGTCGAAAACCGGCCCAACACAACAGATCCGCTACTGGCCCCGGACTATCCGGCGATCCCGGGACAGGAACTCCGGAGCTTCGGCTGGGACATCGACACCGAACATTCCCGACCTCGCGGCATGGTCTTTCCCGTCGGCAGCTTCGGGCACACCGGCTTCACCGGCGTCAGCCTCTGGATCGACGCTGAGTCGGACACCTACGTCGCGGTGCTGGCCAACGTGATCCATCAACGCGGCGGCCCACCCATTGCGAGACTCAGCGGCGAGATCGCCACGGAAGCCGCACGGGCGCTACGCCTCTACGGGAGCTGACGGAGAATGCATGGGGTGACCTCACTCTCCGGCGCGAACAGATTCTGGATCAGCTTGACGGCGGGCCTCGGCGTCGGCCTGGCCACCGGGCTGCTGTTGCAACGCTGGCCCGTCGGACTGCTGGCGGTCGTCATCGTCACCGCGGCGAGCTACGTCTCGTGGGCGCTCGTGGCGCTGTGGCGGATGGGCCCCGAGCAGACGAAGGAGCACGCGGGTGAAGCCGACGTCGACGACGAGATCGGCGATCTGGTCCTGTTCCTCATCCTCACGGCCAGCCTGACCTCCATCGGAATCCTGCTGCTGTCCGCGAACGACGCGGACAAGGCGTCGTACGCAGGCATGTCGCTGGCCGCGATCCTCGCGACGTGGGCGCTGCTCCACACCATGTACACGGCGCGCTATGCGCGCATCTACTACGACGACGAACCCGGCGGAATCGACTTCAACAGTCCCGATGTCGATCCGCAGTACAGCGACTTCTTCTACTTCTCGTTCAACCTCGGAATGACCTACCAGGTCTCCGACACCGACGTCACCAGCTCTCAGATCCGGGCCGAAGTACTCCGGCACTGCCTCTGCAGCTACATCTACGGCACCGTGATCATCGCGTGCACGATCAACCTCGTCATCAACCTCGTTGGCTGATTGCTTCGCTCGCCGATCAGCGCGCGACGGACGGATTGGTTCAGTACTCTGCCGCGTGTGCCCGGTAGGCCCTACCTGACGATCGACCTCGCAACGGTGCGCAGGAACGTTGCGGCGTTGCGCAGCGCCCTGCCCGCGGCCGAGGTTCGGTACGCGGTGAAAGCCAACCCGGCCGAGCCCATCCTGCGGCTCCTGGCAGGCCTCGACTGCGCCTTTGACGTCGCGTCCGTCGGTGAGGTCGACCTGTGCGCGGCGGCCGGCATCGACGGCGCCCGGATGACGTTCGGGAACCCGCTCAAGAAGCCGGCCGAGATTGCGTACGCGTTTGCGCGGGGCGTCCGGCGGTTCACCTTCGACACCGCGGCCGGCCTGGCGGCGATCGCCGAGAACGCGCCGGGCTCGAGCGTCGAATGCCGCATTGCGCCGACGTTTCCGTCGTCGGTGACGCCGTTCGGGCACAAGTTCGGCTGCGCGCCCGCCGATGCGGCCGGGTTGTTGACGGAGGCTGCCCGGTCGGGACTCCGGGCGGACGGGGTGGCTTTCCACGTCGGCTCGCAGCAGCTCGATGCGGGCGCGTGGGAGATCGGCATCCGGTGCGCGCGTGACATTTTCGAAGCCGTACCCGGCCTGACGACACTCAACCTGGGCGGCGGCATCCCGATCTCGTACGACGCACCCGTACCCGACGTCGCGATCGTGGGTGGCGCCATCGCCGACGCCCTCGGACGGCACTTCCCGGCGCTCCCCCACGTCGTCATCGAACCCGGGCGCGCGGTGGTCGGCTCAGCCGGCACGCTCTCGTCCGAAGTGGTGTCGGTGCGGACCGGCACCGACGGTCGCCGCTGGGTGTACCTCGACATCGGGCGCTACGGCGGACTGGCCGAGACCGAGAACGAATACATCCGGTACCGGCTGCGCACGAACCGCGACAGTGATCCCGTCGACGACGCCGTGGTCGCCGGTCCGACGTGCGACGGCGACGATGTGCTGTACCGGCGGTATCCACTGCCGGTGACGCTACGTCCGGGCGATCTCGTCGAGATCGAAGCGGCGGGCGCGTATACGACGAGCTACGCCTCGTCGTTCAATGGATTTGTCCCGCTTGCAACGCAATTCGTGGAGGTCACAGATGCAGTCACAACCGGGTAGCAGCTTTGCGGGCTGTCACGTGCTGGCCGAATTCACCGGCGTCGACCGCGACCTGGCCAACGATCGCGTGCGGCTGCGCCACCTGCTGCGCACCTCCGTCGAGCGGGCCGGAGCCACGGTGTGCGACATGGTGGACAAGCGCTTCGAGCCACACGGCGTGACGGTGTTGGCGTTGCTCGCCGAATCGCACGCCTCGATCCACAGCTACCCCGAACGCGGCGCGATGTTCGTCGACGTCTTCACCTGCGGTGAGTCGGCCGACGCCGAGGAGGCCGTTCGGTTGCTGCGACAGGCCGTGGGCGCGGCAGATGCCCACATCCACACGGTGTTTCGCGGAGCGGGACGGCAGATCGTCGAGCCGATGGCACCCGGCATCACCCGCACCTGGCAGCTCACCGATGTGCTGTGCGATGTCCACACTGAGTTTCAACACCTGGTGATCGGCCGGACGGAGCAAGGCATCTCGCTGTTCAGCGACTCGGACCGGCAGAGCACCGAATTCAGCCAGCTCGTCTATCACGAGGCACTGATGGTGCCGGCGCTGCTGCTGGCCGAGACGGTCGACCGGGTGCTGATCATCGGTTCCGGCGAAGGTGTGGCCAGCCAGATGGCTGTCGCCGCCGGGGCCACGCATGTCGACCACGTCGACATCGACCGCGAGGCCGTCCGGCTCTGCGCCGAACACCTGCCCTACGGCTATGCGCCCGATGAATTGGCAAGGGCCGAAGCCGGACTCGGCCCCGTCACAGTGCACTACACCGACGGATACGAGTTTGTCGCAGATTACTCCGGACCCAGGTATGACGTCGTCGTCATCGATCTCCCCGACGAACGCGCTGAGGCCGCCCAGCACAACCGCCTCTACGGCGCGGAGTACATGAAGCTGTGCGGTGACATCGGCACCGTCGTCACCGGCCAGGCCGGCTGCCCCACGCTATGGCGCAACGAGACGCTGATCCGGTCATGGGAGCGTTTCGGCGAAACCTTCGGCACCGTGGTCTATTTCGGCAGCGACGAGCACGAGTGGGCGTTCCTGTCCGGTACCGCCGGCGTCGTGGAGGATCCGCTCGCCACCATGACGGCTCGGCTGGAGGCGCTGCCATATCGATGTCAGACGATCGACGCCGCGGCGTTGGCGGCGGCGACGACGCCGCCGATGTCCCTGCGGGAGAAGAGTCGGTAGCCGACGCCGAGTAGGGTCGGTGCCCATGCGACTCGTCGGTACCGTCTTGGCCTTGGCAGGTGCGCTCACAATGCTCGGACCGATGGCTACCGCGTCCGCCGATGCGGCGAGCCCGTTCGACGTCTCCAACCCCACCGTCGGGCACCTGGACCCGGCGTTGTTGGCCGCCATCCAGCAGGCGGCGACCGCGGCCGCGGCCGAGGGCATCCCCATGACGGTCACCTCCGGCTGGCGCACTCCCGAGTTCCAGCAACAACTGCTCGACGACGCGATCCAGACCTACGGCAGTTACAACGCGGCGCGGCAATACGTTCAGACGCCACAGCAGTCCAAGCATGTCAGCGGTCAGGCCGTCGACATCGGCGGCCAGAGCGCCGACAGGTGGCTGATCGCCAACGGTGCACGCTTCGGTCTGTGCCAGATCTACGCCAACGAACTCTGGCACTTCGAGCTCGCCACCGATGCCCAGGGGGCATGCCCGCCGCTGCTGCCCAACGCCGCCAGTTGATCAGCTGAGTGAGAGCGCCTGCGCGTCGTCGTAGGACATCGCGGTGGGAGTCGGCGCGCCCGTGGCGTATGCCGTCGCCGCCGCGGCAGCTTGCGTGATGGCGACGCGGAACGGCAGTGACCCGGTGCTCACGCGACGGACACCGAGTTCGCCGAGCCGGCGGAATGGCAACTGGGCGAGCAGGTTGAGCGGAATATCTCCGAGCTCGGCCACGAGCTGCTCGATCACGTGCTCGTCGCCCAGGCCGGGTACGAAGACGCCGTCCGCGCCGGCGTCGACGTACGCCGACGCGCGTCGGGTGGTGTCAGCCGTGGGCAGATGCAGCCAATAGGTGTCGACGCGGGCGTTGACGAACACGTCCGGCGCGGCGGCCTTGAATGCCGCGATCAGCGCGCACTGCTCGTCGAGCGCGGCGAGGTGATCGCTGCGGCCGTCCTCGATGTTGACCCCGGCGATACCGATGGCGTGCAGCTCCGCGGCCAGCGCTGCCGGGTCCATACCGAAACCCGCCTCGATGTCCACCGTCACCGGAACCGGGAGCCGAGCCAATGTCCGTGCCAGAGCGAGAGTTTCCGCCCCGGTGGCGCCGGCGGCATCAGGCAGTCCGTATGAGGCGGCGACGCCGAGACTGGTCGTCCCGACCGCGCGGAATCCGGCGCGGACAAACGCCGCAGCGGAGGCGAAGTCCCAGGCGTTGGGTAGGAGGAGCGGTTCGTCGCCGTGGTGCAGACGGGTGAACGTGTCCATGCGTACATCGTGGTCGCCGGATGGTTCGGTGGCCACCGAATTGTCACCGTCGCACACTGGGTCTATGACAGCCGAATGCCTCGCCGCCGTCGCGTCCGCGATGGCCGACAGTACGCGCGCCCGCATGCTGATCGCGCTCATGGACGGGCGGGCCTGGACGGCAAAGGAATTGGCGGCACACGCCGGTGTCGCAGCCTCGACCGCCACCGAGCATCTCAACCGATTGGTGACGGTCGGGCTGGTCAGCGAACGCAGGCAAGGACGCCATCGCTACGTAGAGCTGGTGGACGCCGGCGTCGCCGAGGTGCTCGAGTCACTCGCGGTGCTGGGTGAGCAGCCGTCCACACCGCCACGCGGCATGCGCGAAGCGGTGATCAACAGTGCCCTCGCACGCGGGCGCACCTGCTACGACCATTTCGCCGGGAGGCTGGGGGTGACCATCACCGACGCGTTGCTCCGGCGCGGGTTGCTCGACGAGTCCTTGGCCCTCACCACCGATGGACGCCAGTGGCTGACAGATGCGTTGGGCTCTCCGTTCGAACCGGGGCGCCGGGCCGCGACGCGGGCTTGCCTCGACTGGACAGAGCGACGCAGGCACCTGGCGGGCGCGGCGGGCGCGCACATCGCGACCGCGATGTTCACCCAGGGCTGGGTACGGCGCATCGGCAGCAGCCGGGCAGTCGTCGTGACACCGGCGGGTAGCGCGGGCCTTGAGCGACTGCTCGGAATTGCAGCGGCGACGCAGTTTTCAGCGGCGGGCTAGGCGTTCGTCGATTTCGATGGCCTGAGCGAGCGCGGCAAACGGTGCGTGCTGAACCGACGCCGACGTACCCGGCGCCTCCGGATGCCATTGCACCGCAACAACCCAGCCGTCGACGGCCTCGAACGCCTCGATCAGGCCGTCGGCCGCGTGGCCGGTGGCCACCAGCCCGGACCCCAGTGACGCGATGCCCTGGTGGTGGGCCGAACCGACGATGATCTGGTCGGACTCGTGGGCGGCACGAACTCGGCTACCTGCTGCCAGGGCAACCGGATGCCAGCCGAACAGCTCTCCGGCCGTCGCGCTCCGGTGCGGGACTTCGCCCGGCACCAGGTCGATGCGGAGGTCACCGCCGCGAAGTACGTTCAGCACCTGCGCGCCCCGGCAGATGCCGAGCACCGGCAAGCCGGCTTCCGCTGCTCGTGCCGCCAGCGTGAAGTCGAGTTCGTCCTGTTCGTCATTGACGTCGTACACCGCCGCGGTTGCGACCTGCCCAAAGCGCTGCGGGTTGATGTCTCCGCCGCCGGGCAGCACGAGTCCACCGACGTCGGACAGCGCCACGAACGGATCGTCGACGACCAGCGGTGTCAGGCCGGCCGCTTCGACCAGTTGGACGATCCGGTCGAAGAGTTCATTCGCCGCGATGACGCGCGGATCGTCACCGACCGAGAACCGGCGCGGTACGACGACAACGGGAGCGGCCACTATCGGGTCTGTCCTCTCATCGCGGGTCAGAAGTATCCGGAGTTGGGCGGCAGCGCACCGTTGACGAGGAAATCCCCAGTCGCCCAAGCTTTGTACGCCAGTGGGTTGTGGCTGGCGATGGTTCGCGCGTTGCGCCAATGCCGGTCGAGATTCAGTGTACGAGCTGTGGCCGATGCGCCACCGGTGTCGAACAGTCGCTGCGCGGCATCGAGGGTGAGACGTTCCGCGACGAGTTGGGCCTTCGCCACCTCGATTGCGGCAGCACCGATGGCCTGTTGGTCGTCGATCTGGCCGGAGTCCACCACCCGATCCAGCGCCGCCGCGGCGCCGAGCGTGACCGCGGTGGCGGTCGACGTCCAGGCCGCGATCTCCCCCACCGCCTGCAGGATGAACGGGTCCTGGGTGGCCGAGGCGGTCAGCGCGTGCGCGGCAGGCCGCGCCTTGTTCTGGACGAACCCGATGGCATCGCGCAAGGCGCCCTTGGCAATTCCCACCGCCACCGCCGTCAGGTACAGCTGCAGGAAAGTCTGGCTGTGTGCGAGCCGGTGGTCCGCAGGCACCAGCGACACCTCGTCCTTGTGGACCACCACCGACTCGAAAGTCGTTGCACCGCTGGCGGTCAGCCGCTGCCCGAAGCCGTCCCAGTCGTCGAACAACGTCACGCCTTGGCGATCGGCCGGAATGATCACGTGTACTTCGCGGCCGTCCTCGCGTTCGGCCGACACCGCGATCAGGTCGGCGTAGAGGGTGCCGGTCGAGTAGAACTTCTTGCCGTCCAACCGGTACCGGCCGTCACCCGTGGCACGCAACGTGGTGCCGATGGCCGCGGGAGATGCGCCCACTGCTTCGGTGATCGCGTTGCCGACGATCTTTCCGCTGAGCACATCGGGGAACCAGCGGGCCCGCAGGGCGTCGTCGCCGCGGTTACCCAGGAGCCGCTCGACGAATCCGAAATGGGCGCGCAGCGCCTGGGCCACGTTGGAGCTGGCCTGCGCGATGTCGATGACGGTCTCGATGACATCGACGATGGAACCGCCTGGGCCACCGTACTCCTGAGGGATCCGGAGTGCGAGGACGCCGGTGTCGGCGATCGCGCGGATCGCCTCATGGTGCAACGTTCGGGTCAGCTCGTGCTGGGCGTCGTCCGCGCCGAGCTGCTCGACGACCGACTCCAGCGACGCCCGCCGGTCCGCGACCGACCCTGCGGCCAATGCCGTGATGGTCATGGGATTTCCTTCTCGACTCAGCGGAACAGGGGCAGGATGTGGGCCGCGAAGCGCTCCATCTCGGTTTCCAGCGGCTGGAACTGCAGCATGAACAGGTCGATCCCGAGGCTCGCGAATGTCGTGATCCGTTCGGCCACTTGCTCGTAACTACCGATGAGACCGGCCAGCGTGCCGCCGTTGGTGCCCACGCGCGCGACACCCTCGTGCACCTTGAACATGGCGGTGGCCGGGTCGGCTCCCACCGTGCGGTCCCGTTGTCCCGAACCGTCGACGAGGCCCTGCAGGTACTCGAATTCGTGCTGCGCCTCTTCCTCCGACTCACGGGCGATGACGAACGCCGACAGCCCGAACTGCAAGGGCTCCGGCTTCTTCCGCTCGCGACGCCGCATGTCGTCGATGATCTCGGCGGCATCCTGCGGCGGCCGGCCGTTGAGGAAGAACACGTCGGCCTGCGCTGCCGCCAGGGCGCGCGCCGCTTCGGACTCCCCGCCGAGGTAGACGCGCGGGGTCCGCTCGAGGGCCGGCCGCAATTGCGCACCGGCCGCGACGGCCCCGTCCAGCCCGGACTCGATGGCATCGCCGCGCCACAGCCGACCGACGACGTCGAGCCACTCCCGGGAGTACTCGTATCGGTCACCGTGCGTGACGTCGCCGAGGCCGATCGCCTCCAACTCGGGAAGGAACCAGCCGCTGACGAGGTTGATCGCCACCCGGTCGGAGGCGATCTGTTCAATGTTGGCAACGGTTTTCGCGAAGACCAGCGGATTGAACAGCAGCGGCTTGATGGCGCCGATCAACTCGACGCGGCTGGTGGCCTCGGCCAGCCCGGCCAGCGTTGACCAGGTTTCCAGTACGTCGTGTTCGGCGCCACCCGGATGCAGGACGTGCTGGGCGATCAGCGTCGAGTCGAAGCCCAGCTCTTCGGCGCGCACGATGAGATCGCGTGTCCGGCGGTAGCTGGCATCGGGCACCTCGACGGGATGTGTTCTGGCGCCCCAGGTTCCGTAGACGGGGGCCCACACCCCGAAGCGCGGCGCGGTCAGTGTTGCGGTCATGAATTCTCCAGGTAGCGCCGGAATTCCCAGTCGGTGACGGCACTGGAGTACTCGTCCCACTCGCTCTGGGCGATCTCGGCGAAGTCATGCACGGAGTCCGCGCCCAAGATGTCGACGATGGCGTCATCGCTACGGGCCAGCGCGATCGCGACACTGAGCGATTCCGGTAGCCGGACCCCAACGTCGTAGAGGTTGCCGGTCTGCGGCTCTGATGGATTGCGTCGGGCTTCCAGGCCGGCCACAACTGCTGCCAGGGCAGATGCGATGAGCCAGTAGGGGTTTGCGTCGGATGCGCCGGTGCGCAGTTCGATTCGCGTCGCCTCGGGCGTCGACTCCAACAGCGACCGGACGGCGGACGTCCGGTTGTCCCGGCTCCACGTCAAGGTCGCCGGGGCGAACGATCCGGGGACGTACCTGCGGTACGCGTTGACCGAGTGCGCGCCGAACAGCGTGATGGACGGCAGGTGTTCGAGCAGGCCGGCGATGGCGTGCAGACCGACCTGGCTCTCGGTCCCGTCGGCGCCGGCCAGAACCGGCTCACCGTCGCGCCACAGCGAAATATGCAGGTGCGCAGAACTTCCGGAGTGCTCCGAGAACGGCTTGGGCATGAACGTCGCCAACTTGCCGTTGCGGCGGGCGATCTCCTTGACGGCGTACTTCAACCGCGCGCTGTTGTCCGCGGCATCGAGCGCGTCGCTGTAGACCAGATTGGCCTCGACCTGTCCCGGACCGTATTCGGTCAGCAGGCCCTCCAGGGAAGTGAACTCGCGCAACACCGAATAAAGCTCGCTGAGCACCGGTTCGAGGGTGTTGGCATTCTGCAGCGAGTAGGCGTGTACGTCGTCCTGGAAGATCGACCCGTCGGCATTGAGCAGGTAGAACTCGAACTCGGCGCCGACCTTCGCGGTGTACCCCAGGTTCTCCAGCCGCTGGATGACGCGCCGCAAGACCGCACGGGGATCGAGCGGTGACGGCGTGCGGTCGTGACCGACGATGTCGGAGAGGACGTGCCCCACCCCGGATCGCCACGGCAGCGCACGGAAGGTGCTCAGGTCGGGTACGGCAAAAGCGTCGGGGTAGCCCGTGTTCCAGTTGGTCGACCGAAGACTCTCGATCACCCGGGCGTTGGAGTTCCACGCGAGCGCGCCATCGCAGAAGCCGAATCCGGAAGTTCCAGCGCGAGAGCGGAATTGCTCGACAGGCACCCGCTTGCCCAAGGCGTGGCCGAACTGGTCACTCCACGCCACCTCGACCTCCGTGATGACGCCGGAGTCCAGCAGGTCGACAACGCTCCGGTGCCGCTCGTCAATTGCGGCGGCCGCGGTCAACGACATCTCAGCCCTCCTCTCCCGCCGGGGCGACCGACTCGGTTCGCGCGCGGCGATAGCCCAGCACGGCACCGCCCACGAAACCCACTACGAGCACCAGGATTACGGCCAACGCCAACCCTGACGACCCGCCGACCAGGTCCTTGAGGTTCACCAGAATCAGGACCAGGAACGCCACCAGCCCGGCCAGGCCCAGCGCCGGCGCCACCCGGACCCGCAACACCGAGTAGTGCCGCCGGTCCCGTGCGAAGAACGTCAGCACAGCCGCGCTCGTCAACACCATCAGGGCGAGCACCCCGACCGTGGTGATCCCGGACAGCCAGGTGTAGAACTCCGTGCTCGGGTCCAGCTTCGCCACGATGGCGACACCGATGATCGCGAGGATCAGTGCCGACAGCGCCAACGACGCGACGTGCGGCGAGCCGTGGCGGGTGTGGGGCCGGCCGAAAGCCGCGGGCAATACACCCCGGCCGGACAGCGCGAACAGGTAGCGGGACACCACGTTGTGGAAAGACAAGATGCAGGCGAAGAGGCTCGTGACGAAGAGGACCTGAATGACGTCCGCTCCCACCACGCCCAGGTAGCGCTGGGCGGTGTCGACCAGCATGGTGCCGCCCGAATTCGTCGCACGCTCAAGGGCTTCGCGATCGCCCCACGCCGAGATCAGTGCCCAGCTCGAGACCGTGTAGAAGACGCCGATCACCGCGAGCGCGAGGTACGTCGCGTACGGAATGGTGCGGTCCGGATCGCGTGCCTCGTCACGGAAGATGGCCGTCGCCTCGAAGCCGAGGAACGAGATGATCGCGAAGAGCAGCCCGATACCCGGTGCGCCCGAGGTGATCTGCGCGGGGTCGAGCAGTCCCGTCGACAATCCGTGGTCACCACCGCGAGCGACGATGACCGCGTCGAGGACGACGACGATCGCGATCTCGGCGACCAGCAGAACCGCGAGCACTCGACTGGACAGCTCGATGTTGCGGTACCCGAGGTAGGTGATCACCGCGAGCCCGGCCAACGCCCATACCGGCCACGGCAACTGGGGTACGCCGACGAGGGCCAACAGACCGCCGAGCTGCGGACCGAGCAGGCCGTAGACCGCGGCCTCCATCGAGGCGTACGTCAGGACCGCCACGAACGCGGCGCCGATGGCCGGACTGGACCCGAATCCTTGCTGCACATAGGAAAAGAACGCCCCGGCCTCGCGGACGAAGGGCGTCATCGCGGTGAAGCCGACCGCGAACAGCAGCAGCACGACGGTGGCGATGACGAACGTCGCGGGGAACCCTGATCCATTGCCGGTGGCGATTCCCAAGGGCACCGGCCCGCCGATGACGCCCAGCGGCGCCGCTGCGGCCAACACCATGAAGACGATGGCCGGGATCCCCAGATTGCCGCGAAGACGCTGCGCGCCGGCCGGAGGCCCACCATCGGTGCGCACCGCCGCATGTTCGACTGTCATGACGCCCCTTGCTGGTCGGTGAATGTTGTTGGTGACAAAAGTTATTGGCCGGGGTGGACGCGCTCCAGCGGGCAGGACACCGGCGCTGACAATGCGTCACATGCCGTAACATTCGGCGGACTTCAGGGCCGCAGATTCAGCATCCGGTCGGTAGTCTTCATGGCATGGCGCCGCGGGTGCGTCAGTCAAAGGGGTTGGCAGTGGGGACCATTCGATCGATTCATGGCACCGGCCGCGTCCTGCGCGTAGGGGCGACGCCGGTCCCGCACGCCGAGATCCTCGATCACGTCCGCCCGGTGCTCGCGCGCGACGGCATCGACCTCCACGTCGAGGTGTTCGACACCTTCGACGAACCGAACCACCATCTGGTCACCGGGACGATCGACGCCAACTTCTTTCAGTACCTGCCATTCCTCGACGAGTTCAATGCCGCCTCGGCCCAGCGACTGGTCCCCGTCGCACCGGTGCACATCGAGCCGTTCGCGCTCTACTCGGAATCGATATCCACTGTCGACGACGTGCCGCAGTACGCACAGGTGGCGCTGCCCGGTGATCCGGCGAACGTCGGGCGCGCCCTGCACATCCTTCGCGACCTGGGTCTGCTCACCCTGCGTGAGGGTGAGGTGGCTGCCCCCGGCGTCGACTCGATCATCGCGAACCCAAAGCAGTTGCTGTTCAAGGAAATCGCCAGCGCGCACCTGGCTGATGTCCTCGCCGACTTCGATCTGGTGTTCCTGTTCGGCAACTACGCCATGGACCGCCAGATCGACCTGCAGTCGGCGCTCTATTGTGACCACGCCAACCGCGACTACGCCGAGTACCTCGTCGCGCGCCCCGACAACCACGACAGCGAACCAATCAGGCTGTTGGCCAACGCTTTACAGTCAGATTCGGTGCGTTCGTTCATCGCCCGCTCGTACGCCGGCCTGGTGGTACCGGCGTTCTGACGGTCACGCCGACCGGATCGGCCGCTGGTCCCGGAACCGTGTCGAGGGCTGCGGATCGAAGCGATAACCCTTGCCACGGACCGTCGTCAGCGTCAGGGCGTGTGCACCCAGCTTCACCCGGAGCCGTCGCACATGGGTGTCGACGGTCCGCATCGAGGCGAAGCCCGCGTCCCAGACGTTCTCGATCAGCTCTTGTCGCGAGATGATCCGTCGCGGGTGCTGCGCCAGATAGGCCAGCAGCTCGAATTCTTTGTAGGCCATGGCGATCTGGTGACCATCGACGCTGACCTGCCGGGTGGTCCGGTCGATCATGAGTCCATTCATCGGCAGCGGAGCGCGGACCGGAGCTGTACCGGCCACCGACTTCTCCACCCGAGCGCCGGGCACGCGATACGCGAGAAATGCGCTGAACTCGTCCATCAGAGTCGTCACCTGAGCCAGTGCATCGCGGGTGGGAAGCTCCACCGTCAGCACCACCTGCGGTGCCCGCACGCTGCGGCCCTGATACATGCACACTCCCTCATCGATCCGAACTCCAGTGTTCGCGAGGACGACGGCGCTGGACATCGTTACCGTCACCTTGAATCGAACGAGCCTCCGCCCTGGCCGACAAACGACGGCCGATGAAACAGTCTGGTCACGATCTGGAATCAGCACGTCACGGCCACAACTTTCACATCTGTCGCATTGTTAACATCGCGAAATGCAGGACTTCCCGGAGACCACCGGCCTTCGGCGCCCGTTCTCGCGTCGTGATGCGCTGCGCTATGCCGGCGCCGCGTCGGCACTGGCTGGGCTGAGTGCGGCCGGTCTCGGCCTGCCGACGGCCGCTGCCGCCGCGCCCACACTGATCGACTTCGCCATGAAGCAGATTCCGGCGCAAGACATTCGGGCCGCCGGGCACGCCGGCGTCGTCAACTATGTCTCGACATCGCGCCCCGGCTCGTCCATGGGGGCGAAGCCGATCACGCTGCCGTATGCCCGGTCACTGGCCGCGGCCGGACTCGCGATCGTGAGCAACTACCAGTACGGCAAGCCCGGCGGC
The DNA here is from genome assembly GCF_055384815.1 of Mycobacterium toneyamaense. Classification (NCBI taxonomy): domain Bacteria; kingdom Bacillati; phylum Actinomycetota; class Actinomycetes; order Mycobacteriales; family Mycobacteriaceae; genus Mycobacterium; species Mycobacterium toneyamaense. The sequence continues at coordinate 5,992,525 of NZ_AP040333.1, forward strand.
ACCGCTCCGTCCGATTTCACGCGCGGTTACGCAGGCGGCGTCGCCGATGCGCGCACCGCCTGGCAACTGCACACCGCGGCGGGCGGCGGCCAGAGCGCACCGATCTTCTTCTCCGTCGACGACGACATCAGTCGCGAAACCTGGAACAACGTTGCACTGCCGTGGTTTCGCGGCATCAACTCCGTCCTCGGGCCGCAGCGCACCGGCGTCTACGGCGGCATCAACACCTGCCAGTGGGCCGCGGCCGACGGTGTCATCGGGCGCTCGACCACGCCCGGCAAGGTGTGGGCATGGCAGACCCGATCCTGGTCGGGCGGCAAGATCTATCCGGCGGCAGTGATGTACCAACGGATCGTCAGTACCGCGTCGAATCCGGGTCCGGTGGTCGGTGGTCTCGAGGTCGACGTCAGCGACGCCCTGGCCGCCGACGTCGGGCAGTGGAACCTGCATCCGTGAGGACGCGGTCGTGACCACAGCCATGGAGATCCATGGCTGGCGCGACCTCGGTTGGATCGTCGGCATCGCGCTGGTGATCATGATCGGCTCGCTGGTGATCACGCCGGTGTTGGTCCGACGTGGGCTCAAGACACCGGCCGGGCTCCGGCTGATCAACCGGATCAGCGTGCGGGCGGTCCAGCTGGTGAAGCGGCCGATCACCATCATGGTGCTCGACGAGGTCATCGACGTCATCAAGACCGGCCACTACACCCGCAACATCTCCAACGCCATCGAAGAGAACTACACCGAGCTGAAAGCCCTTGCGGCCGACAAGATCCGCACCGATTCGGGTATACCCGTCATCAGCCGAATCCCCGGGTACGACAAGGTCGTCGGCCAGGCGAGCGAATCGGTCATGCACGTCCTCATCGCGATGCTCGCCGATCCCCGGATGGACGAGTTCGTCTCCGACCTGCTCCGCAACAATCTGGAACAGATCCAGGACGCGGTCCGCCGCCGCGAGCACGAGCGCGCCGCGTCGTTCCGACAGGCCGGCGCGCCCGCGACGGCGGCAGTCGCTGATGCCGCCACGTCCCGACCTCCGTCTGGTGACGTCTGATCGCCGGCTACAGCTCGGTGACCCGTCCGCCCTCGACCAGCCACGAGCGATCCAACCGGACGTTCTGCAACATGCGGCGGTCGTGCGTCACGAGAAGCAGTGCGCCGTCGTAGGTTTCGAGCGCCTGCTCGAGCTGCTCGATGGCCGGCAGGTCGAGATGGTTGGTGGGCTCATCGAGCACCAGCACATTCGTCCCGCGTGCCTGCAGCAGCGCCAGGCCCGCCCGTGTTCGCTCTCCGGGAGACAGCTCGTCGACGGTGCGTTCCACGTGGTCGGCGCGCAGGCCGAACTTAGCGAGCAGCGTGCGCACGTCCGCGGTCGGCATGACGGCACGAATTGCTCGAAGCGATCGACGAGGCGGCTGTCGCCGGTGAAATCGGCACGCGCCTGGTCGATCTCACCGATGGCGACATTGGTGCCCAGACTCGCGCGGCCCTCGTCAGGCTGTTGCCGACCGAGCAGGAGCCGCAGCAGCGTCGACTTTCCCGCGCCGTTGGGGCCGGTGATACCGATCCGCTCGCCGGCATCGACCTGCAGCGACACCGGACCGAGGACGAAGTCCCCCTGTCGCACAACAGCATCGTCGAGCGTTGCGACAACCGAACTAGACCGCGGTGCCGCACCGATGGTGAACTGGAGCGTCCACTCCTTGCGGGGCTCCTCGACTTCCTCGAGACGGGCGATCCGGCTCTCCATCTGCCGGACCTTCTGCGCCTGCTTCTCGCTGGACTCGGTCTGTGCGGCGCGCCGATTCTTGTCGTTGTCGGGTGCCTTGCGCATCGCATTGCGCACACCTTGACTCGACCACTCCCGCTGCGTGCGTGCGCGCGCCACGAGATCGGCCTTCTTCTCGGCGAACTCGTCGTACTGTTCGCGGCGGTGCCGCCGCGCGACCTCACGTTCTTCCAGATAGCTCTCGTAACCGCCGCCGTAGACGGTGGTCCGGTTCTGCGCCAGATCGAGCTCGACAACGCGGGTTACCGTGCGGGCCAGGAACTCTCGATCATGGCTGACCAGCACCACGCCGCCGCGGAGATTCCCCACGATCTCTTCCAGGCGCGCCAGTCCGTCGAGGTCGAGATCGTTGGTCGGCTCATCGAGCAGGACGATGTCGAAACGCGACAGCATCAACGCCGCCAACCCCACGCGCGCCGCCTGCCCGCCCGACAACGCCGTCATCAGCGTCGACTCCGGCCGCACCGCGTCGGAATCGAGCCCCAGGTCGGCCAACACCGCCGGCAATCGCTCTTCGAGATCCGCCGCCCCTGTCGCCAGCCAGTGATCCAGAGCAGCGGAGTAGGCATCGGCGTCCGCAGTCGAATCGGCCAGCGCCTCGGCTGCGGCGTCCATCGCCTTGGTCGCGGCCGCACATCCGGTGCGACGCGCGACGTACGCGGCGACCGTCTCCCCCGGCACCCGCTCGTGCTCCTGCGGCAGCCAACCCACGAAAGCGTCGGCCGGCGCCAGACTCACCACGCCGTCAAGCGGTGCGAGTTCGCCCGCCAGGATCCGCAACAGCGTGCTCTTGCCGGCACCGTTGGAGCCGACGACGCCGATCACATCGCCGGGTGCCACCGTCACGTCGAGCCGCTCGAAGAGCGTGCGGTGGGCGAATCCGCCGGCGAGGTTGGTCGTGACGAGCGTCGCGGTCATGGGCCAATCGTCGCATCACCGCGGCTGCCCGATCCTGCGCGGAGCCGCCTACGCCGTGATGCGCATTTCCTGGCCCGGATGCGAGCCCAGGGTGACGACGACCGTGCCGCTCCCGGTCGCGAAGTTCTTGTTTGCGTAGCCGATGAACCCGTAGTGCCCGTCGATCGTCGAGACCGCGGAGATGTCGCCTTGCCCCGAGGCGCCGGTGTCCAGATTGCGCCACGCGGCCGTCACCGTCAGGGAGCAGGAGCCGTCGTAGATGCCGGCGTCGTAGCGGATCGACACCCCGATGCCGTGCCCGACGTCATTGCCGATCTGAACCGGCGTCTGCTGCGCGTCGGCGCTCACGGTGCCACCGCATGTCGGGGACGCGACCACGGGAACCGCAGCCAGTTGCCCGAACGCATCGGCATGGGCCGTCACCAGCGACAACCACGGCGCGGCGACCGCGGCGACGAGCGCTCCGGCCGCGCGCAATGGGGTCATGTCAGTGCTATCGGCGCGGGCGGCGGCAGTGTTAGCGCCCGGCGGTGGGCATATTTCCCGTACCCCAGGCGTTATCAACGTTTGTCTCAATTGTCACATGGGTACCGTTGATAACAGCACCCCAGTGTGGGTGCTCCGCTCGACAGAGAGTCCATACGTAGAAAGAGCCGAATGGGTTATCGCTATGAACACAGTTCTGTACTTCAGCACCAACGGCGCCGTTTATGAGACCCGCGCCTACACACCAGCGGACATCACCGATCTGATTCAAGGCCAACGGCTGCAGTGCCTGACCAGCACAGACCGACAGTTCGACTTCTGGTTCAGCCCGACGGCACGCCGGTGCCAGCGCCGCATCAATCGCAAGGCAACCGAACTGTTGCTGGCGACAACGACTTTCACGGCGAAGACTGTCCCCCTGCTGCGTGGGTCCATTGTCCTGGCCAGCCATGACGCCGACGGGGATCTCGACGGGCTGAGCTGGCTGCAGCTGGATCAGCTGTCCGGACTGGATCGCACGCTCACCGCCCGCGATGAGCGAATCCTGAATCGCCGCATCATGCGCGAAGAGCGCCGCCTGCGTGGCGAGACGGCCACCAAACCACGCGTCGCCGCCGCCTCCACTCCGTCGACCGCGAAAGCTCAAACCGGCTTGCGCTGGACGGGTTTCGCGGCCCCGGCACAGTAGCGGCCGGGTCCTCTCACACTGCTTGACGCGTACCGGCCGACCAGGCCGGATCCCGGCCGATGAACCCCATCAGCCTGGCCACCGGGCCCGCGTCGTCCGCGACCGCGACGGGTGGCCCGTACTGCCCCGATGAGCGCAGCAGGTCCTCGATCCCCGTCATCCCGGCGAGCATCTGCTCAGCGAACTCGGGGTCCAGGCCGGAGTCGCGCCCGATCGCGGCGGCCAGATCCCAGGTGTGCATGTACACGTCGGCGGTGTAGAACCGGTCGATGGCGTCGGCAAGCCGGTGTGAGCCCGCCATCGGATGGCTGAAGTCGCCGTCGGCCGCGTCGCCGTCGAGCAGACCCTGCACCGCCGCGGCGTGTGCGACCCATGCCGTGAGCGGGTCGTCGGCGACGGGCGGACCGACGGGCAACACCACACCGCCCGCACCGAGGAATTCGGTGAACCAGCCGACGAGGTGCCCGACGATGTCGCCTGCGGTCCAGTTCGCCACCGGCGTCGGAGCCGACCAATCCCGCACGGCTGCAGCATGTTCGGTGAATCCGGCGGCGATGCGGCGGTGCCGTTCGGCGGCCGTGAGTGCGTGCAGCGCAGCCATGGCGCTCAGAGCTCGCCGACCAGTGCATCGAGTTTGGCGTAGCCCTGGTCGACGCCCGTCTCCATCCCGGAAGCCAGCCAGGCGTCGCGCCCCTCGAAGCTGTCCACCAACGATTGGCCGTGCAGCCGGGTGCGGCCGTCACCGAGATCCTCGAACCACAACGTCTCGAGGGACACCGCGTCGGGCATGCCCTCGAAGGTGAAAGTCTGGACGATCTTGTCCTCGGCGACGGTGTGGAAGCACCCACGGAACCCGAACTCCTGGCCATCGCGGGCGGCGATATATCGCCAGCTGCCGCCGTCGCGCGCGTCCCATTCCACGATCCGGGTGTCCATCCCGTCGGGCCCCACCCAGCGGGCGAACAGCTCCGGATCGGTATGCGCCTTCAGCAATTGCGCTGGGGTGGCGTGGAAATCACGGGTGATGCGGATGAGTGGCACGTCCTTGTCGGCTTCGATGACGGCCTGCGCGGTGTTCATGATGCTCTGCCCTTTCGTCGCGGTTTTGATTCGGTGTCGTTCATCTCTGCCAGCACCGCATCCAGGCGCTGGTAACGCTGTTCGGCCTGCCGTTGGTAGCGCTCGATCCACTTGGTCATGAGGTCGAACACCTGCGCTTCCAAGTGCACCGGCCGGGTCTGCGCGGCACGGCCCCGGGTGACCAACCCCGCGTCCTCGAGCACCTTGAGGTGCTTCGAGACCGCCTGCAAGCTGACGTCGTACGGTTCGGCGAGCTCGCTCACCGTCGCATCGGCCGTCGTCAGCCGCGCCACGATGTCCCGGCGGAGCGGATCACTCAGTGCCGCAAATACTTTCGACAGCTGATCGGTCATCTTGCTCCTAAACCAATTGGTTGAATACGAGTGTGCGCGCCGCCGCCCTCGTTGTCAACCCGTTGGTTTAATACGCTGTCGAAGAGGCCCGCCGCGGGTGTGGCCGCACCGACCGATACCGGGCTGAGGCGAAAGCGTGGCCTCAGTAGGGCAACTTGGCGCGACGGCAGCGGCTAATGTGCACACGCACAGGTGGCAAACCACCCGTGGTGCGGACCGGCGTGCTCGACGAAAGGCGGTGAGGTCGACGTTCAACGATTTTTGGGCTTGGTTGGTCGATCGCGACTGGACGTTGAGCGAGATCCACACCCCGATGGAGTGGTTCGCATTCCTCAGCATTCCGTTGTTCACCGCGGTGATCGGCTGGCTCATCAACTGGACCGGCCTGATCATGCTGTTCTATCCCGTCAACTTCCACGGATTCAGAATCCCGGGGATGGCCGAGCTGGCCCGGCTGTTGCCACACAAGCTGCAGGAGATCCCCGGCATCCTGCAGGGCGGCGTCGGCTGGCAGGGCATCGTGCCGGCCCGCGCGGCCAAGATGGGCTCGATCGCATCCGACAAGGCCATCGCCAAGCTCGGTACGCCCGCGGAGTTCTACCAGCAGCTCGAGCCGGACATGATCGCCGAGCACATCGTCAAGCTCTTCGAAGCCGAGATCCCGCAGCTCGTCGACGAGGTGATGATTGCCAACGACCCCCAGTTCTGGCGCGACCTGCCGACCGTCGGCAAACGCGCGATCGTCGCGCGGGTCCAGTCGCAACTACCGGACGTGGTGCGGTCGATCACCACCGAGATCGGCATCCACATCGACCAGCTGCTCGACCCCAAGATCATGGTCATCGAGCACTTCAGGAAAAACCCCGACCTCGTCATCCGGGTCTTCAAGGACATCGGCCAGCGCGAGCTGAACCTGATGGTCAACTTCGGCTTCATCTTCGGGTTCCTGCTGGGCATTCCCGTCGCGTTCATCGACCACTGGTTCCACACCTGGTGGATGCTGCCGATGCTCGGCGTCATCGTCGGCTGGATCACCAACGCGCTCGGCATGTGGCTCATCTTCGAACCGACCGAGCCGACCCGCTATTTCGGCATCAAGTTCCAGGGCCTGTTCCTGCGGCGGCAAGAGCAGGCCGCCGAGGTGTACGCCGGGATCATCGCCGACGACGTCATCACCCTGGAACGCATCGGCGACTTCCTGATCGACGGTCCGAGTGGCGACCGCACCCGCCAGATGATGGCGGCCGCTCTGGGCCCGGCCATCGACCGGGCAGCCGGCCCCATCCGGGGCGCCGCGCGGGTGGCACTCGGCGCCCAGGCCTACGACTCGATCAAGGCCGGCTTCGCCGCAGAGGCCGTCGGCCGGACGCTGACGCCCTTCAAGGACGAAGAGTTCTCGAAGGCGCAATCAGGGAAAATCCGCACGCTGATCGCACAGCGCACCAAAGAACTTCCGCCGACCGACTTCGTGGAGATGCTGCGTTCGGCAATCAGGGAAGATGAGTGGATGCTCTACGCTCACGGCGCGATCATGGGCGCCGCAGGTGGCTTCCTCCACTACGGGATCTTCTTGGGACTTGGTGTGGCATGAGTGACGACCGACGCCAGGCGCCCAGACGACGCCACGCCCAGTGGGGACCACTCAGCGCCACGTTCTCTCCCTCATCGGAGCCGTCCTCGTCGCTCCTTCCCGCGACCGAGATCGGCGAAGCGCTACCCGGCCTCGTCCGCCTGGCCGCGACGGCCTGGGTGCGCACGGCGGAATGGACCCTGGTTGCCGGGCTCAAGACGGGCCGTCGCGCACTCGAGATAGTCGCTGACCCGGCATCGGCCGCCGACACCGCACGCGAGCTGATCTCCGGCGTTGCCCAGGCCGGCACCGTTTTCGGCGAGGTGGCCAAGGCCGTCTCGAACGGTGTCTCGGTGTCGCAGGCCGTCGTCCAGGTCAGCGCCTCGCTCACCGACACCGCGACGACGACGCACACGGTGTCACACCAGCAGGAAGACGAAGAGCGCCAACGCAAAATGGAGCAGTCATTGCGTGCTCAGGGCCAGGCGCTGCTGACCCGCTCGCGCGACGTGTGGAACACCGAGCGCGGCCACCCCGCGTACGCCCGCATCCTCGAGGAGATGGCACCCGACGAGGCCCGCATCCTGCTGTTGCTCCTGCGCGGCGGCCCGCAGCCGGCGGTCGACGTCCGCACGGGCGGCCCCATCGGCATGGTGTCCTCGCGGCTGGTGGCGCCGGGGCTCAACATGATCGGCCCGCGGGCGGGCCTGCGCTACATGGACAACGTGCCCGCCTACCTCAACAACCTGTTCCGCCTGGGGCTGATCTGGTTCTCGCAGGAGCAACTACGCGACCCGCTCGAATACCAGGTTGTCGAGGCACAACCGGACGTGCTGGCCGCGATGCACTCGGTGCGCGCGCACAAGGTCGTCCGCCGGTCGATCCACCTGACGCCGTTCGGAACGGACTTCTGCCGCGCCTGCCTGGTGTCCGAGCACGAAGACGTGACGACCCTGCCCGAACACCAGGCGCCGCACGACATCGAGTGAGGGTTTCGGCCGCTCTTAGCCGTGCGCGTGCGCGAGTTGCGCGGCGATGGACTCGATGGCCTGCGTCAGGTCCAGGTACGGGATGTCCGGATCCCGCTCGTGATAGATCGCGGTGACGATGATCGGAAGTGTCGCAGCGGCTTCCGGATAGTTCTGGATACTCATGCGGGCGACCGCCTCCGCCACCGGCACGCCTTGGTCGTAGAGGCGCGTCGCGTCGGTGTGCAGGTTGGACCAGAATCGGATTCCGCGGTCGATGGCCGCGTTGATCTCGGGGCCGATCAGGACGGGACCGTGGCCCGCGACGACTTTCCGCGCGCCGAAGGCACGGATGCGCTCGAGCGCCCTGAGCCAATTCGGGATCGAACCCGACCAGGTGACCGCAACGGGGTTGTGCGTCAACAGATCTCCGGCGTACAGCACGCCGAGCTCGGGGAGGTACGCGACGGCGTCGCCCACGGTGTGCGCCGGCCCCAGTTCGTGGAGTTCGACGTCGAGTTTGCCTACACGCAAAGCCTTTTCGCCGTTGAAGGTGGTATCGGCCGCCCGAACCCGCACCTCGGAGAAGTCGAAGGGCCGCCCAAGTGGGGCGAGTGCCTGCAACGGGCCGCCCGGCTTGGTATCGGTGTTCAGCAGTTTGGTCGTGAGGTCGGCATGTTCCTGGGTCATCAGCGCACTGGCGGCTTCGGTGGTGACGATCTCCGTATCTCCGGAGAACACCTGATTGCCGAAGAAATGGTCGCCGTCGGTGTGGGTGTTGAAGACGTACCGCACCGGCGCAGCCTTCGTGAGTTCGTCCATGTACGCGCACATGGCTCGCGCATGTTGCACGTCGTAGAGCGTGTCGATGACCAGCGCTTCGCCGGCACTCACCACCAGGCCGGCATTGGCCAAGCCGAGAGCCTCATTGCCGGAGAGGAAGACATGGGCTCCCCCGCCGAGATCGAATAGCCCTTCCTCGAAAGGGATTTCGTCGGTCATCGTCCGTCCTTCGCTCGTTCGTCGTGCAGCTTGGCCGTGGCGTCGGCCAGAATGTTCGCGGCGTCAGCGCCGTCCGCCTCAGGGAGGATGCCGAGGGTCTTGATGAACATCGCGGTCATCACGTAGTGGCCGACCAGCAGCGTCACCTCGGCAATCTCGTTGTCGGAGAAGAACTCCCGCATGGGCTCTGGGTTCGCCCCGCCGCCCTTGATCTGCGCCAGCAGGTCGTCGACGAACGCGAGGAGCACATCGACGCAGCGGTCTCCGAACTCTGTGGCTCCTGACACGACGCTGTCGATCATCGGCTCCGAAACCCCGGCAGCCCGCGCCTCGGGCACGTGGTGATGAATCTCGTACGGGGCGTTCGTCACCGCGCCCACTCGCAAGATCACCAGCTCTCGCGTGTCCGCCGACAGTGCACCCGTGCGGAACGAAAGCCCCAGGGCCAGATACGGCTTCGCGCTGGCCCTGGTCATGACCAAACCCCGCGACAGGTTGGCCGGAAAGAGGTCATAGACCTCGCGTTGTGCGGGATCGAGGTCCTCCACGTTCGGCAGTTTCACGAATCCTCACCTTTGCTTCGACGGGGTGTTTCTTGGCGACACTCATAAGATACGGGGCGTTTCCTATTCTCAGCCCAGTGCGGCCGGTTAAGATACGCAACGTGCCTAATCGAGAAGCGGTGGCTCCATCCGAGCCGGCGGCACGGCGCCGGGACGACGCGCTGATGTCCGCCATCCGCGACGCCACCTGGGCCGAGCTGACCGACAACGGGTATGCCGGTGTCACGTTCGAAGGCGTCGCCCGCCGCGCGAAGACGGGTAAGCCCGTTCTGTACCGCCGCTATCGTTCTCGTGCACAGATGGTCACCGACGCGCTGCCAACGCTGCGCACCTCGCCGTTCGACGTGACGTCGTCGAAGAACCTTCGTGACGACATCCTCACCTTGGTCAAGGCCCTGGTCGAGCAGTGGCAAGAGATCGGCCTCGACACCTACCGCAACCTCATCGCCGAGGCCGACGAAGCCACCCTCGAGACGTTCCAGACCAAGGTGGCCGCACAAACGGATCAAACGATTCGTCGCGCGTTGGATGCCGCCCGCGATCGAGGCGAGATAGGGCCGGCCCGGATTCCCGACCGCGTGGCCATGAGCGTCCTGGCACTGATGCGCAACGAAATGTTATTCGCGCACAACACTATTGAAACCAGCGCCCTCGCCGAGCTGATCGACCTCATCTACCTGCCCGCGGTCGCGGCCGCATCCCGTAACCCCTCGTAAGGGCGGGTCGGCCGGGCCGCTGACTATCGTGGGTCTGTGACCACTTGGCAGGGCGACGGACTCGACCTTGATGCTTACCTCGCGCGCATCGGTTTCGCCGGCGAGCGACTCCCGACGGTACAGACCTTGGCTGCTCTGCATCGAGCCCACACCACCTCGATCCCGTTCGAGAATCTCGAGATCATGCTGGGCCGGCCGATCGTCCTCGATCTGGAAACGTTGCAGAACAAGATGATTCGGGCCCGTCGTGGCGGCTACTGCTACGAGCATGTGACGGTGTTCGCGGCGGCGCTGGAGCGGCTCGGTTTCCGGTTCACCGCGCTCGCGGGCCGCGTCACCCTGGGCGCTGCAGGGACCGCGCGCCCGCGGACGCACGCACTGATCGTTGTCGAGTTCGACGACGAGCGGCGCTGGCTGTGCGACGTCGGATTCGGCCGCGGACCACTCGAACCCGTCGAGCTGATCGCGGGTACCGAGGTCGATCAAGACGGCTGGCAGTTGCGACTGGCCGCCGCACCGCTCGGCGCCGACACCGAGGTGTTTCATCCGGACGAGTGGAAGCTGTGGCAGCGCTCGAGTGTGGACGGCACGGTCGGCTGGCTCGACCGGCACGTCTTCACGCTCGACCCGCAGTATCCGATCGACTATGCCGTCGCCAACCACTTCGTGTCGACCTCGCCGCGATCACCGTTCACCACCCGGCCGTTCGTCCAGCGATTCGCCGCCGACGTCCAGCACGTCCTCGACGGAGCCACTTGGACCACAACGAATCCCGACGGATCATGCTCGACCCGTGACGTCGAGATCGGCGACGTACCAACCTTGTTGGCCGACACCTTCGGCGTCGAGCTGTCCGGCGACGACGCTGCGGGTCTCGTCGACTGGATGCGGGCGCGCCTCTGAGCCGGCCGAGTTGCCATCATGCTGACGGGTGGGGTGGTGCTGAAGAACCCTGAGCGTTCCGCACGAATGCTTACGCCGGCTTCGCCAACGAGCCTGTCGCTGAAGCGATTTCGGCGTACCACGACATACTGGAGCACTCTCTCGCAGTGCGGACTTCCCCGCCTAGTCAGCTGATGTCACCGAGGGGTGGTGATCACCACTACCGCTTCAGCAGCACCACCGACGGCAGCGAACCGGTGGCGGCGATCGCTCAGCCAACTCAGCGTCGCCCCTTCCTCGACCAGGCTCTCCTCACCGACCGGCCCAGCGAGCACCTTGCCGTCGACGACCGTGAGGTGCTCGCGAACGCCGGTCCCGTGCGACGGCGAGATGTGCTCGGCGCCGTCGGGGAACTCCAGGCGGAACACCTCAACGGTCACCCGGGGTAGGTGCCGCACCGAGAGCAGCACCGTGCGCATCCCGCCGTCGGCGGCAGGGTGCACGCCCGGGGACTCGCCGACCAGCGCGGTCAGCGGCACATCGAGGGGTTCACACAGGGCGTAGAGGGTCTCGACGGTGGGATTGCGACCGCCTGACTCGATCTCGGACAACGACCCCTTGCCCACCCCCGCTCGGCGGGCGAGCTCGGACAGGCTCAGACCCCGCTCGACCCGTAGCTCTCGCAACCGGCGACCGACCTCTCCTGCATACATCTCCTCATGGTACGTTCCGTTTACAGAACGTTCCGTATTCAGAACGGGGAGTGTGGGTGGAACAGGACGTCTCGAAGGCCGTCCCGATCAGTGCCGGCGTGGTGTGCGCGCTGGTCGGCTTCACGTCGTCGTTCGCGGTGGTTCTCGCGGGATTGCGGGCAGCCGGCGCAAATCCGCAACAGGCGGCCTCGGGTTTGGTTGCAGTGAGTTTGGCGATGGGCGCGTCATCGATGCTGTTGTCGTGGCGGTTCCGGATGCCGATCACCAGTGCGTGGTCGACGCCCGGCGCGGCGCTGCTGGTCACGACCGGTGCGGTGGCCGGCGGGTGGCCCGCGGCCGTCGGTGCGTTCGCGCTCACGGCGGTGCTGCTGCTGGCGACGGGCCTCTGGCCGGCGCTCGCGCGCCTGGTCACCCGCATCCCCAATCCTGTCGCTCAGGCGATGCTCGTGGGGGTCCTCCTGCCGCTCTGCGTTGCTCCGGTCACCGCCTTGGCCCACGATCCGGGTGCGATCGCGCCGGTGCTGGTGGTGTGGCTGATCATGGTCGCGGTCCGACCCCGCTGGGCCGTACCGGCCGCGTTCGGCGCCGCCCTGGTGGTGATCGCGGTGACGCTGGTCCGAAACCACGCCCTGCCCGCAGCCACTGCATGGATCCCCCACCTGCAGGTCACGGCTCCCAGCTTCACGTTGCAAGCTCTCACCGGTATCGCTGTGCCGCTGTACATCGTGACCATGGCAGCGCAGAACATCCCCGGCGTCGCAGTCATGTCGGGTTTCGGTTACCGCGTTCCCTGGCGTCCGGCGCTGACGGTGACCGGGATCGGTTCCTTGCTGGCGACTCCATTCGGCGGACACGCCGTCAACTTGGCCGCGATCAGTGCCGCGTTGGCAGCCGCGCCGGACGCCGATCCGAACCCCCGGCGCCGCTGGATCGCCGGATTCACGACGGGGGCGGTGTACTGCGGGCTCGGCCTGGTCTCCACCGGACTGACAGCGGCTGTTCTCGCCGCCCCGGCGGGTGTCGTGCAGGCCGTTGCCGGTGTGGCGCTGCTCGGTGCTTTTGCCGGCGCCTGCGCGGGAGCGATGGCCGACGAATCGGCGCGACTCCCTGCAGCGGTGACACTGATCGTTGCCGCCTCGGGGACGACGGTGGCCGGTGTCGGTGCGGCGTTCTGGGCGCTGATGATCGGCGTGATCGCACACCGACTGCTCAGGGCCGCCCCCGCTCCAGAACCGTCGCGCCCAATTGCGCCACCTGCTACGACAACGCAGCCTCGCGGGTGAACGGCGGCGTCGGCAGGGGTCCTGCGAAAGAAGCTTCTGAACTGCCGCGCCATATTCGTGAACCGTGAGAAGTGAAGCTGTTGTGCCACAGTGACATTCGCGGTCGGGCCGGATGATGTCGGCTTCACCACCTCGCGGGTCGACGCGGTCGATGGAGTCGGATCTTCAGGAGACGGTGACGTGGACGTGGTCGAAGTGGGCAGCCACCCGCCACATCGTGTAGGAGATGCCGAAGCGTCCCGCCTGACTCTCGAGGTCGGCTTTTATCTCGTCCCCGAGAGACATGTCTGAGCCGATCATGATGTCCACCGCATGCCCGCTCGGGTGATCAGGAAGCCGATCCGCGCGTACGCCACCAATCGACTTCACGCCGGGGTAGGTGGCCATGATGTAGTCCACGATCACCCTCGCATTGGGGACCAAACCGGTCATGCCGACCGTGGGGATGGGCGCGATCGGACCCAACGCTGCCGTGACGGCTGCTGTCGGGAGGACCAATCCCGCCTGCTGGGCCGGGGACAACGCGGCATAGCTCGCTGTGACAGCAGCCATCTGTTTCCGCAGCCGGGCCCGCATGTTCTGCAAGTCCGCTCGCACCGCAGCAGCCGCGTCGACGGCCGCTTTCGCGTCAGCCGCGGACTTTGCCGAGGCCTCCTCGACGGCCTGCGCCTCCTGGTACGCCTGGCGGAAGCCCCGCATCTGCTCGGATATCTCGGTACCCACCACCCGCTGGACGGCCAGGGTGTCGATCAGGTTCGAGGGAGACGACGCGGTCAGGATGGCGCTGACGCCGTCGGTTCGTCCACCCATGTAGGCCGCAGCGGCGTACTGACCCGGATTTTTCACGAAAAGTTGTGAGTTTCGGGGTGTAGATAAGCGAAAGTGCCTGTCCTGCAAGGAATAATTGGACTTGTCTAAGGTTTCAATCGTTCCAGCGGGAAGGCACTTCGCGGGTGAAGAATATCGCGGTTACACGACGGGTGAAAGTGTCAGCTGACGGTCACGGGGTCGTGTCGCATGCCGGGATGGGCATGCTGCGCGAGCTCGCCGACCGGACCGGCCTATCGGCGCAGGTCACCGCCGCGTTGGCCGACACCTACCGCGGCCCGTGGGTGTACGCGCCCGGAGAGGTGTTCGCTGATCTGGCGGCTGCAGTCGCCGACGGCGCGGACTGCATCGACGCAGTCGGTCAACTGTGCGGTGACCGTGAACACGTGCTCGGGGCGAAAGCCTCGACGACCACGATGTGGCGGCTGATCGATCAGCGGATCGACGCCGCCCACCTACCTGGGGTGCGTGCTGCCCGGGCCGCGGCGCGGGCGGCGGCCTGGGCTGCTGGCGCCGCCCCCACCACCGAGGGCTGGCTGCATATCGACATCGACGCCACCCTGGTCATCGACCATTCCGACAACAAAGCCGGGGCTGCCCCGACCTGGAAGAAGACGTTCGGGCTGCATCCGTTGCTGGCGTTTCTGGACCGCCCGGAGATTGCCGGCGGGGAAGCCCTGGCCGGGCTGCTGCGAGCCGGTAACGCCGGCTCCAACACCGCCTCCGACCACGTCATCGTCCTGCACCAGGCCTTGGCGTCCCTGCCGCCGCGGTGGCGGCCCGACCCCGACCATCCCGATCATCGGCAGGCACCGAAGGTGTTGGTGCGCTCCGATACCGCCGGAGCCACCCACAGATTCGCCGATGCGTGCCGCGCCGCGGGGGTGGGGTTCTCCTTCGGCTACCCGGTCGATGTGCGGGTGCAAGACGCAGTCGACACCCTCACCCTGGGTGATTGCTGGTATCCGGCGATCGACACCGACGGTGGTATCCGCGACGGCGCCTGGGTCGCTGAGGCCACCGACCTGGTCAACCTCGCGTCCTGGCCGACCGGCACCCGCCTCATCCTGCGCAAAGAACGCCCCCACCCCGGCGCCCAGCTGCGGTTCACCGACGCCGACGGCATGCGGGTCACCGCGTTCATCACCGACACCGGAGCTGGTGTCATCGCCGGGAGCAATGATCAGAACCTGTGGATGAGCCTCGGCGAGGCGGCGTAGGAAAGGGCGCACCTTCCCGAGGATGATCTGAATGTCGAAGGTCTGATCAAGAGCCGGCGTTGGCGCGCTGGTTCGGGAAGGTACGCCCATGCTCACGGTAGTTCACGATGCGGATTCATCCAACGAGGATGCTGGCTCGTCGCGGTCGTTGCTCGATGAGATTGTCCGCGACGGTGCCCGCCAGATGCTGGCCGCAGCGTTGCGGGCTGAGGTCGCCGCCTACATCGAGGCTCATGCCGGTGAGCTTGATGAGAACGGGCACCGGCTGGTGGTGCGCAATGGCTATCACCGCGAGCGCGAGGTGCTCACCGCGGCGGGCGCGGTGAGTGTGACCGCGCCGCGGGTCAATGACAAACGTGTTGACCCGGACACTGGTGAGCGGCAACGGTTTTCCTCGGCGATCCTGCCGGCGTGGGTGCGCAAGTCGCCGCAGATGACCGAGGTGTTGCCGTTGCTGTATCTGCATGGCTTGTCGACCAGTGATTTCGGTCCGGCGTTGGAGCAGTTCCTGGGCTCGGGTGCCGGCTTGTCGGCCACGACGATCACCCGACTCACCACGCAGTGGCAGGACGAGGCCAAGGCCTTCGAGGCCCGTGATCTGTCGGGCACCGACTACGTCTACCTGTGGGTCGACGGCATCCATCTCAAGGTGCGCCTGGAGCAGGAGAAGCTCTGTTTGCTGGTGATGATCGGTGTGCGCGCTGACGGCCGCAAGGAGCTGGTCGCGCTCACCGACGGGTACCGGGAGTCGGCCGAGTCGTGGGCTGATCTGTTGCGGTCGTGCCGACGTCGCGGGATGACCGCACCGGTGCTGGCCGTCGGCGATGGGGCCCTGGGGTTCTGGAAGGCCGTGCGTGAGGTGTTCCCGGCCACCGGCGAGCAGCGGTGCTGGTTTCACAAGCAGGCCAATGTTCTTGCCTGCCTGCCAAAGTCGGCTCATCCGGGGGCGATCGCGGCGATGCGGGAGATCTACAACGCCGAGGATATCGACCACGCGCAGGTGGCGATCAAGGCGTTCGAGGTGGACTACGGCGCCAAGTACCCCAAGGCGGTCGCCAAGATCGTCGATGACGCCGATGTGCTGCTGGAGTTCTATAAGTACCCGGCCGAGCACTGGGTCCATCTGCGCACTACCAACCCGATCGAATCAACGTTTGCCACGGTACGTTTGAGGACCAAGGTGACCAAGGGGCCGGGTTCACGCGTCGCCGGAATGGCCATGGCTTACAAGCTGATCGACGCCGCGCAAGCCCGCTGGCGAGCCGTCAACGCACCGCACCTGGTCGCTCTGGTCCGGGCCGGCGCGATCTTCCACAAAGGCAAACTGCTCGAGCGACCCACCGACATCACCCCGTCGGCGGACTCGGCACCGACCGAATCAACTGGAACGGAGGTCGCCTGAAACAAGCCGATCCACAGGTATTGACAATTCCTCATCGCCGGGCAGGTCGCCGGGCTGGAGTTGCGGCACCGTCAGCACGCCCGCATCGAGGACCGGATCCGCGAACTCAAAGCCACCGGCCTGCGCAACCTGCCCTGCCAGTCCTTTTGGGCCAACGCCGCCTGGCTCGAAATCGTCCTGGCCGCAACCGACCTGGTCACCTGGACCCGGCTCATCGGATTCACCGACCACCCTCAATTGGGCCGCTGCGAAGTTCAGACGTTCCGCTACCGGGTCCTGCACGTGGCCGCCCGCATCACCCGCAGCGCCCGCCAAACCCAGCTACGCATCGACGTCACCTGGCGATGGGCCACAGCGATCGCGGCCGCCTGGCACCGCATCCGCACCGCCTTCGGCTGACCCGCCGGCCTACCTGACCCGCCGACGACGAAAGACCTACTGGCCCTGGGAAAGCCCGCCCACCCGGCGACACGGGACAGATCAACCACGCCACCACACGAAAACCACTACCCAACAGCACAACTCGGCATCAGACCGAGCCCACAACAATCACCACGAAAAATCGAGGCTGATCGACGTCCTGCTGGTAGGTGTTCAGCTGGGCTTTGGTCGCCTCGAGGCCGGCGAGATCGTCGGCGTGCTTCTTGTCCGCCTGGCTCAGCGACTGCAGCTTCGCGTCGAGATCCGGCTGCGCGTTGCGGATGGTGTCGGACAGCTGTTCGGCCTGGCGCGACAGCTCGTTGATCTGCGCCAACCCGTCCTGGGGCGGGTCGGCGTGCGCCACGCCACCCCACACCACGCTCAGGGCCGCCAGTCCGGCGATGGCGCCGACCACGGGCTTGTGGACGGGGCGATTCGCCACAAAGAGTGAGTGAACCTTCAAGACTGCGGATCCTTTGACGCTGGCGACGTCTGCTCCGTCGAACCGACCGTCCATGTGCGTTAGTTGTCGAGGAGGCTACAAAATGGCGTCTGCTCTGTCCAACCAACCAAGTGCCTACCGTCTCGCCGACCACGCCGGGTCCCGACCGATGAACCCCACCAGTCGGGTCACCGGGTCGGCATCGTCCGCCACCGCGACGGGTGGTCCGTACTGCCCCGATGAGCGCAGCAGGTCCTCTATTTCGACCATGCCGGAGAGCATGGGCGTGGCGAACTCGGGGTCCAGCCCGGACTTTCGGCCGTTGGCGGTGGCCAGGTCCCAGGTGTGCATGTACACGTCGGCGGTATAGAACCGGTCGATCGCGTCGGCAAGCCGGTGAGTACCCGCCATCGGATGACTGAAGTCGCGTTCGGCCGCGTCGCTGTCGAGCAGACCCTGCACGGCCGCGGCATGTGCGGCCCACGCCGCGAGCGGATCATCGGTGACGGGTGGGCCGACAGGCAACGCCACGCCTCCCGCACCGAGGAATTCGGTGAACCATCCGACCAGGTGCGCGACGATGTCGCGTGCGGTCCAGTCGTGCGTGTAGGTTCTCAAGTTCGACTGCATCTCACCGCGCCGGTGACCTGTGTGTTTGCGATTTGTCTCACGACCGCCGGACCGGCATTGGTCTCACGAAGCGCTTCATTTCCTAGCGAGGCGCGGGAGTATGACTTAGCGCCCGGCCAAGGTGTTTCATTGTGGTCGTACCGCCACGCGTGCCGCGACCTGGTTACGTACCTGGCTGTAGACATCGACGTTGACGGTTGGGGCAACCCAGAGCGAGACCGCGACGGCATAATCCACCGTCCGACCAGCAAGCCCACCAGCTTGTTCATAACACTTCACCCTGATGCTCATATCGTTTCCCTGTCCCGAGGCGAATGTCTTTTGCAGTTCCCACGTTTGGTGCTGGACTGTTGTAGCACCGCGAGTTGTTACGGCTGGTGGGTGACCGGCTGGTGTGCCTAGCTTCGGTATGGCACCAGTAGGTTCCACGAAAGATAGGCTTGCGCAGCGGTATTGGCGGCTTCGCCAGTTGACTGGAGTAAGCCACGCAAGAGTAGCGTCAATTCGTTTGGTTTCACGAACATTGAGTCCATCCGGCAAAGGAAACAGCAACTCCTGCTCTTCGGCCGCCCCGATCGATCCGAAGTACAGGATCACTGCCTCGTTGCTGCTGCATCCATCGGCGTAATCCCTTGCTATGACGCCATTCCCGATAGCAATCTCGGGCGGCAAAGGGTCGTACGCAAGATCTGATGGCCAAGCAGTGCCGTGGACAAGAAGCGCTTTAGTCGCAGCCGCGCGTTGTCGCCGACTCATGGGAGTACCCGCGGTGATGTCTCCGACTAGATCATGAAGGCGCGCAGCCTGCCTCGACACCATCGCCGCAGCGAAACTTGTTCCCGCCACATGGGTTTCATTGTTGACAGTGGGAGACGCCACCTTGAGTCCTGGACCTAGTCGCGAGACACCGCGAAACGCAATCGCCTCCTGTGGGTTTGCGCCGTCGACGTAAAATACCCGGCCGCCCGTCGCCATAAGGTCCGGCTTGATGCTGCGACGATAGCCCCTTCCTGTCGCTGTCACGGGGCTGATACTCGGATGGCCGTCGGCTGGGTCGACAAGATACCCCTGCGCGACCGCGGCTGAACCGTCGTCGTGAATAGCACCCACGGCAACAGCGTTGACCGCTTCCGCTGGGGCAAGGAGCCTCCGCTCGTTCTGTCGGCGGTCGATGGCGTCCAGCAATGCCTGACGCCGTTCGATACCTGCCGCCGCCGCGAGATCCGTTGATGTTAAGGGACTTAGCGTGAGCTTCCCGTGATTGCCAGCAGATATGACGATCAGAACGCCGTATTCATAGCTCAGCCAGTCAAGCATGCGCGCCCAGGACGATATGACCGTCTCGAATGGCGCGGCAGGGTCACCGACCGAGATGTTGACAACAGCGATTGTCGGCGCCGCCGCAGGTGTGCCCGCCTGCTCGTCGAACAGCTCCCGAAAGATGCGCCACATCAGGTCTGGCACCAATTCGTGTGCTGGTAGCTCTTCTAGTCGATCAGCTGTCTCATCCGATGGCGCCAGGACAGGGCGGACCAAAATAGGTCGAGTCGCCGGCGGCTGATTTGAGCTACGGTCTCCCCACACAGCGATCGACGATGTCCAGGTCCCGTGTCGTCGTTCCTTGACCGCTGCCAATTGCGTGAGATCGTCTGGGTCATAAATGATTACGCGATCTTGCAATAAGACGTGGTTCTCGATTGGGACACCGTCCAGAAGGCAAAGAATCGGATCACCAGCCGGTGGTGGATCGTTGATCTCTCCGGGGGCCTCTACGGACGGTCCGACTATTGGTAGTGACTGTCCCGTGATTCTGAGGTACATCACATCGGCGGATCGCACGAGGCGAACGCCATCGAAGTTGCCGGCTGCCAGTTCGCGCAAGAGGGCGGTCGGCACCTCACATTTGAGTCCGTGGTATCCAATCTGATCGATGACCGCTACTGCCGTGACTTGCCCGCCGGACTGCTCCACCAGCGCTGTTACTTCGCGCTGGCTTTTGTCGCGCGCAGCGGGTGTGCGGCGGTACCAAAGTTCGATCTCGACTGCGTGGGGACGGTCGGCGATCCGCCCTTCGAAATACTCGTCCCAATCAATCGTCTGCAACCTGTCTTGCGGTCCCCAAGGCCGAACATCCTTGAGGTGAGCGAACAAGTCTCGCAATGGGGAGTACCCGCGCGGCAGTTCTCGTCCGTCCCTCCATGCACGCCAGAGTGACAACAGGTTGCCGAAAGCTGACTGGTTCATGCAGACCGCATGCAGGCACGACGCGATGAACGGATTGCGCGGCTTGTCGCTCGTGAGCTGGACATCGTCGGTCGGCAGCACAGCATCTTCGGCTTCCATCAACACTTCGATGCCGAGCTTCTCGGCGACGTTTGCCAGATCGATCTGCTCGTCGAGCGCCTCGAACACCAAGACAAGTTGCGGATCGGCTGCCTGGATTGAATTCGAGATGCGGACTTGATCGCCAATCGCCGCCATCGCAGCATCGAACTGCGCGTCAATACGTCGAGCCCGACCATCCGGATCAGTGAATTGAGCTCGGCCTCCCCCGCCGCGGCGGGGCGGGATGGCACGCGGTGGCGCGACGCGCCCCAAGATCACCGGCCTGGTCGAGGCACGTTCTTCAGGTGGCATTACCCGTCTTCACCGCCGGCTCGTGCGGCCCACTGTTTGAGCACCTGCTGGGCCACCGCAACTTCATCAGGCTCTGGGCCGGACAAGATCGAACGTCGCTGAACATCGAGCGCGAACTCTTCCAGCTCAGCGAAGCTCACCCGACCGAGCCGGTCGGCAATGGTGCGCGCGGTCAACCCCAGCTGAATTCCGGTCTTTGCGGACCAACCTTGCAACCATTCGATCTTCCCTGCCCGTGTGGGGTACGGGAGGTCGAGCCTCAGTTGCATCCGGCGCCAAACCGCCCGGTCCAGCAATTCGGCATGATTCGTAGCCGCTATCACCACCACGTGGCTTGGGAGGCGATCGACCTGCAGCAGCAAAGAGCTGACCACTCGCTTTATCTCGCCGGTCTCGTGTGTGTCTCCACGCTCTTTAGCGACAACATCGAATTCATCGAAGAACAAGACACACGGACGGACGCGGACTGCATCGAAAAGTGCTTCCATCCGCGAAGCAGTTTCGCCGAGAAAGCTTCCGATCAAACCCTCGTAACGAACACTGAGCAGCGGCACGGCAAGCTCCGTGGCGACCGCTTCTGCCAGGGATGTCTTACCACCACCGGGAGGACCCACGAGTAAAACGCGGTGACGAGGCTCGACGCCGTGGCTGCGCAAGAGGTCGCGTCGATAGTGCTCTTCGGTTAGCTGTCCGACGGCGTGGCGCACCTCCGATGGCAGGACCAACTCTGATACGCGGCGCTCCGGGTCTTGTTCGTAGAACAAACCTCGCGTCGCCTCGTTGCGGCTCAGCGCCGTCACACTCGCCGGCGATTGAGGCCGCCTCCGGCGCAGCGCCTCTGTGAGTTGCGAAGCCAGGACGTTATGCCGCTTGTTTTCTTCCTCGGCGATCAATGCCTCGGCGGCGCGCCGGAAGGCGAGGTCATCACCACCTGCACCGGATTGAACGAGTGCCAGTAGCAGGTCTGCACGTGCCATGGTCCTTGTTCTCCTCAACCCGCGCGGCAGTCACCGCAGGGTGCATTTTACCGAACGCCCGCGCGCCTGACGGAGAACCCGCCGACCACGGCTGACGCCAATCCGCAGGTCACCGCATCGCCTCGTTGTGCAGCACGCTGAGCGGGCATTGCGACGACACGCTAGCCCACAGCAGCCGAGCAGCCAGCCACTTTCGAACCCGGAGAACACATTGGGCGTCGACCGCCCAGCAGGTTGGTTCAGCGACGTGCGCCATCCCGGCAACATCAACGCGGGCTCTCCGCTTTTCGTCGCAGTGAACCAACTCGGCCATGACGAAAGTGGTGCTCAATCATCGCTCATCTGGGTCGGCAACCCGTTGGGCAGAACAAGATAGCAACAGCGCCTTCGCGGCGACCTGTAATGGAATGCGTTCTTGTTCGATGCGCCGAGGATCGGCGTTAGAGTCCGCAACCGCGGCGTACGCTATCGCCTCGTCTTCGGTGAGGTAAGGCAAAGTCGGTCCACCGGCAAGGATGGGACGTCCGTCAGGGTAGTGGTTGGTGCCGAACTCTGCGTAACGCAAGTATGTGGGGTGGTCCATGAGTATGGTGCGGACCGGCAGTTCAGTGCGATACGTATTTACGATGGCGAACCCCGCCGCGTCGAGGTCTCCCCAGTAGATGATGTTGGGACAGTCGGCGATCCAGTCGAACTGGTGCAACCTCTTCGCCCCTTCATTTCCCCCACCTTCGACGGCGATCGCGCCGGGAGTCGGGGGAAACAGGATCGCGGTGTCTTTGTTTTCGGAGATGATGATCACGTTTGGCCGGTAGGGCAAATGCAGTGCATCTCCCAGGGTGTGGGAGTCGTGGACACGCCGGCCAGTTCGTCGATACTCGGGGTCAAGGTAGGTGAGATGGATCCGTGGGGCGTGATTGGGCAGCAGCCGAAGCCCGCCACCACAGCCAGCTAGAGCGGCGACTGGCCCGTGGTGGGCGTTCAGCCATTTTGCGTGCACCCCCGGCAGTGGCACTTGCCTGGGAGTCAGGCCATGCGCGGCAGCCCCGTTTGTAGAGAACCATGTGGCGGCGGCGCACAGCAGTGCGAAATCCATTTCGCTGTAGCCAATCGTGGAGCGCAGAACGTACTCCATCTGACTTTCGGGCAGGCCGGGATTCACCTCACGCAGTCGAAGCTGGCGCGCCCGGGCAATGGATACCAACGTCGACCAGTCGCTCAGCAGGCAGTCCCTCTCGCCGGCCACCGCTGCTGCGGCGTCGACGTCGCAGACGGTCACCTTCTGCGGCAGGGTTTGCCCCCCGTGCACGTTCCAGGTCCGCTCATCGACGGTGACGCCAGCATGTTCGGCAACCATGGTGTGCCAGCGTCGGGTCAGCTTGACGAGATGTGGGACGGGGATCGCCGCGATCGACTTGTTGGTGGCAGTAGTGGGCAGGATCGTCCAACGTTGTGGCCAATCGTCGCTATCGGGGTAGGCCAGGCTGTGCGCCCAGTTGAGTTTGAGTTTCGCCGCGACCGCCGCCGCGACATCATCAGGCGTCTTCATCATCGTCACGGCGGTAATCGGAGATGTACGAACGATTTTGGGGATTCTTGGTGATGCACTTACGTTCGTCCATGAGCATCTCGACGCCGGTCACTTTGTCCTGCGGGGCGGCGATCACGAGTTGGAAGCCGAGTTCGGTCCATGCGTCGACGCCACGGCGCGCGAAGTCGCCGTTGGCTTTGATGAAGGCTTCGTCGAGGACGACGGGCGCGAACCTGGGCCGTTCGTGGTGGGTGTCGCCGAGGCGGTAGCGTAGCGCTGCCGCGGACATGAAGGCCACGAACTCCTGGCGTTCGCCACCGCTGAGCGGAGCGAGTTGGTCATAGCGCTTAATCTCGACCCGATCTGGCTCGTCGGGGTCGTATTCGATGGCGGTGATGTATATATGCTCGTTGACATTCAGCAGCCGACGGCGGCGCGCCGCCCCACCGGCTCCCGGTTCTGGCTTGCGGATCTGATCGATGATCGCCCGCATTTGGTGGTAACGCACCTCGTATTCCTCGTCTGTGCGTTCCTTAGCCAGCTCCGCGGTGAGTGCGTCGATGTTGGCCCGTAGGGAGACGACCTCGTCGAGGACACGCATGTCACGTTCAATGCTGATGCGGCGACGGCGCTCACCGAACGGCAGCGTGGCCAGAATGCGGCGGATAGGCGCCAGGCGCTCCTCGATGCGGGCATGCGCATCGTCGTAGGCGTTCTTGAGCTGGATCAGGTGGTTGACGGCCTGGTCGTCCATGCTTTGGCGCCACTTCTCCCGCAGCAGATACACCTCGTCGGCGGTAATCTGCTCGAGGATGTCCGCATATTGCTGGTAGGAGTCGTAGCTGACGCCGCGGTTCGGGTCATCGCGCCACTGCTTGTTGTAGCTGGTGAAGATGAGTTCGATGGCGTCTCGCGCTGCGTCTGCGCGCTCACCGGCGCGGGCACGTTCGTCGCGCAGTTTGCGGGCCACTGCGGCAGCGGTGGGGTCTGCTGCACGATCAGGTGACAGTTTCGGTCACGCGGCCTGACTGGCCGGTGTGGTCATGATTGCTTCGAATTCGATCGGGGTCAACCGCCCGAGGCCGGACTGGCGGCGGCGCCGGTGGTAGGTGCGCTCGATCCAGGTGACGATCGCGATGCGGAGTTGTTCTCGGGTGTCCCAGCGGCGGCGGTCGAGCACGTTCTTCTGCAGCAGGCTAAAGAAGCTCTCCATGGCGGCGTTGTCGCCGGCGGCTCCGACACGGCCCATAGAGCCGACCATCTCGTGTTGATTCAAGGCGTGTACGAATTTCCTTGACCGGAACTGAGATCCGCGATCCGAGTGCAGAATGCACCCCGCGACATCTCCGCGTCGGGCTACCGCGCTGTGTAGTGCCCGGATGGCCAGTTGTGACTTCATTCGGGAGTCGATGCTGTAGCCGACGATCCGGTTGGAGAACACGTCCTTAATCGCACAGAGGTAGAGCTTGCCCTCACCGGTGCGGTGCTCAGTGATGTCACTGAGCCACAACTGATTTGGCCCTTCAGCGGTGAAGTCACGCTCGACAAGATCGTCGTGCACCGGCGGCCCGACTTTGCCGTTCTTGCCGCGTTTCTTACCAAACACGCTCCACAGTCGATTCTGCGAGCAGATCCGCCATGCGGTGCGCTCGGCCATCGGCTCGCCGGCATCGCGCGCCTCCTCCACGAGGTAGCGGTAGCCGAACTCCGGATCGTCTGCGTGCGCGTCGAACAGCGCATTGGCGCGGTAGGCCTCGATGAGTTCGGCCTCGGTGATGGGGTCGGCCAGCCAGCGGTAATACGGTTGGCGGGAGAGCTTGAGTACCCGGCACGTCACCGCGACGGGGATCCCGTCGGCGGCGAGCTCTTTCACGAGCGGGTAGACCCTTTTCCCGGCAGATTGGCCTGCGATAAATACGCTGCGGCCCGACGCAGCACCTCGTTCTCTTGCTCTAGCAGTTTGATCCGCCGTCGGGCTTCGCGCAGCTCACCGGACTCGCTGGCGCTCTTGCCGGGCTTGGTGCCTTCGTCGATGTCGGCCTGACGGAGCCATTTCTGCAGCGTCATCGGGTGCACTCCGAAATCGGTGGCGATCTGCTCGATCGTTACACCGTCATCGCGGTTGCGAGCGACCCGGACGACGTCGTCGCGGAACTCGCGGGGGTAGGGCCTTGCCATGGGGACATCCTTCCAGCCCGCCCATGCTGGGCAAGCCAACTCAGATGTCACCTATTCGTGCAGCAGACCCGTGCTGGCGAACCCTTTTTCGCTGTAGTCCGGCACGTCGACCACGGTGACTTCGGTGTAGAGCTCGCCCAATACTGCTGCCTGGTCGTCGCTGACTGCGACATCGAGTGTCTGCTGCCCTACCAGGGCGGTCTCGCGGTGCACAAGGGCGTCGAATTGTTTCGTGAGATCTTCGATGCGAAGCCGCACCTCGGCAGCGCTGTCAGCGGCTTTCTTGTAAGCCGCCTCGGCGGCATCCTTGTCGGCGCGCAACTTCTGCAGGACCGGATTGTTTTCCACGACATCGCGGATGGCGCGGTCGAGTTGTTCGACGACCTGCGCGGCGCCGTCTTGGTCGATGCGGTCCCAGTGCGCTCGCGTCACAGTCAGGTGGGCGGCCGCGACGGCATCGAGGCCGGCGATTTGCTTATCCAGCGCACGCGCCCGGGCGTCTGAGGTGTCGCGTTCCCGGGATGCGGCGAGGATCTGCTCGTCGAGCTCGGCCAGGCGCGCCTCGTTGGAAAATCCGATTACCGGTTCGATGTCCGCGGTGCCGGCTGCCCCGCGTTTGCCTCGCCGGGTTTGTCCCGCCTGGGTCACTTTCAGAGTCGCCCCGCCGAGTCGATCGGGGCTGTCCACGCGCTGGGCGTCGTCGCCGGAGCCACAAATCCGGTCATAGATCCAGCCGATGAACGGTGAGTCATCGGCGAACCGCAGAACCTCCGAGATGTGGCCGTTGAGGGGTGTGGCTGTATGCCCGGTGCCCAGCGGGACACCTTCGAAGTTGATGCGATGCATCGTCAAACTGTCTACGCTGACGGAGAATTCAGTGAGACGCGCCTCGTCGACGAGCATGATGCGTGCCAGGCCTGCCAGTGTCACCTCGGCTGCCACCCGCCATTGTCGATGCGTGTCTTTGATGTCGAGCAACTCGCCGACGAACGGCAGCTCCTCCGCCGACAGGCCGGTGTGCTCAATGATCGTGTCTCGCGCTCGTAGCAGCCGCACAGACATGCGGCCCTTCGCTTTTGCGACCTGTTCGCGTTCCTCGGCCAGGTGACGCGCCAAGGCGTCGGCTTTGCCGGCGTCGACGGTGGCGGTGTTGCGAAGCGCGCTCAGCCGCTGCTTCTCGTCAGCGTGGCCGTTGAGGAACTGGGCTGCTGCGGCCTGCGCGGCGGTGAGGTGTTCAAGCGAGGCCAGCGCGAGGTTCAGTACTTGGGTGTCGTGGTCGAATGCGGATCTGTTCGTGGTGATGTCGTGTAACCGGTTTTTGGCCAGAGTGCGCTGGCCTTCGAGGATTTCGAGGTCGCGTCCTTCGGTCACGAGGAGTTTGGCGAGGTGCTCAAAGCGTTCCAGTTTTTCATTGGCAGCGCGTTCGGTGCGTTTGTAGTCGGGTTCAAGCTGGTCTCGTGCCGCGATGTTGGCGTCCACCGCAGATTCGAGGTGCTGCAGTTCTTTTCGGCGCAGCCAAGTCCTCAGCACGCTGGCGCCTACCTCGGTTTGGCGCTCGATGGCCTCAAAGGTGCCGACCCGGGCCCGGCATTCACTGATCTGTGTGTGCAGTTCGACGATCCGCGACAATGCGTCGCGTTTGGCGCCGGCTTCCACGGCTGCGCGGTAGGCCGACTCAGTGTCGGTGAAGGCGGCGACGACGTTGTCAGCGCGTTCGAAGGTTTCGGGTGCGTCGAGCACGAGTTCTTTGAACATGGTGTCAACAGATTCCATGGCCTTGCCGGACTGGATGCGCGACAACAGGATCAGTGCCTCGCTGCCTTCTCCGCCGGCGCCGATACCCAGCCGCAGTTGTACGGTCGCGTCGAACTCTGTGGACCGGGTGTGGCATTTGACAGGGAAGTGCTTTTCGAGGTCTTCGCGTCGAAAACCTTTGTTGGTGACAATCTTGTCGAACATGTCGGTGTCGACGTGGGTGTCAGCTGTGAGGCCGATCTTGATGATGTCGCTGTCGGTGTCGGCAGCAGTGGCCACGAAATACAGACGGATAGCAGAGAACTGACCACCGGTGTCGTTGATGAAGTTCGCGGCGATCGCACCCCAGGTCGGTTTGCCGCTGCCCCGCAGGAGTGTGTCGCGTTTCTCTGCTGAGCCTCGCTCGCGGAATTCTCCCGTCTTGCCCCTCAGATAGGACAGCAGGGTTCGTTGTCCAGTCGCGGCGTCGCGGTTGCGGCCGGTGGTTTCGTTGGAGGCTTCGTTGAACCGCAGTCGGCTGCCGGGCATCATCACGGCAAGGTATGCGTCGAGCAGGGTGGACTTACCGCTGCCGGGCGCTCCGGATATCAGAGTAGTGCTCGGGGAGAACTCCATAACGTGTCCCGCGCCGTCGAAGGTCCCCCAGTTCGTCATCTGCAGGGAGCTAAGTCGCCAGGTCGGTTCTGACTCACCCATTGCGTGCACCTTCGCGGCCGCCGGCCTCGCCCAGGTCGACTTCCGGGTCGCTCCCGTAGCCCGCGTCATCCGTCGCCGGCGGGGTGGCTTGCGTGAGGGCGTCGAGGAGTTGACGGAGCTTGGAGACCGGAAGCAGCGATTCGAGGACAGGGTTGATCCAGTAGCGGTCCTCACTGCCGGGGGCTGGCTTGACGACCCCTACCTTTGTCAGTGGATCAAGGGCTGCCGCGGTGATCTTGGCCGGCCGCGATTCGTCGACGTGAGCGGGCAGCAGCGTGGTCATCGCCGCGACGAGTTCTTCAAGGTCGACATAGACCGGGTCCGCTGGGATTGCCCTGAGCCGCAGCCGTTCGCGTAGGACCACCAGTAACGCGGTCTGGTTGGCGGTCCAACGGGTCTTGCGCAATAAACTCGGCGCAGCCACATCGTCGGTCAGAGTCGCCGCTACCTTGTACGCCACCTTGCTGGCGGTGTCGATGCGCAGGTCTAGCAGCAGGTCGTGCAGCCGGTTGGTGATCAGCGAAAGCGACCCCACGAGGGTGTCCCATTCCTCGGGGTGTTCGGCGGCCGATACGTACGGCTGCTTGACGAGTTTGATTAGCGCAATGCGCTGTGGCAGCGTCAAGCCACCGCCGTCACCGCTGAAAAGTGGCCGAGCTGGCTCAGCGAAATCGTCGGCGTCCAGGAAGCCGTCGCGGCCCATGGATTCCACATCGCCGCTCACGACGCCCCCATGGATTGCAGATACCAGATCTGGCCGGGGCTCAACAGAATCCGATCCGCGACGAACGTCGCGGAACTGCCATCAGGTCGCACGACATGGAATTCCTCCGTGGTCCCGCAACTGACGAAGTCGAACCCGGAGGAAGCGGCCGCCTGCCACAGCCCCCACAGCTCGACGGGTCGGCGGAACTCGACCGGTAGGTCGTTGAACACCTCTGCCAGGCTTGAACTCGGCCTGTCTGCGAGATTGTCGACGACATGCCGCAAGGTTTCAGGCCGAGGGCCTCCCAACGCAACCAGCTCGGCTAGTGATGGCGGCTCCGGCTGGTCAGCCCACGTGTCGGCCAGGTCCTGTGGGTCAGGTTCAGCGATTGATCCATCGAAACGCTCACGCAGATACTTCAATTCGATACCCTCGGGAAGTACGTCCAGGTCGATGACCGCGCGGGGATTCCCGTCGAGGACCGTAGTCAAGGCTCTACCCAGGTCATTAAGAACGCGTCCTAATTCCCGTTCGGACACTAGACCGCGGGAGACGATGTAACCCGACAACGTCGACATAGCGCGGTCCAACTTCTCCTGAACCAGCCCCATATTCACCCGCAGCCTGCTCGGGGTGTGCGCCAAGGCATCCTGCTCGTCGGGCCGCAGTGCCTCCTGGAATACTGCGTGCGACAAGATCGTGTCGAGGTCTATGCGCAACGACGCCAACCGCGTCGGGTCAGCTAACAACTCCCGGACACCCTGAAACGCCTGCCCTTCTGGGGTGTCCAGGAGCAGAGACCCCGTCTTGTCCAGGTGATCCATGACCGCCTGGCCGGTGGATCGCTCGTCGGACCGCAATTCGGCAATGGTCCGCCGATGCTCGGCGTCGATCGACTCACGCACCCTAGCCAGATCAGTCGGCAGCCTACGCACCAAGTCATCAAGGTGGGTGTAGGACTCGATCAACGCTCCGTAGTCGGCAACGTCGATCTCCCCTCCTGCGGCGATGCGGTCCCGTTCGACCGGGACTTGACCCCGTGTGTTGGACACGCTGAATCCCGCAAGGTTGGCGGGGGAAGCGAGATGATCCACCACGATGGCAAGGAAAAATTACCCTGACGAGTTCAAACGGGACGCGGTAGCGCTGTACCGAGACACCGAGGGCGCCACGATCACGCAGATCGCCGACGAACTCGGCATCTCCGGTGTGACGCTCTCAGCGTGGTGCAAAGCCGCCGGGGTGCCGATCAGGCACCGCAACCCCACCGCAGCAGCACAGCCGAGCCCCGGCGTTGAGACCCCAGAGCAGGAGCTGGCCCGGCTACGGGCCGAGAACAAGGCGTTACGCGCCACGGAGGCTCGGTTGTCTACCGAGCGTGACATTCTGCGGTCGGCGGCCAAGTATTTCGCCGGGGAGACGAACTGGTGAGCCGCTTCCAGTTCGTCGCCGACCACCTGCACACCTTCGAGGTGAAGTGGCTGTGCGCAGTCGTCGAGGTTGCGCGTTCATCGTTCTACGCCTGGTTGGCCGCTGCCGACGGACGCGCCGCCCGCCAGGCCGCTGACAAGGCGCTGGCCGCGCGTATCCGCACCGTGCACGATGAGGACAACACCTACGGGGCGCCGCGGATCACCGCTGAACTCAACGACGGTGCACCCGACGGTGAGCGGGTCAACCACAAGCGGGTGGCCCGGGTCATGCGCAGTGCCGGGATCGCCGGCTACCGCCGCCGGCGACGGGTGAAGACCACCACGCCGGATCCGGCCAAACAGAAAGTCCCGGACCTGCTCAACCGGGACTTCACCGCCGCGGCACCCAACGTCAAGTACGTCGGCGACATCACCTACCTGCCATTGGCAAGCGGTTCGAATCTGTATCTGGCGACCGTGATCGACTGCTTCTCCGGACGGGTGGCGGGGTGGGCGATCGCCGAGCACATGCGCACCGAACTGGTCGAAGATGCCCTCAAAGCCGCTGCGGCGCTGCGCGGCTCCCTGACCGGTGCAGTGTTCCACACAGATCACGGAAGTCAGTACACCTCAAGGGATTTCGCGAACCTCTGCCGTGACTTGGAGGTCACCCAGTCTATGGGTGGCGTCGGGTCAAGTGCCGATAACGCGCTGGCCGAATCGTTCAACGCCGCCCTCAAACGCGAGATCCTGCAGGACCGCAGCCACTGGCCCGACGCTGCTACCTGCCGCCGCGAAGTGTTCCGCTGGCTGGCTCGCTACAACACCAAACGACGGCACTCCCGGTGCCGCTATTCCAGCCCTGCGACCTACGAAAGGACCCTAACACCGGCTACGCTGCCAGTAGCCGCGTAACCACAAATCCCGTGTCCACTACATGGGGGCAAGGCCCACCACCAACTCGTCGACACGGGCACGCGCGGAGACGATGTCGGAATCCAGCTGAGCGAGGCGGTCCGTGCGGTCGACGGTGGTCAGGCGCGAAAGATCGCGTGCAGCCTGCAAGATCGCATTGAGCCTCGAACTGTTGGCCAACGGCCGGTCGACACGCAGACGCCCAATGATCTCCTGTGCCTGCACGGCGGCCGGGGTCAATAGATAGCTGTCGGTGTCCGCTGGGCGACCCAGAAGTTTGTCGCCGAGTAACTCTCGGCACAGCTCACGGCCGGTGATCCGGGAGCCGTCCTCACCATCTCGACGCTGCGGCACCCTTTCGCCTGCCGCGACCAGCTCATCAAGCAAAGCGTCGAATCGTGAGTGCAGGACGTCGGCGTCCACCACCGCATCGGAGTCTGGGAAGGCCAATTCCAGGATCGCCGACATCACCTCCGGGTTGCGCTTGCGAAATAGGCCAAAGGTCGGCTTTTGCATGACCTCGCGCGCGGCGCGCAACCGCCTAACGACATCGGACACCGTTGCCTCCCCGATTAGCAAGCTCGGCACCATAATGACCGCACCCACCGACACGCGCTCCCGCTTCACTCCAACCGGCGGTGGGGCGAATGTTCAGCTGGAGTTGCGCGGACCGACGGGCGGGGCTGCTCAGACCATGGCGCCGGGCGGCGTCCGCAAAGCGAGCGCTCTGGAATGCGGACACTGCACGATTTCTGACTCGTTCGGGATCAATCGCCGGGTCGGCGATACGTACCCTCGATGCACCCGGCTTCAGTCGGCGTTGACAGCGTTCCCCACTCGCATCGGCGCCCTGCCTCGAGGTACCGGTGGCACTAGATTGCTAGTGGGAAGCTGCGTTTCCCCTTCGACCGATTCGACGCGGCCAGCCGCTCGGCTAAGAGTGCGTTTCACACCTTCTGAACGGAAATGGCCGGCCGGCCACCTTGGGCCCGAGGCAATAATTGCGCACTCGCCAACCGGGCCGCCGCCCATACCCCACAGCGCTAATCCCGGCATCACCCAGCGGTAAACCGATAGAAGGCAATTCGCCGGGACCGTCAGCGATCGCGATCGGCTCTCTATCGGCCGCACTCCAGGTAGGCGGTGGCGGCCACATGCAAGTCACGAAGCTGTTTGATGACTTTGTTGTCGAGGTCCGCGTACTCGAGGATGCCCTCGGTTTTGGCCAGGGCAAGTCGCAGACGTTGTTCTGCTTCCTGTGTTGATGCTTGTCCGGCGTCGTATGCGGCGCAGTCAGCGCGCAATCTGGCGGCGGTCTCTTCGCAGTGTTTGAGCTTCGCGCGGGCTTTCCGCCGCTCGGAGTTCGCGAGCTGCTGGCATTTTGGCGTGCAGTAGTCCTGGCGCCGGCCTCGGGTGAGGCTACGCCGGAATTCGCTGCGGCACGCTGGCCGCGCGCACACAACGGTGACGGTCTCGGCTGAATCTGAGGCAGAACGGCGCCCGGGTGACGCGAAGGGCACCACGTTTCCGCTCATGACTCCTCATATAGTTCGCCTGTAATTACCCGCACCTATATTACCTCGTTAATCGTCTACGCCACGTCACTTGACCGTTGTTTCGCCGCCGGGGCGCGCCGATAAATCTGCGAATAAATCGTTTGAACCCTGCAGGGAGAACACTTGCTTGAGCAGGACAGGTCGGTGATGGCGCGCCGCGGGGCGGCATTGGGCGGGGAGGGAACTTATGGCGGCTCGGGAAACGACGTCTGAGACGTCTCGTGTTCCGTTGCCGACGCGGTTGGGATTCGTCGTCGGCGGCAGCCAGACTCTCGATCCGCTGCCGACAGTGACCAGTTACCTGGAGAAGTCCGGTGGCGTGTTGGTTTCCCGCCCGCACCGCACCAAGGGGCATGCTGACCGGCTACGTAAAGCCGGCAGCAGACTAGACCTGCTGGTTGACTCCGGGCTGTGGCGAAGCATCGTCGCCTCGCCTGCAGTCACTACTGAAGCCGACAACGGCCTGGCCCCGCTCGATCTTGATGTGTGGGCGGAGCAGATCGTCGCCAGCACCTCAGCACATACGGTGCTCACACCCAGCTACCACGTATCGACGGCGGATTGGGAGACCCTCGCTGCGCTGCTGGCCGCAACGGCCGCTGGCACGCGTCGTGAACTGGTTACCTTGGTTCCGACCGGCGCGGACATGCTCGAAGCGCCCCATCTGGATACTTTTCTTTCACACCTCAGGGACACCCCGCCCCGCCAATTCGCCTTCATATTCACCGATTCCAATCGGCCATTCGCAACCCACGCCAAGAACCGGATCAAGGGGATGCGGCGCGTACTCCAACAGCATCCGGGAGCCTGGATCATCGGCGTAGACCCTCTGATCGCGAGCGACGCAATCGCGTGCGGTGCAGGGCTGGCTGTGGTCGGTGTCAGTGGTGCTGGACGCAACCCGGCGGGACCCAACGACAAGGGGTTCTGCCCAGACTCCGATGGGTTCCTCCCCGGGCTTTTCCTGCCGTCGCTACTGGAGCACCGTAGCCCGCGCACGTACGCGAAATGGTTCGCCAACAGCGCAGTTGATACCTGCGATGAGTGTGGCCGTCGGCTCGATAGCTTCCAGTGCACCGATGCGGACAAACTCGCGATCTTGCGCCATAACCTTCATGCCACTCACGCGCTGGTCGATGCTCTCACTGCACGCGAGCCTGCGACTCAACGGGTATGGCTCGATCGGCGACGTTGTTACGCACTTGCCGCCCACCTGCAAATGAACCCTATAGCAGCGACAGTTGACGCGGATCGAACGCTGCGCGCATTGTGCGAGCTCGACGACCCGCAGGGCCGCCTGACAACACCGCAGGGCGCGTGGCTTTGAGATGCTCGCGGTAGGCAATTTCCTGGAATTCCCAGCCTGCGGCTTTCCAGAACCGCCGCACGTACGGTCGCGCACACACAGCCTCTGTGATGTCTTCGCCGTCTCGTATCCACACGCCGATGCCGGCGAATGAAGCCTCCCACGCTACCGAGCTGAATCCTCTTGGTGCACAGGGAAATAGCGCGATCTGTTGACAGAACGGCAGGAATCGCGCGGCGCGACGTGTGATGTTGCGCCACCCCGTGCCCTCGACAACGGCTGCCGCAACCGTTAGCGGGGCCGCCAACCGTCGAGTCACCCAGCCCGCTTCATCGACGTCGATCACCCCGGGTGGTGCCTCACCCAAGATGACCATGTCATGCACGCTCAGTGTGCGCATGCGCACAGGTGTGGCCAATGGCAAATTCAGCAGTGCGCCGAGCAACGCATAGTTGGTCACCGCGCCCAGGCCGTGTTCGGCCCGTCGGGCGATCTCGTCGTGATTGAGCATCACCAGTGCATCGCCACGCCCACCTGCGGTGACCGCACCGTTGTCAACGAGTGCCCACCCGGGGCCAGTGAGATCAGTGGGCCGCACCGGCTCGGTGACCGCTACCGGATGGAGCATGACGTCAGCTTGCCATATATGCACACTTGCGCGACTCTGGACACACGAAATATGCACACATGGACGGTGATGATGTCGTGGCCGGATGACTCGGCGATGCTCAGCGCGCGGCAGCTAGCGTTCGCAGCGGGGATCAGCGCGACAACTGTCAAAAATTGGGCTGGACGGCCTGATCACGCGTTGCCGGGCCACGATGTCGGCGCCAGGAAGATGTTCCGGTGGGGTGATTTGGTCTCGTTCGTCGAGTCTCACCCAGAGCTGCCCACCGCCGCGAAACTGGCCGCGAAGTTGCGCGCACGTGTGCACAGTTCCGCCGGTGCCGCCGCTCCCGCCGATCCGGAGACTCTCAAAGCGATCGCGCGCGATGCGAAGGCCGCCGCCTCAGCTGCCAGCGACGCCGCGCTCCGAGCCGCCCAGAACGCTCGTGATGCTGCCGACGGGCACCTGCAGATGGTGCAGGATTTGCGGACGGCCATCGCCGCGCTCGACAGCGCGCTCACGCTGGCGCTAGCGCCGGACACCCTCAACGATTAGCGCAGCCTCTGACTCTTTCAGTGACCCACGCCGCCAAGCGGCCGCAATTCAATCTGTCAGCGGTTGTCGGTGTCTGCGCGTGGAAACACCAACGTGGGGTTCACAATGCGGATCAGTGTGCGCTGAACGGATCGCAGCAGTGCGAGAGACTCGGAATCGGTGAAAGGGCTGGCCAGCTCGAACTCCACCCCGGCGCCGAACATGTCACTGGCCCAACTGATTTCGGCGAGGAACTGGATGCGCGACCAATCCACCGGCAACAAGTCGGGGTGATCACGGCCCAGCTGATCGCGCAGCCGAGCGACATCTGCGGCGAAGTCCGACTTGTCGGTGTAGCCGAGCGCTTCGATCGGCGGCAGTTGATTGGAGGCGATCCCGCCCCACACCGAGAGCGCGGCGTCAAGGAACCGCCTCTGTTCCCCAGATAGCACCGGTCCGGCGGCGACCTCACGTCGCATCCGTTCAGCGTGGTCGGCAGCTGCTGCCGCAACATCGTCTTCCGACGCACCGAGATGCCCGATGAACGCGTCCTTCACGGCGTCGGCGAGCGCACCGATTCCACGGCCGAGACGCATCCGCTGCCCGGCGGCGGCGGCGAAGATCTGCTCGACCGCCAGCCCCTGATCAGGCTCGGTCGAACCTCGCACATACGTGCAGTACTCGACCCAAAGCAACTCGTTACCGGCCGCGACGAAGCCGCTGGCGCGCACACCGCACACGCCGGGCAGGTTCGGCAGGACCACCAGATCGGCTCTAATCCCGTCGGCATCCCACTCTCGAAGGCCCTTGTCTGCGTTCGCCACCAGCAGATCAGGGTTGGGTGCGCCGGTGAACCGAAACGCGCTCAGTGTCTGGAGGCCGGCCAATCCGGGGTGCCCTTCCACGGTGGTTCCGACGATACGCAGCGGAGTCGCGGCGTCGGCGTCGACCGCCAGGATCTGCCACCCGTCCGGCACCGGGCTTTCGGTCAGCCACGATGCCTCCGCGGCCGGCAGCGGAGTCCACCCGTTGACGCGGGACGCGATCAGGTCGAGCAGCGACGACTCGGCCAGGACGCGACCCCACGCGGACTCGTCTCCGTGTGGGTGCCCGAACGCCGCAGTGTCACTCATCGCCCCATCAACCCCGTTCATTCGCAGTATTTTTCATGATCACCCTCAGCCCGGCGACAACAGCAAAAGGCCCAGTATCGCGGCGAGGCTCAAGCCGCCCGCAGCTGCCGCAGGTGCGCTGACCTGCCCCGGGTTCAGGCCCCCGCCCAGGTTGGGCGCCAGCGGGGTGTTCGGAAGGATGAACGGCCCCACCGGCGACACCGGCGTGGCGGGAGGTGAAGGGTTCGCCAGCCACGGCGGGAGCCCAATCGGATCGGCTGGCAGCGGCGGAAGCGCGACCGGCGCGTGCGGAACAGGTGTCGGCAGGGGGTTCTCCACCGGATGGGGCACTGTCGGCGGCAGGTTCGGGGGTGCGCTGATGACGGGAGCGGCAGCGCCGGCGCCACCAACCCACTTGAGGAACTCGTTGAACCCGTCCGTCGGCCGGTAGACCGTGCCTCCATCGCCGGTCATCGGGTCATGGATCACGAGGATGCCGTCCTTGTAGATCGCCGTCGACGATCGGCCCGGTATCGCACCCACATGCAGCGAGGGATCTGTGCGGGGATCACCGGTGAGCATGTCGTGCACGCGCTCCGCGAGCTGTTCCTGCGTCATCCCCTTCCAGTCGCTGAGGTGTTTCTCCCAGGCATGGCCGTAGGCGATGCGCTGGGCGTCCTCCATCGCGGGATCGCGACTCCAGCCACCGGGCGGTTGTGGTTGACCCGGACTAGGAGGCGGTGGGTCCATCTTGAACGTGTGGTCGACGAGCTGTACGTGGGAACTGGCGCTATCGGATCCCGCGTCCGTGCCCTCGCCCTGGAACTTGATCGCTTGCAGTTCAACGGCTTTGGCCTTCAGCTGCTTCCCGACCAGCTTGTCAGTTGCCACCAGTTGCGCAGCCCGGAACCGGATGAACTCGGCGTGGTCTTTGGCGGCCTGGTTACGCTCCCGAATGGTGGTGATGTCGTAGCGGCGGACGTCGGTCACCGACAGGTCATCAGCGACGGCGAACCCGTCATCCTCGGCCTCGGTGATGGCATCGATCACCAGCTTCCTGGTTGCACGGACATCTTCAGCGCCGGTGCGGGCTAGTTTCGTCGCCTCGCGTTTCACGTCGGCGTGGTGGCGGACCACTCCCAGGTCAGTGGTCACCCGGTTGACGGCCGCCTCGTTACCGGAGCCCGTCCATGCGGTGCCGCCCGGGGAGACGACATTGCGGTGGTGCTGCTCGAACGCCGCCACCGACGTGGTGGCCTTCGCGTCCCATCTGTCCGCGGCGTCGTCGAGGTGCTGCGTCGGCCACGTCTCGATCTGCTGACGGGTCGGCAGCCGCTCGCCCCCGTCGGCGGGTACGGCGCTCACACTGACACCGCCGTGACGGCCCGGCCACCACCTTCGTCGGTCTCCTGGTAGCCAGTGGCGCCGGAGGTGAGGGCGTCGGCCTGGCCAGTGATGCGGTCGGAGTAAAGGGTCGCCGTCGCGGCGATCGCGGCGTCCATGGCGGCCACCCCGGCGACGCTGGCATGGGTCGCGCCTGGAGTACCCGCGTCAGCGCCGGCGGTCAGCCCCGCGGCGAGCGCACCGCTGCTGGCCGCTCCGCTACGCAGACCGTCCACGTCGACGTGCAGCTCTCCCATGCGAAATCCCCCAACGAACACGGTTTGAATTGACGCTACAGGACAGATTCAGTGGTCATCGACGCCGATTTCGACGTATTTCGCAGTTGAAACTGGGCCGAACTGATCGAGCGTCGGGTGCATCCACCAGGCCATGGACACGGCTCCTTCAAGGGACGTCGTGACCAAAAGTCGAGCAACCGACTCCATGCAACCCAGGGCACATCAGCGAGTCAACTGAACCCGGCGCAGTCCCCACCGTCGCTCGGCGCACCTCTGAGGAGCTGTCGGCTGGTTAGTCGCGGCCGCGCGTGGTGTGTGCGGCCATTCAATGTCAGTACGACTTAGATTGAAACAATGACCGCAAGTCGCGATGAGCTGCTCCGCCTGATCGACAACATGCCCGACGACCAAGTGGATACCCTACTCGCGGACGCACGTCGGCTGTCCCGCGCAGCTCAAGCTACACCGCGAGGGACCTGGCCCCCGAAGTTTGTAGGCATGATCAAGGATGGCCCTGACGTCGGATCGTCGCCGGAGTACATCGACTCGGTGTTAAGTCGGGGATTCGGCCGCGACCATTAGTCGAACGTCTGCCTGGAGGGATCTCAGCACCTGGATTCCATCGTCGGTGAACTGCATTGCGCATCCATTCTCTGGACGAACGAGCAGTTGCATACCGAGTTCGCTTTCGAGGTACTTGATTCGGTTGATGAGGCTGATCGGGCGGACGCCAAGTTCTTGCGCGGCAACGGTAAGTGTCCGGTAACGGGCAGCACACGCGAATAGCTGCAGACGCTGCCATGTGCGGGTTCCGACGAGCGTGGAGTCGTGTTCCAGGGCGCTAGGGACATCGCGCTGGGCGGCGAGGCTTGCGCTGTGGCTCTGTCCACCTCGCCCGCGCAAGGGGATAGCGTGCGTCTTTGCCCAGCGGGCCATGCTGCTGGTGCTCATCCCGGCCTCACGTGCGAGGTCTGGGAGAGCCCGTCGTCCAGTGACGTACTGCTCGTAGAGCCAGTCGCGGTCTACCGGGTTTCTGGTGTGCCGGCAGGGTTGCCGCAGAGAGACCTCATAGTCGTGTGCGAGGCGGGCAATCGTCTGACGGCTGACCCCAACGTCGACGGCTATGTCGCGCAATGACATTCGCTGATCGTGATAGAGCTCGATGAAGCGGGAGCGGGGGAGCGCGCCCCGTGCGGCACAATACGCGGATGCGCTAGTCGGCGCAGCCTGGTCGGCGCCGGTCGCGGACGAACTGGCAACGGCTGCTACCTGTAGGACGTGTCGCGCTGTGTCGAGGCTGGTGCCAACGAGTTTGGCAGCAGTGCCCAGCGTCATCTGTTCGCCGTTCACCAGATTGCGTAGTTCAGCGGCATCCAGGTCGTCGGGATTAGGTCCAGGTAGGAGAAGGCCATCAAAGACGTTGGCCGGTGGAGACCACACCGGCGGTTCGCCCGTAATATCCATGTGGGATAGGAATTCCTGCGCATGCTCGTAGAGCGCAGCTGACAGTGCTGGGGTGAGGTGCTGCGGAAAGTTGGCAACCCTGGTGCGGAATGCGCTGTCATCGGCACCCCACGGTGCCGCCGCTGAGGGCAGTCCGCTGAGTTGTTCGAAAAGGTAACTGCGCGCGATCTTGGCCCGAGCGGTCCCCGCGCCAGGGGTGCCGGTGTCGCGACAGATCTGTGCCCACGTCATGTCCGGTAGTAGCTGGCTGTAGTTGAGGCGTCGGCGCAGATGGTAGTCGATGGGTACGTTTTCGGTGGCCAGGTATTCGGCCATTCGGATGAGTCCGGCTCGAATGTTGGGCCAGTGCTCGTGGTCTTCGAGGAGCTGGAGCACGCGCGATATCGCCTGGCCGTTGATGGGGCTGTCGACTATTCGCGCCGAGTCGTCCAGACTGAGCCTGCTGTGGACGAGTAGAAGCGCAACGGCCAGCGTGGGCCGTAGTTGGCGTTGATGGCATTTCGGAATCGAGAATCGCAACGACCAGGCCGGCCACAGCATGGACGGCAGTCGTTTGGCCAGGATGTTGCTGTGTACGTCGGAGGGCGCGGGATGCGTCGGCATCGGTGTGCCGATGCGGTAACGCAGTTGGTCGCTGGGGTTGAGTAGAGGTCCCAGCGCGGCGAGTTGGGCTCCGACGAGTGCGGCGGAGATGCCCTTCCCCCAACCAATGTTTGTTGCTGTCACAGACAATCCCTGGTCCCGCGAGGATTGCACTAACCAGCGCAGCGCTTCCCCGGCGCCGGCGACACTCACGTGATTAAGCACGTTCAGCGCGGCGACCACGCCGACCGCCGCACTTGCCGCGGGCGTCGGCACCGCCTGTCTCGGGTCTCGGCTGGGTCCACGTCGGGAGGAAGACCGGCGGATCGGGCCACGGTAGACGGCGAGCAGGTCAGCGGGGATGACGGCTTCGAGATCGCGTGGTGTGGCATAAGCCAACACGCGTCCGGCAACGGCCCGAATGTCTGCGAGGACGCTGGCCCGTGGCTGGGTGTGCGCGTTGTAGAGACCGAATTCTGGTGTCGCCGTGGCGATAATGGCATTGATGGTTCGTTGCGCCTCTATCACGGAGTGTTCGATTCTGAAGATGGAGACCCTCGCGTGTGAGAGGTCGGCCCCGCACCGTTTGGGCGAGCGACCGAGCGCTGACGTTGCCGGGTTGGAGCAACGTCCTGGTTGGGGGATGGTCTCTCTGATATGTGCCCGCCCACGCTGAACACCGCCGCATTCTGGGCAGGCATGCGCGAGCAAGCAATGATGCTTGATGCAAACGAATGTCCAACCCAGCCGCCAATCGAGGTTCCATCTCCCACCGGTCTCTTCTAAGCACGCCGGGCAAAAACCCGATCCGGTCGGTGTGCTCCACGGCAGGTACCGTTCTGCGACATACAACCGTCGATCGATAGGCGCCGCATCATCGGCGTAGCGGTGCAGCGTCATGCGATTGAGCGTGGCCGATGAAACGCCCGTCACCGCGCTGACCGTCTCGATCTCGGTGGAACTCAGCCCTACCATCCACCAGGCTGCGGTTGTCTGCGGGTGTGTAGCGAGGCCGACCGCCTGAAGAAGGTCGCCGAATGCCGTGTGCGTGCGATGCGCAAGCGCTTCGAGCCAGGAATCGAGGGCTTCACCATCAATCGGGTTGACGCGGATCGGCAAGGTACGCAAACGGTTACCCTGCCTTACCGATTCGAGTCGTCAACCGCCGCGCCTGAAATGCGATCTCCAGTTCCTGACGGGCTTTCTCCGACGCCGCATCGTTCTTGACGCGATCCATCAATTCGCGGGAAAGGACTTCAGCCCCGGTCCGAACGGCGCGTTGACAGCCCCGATTGATCAACGTCATGAGCGATCCGATATGCCCGGTACTACGCGCAAACAGGTAGTCCGAAAGCTCGTCGACGAGCATGCCGGGATGGTGGTCGGCCAGCACGATCCGCTGCTCCAGGGCGAGCAGGAGTTGGCGCCACTGGCGGCGACCTTCGTCCCCTTCGATGGTGAACGGCCTCATGTCGAGGTTTGTTGTCCGCCTACCGGTTTGAGCGATTACGGCGTCTTCGTAGAAATGGCCTTCGGAGAACAGGCCGCGAGCTGCCAGACCGACGCCGACGAAGATCAGAGTGACGGGGAACTCGTTGGCGATGTATTTGAAATGGTTGCTGATCTCCACCCCGACTGTGTTGCGCCAGCGGAGAAAGTGCAGATCATCGATTATGAGCAACTTGGTGGGCCTTGCCCCCATGTAGTGGACACGGGATTTGTGGTTATGCGGCTTCGGGCAGCGTAGCCGGTGTCAGGTTCCTTTCGTAGGTCGCGGGGCTGGAATGACGGCAGTAGGAGTGCCGTCGTGTGGTGTTGTAGCGGGCCAGCCACCGAAAGACCTCACGGCGGCAGATCGCCGCGTCCGGCCAGCAGTTACGGTCTTGCAGAATCTCGCGCTTGAGGGCGGCGTTGAACGATTCGGCCAACGCGTTATCGGCACTTGACCCCACCGCACCCATCGACTGGACGACCCCCAGATCGCGGCAGAGATTCGCGAAATCCCGTGAGGTGTACTGACTTCCATGATCTGCATGGAATATTGCACCAGCCAGTGAACCCCGCAGTGCAGCAGCGGCTTTGAGCGCATCGATGACCAGTTCGGTGCGCATGTGATCGGCGATCGCCCACCCGGCGACCCGCCGTGAACAGCAGTCGATCACGGTGGCCAGGTACAGGTTGGCGCCGGTCGCCAATGGCAAGTAGGTGATGTCGCCGACGTAACGGGTGTTGACCTGCGCGGCGGTGAAATCCCGTTTGAGCAGGTCGGGGACCTTCTGGTTCGCCGGGTCCGCCACGGTCGTCTTGACCCGACGTCGGCGTCGATAACCGGCGATCCCGGCGCCGCGCATCACCCGAGCCACCCGCTTGTGGTTGACCCGCTGCCCCTCGGGCGCACCGTCGTTGAGCTCGGCGGTGATCCGCGGCGCCCCGTAGGTGTTGTCCTCGTCGTGGACGGCGCGGATACGCTCGGCCAGCGCCTCGTCAGCAGCCCGACGGGCCGCTCGTCCGTCAGCACCGGCCAACCACGCGTAGAACGACGAACGCGCAACCTCGACGACTGCGCAGAGCCACTTCACCTCGAAGGCGT
The DNA here is from genome assembly GCF_055384815.1 of Mycobacterium toneyamaense. NCBI lineage: Bacteria > Bacillati > Actinomycetota > Actinomycetes > Mycobacteriales > Mycobacteriaceae > Mycobacterium > Mycobacterium toneyamaense. The sequence continues at coordinate 6,034,661 of NZ_AP040333.1, forward strand.
GCAGGTGGTCGGCGACAAACTGAAAGCGGCTCACCAGTTCGTCTCCCCGGCGAAATATTTGGCCGCCGACCGCAAGATGTCACGCTCGGTGGACAACCGCGCCTCGGTGGCGCGTAACGCCTTGACCTCACTGCGGAGGCGGGCCAGCTCCTGCTCAGGGCTCTCGGCCCCTGGCACAGGCTCGGCCACTACGACACCGCGGCGGTGCCGAATCGGCACCCCGGCCGACTTGCACCACGCCGAGAGCGTGGCCTCGCTGACACCGAGCTCGGCAGCGATCTGGGCGATCGTCGCGCCCTCGGTGTCCCGGTAGAGCGCGACCGCGTCACGCTTGAACTCATCGGGGTAATTTTTCCTTGCCATCGGGTTGGATCATCTCGCTTCCCCCAGCACATTCCTGGGATTGAGCGTGTCCAACACACGGGGTCAAGTCCCGGTCTCGCAGCTCAGGACGTTGTCCAATGCTCGATAGGCGTAGTCAGCTGCCTTGCCCCGTGTGACCCCTGGATGGGCGTAAAAGCCGAGCATCGCCTTATTGAATTCGACCATCCCAGTATTGCCGGTCAACCCCACTCGGCACACCGGCCAACGCTCGTGGCCCGCATTGGTTTCGGTTCCCTGCTCGTTGATTTCGCGACGATGGAACTTCTTGGCGAAATCCAGCACCGAAGTGGTCTTCCCGAGTCCGGGAAAGGCATCGATCGCCACCGCGCCTTTGGCCTTGTCGCCGTCCTGGGCGTTGCTGTCGACGATGTCCCACAGGTCCTCATGCAGGGCGGCGAGCTGCGGCGTTTTGATCGGGCCAAGATTGGCGTGCCACTCGCGGCGCTGCCGGTTGTAGTCGTCGAAGGCCGCTTCGCCCAGCGCCTCAAGTTGGCTGCGGGTCAGTGGCTCCGGTGGGATACGAGCGGCGGTGTTTACGAATCGCTGCCAGCCCTCCTTTCGGGCCAACGTGAGATTGTCCAGCCGGGCCTCGGTCTGCTGCTGCGCGTGATTCTTCGTGGCCATCACGCGTCCTCCAGCGCGTCGGCGTAGAAGTCGCTCACGTAGTCGTCGAGTTCGTCCTCGGTGTCGTCATCACCGGTCTCGGGATCGGGTACATCAGGCGTGTCCGCATCCTCATCGGCGGGAGCATCGGCTGTGGCCATCACGCGGGCTACTGACGGCAGGGTGCCAACCTCGTTCAGCGCAGCACTCTGGTCGATCAGTGTGTCTTCGCGGGACAGCCGCAACGCCATCCGCCGTTCCGCCAGCGTGGAGCCCAACCCGAGGTTCCACCGCTCCAACAGATCGGTGACCGCAAGTCGATCATCGGGGTAGGTGTACTTTGAAGCGGCGAGCTTACGTGCGAATTGCAGCGCATCCTGGCTCAGCGGCATCTCCATCGACGGTGCGTGTTCCCACATCAACGTGTGCCACTTGCGGGTCTCCGGATCGCGGAAGTAGGCGCGGGTGACGTCGTCGGGGTCGTAGTGAATAGGCCAGCCCCCCTTGGCTTTTCCCTTATACGGGCTGGCCACATTGCGGTAAGGGCTCAATGACATGCCGTTGTACCGGCGACCACCCAAATCCACCCCGTAGTGCTGCACCTTGCGGAACTCGGCTTTCAGGAACTCGTACGCCAAATCGGGATCACGTGGCGCCTCGATGTAGCCGGCGCGAGCAATGCCGTGTTCAAACATCTGTGCCGGGGACATACGTAGCCCTGGCACATGCGGATCGACGAGACTGTCATGCGGTCGGCGGTGATACTCCACTGCCACCCACTCACGGATGATCGCTTCCAACTCGTCAAGATAGAAGAACGCCTCCGACTCCGGGTCGAGTCCTCGCGAGTGAATATCTGGACCCTTGTATCCGAGGAGGATTTGGAGCAGGTCTTCGCGAATCGTGCGAAAGAATCTCTCCACTGGCCCTTTGTCTCGGCCTGTTCGTAGTCGGGCCGGCTGGATCGAAATCCCGAGCCGCTGACAGACACTCGTCATATGCTCGGACACGTAAATTTTGCCGTGATCGATCACCACGGTCTCGGGCACGATCGCCGGGCCCGCTGCGCCGACGAACGCGCCGTCAACCGCCTGCACGTCAATCAGAACGGACCTCGGCACACCATGTTCGGGCCACACCGCATGCGTCGGCCAGTTCTTGCCGGCTGGCCGTGGCCGATAAGACTGATACAGGACTGCAGCCGCATCCACTGACTTCGTCGACACCGGTGTCAACCGAATCCCGGTGACGCAGCGGGTATACCAGTCCATACCGATCGTCAACTCCGCCTGCACCCACCGCAACGTAATCGGATCCATCGCAAAGACGTCCAGGCGCGTGGTGTCCATCAGCATGTACTCGCCGGGCCTGGTCGGGCGGAGCTTTCCGTATAACCCGTCTGGACGGTCGGCGATGTCGCGGTTGCGTTTCGTACTCAACCGGAAGGTCGGGTACCGCCTTTCTAGCTCGGCAAGAACACGAAATGCTGTTGCACGCGAAGGGACTTCAACGACCCCTTCGCCAAAACGAGCGACAATCCGCGCGTTGGTTCGCTTGATGACCATCGTTTGCGACGGCCGGGATTGGTCTGCGTGCTCGACCATCACCTCAACTGCCGTCTCAGTCCACCGAGAGTCGACGTTCGCACCCGGGCCAGCACCCGCGCGATCGTGCGTCGGCGCAAGTCCCGCCTCACCGCTCTTCTGGAATTGCTGCACCCAACGCTCGATCGAGCGCACCCCAGCACCAAGCTCACGCGCTTTGCTCGCGTAACGTCTCGACAGCGGGACATCGCCTCGGTACTCCGACCGCGGCTCCCCGGGGAGCGCCAATTCCTCACTACCCGAACGGAACCCAGTCAGCACCTCACGGACGTGCGCCGCTCGGTCGATCACCTCGTTACGCTCATCGCCGCTCAGCTGAGCAAGAACAACCCCGGCCGGCTCGAAGTCGTCATCACCTGTCGGCCCGTCCCGTTCGGGGATAACTCGCGTGGCCCCAGACGTGAGGAGTTCGTTGAAGCTCGCACGGATGAGGGCTTGCTTCGACGTACATTTCAACACGACGTCCATGCCCGTCCGGCCAGCGTGGATCTCAACGATCTCGACCAGCTCCCCGTCGTGCACAAGTCGTGTGCCTACACCGATCCGAACCGCAGCTGAACTCATGCTGGTCTCCTCAGTTCCGTTCGTCCGCTAAGCGGCGCGCTCAGATCGATCAGCAGCTCTTGGCGCCAAACAAGGTGCAGCAGGCTCGATTTGACGTGTTGGACCGGTTCATCCGGCAGACACTTGAGCGCGTCTGCGAGTGTCAGGCCGTCCAGATCCTTCCCCCGCACTCGTGTCAGGAGCTCAGACCGGAATAGCCAGTTGCGCCGGTATCCCGATAAGAAGCGGACATTCTGCAGTTCCGCAGCGATGGGCTCGGTCGCCACCTCGTAACGCCAGCCTTTCGCCTCAACCAGCTCGCGGGTCCACTCGAACGTGAAGGCCACTGATCCGCCCCGGCGTGTTCGGAGGCTCTGTTATGTGAGTGCCTCCTCGGTTTGAGGGTGCTGGAGGCGATGGTAGTAGAGCGCTTCGGCCCGGTCCGGTGTCAGGTCCTGGCAGTAGCCGTTGGGCCGCTGACGGTTGTAGAACGCGACCCATTCGGCCGTTGCCAGGGACAGCTCGGTAGCTCCCGGATACAGCGGCTGGTTGTCGATGAGCTCGGTCTTGTAACTGCTGTTCACTGATTCGGCCAGGGCATTATCGAAGCTGTCACCGACGGTCCCGATCGACGGCAAGATCCCTTCGGCAGCAAGGTGTTCAGTGAACGCGACCGCCGTATATTGTGAGCCCGCATCGCTATGATGGACGAGATCTGCCAAAGTTGTTGCACCAGAACGCTTCCGGGTATCAATAGCGTGATTTATCGCGTCGGTGACCAGCTTCTGAGTCATCTCGGTGGCCACCTTCCAGCCCACGATCTTGCGGGCGTAGACGTCAGTGACGAACGCCGTGTAGGCCCAGCCGGCACGGGTACGGCAATAGGTGAAATCGGCCACCCACAACCGGTCCGGCGCCGCGGCGACGAAACACCGCTGCACCCGATCCGGAGCCCGCATCGCAGCCGGGTCAGCAACGGTGGTTAGCACCCGGCGCCGCTTGCACGCCCCGCGCCACCCCATTTCCCGCATCACTCGCTCCACCACGCACCGAGAAACATCAATTCCGTTGGTGCGCAGTACAATCCATGTCTTGCGCGCGCCCAGTACCTTAAACAATGCCGATGACTTACGTAGCCGCCAGATTGTCGTCGGTCACGTAATTCCCCAGGGGTTGCTGTCACGTAATTCCCCAGGTGTGGGCCTCGTGTTGGTCTTACCGGTCGGGGCGGGCGTTGTCTAGGTGGTGGTGCGGCCGGGTCGTTTCCGGGGTCGGTAGCTGGGTCCGTCCATGAGGACTTGGTGGCTGGTGTTGATCAGTCGGTCGAGTAGGGATTCGGCCACGACGGGGTTGGGGAACAGCGGGTACCAGTCTTTGGGGGCGCGGTTGCTGGTCAGGATGAGGGGTTTGCCAGCGATGGCCCGGTCGGAGACCAGATCGTAGAGATCGTCGGATTGGGTGGTGGTGTGCTCACGCATCGCGAAGTCATCGACGATCAGTACCAGGGGCCGGGTGTACTCGCGCATGCGCTGGCCGATGGTGCGGTCGGCGTGTCCGCCGGCAAGGTCGGCGAGCATGCGGGCGCATTTGACGAAGCGGATGTCCCCGCCGCGGCGGGCTACGTGATGTCCGAGTGCTTGTGCCACATGGGTTTTGCCGACGCCGACGGGGCCGTAGAGGATGACTGATTCGCCGGCGTCGAGCCAGCGCAGGGCGGCCAGGTCGCGCAGCATCGCGGCGGGCAGTTTCGGGTTGGCGGTGAAGTCGAAGTCTTCGAAGGTGGCCTGTTCTTCGAACTTGGCGCGGCGCAATCGCCGTGTGAGAGCGGCGGATTCGCGGCGGGCGATCTCGTCTTGACAGAGGGCTTGCAGGAATTCGAGGTGGCCGAGGCCGCCGTCGCGGGTTTGGGCGAGCCGGGCATCGAGGGTGTCGAGCATGCCGGACAGTTTCAGGGTGCGCAGCGCGGTGCGTAGCGCCGGATCACAGATAGACATGGTGGGCTTCCTTTGAAGGTTGATTATGTTGCAGCAGTGTGGAATTGGTGACGATCAGGCGATGATGCCGGTATCGGTGCCGAACTGGTCGGGGCCACGCAGAAACGCCCCCGCCGCGCCGGTGCTGGCGGGCGGTTCGTCGCCGGCGTGTTCGGTGCCGGCGGCCAGGATGCCTTTGATGGTGCGGTAGGACGGGTCACCGACGGCGATGGCGCGGGCGCACGCGGCCTCCAACCGGTCGCAGCCGTGTTTGTCGCGCAGCCCGAGCACTCCTTGCGCGGCGCGCAGATGGTGGATGGCGTTGTCGGCCATGAACGCGGCGATCACCGCGACGCAGGCCGGGCCGACCAGTTCGGCGGTGCGCCGGCACCAGGTCGGGGTTTTCATCGCGAACGCGACCTTCTCCGGCGGGTAATGGGCGAAGTCGGTCGAGCGCCCCGATGGGCGGCGCACGTGGATGGCCACCACCGCATCGGCGTGAAAGACCTGTACCACGTCGCCGGCGGTGCGGGCATGCAGGCGTTGCCCGATCAGCCGCCACGGCACCGAGTACAACGCCTTGCCGACCTTGAGGTGCGCGTCGGTGCCGACGGTGCCGATCGACCAGGTGGACAGTTCAAATACTCTGGGCGGCAACCCGATCAACGCGCTGGCTTCGATCGCTTCAAACACCCGCAACGGCGGCGCGCCCTCCAGTGCCCGACACGACCTCGCCCCGGCCACCTCGATGCTCCAGCGCTGGGCGTCGGTTTGCATCGCGGGCAGCCCGTCGAACTGGCGGCCGCGCCAGAACGAATCCCGGATGTATTGCATGGGCCGTTCGACGCGGGGTTTGTCTTTGGGTTTGAACGCCCGCGCCGGGTCGATCAGGGTGCCGTAGTGGGTGGCCAGCTCGGCATAGGCGCGGTTGATCTTCGGGTCATACAGGTCGGGTTTGTCCACCCCGGTCTTGAGGTTGTCACACACCAACCGGGCCGGGACCCCGCCGAAGAACTCGAACGCCGCGACATGGCAAGCGCACCAGGTGGTTTGGTCCATCCGGATCACCGGGCGCACGAACAGGTGCCGCGAACACGCCAACACCATCACGAACGCCCACACCGCCACCCGGCGGCCCACCGCGGGATCGAACCACATGCCCAGGCGACCGTAGTCGATCTGCGCTTCACTGCCCGGCTCGACCGGCCGGCGCGGCACGGTCACCTTCGCTCGTGCCACCTCTTCCGCGAAATGTGTTGCGATCCAACGCCGAACCGAGGACTCCGACACCGCTACCGCATGCTCGTCCCGCAACCGCTGAGCGATCGTGGCGATCGTGACATCGGCATCGAGCCAGGTCTTGATCTGGTCCCGGTGCGGTTCGATCAGCGGCCAGGTCAGCGCCCGCGCCGCAGGATCGGACAGTTCCGGGAACCACCCGCCGATCAGCTCCGACCACTGTGGCGCGGTCAGCGGCTCCGTACCCGGGCCGATACCCGCCGCGACCGCCGGAGCCAAATATTTGCGGACGGTCTTGCGGTCAATGCCCAGCGACTCCGATAACTGGACCTGCGAACGGCCCGCGTGCCAGTGGGTGAACAACTCGACCAAATCGAGCATCACGATACTTCTCCTCGCCATCAGCGCCCTTCCATCCACCATCAGATGGATGCAGAGCGAACCGGTAAACGAGGCCCACACCAGGCAGACACACCGCCCAGGGTGGGGAATTACGTGACAGCCAGGGTGGGGAATTACGTGACGGACAACCCCTCAAACCTGGGGAAATACGTGACCGCTGACACAGATCGCGTCGATGATCTGCGCGTCCGCCAGATCGGCCGTTGACGGGCCGTCACCGACTCGATGTGCGTAATACGTCGACGGGGCGATAGCAATGCCGTACTCGGTAAGCACGGCACACATCGACTCGACACCCCACTTGAGACCATCAGCGCCCACCCGGTGACCCAGGTGGGCGCTGATGAACTCCACGACTACTGATGTGGCCGGTCCGTGAAAGTCGGCCCGGGACGCGGTGACAACCGTTGGGGCTGTTCCGTTTTCCCGGGCCGCTTCCCGAACCCGGCGTGCACCTTTCAATGCACCGGGCTCTCCACAAGACCCGGTCAGGCTGCTGTGGTGTCCTCCTCGTCGGTCGGCCAGGGCGAGGGAATGACCGCACCGCGGTAGCGGTAGCGGGTCGTGCCGATCTTCTCCAGATCGATCAGCACACGGTCCTCGGTGGCTGGCCACCAGCCGCCGCCGCAATATTGGCGGCGCAGGTCTTTCCAGGTCGACTTGCGGTGTTTTCGTCGGAGCCAGCGCCACACCGTCTGCCACGTGTAGTGACTGAGGTAGGAGAAGGTCGCCGAGGACACCCCGGCCCGGAAATAGCCCGCCCATCCCTGCAGCGTCGCGTTGATGCGGCGCAGCAGGTCATCGAGCGGCTGGTTGAGTTCAACTGTTCGGCGCAGCGTCTTGATCTTCCGTTTGACCGCCAACACGGCCTTCGTGGACGGATGAACATAGACGTAGCTGCAGCTGGTGCCCCGCTTGCGGCGACGCTGGATGCGCCACCCGAGGAAGTCCAGCCCCTCGTCGATATGGGTGATCAGGGTCTTGTCCGGTGCCAGACGCAACCCCATCGTCGCCAACACGGCGGCGATGTCCTCCTGTAGTGCTTCGGCGTGGGCTCTGGTGCCCCGCACCATCAGACACCAGTCGTCGGCATAGCGGACCAGCCGAAAGTTCGGCTGCCCGTGACGAAGTCGTCGAGCGCGCTCAACCGAGCCGGTGGCCGGACCACCCGGCAACCCGGCAATGTGTTCATCGAGCACCGACAACGCCACATTGGCCAACAGCGGCGAAAGAATCCCACCCTGCGGAGTTCCGGCGGTGCTGTCCGCCAGCAGGCCGTCCTCGGTGAGGATGCCCGCCTTGAGGAACGCCTTCACCAACCCCAAGACACGGTTGTCACCGACGCGTCGACGCACCCGCCCCATCAGAGCGGTGTGGTCGATCTCATCGAAACAGGCCTTGATGTCTCCCTCAACAACCCAGTCATAACACCGGGGACGTGTTGCGAGATAACGCACTTCGGCCACCGCATCATGAGCGCGGCGCTTCGGACGGAAACCGTAGGAACACGGCAGGAAATCCGCCTCAAAGATCGGCTCCAACACCAACTTCAACGATGCCTGGACCACCCGATCGGCCACGGTGGGAATCCCCAAGCGGCGCAACGCACCACCGGTCTTGGGGATCATCCGCTCGCGCACCGGCAACGGGCGGAAACTGCGGTCCTTCAACTGCGACCGCAGTTCATCGAGGAACACCTCGATGCCCTGCCCGGCAGTGATGGACGACGCGGTGCGTCGATCGACCCCGGCCGTGGCGGCACCCTTGTTCCCGCTGACCCGATCCCACGCCACCAACACGAACGCGGGATCGGCGACGAGGTTGAACAGATCGTCGAACCGGCGATGAGGATCATCGCGTGCCCAACGGTGCAGCTTGGTCTGGATCTTCAGTACCCGTTGCCGCGCCAGCATCAGCGCCAACTCCAGCTCGTCGGTATTCACCGGCGACATAACGTCATCTCCTGATCTTCCAGTTTCCGCACTGCATGTCTTGCTGGCCCCCTTCGCCCTGTGACCGCCTTTCTCGGTCTCCACGGCGGGCACGTCACCGCCCGCGACTACTACGAGGCCTCCGCCCCACCCTGAAATGCGGTTCCTTGACTCCGAACCCGAGTCGTCACACCCGCCCCGGCTGGCTGCCGGAAACGAAATGAGCGGTCCCGCAGGGTGGTTCCCACGTTCACCAGGTCATCGATTGGTCAGGGAGGCGCCCAGCTCTACTCCGGCAGCATCGCCATGGTTACGCCGCAGGCCTTCACCGTGGCCTCCCCACCGCTGGAACTAAACGGCTTCGGAGTCAAACCCCACCCGCTCGGGTTCGTGCACTGCATACCGGCCCATATCCACCAGGTTGGAGCCGGCTTCGCGGTTACGGAGCGTCTGACACTGGTTCGCTTGCGCTGCACCTTCTGACCTTGCTCGACAAGCCCGCACCGTCTGGCAGTGCCGGCACGGCTTGCCTTCTCGGGACCGCTTGCCACCGCTCACCGTCGTTCCCGGCGATCGGCTGCCCCGATGCTTCCTCAGGCCGCTGCGACGACCCGAAGGAGACGGTCTCTCACCGCCTCTCGATATACCCAGCGCCTCGTGGCGCACAGTTCCCCCGCGAAGAAAGTCGTTGCCGCTTTCAGAATCGCGACATCCTCACGGAGCCTTCGGTTTTCAGCTTTCAGGCGTTTGATTTCGTCGTTTTCTTCGCTGGTTACACCCGGGCGTTGTCCGCCATCAATCTGGGCTTGGACCACCCAGCGACGCACCGATTCCTTGCCCACGCCGAGTTGGCGCGCGACCGCCTCGGAGGCCGCGGTCAACGACGAGTACTCCTGCTGATGTTCGGTCACCAACCGCACCGCACGGTCACGCAACGCAGGATCGATCTTCTTGGGCATGCTGTTCATCCTTCCGGACTCAAACAGCAGCGGCATCAAACCTGGGGCGGTTCACAGATGATCTCGTCCGGGATCATGCGGTTGTTCCCAGGTAAGATTCCAGCTCTTGACGGACGACGGCTCTACCGCGGTGCAGGAGCACCCGCTGGTTGGCCGCAGTGATGTCCAACAATTGGCATACCTCCTCGGAACTGAACCCTTGCACGTCACGTAGTTGGACCACCTCACGCTGGCGCTCAGGCAACCGGCGCAGCCCCGCGGTGGCGACTCGAGTGAGTTCACCGCTGAGCAGCGATCCCTCGGGGGTCTCCGGAAACGGGGCGGGCGGTTCTTTCCAATGTCCTGGGTAGGGGTCCCCGGCGTCACGGAATCGGTCGGGATCGACGGTGCCGCCGGTCAGGACGCGTACCTCGGTGTCGGTGTGACGACGTTCGGCCATGCCGTGCTTTTTGGCGACATTGATCAAGATGGAGAAAATCCACGTCCGCAGGGAAGCTCGGCCCTCGAACCGATCGATGCCCTTGAAGACCGCGATCCACGTTTCCTGCACGACGTCTTCTGCTTGTTCGCGGCTGGAAACGTATCCGCGAGCTACCCGCAGCATTGAGGGCCCATAGAAGTCGAGGAGCTTGCCGAACGCCTCGCGGTCGCCGTTGCGCAGTTGTTCAGCCAACAGTGCTATGTCCGCCGGTTCCTGCATGTGGGTATCCCTTCTCGGTGGTACACGGACGACCGCGCAGCGACCCGCCGCTCATTCTGCGCCGTATTCGCTGAGTGAACAGCGCGATAGTTGGCTCACGTGGGATGCACCCGGTACCGGCTACGGGCTCTTCGCGGGGATGTCGAAGAAGGGGAACTCCGCCGAGATGTATCCGCGGTCGGGCTTGATGCCGGTGCCGAGGGGCGAGTTGGTGAGCAGGGACAACATGTGGTCCATGACGTTGTCGGCCAGTGCGCGGCCGTTGAACCCGGTGTAGTCGAACGATGCGGCGCTGCCCATCACGTAGGGCAGCGCCAAGGGGCCGAACATGTCGACGACGCGCTGGGCGTAGACCTCAGGGTCGGGTGATGTGCCTGCCAGCTCGACGTATTTGGCGACGGTGGCACGGGCGCTGGCCACGAAGGCCGAGTCGTCCGCCGAGGGTGCGCTGCGGTTGAAGGCTTCCTTCAGCTCGTCGTCGCCGAGGAAAAGGTGGGTGAACAGGGGCAAACCCCATCGGGCTACCTGCTGTTCTGGCGCGTGCCCGACCAGGGACACGGTAGCCCACGCGTGGAGCAGACCCGAGGTTCCCAGCATGGTGTTGGGCACCTCTAGGACGATGACGCCCACCGTTCTGCCGGCGAAAAAGTTCACGTGACTGTCGAACGCTTCGGGTTGATAGGAGTCGCGCATGAATGCCGCTTGGAACTCCGCCACGGCAGCGGCATCGCCGGCGAAGACGTCGTGGGCGACACCGGCGAAGACTCGCACCCCGCCATTGCCGAAGACGGTCGAACCCGTGGTGCCTGAAGCAATCACCTGGCCGGCTGCGCCGCTGGTGGCGTCAGCGCCGGTAGCGTAGCGAACCTCTACGCGTTGAGCATGCGCCTCGCCGTCACCATCGGCGACGTGGACGACGTCTCCGGCGCGGATTTTGAACGCGACATCTTCGCGGCGATCCCCGTTGGTGTCGACTCGGAAGGCGTAGAGAGCTTCATCCCGGAAGGGTGCGAACGTGTCCAGGTCAGCGGCGGGGTTGACGGTCATCGCGAACACCGTCGTGTCCGCGGTGCCGCCGAACAGGTAAAAGTCGCACAGGTTAAGGCGGGGATCTTCTTGGGCGGTAGGGGTGTCGAAGTGGTGGGACATAACGGCTTTCCTTTATTGCACGCAACGTGTGCGACGTTTGTAGGGTGAGCTGGCGAAGGGACGAAGTTGGTGTTTGTTGCGCAGTACCGAACTTTTTCGAAGAGCTGCATTACGCCGAGGGCCGGCGGTAACCGTCAGCTCATTGTTCAAACGGCGTGAGCTGGAAGATGTCGTCGCGGGCGAAACGTTCCGCTCCGGAACGGATTTCGCGCGCGCCCCCGCCCTAACCGGTCACGCTCTTGGTCGTCGCACCAAATATCGCGCGGCGTGAGCGGAGCAGTCCGGCCGCCAGCAACGCGCAGAACGTGTACGGCATCAGCATGAAAGGCTGGCCCGTATCGAAGAAGAATCGAGTGGCCATGACAGCATCGTGCAATCCCACCCATACGAAACTGAATGCGAGGAACCACCACGCCCATCGGTGTCCGGCGCGCAATCCGAACCGGGAGATGACAAGAACACCTGCGGCGGCGGCGATGATGTTGACACCACCGACTGAGCCGTTGGTGTCCAGCCAGGCCGCAGCGTCGTGGGTGAGGCTGGCGTGGGTGAAGTCTAGGGTTCCGGTGCCCAACCAGTAGGGCGAGTTCGCGCGGACCGCGGAGATCCAGGTGACGGCCAGAATGATCAACCCGGCGGTGATCGGCACGAAGCCCGCGGCGAAGGTCAGTCGCCATCCAGGCACCGGAACGATCGGAGCGTCGACGGGTCGGGTAGCGGGGTGCCTGATGGTCATGAGCGTTCCTTTGGTCGTCGAGCCTTCGAGGTTCATTGGTGCGATGGCGGTGAAGGTGAGTGTCGGAACGGTGGCGAACCGTTACAGGCACTTCGGACAGATCGACATCGAGGACACAACGCACGCCATGTTGGTGCGGCTGCCGTCATGAGGCCCCTTCACGCCGTCGGCACGCGGCACCCAGGGGGCGTGCCCACAGCAATGTACTACACAGTACAGTTCTGCGGTGGGTTGTTCGCCGTTGTTGACACTCGGCGAGTCCTCCGTGAGAGCGACATGTCGACGCGTGCAACATGTCTGTTTCCGGTCGTCGCGGGATCGGCTCTAGACCCTTGACGGTGCCTGACGGCAGCTGCACCCTCACTGAGGCCGGCGAATCGCGGAGGGTCGAGTGGCTAAGAGGGAACGTATCCTGATCAGATGGCAGCTACGCGGACGCCCGAGAAGTCGTCAATGGGCGAGAGTGCGAGGTCGCTCTCCCCGCGTGGGCTTCGTAGCCGTACCGCTATCGTCGATGCGGCCGCGACCATGATGAGCCGAAGCGGAGTGGCGTCGACCAGCCTCGACGAAGTTTTGGCGGCAGCGGGCTGCGGTAAGTCGCAGCTGTACCACTACTTCGAGGACAGGGCCGACTTGATCCGCGCCGTCATCGACCGCCAGGTCGAACTGATCTTGGCCGCGCAGCCAGCGATCCATCACACCGACTCCTGGGCGGGCCTGCGTCGATGGGCCGACCAGGTGGTGCAGAGTCACGGTGTGCAGGACGGGCCCTTGGCCTGCCCGCTCGGTACCATGGCCGCTGAATTGAAGAACGACCCCGCCTACCTTCCGCATTTGGACGCCGCCTTCCGGCGTTGGGAAGAGCCGCTGGCGGGTGGCCTGGAGGTCATGCGGGAACGCGGTCAGCTCACCCGACAGGCGAACCCTGCCCGGTTGGCGCAATCGATCGTCGCTGCCGTGCAAGGCGGTCTGTTGATGGCTCAAATCCACGACGATCACACGGTTTTCAAAGACGCTGTCGACAACGCCCTGTTGTCGCTGCGCCGCAAGGCCATACCGCGGCAGCGGACGCTGAAGACGAAGAGCTGACGCAGCCGCCGGCCGCGTCCAGTGTCGGTGACGGCCGCCCTCGGCGGATGGGCCCGATGTCTGTTTCACACCTGGTAGCGCCGCAAGGCTGCCACTGCGTCCTCGAGTACGTCGCGCATGACCTCCATGCGGCCGTGCACTGAGGCGAGCAGGTAGCCACCCTGCAGGGCCGCGAGCAGGCTCGCGGCGAGGCGGTCGGGGTTGGCTTCGGCGTCGAGTTCGCCGCGTTCCTGGATGCGGTGCAGCCCCGCGGCCAAATGTCCCTCCCAGGTGCGGAAAGCGGCGTCGAGCGCGGGGCGGTGGGCCGGGGAGTCCTTCAGCTCTGTCGCCAAGTTGCCCAGCGGGCACGCGAACGGGCCGTCCTTGGCAGGTTGAGCCGCCATGACGCGCGACACCCAAAAGTCGAGACCGTCCCAAGATTCGATTGCGTCGGCCGCATCCTGACCACCCAGGACGACGGCAAGTTCGCGATCGATGACCGCACGCACCAGGTCGGCCTTATCGCGGAAATGGCGGTGAACCTCGCCGACCTCGGCGCCGGACGCGTGAGATACCTCGCCGATAGTGGTGGCCGCGACACCGCGGGCATACATCATTGCCGCCGCAGCCTCGACGATCACCGTGCGGGTGCGCCCGCGATGCGCAGTCTGCGCACCGCGGCAGACATACCTACGAGGCGAAAAGTTGTTCACGATTAGTCTCCGTTCAGCTTGCACAGTCTGGTAGGCGGCGCAGCAGTGCGCGGACCAATCCTGTTTGGTTCAGAGCTGTTCTGCATATATGCGTCGCGTCCCCGCCCGAACGGGACAGCGCGGGCGTCATGTCTAGAAGACGTTCGGGTCGGAACAGGCGTCGGGCACGCAAAGGCGCGTCGTAGAAGCCCCCTGCTGGGGCATTTGAGCGCTAGGAGGTTCGCGCTGAGGCCCAATGCACGACCGCCGTGACTGCTACCGCCATGAGCGGCGGCAGGTAGCCGGCCAGCAGTTGTAAACGCCATTCGGTGATGACGGGTGCGCTGGCGGCGCTGGTGATGGGCGGAATGCGGCCTTGCGACGGTGACGCGGTCATGGGTTTTGCTCCTTTGATGTTGTCGCTCGATCACCCGGGCGGGGCCCTTCCGGCGTTGCACGGTGATCAGACGCAAGTGAGTGTCCGGATGGGCGGTATTCGTTACACGGTTGACCGGGGCGCCTCGTGGATCGGCGTGGGGACGACCGACCGGCGGCAACGTGTAACGCCCCGCCGTACCGATGACACACCGTTGTGCAACACGCCCTCAAAATCAATCAATGAGAAGGAAGTCCAATGTCGCTGCAAGCACTCACATCTCGTTTGTCGCACTCGCCGATCACCTCGCGGGTTCTGCTTCCGGGAGGAGACGTTGCGCTCCGGTACGCGCTGGTGTTGGTTATCGCCTGGATCGGCGCGCTCAAGTTCACTGCCTATGAGGCCCAATCCATTCAGCCCTTGGTGGCCAGTAGCCCCCTGATGAGTTGGGTATACGACGTCTTTTCGGTGACGGCCTTCTCGGCCGTTCTGGGTGTCTTCGAGCTGACGGCCGCCGCGCTCATCGCCGTCAAGCCGTGGGCGCCGAAGGCGTCCATCCTGGGTAGTGTCATGGCGATCGGAATGTTCGTCGCGACGCTGAGCTTTATCCTCAGCACTCCAGGTGTGATGGCACCCGAAGCCGGTGGTTTTCCGGTGTTGTCGCTGGTGGGCTCGTTCTTGCTGAAGGATGTCGTTTTCCTCGCGGTGGCATTGTGCACCCTGGGGGACGCCATTCGGAGTTTGCGGGTCCACATTGCGGCCTAGGAGGACTCAGCGGGAGTGACGACGCTTAGCAGCTGGACGAGCAGCTACGTCAACTGCAGAACATGTACCTGCAACGTGTCGATGGCGATGGGTGATTACGATTTTCCGGCCCATCCCCGCTCGGCCGCGCCAAGAGTCTGGCGTGGAACAACGCGGGCGGCGCATTTCTGCGCCGGGCCTTGGTCGAGCGTCACCACCCGTGAACGGGCACCAGCAAGTCGACGATGGTGTGCAATTGCAAGACTGGCCGATCGTTGCGCCAGGCGGAATTACGCTTCCCCGCAATGTTGCTGAGCACTTAGGTGCTCGTGGGGGCGCGATCAGGCCGGTCATTCCACCCCGCCGCGTCGACGAGATCGAAGTAGTCGGGCAGTGCGCCGGCGGGGTGGCGCAAGTTGTAGAGGTGACCCGGGAAGTTCAACGGACTGGCTTTGGCTGGATTTCTCTCGACCTGCTCCACGATCGCCACGGCCAAGGCGTAGCCGAGGTCGTGGCGGGGCCAGGTCGCGTGAACCACGTCGGCGAACGCCTGCGGAATCGCTTCCCGCCCCCGTCCGAAGACGTCGACACCGACGCCCATCTGCGTCACGGCCTCCACGTTGCCGAAACGGTGACTGATGCCATCGCTTGTATGTAGCGCAACGGCCCGCCACACCGTGGCGATCCGGCCGTCGGTCAACCCGTGGGATTTGAGAAAGGCGGCCGCCGCGTCGGCGCCGTCCACTTCGAACCGTTGGCTGCCGTTGGCGTGCTCGGTTGCTCCCAAGTCGTGGAGCAGGCACGCCAAGAACACCAGCTCGTCGTCGTAGTCGGTCCCGGCGCGCAGACCGTTCGCGGTCGCCATATGCCGCGCAAACAGGTAGCTCCGCACACAGTGGTTGTAGATGAACGGCGGTGATACCGAGCGGCAGAAGTCCTGTGCTGCAACGGCGATCGTGGATTCGGGTAGCCCGAGATCGGGGCCGTGATCACTGTTCGGGCGCATGAAGACCTTTCCGGTCGACGAGTACGTGCACGAGCAGGCATGCCCTCTCCGCGCGGTCGGTGCGTACTAGAACCAAGCGCAGGGTGGTGCAGTTAGTAGAGCGGGATTCCGACCACTCCACTGCTGGAGAAGACCGCCAGGGCGCCCAGGGCGACGCCGAAGGCATCCATGACCACCATGAGTCGTACCGGGTATTCCTGCTTACGGCCGTCGGCGTGCATCGTCGGTACGTCGAGGTGTACGTCGGAGATGGTGGGCTTCTGCATCGCGGCGCTGAACCCCACCCGGTGCGCTTCGCGGTGCTCTTCGGGAATGATGATCGCCAGGTTCTGACCCATCACCTCGGCTCGGCGGTGCCCGAACAGCCGCTCGGCGCCGTCGGACCAATGGGTAATGATGCTGCCCGTGTCGATGCCGACGAGAGCGTAGAACTCTGCCACGTGCTCAGTTCTCTTTCTTGCCAAGCTGGTGACGATCGGGGTGCCCGATTTGTCGCTGTATCATCCTTCGCCCTGTCGACCAGCCGGACCCAGTTCGCTGCTCGGATCATGAGGCATGCGATGTACCCTACAGTACAGTTCTGGCGATGTTAAGTCTGATCACCACGGCGGTTTCCGCAAGGCATGAGGCGCGGCGTCCGATTTGAAAACGCCTTATCTCAATGAATACTGATGCAGCTTCAGTCTTTAGGTCGTCCCCCGGAGCCGTCTGCGGCTTGTGGCGGTGGCGCAAACTGTTCCACGTAGTACAGTCCAGTCAAGCTGCGCAGAAGCTGAAAGGGGAATGGTGAGCACATCGACCAGAACCGCCTTCCGCGGCGGTAACGGCGAGTTGGCCGGCAAGCTGGAGATGCCCGCTGACATCCCCAAAGCCTGGGCACTGTTCGCGCATTGCTTTACCTGCGGCAAAGACAACGTCTCCGCCGGCCGGATTTCACGTGCACTGGCCAGGCAGGGAATCGCAGTGTTGCGGTTCGACTTCACTGGATTGGGTGACTCTGAGGGCGACTTCGCGGCCACCGGCTTCAGCTCCAACATCGAGGATCTGGTGCGCGCTGCGGACCATCTCCGCAACCAATTTCATGCACCAGCGGTGCTGATCGGGCACTCGCTCGGCGGCGCAGCAGTCTTGGCCGCCGCGCAGCACATCCCGGAGGTCCGCGCCGTCGCGACCATCGGCGCACCGGCTGACCCCTCCCACGTCACCAACCTGCTGGGTGATGCCCTGCCCACCGTCAAAGCGGGCGAAGCCACGGTATCGATCGGGGGCCGACCTTTTCGGGTGCGCCGCCAGTTTCTCGACGACATCGCGGTGCAACCGCAGCGCGAGCGCATCTCCACCCTCGACGCCGCGCTGCTGGTCATGCATTCCCCGGTCGACCAGGTGGTGTCGGTGACCAACGCGCGAACCATCTTCGACACCGCGCGGCATCCGAAATCTTTCGTCACTCTTGACGGCGCCGACCACCTTCTCAGCGATCGGGCTGACGCCGAGTACGCCGCAAGCGTCCTGGCGGCGTGGTCGAGCAGGTACGTGGCGCCCTCCAACACGGCTACGGCCGATTCGACCGAGCTGGCCGACGGCGCCGTACGGGTCGCTGAGAGCGGCCCGGGTAGACTGACCCAGCAGATCAGCGCGCGCCGGCATCGACTGACCGCGGATGAGCCCCACCCCGTCGGTGACGACGCCGGCCCAACCCCCTACGACTTTCTCCTGGCCGCGCTCGGTGCCTGCACGTCGATGACGGTGCGGATGTACGCCGATCGAAAGCAATGGCCGCTGGAACGCATCGTCGTCGACTCGCGTCACACCCGCATCCACGCTAAGGACTGCGCCGAATGCGAGACCGCCACGGGAATGGTCGACCGAATCGACCGCAGCATCACCCTCATTGGCCCGCTCGACGCCGACCAACGCGCCAAACTGCTCGCCATCGCTGACCGATGCCCGGTGCACCGCACCCTGCGTTCCGAAGTATCCATCCACACCTCCGAATCGCGGGACGACTAAGAAAAAGGGCTGTAATGACGCAACATTCGGAGTTCGATGTCATCCTCATCGGTGGCGGACCCGGCGGCGCCTCCGCCGCGCGCTACCTCGCCGCCGAAGGGCTTCGGGTCGCCCTGATCGAAGAACGCCTCGTCGGCGGTGAATGCCACTACTTCGCATGCAACCCGACCAAGACGCTGCTGCGCCCCATCGAGGTGCTCGGGCTGGCCAAGGCCGTCCCTGGCGTGCGTGAAGCCGTCGGGCACGCACAACTCGACATCGCCGCCGTCTTCGCCAAACGCGACGCAATCGTTGACCACCTCAACGACGATGGAGTTACCGGTGCGCTCCAGCAGGGCGGCCTCGCGGTAATTCACGCCCACGGCCGTCTGACCGGCCCTCGCAGAGTCACCGTCACTCACTCCGACGGACGCGAGGAGATGATCCGCGCGCGGCATGCCGTCGTTCTAGCCACCGGCACCCGCCCCGCCATCCCCGACATACCGGGGCTGGCCGAGGCGCGGCCCTGGACCAATCGCGACTTGGCGGCCATGACGCACGTACCACCACGCAGCCTGATCATCGGCGGCGGCGTCGTCGGAGTCGAATTCGCCACCATTCTGGCCGGCCTCGGATCCCAAGTGACGCTACTGGCCCGCGGCGACACCCTGCTGCGCAACTCCGAGACCGTCGCAACCGAGATGGTCACCGACTCACTGCGCCACAAAGGGGTAGACCTTCGCTTCCACACTCACCTGTCTCGCGTCACCCGACCCGTGGCGGGTGGCGTCGTCCGCGCGACAACCGGCGACGAGACCATCGAGGTTGACGAAATAGTCATCGCTGCGGGGCGGGTCGTCAACACCGATGCCCTCGGCCTCGAAACCGTCGGGCTGCACGCTGGGGCCTTTGTAGCCGTCGACGACCATTTGCAGGCGCAGGGCGTAGACGGCGAGTGGCTCTACGCGATAGGCGACACCACCGGACGCGCACTGCTATCCCACCTTTCGCAGTATCACGCAGTCGTCGTCGCCGACGTCATCGCCGCCCGTGCACAGGGTCGTCAGCTCGGCGCCGACGAACTCATCGCCCGAGACTCCTACAACCTGTCCCAAGTCATCTACACCGACCCCCAGGTCATCGAAGTGGGACGCACCGAAGAACAGGCACGCGCCGACGGGTTCTCTGTCACGACGGCTACCGCGAGGTACCCCGAATCGGTACCCGACCTCGCACTGTTCCGCGACGGCTTCAATGCCTGGGCGAAACTGGTCATTGATGCCGACACCAATACGTTGCTTGGCGCCACCTTCGTCGGGCCCGAGTTCGCCGAACTCGCGCAAGCAGCCACGCTCGCCGTTGTCGCCAAGGTTCCCGTCGAGGTGCTGCGGCACGTCGTAGCGCCGCACCCCTCGATCAACCAAGTCTGGAACCCTCTCCTTGCCAGACAAAGGTAACCAAGGAGGTCGCCCCAACTAAGCGAGTCTCGCCATCGTCACCGAAGCGGCAAGCCCGGCGGGACCGGCTCGTAGTGCACTGCCGCTGTCACGCTCCGCGACCAATTGAAGCGCCCGGACATCCCGGAGGCCCTATCGCACTCCACCGGACCCAATACCGGCCCGGAGCCGAACTGCGGCGTCGGTGGGATCTCGCATCACCGGCGGCCCGCGCCCGGGGCCAGGCGGCCAACCGGCGCCTGCACACCCAATGGGCCCGTTTCGACGCCCGCAGGAAGCGCCCGGTGATCGCCAACGTCGCGATCGCCCGGGAACTGGCCGGCTGGTGCTGGTCGCTAGCAGTCCTACCCGACTGACCGGTATCCCCTAGGCGTCCAGATGAGACCACCGATGATCGGGACGGCAAGCGTCCTGGAGTGATCCGCGATTGCGCTATGAGCAATCACGTTGCCCCGCAACGGATGACGCTCGATCCTAGACCGCTGGTTAGCTCCGTTTCGAAGGTCCGTCCTGCGGTAACCAACCCGCGCATTTCAGACTGACACGCGTCGACACGACACGCTCGACTCAGCGCTGGGTAGTTATCCGTTGGTCTGTAGCACTTTGGCCAGAACATCGAACCCGGTTCGCATGTCAAGTTTGGGTGTTCCTGCGTATCCGAGCAGGAGCGCCGACGATCTGCTGGGATGGTAGTGATGTATTGACAGTGGCCAGACGTGGATCCCCTGGTGCAGAGCCCGTTTGGCGATCGAGGTGTCGTCGCTGAAATCCGCGAGCTGACCGACGAGGTGAAGCCCGCCGTCGGAGGGCGCCAATGCGATACTGTTGCTTATTCTTTCGGCCTCTTGAATTAAGAGGTGCTGGCGTTCGCGATGCAGAACGCGCATCCTTCTGAGATGGTTAGCGAAGTGGCCTTGTTCCATGAAGTCGGTGACTACTGCCTGGTCGATGAGGTGGGCGTGCATGTCGGTGCTCAAGTGCGCTGCGGTGAAACCGTCGACGATTGCCTCGGGGGCGATGATGTAGCCCAGCCGCAGGCTGGGAAACAGGACCTTGCTGAAGGTCCCGACGTAGACGACGCGCTGATGAGTGTCGATGGCGGTGAGCGCCGCTAGGGGTTTTCCGACATACCGGAACTCGGCGTCGTAGTCGTCTTCGATGACCCAGGATTGGTTACGCGCCGCCCAATCGATGAGTGCGAGCCGCCTTTCCAACGACATGGTGTGCCCTAATGGGAATTGATGCGACGGCGTGACGATCGCGATGCGCGCGGTCGACTCGAGTTCGATACCTGCCGCGACGTCGAGTCCGGACTCATCTACCGGCACGGGGACGATGCGGGCGCCCGCCGAGACCAGAGCTGCCCGCGCGCCAAGGTATCCCGGGTCCTCTAGCCACGCGGCATCCCCGGGGTCGAGCAGGATTCGGGCGCAGAACTCCAGGGCTTGTTGCGAGCCGTTTACGACGATGACTTGGTCGGCGGTGCAGTGAATACCGCGGGCAGTGGCGATGTAGGAGGCGATGGCCTCTCGCAGGGGCCGGTAACCGGCTGGGTTGTCATAGGGCATCAAGGCCGATGCGGCGGTGGCGAAGCGTGAGGAGTAGAGCCTGACCCAGGTCTTGAAGGGAAACGCATCTAGAGCGGGCAATCCGATGAGAAACGCCGCTCCGCGGGGTTGATGGCCCAGCACGGAGGGTATCGGTATCCGCCGTACCCGCGCCAGCCGCTCACCGCGGCCGGACAACGTAGCCGCGGGGTACAGAGCGGGTGACTCGCAGGACGGGTAAGGGGGCGCGCTGTTGAGGAATTCTTCGGGAAGGACGCGCGCGACGTAAGTCCCCGACCCTTGCCGAGCTGTGATGTAACCCTCGGCCTCCAGCTGGTCGAACGCCGCCAGAACTGTGTTGCGCGACAGCCCATTCTGCGCGGCCAACACCCGGCTGGGGGGGAGCTTCGATCCACCTGCGAGCTGACCGCTGAGAATGCTCGACCTCAACTGCTCATAAAGCACCCGGTACGCCGCCGGCTCGGGGGTCCGATTCGACGTGTCACCATTCGGCGACGAATTGTTTCGCTTCGATGTCACATGGCCCCTTGATCTACACCCGAATTGGCTCTGGAACGGCGGCGAATTTTCTCTAGGCTTTGGAACCAATATGCCCCACCCATCCGAACCGCGTCGTGCCCCAGCCCGACATGTCCGCGGTGCCCAAAAGGAGTGACCTGTGCCCATTTACCTCAGCATGCAACGCGTACGCTTCTCCAGTCCCGACGCCTACGAGAAGTTCAAAGTGGTATTTGGCGACACTCGCCACCACCTGATGGCACTGCCGGGATTTCTCCACCTGACCTGGTGGGAGCATCCCGATGATCCGGGCTGGTTCAACGAATGTAGCTTCTGGACCAGCAAGGAAGCACTCTACGACTGGCACACCGATACCTACCACAAATACGCCAAGGCCTGGGCCGCCAACGGCGCGATCATGGAAGACATCATCACCAACTTTGAACTCGTAGGCACCCGTCTCCTCCGCATCTGCCCCTGCTGTAATGAATTGCAGGACAGAGAATACGAACTGAGCCAGGAACAGGCCGTCCTGCGTGAGCAGTGCCCGAAGTGCGGCTTCCACTTCCCCTACCTCACCGAGCAGCCGTCCAGCTTCGCGGTCTTCAAGGACGCCGACCTCAACCCGACGACCGACAGCCCGATTGGCATCGCCGATGGCCAACAACCCCTCGTCGCCAGCGGCGTAGGACTCCAGGCCGATACTCCCTGACCCCTAAGTCAATGGGCCTTGGCCGCACACCGAGCTGTCCGCCTTCTCTGGATCATATTCGGCGAACGCCAGCCCTCGATCGTTCGTGCCCATTCGTCCGGTTGGCACCTGGCACCGGCCCGAGTCGACCATCGAAACGGTAAACCACGACGTGCATGAGTACTACAACCCCGGACACCACCCGCAGGTGAACGAAGTAGAACTTATCCGCATCTGCGCGTAATATCGCTTCGCGCAACCAGTTTGAGCGTCGTCACGGATAATGATCATCGCGGCACTTGGCGGTCAATTCGCCGAATGGCGGATGGGCCGGCCTCACTGGCTCGACTAGGTCCACCTGCCGCCGCACGCTGCGTCGTGCTCATCTGGCTGGTGCCATCCGACCTGCATGTTGGCTTCATCGCCGATTCTTTAAGTTTTTCCGGCCCTTCACGCTATTCGGTGCAGGATGTCGCCAACGAAAACCTCCAAAGGCATGATTCATCGCGTTTTTGAAGCGATCCGCCGAATCCCGTCCGAATTGTTCCTCAGACTGAGCCACGCTTCGTTACAGGGTCGCCGCATGAGACGTTCCATCGCCTACGTGGTGGCGGATCACGACGAACATGTTGCTGTCGACGGCGATGAACCGGTAACGCGCAAAGTTGAACCGCTAGTGCGCAATCGGTGGCCTCTCGGCTGCTTCCACCGCGGCGCGGCTCCGAACGGCGCTCCCGTCGGCTGCCTGCCGAACAAGCCGCCGTCGCTCATCGTGAGAGGCGTGAGCAAGAATGCGAGCGCCAGGCCGCACGGTCGATTTCGGGGCACTTTTACCCATCGGCGGCGGTACCTCTTTCGCGACGCTCTCTGCCAAACGCGCCCGTAACGAACCTGTCGGTCATTCGGTGGTCATGTCAGATGGGATTTGCACATCAAGTATGAGAAGTCGCAGCAGTGGCTCTAGGGAAAGAACAGCTCGAGTTCGTTGCGGTGACCCGCGGGCAGCTTCGTGAGATCAGCGGCGAAGCCGCTGATGCGGGCAAGGCCGCGCGGCTGCGAGATTCCGATTGCCTGCGCCAGCAGCCGATCAGATTCGGCAGCGTCGGTGGTCCACTGCCCGCTGAGTGCGTAGGCCAGTGATGAGTGCACGGGAAAACGACTGTGGCGCAGTCTCTTCACTAGTTCTAGCCCGCGTCGGCGATCGTGCAGATGATAACTGTACATTTGCGCCAACTCGATAGTCGCGGCTTGAGCGGCGAAGTGGGCCATGGGTTCGAGTTGGTGCAGTTCGCGCAGGAGATTGGCTGCGCGAACGTAATTGGGAATCTGTTGATGCTGCCGCAGCGCGGTGAGCCGCACCGTGAGAATGTCAGCTACGCCGGACTGGTTGGCTTCGGCTCGGAATCGGTCGTCAGCGGCATCCAATAGATCGGTGACAGCGTCCATGCGTGTCGCATCGAAGCCTGGTGGCGCGCTGGCGATGAGAAGACAGGCCTCGATGTAGTCGGCCCAGGCCATCCACCGGGTGTTAGTGATGTTGGCCAACGGCCGGAAATGATCGTCGAGGGCTGCGCGCACGTCCGGGTAATGACCGGCCCACAGTAAGGCGTGGCACCAATGCAGCGCCGCGTTGCATCTCACGGCGTTGTTCTTTGATCGCGGTTCAAGGACCGCGCGCCGAGCTTGGACGATAACCTCGCCAACATCGCCGCGCATCTTTAGTGCCGCCAGCCGAAGACCTAACGGAGGAATTGTCAATACCTGTGGATCGGCTTGTTTCAGGCGACCTCCGTTCCAGTTGATTCGGTCGGTGCCGAGTCCGCCGACGGGGTGATGTCGGTGGGTCGCTCGAGCAGTTTGCCTTTGTGGAAGATCGCGCCGGCCCGGACCAGAGCGACCAGGTGCGGTGCGTTGACGGCTCGCCAGCGGGCTTGCGCGGCGTCGATCAGCTTGTAAGCCATGGCCATTCCGGCGACGCGTGAACCCGGCCCCTTGGTCACCTTGGTCCTCAAACGTACCGTGGCAAACGTTGATTCGATCGGGTTGGTAGTGCGCAGATGGACCCAGTGCTCGGCCGGGTACTTATAGAACTCCAGCAGCACATCGGCGTCATCGACGATCTTGGCGACCGCCTTGGGGTACTTGGCGCCGTAGTCCACCTCGAACGCCTTGATCGCCACCTGCGCGTGGTCGATATCCTCGGCGTTGTAGATCTCCCGCATCGCCGCGATCGCCCCCGGATGAGCCGACTTTGGCAGGCAGGCAAGAACATTGGCCTGCTTGTGAAACCAGCACCGCTGCTCGCCGGTGGCCGGGAACACCTCACGCACGGCCTTCCAGAACCCCAGGGCCCCATCGCCGACGGCCAGCACCGGTGCGGTCATCCCGCGACGTCGGCACGACCGCAACAGATCAGCCCACGACTCGGCCGACTCCCGGTACCCGTCGGTGAGCGCGACCAGCTCCTTGCGGCCGTCAGCGCGCACACCGATCATCACCAGCAAACAGAGCTTCTCCTGCTCCAGGCGCACCTTGAGATGGATGCCGTCGACCCACAGGTAGACGTAGTCGGTGCCCGACAGATCACGGGCCTCGAAGGCCTTGGCCTCGTCCTGCCACTGCGTGGTGAGTCGGGTGATCGTCGTGGCCGACAAGCCGGCACCCGAGCCCAGGAACTGCTCCAACGCCGGACCGAAATCACTGGTCGACAAGCCATGCAGATACAGCAACGGCAACACCTCGGTCATCTGCGGCGACTTGCGCACCCACGCCGGCAGGATCGCCGAGGAAAACCGTTGCCGCTCACCAGTGTCCGGGTCAACACGTTTGTCATTGACCCGCGGCGCGGTCACACTCACCGCGCCCGCCGCGGTGAGCACCTCGCGCTCGCGGTGATAGCCATTGCGCACCACCAGCCGGTGCCCGTGGCGTGTTCCCTGTGAATGAGTCCAGCGTGTTTTAGAGTCCCGTGGCCCGGTTTCGGGCCGAGAAGGGACGATGAGATACATGGCTGGACGCAAGGGGCATTCCGCGGAGGACATCGTGCGCAAGTTGCGCCGCGCGGACGAGTTGGCTGCCGAGGGCAAGACTGGCGAGGAGATCGCCGCCGAGCTGGGCGTATCGCCGGCGACGTTGTACAACTGGCGCCGCGCCTACGGCGGGATGGACACCGACGCCGCCCGCGAGCTCAAGGAGCTGCGCGAGCAGAACGCCCGCCTCAAGCGGCTGTTGGCCGAGGCTGAGCTGGAGAAGGACGCGTTGCGGGAGGTTGCGAAGGGAAAATTCTGAGCCCAGCTGCCAAGCGCCGCGCCGTGGACATGCTCAAGGACACCTTGAGCATGTCGGAACGGTTGGCGTGCAAGGCCGTTGGGCTGGCCCGCTCCACTTACAGAAACCTGCCGATGGCGCTGACCCCGTCCGATCCGGACGCCGATATGCGGGTTTGGTTGCGCTCGTACGCCACCAAACACCCGTGTCATGGGTTCCGGCGTGCCTGGGCGGCGTTGCGGTACGACGAGCGCCGTGAGGTGAACAAGAAGAAGATCCACCGGCTTTGGCGCGAGGAAGGTCTGCAGGTGAAGGTCACCTCGCCGCGCAAGCGGTCGGGGGTGTCATCGTGCCCACCGGAGGTCATCGCGGATGCGCCGAAGGTGGTGTGGGCCATCGATTTTCAGTTCGACTCCACCGTCGACGGCAAGGCCATCAAGATCGCGTCGATGCTTGACGAGCACACCCGTGAGTCGCTGCTGAACATCGTCGAGCGGTCGATCACCGCGCAGCGACTGGTGGCCGAGTTGGAGAAGGTGTTCGCCGCGGCCGGCGGGCCGCCGATGGTGTTGCGGATGGACAACGGCCCTGAGTTCATTTCGGCTGCGCTGCAACAGTTTTGCGACGGCAAGGTCGGGTTGTCCTACATCCCGCCGGGCACGCCGTGGAACAACGGCTACATCGAATCGTTCAACAACCGACTACGCAAGGAGTGCCTCAACCGCAATCACTGGAACACCCTGATGGAGGCCCGAGTGGTGATCGGGGACTTCAAGGCTGACCACAACCTGCGGCACCGGCACTCGGCGCTGGGCTACCGAACACCCGCCGAGTACGCTGCCGTCTGTACGTGCAGTCACACCCCGATGGCCTGCGAAATCAACTGAATCTGGATCAACAAACCCGACTCTAATTCCGGGTGGACTCAGAATCGGGGACTCGCCACCCGTTCTCATCAAGCTCACCGGCATGAGCCTCGATGTAGGCGGCGACCTCAGCCCGCAACGCTGCGGCCAGCATCTGGCGGGCACCGTCGCGGACAATCTCATCGAGCAACGACCGCGACGAGCCAGCATCCTCGTTGGATGAATCCGCATCGTGAACTACCGTGAGCATGGGCGTACCTTCCCGAACCAGCGCGCCAACGCCGGCTCTTGATCAGACCTTCGACATTCAGATCATCCTCGGGAAGGTGCGCCCTTTCCTACGCCGCCTCGCCGAGGCTCATCCACAGGTTCTGATCATTGCTCCGACAAGCTCCACGCCGGGTTCAACTTCGGCTTCGGGGTCCATCATCGATTCGATCTCGTCGTCATCGCCCCAGCCATGATTCCTGCCGATGCTCACCTCACCGATGTCTATCCATTCCGGGGGCGGACCGTGACGGTCGTAGGCGTTCCACGCCAATTCATAGTCGCTCTGCAGTGACGCTGCAATGAGCCGAAGCACCGCGAGGACGTCAACCGGCTCAACAGGCTCAGGTGGTGGGGGCGCTGGGCCAAAGTACTTCTTAAGCATCTCCTCTTCGGCTTTGGCGCCGCGTTGCTTCCATATCTGGATATCGCTCTTCGCATGGCCTAGTGCCACGGCGGTCTTGACCACGTCGTCTTCGTTGCCACTGAGGAAGACGATGGATCGCGGCTTACCGTTGGCCCGGTCTAGTGCACCTCGTACCCAGGCGGAATCGGCGGCACCAGTTCGTACACCGGCCTTCACGGAGCCGGGGCCAGTGCCCAGGATCTGGTCTCGAGATATTGTCAAGACCTGTGGATCGGTGAGTTTCAGGCGACCTCCGATCCGACGGTTTGAGGTTCCGCCGTCGATACTTCGGGGGTGATGTCGATGGGCCGTTCGAGCAGTTTGCCCTTGTGGAAGACAACGCCGGCACGGACGAGGGCAACTAGCTCGGGGGCGTTGACCTTGCGCCAGCGGTTCTGGGCGGCCTCGATGAGCTTGTAGGCCATCGCCAGCCCGGCCGCACGCGAGCCCGGCCCTTTGGTGACTTTGGTCCTCAAACGCACTGTGGCAAAGGTACTTTCGATCGGATTCGTAGTGCGAAGATGAACCCAATGCTCGGCCGGGTACTTGTAGAACTCAAGGAGGACATCGGCGTCGTCGACGATCTTGGCGACCGCTTTGGGGTACTTGGCGCCGTAGTCGACCTCGAACGCCTTGATCGCCAGTTGGGCTTTGTCGATATCCTCGGCGTTGTAGATCTCCTTGAGTGCTGCCAGCGCTCCCGGATGCACCGACTTCGGCAGCGCGGCAAGAACGTTCGCCTGTTTGTGCCACCAGCAGCGTTGTTCTCGGGTGTCGGGGAATACCTCGCGTATCGCCTTCCAGAATCCCAGCGCGCCGTCGCCGACCGCGAGCACCGGTGCGGTCATGCCGCGGCGGCGGCAATCACGCAGCAGATCGGCCCAGCATTCGGCCGATTCTCGGAAGCCGTCGGTCAGGGCGACGAGCTCCTTACGACCGTCGGTGCGGACCCCGATCATCACCAGCAAACAGAGTTTCTCCTGTTCAAGGCGGACTTTGAGGTGGATTCCGTCTACCCACAGGTAGACGTAATCGGTGTCGGATAGGTCACGCGCCCCGAAGGCTTTGGCCTCGTCCTGCCACTGCGCGGTCAGCCGGGTGATCGCTGACGCCGACAGTCCCGCACCGCTGCCCACGAACTGCTCCAGGGCGGGGCCGAAATCACCGCTGGACAGCCCATGCAGGTACAGCAGCGGCAACACCTCGGTCATCTGCGGCGATTTGCGCACCCAGGCCGGCAGGATCGCCGAGGAGAACCGGCACCGCTCACCGGTGTCGGCGTCGATCCGCTTGTCGTTGACGCGCGGGGCTTTGACCGGCACCGCGCCGGCTGCGGTGAGCACGGTCCGCTCGTCGTGGTGGCCGTTGCGCACCACCAGGCGGCGCCCGTACTCGTCGACCTGATCGGTGAACTGCGCAATATAGGCGGCTACTTCGGCCTCCAGCGCCGCGGCGAGCATCTGGCGGGCACCGTCACGAACGATCTCATCGATCAACGACCGGCCCGAATCGGCGTTGTCGTTGGACTCATCGACGTCGTGAACTACCTTGAGCATGGGCGTACCTTCCCGAACCAGCGCTCCAACGCCGGCCCTTGATCAGAACCACTTGGACCTTCAGATCATCCTCGGGAAGGTGCGCCCTTTCCTACGCCGCCTCGCCGAGGCTCATCCACAGGTTCTGATCATTGCTCTCCGGTCTCGCAAGCCGGCTACTGCTGCTTCGCCGGTCAACCCAAGAACCACCATGTTGGGAATATCGGCGAAAGTCTTGAGAAACACGTCTGCGATCTGCGTACTGTCGAGGTCTGATAGTGATCGGTCCCCGGCGAGGCCAGCTTGGCGCAATCGCCTGTGCATCTGCCTCTCCGCCGTGAGATCCTCCCAGGCGTGTATTGCAAACTCCAGCACGACAACCTCTGAGATCCATAGCTCGGCCCCGCGTGCTTCGAGGCCAGTGGCTAGACGCACGACATCGCCGATATTGAGACGGCCCTTATCGAGAAAGGAAGCGTCGAGTACCGCAGCCTTGGCCCACTCAATATCGCTCACGCGGTCCATCTTGTCATCGAGACCGAGCCGGGCTATCAAACCTCACAAGTTGCGCTGAGAGTTCAGACGCCACCTTTTCCAGCGGTCAGCATTAGTGGTCGATGAGTTTTCGCCGAGACACAGAATCTACGCCCGAGGTAAGCACTCAATCGTCTGCCGCGCATCGGGATGACTCGTCGTCGCTACTGCCACCCGACCGCCGACTGATCGTTGAGATTGGCGCCGCAAGTGTTTCGTCACCAAGCTCTGTCAGGATTCCTGCTGCACCGCATTCGTCGCTCCGTAGCTGAGAGTAAAAAGCCGATCCCGGAATAGCTCCGGCTCATCCAGCATTGAACGGGGATCGTCGGATAATTTGAAGTCACGGCGGATCGCGCGTATTCCTTGCAGCACCGCGTCGGCCTCGGCAGCTTCGAGGGGAAGCTGGGCATGCAGCGACTCCAGCAACGACACCGCATCGGTTTTCCGGATCCTGCCCGGATGATCCTTGATGAAATTCTTTCGAAGCCGGTTGATGACGGTCGAGATCCTCGCCTGCGCATGCTCGCGCATGGCCTCGCGTTGCCTCATCTCGATGTGCGCTAGAACAGGCTTAAAGTTCGTGTAGAACTCCTGCTGCAGTTCGGGATCGGCGTCCTTCGCCAGCGCAAGATCCACCACACTCCGGGCGAAGGGCAGCTTCTCGAGCTCAAGCGCCCTGGCCAGTTCGCCCGCAGTGCTGGCCGCGACCGCAGCGTCCGTCAGTAACTTGAAGAGCCGCTGTCCACGTTTCGGTTTCACGTCTACCCACGCAGATTTGAAGGCCTCCGCCTGGTCGACGGGCAGCACTGCCTCCGCGATCCGCAAGACGGCTCGATTAGCGAAAGCGACGGGCACAAGGTCCTCAAGTTCGACAAGCCCGGGTCGCCGTTCGCCGTCTGCGGTGTCGGCGACGGTGAAGATAAGCGAAGGCGGAAGCAGTCCCTTAATCGCCTTCACGTCCTCAATCGCCGCGCGGCCCTCGCCGTCGTCGTCGACCATTACGAGGACTGCCGGTTTGTCTTCGTCGCGTCCGCGGGCCAGGTGAACCATGTACGCGATATTGCGAGCACCTCCGCATGGGACGAGCGTCAGCGTGTTGAGGTCGAGCGCGTTGCCGCTGGGCGCGACCCTCCGGGCCACGGCGCTGGCTCCGGCGAGCAGAACCGGATCAGCTTGGCCCTCTAGCATCAGATTGCACGAACTGATGAACGTCGTCTCGGCGACAAACGCGCCCAACGCAGATCGCAGCGGCTCATAGTGGTTACGCCCCACGTTCTTTACAACCCGTGTGCCCTCCTCGTTCTCGCCCTTCTCCAGGACTCGAATTCGCTCGGCGTGGTTCTTGTCGATCAGGAACGGGGAGTGAGTGACGTAAACGACCTGGACCGGGGCCGCGGTATCAGTGTCCGGGTAAGCGAACGCTTCGAAGATCCGCAAGAGATCCTGTTGTCCCGAGTTAGAAAGGAAGGCGTCGGGCTCGTCCATCAGCAGGATCTCGCCCTTGCTCCGGTCGTGCGACAGGTACTGGACGAAGTAGCTTAGGAAGTATTGGAGGCCCTGGCTGCGCTCCCCGAATGTGTAGTCTGTGCCCGTCCGGTCGCGGATCGTAAACACCAGGTCGAAATCGCGCAGTCGCAGTTGCAGGGAGAAGTCGCTGTCTTGGGTCCACCACCGACGGAAATTGAGACTATCGGCCAGTTTCCGGTTGAACTTCTTCACGAGGGCCTCGGCGTAACCCTCTGAGATCGAGATCGCGGCTCCAAGCTCACTGAACTCGTCCTCGGTAATTCCGGCGACGTCGAGGAGGAGCCGCCGGGCAAGATTCCACTGTTCGAGCAGCCGGTCGCTGGGCGGGTCATCGGCCCCGTCGTACACCGGCCTAGATTCACCTGAAGGCGGAGTATCCAACGACCCGGGGTTGCGGCGCAGGAAGGACATCCGGTCGAGCCATCCCACGCGGGTCCGACCCGTCCGGGATGTGTCGCCGGCCAGGTAGGCGATCTCGACGCTGTCCGGAAGCGGTACTCGTGCGTCGATTCGAAACGAACGTGGCAGCGTGAGGCCAGAAAGCGTGTCGTCGACCTCAACGGATTCTTCGCCCACGTAGACGACCGTTCTGTTATGAAATCTGAAGAGGTGGAAAGAGTCGATCGTCTCCACATCCCATTTGGTCAACGCGAGGAGGGCAGAGAGCTCTTTCTCGGTGAGATCATTGAACTCGCCACCGAATTCGGGCAGGCTCGGCGCTGCTTCCTCCGCAAATTCTGTCGAATACCTGCAAAAGTCGCGCCTGACGAACCCCTTGCCGGTCAGCAGCGCCTCGATCGCGTATAGCAGCTGGCTCTTGCCTGCCTCATTCGCGCCGACCACAGTGGTGACGTCGGGTTCCATCGGGATGCGCACGAAGGGGAAGAACAACTCGTCATCACCGATGAGATCCCACGGGTTCGGCGTCGAGGTCGTGTCCTCCCTACTCTTGCGCAAATAGTCAAAATTGAACGAGCGGTAGAACCGCACGTACATGGTCGAGAGTTTCACTGATCCCCCCAGAATGCGTAGCCTGACCCGATCCCCGATGGTATTCCGAGGCACCGACACGACCGCGCCGTTGAAACAACTCAACCCTCGGCGACCGAGATGCCGGCCCCTGCCGACGCCTGCTACTCACCGCGAAGAGGTGTGCGCATTCTCCGACGTGACGAACCAGTAGAACCAATTGGCGATATCGGACCATCAAGTGTGTGCAGAGAGGCCCCAGCAGGTGACTGATCGTGCCATGCCTACTCTTCGCGGATTGGTGATGCGGTGCTCTGTGCCCCGGCGTCCGGCGGCGGCTGTTGAGTCTCTGCCGGGCACGCCTCGGGAGCCGCATTGCCCTCCGCCAGGAGACCTTCGGGGATGACGTCGCCGTGGTTGCGTCGGAGGTAGTCGCGTGCGTCTTCGAGCGAAGGGTCATGTTGCAGGCTCTTCTGGAAGTAGTCGAGCCTGCGCTTGGCGTCGTTGATGATCTGCCCCCAGTCCCGGACCCAGACTCTGACCCGGGCGCCCGGGGCCTCCGGCAAGTCTGGCTCGAACACCACGCCCTGCTCGCGGCCCCGCTGGTTGGCCTCCTGGCGCACATCATCATCAAGCTCGCTTGTGACGAGCCAGAAATCCCACTGTGTTGTGCTGCTGGCGAACCGCGGATCCTTTGCGACCGCCTTCGCATAAGACTTGATCTGGTTCAGCTCGGTCATGCTCGCCACTACTTTGGGAGCCTTCAGCTCCACCACCAAGTGCCTGTTGCGGTCATGCTCGGTTGCCGCGGCCGACAACAGGAGATCGAGGCGACCTACCGTGCCATCAAGGCGTTTTACCGGGGTTTTGTCGGCGCGGGCTTCTCCAAGGAGTTCGAGGTGTCGGTCCAGAGCCGCACTCAGGCCCCGTTCGCTGACCATGAAGTTGTATTGCTCGCCGAACACCCACAGCTCGCGCTCCAAGATGCGGTGCAGGTGCTCGCGCTCTCCAACCATCTTGTGCGCCTCGGGATCGAACACCATCAGGTCGAGGGCGCGCAGAAACTCCAAGCGGTTGGTGACGTCCGTCGAGGCCCGAATCACCCGCGAGAGCCCGGTGTTACGCAGAAGACGGTCGAGTTGTTCGCGGTCTTCCGCCGGTAGGCCAACGTACTCATCGAGCAGGGCACCGACATCGCCCGGGCGCTGCTGTATCGAGTCCTTGAGCAACCCCAGCGTCAGGCGCTTCTTACTCTTTTCTTTGGGGATGTGCCGCCGGATCGATGTGGCTACTACATCGAACGTGGCTCGCTCGACCTTCTCCTCCTCCGAGGAAGGCTCGCCTTCGTAGGGGTACACATTGCCTGACTTCCACTCCTCCACAAGTTCGCGGCGCCGCTCGGCGCGTCGAGCATCGAGATAGTCATCGAGAACTTGGTCGAGTTCCTTGAGCAGGACACCCAGAACGGTCGGCGTAGTCTCCATCCGGGCGACGGGCCACTGGTCGTGATGTTCGGGCATCGCATCCCAGAGCAGGTAGGCCGAGTAGGTGAAGTCCGGGCCCGGCGCGGCGTCGAGCGTGTCTACGACAACCGCATCTGCATCGCAGAGATGAACCACCCGCTCCTTGGCCTTGAACCACTCAATGACGCGCAGCTTCGCATGGTGCACGGTGCCGTCGTGTTCCCACTCGACCGGAAGCAGAGTATCGCGGGCGATGTTGTCCGCGGGTTGGATGCGCTGACCGTCGTAGGTGACCTCCACCCCGGTATGGCTTATGAGATACGGCGCCAGCGTCGTACCAATTCGTTCCGCAGCCGCTTCACGATCGAGCGGATCCAGGGACTCCTTGCCCTCACCGACAAATCGTGTCCCCGTGTCGACACTCGTCTCGATCGGGTCGGAGACCTCGACATCCGTGCGACTGATTGCGCGGGCGCGGATGACCGTCTGAACCCGTTTGCCGTCGATGCGGTCGCCGACGGTCTCCCAAGTCACCTGTGTACCCAGCGCGAAGGCGCGGAGCCGACCCTGGCCGGAGCGCCCGTGCAGCGGCCGCCTCTCGCCTTTGCTGCGCAGGGCAGTCCTCTTCCACGAGTTGCCGACCCACTTGAACTCGGTGGCGATGTCTTCCGGCGCCATGCCGTGACCATCGTCAGTGACCTCGGCCCCGACCACGACGTCAGTCTCGTTCCGATGCAGCACCACGGTCACGTGGTGCGCGTCGGCATCGAGGCTGTTCCAGACGAGTTCAATCACGGCCCTAACCGGATCGTTCTCGTGGGCGAGCTTCTGGACGTGATCGTCGCCAGCTTCGAGTCGATACGTCTTCACGCGCGTATCGTGCCAGGCGGCACAGACACGCGGTGCGCAGACCTGATTCGTCGCAGTTGCATCCGATACCTGGCTCGCGCCCGCAGCCATTCTTCAAGTCGTCGTGATCGCCCCACCCCCTAGGGCGGGCGCCTCCCGCTGTCAGTGTTGTTCGACTGCGCCGCCCTTCCTTGCGACGCTGAGGTAGCCGAGAGGCTCCCCGCACGGCACACAAAGAGTCTTGAACCACTCCCTGCGCTCGCACATTTCGCCAGGGTCTCCGCAGAGCTCGCAGGTGACGGCCGACACACGAGCTGCTTGATCGGTGATGGCGTCGAAGGCCTCCCACTGCTCAGGCGTCAGTTCTGCATCCGACGTGCAGTAATAGTTGAGCGTTCCGTACTTTTGTTTGACTTGGTGCACAACGTAGTCCGGATCGATAGCGACGAGTTGTTCATGACAGGCGACGACGATTGGATACCAGCCTGGTCCATGGCTGATCTCGCGTCCCCACCGCTGCGGGATGCGGCGCAGGATGCGCTCCAGTGCGTCCGCATGTGCGCCAGCGTCGTCGGGAGCGAATTGCGCGGGCCGGGGCATTCCGCGGCTGAGGTCGTGTCCAGTCATCGCAGGTACGTCTATCACGAACTTATGCCGTCCCGTACCTGATCGACGCCCAGTCCAAGGCCCGATCCCTCCAGGTTGCAATTGACGCCCAAGGCCACTTACGGCCAACTACCGTCTCGATAGGACCGAATGGCCGCAACGACGCGCTCGCCGTCGTCGGTGAGTTCCATGGGTCGGCCACGCTCTGCACGGATGAACAGCTTCGTGGCGAGTTCACGCTCGATGCGATTGATCTGGTTGACCAACGTGAACTGGTGGATGCCCAAGTTCTCGGCGGCCGCGGTGAGCGTGCTGAAGCTCGATGCCGCGACGAATCGTTCGAGGCGCTCTCGCCCACCTACACCAGCCAGCACCGGCCTCAGCAGTTCTGGCGCGTCCGCGGCGTCATCGGCGGCCGCCATGGCGGAACTATGGCTGGGGCCGCCGCGAGCACGCAGCGGGATTCCGTGAGTCTTTGCCCATCGAGCCATGTTTGCGGTACTCATCCCGGTTTCCTTCGCGAGATCGGGCAAAGTCCGGCGCTTGTTGACGTATTGGTCGTGCAGCCAGTCGCGTTCGATGATGGTGCGAGCTTTCAGACCGGGTTCGCGGAGTGCCAGGTCGTAGTCGCGGGCGATCCGGCCGACGACTTGACGGCTGACTCCGACGAATTCGGCGATGTCGCGTAAGGACATGTGTTGACGTTCGTAGAGTTCGAGCAGTCGTTCTCGCGGAAGAGCTGCCTTCGCGGTGACGTATGCCCGGTTGTACGGAGTCGTCCCGGATCGCACCGGCGGCGGTGGCGGGTGGATCTCCAGCAGATAGCGCACCGTGTCAAGGCTGGTATTGAGCAACTTCGCGGTTGCGCCCATCTTGATTCCGTCGGTCGTGGCGGCGCGGTGGAGGTGTTTAATCTTCACCTTGCCGGGATCGTCTCCTGGTAGGTCCAGTCCATCGAGTAGTGCCGCAGGGGGTTCCCACACAGATGGTTCGCCTGAGACGCCTTGGTCGGCGAGAAACTCTTGTGCGTGTTTGTCGAGGGCTTGGTGAAGTTCGGTCGTCAGGTAGCGGGGGAAGTCGGCGACTTGGGTGCGAAATGCATTGCTATCGGGGAACATTGACGAAGCACTGGCAGGAAGTCCGCTGAGGCGCTCGAACAACAGGCTTCGTGCGATCCTAGCTCGGATCGAGCGGACCCCCGGAGTGCCGGTGTCGCGGCAGATCTGCGTCCACACTTTGTCGGGCAGCAGCATGGAGTAGTCGAGCTGGCGCCGCCGGCGGTAGTCGATGGGGCTGCGGCAATCGACGAGGTAGTCCGCCATGCGGATCAACCCAAGGCGAAGTCCGTCCCACTGAGCCTGCTTCTCCAGGAGTTGCAGCACGCGGGATACCGCGTGGCCGTCGAGGGGACTGTCGATCATCGTTGCGGCTTCGTCGAGATTGAGCCTGCTGTTGACCAGCAGCAGAGCACTGGAGAGCGCCGGTCGCAGCTGACGTTGGTGGCTATCAGGGATGGCCATTCGAAGCGACCACGCGCGCCAGAGCATGGTAGGTAGGCCCTGGGCCAGCACCTCTGCGCGGCGCTTGTCCGCCGTCGGCCGGTTTGGCAATGCGGTGCCGACGCGATGGCGTAGCTGATCGCTCGGCTTTAGGAGTGGCCCGAGTGCTGCCAACTGGACGGCGCTCAGCACCGGCGTTGTGTTCTTGCCCCATGCGATGTTTGTTGCGGAGACCGCGGATCCCCGGTCCCGCGATGAAATGATCAGCCACCGCAATGAGTCACCGGCTGCAAAGACATCGCTGCTGTTCAACACGTCGATCGCACCGACTGCACCTACCGCAGCCGTGGCGGCGCGGGCCGGGGCCGCCAGGCCAGGCTTGGCATCAGTTTGAGCGGGTGCGTAGCGTCGAGGCTGACGCTCATCCACCGATTGGTGTGTGACCAGTAGGTCCGGTGTGATGGTGGCTTTCAGATCCTCAGTGGTGGCGTAGGCAAGTATCCGGCCGGCGACGGCGCGAATGTCCGACAGAACGTTGATACGCGGCTGCGGATGCAGCCGATAGACCCCGAACGCCGCTGTCTCGCTCTCGATCACAGCGTTGATGATCTGTTGGGCGCGAACGACCGGGTGCTCTGCGTCGAAGGTCACCGTTGACACTGTTGTCAGATCAGCTCCGCATCGCTCGGGAGCCCGGCCAACTGCGTCGCGGGCGGGGTGTGCACAACGACCGGGCTGGGGCACAACGTCGCCTATGTGAGTTCGGAGCCGCTGGACCACCCCGCATTCCGGACACGCGTCCGCCAGCAGGCAGTTGTGCACTGTGCAGGCGAATGCCCAGCCAAGGCGCCAGCTGAGTTGCCATCGGCCGTCCGTCTCTTCGAGGCATTTCGGGCAGAACCGTGATCCCCTGCCTCGCCCCCACGGGAAGGTTCGACTCAGGGTCTTTCCGTCGGGGCTGATCCGCAACGCCCTCTCCGAGTAGCGCGGCAAAACCATTGATTCGAGGAGATCGGCACGCAGGGAGGTAGCGACGCTGAGCGACTCGATTTCGCTGGCGGCCGGCTGGACCATCCAGGTGCTGATGCCCATTCCTTTTTGCGCCTTCAGCCCCACTGCGGAGAGCAGGTCGGCGTGCATGGTGTTGGTGCGGTGGGCGATCGCTTCAAGCCACGAATCCAGTGCCTCGCCGGAAACTGGCGCGACACGGATCGGCAGCGTCCGCACCGAACTCATCCGGCCTTGCCGATCCTGGTGGTCAGGCGACGTGATTCGAAGGCCACTTCCAGTTCCTGACGGGCCTTCTCCGAGGCGGCGTCATTCTTGACCAAATCCATCAGCTCGCGCGACAGATACTCGGCTCCGGTGCGCACGGCCCGTTGACAGCCGCGGTTGATCAGCGTCATCAGCGAGCCGATGTGCCCCGTGCTGCGGGCAAAGAGGTAGTCCGATAGGTCATCTGCCAGCATTCCGGGTCGTTTGTCAGCCAGCACGATCCGCTTCTCCAGCGCGAGAAGGAGCTGGCGCCACTCACGACGACCCTTGTCGGTCGTTGTCACAAACGGCTGGACATCGAGTTTTGTTGTACGTCTGCCAGTTTGAGCTATCACGGCATCCTCGTACGAGTGCCCCTCAGAGAAGAGTCCTCGCGCGGCGAGACCGACTCCGACGAAGACCAAGGTGACGGGAAACTCATTGGCGATGTACTTGAAGTGGTTGCTGATCTCGACTCCGGCGGTGTTTCGCCAGCGCAGAAAGTGCAGGTCGTCGACAATAAGTAGCTTCGTCTCGCACGCCAGCACACAATCAAGTGCTCGGTGTGCAAAGTGGGCGGCGTTGCCCTTGGACATTCCCGGGTGAGCGAAGAATGACAGCATGGCACGGTTGAATTCCACCATCCCCGTGTTCCCGGTCAGCCCCACTCGGCTCACGGGCCAACGTTCGTTGCCACCTGCGGTCTCGCTACCTTGCTCCTTGATCTCGCGCTTGTGAAACTTCTTGGCGAAATCCAGCACCGTGGTGGTCTTGCCCAGGCCCGGAAATGCGTCGATGGCTACGGCGCCCTTGGCCTTGTCACCGTCTTGGACGTTGCTGTCGACGATGTCCCAAAGGTCCTCGTGCAGAGCCGCCATTTGTGGCGTGTTGATTGGGCCCAGGTTGGCGTGCCATTCGCGCCGTTGTCGGTTGTAGTCGTCGAAGGCCTCGGCACCAAGTTGCTCAAGTTCGTTACGGGTCAACGCTTCCGGCGTGATGCGAGCCGGTGTATTGACGAAGCGGAGCCAGCCTTCTTTTCGGGAGAGTGTGAGATTGTCCAGGCGGGCTTCAGATTCCTTGGGTGGCTGCGTCTGTTTCGCCATCACGCGTCCTCCAGAGCGTCTGCGTAGAAGTCATCCAGATCCTGGTCGAAGTCTTCGGCATGGAGTTCGTCTACATCCTCGTCCAGATCATCATCACCGGTCTCGGGGTCGGGCTCTTCAACCCTCTCGCTCTGGGATTCTTCAGGATGTTCGGTGGCGGCAAGGACCCGTGCCACCGACGGCAAGGCGGCAACGTCATTGTTCGAAGGAAGTTCGTCAAGCAGGACGGCATCACGGGATAGACGTAGGGCCATACGGCGCTCGGCGAGGGTGTCACCCAGGCCGAGGTTCCAACGTTCGAAGAGGTCGGCTATCGCCAGCCGATCATCTGGATAGGTGTACTTGGCGGCAGCCAGTTTCCGGGCGAACGTCATCGCATCTTCGCTAAGAGGCATGTCCATGGACGGCGCGTGCTCCCACGTCAATGTGTGCCATTGCCGCGTCTCGGGATCTCGGAAGTAGGCGCGAGTGATGTCGTCGGGGCTGTAGTGGATGGGCCAGCGCCCCTTGGCTTTTCCAGTGTGTGGACTAGTGACATTGCGGTAGGGATTGAGCGCAGGACCGTTGTATCGGCGACCGAGATCGACACCATAGTGCTGGATGGTCCGCCACTGCATGTTCAGGAACTCGTATGCCAAATCAGGGTCGCGGGGTGCCTCTATATACCCGGCCCGAGCCATGCCATGCTCGAACATCTCTGCTGGAGACATGAGCAGTCCTGACGTGAAAGGATCACGCAGGCTCTCGTGAGGATCGTGGTGGTAGAACGCCGCCACCCACTCTCGGATGATTGCTTCGAGTTCGTCGAGGTAGAAGAACGCTTCTGATTCTGGATCGACTCCGCGGGAGTGGACGTCGGGGCCCTTGTAGCCCGGTAGGACCTGGAGCAGGGATTCGCGGAGCGTGCGAAAGAATCGTTCTACGGGTCCCTTGTCGCGTCCTGTCCGCAGCCGTGCGGGTTGGATTGAAATGCCCATGCGCTGGCAGACGCTGCACAGATGTTCGGACACGTAGATCTTGCCGTGATCGACGACGATGGTCTCGGGCACTATCGCCGGACCGGCCGCTGTGCGAATCGGGCCCTCGATCGCATCAGCGTCCATCAGCACGGCTCGTGGGATACCGTGCTCCGGCCACACCGCTTGAGCCGGCCAATCGGTCCCCGCGGGTCTCGGTCTGTACGCCTGATACAGCACCGCTGCCGCGTCGACGGACTTTGTTGACACCGGCGTGACCCGAATCCCGGTGATACAGCGGGTGTACCAGTCCATTCCGACGGTCAGCTCAGCCTGAACCCATCGCAACGTAAGTGGGTCCAATGCGAAGACGTCCAACCTGGTGGTGTCCATCAGCAGGTACTCACCGGGCCTCGTGGGGCGCAGCTTGCCATAGGCATCGGAAGGGCGGTCCGCGATGTCGCGGTTGCGTTTCGTGCTGTGCCGAAACGTGGGGTGGCGGTTCTCGAGCTCCGCGAGAATTCGGTACGCAGTCGCCCGCGAAGGGATCTTGACGGCTCCTTCGCCAAAGCGTGCGATGACCCTCGCGTTGGTTCGGCTGATGACCATGCTCTGGGATGGCCTCGATTGGTCCGTGTGCTCGACCATCACTTCAAGAGCTGTTTCACCCCAAACGTCGTCGACGTTGCCAAGGGGCTTCTGGCGGTTGGACTGCTTTCGTGCCAGCCCGGCGACGCCGTATCGGCGGAAGTCGGCCACCCACTGCTTGATCGTCCTCAGGCTAACGCCGAGTTCAGCCGCCTTGGCGGTGTAGCGGCTGGTGAGCGACATACCAGGGTCGTACTGATTCCGTGGTTCATCTTTCGCAGGAAGTTCGGCGGATCCAGATCGATATCCCGTCAACACTTCTCGCACATGTCCCGCACGCTCGTTGAGCTCATTCCGTTCGAAGTCCGACATCGCTGCGAAGAGGACGCTGGCGAGGTCCACATCGTCGTCAGCCTGCGGGCCGCTGTCGTCAGGCAGTAGTCGCGCTCGACCACCGTCAAGTAGCTCACGCAATGCCACCCGGATAACAGCTGTGCTCCCGCCTGAGGCAGCTCCAAGAACAACCACCGTGCCGGTCGCGGCGGCCTGCATCTCCACGACCTGCATGAGTTCGCCATCGTGAATGAATCGGGTGCCAACACTGACACGAACGAGGCCATCGCTCATGGCGGGCTCCTTACCTGAGGACAGTTCGGGGGCTGAGGGGTTGGTCGACACTCACTGCAAAGTGGTTGCACCACAACAAATGAAGAACAGCGGAACGCACGATGGGCTCTGTCCAATTGCGGTACTCGCAGAACGCGTGAGCCAACGTTCGGCCTTTAAGATCGTCACGGGCCTTCAGCGCGTTGACGAGTTCCGGGTCGAAACGCTCAGCATTGCGGAATCCCGCCAGAAAGCGGACGGTCTCGAGCTCGGTCGCCGGAGGTTCGCTCCATACCTCGTACCGCCATCCACGCCGTTCGACGAGCGTCCTCGTCCAGTCGAGAGTGAGCCTGACTTTTGGCTCATCGAGCTGAGAGCGCGGCTTCACATCAACGACTACCGGTCCATTGTCGGTCAACAGCAGGTAGTCCGGCACGTGCTTGCGCATACGCCTGTCGATTAAGGTGCGAATCAGGAACGGCTGCGCAATGATTCGAGTAACCGCGGGATCAAAGTCCGCGAACAGCAGCCGTGCGAGTTCCAGGCGAGATTCGTAGATGACATGCGCCCGCTCGGTCGCCGACCAGTAGGTACCCGAATAGTGCTTCTGACCGTGGAGCCAGCGGAACGTCCGCCAAGGCGCGGCATTGCTTATCAATTCAAGAGGAGCGCGATCCCACTCCATGCAGGCCTCCGTCAAGGAGTCCCTTGAACGCACAGAGATATTCGGGAGTGGCGGTGCCCCCGCTTCCGGCATACCGCCACCATCGCATCTCGGAGATGCCGCTCTGCGGATTCCAGACGGCGTGTCTCAGTCTTTCTGCACAAGTGCAGCCGTGGTGCAGTCAGGCGTGAGAAAGTGCAGTCAAATTTGAGAACCTACAGTGCGTGACCCTTACCGCGCCATATTCGTAAACCGCGAGAAGTGAAGCTGGTGTGCCACAGTGATATTCGCGGTCGGGCCGTTACGGTGCTTACCCAGGATGATGTCGGCTTCACCACCGCGCGGGTCATCGCGGTCGATGGAGTCCGGGCGGTGCAGGAGCATGACCATGTCGGCGTCCTGCTCGAGACTATTATGCATAGTTATGCAGTTAGCTACAAAATTATGCGTCCCTGTCACGGTGCCGTCGTAGACATCATGCTTGCCAATGCTCGTGATCTCGACGATCTCGTCCCAGAACACATCGTTCGTGGCGAGGTCGTGCAGCTCACGATCATCCAAAGCTGCTGCGATGCGGTGAACTTTGTCCCGACCAGGCGAAGTCTTCCAACGATCTTCGCACGCAACGACATTCGTCGCGAGCTTGAGATCGCGATTCGTCCAGCCCTTCGCAGCCATCTTTGATCGCACGACATCCCACACCGCGGGCGGAAGGGTGTCACTTCCCGGCCGCCCAGTCCGCTTCTTCAACTCGAGAAAAACTTCACGAGCCTTATCCCCACGGGCGCCGTGCACCCCGATCTTCGTCACGAATGCGATCTGGTTGTCGGCGCGGTCGACGTAGACGTGCCAGCAGTCGCGATAGCCAGCTTTCTTGACCCGTGCGATCCGCCCAAGTACCCCCACGCGCAACAGCAACTGCACGACATCATCCGCCAGCTGCCTGCTTGTCGTCGCGTAGTAAATGCGACCAATTCCGACCTTCGCGTCCCATCGCACCGAGCCATCGGTGGCCCACAGGTGTCGCAGGAACAGTGCCACCTGATCGTTGGGAAGCGCGAAAACCTCTTGGGGAACGAACTTCTCGTAACTCCGCTTACCGAACAGCCCCAGCTTGTCCAGCCAGGCGGCGATCGGGTTCCGTTTGCCGTGCGTCAGCCGGTAAGGCGCGGGGAGCCGTAGCGTCGTCACGCGAGCCGCAGCATATTCGTCGCGAATCGGCGTCACACCGAAGTGCCACGCAGCCGTGGACACTGCGGCCAGGTTTTCCTCATCGATCGACGCGTAACGGATCGGCTGGCGCTTCACGCACGAGCCGTCGCCGATCATGTGCGCCAGCATGATGACCTCGGACTGATCCATCCGCTCGGTGTGCACGGGCTCGGGCACCCGCCGCGGCACCGCAAGACGATCACCAACGGCCAAGTCGCCCAAGGACACCCAGCCATCGAGCGTCATGAACGGGTGGTTGGCCGTGGCCTCGACCTGACGTCCGGAAGCCAGGCGCAGCAGGAAGACTTCCTTGTGTCCGCTGTAGAACACGTTGGTCATGGGCCGGGCGACCATGCGCTTGCGGTCGTCGAGCGACCACACCAGCGGCCGCTCCCCCGTCGCCATCAGCTCACCGAAGGTGACCTCGGCCCCGGTATCAGCGCGCAGAATTCGCGTCGAGGCAGTGAGGCAGCCCGACTCACGAAGGTCCGACACCTGCGGGCGCTTGTCGGTGCGCTGCTCGGGACCACGGTTCAGCTGGCTGATCGCGACGACGGGCACCTCGAGTTCCTTGGCCATCAGCTTCAGCGACCGCGAGAACTCCGAGACTTCCTGCTGCCGGGACTCGAACTTCTTACCCGAGGTCATCAGCTGCATGTAGTCCACGACGATGAGCCGCAGGTTGGCCTTCTGGTGCAGACGACGGGCCTTGGCCCGGATCTCCATCATGGTCAGGTTCGGTGAGTCGTCGATGTACAGCGGCGCCTCGGAGATCTCGCTCATCCGGCGGGCCAGCTTGGTCCAGTCATCGTCGCTCATGCGGCCCGAACGCATGTCACCGAGCTTGATCTTGGCTTCTGCCGAGAGCAGTCGCATGACGATCTCGGTCTTGCTCATTTCCAGCGAGAAGATGACGCTGGCCTGCTGGTGCTTGATCGAGCAGGACCGCATGAAGTCCAGCCCGATCGTCGAGTTGTGCGTTGGCACCATCGAGCGGCCGGCCAGGTACAGGTGGGCCGGGTTGTCGACCTCGACGCAGCGCACCGGCACCGATTGCACGCGGCGCACATCGGTGATCGTCACGGGCTTGGTGAGCACCGCGAGCCCACCGGCGGTCAACGCCGGCTCGAGCCGGTCAGCGCCGGGCCGCAGGGTTGCGGTGGTGACGATGCCGCGGCCGGTCGGCCACTGGTGCGACGCGTCAGCCACGATCGTGGTGCCGTCCGACAGGTCGATCTCGTAGCAGGGCCGCTCCTCCATCACCGGAGTCGCGGCGACCACGCGGGTGGGCCGGCCGTTGGCGTCGATCAGCTCGTCGCCCACCGAGACGTCGCCCATGGTGGTCCAGCCGCCGGGGGTGGGCAGTGGGGTGTCGAGCGCCAGCGCCTTACCGACACCGGGGCGCGCGGCCACGATGATCATCTGGCCGGGGTGCAGACCGTTGGTGATCTCGTCGAGTTCGGTGAAGCCGGTCGGGATGCCACGCGAGATACCGCCCTGCGACGCGATGGCGTCGATCTCGTCCATGGTGGGCTGCAGCAGCTCCTCCAGGACGGTGAAATCCTCGCTGCTGCGGGTCTGGGTGACGTCGTAGATCTCGGCCTGGGCGCGATCCACGAGATCGGCCACATCGGCGCCCTCGGTGCCCGCGTAGCCGTACTGCACGACGCGCGTGCCGGCCTCGACGAGGCGGCGCAGCGTGGCCTTCTCGGCGACGATGCCGGCGTAGAAGCCGGCGTTGGCGGCGGTGGGCACGGTGGAGATCAGAGTGTG
The DNA here is from genome assembly GCF_055384815.1 of Mycobacterium toneyamaense. NCBI lineage: Bacteria > Bacillati > Actinomycetota > Actinomycetes > Mycobacteriales > Mycobacteriaceae > Mycobacterium > Mycobacterium toneyamaense. The sequence continues at coordinate 6,078,920 of NZ_AP040333.1, forward strand.
CAGATACGGCGCGCCGCCGATGCGCTTGAGCAGACTCCGGCGGTCGAGTTCCGCGGCCACGGTGACGGCGTCAGCGGGCTCCCCACGGCCGTACAGGTCGAGGATCGCGTCGTAGATGTTCTGGTGCGCCGGGCGGTAGAAGTCTCCGGGACGCAGGCGCTCCAGGACGTCGGCGACGGCGTCCTTGGACAGCAACATGCCACCCAGCACCGACTGCTCGGCAGCCATGTCCTGCGGCGGTTGACGGCCGAAATCCTCGCTGGGCGGCTCATCCATGTCGGAACGACCCAGGTCGTCAGCGACAGCCACGAAGCGCTCCCCCTCCCGAAAATCGATATGAAACGAATGTTCGAACGAGCTACTTGTGACCGTACTTCACCCCGCCGACAGACCGGGCTCGCAAGCCCGCTCACCTGCCGCGCGACGCATCACGTTAGGCGTTGCTGGAGCGTCCCGAAACCACCCCTGTTGATAACCCTGGGGATGAAATGTGGAAAGACGTGGACAACGATGTTGACGGGTTGGGGAGAACTTGTGGAATACCCGCGGGTAAATTCCCAACCTTGCTGGTCAAGGGCCTATATATCCCCTATGAGCCTGTGTATGGGAATTGGTGCGGCGTGTCGTGCCGGGTAGCCATCTCGGGCGTGTTGTGTTGCGTGCGCGTGGCAGAAAGGGGCCGCGCAGGTTAACAGCCGGCGTAGATCACTGTTTGCAGATTGGCCTAAAAAATTCGCCGGTTGTCAACAGAAAACGCCCGGGCGAAGTCAAAGATTGACTCCACCCGGGCGTTCTGCTGTTTGAGCTACCGCGTGCCTATCCGGCGACGACAGCCAGCGACACCGGCACGTTGACCGACGGGTGCAGACGCACCGCGATCTTGTGGGTGCCGACCGACTTGATGTGCGCCTTGGGCAGCTCGACGGTGCGCTTGTCGAGGTTCGGGCCACCGGCCTTCTTGATCGCGGCGACGACGTCGCCCGCGGTCACCGAACCGAACAGCTTGCCGCTGTCGGCACCGGCCTTGACGGCCAGCGACACGGGGCCGAGGGCCTCGATCGCCTGCTTCAGCTCGTTGGCGTGGTCCAGGTCGCGAACCGTCTTGGCGTCACGCGCGCGACGGATCTCGTTGGCCTGACGCTCGGCACCACGGCTGGCCACGATGGCCAGGCCGCGGGGCAGCAGGTAGTTACGGCCGTAGCCGTCGCGAACCTCGACGGTGTCGCCGGCCGAACCCAGGTGGTCGACCTCAGTGGTCAGAATGAGCTTCATGTTTCTCAGTCCTCCCTATCGAGTCGACGAGCTGAACGGGAGCAACGCAACCTCGCGGGCGTTCTTCACGGCGATGGCGATGTCGCGCTGGTGCTGCACGCAGTTACCGGTGACGCGACGGGCACGGATCTTGCCGCGCTCGCTGATGTAGGTCCGGAGCAGTCCGGTGTCCTTGTAATCGATGGTCTGCGCCTTCTTGGAGCAGAACACGCACTTGCGGGTCTTGACCGGCTTTTCCGGCGCCGGACGCCGCTTGGTGGCCTTGGCCATGTCTTTCTCTTTCTGGGTCTAGCTGGTTGCCCAGCCAATTACGTGGATCAGAAGGGCGGCTCGTCGTCGGCGCCGCCGAACGAACCCGAAGCCGGGGCGCTGCCCCACGGGTCGTCGGCCGGAGCGCCGCCACCAGCGGACTGACGGGAACCCCCGCCGCCTCCGCCGAAGCCGCCACCGCCTCCGCCACTGCGGTTGGCCTTGTTCACCTTCGCCGTCGCGTACCGCAGGGACGGGCCGATCTCGTCGACCTCGACCTCCATCACGGTGCGCTTCTCACCCTCGCGGGTCTCGAACGAGCGCTGCTTCAGCCGGCCGGTCACGATGACACGCGACCCCCGGGTCAGGCTCTCGGCGACGTTCTCGGCCGCCTCGCGCCAGATGTTGCAGCGGAGGAACAGCGCCTCCCCGTCCTTCCACTCATTGCTCTGCCGGTCGAACATCCGCGGCGTCGAGGCCACGGTGAAGTTCGCAACAGCAGCACCGGACGGCGTGAAACGCAGCTCCGGGTCAGCGGTCAGGTTTCCGATAACGGTGATGGTGGTGTCACCAGCCACGAGATCCTCCTGGGACGGATTGGGTGAATTAGGCGCGAGCCTACGCAAGGCCCGCGACAAATCCGCAGAGCTTCGGTGCTTCTAGTGCTTGTCGGTCCGCAGGACCTTGGTACGCAACACCGACTCGTTCAGGTTCAGCTGACGGTCGAGCTCGTTGACCGTGGCCGGTTCGGCCTTCAGGTCGACAACCGCGTAGATGCCTTCACCGTGCTTGGCGATCTCGTAAGCCAGCCGGCGACGGCCCCAGATGTCCACCTTTTCGACGCTGCCCCCGTCTTTGCGGACGACGTTCAGGAACGTCTCCAGCGACGGAGCTACGGTGCGCTCGTCAAGTGTGGGGTCGAGAATGACCATGATTTCGTATGGACGCATGTGGAACCCATCACCTCCTATGGTCGTATCGGCCACGGCGTGTTCCGTGGCAGGAGGGTCGCCTGCGTCGGCAACCGGGTCAGGTTACCCGAAGAGCCCCTGAGCTGCGAAATCGGCTCTCCGAAGAGCTGTCCTGACGGGGCCGTCAAGATCGCTAGGCTGGGTCCGAGATCATTGTCGGCGAGGGGGACGCATGACGTATCCGCAGGGGCCTTACGGCCAGGGTTTCCCGGGGCAGCCCGGTTACCCGCAGCAGCCGGGGTATCCACAGGGCTACCCGTCCCAGCCCGGCTACCAGCAGGGATACCCGCAGGCGGGCGGTTTTCCGGGTGCCTCTCCGAGCGGTTTTCCGCCCGCACCCGTGCCGCCCGCGTCGACCGGCGGGGTCGGTGGGGTCATCGCGGGCGTGCTGGCGATCATGGGCGGACTGCTGCATGGCTGCCTCGGTGCCATGGCTTTGGTGGAGTCCCTCACGAAAGAACCGGGCCCCTTCGCAACCCGCTCTCCGGCACACGTCGGCCACCTGTTCCTTGGGATCTCGGTCATCGGCAGTCTGCTCATCCTGGTCGGCGGCTTCATGCTGCTGTCGCGCAAGCCGGCCAGTCGCTGGCTCATCGGCGTCGGATGCGTGCCGATCTTCGCGTTCGGGCTGGGAGCCTTCTTGGGCGCAAATGCGGACGGGGATAGCACTGTAGGGGCGGTGATCACCGTCCCGATCGTGATCTTCTCAGTGGCGACCGTCGTGTTGACCTTCCTGCCCTCGACCACCCGATGGATTCAGGCGAAGCGCGCTCCCGTTGCGCCGCAATACTTTCCGCAATACCCGCCGCCATATCAGCGCTGAGGTGGGCGGCCGGTGTGGACTGCGAATCCACGCGCACGGCTACTCGAACTTTCGCGGCGTCAGTTCACAGTCGATGCAAAAGCCTTCTGCGACCCCGGTATACGCGACCCGCCGATAGGCTGGCTTCACCGTTTGTCAGCGAGGGGGACGCATGACGTATCCGCAGGGGCCGTACGGCCAAGGGATTCCGGGGCAGCCCGGGTACCCCCAGCATCCGGGGTATCCGCAGGGGTATCCGGCCCAGCCGGTCTACCCACAGCCGGGCGGCTATCCGGGTGGGTTTCCGCCCATGCCAGCCGCGGCGCCCGGCGGCGGCACGGCAATCACCGCGGGTGTGCTGGCACTGCTCGGCGGGTTGACGCACTTCTTCGGCGGGGTCGCCCAGGCGCTCGGACTGTCCGCCATGATGCACGACTCGGCTGCCGACGTCGGCTGGGGAAGCCTGATAACCATCGTGACGCTCAACATCATCGCTGGGGCGCTGATGTTGCCGGGAGCGCTGACGCTGCTGCTGCGCAAGCAGGTCGGCCGCTGGCTGATCGCCGCAGGTAGCGGCATTTCCATTCTCAGCGCCCTGATCAACATCACGTCGACGCCCGATTCGTTCGGCGAGTATTCCTATAGCCGCGGTATCGGCGGCGACGTCGTGGGCATTTTCTTCGCTATCGCGACCATCGCGCTGGCCCTGGTGCCGTCGACCACGACGTGGCTGGCTGCCAAGAAGAACCCCATTGCACCCCAGTACTTTCCGCCGTACCCGCCGTACCAGGGCTGAGTGGACGGGCCCGGCGCCAGAGGGAAAACATGACGTATCCGCAGTACCCGCAGCCAGGCGCCTACCCCGTCCCGCCGGCGGCACCAGCCCAGCCGAGGGGCGGCACCGCGATCACCGCCGGCGTGCTGGCGGCGCTGGGCGGATTGCTCAGCCTCGGCATCACCGCGGTCTCGCTGTTCTTCCTGATCGTCATCGCATCGATCGGCAGCAACTTCGACCGCTCTGATGTCGAATTCCTCGACAGCATCTTCGGCGTTCTGGCCATCGGACTGGTCGCCGTGGTGATCATCGCGCTCGTGCTGGGCACGCTGCTGAGCGTGTTGCTCATCGCCGGCGCAGTGCTGCTCTTCCGGCGCAAGATGCTCGGCCGGTGGCTCGTGGTCAGTGGCTGCGCGGTGGCCATCGTGAGCAACCTGATGACCTCCGTCTTCACCACCGCCGTGACGTCGGACGACTGGTACTCGCCCGAAGGTGTCGTCAGCGCCCTTCTGGGCCTGGCATTCCCGATCATCACGATGGTCCTGGCATTGCTGCCGTCGACCACCGCGTGGATCAGGGCGGAGCAGGGTCGGGCTGTGCCGCAGCACTTTCCGCAGTACCCGCCGTCGTACCAGGGCTGAGTTCGAGAGAGCTCTCCTCTGGACATGTTCGATCCCGAGCCGTCAACTTTCATTGACCGTCAAGGCAAGTTGACGGCTCCGGATCGAAGTTGCCAAGGGAGAGAGCGACGTACGCCGCGAAACCTAGGCCTCGGCCGTCTTCTTGATCGCCGCCAGCGTCAGCGGGATGCCTTCCTTCGCGTACTTCGTCCGGAGCGCGATCTGGGCGTCGGCGTCGTCGGACCAGCGCTCGTGGAAGCCCGCGATGCCGGCCGGCAGGAACTCCCACGACTGCGTCAGGCGCGTGCCACCGTCGGCGGGATCCAGCGTGAAGCCCCAGCGAACCCAACCGCCATTGACCTCCCAGAAGAACTCGCGGCCGGGCTCGGCGACGACCACCTGGCTGCGCGTCTCCCAGGTTCTGTCACTGGTTTCGTTGCGGCCCTTGAACCAGGCGCCGGCCACCGGGCCGCCGTCCTCGTCCTCCCACCAGCACGCTTTGCACTGCGGGCTCCACTGGCCCATCTTGGTCACGTCGGAGACCAGGGCGTAGAGGGTTTCGGGATCGGTATCGATGACAACGGAATCGGAGAACGTCAGGTCGGTCACGCCCTCGACCCTGCCACCGCGCGCGCCGGAACGCAGCCCATTTATGCCGTGGGCGCGAGCTCCGGTTCCGGGTCGGGATCGGGTTCGGGTTCGGCGACGACGATCGGGCGGGGCCGCAACCGGGCGGGCAACCAGCGTGGCGGATTGTCGTCGTCCTCGTCGAACACGCCGCCGGACGGATCGTCCACGCGGCCACCCCAGCGAACCAGATCCACCTCCGGCCGGTAGATGGCGCGAATCACCAACGCGCACAGGCCGATCACCGCGATGTCGCGCAGCAGGACCGTGGTGGTGAAGAACTGCTCGGGCAGCCCGAGCTTCGGGTCGCCGTACAGGTACAGCATCCGCGGAATCCAGATCAGCGCATCAATGGTCATCCACGCCAACAAGATTCGACGATGAGGCAGTGCCAGCGCGGCCAGCGGCACCAGCCACAGCGAGTACTGCGGGCTCCACACCTTGTTGGTCAGCAGGAACGCGGCGACGACCAGGAACGCCAGCTGCGCCAGCCGCGGCCGCTGCGGCGCCGTCCACGCGACGTAAGCGATTGCCGCACAACACAAGACGAACAGCAACGCGGTGACGGTGTTGAGGACCGTCGGCGGCTCCCAGAAACCGAGGTTGGTGTCGAACCCGCCCCAGCCGGTGAAGGACTTCGCGACGTTGTAGAGCGAGTCCATGTCGTCGCCGCGCCGGGTGTTGAGCCGGAAGAACTCCGACCACCCGCGCGGGAACATCACCATGATCGGCAGGTTCACCACGATCCACGTGACCAGCGCGGTGATCGCGGTCTTGGCCACCGGCCGCCACTTGCCGGTGCGCACCGCCAGGAGCACCAGCGGGATCAGCAACAGCAGCGGATACAGCTTCAGGGCCACCCCGACGCCGATCAGCACACCGGTCACCACCGGTTTTCGGCGAGACCAGGCCAACATGGCGCCGGCCGCACACGCCGTCGCGAGGGCATCGAAGTTGGTGAACGCCTGGAAGATCAGGATCGGCGAGCCGGCCACCACGGCGGCGTCCCACGGCCGCCGGCCGGACATGCGCATGGTCGCCCACACGGTGGCCATCCAGGCCAGTGCTAGCCCGAACGCTGAGATGTTGAAGAACATGATCACCTCGGCGACCACCGGCATCCGAACCAGTTTGGACAGCGCCGTGTAGGTCTTGGCCACCGACATGGCCGCGTACTGGTACATGCCGGTCAGCACCGGATACTCCATGTAGCGGATCGCGCGGGTGCCGTCGTACTGGACGCGCGGCTTCTGCGCGCTGTCGGTCTCGATCCAACTGGACTTGTACGGGAACTTGCCCAGGTTCAGCAGCTCCGCGGTGTACAGCGGCACGGTGTCCGAGTAGCAGAACTCGTAGTAGGCGCGCTGGTTCTGCCAGTTGGCGACGCGCTGATCGGCGGTACCCGTGCCCGTCGTCACCAGGCACGGCGCCTTGGTCGTGTAGCCCAGCCCGAGGAACACCAGCGCGATGATCAGCAGCACCCGGAACGGGGTGAGGAACGGCGCCCGGCCGATCATCGCGTGCCGGCCCACCGGCCCGCCCACGACACCGGACAGCGCCGCACCCATGACGTCGGTCCGGCTGGGCAGGTCGCGGTCGTCGGCGCTGCGCAGGTCCCGGGCCAGCCGGGCCGGCGAGACCGTCGGGACGCCGGACTCGTCTGGTTCGTCGACCGTCACGGCGGCGGCGGGGGGCCAGGCTGGTTCGGGTCGCCACCACCGGGCGGCGGGGGCGCATCCTGGTGCGGGGCCACCTGCATGGTGGTCGGCGGACCGAACGGGATCGTGATGCCCGGAGCGACGACGAGCGTCGGCTGGACCACCGTCTCGGTCGGTGCGCCCGGCGGCGGACCCTGCTGATCATCCGGCGTCGGCGGCTTGACCACCGGCGGCGCCTGCGGCACGCCCGCGTAGCCGCCGATGGCGGTGGGCTTGGGGAACGACTCGTTGTCGGTGCCCTTCAGCGCGCCGTCCATCGTCGACTTCCAGATGTCCGACGGCAGCCCCGAGCCGTACACCGGACCGCCACCCTTGTTCACCAGTGGCTGCGTCCCGCTCGTCGTGCCGACCCACACCGCGGTGGACAGCGACGGCGTGTAGCCGACCATCCATGCGTCGCGGTTGGCGCCGGTGTCACCGAGCTGCACCGTGCCGGTCTTGGCCGCGGACGGCCGGCCACCGGCCAGGTTGTGGCCGCGCGAGTAGCCGGCGATGGGCTGCATCGCCGAGGTCACGTTGTCGGCGACGGCCTTCGGGATCCGCTGCTCACCCGAGTTGTCCTGGGACGCCGCGTCGAACAGCACCTGCCCGTCGCCGTTGACGACCTTCTGCACGAAGTGCGGCTTGTGGTACTCGCCGGACGCCGCCAGCGTCGCGTAAGCGGACGCCATGTCCAGCGCGCGGCTCTGGTACTGCCCCAGCACCACGCCGTTGTTGGGCGGACCGCCCTTGCCGTCCTCGGACAGCGTGTGCTCGACGCCCGGGAAGCTGTCGGCGACACCGGCCTTGTGCGCGGCATCGGCGACGTCCTGCGCGCCGTGCTTGAGCTTGAGCATCAACCGGTAGTAGCTGGTGTTCAGCGACCGCTTGAGCGCCTCGGCGATGCTGCAGGTGCCGCAGCCCTCGCCCTCGACGTTGGTGATGTTGATGCCGTTGACGGTCACCGGCGAGCTGTCGACCTGGTACCCCAGCCCGATGCCCTGCTCGAGGGCCGCCACCAACGCGAAGACCTTGAACGACGAACCCGTCGGCAGGCCGGCCTGCGCGAAGTCGAAGCCGTTGGCGTCGGAGCCGCCGTAATACGCCTTGATGCCGCCGGTGTGCGGATCGACCGACACCACCGCGGCCCGCATGTCGTCGGCCTGGCCGTCCAGATACTTCGACACCGCGTCCTCGGCCGCCGCCTGCGCCTTCGGGTCGATGGTCGTGGTGACCTGCAGCCCCTCTGTGTTCAGCGCCTGCTCGTTGATGTTGAAGATGCTCTGCAGCTCCTTCATCACCTGCCGCTGGATCAGTCCGTTGGGGCCCTCGGTCTGGTTCTGCTGCCGGGCCTGCTCGGGCGGCACCGTGGCCGGGAACTTCTGCTGTGCGCGGTCCTCCTTGGACAGCGCGCCCATGGTCACCATGCCGTCGAGCACCCAGTTCCAGCGCTCGGCGGCGCCCTCCGGGTCGACGGCCGGGTCCAGCGTCGACGGCCGCTGGATGAGTGCCGCGAGCAACGCCCCCTCGGCCACGTCGAGCTGCTCGACGGGTTTGCCGAAGTAGGCCTTCGACGCCGCGGCGATGCCGTAGGTGCCGCGGCCGAAATAGATGATGTTCAGGTACGACTGCAGCACTTCGTCTTTCGACCACTGCCGCGACATCTTGGTGGCGATCACCAATTCCTTGGCCTTGCGGACCAGGCCGCCCACGCCGGAGCGGGCGTCACCGACCAACGCGTTCTTCACGTACTGCTGCGTGATGGTCGACCCGCCCTGCAGGTCACCACCGAAGATGTTGTTCTTGAACGCCCGCGCGAAGCCGGAGAACGAGAAGCCCGGGTTGGTGTAGAAGTCCCGGTCCTCGGCGGCCATCACCGCGTTGCGGACGTGCACCGGGATCTGGTCGATGTTGACATCGACGCGGTTGCCTTCCGGCGGCACGAACTTCGCGAGCTCGCTACCGTCGCTGGCCAGGATGGTCGACACCTGGTTGGTCCGGATGTCGCCCGGCTTGGGGATGTCGACGATGAGGTACGCCATCGCGAACGTGACGATCGGCAGCACCAACAACACCACGGCGCCCGCGTAACAGAGCCGGCGGAACACCTTCCAGTTCCACTTGAACTGCGGCAACTTCGGACCGCCGGAGTTACCACCACTTCCGCCGCCGGTCCGCGGGGGCGGCGGAGGCGGCGACTTCGGTGGCGGGTTCATGCCCGCGCCCATGCCGACCGGAGCCTGGCCCGGCCGCTTGGTGCCGTCGAGCGCTGCCTTCACGGCGTCGATCGGATCCCGCAGCCGCGCATCGTCGGCCTTGCCGACGGGCGGCAGGATCATGGTGCGACGGTCATCCGGCGGCACGGGTCCGGGGCGTCCTTGCGGTGCGCCGGCGCCCGGTCCTCTGGTCGCGTCGTTGTCCGATCGGCTGTGGCGCCCAGCCCCGCTCATCCCGTCACTCACTGGCGGTGCGCGCTTTCGAGCGCGCCGCGCGGGTGCCACGAGGCTTCGCCGCCTTCGGGGGACTCGGCGTCCCTAATACATATGACTTGACCAAATGATTCCAACTGCAAGTGCGGCATACCTCCACCACGTGAACCGCGAATTCGTCGAATTTGGCCGCCAGCAGGACGAGCTCCTCGGTGCTGCGGGCCGAACCCGACACCGCTCCGAGATGATCCCCGAAGACCCACGACACCAATGTCAGCGGTTCTTTCCGGCAGATCGGGCACATCACCGAACTGGTACGACCATGAAATTTTGCTGCGCGCAGCAGGTAGGGGTTGGCGTCACACACCTCGGTGACGCCGGTACGGCCCGAGTAGACCTCGGCCAGCAGCGACCTGCGCCGGAGCGCATAGTCGACCACCTGCCGCTGCAATCGCACGTTGACCAGAGTACGTCGGGCACCTGAGCGCCGACGCGTGATGGCGCGCATGTAGCCGGGTTGTAGCCGGCTCGATAGGTACAGCGGTAAACGGCTTGTGGCCGGGCTCACGCGGGCGTACCACCTGACCTTTACGCTTTCCCGGTGGCCACCGCAGCGACCCGGGCGAAAGACAGCGACCGCAACGACACCTGCCAGATTCTGGACACGGCACTGGCCGACGGCCAGCTGTCCGCCGAGGAGCATCGGCAGCGCGTCGCGGCGGCGACCCGGGCCGTCACCCTCGGCGAACTGCGGTCGCTGGTGACCGATCTGCAGACCGCGAACTCGTCGGTCAAGCTGCCTCCGTTGAAGACGGGTGCGGGCCGCGCGGTGCGGTCGACCGGCTGGGGCATCCTGGCCGCCGGCGCCGCGGTGATGCTCGTGGTCGGTATCGCCATCGGCTGGGGCTTCTACGCCGCGCCCGGCCAGTCCCCGCTGACTGCCGCCGAAGACCCGGGTGCCAAGCCCGACGGCGTCGCTCCCGTGGTGCTCACCCCGCCGCGCCAGCTGCAGTCGCTCGGCGGGCTGACCGGACTGTTCACCCAGATGAAGAAGAAGTTCGGCGATACCACCGGCTACGAGCTGACCATCTACCCGGACTACGCGATCCTCGAGCGCCCCGACCCGGGCGAACCCCGCCGGGTGCTGCGGTACGACTACCGCGGCGGCTGGGACGACCCCGACACCACGACGGTGAGCAGTGACGAACGCGTCGTCGACCTCGGGAAGTTCAACTTCGAGAAGATCACCGGAATCCTGCACGGCGCACCCGAGACCCTGGGCATCAAGCGCAACGAGATCAACACCGTCTACATCTCCATCAAGGGCAGCAAGGACATCACCGCGCCGCAGGACACCGTCACCATCTCGATCTACGTGTCCGGCAAGTTCAACAACAGCGGCTACATCGAGCTCGACCCCGAGGGCAACCAGAAACAGATCAACTACCCCGGCTGATTCGCCGTTCGTTCGGGCCGTGTTGACGGCCGCATCGAGTGCTGTTCATCTCCATGTGCGCAGTCGATTGGCCCCGTATATATCGGCGCGATACTATGGCGCGAGGTGTTGAAGCGTCCTAGCGCTCAATATGCGTTGCCGTCAATTCATGTCGGGAGGTGACACTGTGCTGGAGCTGGCCATCCTGGGGCTTCTGCTGGAGTCCCCCATGCACGGCTATGAGCTGCGCAAACGGCTGACCGGACTGCTGGGTGCGTTCCGTGCGTTCTCGTACGGCTCGCTCTACCCGGCGCTGCGCCGCATGCAGGCCGACGGCCTGATCGTCGAAGATGCGGCGCCGCTCGGTTCGACCAAGGTGCGCCGCGCCCGCCGCGTCTACCAACTGACCGACGCCGGCAAGCAACGGTTCACCGAGCTCGTCGCCGACACCGGCCCCCAGAACTACACCGATGACGGATTCGGTGTGCACTTGGCGTTCTTCAACCGGACGCCCGCCGAGGCCAGGATGCGAATCCTGGAAGGGCGGCGCCGTCAGGTCGAGGAGCGTCGCGAAGGTCTGCGCGAGGCGATCGCACGGGCCAGCAGTTCACTCGACCGCTACACCCGCCAGCTGCATCAGCTCGGGCTCGAGTCCAGTGAGCGCGAAGTGAAATGGCTCAACGAGCTGATAGCTGCCGAGCGCGTGGCAACCGCCGGACCGACGGCACCGCCGTCACAAGGCCACGCCGACCAAACCTGAGCGCACGCGCCCCCGGCGAATGCACTGAAAGAGTAGGAAAAGGAGACCGTCACATGTCTGAGTCGAACGAGGTACGCGTCGCAATCGTCGGCGTGGGCAACTGCGCGGCATCGCTCGTGCAGGGCGTGCAGTACTACCAGGACGCCGACGAAAACTCGACCGTCCCGGGTCTGATGCACGTCAAGTTCGGCCCGTACCACGTGCGCGATGTGAAGTTCGTCGCCGCGTTCGACGTGGACGCCAAGAAGGTCGGCTTCGACCTCTCCGAGGCCATCGGCGCCTCCGAGAACAACACCATCAAGATCGCCGACGTGCCGCCGACCGACGTCATCGTGCAGCGCGGCCCGACCCTCGACGGCATCGGCAAGTACTACGCCGACACCATCGAGGTCTCCGACGCCGAGCCCGTCGACGTGGTCAAGGCCCTCAAGGACGCGAACGTCGACGTCCTGGTCTCCTACCTGCCCGTCGGCTCCGAAGAGGCCGACAAGTTCTACGCGCAGTGCGCCATCGACGCCAAGGTCGCGTTCGTCAACGCCCTGCCCGTGTTCATCGCCTCCGACCCGGAGTGGGCCAAGAAGTTCGAGGACGCCGGCGTGCCGATCGTCGGTGACGACATCAAGAGCCAGGTCGGCGCGACCATCACCCACCGCGTGATGGCCAAGCTGTTCGAGGATCGCGGCGTCACGCTGGACCGCACCTACCAGCTGAACGTCGGCGGCAACATGGACTTCAAGAACATGCTCGAGCGCGAGCGCCTGGAGTCGAAGAAGGTCTCCAAGACCCAGGCCGTCACCTCGAACCTGACCGGCTCGCTGGCCGACAAGGTCTACGACAAGAACGTGCACATCGGCCCGTCGGACTACGTCGCGTGGCTCGACGACCGCAAGTGGGCGTACGTCCGCCTCGAGGGTCGCGCCTTCGGTGACGTGCCGCTGAACCTGGAGTACAAGCTCGAGGTCTGGGACTCCCCCAACTCGGCCGGCATCATCATCGACGCCGTGCGCGCCGCCAAGATCGCCAAGGACCGCGGCCTCGGTGGCCCGATCCTGCCGGCCTCGGCCTACCTGATGAAGAGCCCGCCGGAGCAGGTCGCCGACGACCTCGCGCGCGCTCAGCTGGAAGCCTTCATCGAGGGGTAGTTTTTCGACGTCAGAGTGGGCGGCCAGGTGAAACCTGGCCGCCCACTTGGCGTTTGGGGCGTCGGGACCGTCAGGCCGGCGGTTGTGAGACTGGCCACAACAGCCCTCTTTAAACTGGAATTAGTCCAGAAAATGGCACTAGGGTGGGCTCCGTAAAGACATCCGACAGTGACCTGAGAGAGGTTCCCGTGGCCCTGATCAACAAGCAGATCAAGCCGTTCTCCGCGACCGCGTACAAGAACGGCACCTTCATCCCCGTGTCCGAAGCCGACATCGCGGGCAAGTGGGCCATCTTCCTCTTCTACCCGGCCGACTTCACGTTCGTCTGCCCGACAGAGCTCGGCGACCTCGCCGACCACTACGACGAGCTGCAGCAGCTCGGCGTCGAGGTGTTCTCGGTGTCCACCGACACCCACTTCACCCACAAGGCGTGGCACGACTCGTCCGACACCATCGGCAAGATCAAGTTCGCGATGATCGGCGACCCCACCCTGCGCATCAGCACCGACTTCGAGGTGCTGCGTGAGGACGAGGGCCTGGCCGACCGCGGCACCTTCCTGGTCGACCCCGACGGCATCATCCAGTTCACCGAGGTCACCGCCGAGGGCATCGGCCGCAACGCCGCCGAGCTGGTCCGCAAGGTCAAGGCCGCGCAGTACGTGCGCAACCACCCGGGCGAGGTCTGCCCGGCCAAGTGGGAAGAGGGCGAAGAGACCCTGGCCCCGTCGCTGGAACTCGTCGGCAAGATCTAGTTTTCACTGCTGGTCGGCGGTACGGGCTCCGGCCCGTACCGCTGTCCAGAAGTCTTCGCCCCCAACATCTTTCGGGCCACACCGGCCCACCATTCCTATTTCGATGGAGTTGATCCGCATGCTCGACACCGCACTCGCCGGCCAATTGAAGTCCCTGCTGGAGCGGCTGACCGTGCCCATCGAGCTGGTGTCCTCCCTCGATGACGGTCCCAAGTCCGCCGAGCTGGCCGGCCTGCTCACCGAGATCGCGGCAATGTCGGACAAGATCACCTACTCCCGGGCCGACGACTCCGACGATGCTGCTGCCCGCCGGCCGTCGTTCGCCATCCGCCGCACCGGCACCGATGTCGAGGTCCGGTTCGCCGGCATCCCCCTCGGCCACGAGTTCTCCTCGCTGGCCCTGGCGCTGCTGCAGGTCGGCGGATACCCGTCGAAGGAAGCCCCCGAGCTGCTCGAGCAGGTGCGGAGCCTCGACGCCGACCTGCACTTCGAGACCTACTTCTCGCTGTCCTGCCAGAACTGCCCCGACGTGGTGCAGGCCCTGAACCTGATGGCGATCCTCAACCCGCGCATCAGCCACGTCGCGATCGACGGCGCGCTGTTCAAGGACGAGGTCGAACAGCGCAAGGTGCTGGCGGTCCCGACCGTCTTCCTGAACGGTGAGGTGTTCGACTCGGGCCGCATGACCCTCGAGCAGATCATCGGCAAGGTCGACGTCGGCGCCGCGCAGCGCACCGCCGAGGCCATCGCCGAGAAGGACCCCTTCGACGTCCTGGTCGTCGGCGGTGGACCGGCCGGGGCCGCGGCCGCAATCTACGCCGCCCGCAAGGGAATTCGCACCGGCGTGGTCGCCGAGCGGTTCGGCGGTCAGGTGCTCGACACCATGGCCATCGAGAACTACATCTCCGTCCCGCACACCGAAGGACCCAAGTACGCCGCGGCGCTGGAAGCCCACGTCGGCGAGTACGACGTCGACGTCATCAAGACCCAGCGCGGCGCGAAGCTGCTGCCGGCGATCGACGAAGGCGGCCTCATCGAGATCGCGCTGGAGAGCGGCGCCTCGCTGACGGCCCGCACCGTCATCCTCGCGACCGGCGCCCGCTGGCGCGCGATGGACGTGCCCGGCGAGGCCGACTACCGCAACAAGGGCGTCACCTACTGCCCGCATTGCGACGGACCGCTGTTCAAGGGCAAGCGTGTCGCCGTCGTCGGCGGCGGCAACTCCGGCGTCGAGGCCGCGATCGACCTCGCCGGCGTCGTCTCCCATGTGACGCTCATCGAGTTCGACTCGGTGCTGGGCGCCGACGAGGTGCTGCAGCGCAAACTGCGCAGCCTGCCCAACGTCGACATCCTGCTGAGCACGCTGACCACCGAGGTCCTCGGCGACGGCGACCAGGTGACCGGCCTGACCTACCAGGACCGCACCACCGGCGAGTCGCACCAGCTGGACCTGCAGGGCGTCTTCGTCCAGATCGGCCTGCTGCCCAACACCGAGTGGCTCGAAGGCAGCGTCGAGCTGTCCAAGCGCGGCGAGATCGTCGTCGACGAGCGTGGCCAGACATCGGTCCCCGGCGTGTTCGCCGCCGGCGACTGCACGACGGTGCCGTTCAAGCAGATCGTCATCGCGGCGGGAGCCGGTGCGACAGCGGCCCTCTCGGCGTTCGATCACCTGATCCGGACGACCGCCCCGGTCGGCTAGGCACTTCGTCCGGGTCGGGCGCGGGCGTTCCCAGCAGTTCACCAGTTCTTTCCCAGCTGCTGGTTCAGCTGTCATAGGTTCCAGCATCGTGGCCCTGTTTCCGCTGAACCTGCTCCTGACCCACGACGGCCGGTCGTCGCGCCAGCACGTCACGTGCCGCCACAAGTGTGGCGACGCGTGCTCGAAGCCGCTGCCGAACACCAGCGACAACGAGTACTTCGGTGACATCGCGCAGGCCGTGTCCCGACGGTCGATGCTCCGCGCGACCGGCATCGCGGTGCTCGCCGTCGGCGCCGGTCCCGCCCTGGCCGCGTGCGGCCGCGACGAGCAGCCCGCCGCAGGCACCTCGTCCGCTGCGCCCTCGTCGACACCGCCCGGCATGCGATTCGCCGCGGTCGCACCCAACCGCGAGGACGCCGTCGTCATCCCCGAGGGCTACCGGCAGTCCGTGGTCATCAGCTGGGGTGACCCCGTGCTGCCGGGCGCGCCGAAATTCGACGTGACGGCGCAGACCGCCGCGGCGCAGCGCGGCCAGTTCGGGTTCAACAACGACTTCGCCGGGCTGCTACCGATCCCCGACCGGCCCGGCCACTTCCTGCTGGTGACCAACTTCGAGTACGTCACACCGCAATTCATGTTCCCCGGCTACGACCCCAAGCACCCGACCCGCGAGCAGTTCGACATCGAGATCGCCGCCATGGGCATGGGCGTCGTGGAAGTCGCGCGCACCCCCGACGGCCTCAAACCGGTTCTGGGCCCGTACAACCGACGCATCACCGTCGACACCCCGTTCACCCTGACCGGACCCGCGGCGGGCACCGACTTCGTCAAGACAGCTGCCGACCCGACCGGCAGACGCGTGGCGGGCACCATGGCCAACTGCTCCGGCGGCATAACCCCTTGGGGCACAGTGCTTTCCGGCGAGGAGAACTTCCAGGGCTACTTCGGCGCACCGGCCGGCACCGCGCCTGCCACCCCGGCAGACGCGACCCGCCTCGCCCGCTACGGCATCGAGCTCAAGCCGTCCGAGATGCTCTGGGAGACCTTCGATCCGCGGTTCGACGTGGCCGCGACGCCGGGCGAGGTCAACCGGTTCGGCTACATCGTCGAACTCAATCCGTGGGACCCGAACTCCACCCCGGTGAAACACACTGCGCTGGGCCGCTTCCGGCACGAAGCCGCCAACATCTACGTCACTGCCGACGGCACCGTCGTCGCCTACAGCGGCGACGACGAGCGCTTCGACTACATGTACAAATTCGTGTCCAGCAAGAAGATTCAGCCCGGCCGCGAGCCGGCGGCGATGGCGCACAACATGACCATCCTCGACGAAGGCACCTTGTACGTCGCCAAGCTGTCCAGCGACATCCCCGCCGCCGAGATCGACGGCACCGGGAAGTTGCCGAGCACGGGTGCGTTCCGCGGCACCGGAACCTGGCTGCCGTTGCTGCGGTCCGGCCCCGAGGGTCGGGCCGAATCACTGGTGCCCGGGATCAGCGCGGCGGAGGCCGCGGTGTTCACCCGCTTCGCCGCCGACAAGGCCGGCGCCACCAAGATGGACCGGCCCGAGGACTTCGAAGCCGACCCGAAGACCGGCAAGCTGTACGTCGCCCTCACCAACAACTCCAAGCGCGGCGCGGAGGGCAAACCGGGCCCCGATGCGCCGAATCCGCGCAACGACAACAAGAACGGCCAGATTCTCGAGATCGTCGACAACCACGCCGGCACCGACTTCACGTGGGAGCTGCTGTTGGTCTGCGGCGACCCCGCCGCCGCCGACACCTACTACGCGGGGTTCGACAAGACCAAGGTCAGCCCGATTTCCTGCCCGGACAACCTGGCCTTCGACAGCCACGGCAACCTCTGGATCGCCACCGACGGTAATGCGTTGAAGTCCAACGACGGACTGTTCGCCGTCGCGCTGAGCGGCCCGAACCGCGGGGAGACCAAGCAGTTCCTCACCGTGCCGCTCGGCGCCGAGACGTGCGGCCCCGTCGTCACCGACGACCTCGTCACGGTCTGCGTCCAGCATCCCGGCGAGCACGATGACAACAGCATCGACAACCCGGTCTCACGGTGGCCCGAGGGCGGCAACGGCACCGCACGCCCCTCTGTGGTCGCGGTGTGGAAGGACAACGGAACGATCGGCAGCTGAGCACGCCTCGCCGCCGGGGGTAATGTCCGCAGACGTGGCCCTCGAGATTTCTGACGACGAACTGCTGACGCTCGACGAGTTCGCGCTGCTGCCCGAGAACGCCGAGCAGATCGGCGCCGACGGCCCGCTGCCGACGGTGTCGCGGATCGAGGACGGGCCCATCAGCCTGCTGAAGTGGGGCGTCGCGGAGCCCGAAGTGGTGTTCCTGCACGGCGGCGGACAGAACGCGCACACCTGGGACACCGTGATCCTGGGCCTCGGAGTGCCGGCGCTGGCGATCGATCTGCCCGGGCATGGGCGGTCGGCCTGGCGCGAGGACGGCGACTACGGGCCGAAGCTGAACGCGTCGACCGTGGCCCCGGTGATTCGGCGCCACGCGCCGTCGGCCCGGCTGGTGGTCGGGATGTCGCTGGGTGGGCTGACGGCGCTGCGGATCGCCGCGACCGAACCTGCGTTGGTACCCGAGCTGGTGCTCGTGGACGTCACGCCGTCGGCGCCGGAACGGCACGAGCAGATGACGCAGGCTCAGCTGGGTGCCGTCGCGCTGGTGAGGGGCGACCGGAGCTTCCCCAGTTTCGCCGCGATGCTCGACGTCACCGTGGCCGCGTCGCCGCACCGCAGCCGGAACTCGCTGCGCCGCGGCGTCTTTCACAATGCCAAGCAACTCGACGACGGCACCTGGACGTGGCGGTACGACTCGTTGACGCGAGGAGACGGCTACTCGAACTTCAACGGACTGTGGGACGACGTCCCGTCCATCACCATGCCGACGACGCTCGTGCGAGGCGCGAAGTCGTACTTCGTCAACGACGATGATGCCGCCGCGTTCGCGGCCGGGGCGCCGGGTTTCCAGCGGACCCACATCGTGGCCGACTCGGGTCATTCGGTGCAGGGCGACCAGCCCGCCGCACTCGTCGACATTCTGCGGGGCGTCCTCGGCGGTTAGCGTGGGGTCATGACCCAACCCATCCGCATCGGCGTTCAACTGCAGCCCCAGCACTCCCCCAACTACGGCCTGATGCGCGACGCGGTCCGGCGCGCCGAGGACCTCGGCGTCGACGTCGCCTTCAACTGGGACCACTTCTTCCCGCTGTACGGCGACCCCGACGGCGCGCACTACGAATGCTGGACCATGCTGGGCGCCTGGGCCGAGCAGACCTCGCGCATCGAGATCGGCGCCCTAGTGAGCTGTAACTCGTACCGCAATCCGGAACTGCTGGCCGACATGGCGCGGACGGTCGACAACATCTCGGACGGCCGGCTGATCCTGGGCATCGGATCGGGCTGGAAAGAGAAGGACTACGACGAGTACGGCTACGAATTCGGTACGGCCGGAAGCAGACTCGACGACCTGGCGGCCGCCATGCCGCGCATCGTGTCGCGCCTGGGCAAGCTGAACCCACAGCCGGTGCGCGACATTCCGATCCTCATCGGCGGCCAGGGCGAGCGCAAGACGCTGCGGCTCGTCGCGGAGTACGCGCAGATCTGGCACAGCTTCACCACCGCGGCGACGTACCCGGAGAAGGCCGCCGTGCTGGACCGGCATTGCGCCGACGTCGGCCGCGACCCGAACACCATCGTCCGCTCGGCCGGCGTGGACAACAGCGGCGACGGCCTGATCGCCAATGCCGAAGCGCTTACCGCACTCGGGGTTTCGTTGCTGACCGTCGGGGTCAACGGCCCCGACTACGATCTGGGCCACGCCGAAGCCCTGTGCCGCTGGCGCGACAGCAGGTAGCCGGCGCTGCCCGGCCGAATGAATTCCCGGCGAGCTGAAGCCGCTGAATTCGGCCGGGCACCCGCTAGGTTGACGTGCGTGACCTCTTTCCTGCGTGCGACGGTAGCGATACTGGTGGCACTCCTGGTCTGTTCGCTGTCCGTGGGAGTCCCAGCCGGCGCCACCACCGACCAGTGCGCACCGCCGGGCGTGCAGAGCGCCAGCGCCCTGCCCACCAACCTGGCCACCGCCGCCCAGGGCGACGGCACCGACAAGTACACGACGCCCGGTACCCAGCCGCTTTCCACGGTGCGGCCGGAGGCGTTGGGGCTGGGTACGCCCGGAGTGCTGACCGTCGGCACGCTGTCCGATGCCCCGCCGAGCATCTGTATCAACTCCAGCGGCCAGTTCACCGGATTCGACAACGAGCTGCTGCGGGCCATCGCCGAGAAGATCGGCCTGCGCGTCAACTTCGTCGGCACCGATTTCGCCGGGCTGTTGGCCCAGGTCGCGTCCCGGCGGTTCGACGTCGGATCGTCGTCCATCACCACCACCGACGCCCGGCGCCGTACCGTCGGATTCACCAATGGCTATGACTTCGGCTACTTCTCGCTCGTCGTCCCGACCGGATCGGCGATCAGCGGCTTCGGCGCACTGAAGGCGGGGCAGCGCATCGGCGTCGTGCAGGGCACCGTGCAGGAGGCCTACGTCGTCGACACCCTGCACCTGGAACCGGTGAAGTTCCCGGACTACGCCACGGTGTACGCCAACATCAAGACCCGGCAGATCGACGCCTGGGTGGCGCCGTCTCAGCAGGCCTCCGGCACCGTGCAACCGGGTGACCCGGCGCGCATCGTCGAAAACACCTTCAGCTTGGACAATTTCGTCGCGTATGCCGTCGCGAAAGACAACAAGCCGCTGATCGACGCCCTCAATGCGGGGCTCGACGCGGTGATCGCCGACGGCACCTGGGCGCGGCTCTATGAGAACTGGGTGCCACGCGCGCTGCCGCCGGGCTGGAAGCCCGGATCCAAGGCCGCGCCGCTGCCGCAGCTGCCCGACTTCAACGCCATCACCGCGTCGCATGCGTCAGCGGCGCCGGCGGCCGGTCCCGCGCCGAAATCCACGCTCTCGCAACTGAAAGACGCGTTCCTGGACTGGCACCTGTACCGGCAGGCCATCCCCGACCTGTTCAAGACCGGCCTGCCCAACACGCTGATCCTGACCGTCAGTGCCAGCATCATCGGCCTGATCATCGGCATGGCACTGGCCATCGCGGGCATCTCGCGGTCGCGCTGGCTGCGCTGGCCGGCCCGGGTGTACACCGACATCTTCCGCGGCCTGCCCGAAGTGGTGATCATCCTGGTGATCGGGCTGGGCATCGGGCCGGTGGTGGGCTCGTTGACCGGAAACAACCCGTACCCCTTGGGAATTGCCGCGCTCGGTCTCATGGCGGGCGCCTACATCGGCGAGATTCTGCGCTCGGGCATCCAGAGCGTGGATGCCGGCCAACTCGAGGCCTCGCGCGCGCTGGGCTTCGGCTACCCGTCATCGATGCGGCTGGTCGTGGTGCCGCAGGGCGTGCGCCGGGTCCTGCCCGCGCTGATGAACCAGTTCATCTCGCTGCTGAAGGCGTCGTCGCTGGTGTACTTCCTGGGGTTGATCGCCAGTCAGCGCGAGCTGTTCCAGGTGGGTCGCGACCTCAACGCGCAAACCGGAAACCTGTCTCCCCTGGTCGCGTCCGGGCTGTTCTACCTGGCCCTCACCGTCCCCCTGACCCATCTGGTCAACTACATCGACCGGCGGCTGAGCACGGGCAAGCCCGTTGCCGCCGAGGTCGCGACCCAGGAGATCATATGACCACGCCGCAGGCAGTTTCCCTGGCCGCCAAGGATATTCACCTGTCATTCGGGGCCAATGGCGTCCTGCGTGGCGTCGATCTGGATGTCCCCGCCGGCACCACGACGGCAGTCATCGGGCCGTCGGGCTCGGGCAAGTCGACACTGCTGCGCACCCTGAACCGGCTGTACGAACCGGACCGCGGCGACATCCTGCTCGACGGCCGCTCGGTCCTGAAGGACAACCCGGATCAGCTGCGCCAGCGGATCGGGATGGTGTTCCAGCATTTCAATCTGTTCCCGCACCGGACGGTGCTGGAGAACGTCACGCTCGGACCACGCAAGCTCAAGCGCCTGGACGCCGATGCAGCCCGCGAACTCGGCCTGAAACTGCTCGATCGGGTGGGGCTGAAGCACAAGGCCGACGTCCGTCCCGCGACCCTCTCCGGCGGGCAACAGCAACGTGTCGCGATCGCCCGCGCCTTGGCCATGAGCCCCCAGGTGATGTTCTTCGACGAGGCCACGTCGGCCCTGGATCCCGAACTCGTCAAGGGCATCCTGGCGCTCATCAGCGAACTCGGGGCCGACGGCATGACCATGGTGGTGGTCACCCACGAGATGGGTTTTGCCCGGTCAGCGTCGGATTCGGTGGTGTTCATGGACGGCGGCCGGGTGATCGAGACGGGAACCCCCGAGCAGATCTTCGAATCCGCGGAAACTCAACGTTTACGTCAATTTTTGGCGCAGGTTGTCTAATACCGGCCAGTATCCGGCATACACGTTAGACTATCGAACTATGTCGTCGACGGAGCCGCAGGTCGCGGACCTTGCAGGAGACCTGCAACAGGTCCTCTCCAAGCTGTTCAACGTGATGCGCCGACGCGTCGAAATCCCGAAGGACGCCGAGGCGGGCGCCGATCTGACGTTGGCGCAGCTGTCCATCCTGCTGACCCTGCTGGACCGCGGACCCATCCGGATGACGGAACTCGCCGCCCACGAACGGGTCCGTACGCCCACCACCACGGTGGCGATCCGCCGGCTCGAGAAGCTCGGTCTGGTCAAGCGGTCCCGCGACCCCTCCGACCTGCGCGCCGTCCTGGTGAACGTGACACCGAAGGGACTGGTGCAGCACCGCGAGGCCCTCGAAGCCCGTCGGAAGGTGCTGATCGCGATGATGTCCAAGCTGACGCCCGAGGACATCGACAACATCTCCAAGGCCCTTGCGCCGCTGGAGAAGCTGGCCACCAGCAACGACGACTAGGTCTGTCGGGTCAGCCCAGCCAGTCGAGTACGGCAGCGGCGGTCCACGACTGCTGCATGCTGCCGAGCGGTTCCCCGGTGAAGGGTTCGTAGTATTCGGCGAATGTGCCGTCGCTGGCCTGCCGCAAGCCTTCCCGGCGCAGAATCGACGCGCGCTCGGACCAGCCGCGGCGGGCGAAACACCACGAGAACAGCCACGTCATCACCGGCCACACCGGGCCGCGCCAGTATTCGCGCGGCCGGAAGTCACGGGACACCGGTGACGTCGACGGGATCAGCGGGTACTTGAGGTCCGGGTGGGCGCAGAACCGCGGTCCCTCCAGCAGGCGCAGCAGCGCCCGTTCGCGGTCGTGCGGCAGACCGCCGCAGAGCAGCGGCGCGAACTGCGCCACGGTCTCACTCGGAATCCACTTGCCGGCCCGCAGATCGAAGTCCCGCGCCGCGCCGGTGCGCTCGTCGGTGGTCGCCACCACGCCTTGCCGGAACCGCTCGGCCCACGAATAGAGTTCGCGCACATCGGAATTCGGCCGCTTGTAGTCCTCGCCGATCTCGGCCAGCACCGTGCACGCCACCGACAGGATGGCCGAGACGAACACGTCCTCGACCTGGAAGCTCAGCACCTTCGGCAGCAGCGCGTCGTCGTACCGGACGGACTTCATCTCCTCCAGCAGCCACAGGTAGCGGTCGTACTCGACATCGGACGGCCGCTGGCTGGTGTCGGTGATGATCGCGTTGTCCTCGCGCTGGTACTCGGGCACCGCACCCGGAACCACGTTGGCGTACGCGCTGTCCCAGCGCGGTGAGTTGTCCATGCCGGACTCCCAGCCGTGGTACAGCGTCACCCGGCCGTGCTCCTGCGGGTCGCGGGCCTCGGCCAGCCAGCGGTGCCAGCGCACCAGGTCGTCCCACCGGCGATCCAGGAAGGCCTCGGCGACCACCCGGGTCGAGCGCCCGCGGGTACGGGCGTGGTCCAGAATCCGTTGCACCGCAATGGCATGCACTGGCGGCTGGGTGATACCGGAGGTGTCCCGGTTGCGCGGCGCGTTGACGGCCAGGCTCGACGTCTCCCACCGGGCCGGCCCCGGGAAATAGCCGTCGACGCCGTTGGCGAACACGATGTGCGGGATCATGCCGTTGGCCCACTGCGCCGACAGGAGCGTATCCAGCTCGACCACGGCACGCTCGACCGTCAGCGACGCCAGGCCGATCGATACGAACGCGGCATCCCAGCTCCACATGTGCGGATACAGCAACGGCGCGGCCGTCGTCATGACGCCCAGGTCATTACCGCGCAGCAGGTAGGCGGCGCGGGCCGAGAGCTGGGTGGGCGCGAAGCTGTGGTCGGGTGGCATCGCTGTCTATTGTGCGTCGCCGCCCGGGGATTCGCTGATCGGTAGGCTCACGCCATGCCGACCGCAATGATCACCGGCGCTTCCCGGGGCCTCGGAATGGCCAACGCCGAGGCCCTCGCGCCGACCCACACGCTGTTCCTGGCGGGCCGGCCGACGGCCGAACTCGACGCCGTGGCCGAGCGACTGGGCGCGACGACGTGGCCCATGGACCTCACCGACTACGACGGCGTCGCGGCGACGATCGAGCCGATCGTGGAACTCGACGTACTGATCCACAATGCCGGCGTGGCATACCCGGGCCGGGTCGGCGAATCCTCCATCGAGGAGTGGCGGGCCACCATGGAAGTCAATGTGCTTGGCGCCGTGGGGCTTACCCTGCCGCTGCTGCCGGCCCTGCGGGCGGCCCGGGGTCAGGTGATCTTCGTCAACTCCGGTGCCGGCCGCAGCCCGTCCCCCGGGCTGGCGTCGTACACGGCCAGCAAGTTCGCGCTGCGGGGCTTCGCCGATGCCCTTCGCGCCGACGAACCGGCACTGCGGGTGACGACGGTCTACCCCGGCCGGATCGACACCGACATGCAGTGGAACCTGGTGGCCTATGAAGGCGGCGAATACAAGCCGGAGCGCTTCCTCAAGCCCTCGACCGTCGCCCAGGTGATCGCCCAGGTCGTGGCGACCCCCGACGACGCCCACCAGCACGAGGTGATCATCCGCCCCCGCTGATTCCCGAGGGATTTGTGCACGATTTTCCGCGGTCGGCGCGGAAAATCGTGCACAAATCCCAGGTCAGGCGACGATGTTGACCAGTCGGCCGGGGACGACGATGACCTTCTTGGGTGTGGCCCCGGCCAGGAAGGCCTGCACCTTCTCGTCGGCGAGGGCCGCGGCTTCCAGCGTGGCCTTGTCGGCATCGGCAGCGACGACGATCTTGCCGCGCACCTTGCCGTTGACCTGGACCGGGTACTCGACGGTGTCGTCGACCAGGTAGCGCTCGTCGGCGACCGGGAACGGGCCGTGCGCCAGCGACTTCGCGCTGCCGAGACGGCGCCACAGTTCCTCGGCCAGGTGCGGCGCCAGCGGCGCGACCATCAGCACCAGCGGCTCGACCGCGGCGCGCGCGGTCACGCCCTCCTTGGTGAGGTGGTTGGTGTACTCGATGAGCTTGGCGGCCGCGGTGTTGTTGCGCAGCGCGGCGTAGTCCTCGTTCACGCCGGCGATGGTCTTGTGCAGCTGCTTGAGCGTCTCCTCGGACACCGCATCGTCGGAAACCCTTGGCTCACCCGTGGTTTCGTCGACGACGACGCGCCACACGCGCTGCAGGAACCGGTGCGCGCCGACGACGTCCTTGGTCGCCCACGGCCGCGACGCCTCCAGCGGGCCCATCGACATCTCGTAGACGCGCAGGGTGTCGGCGCCGTATTCCTCGCAGATCTCGTCGGGCGAGACGGAGTTCTTCAGGCTCTTGCCGATCTTGCCGAACTCCTGGTTGACCTCGATCTCGCCGTCCGGGCCGGTCCAGAAGAACTTGCCTTCGCGTTCAACGACTTCCGCCGCCGGCACGTAGCTACCGCGGGCGTCGGTGTAGGCGAACGCCTGGATGTAGCCCTGGTTCACCAGGCGGCGGTACGGCTCGCGCGACGACACGTGGCCGAGGTCGAACAGCACCTTGTGCCAGAACCGCGAGTACAGCAGGTGCAGCACCGCATGCTCGACGCCGCCGACGTAGAGGTCGACGCCACCCGGATCGCCGGCGCCGTGGATCTCGGGCCGCGGGCCCATCCAGTAGGCCTCGTTCTCCTTGGCGCAGAACGCTTCCGGGTTGTGCGGGTCGGCGTAGCGCAGCTCGTACCAGGAGCTGCCGGCCCACTGCGGCATGACGTTGGTGTCGCGGGTGTAGGACTTGAGCCCGTCACCGAGATCGAGGTCGACGTGCACCCACTCGGTGGCCTTGTTCAGCGGCGGCGACGGCTCGCTGTCGGCGTTGTCCGGGTCGAACAGCACCGGCGAGTAGTCGGGCACGTCCGGAAGTTCCACGGGCAGCGCTGAATCCGGCAGCGGGTGGGCCTGGCCGTCGGCGTCGTAGACGATCGGGAACGGCTCGCCCCAGTACCGCTGGCGTGCGAAAAGCCAATCGCGCAGCTTGAATTCGACGCGGGCCTGGCCGCGGCCGTCCGCGATCAGCTTCTCGGTGACGGCGGCCTTGGCGTCGGCGACGTTGAGGCCGTCGAGGTAGTCGGAATTGACCACTGCGCCGTCGCCCGTGTACGCGGACTCCGAAAGATCGCCACCGGCAATGACTTCCACGATGGGCAGACCGAACGCAGTCGCGAACTCCCAGTCGCGCTGGTCGTGGCCGGGCACCGCCATGATGGCGCCGGTGCCGTAGCCGGCCAGCACGTAGTCGGCAATGAAGATCGGAACCTGCTGTCCGTTCACCGGATTGGTGGCGTAGGCGCCGGTGAAGACACCGGTCTTGGTCTTGTTCTCCTGGCGCTCCAGGTCGGACTTCGCGGCGATGGCGGCGCGGTAGGCGGCGACCGCCTCGGCCGGCGTGGCCGCACCGTAGGTCCACCGCTCGTCGACGCCGGCGGGCCACGAACCGGTCAGCAGCGAATCCACCAGGTCATGCTCGGGGGCCAGCACCAGATAGGTGGCTCCGAACAGAGTGTCGGGGCGGGTGGTGAAGACCTCGATGTCGGCGTCCCCGGCGGAGAACAGCACCTCGGCACCGACGGACCGGCCGATCCAGTTGCGCTGCATGGCCTTGACCTTGTCGGGCCAGTCCAGCACGTCCAGGTCCTCGAGCAGCCGGTCGGAGTACGCGGTGATGCGCATCATCCACTGCCGCAACCGCTTCCGGAACACCGGGAAGTTGCCGCGTTCGCTGCGGCCGTCGGAGGTGACCTCCTCGTTGGCCAGCACGGTGCCCAGACCCGGGCACCAGTTGACCATCGAGTCTGAGCGGTAGACCAGGCGATGCGCGTCGACGACCTCGGCCCGTTCGGCGGCCGTCAGCGCGGACCAGTCCCGTCCGTCGTCGAGAGTCCGTGCCCCGGAATCGAATTCGGCGATCAGTTCGGCGATGGGCCGGGCCTTCTGCTGCGCTACGTCGAACCAGGCGTTGTAGATCTGCAGGAAGATCCACTGCGTCCACTTGTAGAAGTCGGTGTCGGTGGTGGCGAAACTGCGGCGCGAGTCGTGGCCCAGTCCCAGCCGGCCCAGCTGCCGCCGGAAGTTGACGATGTTGGCCTCGGTCCGGGTGCGCGGGTGCGTGCCCGTCTGGACCGCGTACTGCTCGGCGGGCAGACCGAAGGCGTCGAAGCCCAGGGCGTGCAGGACGTTGCGGCCTGTCATGCGGAAGTAGCGGGCGTATACATCGGTCGCGATGTAGCCGAGCGGGTGCCCGACGTGCAGGCCGTCGCCCGAGGGGTACGGGAACATGTCCTGCACGAACATCTTGTCGGCCGGCACCGGCGAGCCGTCGGTGGGCGCGAGCGAGCCGACGGGGTTCGGCACGTTGAAGGTGCCGCGGTCCGTCCACACCTGCTGCCAGTCGGCCTCGATGCGGCCGGCCAGTTCGGCCGTGTAACGGTGCTGCGGGCTGTCGGCGTCAACGGCCACGGCCGCCTCGGGACGCACGCCTGCCTGCGCATTCGGGGAATCGCTCACGTGCACAGGGTAGTCAACACCCCCGGCGCGACCTGCATCACGCCAGCCGATAGGCGTTGGTCTCGGTTCCGTTGCAGTGCGGTCAGAGCACGGTTGCAGGTGCGCGCCGGATCTGGTGGGCACTGCGCCCACCTACCTACAGTCGGCTCCAGTGCAACGCGTGAGACAGAAGTGAAGCGGAAGGACCGGCGCCACATGTTCGAGAACGCCCGCCACTGGCGGCTTCTGGCAGGAGGTGTCGCCGCGGGCCTGGCGGGCGTCGTCGGCTTCGCAGGCAACACCGCATCCGCCGATCCCCTGCCGCCCCAACCCGTCGTCCCGGCACCGGCGACGGTGACCCAGACGGTCACGGTGCAGGCCGCCCCGGCGCCGGTGGCTGCCGCCCAGCCGGCCGGACCCGCGTTCATCCCCGCAGGTCAGCCCGCGGGCGTACCCCAGCCGGCGACGCTTCCCCAGCCGGCCACGCTTCCCCAGCCCGCAGTGGCGCAGCCGGTCGTCGCCCCGGCGCCGGCGCCCGCACCCGCCATCGCCCCGGCTGCCTCGGGCACCATCGCCGAGTTCTTCCGCGCCCACAACGTCGCCATGCAGCGGCAGACCGCCGCCGGCTTCACCGCACTGAACATCGTCCTGCCGGTGCCGCCGGGCTGGGCCGCGGTGCCCGACCCGAACGTGCCCGACGCGTTCGCCGTGATCGCCGACCGCGTCGGCGGCGACGGCCTCTACACCTCGAACGCCGCGCTGCAGGTCTACAAGCTGGTCGGCGACTTCGACCCGCGCGAAGCCATCAGCCACGGCTTCATCGACAGCCAGCAGCAGGTCGCGTGGCGGTCCACCGACGGTTCGATGGCCGATTTCTATGGCATGCCGTCGTCGATCATCGAGGGCACCTACCGCGAGAACAACCTGACGCTGAACACCTCGCGGCGGCACGTCATCGCGACGTCGGGCACAGACCGCTACCTGGTGACGCTGTCGGTGACCACGAGTGCGCAGGTGACCGTCGCGTCCGGCAATGCCACCGACGCCATCGTCAACGGGTTCAAGGTCAGCGCGCCGGGTGCGCCCGCCGCGGCACCCGCACCCGCTGCCGTGCCCGTCGCACCGGCACCCGTCCCGGCTCCGGCCGCGCCGATGGTTCCCGCACCGGCCGCCGTCCCGGCGCACACCGCCGGAGCCGTACCGCTCACCGCGTCGATCCCCGGGCTGGGCCGCTGACCGGTCGCCGGTTTGGAGCGGCCGCCCGGCCGCCCCTATCCTGAGACGCATGCTGATCGCCGCCGTGCTGTGCCTGTGCGCGGCCGTGGTGACCGCGGGCGTCGGCGCCTGGTCGCTGAGCCGGCCCCCCTCGACCGACACTGTGCCGCGCGTGCTGCGCTCGGTGGCACCGATCCAACTCGCGACGGCCGCGATGCTCGCCGCCGGTGGTGTCGTCGCGCTCGTCGCGCCGCGCAGCACCGGGGTGATGGTCCTGATGGTGTGCGTCATCGGCGCCGTCGGCACCTTCGCGGCCGGTTGCTACCAGGGCGCCAAGGCCGGGGCCGCCATGATGGCCCGGGACAACGCGCCCGCCGGTGACGGCTGCGCCGGCAGCTGCGCCAGCTGCACGCTGTCCTGCAGCTGAATTCGCCGCTAGTTCCGGCTCACGTCGATCGGGTGCGTCGCCAACATCGCCATGGGCATCGGCTGACGTCGTAGCACCCGCGACCACAGATCCACCCGCGGTCCCACGAGGACGTCCGACGGCAACGCCGACAGTACGATCCAGTCGTCGCGCTCGATCTCACCGTCGAGCTGACCGACCGACCACCCCGAGTAGCCGGCGTAGATCCGGACGCCCTCGACGGCACTTTCGATCTCGTCGGGATCGGCGTCCAGGTCGACCATCGCGATACGGCCCTGCACATGCCGCAGGCCGGGCACCGACGACACATCGACGCCGACCTTCAGGGTCGCCAGGCACAGCGCGGAATCGCGCTTCACCGGACCGCCGATGAACATCGACTTGGGCTTCTTCGCGAGCTTCGCCCACTGCGGCAGCACGTTGTAGACGGCCGTCTCGCTGGGCCGGTTCAGGACGACGCCGAGCGTGCCACCGGAGTTGTGCTCGACGATGTAGATGACGCTGCGCCGGAACGTCGGCTCCAACAGGTCGGTGTTGGCGAGCAGCAGTGTCCCCGCCCGAATCCCATGCGAGGCGGGAGCGAAATCGCGGTAATCCTCCGGTTCCTCTGACTGCGCCACGCCCTCCATCATGGCACTTGAGAGCCGTCGCCGTGACCAACGCACACGGCCCGCCGGGATATTTGTACTGTGGAGCGGGTCGCTTCAACCACGCCCGGCACTCCCAAATTCAGGACACGAACATCCCAGTGACCGCCAGCCGTCCCCACCACGTCGTCCTGCATGCGGTGCAGGCCCTACCGGACTTCCGCCGGCTGCTGGAACTGCGCGCGGTCAGCCAATTCGGTGACGGACTCTTCCAGGCCGGCCTGGTGGGCGGCCTGCTGTTCAGTCCGGAACGCCAGGCCACCCCGTTGGCCATCGCCGGCGCCTTCGCCGCGCTGTACCTGCCGTACTCGCTGCTGGGTCCGTTTGCCGGCGCGCTGCTCGACCGCTGGGACCGCCGGCAGGTGCTCATCGCCGCCAACCTCGGCCGGCTGCTGGTGATGATCTGCGTCGGCGCGCTGCTGGCCAACGCCGCGACCGACCAGTGGATCCTGTTCGGCGCGTTGATCGTCAACGGCTTCACCCGCTTCGTCTCGTCCGGGCTGTCGGCCGCACTGCCGCACGTGGTGCCCACCGAACACGTCGTGTCGATGAACTCGGTGGCGACCGCGTGCGGCGCCGTCTCGGCGTTCGTCGGCGCCAACGTGATGCTGCTGCCCCGATGGCTGCTGGGTGCGGGCGACACCAGCTCGGCCGTGGTGATCTGGTTGGCGGCGCTGGCCGTCGCGGTGGCGCTGTGGCTGTCGGTGCGCTTCCACCGGCATCTCCTCGGACCTGACGACAGCGCCCGCGCGGTCCACGGCTCGGTCGCCTACGCCGTCATCACCGGCTGGGTCTACGGCCTGCGGTCGGTGGCGAACGTGCCGACCGTGACCGCGACCCTGACCGGTCTGGCGGCGCACCGGATGGTGTTCGGCATCAACACCCTGATGGTGCTGGTGATCGTCCGGCACGGCGGCGGCGAACACGTCGCCGGGTTCGCGGTGACCGTTGTGTTCGTCGCCGCCGCGGGCCTCGGGTCGTTCCTCGGCAATGTCGTCATGCCGACCGCGGTGCGCCGCTGGGGTCGCTACGCGACCGCCAACGGCGCCCTCGCCATTGCGGCCGTGGTTCAACTCGCCGGCGTCGGCCTCCAGATACCGGTCCTGATCGCCTGCAGTCTGGTGCTGGGCACGGCCGGGCAGGTGGTCAAGTTGTGCGCCGACTCGGCGATGCAGCTCGACGTCGACGACGCCCTGCGCGGCCACGTGTTCGCGGTCCAGGACGCGCTGTTCTGGATGGCGTTCATCGTCGCGATCACCGCATCGGCGGCGGTGATCCCGGACGACGGCAAGTCGTCGGCCCTGATGGCCGCCGGCTCCGTCGTCTACCTCGTGGGCTTGGCCCTGCACGCGACGCTGGGCAAGCGCAGCAGAACCAGCGGTACCGTCTAGGGTGCTGCCATGGCCCCCAATGCTGCTGCCGGTGTCATCGCCGATCTGCGTGCCGAAAGTGACGACCTGGACCGCCTGGTCGCCGACCTGCCACCCGCCGAGTGGGCCACTGCGACCCCGGCCGAGGGCTGGACCATCGCCCACCAGATCGCGCATCTGTGGTGGACCGACAAGGTGTCGGTACTGGCGGTGACCGACGAGGAGGCCTTCGCCGCGACGCTCACCGAGGCGTGGAAGAACCCGCTCGGCTTCGTCGACGTGGCGGCCGAAGAACTCGCGCAGACCCCGCCGGCGGAGATGCTGGCGCAGTGGCGCGCGACCCGGAACACGCTGCACGACGCGCTCGAAGGTGTCGCCGACGGCCGCAAGCTGCCGTGGTTCGGCCCGCCGATGAGCGCCGCATCCATGGCGAGCGCACGCCTGATGGAGACCTGGGCGCACGGCGCCGACGTCGCCGACACACTCGGGGTCCGGCGTCAGCCGACGGCCCGGCTCAAGTCGATCGCGCACATCGGCGTTCGGACAAGGGATTTCGCGTTCACGCTCCACGAGCTGACCCCGCCGGCCGAGGTGTTTCACGTGGAACTTTCCGCGCCCGATGGCTCGGTGTGGACCTGGGGTCCGGACGACGCCGCGCAGCGGGTCACGGGCTCGGCCGAGGACTTCTGCCTGCTGGTCACCCAGCGGCGGCCGCTCCGCGAACTCGACGTCAAGGCCGTCGGCGACGACGCCCAGAAGTGGCTGACCATCGCCCAGGCCTTCGCCGGTCCGCCGGGAGCGGGCCGGGGCTGAGTTCGCGCCGTTGACCCTGCGCCGCTGACAGGGTCAACGCTGGATTGCGCCGGCCGAGTCGGCCGCGCCATCGCCGTCGGTATCGGACAGCTGCACATCCCACCGCCCGTCGCCGTCGGTGTCCGCGTACGCCACCGGCCCGGCCAGCACGCGGTCCGCGAGTCCGTTGCCGTCGGCGTCGATCAGCCGGTCGTCGACCGCACCGTCACCGTCGAAGTCGACGACCGCTCCCCCGCTCTGCTCGGTGCCGTCCAGGCCGAACCACCGCAGCCCCGACCCCACCGCCCAGGTGCCCGATCCGTCGTCGGTGAACGACCTGCGCGCGCCGTCGACATCGATTACGGCGTGGTCGGCCCGGCCGTCCCCGTCGAAGTCGGCCAGCGCGTCGTCGAACAATCCGTCGCCGTCCACGTCCAGCCGCACACCGTCCAGCGTGCCGTCGCCGTCGGCGTCCACCGCCGGCTCCCCCGGCCACCACGACGCCGACCCGGCCCCGTCACTCAGGCAATAGTCCATACCTGAATGGACGGCTGATCAGCCTCTGGCGTTCCACCATTTCTGCAATTCGGCGACGGCCTCGTCGTGCGACAGCGGGCCGCGGTCCAGCCGGAGCTCCTTGAGGAACCGCCACGCCTCGCCGACCTGCGGCCCGGCCGGGATGCCGAGCAGCGTCATGATCTCGTTGCCGTCGAGGTCCGGCCGCACCCGAGCCAGATCCTCCTTCGCGGCCAGCTCCTCGATGCGCCGCTCGAGACCGTCGTAGTTGGCCTGCAACCGCGCCGCCCGGCGACGGTTGCGGGTGGTGCAGTCCGCGCGCACCAGCTTGTGCAGCCGGCTCAGCAGCGGCCCGGCGTCGGTGACGTAGCGCCGCACCGCCGAGTCCGTCCACTTGCCGGTGCCCTTGTCGTCGGCGTAGCCGTGGAACCGCAGGTGCAGGTACACCAGCTGCGAGACGTCGTCGACCATCTGCTTGGAGTACTTCAGCGCGCGCATGCGCTTGCGCGTCATCTTCGCGCCGACCACCTCGTGGTGGTGGAAGCTGACGCCACCGTCGGGCTCGTGCCGGCGGGTGTCGGGCTTGCCGATGTCGTGCAGCAGCGCGGCCCAGCGCAGCACTAGGTCGGGTCCCTCGTCCTCGAGGTCGATCGCCTGCCGCAGCACCGTCAGCGAGTGGTGGTAGACGTCCTTGTGCTGATGGTGCTCGTCGATCGCCATCCGCATGGCACCGACCTCGGGCAGCACGACGTCGCCCAGTCCGGTCTGGACCATCAGGTCCACGCCGGCCATGGGGTCGGCGCCGAGCATCAGCTTGTCGAGTTCCGCGGCCACGCGCTCGGCGGTGATCCGGCCCAGCTGCGGCGCCATCTCGATCAGGGCCTCCAGAACGCGCGGCGCCACCGAGAACCCCAGCTGTGAGACGAAGCGGGCGGCCCGCAACATCCGCAGCGGATCGTCACCGAAGGACACCTGCGGCGCCGACGGGGTGTCGAGCACCTTGTCCGCCAGCGCGGCGAGCCCGCCCAGCGGATCGTGGAATTCACCGATGCCGCCGGGCAGGTCGGGGTTGATCCGGACAGCCATCGCGTTCACGGTGAAGTCCCGGCGCACCAGGTCGTCCTCGAGCCGGTCGCCGAACACCACCTCGGGATTGCGGGACACCTGGTCGTAGCTGTCGGCGCGGAAGGTGGTGATCTCGATGCGCTGCCCGTACTTGGCCGCCCCGATGGTCCCGAACTCGATCCCGGTGTCCCACAACGCTTCTGCCCAGCCGCGCAGCATCTTCTGCAACTCGGCCGGACGGGCGTCGGTGGTGAAGTCCAGGTCGTTCAGGTCACGGCCGAGCAGCGCGTCGCGCACACTGCCGCCCACCAGGTACAGGTCGTGACCGGCCGCGGCGAACACGCGCCCGAGGTCTACGAGCAAACCCGCATGCTTGTTCAGTGCGACCGCGGCAGCGGTCAGCAACGCGGCATCGGTACTTGCTTCGTTCGGCACGTCCGATGAGCCTAATGCGCCCACCCCACGGTTTGGTACCGACCATCGCGGCACGGTCACAACTGGGCCACTGACCGGCGAGTGGGGACAGAGCGCCCAACCTGAGCAGCTACTATCGCTTGGGTGTCGGAAGGCGAGCGTGCCAAACCACGACGACGCCGCGGGCGACGTCGCGGTCGACGCTCGGCAGGTCCGCCCAGCGACAACACCCAGGGCACCGACACCGATTCGGCCGCTGCGCCCCGCAACGGCACCGCACAAGCGGCCCCGGCGGCGGCTCCCGCCACTCCCGCCGCCCGCAAGTCGAACAACGACCGGCTGCGCACCGTCCACGAGACATCGGCCGGCGGGCTGGTGATCGACGGCCTCGACGGCCCCAAAGACACCCAGAAGGCGGCACTCATCGGCCGCATCGACCGCCGCGGCCGCATGCTGTGGTCACTGCCCAAGGGGCACATCGAACTCGGCGAGACGGCCGAACAGACCGCCATCCGTGAGGTCGCCGAGGAGACCGGACTGCAGGGCAGCGTGCTGGCCGCGCTCGGCAGCATCGACTACTGGTTCGTGACCGAGGGCCGGCGCGTGCACAAGACAGTGCACCATTACCTGATGCGATTCCTGGGCGGTGAACTCTCCGACGACGACGTCGAGGTCACCGAAGTGGCGTGGGTGCCGCTTCGGGAACTGCCGTCCCGCCTGGCCTACGCCGACGAGCGCAAGCTCGCCGAGGTGGCCGGCGAACTGATCGACAAACTGCACACCGATGGACCGGGCGCCCTGCCGCCGCTGCCGCGCACCGCGCCGCGCCGCCGCCCACAGACCCATTCCCGCACGCGGAACCATCGCACCGACGACTCCGCCCATACCCAACCCGGCCGCCGCGCGAACGGCTGCGGACCCGGGTCGTGAAGGTCAGGTTGGCGGCCTCGACAGTTCTCCTGCGCGTCCTGGCAGTCACCGCCCTGTTGCTGTTGCTCACCGCCCCGATCACGCCGCATTCGTCGGCAGGCGAACCGGGCGGGACGACGTTCCTGCAACTGCGCATCGACCACGTCACCCCCGACGTGGTCACCACCACGAGCGAGCCGGTGGTGACGGTCAGCGGCACCGTCACCAATGTCGGTGACCGCCCGGTGCACGACGTCATGGTGCGCCTCGAGCACGCGGCAGCGGTGACGTCGTCATCCGGGCTGCGGACGACGCTGTCCGGGGAGCCGACAGACTTCTCCGCCGTCGGCGACTTCACCACGGTGTCGCAGGATCTCGCGCGCGGGCAGAGCGTGCCGTTCCGGCTCGCGTACCCGGTGCGCTCGGCCGACCATCCCGCCCTCGGCATCGACCGTCCGGGTGTGTATCCGCTGCTCGTCAACGTCAACGGGACACCCGACTACGGGTCGGCCGCCCGGCTCGACGACGCCCGCTTCCTGCTGCCGGTGCTCGGCGTACCCGCCACTCCGCCCGCTGCGGGCAGCGGTAGTGGCACCGGCCAGCAGCCGATCGACGCCGTCGTGCCACCCGACACCGCACATCCCGTCGCACTGACTCTGCTCTGGCCGCTCGCCGACCGTCCGCACCTGGCGGCCGGCGTCCCCGGACGCACCGAACCGGCCCGCCTCGCCGACGACGACCTCGCCGCCTCCCTGGCCAACGGCGGCCGCCTCGACACCCTGCTCGCCGCGGCGGACTTCGCCACCAACGACCAGGTGGATCCCGGCGGCCTCATGCGCGGCGCGATGTGCCTGGCCGTCGACCCCGACCTGCTGATCACCGTCAACGCGATGAGCGGCGGCTACGTCGTGACCGACGACCCGGAGGCCGGCCTCAACTCACCCACCCACCCGGGCACCGGCCAGCAGGCCGCGACCGAATGGCTCAACCGGCTGCGGCAGCTCGCCCAACGGGTGTGCGTCACCCCAACGGTGTACGCCCAGGCCGACCTACGCGCGCTGCAGCGCGTCGGCGACGCCGCCCTGAACACCACCGCCACCACCGATGCCGGGCCCATCGTCAACCAGCTGCTCGGCATCCAGTCCCTGCGCGGCGCGACGGTCGTCGGCGACGGCCCGCTCACCGGCCCGGCGGTGCGGCTGCTGTCGGCGCAGCCCGATCCGACCGTCGCGATCGCCGCGGCGCCCATCACCGCCGACGACGCCGCGAATCCCGCCGACACCGCGCCCCGCCGCTACAGCGACAAAGTGACCGTGGCGCCGTTCGACCCGTGCGTCGCCGCGGCCCTGGCCGGCGCGGGCCGGACCCCGATCTCGCCGGGATACCTGGACACCTCACTGCGGGTACCGCTCAACCACGACTCGCAGGTGGCACGGCGCCAGGACGCCATCGCCTCGGTGCTGTGGCGTGGGCTGCAACCCGACGCCCAACCGCGAAACCAGATCCTGATGCCGCCGCTGGCGTGGGACGTGACGCCCGACGACGCCCAGGCGATCCTGACGTCGGTCGCCACGGCGATCCACTCCGGCCTCGCCGTCGCCCGCCCGATGCCCGCGGTGATCGCCGAAGCACAAGAGCTGCCGCCGACGCAGACGGCCACCCCGCCGGACAACGGCACCGGCAACCCCAAGGCCCGCTACGGCGACGGCATCACCAGCCAGATCTCGACCACCATGGAACGAATCTGGGGCCTGACCGCCGCGCTGACCGTCAACACCCAGACGGGTCTGACGGGCGACCAGTACACGGCGCCGCTGCGGGAGGACATGCTGCGGGCGCTGACGCAGTCGGTGCCGCCGACCGTCCGCGAAGCCATGGCCCAGGAGCGCGTCAGCACCACGCAGCGCACGATGGACGACCTGTTCCACGGCGTCACCGTCGTCAACCCCGGCGGCTCGTACACGCTGGCGACCGAACGCAGTCCCCTCCCCCTGGCCCTGCGCAACGACCTGCCCGTGCCGATCCGCGTGCGGCTGGTCATCGACGCGCCACCGGGCATGACCGTCACCGACATGGGTGAGATCGAACTGCCGCCGGGCTACCTGCCGCTGCGGGTACCGATCGAGGTGCATTTCACCCAGCGCGTCGCGGTCGACGTCTCCTTGCGCACGGTCAACGGGCTGACGCTCGGCGAACCGGTCCGGCTGTCGGTGCATTCCAACGCCTACGGCAAGGTGCTGTTCTTCATCACCCTGTCCGCCGGCGCCGTGCTGTTCCTGCTGGCCGGCCGGCGGCTGTGGCACCGGTTCCGCGGGCAGCCCGACCGCGCCGACCTGGACCGGCCGCACCACAGCCGGCCCATCCGGCCCGATCCGCTCGACACCGCCATCGCCCACGCCCCGGAGGACTCATGAGCGAGGCTCGCCGAGCGAATCAACGGCCGCTGGGCGCGCCACCCCGCCCGAACGCCGCGGCCAACACTGCCGCCGCCCCACCGCCCCGGCGGGCCGAGCTGTCCGACGCCGCCGTCGTCTCCCGGTCCTGGGGCATGGCCTTCGCCACGCTGGTCAGCCGCATCACCGGGTTCCTGCGCATCGTGCTGCTCGCCGCGATCCTCGGTGCGGCCCTGTCCAGTTCGTTCACCGTCGCCAACCAGCTGCCGAACATGGTGGCCGCCCTGGTGCTGGAGGCGACCTTCACCGCGATCTTCGTGCCGGTGCTGGCCCGCGCCGAACGCGACGACGCCGACGGGGGCGCCGCGTTCGTGCGGCGGCTGGTCACGCTCGCCACCGCGCTGCTGCTGCTGACGACGGTGCTGTCGGTCGCGGCGGCACCGCTGCTGGTGCGGCTGATGCTGGGCAGCGACCCACAGGTCAACGAGCCGCTCACCACCGCCTTCGCGTATCTGCTGCTGCCGCAGATCATCTTCTACGGGTTGACCTCGGTCTACATGGCAATCCTGAACAACCGCAACGTGTTCGGGCCGCCGGCGTGGGCGCCGGTGCTCAACAACGTGGTCGCGATCATCACGCTGTGCGTGTATGTGCTTGTCCCGGGCGAACTCTCGATCGACCCCGTCGAGATGGGCAACGCCAAGCTGCTCGTGCTCGGCATCGGCACCACGCTCGGCGTCGTGGCCCAGGCCGGGATCCTGCTGTACTCCCTGCGCCAGCATCGCGTCGACCTGCGGCCGCTGTGGGGTATCGACGACCGGCTCAAGAAGTTCGGCACCATGGCCATCGCGATGATGCTGTACGTCCTGATCAGCCAGATCGGGCTGATCGTCGGCAACGAGATCGCCAGCCACGCAGCCGCATCCGGCCCGGCGATCTACAACTACGCCTGGCTGCTGCTGCAGTTGCCGTTCGGCATGATCGGCGTGACGGTACTGACCGTGGTGATGCCCCGGCTGTCGCGCAACGCCGCCGCGAACGACAACCCTGCGGTACTCGCCGACTTCTCGCTCGCCACCCGGCTGACCATGGTGACGCTGATCCCGATCGTCGCCTTCATGACCGTCGGCGGCCCCGCCATCGGCAGCGCCCTGTTCGCGTACGGCAACTTCGGTGCCACCGACGCGGGTTATCTCGGCATGGCCATCACGCTGTCGGCGTTCACCCTGATCCCGTATTCCATGCTGTTGCTGGAACTTCGGGTGTTCTATGCCCGCGAGCAACCCTGGATCCCGATCGTCCTGATCGTCGTGATCACCGTGGTGAAGATCGTCGGCTCGCTGATCGCGCCGCACCTGACCGACGATCGGGAGCTGGTGGCCGGCTACCTGGGCCTGGCCAACGGCCTGGGCTTCCTGGCCGGTGCGACCGTGGGCTACGTGTTGCTGCGGTCGGCACTGCGGCCGCCGCGCGGCCGGATGATCGAGCTGCCGGTGATCCGGACCATCCTGGTGACCGTCTGCGCCTCCCTGGGATCGGGCCTGCTCGCTTATCTCGCCGACAAACTGCTGGGATTCGACCGGCTCACCGAGCACGGCGGCGCCGCCGGATCGTTGCTGCGCCTGGTTCTGCTCGGCGTGATCATGCTCCCGGTGATCGTGACGGTGCTGGTAGCAGCCAAGGTGCCCGACGCCCTGGCCGCAGTGGCTTTCGTGAAACGCCGGCTGGGCCGCGGCGCCCCGACACCGACCCCCGCAGTCCAGGTCAGCTCGGCTGTACCGGACTCCCGGCGGACCTCGGTCCCGTACCCTGGACACGGCATTTCATCACCGGTACCACCGCGGCCCGGCGCGTCCGCCACTGGCGGGGCAAACCGGGGCACTGGTACCACGGGCGGGCTTCGGAAAGGATTTGCGGTGACCGACGCACCCGCGGACCAGGGATCCGCCCCCATCTCGGATACGTCAGGCGGCGGCAGCGACGATGTCGCCCTGCGGGCCGGCGCCGTCGTCGCCGACGGTCGCTACCGCCTGCTCGTCTTCCACGGCGGTCCCCCGGATCTGCAATTCTGGCACGCGCTCGACATCGCGCTCGACCGCCAGGTCGCGCTGACGTTCGTCGACCACGACGGCGCGCTCCCGCAATCGATGGTCCAGGAAATCCTCACCCGGACAAGCAAACTGAGCCACATCGAGGGGCCGGGGCTGGCCCGGATCCTGGACGTCACCCGACTCGGCCACGGTGGCCTGGTGGTCAGCGAATGGATCCGCGGCGGTTCGCTCGCCGAGGTGGCCGCGACGGATCCGTCGCCGATGGGCGGGGCCCGCGCCATCCAGTCCCTGGCGTCGACGGCCGAATCCGCACACCGGGCCGGCGTCGCGTTGTCGATCGATCATCCCGGCCGGATCCGGGTCAGCATCGAGGGCGACGTGGTGCTCGCCTTCCCCGGCACGCTGCCGTCGGCCACACCCGAGGACGACATCCGCGGCATCGGCGCCACGCTGTACGCGCTGCTGATCAACCGGTGGCCGCTGCCCGAGGCCGGCGCGCTCAGCGGCATGCTGCCCGCGACACAGAACAGCGCGGGCCAGCCCATCGAACCCCGCGCGGTCGACGGGACCATCCCCTTCCAGATCTCCGCCGCGGCCGCCCGGGCCGTGCAGGAAGGTGGCGGAATCCGTTCGGCCCCAACGCTGTTGAACCTGCTCCAGCAGGCCACCACCGTCGCCGACACCACCGAACTGCTCGAGCCCGTCGACAGCTCGCAGGGCCCCGAGTCCGAGGACGCGGCGGAACTCGAAGCGGCCGCCAAGCGGCGCAAGGCACTGCTCATCGGGGTGGGTGTCGGTGGAGCCATCCTGCTCGTGGCACTGCTGGTGCTGGCGTCGGTGCTCAAGGGCATCTTCGGCGACGTCGGCGGCGGCCTGGACAAGCAGCAGCTCGGCCTCAACAGCCAGCGCCCCACCACGAGCGGTGCCCCGACGCCCGGCAATGTGGTGAAACCCGTTGGTGTGACGGTCTTTTCGCCCGGGGGTGGCGCGGACTCCCCCGAGACCGCCGGCAAGGCCATCACCGGCGCGTCCGGTGACGCCTGGTCGACGGACGTCTACACCGATCCCACGCCGTTCCCCGGGTTCAAGAGCGGCGTCGGCCTCATGCTGAACCTGCCCCAGGCGACCACGGTCGCGTCGGTCAGCCTGAACCTGACCAGCACCGGCACCGCGATCCAGATCCGGTCGGCGCAAACCGCCAACCCGTCCTCACTGGACGCCACGACCGTGCTGACGCAACCGGCGACCATGAAGACGGGCTCCAACACCATCACGATCAGCAACGCGCAGCCGACGCAGCATCTGCTGATCTGGATCTCCACGCTGGGGACCGTCGACGGCAAGAGCAAGACCGACATCTCCAACGTGGTCGTGAAGGCTGCCGCGTAAGTTATCCACAGGGTCTACGGAGCATCTGTGCAGGTCGGGACGATTCCGGCCAATTCGCGTCGGGTGCGTTCCCGGACCCGCTTTATGGTTCGGAAGTGGGGAGTTTCGGGGCGCCACAGTCGGACGCATCAGACGCAGAGTTGCTCGCGGCGCACATCGCCGGTGAGCGGTACGCGTTCGAGGAACTGTTCTACCGACACCGGCACCAGCTGTACCGGCTCGCCCGCCTGACGAGCCACGACCCACAGGATGCGCTGGACGCCCTGCAGGACGCGCTGTTCAAGGCCCACCGGCACGCGCCGCGGTTCCGGCACGACAGTTCGGTGCGCAGCTGGCTGTGCCGCATCGTCGTGAACTCGTGCCTGGACCGGTTGCGGCACAACAAGTTTCACCGTGCCGAAGAGCTCAGCGACGCCACCTGCCGGACCGCGGACCCCGCACACCGGATCGAGACCACCATCGTCATCGAACGGGCGCTGCTGCGGCTGCCGGTCGAACAGCGGGCAGCCGTGGTCGCCGTCGACATGCAGGGCTACTCGGTTGCCGAGACCGCGGCGATGCTGGGTATCGCGGAGGGCACCGTGAAGAGCCGCTGCTCGCGGGCGCGCGCGAAGCTCGCGCAGTCGCTCGCCCACCTCGCCGACTGACGGGTGCCGGTCACGTGACGTTTTCGCCCCGATCACCGGCGACGGTGTACCGCGGGTCTCTGCGGCGACCGGATTAGGCTTCGGCAGGTGGACGACGAACAGGCCGATCAGTCCGTCTCCCTCGAGCTCCTGGCCGACCTGCAGGCCGGACTGCTCGACGACGCCACCGCGGCCCGACTGCAGCGCCGCATCCGCGAGGATCCGGCGCTCGCCCGTCGGTACGCCGCACTCGAACAGGTCCGGCGCGACGTCCACGACCTGGCGGACGACTCCACCGCCACCGACCTGCCCGCAGACGCGACCGCCCGCATCGGCTCGGCCCTGCGCAACCCCAGCTCGAAGCCGCGCCACACCGTCGTCCCCGGTCGGCCCGCCGGTCACGGCGCGCGCACGGCACGTCCCGCCGTCGTCGCCGCGGCCGTCGCTGGGCTGCTCGCCGTCGGCATCGGTGCCGTCGTGGTGTTAAGCGGACCCGACGAGCCGGCCCGCGTCTCCGCCGGTCCCAAGGCGGCGTCACTGACGGTGCAGCGCCAGGCCGGGATGCCGTGGCCGGACCGGCAGATCCTGGACCTGCGGAGCCGGCCACCCGAGTTGGGCGCGCTCGCCGCACCGGATCGCCTGCGGTCCTGCCTGACGGGGCTCGGCTACTCGCCCACCACCGCGGTCCTCGGCGCGGCCACCCTGACGATGCACGACCGTGCCCAGGTGCTCCTGCTGCTCCCGAAAGCCGACGACGGCGCTCTGATGGCCCTGGTGGTGTCTCCCGGCTGCAATTCGAGCGACGCCGGCCTGGCCGCCGACGCCGTCATTCCCGACGCTCCGGGCCCGCCGGCGCAATCGCGCCGCTGACCGCCCCGGAGCCCGCCAAACGGCCGGGAACACCGGCACTTACCCTGGTGTTATAGGCGTACCGACTCTGGCAGCAGGCCGACCAGGTATGAGCCTGACCAGAGCCAGATGAAAGGCGGCCATGACCACCCAAGACACCGTGCACGACGTGATCATCATCGGCTCCGGGCCGGCCGGCTACACCGCTGCGGTGTACACGGCCCGCGCGCAACTCAAGCCGCTGGTTTTCGAAGGTGTCCAGTTCGGTGGTGCGTTGATGACCACCACTGAGGTGGAGAACTACCCGGGCTTCAAGGAGGGCATCACCGGTCCCGAGCTCATGGAGGAGATGCGCGAGCAGGCGCTGCGGTTCGGCGCCGACCTGCGCATGGAGGACGTCGAGGCGGTGTCCCTCGACGGACCCGTCAAGACCGTCACGGTCGACGGCGAGACCCACCAGGCCCGCGCCGTCATCCTCGCGATGGGCGCCGCCGCCCGCCACCTCGGCGTGCCGGGCGAGCAGGAGCTGATCGGCCAGGGTGTCAGCACGTGCGCCACCTGTGACGGTTTCTTCTTCCGCGACCAGGACATCGCCGTCATCGGCGGCGGCGACTCCGCCATGGAGGAGGCGACGTTCCTGACGCGCTTCGCCCGCTCGGTGACGCTGATTCACCGCCGCGACGAGTTCCGCGCCTCGCGGATCATGCTGGAGCGCGCGCAGGCCAACGAGAAGATCACGTTCGTAACCAACACCGAAGTTGTTGCGGTGGAAGGTGATTCGAAGGTCAGCGGGCTGCTGCTGCGCAACACCGTCACCGGCGAGGAGAGCAAGCTCCCGGTCACCGGCGTGTTCGTCGCCATCGGCCACGACCCGCGGTCGGAGCTGGTGCGCGGCCTCGTCGACCTCGACGACGAGGGCTACGTTCAGGTCAAGGGCCGCACCACCAGCACGTCGCTGGACGGCGTCTTCGCCGCGGGCGATCTGGTCGACCACACCTACCGGCAGGCCATCACCGCGGCCGGCAGCGGCTGCGCGGCGGCCATCGACGCCGAGCGCTGGCTCGCCGAGCACCACGGCTGATCGTCCTTCCCCCACAGAGTTCACCCGAGAGGAGCAGTACATGAGCGAGGGCAGCGCAACGCTGACCGTCACCGACGGTTCGTTCGACAGCGACGTCATCAAGAGCGGCACCCCGGTGCTGGTCGACTTCTGGGCGACCTGGTGCGGACCGTGCAAGATGATCGCCCCGGTGCTCGAGGAACTGGCCGGCGAGAAGGCCGGGGAGCTGACGATCGCCAAGCTCGACGTCGACGCCAACCCCGAGACCGCCCGCAGCTTCAACGTCGTCTCGATCCCGACCCTGATCCTGTTCAAGGACGGCGAGCCGGTTAAGCGCATCGTCGGTGCCAAGGGCAAGGCCGCGCTGCTGCGCGAAATCGCCGACGAACTCTGATCGCATCAGCGGCCGCGCACCCGCCGGTTTCGGCGGGGCGCACCGCTGCTGCCTGTGAAGTTGCGGAATCCTGAGGAGCGTCTGCGACAATGGGTCCAGGCGTCCCGCCAGTGCGCAGCTGTCCGCCCGCCTGGCGTCCGTGATTGAAAGGCCAGGAATGTCGATACTGCGTCGCGGTGACCGGGGAGGTTCGGTCACCGAGATTCGGGCCGCACTGGCCGCCCTGGGGCTGCTGGACAGTCCCGACGCGGATCTCACCACCGGCAAGCACGTCGCGCTCGACCTCTTCGACGAGGAACTC
Source organism: Mycobacterium toneyamaense (assembly GCF_055384815.1). Classification (NCBI taxonomy): domain Bacteria; kingdom Bacillati; phylum Actinomycetota; class Actinomycetes; order Mycobacteriales; family Mycobacteriaceae; genus Mycobacterium; species Mycobacterium toneyamaense. The sequence goes on from NZ_AP040333.1 coordinate 6,122,535, forward strand.
GACCAGGCCGTGCGTGCCTTCCAGCAGCAGCGTGGCCTGCTCGTCGACGGCATGGTCGGCGAAGCGACGTACCGCGCGCTGAAAGAGGCCTCGTACCGCCTGGGGGCGCGCACGCTCTCGCACCAGTTCGGTGCCCCGATGTACGGCGACGACGTCGCCACCCTGCAGGCCCGGCTGCAGGATCTCGGCTTCTACACCGGACTCGTCGATGGTCATTTCGGCTTGCAGACCCACAACGGCCTGATGTCGTACCAGCGCGAGTACGGCATGTTCCCCGACGGCATCTGCGGTCCGGAGACATTGCGCTCGCTGTACTTCCTGGGTTCGCGGGTCACCGGCGGTTCGCCGCACGCCATCCGCGAAGAGGAACTCGTCCGGCGCAGTGGCCCCCGTCTGACCGGAAAGCGGATCATCATCGATCCGGGCCGCGGCGGCGACGACCGCGGGCTCATCATGACCAGCCCGTCCGGCCCGGTCAGTGAAGCCGACGTCCTGTGGGACCTCGCCAGCCGGCTGGAAGGCCGCATGACGGCCATCGGCATGGACACGTTCCTGTCGCGCCCCGTCAGCGGCAGCCCGGCCGACGCCGAGCGGGCCGCAACGGCCAACGCGGTCGGTGCCGATCTGATGATCAGCCTGCGGTGCGCCAGCCTGCCCAGCCCGGCAGCCAACGGCGTCGCCTCGTTCTACTTCGGCAACTCGCACGGTTCGGTGTCCACCATCGGCCGCAACCTCGCCGACTTCATTCAGCGGGAAGTCGTGGCGCGCAGCGGTTTACGTGACTGCCGGACCCACGGCCGTACCTGGGACCTGCTGCGGCTCACCCGGATGCCCACGGTGCAGGTCGACATCGGCTACGTGAGCAACCCGCACGACCGGGAGCTGCTCACCTCCCCCGGCCACCGCGACTCCATCGCCGAAGGCATCCTGGCCGCCGTGAAGCGGCTGTACCTGCTGGGTAAGAACGACCGTCCCACAGGCACTTTCACGTTCGCCGAGCTGCTGGCTCACGAGATGTCGGTCGAGCAGGCCGGCCAGGCCGGCGCCTAGCCCTGCTGCCCTCAGGGTTTTCATCATGCGCGCCACCGCATTTCGGTGCGCGGGCTGGTTGAATCGGTCGGTATGAGTGGCCACGCCACGGTTCTCGTGACCGGCATGTCCGGAGTCGGCAAGTCGACGACGCTGGCCGGCCTCGCCGAACGGGGTTACGCCACAGTCGATACCGACGACGGGGAGTGGATCGACGTCGTCCACGGCGAGCCGCTCTGGCGCGAACCGCTCATCGACGAGCTGCTGAAGCAACCGCGCGACGGGCCCTTGTTCGTGCAGGGCACCGTGGCCAACCAGTGGCGCTTCTACCGCCGGTTCGATGCGGTCGTACTCCTCACCGCCCCAACCGATATCGTGTTGGATCGGCTGCGACGCCGGACCAACAATCCGTTCGGCAAGAGTGCCGACGAGCGCGCCCGGATCCTGGCCGACATCGCAGAGATCGAACCGCTGCTGCGGCAGTCGGCCACCCACGAGATCGACACGACCCGCCCGCTGCCGGAGGTGGTCGACGCTCTGGTCGCCATCGCCGCGAAGGCGGTCTAGCGGGCTCCGCTCACTCGTGCCGGCCCGAACCCCGTCTCCCACAGCGTCGTCCTGCAGGGGCCGCCACTGAGGCCTCATGGCCCGCCTGGCGGACCGGGAAGCGCCGGACGCCCAGACGTCCCCGGATCGCCGGCCGCGCCCCCGATTTCGACCGCGAGGGCGGTTGCGACATGAGCGTCACGTGACGCTTGTTCCGGTTGGTCCTGGGTCATCGTGATTCAGGCCCCATCGGCGGGTGTTCCGGCTTGGAGTCCCCATGTCGCTGACCGGATTGGGTTCTCCCGATCACAACCACCGTCGGGCCAACAGCGCCACCGGTGACGCGCACCCGACACCGATGAGCGCGAGCACCGTCAGCGATGCTGCCGCACCTGAGGCCACGAGCTGCGACCCCGCCCAGGCGCCGGAGAAGATCCCGACTTGAAACGCCAGCACGTACAGATAGGACGCGAAGGCAGCGTTGGGGCAACGCTTGATGAGGATCGTCTGCATGGTCGGCGCCCAACACGCAAAGGCCGCTCCCCACAACAGAACTGCCGCGACGAACAACCCGCGCGAGCCAGTCAGGCTCAGCGTCGCGAACGCGATCAGCAGGCCCGTCAGGGCCGCGACGACGACGGCGTAGCGGTGTCGATCGAGCACCCGTCCGGCGACGACGACCGCCGCCAGCCCGGCGCCGCCATAGCCCAGGAGCAGAACCGGGAGCCCGGCGGCCGAGATCCCGATGTCGCCGGCCAACACCGTAATGAACGAATACGGCGCATAGGCGGCGGTCACCACCAGCAGCGTCAGTACGCAGACCGCCGCGACGGTGTGCGGCTCACCGGCTGGGCCGGCGGTCGGCGCCGTCACGGTACGACCGATATGCCGGGGAATCAGCACGGCAATGGCCGCCGCCAAGATCAGGGCAAGCACCGCCAGCACCAGCGACGCGGCTCTCCACCCGATGAGTAGAGAAAGCTGCGTCGTCAGCGGGGATCCCCCAGCCAACCCCAGTGCCGCCCCGACGAACACCAGCGCGGTCGCCTGCCCCGCACGGCCGGCGGGTGCGAGAGCACTGGCCAGCACCGGAGCCAGGGACCACACCGAACCATGCAAGATCGCGCCGACGACCCGGGCGAAGACTGCCCACCCGGGCGTCGGTGCGACGGCCAGCAGCAGTTGCGACAACGACAGTGAAGCCAAGGCGGCGGTCAGCATGACGCGATGCTCAACGCGACGAGTCGCCAGAGCCACCGGGATGATTGCCACTCCAGCAGCCACCGCGTACACGCCCACCAACAGCCCCGCCGCGGGCACTGTCGTGTGCAGTCCGTCGGCCATCTGCGGGACGACGCCGACCGGAAACATCTCCGCGGCGAGATAAACGAAGGCGGCGGCAGACAGCACGGCCACCCGCCAGTGCCACCTGTCCGTCACAGCTGGTGCGCCAGCAGAAACTTCCGAATATCGGAGATCCATATCCGCCCCTCGTCCGGTGTGAAGATGTGACCGGCGTCTGGATATTCCATCAGGACTGCGCCAGGTATGCCCGCTGCCAGAGCGCGCGTCGAGGACGGCTGCACGATGCGGTCCACGCCCGCCGCCACGACCAACGTCGGGATCGCGACTTCCGCGAGGCGGTCGCGGAGGTCGATCTCGGCGGCCAGGGCAGCCTGCTGCGGACTGCCGGCCGGGATGCTCGCGCGGACGTCGGCCACGATCTCGTCGAGATTGCGGGCCTCGTCGAACGCCGAAGGCGACGACACTGCTGTCAGGAACCGCGCCAGGACGTCGCGGTCGTGCGCGGCCAGATAGCGCCAGACATCGACCACCAACCGCAACTGTGGATCGGCGTGCGCGAAGCCCACCGTCAGGACCAAGGCGCTGACGGCCTCGGGATGACGGAGTGCCGCGGTGATGGCAACCGCCGATCCCAGAGATAGGCCGACGATGGGGAATCGCTCGAAGCCGGCCGCTCGCCCGGCGTCGACGATCGCGTCAGCCAGATCGTCGACGCGATATGAACTCGCCGTCATCGGACTGCCTCCCGAACCCGGGTAGTCCACACCGATCAGCGTTCGCTCGCCGGCCATCTCGCCCATCAGTTGGCCGAAATTCAGTGCGACACCGCCACCTGCTCCGTGCGCGAGAAGCAGCGCGGGACCGGAGCCGACGCGGGTGACCGTCAACGTGGAAAGTAGGGAATCGTTGGGCATGCGGCGAAGTTAAACCCTGACATCAGCGTCAAGGTCAACCCAAGAGGAGTTCGCGTGCGCATCGGTGAAGTAGCGGCGGCAACCGGCAGTTCGGTCAGGTCGCTGCGCTACTACGAGGCTCAGGGTCTGATCGCACCGCCACGCCGGTCCAACGGCTACCGCGACTACCCCGCCGACACCGTGGAAGATGTGCGCCGCATCCGGATGCTGATCGACACCGGCTTCGGCGTACGCACCATTCGACAACTACTGCCCTGCATCGACGGCAGCGCGGTCGATATGTGCCCGGCCATCGCTGCCGCCATCAGACAGACACTGGCCGAGATGGACGCCCGCATCGGCGACCTGAATCTCCGCCGCGCACGCATCGTCCAACTGCTGGACGGTCAGTAGCCGACTCGCTGGGGTGTGAAGGCGTCGGGTGCTGCATTCGGCTTCCCCTCCTCCCCTGCCCGCACTGGCGCGCCATGTCGATCCCAGGCCGGGCAGCGACCGCCAACGGCGCTCTTGGCAACACCGCTTCGCCGCGCACGCCAACGGCGCCCCCAATCCCGCACCGCGCAATTGCGGCGCTGAGGTCGCTCGCGCCGAGGACGTGCGCGCTGCCTACGCGTACCCGACCAGACGTGTGGTCGCGGATCAATCGCAGCCGGGTGTCGGTTAGGGAACGGCCTAGTGGTTCGGTCAGTCGGGCCGGCGCTCGGGAGCTACCCGGCGTCGCCGGCATGGACAGCCGAGGTGCGACCGGCGCACCCACCCACCGACCATCGCGACAGCCACGTGGACCGCTGGCCGTGTCTTGCCCGCGCCGCCGATTCCGATCAGAGACAAGCCGGCGCGGCGTCAGGGCGCCGCGCACTTCCGGCGTCTCGACTCGGTCGGGCGATGACGTTCGGCCGGCGGGACACAGGAGCCGCGCGGTGCTGCTCGATTGTTCTGGCTGATACAACCGCGCCGGGCAGCCGTAGCGCGCCGGTGTGGATTCCGGGCGACACCTACATGGCCGCCCACCGCACCGGCGCGATTCCAGCGCGCCACCGCGACCCACGTGTGATCGCGAGGACTCCGGTGCGTGTGCCAGAGGGCGCGGCCGACGGCTGCCTGTCTGGCTGTCGGCAACCGGTGTCGGAGCCCGCGGACTCTGGTCGGTTTGGCCGATGTTTCACGTGGAACGGCCGCGCTATCTTCGCGGTGGAGTGAACCGTTCGACAGCGTCTCCAATCGCCGCCGCCATCGCCGGGCTGCCCGTGTGGCCCGAGTCCTCGATGATCCGGAGCTCGGCGCCCGGCCATGCCTGGGCGAGTTCCCACGCCGTCCGGACGGGCGCGGAGAGGTCGAGACGACCGTGAATCAGCACGCCTGGGATGCCGGCCAATCGGTGCGCGTCCCGCAGCAGTTGGCCATCCTCCAGCCATGCCGCGTGGGCGAAGTAGTGCGTGCAGATCCGAACGAAGGCCAGTCGGCCGGCATCGATCTTCGCCGAGTACTGACCCGGCTTCCCCAACGCCTCATGGGCGATCGCGGCGTCTTCCCACGCACACCAATCCTGCGCCGCCCGCTCACGCACAGCGGCGTCCGGGTGCTCCATCAACCGGCGGTAGGCCTCGACGAGATTGCCGTCCCGGTCACTCTCGGGCACTCCGTCACGGAACCGCTGCCACTCAGCAGGACGGAAGAGCCGCAGTCCGCGGTACAGCCAGTCGACCTCCTGCTGCCGCGTCATCGTCACGCCGATCAGCACGATGCCGATCACCCGCTCCGGGTGCCGCTGCGCATAGGCGAGGATCAACGTGGATGCCCAGGAGCCGCCGTACAGCAGCCAACGATCGATGCCGAGATGACGGCGCAGCGCCTCCATATCGGCGAGCAGATGCGCGGTCGTATTGCACGACATGTCGGTCGACGGGTCCGCCGCGCTCGGCACGCTGTCACCGCATCCACGTTGATCGAACGCCACGATGCGGAAGCGCTCCGGGTCGAACTGTTTGTGTGCGTTGCGGGACCTGCCGGCGCCCGGGCCGCCGTGGACGATCAGAACCGGCTCCCCAACGGGATTGCCGCGGGTCTCCCAGTACATCCGGTTTCCGTCGCCGACGTCGAGCAGTCCGCAGTCGTCGGGCTTCGACGAGGCGTCAGGCACGCGTGTTCACCGTGGAACCCGCTCCCCTATCGACCGGTGTGCGGCGTCCACAGCGCGGGGCTGGTGACCGCCCCGACGGGCTGTTGCAAGGCGCTGCTCTCCAGCAGTCGCTCCAGCGCCGCCTCGACGTCCGCCTTCCAGCCGAGCCCCTGTTCGAGTTCCAGCCGCAGTCGCGGGAAGTAGGGGTGCGGCGCCACGATCTCGAAGCCGTTGTCTTGAAGGAAGTCCGCTTCGATCACGCACTGATCGACGGCGCACTCGCCGAACGCCTCGATCGTCGCCGCCAGCTCCTCCGGACAGGCCTGTGTCCCACCGAGACGGGCAACCTCGGTGGTCCGGCCGAACGCCTCCAACGCGCGTACACCACGACGAACCAGATCGGCGACGACGGCAGCGATCAGGTGGCGCGACAGTCCGTCGCCGTCGTCGGGGCAGTCGACTCCGATCGTCGTCAGCAGGACGGCGTCGGGGCTGACCGGCCCGGTGGGAAAGCGCCCGGCCCGCGGCACGGCGCGCGGCGGCGCATAGAACGCATAGCCCAGACAGGGCGCGTCATCGTTGGGGTCCTCGGCACGGTCCGGATCGCACGCGACCGCCAGCTGTCCGCACGATCCCCACTCGAGCATGACCATCGACAGCCATGCTTCCTTCTCGAACTCCGGGTCGCTGAGGTGGTCGCTGTCCCCGAGTGCTGACGGATCGACTTCCCAGAAGACACAACGCCGCGCATGCTTCGGCAGCCGCTCGAACGATTCGAGGCGCAGCGGCGTGATTCGTGAACTCACCAGACTCCCGTCGTCCACCCGATCGGATCAGGCTGCTCTACCAGGATAAGAGACGCCGTCGCCGTCGACTCGATTTGTTCAGTCGGGATCGACGTCGACCGGACGCTGAACTGTTCCACGTGAAACATCGCGCATCCCCTCCCCGTCCGACACTCCCCCGAACATCACTGTCACAGTGACGTAACGGGGCCTTGTCCCTGGTCGGGTTGTCGCAGACCCGAAATCGGGTCGGTTAGCCCTGTTCCGTCTTCATCAGTTCGACGATGCGCTGGAGGTCGTCAACCGAGCCGAACTCCACGACGATCTTGCCCTTGCGCTTGCCCAGGCTCACCGTGACCTTGGTGTCGAACGCGGTCGACAGCTGCTCGGCCACGTCCTGCAGACCGGGCATCTGGATCGGCTTGCGCTTGGGCGCCGGCGCCGGCTTGTCACCGTCGCGGTTGGCCAGCGTGACCGCTTCCTCGGTGGCACGCACGGACAGCCCCTCGGCCACGATGCGGGCCGCGAGCTCCTCCTGCTTCTCCGGTCCCCCTTCGAGCGCGAGCAGCGCCCGGGCGTGGCCGGCCGACAACACGCCCGCGGCAACGCGACGCTGCACCGCGATGGGCAGCTTCAGCAGCCGGATCATGTTCGTGATCACCGGACGCGACCGGCCGATGCGGGTCGCCAGTTCCTCGTGGGTGACGTCGAACTCCTCCAGCAGCTGCTGGTAGGCCGACGCCTCTTCGAGCGGGTTCAGCTGGACCCGGTGGATGTTCTCGAGCAGCGCGTCGCGCAGCATGTTGTCGTCAGCGGTCTCGCGGACGATCGCCGGGATCGCCGTCAGGCCGGCTTCTTGCGAAGCGCGCCACCGGCGCTCACCCATGATCAGCTGGTAGCGATGCGGTCCGGACGGCTGGCTCAGCTCGCGCACCACGATGGGCTGCATGAGGCCGAACTCGCGAATGGAGTGCACCAGTTCCGCGAGCGCGTCCGCATCGAAGACGCTGCGCGGCTGGCGCGGGTTCGGCTGGATGGCCGACGGCTCGATCTCGCGGTACACCGCGCCGATCGCCTCGGCTTCGGCCCTGGCCGCCGCGGCCGAATCTGCGGCTACCGCGCCATTGACCGGACCGGCCGGACCGCCACCGATCAACACGTCGGCAGCCGCGGACCCCATTCGCAGCGAGGTGTCCTGCTGCCCGTCCTCGGGTGCACCGGTCGGGATGAGTGCCGCCAGCCCCCGTCCGAGTCCGCTGCGCTTCTTCGGCTGCGACATCGTTACTTCCTCACTCCCGACTCGCCACGCTGGGCGAGTTCACGGCTGGCGTCCAGATAGCTCATTGCTCCACGTGATCCCGGGTCGTAATCCAGGATCGTCATGCCGTATCCCGGTGCCTCGGAAACCTTGACGCTGCGTGGGATGACGGTCCGCAAAACCTTATCGCCAAAGTGGTCTCGGACGTCCATCGCGACCTGGTCGGCGAGTTTGGTGCGGCCGTCGTACATCGTCAGGACGACGGTGGTGACATCCAACTGAGGGTTGAGGTGCGCCTTGACCATCTCGATGTTGCGCAGCAGCTGGCCCACGCCCTCCAGGGCGTAGTACTCGCACTGGATCGGGATCAGCACTTCGGGCGCCGCGACGAGCGCGTTGATGGTCAGCAGACCCAACGAGGGCGGGCAGTCGATGAAGACGTAGTCGAAGTTGTGGTCTTTGAGCGTCGCGAGGGCGTTCCGCAGCCGGGTTTCACGTGCCACCATGCTGACCAATTCGATCTCGGCGCCGGCCAGGTCAATGGTCGCCGGGACGCAGTACAGGCGCTCGTTGTGCGGGCTCCGCTGCAGCGCGCTCTCCAGGGTGATCTCCCCGATCAGCACCTCGTACGACGACGCGGTGCCCGGCCGGTGTTCGATGCCCAGCGCGGTGCTGGCGTTGCCCTGGGGGTCCAGATCGATGACCAGAACATTGAGTCCCTGCAAGGCGAGGGCCGCGGCCATGTTGACCGCCGTGGTGGTCTTACCGACCCCGCCCTTCTGGTTGGCGATGGTGAACACCCGCTGATGCGTCGGCCGCGGCAGCTGCTGTCCCTTGGCGCCGTGCAGGATCTGGACCGCGCGTTCGGCTTCCGCCCCGATCGGCGTATCCATCGTCACGCTTGGCCACGTTTCACGTGAAACATCAGACTCCCCGTCGCTACGCTCGCCCCTGGCATCGCTCACTGCCTTTCCTGATGTGGCGGCCGGGTCGGCCGCTGTCAAAACCTCGGCGGACTTGTCGCTCCCCCGGGCCGACGATGTCATCGCCGGTTCTTGGCCGGTCGGCCGGTTGCCGCGCGCTTGGCTCCGCGTTTCGCCACGACCACGGTTGCGGGCGGAGTCAAATAGTTCACGCCACATTTCACCACCCTTACGTCCACAGCACCGAGTGAGTTGAGTGCCCGACGGTGTTCGACGATCTCATCGGCCGCTCGCTCCCCCTTGAGAGCCAGCATCCGTCCGTCGACTTTGAGGAGCGGCAGGCTCCACTTCGCCAGTTTGTCGAGGGCGGCCACCGCTCGCGAGGTGACGACGTCGAGCTCTCCTGCCTCCGCCCGGACCGTGCGCTCCTCGGCGCGACCCCGAATCACGGTGACGTCGATGCCGAGCTCGGTGACTACCTCCCGGAGGAAGTCTGCGCGGCGCAGCAGCGGCTCGATCAGGACCACGTGAACATCGGGCCGCGCCAACGCCAATGGGATGCCCGGGAGCCCGGCTCCACTGCCGATATCGCCGATTCGTTCGCCGCTGGAGACCAACTCACCTATAGCGGCGCAATTCATCACGTGACGGTCCCACAACCGGCCCACTTCCGACGGGCCGATCAGTCCGCGCTCGATTCCGTCGCCGGCGAGGATCTCGGCATAGCGGTGCGCGAGCTCGGCCCGCTCACCGAAAACGTCGACGGCGGCGGCCGGTGGGGATGGGGCTTCACCATGTTTCACGTGAAACGGCCTCCACTTTCCCCGCCAGCTCGCCGCCGACGAACAACATCGATGTAATTAAGGTGCTCAATCGAGCAGCACAACCACCCGGCGCGACGGCTCGACGCCCTCGCTCTCGCTGTGGACGCCGTCCACGGCCGCCACGGCGTCGTGCACGATCTTGCGCTCGAACGGCGTCATCGGCGACAGCTCTTCGCGCTCACCCGACGCCAGGACCCGCTCGGCCACCTTCTTGCCCAGCGCGGCCAGTTCATCACGACGCTGCCGACGCCACCGGGCGATGTCCAGCATCAACCGGCTGCGTTCGCCGGTCTTCTGGTGCACGGCCAGCCGGGTCAGCTCCTGAAGCGCGTCCAGCACCTCGCCCTTGCGTCCCACGAGCTTGCTCAGATCGTTGCCACCGTCGATGCTGACGACCGCACGGTCGCCTTCGACGTCCAGATCGATGTCACCATCGAAGTCCAGCAGATCGAGGAGCTCCTCGAGGTAGTCACCGGCGATCTCGCCTTCAGCGACCAGTCGCTCCTCGAGATCGTCGTTCTTGCTTGCAGGAGCGGCCTCGGCCGTCGTCGGGGCCGGGGCCTCCGCCTGCGTTTCTGTGTCTGTCATATCCCTGCCTTCTCCCTCTTGCACCGGCCGTCGCTCAGGGTCTTTACCCTCTGACCGGTCAACGCTTCTTCTTGTTGGGCTTGGCGCCCGGCGCCGGCTTGGACCCGGCCGCACCGGATTCCGTGCCGTCGAGCTCTGTTCCGGTCTGTTCGACGTCGGTACCCGAGCTCGCCGGGGCAGCCGGCGGATTGCCCTTCTTGGACCGGTTCGGCTTCACACCGGGTGCCGGCGCATTGGCGGAACGGCGTGCGATCGCCTGTTCCTTCTCCTCCGCCTCACGCTTCTCGATCCGGTTGAACACCACGTGCTGCTGGCCGTAGGTCCAGATGTTGTTGGCCACCCAGTACATGAGAATGGCGATCGGCAAGAACGGGCCGGACACCACGACACCCAACGGGAACACGTACAGCGCCAGCTTGTTCATCAGCTGGGTCTGCGGGTTCTGCTGGGCTTCCAGGCTCTGCCGGGCCACCGACGCGCGGCTGTTCATGTGGGTCGCGATACCCGAGACGATCATCAGCGGAATGCCGACGAGGATCACCGACATCCGATCGAAGTGCGCGAACGCCTTGAGGCTCTCACCAGTCTGAATCATGGTGGCGCCCAACGGCGCACCGAACAGGTCCGTGTTCAGGAAGTGGCTGACGTCGGTGGCGCTGAAGAAGTAGTTGCCGATCGACCGGTTCTGCTCGATGGACAGCGCCTGGGCACCGATGCCCATCCCGGCGCCCTCCGTGCGGTTGAACGAACGCAGCACGTGGAACAGGCCCAGGAACACCGGAATCTGCGCCAGCATCGGCAGACAGCCCAGGAGCGGGTTGAAACCGTGTTCGCTCTGCAGCTTCTGCATCTCGAGTGCGAGCCGCTGGCGGTCCTTGCCGTACTTCTTCTGCAGTTCCTTGATCTGGGGCTGCAGTTCCTGCATCTGCCGGGTGGTCTCGATCTGGCGGACGAACGGCCGGTACAGAATGGCGCGCAGGGTGAACACCAGGAACATCACCGACAGGCCCCAGGCGAAGAAGTTCTCCGCACCCAGGATCGCGCCGAAAAGCTTGTACCAGAGCCACATGATCCCGGATACCGGGTAATAGATGTAGTCCAGACTGAACCAGTTAAAAGACAAGCGAATCGCTCCTTGACTGCGCGGCGGTTGCCGCGGACCGTCTTTCGGGAATGGGGTCCCATCCCCCGTGATGCCACGGGCCACACTTGGCCAGCCGGACTGTCGTCAGCCAACAACCACGGAACAATCCGTGTTCGGTGAGTGCCTCGACGGCGTACTGGCTACAGGTGGGGCTGAACCGGCAGCTGGGCAGACGCATCGGCGACACCATGTTGCGGTACAGCTCGATGAGAAAGATCAGCCCGCGGGCCAGCCGCTGACTCATGGCCGGGATCCGGACTTCGCGTGAGCGCGCCGCACTGCGACTCGCAGTTCGTCCTGCAGCGTGGCGGTGGCAGCTTCACGACTGCCGGGCAGGGCCCGGATCACCAGCAGCTCACCGGACTGCAGCTCGGCCAGCAGATCCCGGCTGGCATGACGGAGCTGACGGGACACCCGGTGTCGCTGGACGGCGTTGCCGACCGATTTACCTACGACGAGACCGACTTTCGGCGCCTGCTCGGTGTTTGACTCGGCATCGCCAAAATCTCGTGGTGCCAATGAGTGCACCACGAGATCCCGTTGCGCCGAGCGCACACCGCGGCTCACGGTGACTCGAAAGTCTGTCGAGCGCGTCATCCGGTTACGAGCCGGAAGCACGGTGCTTCGATCCTGCGTCAGGTCACGCAGTGAGAGAGCGACGGCCCTTGCCGCGACGTGCCGACACGATGGCGCGGCCGGCACGGGTCCGCATACGCAGACGGAAGCCGTGCACACGAGCCCGACGGCGGTTGTTCGGCTGGAAAGTCCGCTTGCCCTTGGCCACGGCTATATCTCCTCAACTATGTGACGCCCGCACTCGCCACCGACATGAACGAGTCATGCCGGTGGGCACGGTCGTCGCTGGTAAGCGCACGCATCTTGCTTGCTAGCCGGCGCGGTACCGATCGAAGTTCGTGGCAGAACTTCCCCGGTCGCAGCCGTATCACCACGTGTGGGCGACTGTTCGAGGGTACTGATCTGAATTCTCCGGGTCAAACCTCGCTGTCCCACGTCAGCAACCGTTACCGCTTCGTAGCGAGAAGCGAGGCGGATCGCACATGAGTTCGTCACAGTTGTCCCACTCGCAACGTGGCAAGCCGACACGCCCAAGAACCTCGAACCAATGTTGCCGAACGGTTGGCGGACGAACCGAAAACTTGTTAGCTTCTGCCAATGCCGTTGCACGACGGCGCCAGACAACAAGCCAGAGAGGTCCCGACGCTACGAGCCCACAGACGTTCCTGTGACGAGCCTCAGCGCGCGGGCTTCCTGCATGCAAAACACGAGCACGACGG